>JAHAJA010000059.1 GCA_018372435.1 Clostridiales bacterium | reverse complement strand
AACCCACATTAATTGTAACATAGGAGGTTTTTTACTTGAAGCTAAAGCTAGCTGGGGACACACCGGCTGAGCCGGTGGTTTATTTTACTGTTATACAAATAAATAAAATGCTATATTTATTTGTAAATATAGCATTTTATTTATGGTTTACCATACTAAAACTAATATATTAACAACACAAATTGCAATACTATTAAAGAAACAGAAAGGAGATTTTATTATGTCAGATCCAAGAAATTCCAAAGCAGTTCCTACGAAATCATCAAGATCCATTCATAATAATGAGTTTGGAAATATTCCTACGGAAGATAATTATGATGATGGTGATATCCCAGAAATTGATCTCCCAATGAACTCGGAATATCAATTGCACAACCAAACACTGAAAGATTTACTCCGATAATAATATTAATCATATTAAAAAAACCATGAATCTATTCGCTTTCGCTAATAGATTCATGGGATTGGCTACATAACAAGTCTATTCAGATTTTTTTTCCTCAATGTCTTCCAATTCAGAAGTACAGTGTGGGCATCGAGTTGCAGCAATTGGAATATCAGAATAACAATATTGGCATTTTCTAGTTTTAGGAGCTTCTTTAGGTTCCTTCTCTTTTCCTATATTGGATAACCTATTGATCGTCTTCAAAAATAAAAATATAACAAATGCCATTATAATAAAGTTAATCACAGCTGTCAAAAAAGCACCATATCGTATTTCCACGCCGCGTACCGTTGCAACCATAGCAGTGAAATCTGTCTTGGCAAATAACCCAATCAAAGGAGAAATCACATCTTCAGTCAGAGACTTAACTATCGATTGAAAAGCACCACCGATAATAACACCAATTGCAAGATCCACCACATTTCCACGTAATGCAAATTCTTTGAATTCTTTAAAAAACTGTTTCATATTCACCTCTTCTTACGTATCGCACAATATTAAAAACTGTTTCCGTTTTCGACCTTATAATACCACATATTGATGTAGGTGTAAAATAATTATTACGTTTATTTTGAAAAAAGAGGAAATTTATCTGTGATGCAGTCGAAATGGCTTTTTATCTTCCAAAGAAAGAAGGTTCTTATCCTTCCATGTATCTCGTTAAAAATTGTTTTGTTCTTTCTTCTCTCGGACTATCAATGACTTGTTTTGACTCTCCCTGCTCCACGATCATACCATCATCCATGAATATAATTTGATCTGCAACATCTCTCGCAAATGCCATCTCATGAGTTACGATAATCATCGTCGTCTTCTGTGCTGCTAACCCTCTTATCACCTTTAATACTTCACCTGTAAGTTCCGGATCTAAGGCAGAAGTTGGTTCATCAAAGCAAAGAATGTCAGGCTTTAATGCCAATGCTCTAGCGATTGCAACTCTCTGTTGCTGTCCACCAGAAAGTTGGTGTGGATAATGGGATATACGATCCGCTAATCCCATCTGTTCCAATAAAGCTTTACCGTGTTTATCTATTTCCTCAGAGATATCTCTTTTATGCTGCTTAAAATCCGCTCTTTCTTTTGCTAATAACCGTTCTGCTAAAGTAACATTCTCAAGTGCCGTATATTGAGGAAACAGATGAAAGGATTGAAATACCATACCAAAATGAAGTCGCTTCAACCTCAAATTCTTCTCTTTTTGTGAAGCCTGCCAACTAGCATCAAATAAAGTCTCTCCCCTTACTTTAATACTTCCTCTACTTGGTGAGTCTAAAAAATTCAGGCATCTTAATAACGTCGTCTTGCCTGAACCAGAAGAACCAATAATGGCTAATGCATTTCCTTCTTCAAGCGTAAAGCTAACATTTTTTAAGACTTGTGTACTACCAAAATCTTTTTGGATGCCATTTACCTCTAAAATTGCCATATTTGTCCTCCTTACCTGAAATAATCTAGCTTTCGTTCAATGTAATTAAATAATAACGTCAGAATACCTATAAATAGTAAATAATAAACCCCTGTATAAAATAGTGGCCAAGTAAGTCCTGCTGATTTCATAAAGGAATATCCTGCAAAGGTAAGTTCATACGCTGCAATAATTCGTGCTAGCGAAGTATCCTTAACAAGCGTAATAATCTCATTGGACATAGGTGGAACAACATGTTTTACCATTTGCAATAAGGTAATCTTAAAAAATATTTGACTCTTTGTCATACCAAGTACTTGCCCAGCCTCTCGCTGTCCTGCTGGAACACTTTTGATACCACCGCGAAAGATAACTGAAAAATAACACGCATAATTGATGGTAAATGCCACCACAGTAGCCATCATTCGTCCAGTTTCATCGCCACTCCATATATTATGTTTTAACCATAACCCTGGTCCATAAAAGATAATAATTAATTGTAGCATTAACGGTGTACCACGAATTACCCAGACGATGACTTGTATTGCACTACGTAATAATCTCCATTTACTCATTGATGCAAACGCTATGATAAGACCCAATGGAAGAGCAAATAAAAGAGTCAGTATAAAAATCTGAAATGTGGTCCACAAACCGTCAAGCAATGCTTGCGTTACAGTAAAAAACATAACAATTTCTCCTTTGTTTTGGTCCAATATAAGACGAGGTTTTTATTTATCCATAACAACAACGACTTGTGCATTGTTGCAATAAGCATTGCTACATTCCATAGCTTCTACCACTTCATTGGTTAATGTCATACCATTCCATACAACATCAATGTTCTTAGATTCTAATTCCATTATTTTGTTATCCCAATCAATTTCAATAAATTGTACTTCTACACCTAATTTTTCTGCTACTAGACGAGCCATATCAGCATCAAAACCTATCCATTCACCAGAACCATCTTTATAATCCATTGGTTCAAAATCCGTAATACCAACGATTAATGTACCTTTTCCTTGAATATAAGATACATCGCTATCTTCTGCCTCTATGTATTCTGCCTCTTTTTGCTCAACAAGAGATTCTTGAACACCGTATTTTTTAGCGACCTCTTCCATAGAACCATCTACATAAGTGTCTGCAAATACTTTATTGATATAAGATGCAAGATCTGATCCCTTACGGCAACCAACACCGTATTCTTCCTTAGTTAATTCGTCGGTATGTATCATATCTGGATAACTTGTACCTTCTCCTATCATGGCTCCTGCCATTAACAAATCAATGATGGCTGCATCGGAAGTTCCTGAAGCTACTTCCATTAATGCATCTGCTTGGGATGCTACTGAATTATATTGATATCCTTTTTCTTTTGCTGCTGCTTCACCAGCAGAACCAGCTTCTACTGCATATACAATATCTCCACCATCACTACTTGTTTGTTTTGACTTCTTACTACAGCCTACAAATGCTAAACTCATGACTAAAACTAATATGAGTGTAATTGCTATCTTATTTTTCATAATTTTCCCTCCTAATTAATGTACACAACTCTATTTCTGTACTATAATACCATAGTAGCACGCTAAAGTAAAGGTGGTAATACAAATGACTTTCTACTCACTAGGGCAACTCCAGGTACATTTACTCAATCCATATATTAGAATTTACCTTTTGCACTTGATTATATAAAAACATATGTATGCTATTAAGAGCATACAACTGGCATTTTACTATATGACAAAAGAAAGCCTTAGAAATCACGCAAAGCGCATCTCTAAGGCTCACCTTATCACTTAATTGTCTATCGCAATTATTTCATATGTATTAGGTACCTCATCTGGAATAATCTCTTTTAAACTTACCAAATTAATTTCACCTTTATCATTTAATAATCCCTTTACTAACTCTCTTGCATCATCTCTTGCTAAATTTTTTCATAAGCCTTTTTTATATTCTATAGCATTCCCTACTCGAATAACTTTATATTTTTCTTTCTAGCATCTATATCGTCTGAAATAAATTTCCTTTTTAATCCAACATTATTAGTGATTTCCTGCAAATCATTTGGATTTTTATTAATTCCTTTATTATATAATATTCCTGTAACAGCTGTACTTCGTATAACTTCATTATCATTATTAATATAAATGTGTACTAATAAACTATATGCTTTTTCTGAAGGGCTACAATATGCTAAGTTTGCAACAAACGGAATATTACCTTGCGCCGTTTCAATATTTCTCATTATGCTGTCTAAATACTTTGTTTCCCTTGTGTTTTCATATAGCACACGAGATATTAGCACGCTTCCACTACTAGGAACATTAAGTTCCTGTAACTTTCTTTCAAGCGAATACAAGCCATTATATTTTTTTAACTTAGGAAGAAATATTGCCAAGTCTATATCATTATTGCAAAAATTATGCCAAATGAGATTTTCTACCTCTTCTCTCTCCCATTCGAATATTTCATCCAATGTTTTCGAATTATATCCAGCCATTTTCTGGCTTCCTGTTGATTTAATCTGATTTGTAAAATCAATATATGCCTGACTATTTTCCATAAGTAAATACCTACAATATTTCTTCCACTATTCCTATTTCTATTTCTATTTATTACTAACTATTTAATCCAGATACACTTGCGCGCGTTCAGAAAATTCTTTAAAGAATCTTTCTTCATTATTTATTATGTACATGCAGCATCTTCCGGTGACATTCCATCAGCAAAAATTGAATAATCTTTTACATCTATATTAGTACCACCTTATTAATTATCTTCAACTTCGTTTATATCAGTATATTCGAACTAAATATTCAATTTTTCTTGCTGAGATATAATTAAAGATATTCTTTCATAATTGCCAATACTTTTTTTACTTCTTCATTATATCTTTCATTTAACTGGTTTCTCACTTCATAATTTTCATCATATATAACAAAATCACTCAATCCACCTCTAGATATAAACAGACGATTATAACTCTCTATAAGGTATTGCATTTTTTTATCATCATTTTCAACTGAATCAATACAATTCACTTGTCCCATAAGTATATTTAATACTCCGTTATACTGTCCATGCCCATATTTTTGTACTAACTTTCCTATTTCTATATATGATGTACGCAATTGCAAAATTTCATCATTTTCCAACATTCTTTTTTCCTCCTATTGCAATGATATCTTTCCTACAATCTCAAACACCCACGGTGAATCTATATATGTTTGCATAATGTCATGTCCTCCTACATATGTACCTCCTTGCGGTCCAACAGGTCCTGTATACACAGTCGTTCCTTTTGGTATTTTGATTGCATACACATTATCCTTCCCATGCTCCAGTTTTCGGATTTATCCAATGAGTTTTAACTGCTGTATCAATTCTTACATTAGTAACAGACGTAGGCGGTTCACTAGTAAACCATCTTCCATAAGGATTCTGTGAATTACCAGCACGATACATTATTATATCTTCCACCATAAAAATTCTTTGCAGGTTGGTTTGGTAATTCAGCCAATGGTCTAGGATTTTCAATCATATTATACTGATAATTTGCTATATCATCTGTTCCATATACAACTGAAGATTTACCACCCTTATTAAACATCTTCAACTTCAATGCCGAAAACGCCTTTGAAATTCCATAACCAATGCCTGCAAATACAACTCCTGTAAGTCCGCCAACAACTACATCAGTTACTATCTTCTTCAGCGACATTACTTCTCCCTTGATTCCAATATCGCCCAAATCACCAAGCAAGATGCTGCCTATTCCAGAAGCTCCACCACTTAATAATGTTTGTCCCAGGGTCATTGATACACCTTTTACAGCTCCGGTAAAAGCGAATCCCAACAGAAGAATTCCAAAGACGTTCGCCTGCTTTGTCATATACAATTACAGCTGAGCCGTTTGGAATCTGACTCTCACGGTAATTTTCTTTATTTATGATAACCATATTTTTTCCTGATTTACTTATTGACTTAGCCTTTAAACTATTAATAGTAAGCCCACCAACTGCAACAGTGCCTCCCCTCATTATCGCAGCTACATATCTTTGTGCCATTTTCCATGCTACAATAGAATGAACCACATCAAACAACGGTGGAAAAAGCTTTGCGCTTTTGCGGGGATTTCTAATGAATGGTATTCCGAACATAGACATCGAATTCATATTGATACCGTGTGTCTTACCGTCATTCATCTTAAAGACTACCGCACCGTCAAAGCTTCGACCAAAAGGAATTCCCAAATAAGTATGAATAGTAGTTCCTCCGCAACCTGCCATTAATATCGCAATATCATCATAGAGAATAATTTTCTTGTTAAATTCTACACGGTCATTATAAAACCGCGCACTTTTACCGTTTCTCTTATACGGTATATCTACCAAATAATTCTCCATGTTATTCAAATTAAATCTCCCCAAAGCAAATATAGTTTTAAACAGTATAACAATATATGTAAATATTGTTAGTTATAGCAAGGATATAACAATATTTATTGCTAGTATTGGAAAGCATGTAATATTTTCAAGAAGTGGTGGGTTCTCTTGGACATCTCAATGTCTCTACAGTATCTTTTTGGTTTCCTGTTGCTTTAATCTGATTTGTAAAATCAATATATGCCTGACTATTTTCCATTAGTAAACACCTCCAATAGCTGTATGTCATTTGTGTCATACAGCTAATAGTACTTAATTGAAGGATTATTTAATCCTAAAGTATAATCGTAAATAATAATCAATTATAGTTTTTATAGTTGTCAAACTCTCCATTTTCAAGTTTTTTTATCATATCTTTTTTTTCATCTTTTTGCGCATTTTTAAGTATTATTCTCAATTCCTTTTTACTAGAAACTTCATCAATATCGTTGATATCTTTTATAAATCCTTTATTATATAAAATACCATCTATAACGCTTCCACAAGCAATTCTATCTAAAGGTTTCTCATAAATAGTCACCAATAATTCATATACTTCTTCGCAGGGATGACATTCTGCTAAAATTGATATATATGTATAATCAAATTTTGATTGCACTATATTTTTTTCCATTAGTTTTAAATACTCATTTTCTTTTGTATTATCATATATCAAAGAACACAATAGCATACTTGTATAGCTTGGTATCTTGCATTCGGAAACTGTATTTTTTAATGCTTGTATTCCATCATATAATTGCAATTTAGGTAAAAGTACTGCTATATCCATATCTTTTTTATAAATAAATGTATTCCAAATTACTTTTTCTACTTCTGCCCTTTCATTATTATTGATTGAGTTTAGTATATTTATACTATATCCACTTAATTTATCCGCACCAGTCGCATTTATCTGACATAATAATTCTTCATATGCTTTACTTTTTTGCATTTCATTCACTCCTTAATAACATGTGTAGTTATATTAGTAACAATTCCATCATCTTGTAAATCTTTTAAAATAGGAAATTCCACGGTCTTCCATACACTCTTAGGATTTGCATAACCCTCTTTTACAGCATATGTAACATTTCCAGATGCACCTTCCGCATATTGACTAGATAATGCTGTCCAAATAGGTTTTTGCGGAGTTATTCCCATATCCCATTCAGGATACATTCCTTGCAATCCTCTCCAATTATCAAAGACCTGCCCTCCCGGAGTTTGTTCCATTATTGTACCACCTACGCTATTAGCATATACCGCAGCACCTTCTTTATTGCCACTCCAAAATACAGCACTATCAACTGGTGATGATGTATCAAAATAAGATGCCATCTTACTATAATCTCCAACCTTCATGGCACTATATGCCTCTGCTATTTGTGTACTATTTAATCCAGATGCACTTGCACGTTCAGAAAATTCTTCAAAGAATCTTGCTTCATTATTAGTTATGTACCTTGCAGCATCTTCCGGCGACATTCCATCAGCAAAATTTGAATAACCTTTTACATCTAAATTAGTACCACCCTTATTAATTATCTTCAACTTCAATGCCGAAAACGCCTTTGAAAGTCCATAACCAATGCCTGCAAATACAACTCCTGTAAGGCCGCCAACAACTACATCAGTTACTATCTTCTTCAGCGACATTACTTCTCCCTTGATTCCAATATCGCCCAAATCACCAAGTAAGATGCTGCCTATTCCAGAAGCTCCACCACTTAGTAATGTTTGTCCCAGGGTCATTGATACACCTTTTACAGCTCCTGTAAAAGCGAATCCCATTCCACCACTTATGAGTCCAGCGATTGCTCCCATAAATGCGCCATCTTCAAAACCTTTCCAGAAATCACCACCCGTTAGAGCACTGATTGTTCCTCCAATCAATCCTCCTATACTGGCACCCACTAAAACTGCTTTTGCCATAGCTACTAATAAAGCACCAGCAGCAGCTGGACATACTACAATTACTACAATTGCTGCAATCACCAGAACAACAGTGACTATAATTTTCCAATGCTCTTTACACCATTCTCCTGCTTTCTTGCAGCCATCTTTGAACTTTTCCCAACCATTCTTCTCACAGTCTGGTTTTAGGTACTTGTATTGATCGTAGAAATCATCTTTTCGTTTATTCACAAGATCCGCTACATTACCATCAATGCGATAGGTATCCTCTATAAACTGTTCGCTGCTTCCTCTAACCTGTTCTAGTGAGTCAACTTTCTCTTCCTGTACACTAGTAGATGCCTGTATGGAGCTTATAACATCTTCCATATTGCATATGGATTGCTTGATCGCCAGTGCCTTTGTTTTCAATGAAAATAATTCTGATTTGTAATCATTAACTGTTTGCTTTACCTCACCAAGCCTCCCAGACATCTGCGCTATTTGATTCGAGTATAATGCAATCGTTGCCATAAATCTACTCCTTATTTTTCAATTTGTTGTAGTCTTTATGTATTTTAAAATTACTCTTACTCTTTTGTTTTAATGAACTTTAATTTCACTAAGCGATCTGCTTCAGAGTCATAGTAGTAGCCATCGCTTTTTTCACATCTTGTAATGCTCTTTAATGATTTGACGTTCATACTTCCAAGATTGTTTTTTATTTTAGTTTTTATTTACAGTTCTCGGTTTTTCTATTATCTTTTCCTTTATATGTAATTATAAGTATTTTTTTATATGTAGTCAATACAAAGACTGGGAAAGTTTATCTTCAATTCATAAATTAGGGTGGCTTCTTAAAAGAGATGCTAATGTGTTCTGGTAGACCTATTAACCGTAAAATAATTAATAAACCCGATTGTATACCCAAAACATTTGGTAAAATCTCTTAATTCATATTATTGATTACATCACTTCGCGAGATCCATGATATTGTTAAGAGACAGAGATTTAGTTAGTGGAGCCCCAAAGTATAGCAAAGAGAATAATATTGCATAAAATATACTTTAAAATAGTTAACTATAAACAATATACTTTCCCCAACCCTTTATATTAACCTCTTCAAATGTGGGTTCAGTAATCCTCCCATACTTATTCCTTGTTCCCCTTGATCCATTAAGAACATCATTAGGGTCAGTCCACTCCAGCTCACAATCATTACAACAAAGAAAGAGTTCATTTGTATCTATTTCCTTTACTATCTCTACCGCCCCCTGTTTACAAAAAGGGCAAACTGCAACCTTGTAATTAAATTCATTATTCATAATGTACCTCCAATTCCCTTGGTATCAATTGCCGTCATCACGGTAGTAATTCCTTTTGATAATCCATCTCTACATAGTTTCGTTAGTTTCTCCTGATAGATAAAAAATTTGACTCTTCAAAAAACATATCGTTAAGGACCCTATAAGGAGAACTTTAATCGTCCACTTTATAGGGTCCTCTTTAATAAATTGCTTAACTAAACTGTCCAATATTTTGGTTCCATTTCACTAATGTCTTTCTTCATTACAAATTATGTGTTTTTATTTATCATTCACATTCGTCAAGCCAAAATGATTTATTAAATGTCTCATAATTCTTCATAAGTTTTTGGTAAGAGGTTTAACTTTATGTTTCCATCATGTTTCTAAATTTACTGTGCCATTATGCATATTATAAATTACAATTACTTAAAAGATAATTATTTTTATTACATTTTTGATATAGCAATGCCTTGTGGCGTTAACCAGTTTAACGCACTGCAGAATACAACCACAAACTCTTTTTCATCACTAATGACACATTCTCTATCAATACATTCTTCATCCCTATATAAAAAAATGTGAAACTTATCTAGTTTATTATATAGTGCATTAAAAAACAAGATTAAATCATCTTGTGATATATCTTTACCCTTATTAATTGCACTACTCAAACTTGAAAGTTGTGATCCCTCTAATGTCAAAATTATATATTTTTCATTATCAAAATTTTCTATTTTCTTTATATAATAGTTGTCTATACTCTCATGAAATTTTAACACGGAATTATATATATATTTAGGAGGTTCTTGTGAAAGCATTTCACCACCCCATTCTATATAATCCTCAATTATATTAAGCTTTTCAAGTTCATTTCTCAATAATATTATATCAAGTATAAAGTCCATAATCATATGCCTCCAATCTAATTTCCATTAAAATACGTTTGTTCTCCACGTATCCAACCTCCTTTATCAGGATTATACTCAAAAATATGTTGATGTGGATTTAAATGGTCACCACGACCATGGTTAGTCCAATGCACTTCACTCCATGGCACGTTCTTACCACCAGCTGTCGGCCAAGTGCTCTCTGGAAATGTTGCTGTTTGCCTATATACTTCTCCGGTTTTTGAACTTGCTTTTCCACCTAACACTGTATGTGGTCTTCCCTGTGCCGCAGGGTCTGGTAATGGTATATCCTGACCGTTTACTGTTTGTTTATTTAAAGATATAGGTTTCCCATCTGCATCTCTTGGTACATATGTAGAAGAACTTCCATCCTCCGGACAATCATTATGTACCAGTATACTAATTTCCCCAACATAATACGTATGATAATCTTCTACTTGGAAATTATACACGACTTCTTGTCTTTCTTCCAGTTCAACACATTCTACTGGGTAACTACCACCTGATACATTCATAATCTCATCACCCATAGAAAGTTTACCGGCTGCTAGAAATCCTTGTCCTTTCACATAAAATGGGTGATTCATTGTTGTGTATATCTCTTCATTCTGAATGATGATTTTTACGATACATGTTGTTTTATTTATGTA
>JAHAJA010000031.1 GCA_018372435.1 Clostridiales bacterium | reverse complement strand
TGTTTCAGGTTAAGTTGATTGAACCGCCGTGTACCGAACGGTACGCACGGTGGTGTGAGAGGTCGGGAAATTTAGTTGAATTTCCCTCCTACTCGATTAATAGAAGTTCTTCGCTATGTCACAAAGGATAACATGCAGGGCGAGAGAATGTTGCTGAGTTACAGTTCTTATCTAGCTAATTTTCTACAGTTCTAATTACTATTAATATATGGTAGAATATAAGTACATACGTACATAAGCAACTAGTCATCTACGATTAGTTTGTATCTATACATGAGTAAATTAAGTGATAGGGAGTTATCTAAATGAAAGGAAAAGGGCGTGAACATATGTTAATTGAGAGAGATATGTCCTATGAGCAATTACGAAGCTATATCATTGATACCACTAGTTTTGGTATTGAAGAATTATCAGATGCAGAGAGAGAAGAACGCGAACTATGTGTTAAACAGGCCAAAGAAGATATGGATAAACTTCTTCCAGAGGGTATGAACACTGTAAACAATAAAATTAAAGAATATGTGGATGAAGATGGAGAAGTAGTTGGAGCGTTGTGGACAACTGTTCGAAAGGAAGAGGATTATCTGTTGCTTGCTATGATCCATGTGAAGGAAGAACAAAGAGGCAAAGGTTATGGTAAAAAATTAATGGATTTAGTAATAGAAGAAGCAAAGGAAAAAGGTCTTGAATTAGTAGCTCTTGGAGTATACAAAACGAATGAGACAGCTATTTCCCTATATAAAAAATGTGGTTTTATTATCTTTGATGAAGAAGATTTACGTTATGCTATGTTACGACAATTGAACGAAGATTAAGGTAATTAGATAAAGAAGTGAGGAAACAAGATGGAAAGAAATTGTAGTTTGAATGAGATATCAGATGGAAGATTTTATGAACTAAATGATATGGTGAAGGCAGGTTGTGATGATTGTAAGGGGTGTTCCGCCTGCTGTCAAGGAATGGAGAATTCATTAGTTCTTGATCCATTAGATATTCATCGTCTGTTAGTAAACTTGAATTGTAGATTTGAAGAATTGTTAGTAGATAAGGTTGAACTTAATCTGGTAGATGGAGCAATCTTACCAAACCTTCGCATGGTTGGGGAACAAGAGAGATGTGTATTCTTAAACCAGGAAGGCAGATGTAGTATTCATGCATTCCGTCCGGGATTTTGTCGAATCTTCCCTTTGGGAAGATATTATGAAGATGGAAGTTTTAAATATATCATGCAGGTAAATGAGTGTATAAAACCGGGTAAAACAAAAGTTAAGGTAAGTAAGTGGATTGATACGCCTGATCTGAAAAGAAATCAGGGGTTCGTAAATGAATGGCATTATTTCTTAAAAGATGTACAAGCTACAATGATGACAGCAGAAGACGAAACTCTTAGAAAGAAAGTCACCATGTATGTGCTTCAACTATTCTATGTGACACCATTTTCAAAAGATAAGGACTTCTATGATCAATTTGCAGAGCGATTGGAGATTGCGAAAAAAGAGTTAAGCAAGGAGAGTTAAGCAAAATGAAAATCTTGTTATTAAATTAAAGGATATCTACATAAATGAATTTATAAGTACTACCAGTTGACAAAGAATAATAGACACGCTATCATATAAAACATATAGAACTAATATGAATTTGCAATAAAAGATTTTATCTATTAAGGATGGTATATATGTTAAACGAGTTTTCAAGAGCACAATTATTACTAGGTGAAGAGCATATGCAAAGTCTTAAAGAAGCAAGAGTAGCCGTGTTTGGAATTGGTGGTGTAGGTGGATATACAGTTGAAGCGCTTGCTAGATGTGGAGTAGGTGCATTTGATTTAATTGATGATGACAAGGTATGTTTAACGAATATCAATCGTCAAATCATAGCAACAAGAAAGACCGTTGGTAAATATAAGGTTGATGTAATGAAAGAGCGTATTCTTGACATCAATCCCAAGGCAGAAGTAACCGTGCATAAGTGTTTCTATCTACCAGAGACGGCGGATCAATTCGACTTTACACAATATGCATATGTTGTTGATGCCGTAGATACGGTAACTGCAAAGCTTGATATTATCATGAAAGCCAAAGAAGCAGGGGTACCTGTGATTAGTTGCATGGGAGCAGGGAACAAATTAGATCCAACTAAATTCGAAGTGACGGATATCTATAAAACGACAATGTGTCCATTGGCTAAGGTTATGCGTAGAGAATTAAAAAAGAGAGGCGTTAAGAAACTAACAGTTGTTTATTCCAAGGAAAAACCGACTAGACCGTTAGAAGATATGTCAATGAGTTGCAGAAGCAATTGTATCTGTCCACCAGGTGCACAGAGAAAATGTACGGATCGACGAGACATTCCAGGAAGTTTATCTTTCGTCCCTTCTGTTGCAGGGCTTATTATGGCAGGAGAGATTGTTAAGAATTTAGGTATTGAACAAAATATCTAGATATTCTATTTCTTAAAAAAACTAACTATAAACTATAGTATGAAACGACGGCTACACTATTTTAAATATAGTGTAGCCGTCGTTTCTGTTTTATGGAGTATAATGCATCTCAAACAAATTATAGAATACGTGATACCCCATACCTAGGTACAAGGAAATGGCAGGAATGTTTTCACCAACTACACTAAGAGTAGCTTGGGTTTCTCCAAGTTCTTTCAGGTACCTAAGGGAAGTCGCGATGGTTTCACGTGCAATATTATTATGTCTATAGTCAGGAATGGTAAATATATTCTCTGTAGCACTTCGTCCATCACCGATTCCCCAAACCGTAACGGAGGATACAACTTTGTCGCCGTCTTTTGCAACGAAAACTTTAGTAGTATCACCATTTAGACGAAACCAAAGCTCGTGCTCACTATCCCTGACATTGTCAAAGCCTAGCTCATTAGCTTCCATATACTGCTTCATTCCGTCATCCTCAAAAGAATGAATACCGATAGAAATCGATTCTGGGATTGTATAGTTTGGAATTTCACCAGTTAAATCAAAGGATAGAACAGGAGTGATACTATAAGCAGTAAATTGTTCTTTTAGTAATTGTTCCATTTCTTCTAAGCTAGAATCCTCGCACCAACAACGCATTACGATTTTTTTGTCTGGGTATTTCTCTTTGTAAGTAGCAAAATGCTTCTTCAAGGTATCAATAAGAAGATGCTTAACTAACTCAAAATCGGGATGATTCTCCTGAACATGACATTCAAATTGCATATAGTATTCAGGAATATGTGTAACGTTACTCTCAATGTAGTACCAAGTGCCACCATAGGAAAGTGCTGCCACACCGATGACAGAGTCATCTTCATCGACGGCGACTATGGCATCATCCTTATGAAAATCTTTTTGCCATTGTAATTGAAGCCACATAAAAAAATGGATATTCTTAATGGACTCCAAATCTTTTTCTTGAAACTCTCGTGTTGATATCATAATAACAATCATACTCCTCTCAAAAGCACAGATATTTTATTATCGATATTTATTATATAAGTGGGAATAATCTGATTGTATCAGAGACAAATATAAAATTCAATTCAATGGGAACTACCAAAACTGATATAGTTATAGTCGCCAGTTTTTTTTCTTTGGTTTTTATTTGACAAATTACTTTAGTAGGAATATAATTGACTCAGAGTCAATTAAAAAGGAGTGTGTATTAGTATGAGTAAAAGAGTGGTATTAATAACAGGTGCATCATCAGGGATAGGTAGAGACACAGCGTTAGTTTTAAAGGATATGGGATACACCGTATATGGTGCTGCACGTCACATGGATAAGATGAAAGACTTGGAGAAGAAAGGAATCTATATCTTACCAGTGGATGTAACGGATGAAGAATCCATGGTTAATTGTGTAGATAGCATATTGAAGAAAGAGGGAAGAATTGATATACTTGTGAATAATGCAGGTTATGGATTCTATGGAGCTGTTGAAGATGTTCCTATTGATGAGGCAAGAAGGCAATTAGAGGTGAATCTGTTCGGCCTTGCACGTATGACACAATTGGTACTTCCTACTATGAGGAAGCAACATGCAGGTAAAATTGTTAATATATCTTCTATGGCAGGTAAGATCAGTACGCCATTCGGAGCCTGGTATCATGCGACCAAATATGCGCTAGAAGGCTTCTCAGATTGCCTTCGTATGGAGACAAAACCATTTGGAATTGATGTAATACTTATTGAGCCAGGCGCAATTAAGACAAATTGGGGTGCTATTGCCGCAGACAATCTAGCTGAAGTATCAGTCAAGGGAGCTTATGCAAAGCAAGCAAATCATGTCGTTAATTACTTAAGAAGATCATACTCATCAAATAAGATTTCAAAACCAGAAATTATATCAAAAACAATAGCAAAGGCTGTTAGAGCTAAAAAACCAAAGACGAGGTATCTAGTTGGTTATGGTGCTAAACTTTCTGTATTTTCAAAACGCGTTCTATCGGATCGAGCATTTGATAGAATGATTCAGAAGGTTATGAGATAAGGAGTGAAAACGTGGCAAAGAGAGCAAGAAGCCAAGAGGCAAAAGAAGAGAAAGCAGGAGCAATCCTTGATATGGCAGCCGATATGTTTGCTACTAAAGATTTCGAGAAAATAAAGATGTCGGAGATTGCAAAAGCACTAGGAATATCCAATGGAATACTGTTTGTTTATTTTAAGACGAAAGAAATGCTTTTTTTTCAATTATTGATGCGCGAATACGCAAGACGCCTAGAGAATATGGAACAACGAATAAAGAATACAGATATCGGCAATTACGATTTATTCAAGAAGTTGGTATTAGAGGAGATGGCAGTCATAATTGAAGATTCGGATATGTATATTCGCTTAATTTCTATCCGCGGGGCAATCCTTGAGAAGAATATTGATTTAGAGGTAATGATCGAATCTAAGCAATGGTTTTACAATCGATTTAAGGAAGTGGCACTGGTTATCCATGAACGTTGCAAGGTGTTTAAACCGGATGACATAATGGAGATTTTCTTAGTACAGGAATCGATTTTAGTTGGGTGCAAACTATGTTCAAGCTTACCAAAGGATGTACTAAACATCATAGATAAATATCAGATGGAAGGCTTTAAGTTTGCACTTAAAGACAATGCACTAAAAACAATGTCTTTTTATCTCGATGGAATGCATCAACATGAATAAATAAATAGCAAGGTATTTTCCTTGAATATACTAGTACCATGAACGAATATGTGATATAATGTAAATGTTTGTATGTGGTAAAATTTACAAAAACGCTTTTAAAAAGGTTGGGTGATGTAGCTAAATTGCTACTGTTGGCCTAGGCTATCTAGGAATTTTATACTAGTTAAAAAGCGAACAAAGGAGAATAGCATATGTTAAAAGATATTATTACCATTGGCGGACTTACAGTACATGGATACGGGCTAATGATTGCTATAGGATTTATGCTAGCAGTGTTTGTAGCGATGCACCGTGCCAAAGGTTATGGGTTGAACCAAGAGTCCATTATAGACATTGCATTGATAGCAATTATCTGTGGGTTCTTAGGTGCAAAACTATTATACATAATTGTTGAATTCAAGGACTTTGTAAAAGACCCAATTGGTGTAATTGGGTCAGAAGGATTTGTTGTATATGGAGGATTGATCGCTGGAGTACTTTCCTGTATGTTGTATTGTATCAAGAAAAGGCTTAGCTTTATGAGCTATTTTGATATTGTAATGCCATCTATATCCATTGCGCAAGGATTCGGTAGAATTGGATGTTTCATGGCTGGGTGTTGCTATGGTAGAGAGACAGATTGTGCAATAGGGGTAGTATTCCCAGCAGATAGTATGGCACCTGCGGGAGTGAGAGTATTACCTACTCAGTTATTCTCGGCAGCAGGAGATTTCTTAATCGCAGGAATCCTTGTGTTATATGCTAGAAGAGCGAAGTACAAAGGAAATGTTGCTGCTCTATATCTTGCTTTATATGGTGTAGGAAGATTCTTAATTGAATTCCTTAGAGATGACGAACGTGGGTCAGTTGGATTCCTTTCAACATCGCAGTTTATATCAATTTTCTTTGTAATTATTGCCGGAGTTTTATTCTATGTGAATAAGATGAGAGGCGTAGAAGCGGATAAGTTAATAGATACAAGTAATGAGCAACAGAAAGGTTCCCTGTAATGGAGAGCCTTTTTTGTTGCTCATTGGTTGTATAGGTATGCTATTTTTAGATAAATTGCATATTATAATAATCTTTATGTGTACTATTATTAATTAATAATATCATCAAGAATCTGGTTAAGTTCTACTCCATTAGAGAGTTCATTGTTAACAGAAAGATCTATATCCTGCTGAAAGTCTGAATCTAGAGCAGTGTATGTTTGATTATCATCTTGAACGGTAAGTATGCATACATGTTTGAAAAACAAGCGCATTATTATCAGGATGAGATTGCGTAAACCCCTTGACTCTTACGTTACGTTATAGTATATCATGAGGTAGAAGGAATGAGGAGGTCAACACGATGAAGATACATGAAGTAGCTGAGCTTTCCGGTGTAACCGTTCGTACTCTACAGTACTATGACCAAATTGGATTGCTAGTGCCTAGTGAAGTAACAGAGGTGGGGTATCGCATCTATCATGAGGAAGATTTAGATCGATTACAACAGATTCTATTCTTTAGAGAATTAGAGTTTCCATTGAAAGAAATTAAAGATATCATGAATAATCCTAGTTACGATCGATTGGAAGCGTTACGGAATCAAAAGGCTATGTTACTTGAGAAACGAAGTCGTATGGATCGATTAATCCGATTAGTAGAAGAACGATTAGGAGGACAACAAGATATGAGTTTTGAGGAATTTAGTATGGAGAGTATTGAGAATCATAAGAAACAGTATGCAGAGGAAGTAAGAAATCGCTGGGGAGATAGCGATGCATATGCAGAGTATGAGAAAAAGACGAAGGGATATTCTAAGGAAGATTGGAATTCCATCTCACAAGCCGGTGATCGTATTATGGGCGAGTTTGCAAAGCATAGGGATTTGTCACCAGAGGATGAAACAGTACAAGAATTAGTTGCTAGATGGCAAAACTTTATTACTACACATTATTATGAATGTACGAAAGATATCCTAGCAGGATTAGGTAATATGTATGTAAGTGATGAGAGATTTAGAGAAAATATTAATAAACATGGAGAGGGAACAGCTGATTTGATGTCAAAAGCAATTGAAATTTATTGTGCTTAGGGAGTAATATGTAGCCAATGAAGTTGTAATCTCAGAGGGGAGTATCTTATGTTAGAGTTATCAGAAAGTTATAACATCGCAAAGCAGATGAGGGATACACTTAAGGACAAAATTGTGAGTGAGGTGGTTGTTTTGCAATCACCCCATAAGTTTACGTGGATTTGGGGCGAAAAAGATTCATTTGAGGAACTTCTAGAGGGAAAGCAGGTAACTGGAGCAAATTCTTATGGCGGAATTATTGAATTGGAACTTGAAGATGTAAGAGTGACATTTGCAGATGGTGCTTATCCAAGATATTATGATAACCCTAAGAAATTTCCTAAGAAGAGTCAACTTTTAATTCTATTTGACGATGATACATCAGTTGGAGTATCGGTGCAGATGTATGGATTTATTGGAATATTCAAAGAAGGAACTTGTGAAGAGGGCTATTATCTTGGGTCAAAAGCGAAGATATCACCTTTAAGTGATGCATTTACGTATGAATATTTCAAACAAGTATATGAACAAAGTAAGGGGAAGAAGGTTTCTGCAAAGGCATTCTTAGGAACGGAACAAAGATTTCCCGGGATAGGAAATGGAACATTACAAGATATCTTATATCAAGCAGGATTGCATCCAAGGTGCGATATGGGAAGCCTAACAGAAGAAGAGTTTCATAGATTATACACTTGTACTTACGATACCGTTCATCAGATGTGTGAGGAGGGCGGGCGAGATATAGAGAAAGATTTGCTTGGTAATCAAGGAGGATATCAGACCTGGTTAAGTAAGAAGACAGCGTGGACACCATGTACGAAGTGCGGTTATGAACTTCGTAAGGGAAGCTATCTCGGAGGAACCATTTATTATTGTGAGCATTGTCAGAGGGAATAATTAATTATTAATACTTTATAATATTAAATCTTTACCGTGGTAGAGAAAAAAATCAAAAAAGCATTGACATTTTTAATCACATGAGTATAATAGTATTAAATTACCAATTAAAAACAATTTCATAAGTTTAAAACCGTTGAGGTGGAGATAAAAATGATACATGCGCTTACAGAGAGTGAGGGAGGGTGAGAACCTTACAGAGATGCCGTTCATTAAATGGACCACTGAGGGCATGGTCAAAGTTGTTCGTAAGGACTTCGAGTATTCCATGACGTGAGGGCATACGTAAGTTGCCGGGAATATGATAGTATTTCGCAGAGAGTTTGGGAAACCATAAATCAAGGTGGCACCGCGGTATAAGTATAATTATAACCGTCCTTGACTATTGCTATAGCAATAGTCAGGGGCGTTTTTTTGTACAGATTTCTATATTCATGCGTATCATAAGTTTTCTTGCGATACTGCACACTTATTACCACTCCATGCGAAGATGGCAGACATGAAATGAAAAGGAGGAATACTATGATCACATTAGCAGAAGTTAAGCAAATTGCACAAGGGTACCAAGTCGTTCCAATCTATACCGAGATTCTATCAGATATTCGAACTCCAATTGAGGTGCTACGAGCATTGAAGAAGGTGAGTCATCATTGCTATCTGTTAGAGAGTGTTGAGAATCAAGAGATTTGGGGCAGATATACGTATCTTGGTTATGATCCTAAGATGGAAATCACCTGTGTCGATGGAGTGGTAACTGTAAAGAAAGACAAAGATATTAGACAAATGAAAGCAAACCCAGGAGACTGTATCAAAGAAATCTTACGTCAGTATACAAGTCCAAAGATTGCTGGAATGCCAACATTTACAGGCGGATTAGTTGGATATTTTGCTTATGATTATGCAAAATACAAAGAACCGAAGTTGAATCTGACAGCTAACGATGAAGAAGAGTTTCGGGATGTTGACTTGATGTTATTTGATAAGGTAATTGCATTTGACAATGTGAAGCAAAAGATTTTTGTGATTACAAATGCAAGAACAGAAGATCTGGATAATGAGTATAACCGTTGTATCGATGAGATTGATGAGATGGTTGAACTAATTAAGCATGGAGAACAGCTTATAGACAGTCCAGGTAAGCTTACTTCGGAATTCACACCGTTATTCTCAGAGAATGAATATTGCGATATGGTTACTAAGGCAAAGAGGTATATCTATGAGGGAGATATCTTTCAAGTGGTGTTATCGAACCGTCTAGAAGCGCAGTTCGAAGGAAGTTTACTGAATACCTATCGTTTGCTACGTACTACGAATCCTTCTCCATATATGTTTTACTTTAGCAGTGACGATATGGAAGTGGCAGGGGCATCACCAGAGACATTAGTGAAGTTAGAGAATGGGACATTACATACATTTCCTTTGGCAGGAACAAGACCAAGAGGGAAAGATAAGGAAGAAGATGAGGCACTAGAGAAAGAATTATTAGTCGATGAGAAGGAACTTGCAGAACATAATATGTTAGTTGATCTGGGACGTAATGATTTAGGTAAGATTAGTAAGTTCGGTAGTGTTAAGGTTGAGAAGTATATGCAGATTCAAAGATTTTCTCATGTTATGCATATCGGTTCAACAGTAAAATCGACTATCAAAGAAGATGGGTGTAGTCTTGATGCTATTGACGCTGTATTACCAGCAGGAACATTGTCCGGAGCACCAAAGATACGAGCAATGGAGATTATCAATGAATTAGAGAATAACAAGCGGGGTATCTATGGAGGAGCAATCGGATATATTGATTTCACTGGAAACATGGATACCTGTATCGCAATACGGATTGCGTATAAGAAGAATGGTAAGGTATTCGTTCGTTCAGGAGCTGGAATTGTAGCGGATAGTGTTCCAGAAAAGGAATTTCAAGAGTGTATTAATAAAGCGAAGGCAGTAATGAATGCCGTGAAGAATGGACAGCAGGAACTGTAGAATGGAGGGAAAACATGGTTGTACTAATTGATAATTACGATAGTTTTTCCTATAACTTATATCAACTTATAGGAACAATGAATGAGAATATTATAGTTATTAGAAATGATGAAAAAACAGTGGAAGAAATCAAAGAAATGGATCCCTCACATATTATAATCTCTCCCGGACCAGGAAGACCAGAAGATGCTGGTGTGTGTAGGAAGGCAATACGATACTTTACAGGAAAGGTACCAATACTTGGTGTATGTCTAGGGCATCAAGCAATTTGCCAAGAATTCGGAGCAACTGTTTCCTATGCAAAACAACTGATGCATGGAAAACAGTCAGAGGTACAGATTGATACTGATTGCAAGATCTTCAAAGGATTATCAGAGTATATTAAAGTTGCAAGATACCATTCATTAATTGCTACAAAAGACACCATTCCAGAAGAACTAGTAGTGACAGCCAAGACTGACGATGGTGAGAGTATGGCAGTAAAACACAGAGATTACGAAGTATATGGCTTGCAATTTCACCCAGAATCCATTCTTACGCTAGATGGTTATCAGATGATAGAGAATTTTTTAGGAAAGTAGATATTTACTATGTAACTAGGAAGGCGAGGCAAGGAGGCCGAGTCGAAGGCGTGTCCGTACCTATGGTATAAACGAGTGGTACACACATAGAGGTACTAAGGTGTGTAGCGTGTTTTGTGTTATAGTACGTCAATACAGAAGCATTGAAAAATCTAAATTGAGTATTACAATTGTCCGACCCAAACATAGAAAGGGGATTTTATATGATTAAAGATGCAATTGCAATTTTGAGTAAGAAACAAAATCTTACGCAGGAGATGACAGAAGCGGTCATGAATGAGATTATGACCAATCAAGCAACAGATGCTCAAAAGTCAGCCTTCTTAACGGCAATGGCTATGAAAGGTGAAACCATTGACGAAATCACAGCAGCAGCTAGAGTTATGAGGAAGCATTGTGAAAGATTCTTGAATGATATGGACGTATTAGAGATTGTGGGAACGGGCGGAGATGGGTCAAACACATTCAATATATCCACAATGGCATCTATAGTAGTATCAGCAACGGGTATACCAGTTGCAAAGCACGGAAATCGTGCGGCATCTAGTAAATGTGGTACGGCAGATTGCTTAGAAGCACTTGGTGTAAGGATTGATATTGAGCCTGAGAAAAGTGCAGAGCTTTTGAAAGATATAAACATCTGTTTCTTGTTCGCTCAGAAGTATCACACGGCAATGCGATTTGTGGGTCCGGTAAGAAAAGAGATGGGTATACGGACTTTGTTTAATGTGTTAGGACCTTTAGCAAATCCAGCAGGTGCTAGTATGCAACTATTAGGGGTATATAGTGAAGATTTAGTAGAGCCACTTGCTCATGTATTACACAATCTTGGGGTTAAGAAAGCAATGGTTGTATATGGAGAGGATAGTATTGATGAAATCTCTATGAGTGCTCCAACGAAAGTATGTGAATTCAAAAATGATATGTTCAAAACATATGAGATTACTCCTGAACAATTTGGATTTACACGTTGTGAGAAAGCGGAATTAGTTGGAGGAGAGCCCATTGAAAATGCAAAAATTGCATTAGATATCTTGAATGGTATGAGGGGGCCTAAAACCGACGCGGTTATCCTTAATGCGGGAGCAGCCATTTATGTGGCATCAGACGACTTGACGATAGAAGAGGCAATTGAGATTGCAAGAAAAACAATTGCTAATGGTACCGCAAAAAAGCAGCTAGAAAGATTCATAGCAAAGAGTCAGGCAGAGTAGAGTACATAAGTCCGTATTTGTTTATAAGGAGGAGATAACTGTGAATATATTAGAGGAAATTGCCGAGAAGACGAAGGCTCGAGTGGCTGCTCAAAAAGAGATGATATCTCTAGAAGAGATGAAACAAAGAGCAATCGAATGTGTAAAAATAGAGTCAAACGGTGTTAATAAAGTACAACATACACCGTTTGAAGAAGCAATTGCGAAGAAAGGATTATCTTTTATCTGTGAAGCAAAGAAAGCCTCCCCTTCTAAGGGAGTGATTGCAGCGGATTTTCCTTATCTGGATATAGCAAAAGATTATGAGGCAGCAGGGGCTAGTGCAATATCGGTATTAACAGAGCCATATTACTTTCAAGGTGATAACGCATTTCTTCAAGAGATTACAGAGAATATATCCATACCAGCACTAAGAAAGGATTTTACGGTTGAGGAGTATCAGATCTATGAGGCAAAGACTATAGGTGCAAGTGCAATTTTATTAATCTGTGCCATACTAGACGATGATCAATTGCGAACCTATAGAGAAATAGCGGATTCCCTCCATATGGCTACGTTAGTGGAGGCACATGATGAAGAGGAAGTAAAACGTGCCTTAGAAACAGGAGCGAGAATTATTGGAGTTAACAATAGAGATTTAAAAACCTTCAAAGTAGATATTCAAAACAGTATTCGCTTGCGTGCCTTAGTTCCGAAAGAGATTTTGTTCATATCGGAAAGTGGAATTAAGACAGCAGAAGATATCAGAGAATTAGTTGCAAATGGGGTAGATGGGGTTTTAATTGGTGAAACAATGATGACAGCATCGAATCGCAGAGAACAGTTACAAGAATTGATACAGAGTAGTAGGAGGTGATTCATATGTCAACAACAAAAATTAAAATTTGTGGATTACGTCGACTAGAAGATGCCACGTATGTGAATAACTTTAAGCCCGATTATGTTGGATTCGTGTTTGCTAAAAGTAAGCGTCAAGTTACTAAAGAATTGGCAGAGAAACTAAAGAACGATCTTGATCCCGATATTATTCGCGTAGGAGTATTCGTTAACCAACCGCTAGATTGGGTAGCAGACTTAGTTAACCGAGATATTATTAGCTATGCACAGTTGCATGGGGATGAAGATCATGAGTATATTACGAAGTTACGATCAAGTATTAGCAATAACGGTGCAGATAGGGATAGGAAAACTGGAATTATTAAAGCAGTGCGAGTTAAAGAAGAATTAGATATTGATAGGGCCAATTCATATGATTGTGACTATATACTATTGGATACATATTCAGTGGAATGCGAAGGCGGGAATGGAAAGACCTTTGACTGGAGCATGATTAAGAAGATGAAGAAACCCTTCTTCTTAGCAGGTGGTATTAATGAAATGAATGTGTTGCAAGCAATACAAACTGTAAAACCATATGGAGTAGATGCTAGCAGTGGGCTAGAGACTGATGGCTATAAAGATGTGGAGAAGATTAAAGAATTTGTGGAAAAGATAAGAAAGTATACTATGGCATAAGAGAAATAGAGAAAAGGAGCGGATAATAGCATGAGTAAAGGAAGATTTGGTATTCATGGGGGGCAATATGTTCCAGAAACCTTAATGAATGAATTGATTAAGATAGAAGAAGCGTATGAATTCTATAAGAACGATAAAGAGTTCAATACGGAATTAACAGAGTTATTGAACGAGTATGCTGCAAGACCATCCTTATTGTATTATGCAGATAAGATGACGAAGGATTTAGGTGGAGCAAAGATTTATTTTAAAAGAGAGGACTTAAATCATACAGGTTCCCATAAGATAAACAATGTTCTTGGTCAGGCATTACTTGCGAAGAAGTTGGGAAAGGCAAGAATCATTGCAGAGACAGGTGCTGGGCAACATGGTGTTGCTACAGCTACAGCAGCAGCTTTACTAGGACTTGAATGTGAAATCTTCATGGGGAAAGAGGATACGATTCGTCAAGCCTTGAATGTATATCGTATGGAACTACTTGGTGCAAAGGTTAACCCAGTTACAACAGGAACTATGACCTTAAAAGATGCAGTTAATGACTGTATGAGAGAATGGACGAGAAGAGTGGAGGATACCTTATATGTACTTGGTTCTGTAATGGGACCTCATCCTTTCCCTACTATGGTAAGAGACTTTCAAAGCGTTATTAGTAGAGAAGCGAGAGAACAAATAGTAGAAGTAGAAGGCAAGCTTCCTGATGTAGTAATGGCTTGTTGTGGTGGCGGAAGTAATGCTATGGGAATGTTCTATAATTTTATTAGTGATGAATCGGTTCAATTAATTGGCTGTGAAGCAGCAGGGCATGGTGTACATACCAGTGAAACAGCAGCAACAATAGCGGTTGGCACACAAGGTATCTTCCATGGTATGAAATCTTACTTCTGCCAAGATGAATACGGTCAGATTGCCCCTGTATATTCCATATCAGCAGGACTTGATTATCCTGGAATCGGGCCAGAACATGCTTATTTACATGATCTTGGTAGAGCCAAATATGTTCCTGTTACGGACGAGGAAGCAGTAAATGCATTCGAATATATAGCAAAGCAAGAAGGAATTATTGCAGCGATTGAGAGTTGTCATGCCGTAGCTTATCTTATGAAGCTTGCCCCTACTATGGCAAAGGACCAGATTATTATCTGTTGTTTATCAGGCAGAGGTGATAAGGACGTAGCAGCTATCGCAAGATATAGGGGGGTGGATTTACATGAGTAGAATTAAGAACGCGTTTGAGAATAAAAAGGCATTCATTGGTTTTTTAACAGCAGGTGATCCAAGTCTTGATAAGACAGAAGAGTTCATATTAGAGATGGAAAGAGCAGGGGCAGCTTTGATTGAGATCGGTATTCCGTTTTCTGATCCAATAGCAGAGGGTCCTGTCATTCAAGAAGCGAATATTCGTGCCTTGAGTGCGGGCTGTACTACAGATAAGGTGTTTGATATGGTTGCTTCCCTTCGTAAAAAGACGAATATTCCGTTGGTCTTCTTAACATACCTAAATCCAATCTTTAAATATGGTTCTGATCGCTTTTGTAATAGATGCAAAGAAGTTGGGATTGACGGATTAATTATACCTGATATGCCATATGAGGAAAAAGGAGAGCTTGCCAAGATAGCAGCAGAATATGCTATTGAGTTAATTTCATTAATTGCTCCAACCTCAGCAAGTAGAATTGAGATGATAGCAAAAGAAGCGCAGGGATTTATCTATGTAGTTTCCTCTATGGGGGTTACAGGAGTTAGAAGTGATATTAAGACCAATGTAACAGAAATAGTGGAGAGTATCCGTGCGGTTACAGATACTCCCATAGCAATTGGTTTTGGAATACATAAAAGGGAACAAGTTAGAGAATACTTTAAAGAAGCAGATGGAGCAATTATTGGTAGTGCAATTGTTAAAATCATTGCACAATATGGTGATAAGGCTGGCGAGAAGATTTATGAGTATGTGCATGAACTGTTGGCTTAATAAATTGAACATAATAAGCGGTTGGGAAGTATTCATTCCTAGCCGCTTTATGATTACAAAATCCCATAAAAAAATCGTTAAAACTTTATTATACTCACTTGACATTAGGGGAGTAAAGTGTTAAATTATATAGAATATTTTCGTAAATTAAAATTTGTTTTAAAATTTATTTTTAGAGAAGAGGAAAATATATGTCGAAGCTTAACTTTAATAAATTCAATAGGGACGACGATTAATAGCGCTTGTAGCTGTGAAGAACCATAGGTACAAGCGCTTGTAGTGTTGTGCCTATGTGGAGATTATAGATTTATATATATATAAGAACCGCATTGGTAAATTATAGTTTACTTTTGCGGTTCTTTTTGTGTTTCTCGCTGGATCTATGAAACTATACATTACTTAAGGTGAAATTAAATTGGCGTGTTTGTCCTATGAAGGGTGGTGATACTTTGAGGCATATAGACGATGTCTTCATGGATTCATTAAAGGAATCCGTAATCCGTGAAGAAATAAGAAAGGACCATGTCAGATGGTGCAGGTATAAGTTATGAAAGAAATGACAGGAATAATTGAAGAGAAAACAATAGAGCCAGAACAATTTGGTGAATATATAGGTAATACAATTAAGGTGCACGGAAGTATCTATAAGATTCGAAAAATGAGTGGATTTGCTTTTGTGTTACTACGCACTAAGAGAGATATAATTCAATGTGTATATGGAGAAGAGTTTTCTGCTTTTCCGTTAAGTGAGATTGCGGAAGAATGTTGTGTTATCATTACTGCTAATGTAGTGAAAGAGGAACGTTCAAAAACAGGAGTTGAGCTACGATTGGTTGATGTTGAAGTACTATCAAGACCAGTTATGGAATCTCCAATTGTAATTAATAACAAGAAGGTAGATACCTCAATAGAAAATCTTCTTAATTATAGACCAATCACATTACGTAACGAGAAAGAGAGAGCCATATTCAAGATTCAAGAAGGATTATGCCAAGCATTTCGAGCATATCTTACGATGCAAAGATTTACGGAGATCCATACGCCTAAGATTGTATATGCGGGGGCGGAAGGGGGAGCCAATATCTTTCAGTTAGATTACTTTGGAAAAGAGGCATACTTGGCCCAAAGCCCACAATTTTATAAACAGATGATGGTAGGGGTGTATGAAAGGGTATTTGAGATTGCACCGGTGTTCCGAGCAGAAAAACATGATACTTCAAGGCATATTAATGAATATACAAGTGTTGACTTTGAGATGGGATATATCCAGAGTTTTGAGGATATTATGCAGATGGAGACAGGTTTAATTCAATATGCAATGAGATATCTTGAGGATGAGTATCATTATGAGCTTGAACTTCTTAAAGTAAAACTTCCAAAAGAGAGTGCGATTCCAACCATTCGATTTATGGAGGCTAAGGAATTGATTGCGAATGAGTACAGCAGAGAAATTAAAGACTATGAAGATTTCGAACCGGAAGAAGAAAAATTATTATGTGAGGCAATTAAGAAGAAGACAGGAAGTGAATTCATCTTTGTTACTCACTACCCAACGAAGAAGCGTCCATTCTATGCTTTTGAAGATCCAGAAGACCAAGAAGTGACATTAAGTTTTGACTTACTATTCCGCGGTCTTGAAGTTACAACAGGAGGCCAGCGAATTCATAATTATGATATGCAAGTATCAAAGATGAAAGAGCGTGGAATGACAGTGGAATCATTCGAAAGCTATTTAATGATGCATAAGTATGGTATGCCGCCTCATGGAGGATTAGGTCTGGGACTTGAACGGTTTACTAGTAAGCTTCTTTCACAAGATAATGTAAGATTATCAACATTGTTCCCAAGAGATATCAATAGAGTTACACCATAGAAACTTGCGATCTAAGCTGGGATTACTGTTTTTTCAATGTTACTATAAATAATAGGAAGTATTATATTCTTTATATTATACTAGGTCGACGGTACCGCCGACCTAGTATAAAAAGGAAAGCACATCCAAATTGTTAGTCCGAAACAGTATGGAAGTTTACATTAGATTACAAAAGAGTATGTCGAATTATAAATTAACTTGTATTCCCTCTTGTTTTCTTTCATTGACTTTGCTATATTTGTAAATTGAGATAGTCAATAAGTTTAGTTTATAATATGTGAAATACATATAGAAAACACATATAATAAAGGGGGGATTGGGTCTAACATTCAAAGTTTTTAATAAAGTATGCTACAGAACAAATAAGTAGTAAGTAGAAAAGGGGAAAAACGATGGTATTTTCTAGTCTTATATTTTTATTTTTATTTTTACCATTGTCGTTAATTGCGTATTATTTTAGCAAGAATAAAAATTGGGTCTTATTAATAAGTTCAATGATTTTTTATTCTTTTGGTGGTATTAAGTTTATATATGTGATAATTGGATTGACTTTTATTAGTTATATTGGAGGATTACTAGTTGACTCTTCGAAGACCAATCTGACACGTCGCTTATCTTTGGTGGGGACAATCTCCCTACAATTAATAATACTAATTTTATTCAAGTATACGAATTTTATCATAGATATTATTAATAATGTTTCAAATTTTGATTTAAGAGTTGTTAATATTGTATTACCAATTGGTATTTCGTTTTATACATTTCAATTGATTAGTTATGTTGTTGATGTATATAGAGAAGATTGCGAAGTGCAAAAATCTTTTGCAAAATTACTGTTATATTCAAGTCTTTTTCATCAGTGTATCGCAGGTCCAATTGTTCGTTATCAAGATATTGCAGAGCAGATGGAATATCGTAAAGTGACAGCAGGAATGATTAATAGAGGAATCAATCGATTCTGTATTGGTCTTGCAAAGAAGGCAATTTTGGCAAATCATCTTGCATCGTTAGCTGATACGCTATTGCCAACTACGATAGATGGAATGAAGACATCGAGTGTTGTTGGCCTTTGGCTAGGTTTAACAATGTATATGTTACAAATTTACATGGATTTCTCAGCCTATTCGGATATGGCAATCGGTTTAGGATTAATGGTAGGTTTTAAGTATAGAGAGAATTTCGACTATCCGTACATGTCGAAATCAGTGAGTGAGTTTTGGCGAAGATGGCATATCTCTTTAGGGTCATTCTTTAGAGATTATGTATATATCCCAATGGGAGGCAATCAATTAGGCCTAGGCAGAACGATATTGAACTTGTTCATTGTATGGGCACTAACTGGATTGTGGCATGGAGCAGCTTACAATTATCTACTGTGGGGGTTATATTTCTTTATCTTTATTACGATTGAGAAGTTATTCGCATCAAAGAGAGTTGGCAAAAGAGGAAAGGGAATTTCTCATATTTACTTGCTTTTAGTAGTACTCTTCGGTTGGTTACTATTCCGTTATTCCGATTTAAACCTTATGTTTGGGGTATTGAAAGGAATGTTTGGAGCAGGCGATTTACCATTTATGGATCTTAGAACTTCATTATTATTACAGAATAATGTATTCTTTATCATTGTGGCTATAGTAGGCTCGACGGCAATTGTTAAATTATTAGATGATATACTGTCAGATCTTTCTAGTAGATATGGTTGGATTGCCAATGTGACGATGACTTTTGAGGTGGTGGCTATGCCTGTAATCTTAATTGTATCGGTAATATCTTTAGTAGGAAACAGTTATAATCCATTCATCTATTTTCAATTTTAAGAGCAAGAAATTGTTGAAAGCGTAAGGGTGCTAAGATGAATTATAAAAGAAGATATATATATCATGGAATTAAAATACTTAGTTTTTTAGTTATTTTATTTGTTGGGATGGTCTTGGGAGCTATCTTTACCCTTAGACCAAAGTATTCAGAGATAGAAAAAAGAAAGTTACAAGAACTACCTAAGCCTCAATTAGCTGAGATGTGGAAGGGGCAATATTTTAGCGAGTTGTCAACCTGGTATGCAGATACGTATCCCTTCCGTGAGAATTTAATAGAGGCAAATGGAATGTTTGATAGTCTGTATGGTTTCCAGACGGAACAAATTACAGGTTCTGCTGTGGTGGCAGATGACATACCGGAAGTTGGGGAAAGTGGATATGTACCAGAGGATAGTGCCAATCCAACTACAGACGTAGATGATAGCCAAGCTACAGATGAAGGGGAAGTTAGTAATCAAGATGGTAATCAAGATTCTAATCAAGAAACTACCCAAGAGGAGAACAAGGACAATTCTCAAACGGATAGTAATGATGAAACTGAGCCTTCAGTAGACGTTGCAGAGAATAATGAGGAGACCATTAGTAAGAAAGATATCAATAATGGACAGACATTTGGTAGTATATATGTTACAAAAGAGAGAGCCTTTAGTTTGTATTATTTTAGCTTATCAGCAGCAAATGCATATGCTAAGTCAATTAATAAAATTGCTAAAGAATTAGAAGGCGTGGCAAATGTATATGACTTACTAGCACCTACTAGCGTTGCGATCTATTTGGATGATGAGAAGAGTAAGATGATAGGTACGAGTGATCAGAAGGCTGCTTTTGAGTATATCCATTCTAAGCTTGGTAATAGAGTTAAGATAGTTGACGCTTTCGATAATATTAAGTCACATAATGAAGAATATCTATATTATAGGACGGATCATCATTGGACTGCTTTAGGTGCATATTATGCATATGAAAAGTTCTGTGAGAGTAAGGGAATAACTCCAAATCCTTTATCAAGTTTTGAAAAGAGAGAGTACCCGGGCTTCTTAGGGTCTTTTTATGCGGCGACCGATCAATCAAGTGCAGTGAAAAAGAATACTGATACGATTGAAGCGTATGTTCCAAAAGGTACCAATACTATGACTTATACAGATAAAGATGGAAAAGAGTACAAGTGGCCAATCGTAAATGACGTTTCAAAATATAAAGATAACGCAAAGTACAGTACGTTTGTAGCGGGAGATAATCCTTATTCGGTTATAACGAATGAGAATAGTGCTAGTAATGAATCTTGTGTAGTAGTTAAAGAATCATATGGAAACGCGATGATACCGTTCCTTGTTGACCATTATAAGAATATCTATATAGTTGATTACCGATATTATAAAGGAAATCTTATTGACCTTGTTAAGAAGAAAAAGATCAATGATGTGGTATTCATCAATAATGCGGAGGCCATTAACAATACGGTTGTATCATTAATTGATAAGATTAGCTAAGACAGATATAAGCCATTGTTGTCAATTTGAGTTTGATTGGTGTAATCGATTAAATCAAGATTTTACAATATGCCAAAAGCGCCATAAAAAAGACAATCTTCACGGTTTTATGTGGATTCACGGATAAAATATGTCTGTGCTCCGCACTTAAAACATTTGAAAGATTGTCTTTTTATGTTGTATTTCTTTGCATTTATATTCTGAGAACACTTAAGTTAACCAAATCGTTTGGCAACAACTCCTTACATTATTATAGCCAAGCCCCATCAAAAGGAATGACCTGACCTGTTAGATATGTGTTGCCAGTTGCAATTGCATAAACAAACTCAGCTACGTCTTCAACTTTACCAAAGCGGCCGGAAGGAATCTCAGCTTCTAATTCTTCTCTGTCTTCCAAGGAGAGAAATTGGTTCATCTGTGTGTCAATAGCGCCACAGGCGACTGCATTTACTTGAATGTTGCTTGGAGCAAGTTCTTTGGCTAATGCCTTAGTGAAGGAATTAATACCACCTTTTGTTGCGGAATAAGCTACTTCACAGGAAGCTCCTGCTATCCCCCATACAGAAGATATGTTAACAATACGGCCAGACTTTTGATGGACCATACTTGGAATTACGGACCTAGAACATAGAAATACTGAAGTTAGGTTGGTTGTTACAATTGAATTCCACTCAGCAAGAGATAGATCGCTTAATAGCCCAATTTGAGATATCCCTGCATTGTTAATAAGAATGTCAATATGATCAAATGCTTCTAGGGCATTAGAACATAGTTTCATAGCATGTTCCTCTTCACCAATGTTACCTACATAAGTAATACAACGGACCCCGTGAGATTCAATTGTTAGTCTTACTTCATTTAATAAAGAAGCGTTAGAATGACAGTTAATTGCAACGTTATAACCAGCTTTGGCAAATTCTATAGCAATCGCTTTGCCGATACCGCGAGAGGCACCAGTAACGATGACGGATTTTGATATCATAGGAAGTTCCTTTCTATTAGACCGTATTAATTAGGATTTGAGGGTACTCCACCCGCTAGTACGTAAACATTTTGTTTGTAATTATTCTATCAGAGAATGTTTTGATATACAATCACTTTCTATTGTGCTGCATTCAATTAGGTTTTAATCTTATATGTTCCACATAGAATCATCCTAATAATAACTTCCTTAAAATGCAAGGAGCAAGAAAAAAATTCCATAGTTGATACTTTTTACTGTATCTGCTATACTACATGGTGCAGGATATGAAAACGAAACGAAAGGAATCACTATAGACGTTACGTTACTGTCTATGGTTAGCGTCTTAATCAGGACGATAGGGAATAAGAATACTATGAAACGAAATAAACATTTGCATGCATTTATAAGGGGATTTATTCGGACGGGATGTATGATGGTACTAATGTTTATTGTTGGATTTACAACATACAAACTAACTATTGGTGTCTATAAATTAACACATAAAGATGGAAAACAAACTAGTACTGAAAATAACTTGATTGCTAATGATGGTACTGCAGATAATATCTGCAAGAACTTAATATATATAACGGATGAAGAAGAGAATATACAAGGTATTATATTAGAAATTCTGAATACGTATACCAACAATCTAGATTATGTTACAATTCCAAATGATACACAGTTTTCCTTATCAACAGACTTGTATCAGAAATTGTACGCGAAGAATGAACAGATTCCTCAAATTATATCTCTAAAGAATTTGAATACGTATTTTGATAAATCAACAAGATTTGCATTAGGGAACCTCATAATGAATGAGCTTCTTGGAACAGAACTTAGTTGTTATACTGTAATAAATAGTGAGACGGCGGATGCTATTTTCAGTGAAGAAACAAGAACAATATTATTACAGACGGGAGAGCGAGTTGAGGGCTCCGTATATGTGTTGAAAGATAGTATTATTGAGTCCGTAACGGAAGATGAATCTTATTCGATGAAAGAGTACTTAGCAAGATTTTATGAGGTAGCAAAATCCAATCTACCTTTGGAATCGAAACAGAAGTATGCCTCCACATACCGTAACGTGAATAAGGATTATATATACTATCACATAATTCCTGGAGCACAGCAAATGGATTATTACGATGCGGATTTGGAACTAACGAAAGAACTTATTATGCAATTGGTTAATAATGAAGCATATACAATTACACAAGAAGCAGTACAAGAAGCCGAGTCAATTTCATCCGTTGGATTAAGAATTTCGTTATTAAATGGAAGTAATATTACTGGTTTGGCAAGTAAATATAGTGATATTATTCAGAATGCGGGTTTTGGAGTTACTGAAGTAGGTAATTATACAGATGATATATTACAGAATACAAAGATTATTGTAGCGCAGGAAGGAATGGGAAGAGATCTATTGCCATTATTTCAAGATGCAGTAGTTGAAGTAGGTACTGTACCAGTAGGTTTTGATATACAGATTATATTAGGAGTTTCGGAAAATAGATAGGTATACCTTTTTGTGACTTACGTGCATATTTGTTGCTATGAAGGAGGTACGGTTAATACAAACTAAATAGAAATAACCCGTTAAAAATCTCAATTTAGTGAAATGAGCACTAATAGTGAGTATGGAGGTTAAAATGAAAAATAAGACTAATGTAATGGGAGTTGGACTGGATGTAATATCTGTTCTAGCATTCAGCCAGAAATTGAAAGAGTTTCTGCTTAATGATTGCTTAAATGTTGTCTTCCTTATTACTGCAAAAACTCTTGAATATGCCAATGAAGAAGAAGAATTTAGAAACAGTCTTGCGTGTGCAGATTATATATTGCCGTCACAAGAGATGCTTCTAGATCTTGCATATCCACACATATATGAAAATGCTAATTATGTTAGTGACTTTCACAAATTACAGTTAAGTCTACGAAATATGGATTGTACTAAGAAAACAGTTTTCGTTGTATCAGGCATGGTTAACCAAGTGGAGAGCTTTCTTAACTATAAAAGAAGGACAGAGGAACGTTTTATTGTTGTTGGTTCTTACATGGGAGACATAACAGAGAATGAGGATCTTGTTATTAACGAGATTAATGCAGCTGCACCAGACATCTTAGTGCTTGCATTAGAAAGTCCTGAGCAAGAATTATGGATTGCAAGAAATAATACGAAGTTGAATGCGAAGCTATGTCTTGTATTGGCAGACATTAAAGATGGCATGTTGAAAGAGTATAATGAGATTCCTACTATAATAAAGAAACTTGGTTTACAAGGGATATATCATCATGTAAAAGCGTGGAAACCGTTTAAGCAGGTTAATGCAAGCCGGACATTTAAAAAGAAGTTAGAGAACTATAATAACAATAATATTAAATAGTGGGGCCGATTATGGAAGTTATGAAAAGATCTAAGGGTATGGATTGCTTACTGATAATAATAGGTACTTTGCTAGTAGCGATATCGGTTAATGTTGTATATGAACCCCTCGGTATGGTAACAGGAGGGGTATCAGGTCTAGCAATTGTTATTAAGTATTTTACGAGTAATTTAATAGACGGCGGAATTCCAATTTGGTTTAGTAACCTTGTAATTAATATTCCATTATTTATAGCAGCTATATTATTAAAGGGAAAGAAATTCGTCGGGAAGACATTGTTTGCAACGGTATGTTTTACCGTTGCTTTATACGTTGTACCTAGTTTTAATATCAATTATCAAGATTATCTGTTGGCAGCGGTTTTTGGTGGTGTTATTGGTGGTGTTGGGTTAGGGTTGGTTTTCGTCACTAGTGCAACCACTGGTGGAACAGATTTGTTTGGTATGATAGTGCAAAAGTATTTTAAACATTATACAGTACCTCAGTTACTTATTGTAATTGATGGTGCAATCGTATTAACAGGAGCTGCTGTATTCGGTTTGAACAAGGCATTATATGCAGTTATTGCTGTTTATATTAACTCGAAAGTGATGGACAATATTCTTGAAGGGCTTAAGTTTGCAAAAGTTGCGTACATAATCTCTGATCATTATGAAGAGATAGCGAAAGAGATTCTATATAAGATGGAGAGGGGAGTCACAGGAATATCTGCGCGTGGTATGTACTCGAATAAGGAGAAGCAGATGTTGTTTTGCGTAGTATCAAAGAAGGAGATAGCGCCTGTGGTTGAAATCGTTTCGTCTATTGATAAGAAGGCTTTTATAATTGTTAGCGATGCTAGGGAAGTTATGGGAGAAGGCTTTATAGAATATAGACAAGAAAAGTAGAATTTTTCAGCTAATTTATTAACAAAACAAACTATTTTAACAAGCGTTATACAAATTATACAAAAGTCTTTTTTTTAATTTGGTAATATGGAGTATGGTTTTTAAAGGACAAATGGTGTATCATTAGCTTATCGAATTAGTGTAATATTGGTTAGTAAAAAACAAGAAAAATTCTAGGGAGGAACTGTTTAATGGCAAGTTTATCATTAAAAAATATCAATAAAACATATCCTAATGGTTTTGTAGCAGTAAAGGATTTCAACCTTGAAATCGCAGATAAAGAATTTATCATCTTCGTAGGACCATCTGGTTGTGGTAAATCTACAACTCTTCGTATGATCGCAGGTCTTGAAGAAATTTCTTCAGGTGAATTATGGATCGGAGACAAATTAGTTAACGACGTAGAACCAAAAGATAGAGATATCGCGATGGTATTCCAAAACTATGCATTATACCCACATATGTCAGTATATGACAATATGGCATTTGGTCTTAAGTTAAGAAAAACTCCAAAAGATCAAATTGACAAATTAGTACATGAAGCAGCTAAAATTCTTGATATTGAACATTTATTAGATCGTAAACCAAAAGCATTATCAGGTGGTCAAAGACAACGTGTTGCCATGGGACGTGCTATTGTTCGTGATCCTAAAGTATTCCTTATGGATGAACCTTTATCAAACCTTGATGCTAAACTAAGAGTTCAAATGCGTATCGAGATCTCTAAATTACATCAAAGACTTGAAACTACAATTATCTACGTAACACATGACCAAACAGAAGCTATGACACTTGGTACAAGAATCGTAGTTATGAAAGATGGTCTTGTTCAACAAGTTGACTCACCAATCGCATTATATAACAAACCAAACAACTTATTCGTAGCTGGTTTCATCGGTTCACCTCAAATGAACTTCATCGAAAGCAAAGTTGTTAAATCTGGATCAGACGTAATCTTAACATTTGGTGCTTTATCTATCAAATTACCAGAAGTTAAAGCTAAATTATTACTTGAAAAAGGTTATGAAAACAAAACAGTTATCCTTGGTATTCGTCCAGAAGATATTCATGATGAAGAAATCTTCATCGAATCTAATCCAGGAAGCGTTGTTGACGCAACAGTTAAAGTATACGAATTACTTGGTGCTGAAGTTTATTTATACTTCACAATTGATCAATTCGAAGTTACTGCACGTGTTAATCCACGTACAACTGCTAGACCTGGAGATACAATCAAAGTTGCATTTGATTTAACAAAAATCCACGTATTTGACAAAGAGACAGAACAAGTTATCTGCCACTAATCAGATATTACGAAGATGCTGCTATACTGCTGATGGAAATCAGCAGTATACAGCATCTTTTTTATTGTTAGAAAAAGTACATATTAGTTTAGTCACTAAACTAAATAGGATTTAACCTAATTTGATTAATATTGCTAAAATTAATAGTAACTTTGTAGGGATTTAGTTTACATTTAATAAAAATAGTGATAATATTAGTATAAGTTAGTTTATGAAATGTAAAAACAGAGGAGTGAATATATGATATCAAACCAAATTCTTCAAAATACAATAGAAGGTTTAAAAGTAATTACTCGTATTGACATATGCGTAATGGATACAGAAGGTAAAGCGTTAGCGTCCACTATATCAAACGCAGAAGACTATGAGAATGCTGTACTAGCATTCGTGGATTCTCCAGCGGATAGTCAAGTTGTTCAAGGATATCAATTTTTTAAAGTTTTTGACGAACATCAGTTAGAATATATTATCCTTGCCAAAGGTGATAGTGAAGATGTGTACATGATTGGAAAGATTGCTTCTTTCCAAATTCAAAATCTATTAGTTGCATATAAAGAAAGATACGATAAAGATAACTTTATTAAGAATCTGCTATTGGACAATCTGCTATTAGTGGATATCTATAACCGCGCTAAGAAGCTTCATATTGATACAGATGTTAGACGTGTGGTATTTATTATTGAAACTAAGAATGAAAAGGACATGAATGCTCTTGAAACAGTTCGTGGATTATTCTCTGCGAAGACTAAGGATTTCATCACTGCTGTTGACGAAAAGAACATTATTTTAGTAAAAGAATTAAAACCAAACGAAACATACGAGGATATGGAGAAAACAGCAAAAGTAATACTTGATATGCTAAATACGGAAGCTATGACAAAGGTTCATGTTGCTTACGGTACGATTGTAAATGAAATTAAGGATGTTTCTAGATCATATAAGGAAGCTAAGATGGCTCTTGATGTAGGAAAGATCTTCTACAGTGGCCGTAATGTAGTGGCTTATAATAACTTAGGAATTGGACGTCTTATCTATCAATTACCTATGCCTTTGTGTAAGATGTTTATCAAAGAGATTTTCGATGGTAAATCACCAGATGATTTTGATGAAGAGACGTTAGCTACAATTAATAAATTCTTTGAAAATAGTCTTAATGTTTCAGAGACTTCAAGACAGCTATACATTCATCGAAATACGTTAGTTTACCGTTTGGACAAATTACAAAAGAGCACGAATCTAGATTTACGTGTATTTGAAGATGCTATAACATTCAAGATTGCTCTTATGGTAGTTAAATATATGAAGTATATGGAAAGTCTTGAGTACTAATTAATTAAGATGTATAATAAATAGAGCACCGATTTGCTCCAGTAGAGTGGTTATGCTACGGGTTCCAAATACGGTGCTACATTTATAATGAAAAGGATACATTTGTGAAAGAAGGATCTTTCCCAGGCAACTTTGAGCCTGTGGCCAAAGCTTGCGGGCTGTGAAAGGCATGGTATTATTATGAAAAACGAAGTAGATGAATTATTAAAGGAGTCTATTGAGCCTCCTATTATTTTATTAGAAAACGTATCGAAATCGTATCAAAAGGACGTAGATGCAGTGAGAGATGTTAGTATAAAGATAAGAAAAGGTGAGTTTGTTTTTATTGTTGGTAGTAGTGGTTCTGGAAAATCGACTTTGATTAAAATGTTACTAAAGGAGATTGAACCTACATCAGGTAAGATTTTTGTGAATGGGAAAGATATAACAAGACTTAGAAGAAGGTTAGTACCGAAGTTCAGACGTAATCTAGGAATCGTGTTCCAAGATTTTCGCTTATTAAAGGATCGGAATGTTTTTGAGAATGTTGCTTTTGCGCAAAGAGTAATTGAAAAACCAAGTCGAACGATTCAACGTAATGTACCAGCTATGCTATCACTTGTTGGACTTTCTGATAAGCTTAACGCATTTCCGAGAGAGCTTTCTGGTGGAGAGCAACAAAGAGTTGCATTAGCAAGAGCTCTTGTGAACAATCCACTCATATTACTAGCAGATGAGCCGACAGGAAATCTAGACCCTAAGAATTCTTGGGATATTATGTCCTTATTAGATGAGGTTAACAAAAAAGGTACAACAGTAGTGGTCGTTACACATAATGTAGAAATCGTAGATGCTATGCAGAAGCGTGTTATAACAATGAACAAAGGTATATTAGTCAGTGACGAACAAAAGGGTGGTTATTCAAATGAAAATTAGTTCAATTTTATATAGTTTTAAGCAGGGAATAAAGAATATTCACCGTAATAGAATGTTTTCTCTGGCTTCTATAGGAACAATAGCAACATGCTTATTCTTGTTTGGTATATTTTATTTTATATTAGCAAATTTTCAATATACAGTTAAGATTGAGGAAAAATCAGTTGGTGTATCCATTTTTTTTGATGAGAATATAACTGCGGAGCAGATTGAACAGATTGGAAATCAAATCAAACAGCGTGAGGAAGTTGCTACACTGGAATACATATCAGCAGATGAAGCATGGGAAAAGTATAAACAAGATACATTTGCAGACGAACAAGAGCTAATCGATACATTTGCAGATGATAATCCGTTAGAGGATTCTGCATCATACGTGGTGTATCTAGATGAAGTTGCAAAACAACCGGAGTTCGTTGAGTTTGTTCAAGGAATAGATGGTGTGCGTAAGGTTAATAATTCGGACAAGCTTGCGCAGGGATTGAGTGATTTTAATATCTTACTTGGTTATGGATCAGGAGCAATTATTATTTTATTGTTAGCTGTTGCGATTTTCTTAATCAATACAACTATAACAATGGGTATATCGGTACGAAAGGAAGAGATTTCTATCATGAAATTAATTGGAGCGACAGATTATTTTGTACGGTCTCCGTTTATTGTAGAAGGAATGCTTATTGGATTGATGGGAGCCATACTCCCGTTGATTTTACTATATATTATCTACAATCAAGCAATTGTGTATATTGGTCAGAAATTTAGTATCTTATCAAATATCTTACATTTCTTGAATGTAAATCATATATTCGCCACATTAATACCATTATCGCTAGCGATCGGAGTGGGAATTGGTTTTATTGGAAGTATGATTACAGTGAGAAAACATCTACGCGTATAAATTAAGTATAAGATAGCTTATTATAACGATGAGAAAGGTATGGTTACAATATGAAAATAAAGAAGCGAATGCGACGATTTGGGATATTGATGCTTGTATCCCTCTTAACTTTCACTTCAGTATACACCGTCTTTGCTTCAGAAATTAACGATGCTAAGTCAGAGAAGAGTGATTTAGAGAAAAAGAAAGAAGAGACAGAAGCTAAGATAAAAGAACTTGAGAAGGAGAAAGGTGACATTGTTACATACATTGAAAAGATGGATGTACAGTTAAACGACTTGAATAAAGAAATCACTAGTTTGAATAGTCAAATTGATACTGCCAATGTAGATCTTGATAAAACGAAAAAAAATCTGAAAGAAGCGCAAGAAACTGAAAAAAACCAGTATGAGACGATGAAGAAAAGAATAAAGTATATGTATGAGAATGGTAATGCAAATTACATAGAAATTATTCTTGGTGCGGCAGACATGTCTGACATGTTAAATCGTGCGGAATATATAGAAAAGATAATGCAATACGACCGCACTATGTTAACGAATTATCAGGACACAAAGAAGCAGATAGAATTAACGAAAAAAGACATAGAGAATAAGATTGTAGAATTAGAGGAATTAACGGAAGAAGTTAATTACGAAAAAGACACAGTTGAAAAACTGATTGATAAAAAATCAAAAGAAGTTAAAAAGTATAATTCCAATATTCAGCAATCAGAGTCGATGGTTTCTAATTATTCTAATGCGATTGAAGAACAGGAAGCCTTAATTGAAAAGCTTCTTGAGGAAGAAAGACGAAGAGTCGAGGAAGAAGAGAGACGACGAAAAGCCGAAGAGGAACGTAAAAGAAAAGATGAGGAACGTAAGAGAAAAGAAGAGGAAGAGAAGAAGAATCAAGAGCAGAGTAATAATTCGGGGAATTCTAGTAATAATAACTCAAATGGTAATAACTCGTCTGATAATTCTTCGAACGGCTCAGATTCTTCCAATTCGGGGACACAGGGAGGATTTACATGGCCTCTACCTGCGAGTCATACGATTACCTCATATTTTGGTAACCGTGGGCAACCAACAAGTGGTGCTAGTACCTACCATCAAGGCATTGATATCGGGGCCCCTACGGGAACTTCCATTGTAGCAGCAAGTTCAGGAACGGTTGTAACAGCTTCTTATAGTGCAGGTGCGGGTAATTATATTATGATTTCACATGGTAATAGCGTATACACGGTATATATGCATTGTTCTCAGCTGTTAGTATCTGCAGGCCAAACGGTTAGTAAAGGCGAGAAAATTGCATTAGTTGGTTCTACAGGAATTTCCACCGGACCTCATCTGCATTTTGGCGTTTCAGTTAATGGTAGTTATGTGGATCCATTAAATTACGTAAAGTAAGAATTTATTAATTCGGTAGAAGTCTTCTGAGGCTTTGAACTGGGTTGGTAAAGTAATATCGTTATAAACAGACAAAGAAAGGATATGACAGCTTTTATGAAAAATCGTTATTTTCAAGGTATGCTGGTTGGTTTGTTGGTTTCAGCGCTTTTCTTTAGTGTTTTATTTGCTGGTTATGTTAGGAACAATTCTATACAGAGTGCAGAAGGCAATAATGGAAGTACAAATTTAACTACAGAAGCCGATTCTGATAACTCGCTAATGAGTAAAGCAGTTAAGTCAAAGCTTAATAGGATAAAATCGATTATAGATACGTATTATTTGGATGAAATAGATGAAGATAAGATGGTAGAAGGTATGTACAAGGGGTTGGTTAGTAGTTTAAAAGATCCCTATTCCGTATACTATACCAAAGATGAGTTTGCTGCTTTAATGGAGTCTTCATCAGGAAGTTATTGTGGCATTGGAGCTTATGTTAGCCAAGATGTTAAAACTGGAGTAATAACAATTGTAAAACCTTTTGAAGGAGGACCTGCGTATGAGGTAGGGATATTGCCTGGAGATATTATCTATAAAGTCTCCGGTGAAGAGGCAACCGGGAAAGACCTTTCAGAAATTGTAAGTAAGATGAAGGGTGAAGAAGGAACGACAGTTGATCTTGAGATTATTCGTGCAGGAGAAAGTGAACCAATTAAGTTAACGATTGAAAGGCGTACGGTTGAAGTTCCAACGATATCCTATGAGATGTTAGACAATAAAGTTGGTTATATCCAGATAGCAGAGTTCGATGAAGTAACAGGACCACAATTTAGAAGTGCTATAACGGATCTTGATAATCAAGGAATGAAAGGTTTGGTAATTGACTTAAGAAATAACCCAGGTGGATTACTTGATACTGTTTGTGACATGTTGGACCGTATGTTACCAGAAGGTTTAATTGTCTATACAGAGGATAAGAATGGCACTCGTACCGAAGAGGTGAAATCAACAGCAAAAGAATCCTTTGACAAGCCACTTGTTGTTATGATTAATGGTAACAGTGCAAGTGCGTCAGAAGTATTTGCTGGAGCTATCCAAGATTATGGAATAGGAACAATTCTTGGAACAACAAGCTTTGGTAAAGGTATCGTTCAATCCGTAATTCCTCTATCTGATGGAAGCGGAGTTAAAGTAACGGTATCAAAATACTATACACCGAAAGGACGTAATATCCACGAAATTGGTATTGAACCAGATGTGGTAGTTGAATTAAAAGATAAATTGAAGACGAAGGTTGTAATAGATAAATCAGAAGATAATCAATTGCAAGAAGCAATTAAGATTATTAATGAGAAGAGTAGTAAGTAAAATCTATTGTAATAGTGAGAGATTAAGAAGCGCCCAAGTTGATTTTTAACTTGGGCGCTTTTTGTGCTTAATAATAGATTTGTCTATTCCCGTGAATGGTATCATTGATAGAAGTGTTCAGCCATTCGATTGCTTTTGACGAATCTCTTTCTTCAATACATTGATATAATGTGAGAGTATTTTCATAAAGTGCTTGAATGCCATAGAGACGGCAAAACCGTTCCCAAAGGGTAATAACAGGAATACGAAAGCTTGAAAAGATTAAAGGCATCAGCGTGTTTCCTGATAGATAAGCAAGCTCATGTTGGAATGCAAAGGCTACCGTAGAAGCTTCTTCTGGTGTTTGAGCAACCAATAGTGAATTAACTTTTTCTTTTAAGCTGTGAAGCTCATCATCAGTAATCTTTGAAATACATAAGTTGATTGCTAATGAATCTAATCCGAGTCTAAGCTCTAATATGGAGCGGATCTCATCATCTCTCAAAATACCACCATTATAGTTCATAATAGAAATCAGAGTATCGATAGTCCCGTTTCTACGGTAATCAGCGACAAAGGTACCTACACGTGGTTTGATTGTAAGAAAACCTTTGCGCGCAAGTTCAGCAATCCCTGCATTAATAACTGCACGGCTAACTTGCATGGTTTCGGCAAGTTCACGTTCAGCTGGGAGCTTTTCTCCTACTGGTAATTTCCCTGAAAGAATCATAGTTTCTAATTGCTGAATGAATAGTTCTTTTAATGAAGGTGCGCATAATTTTTCGAATTGCATAGAGTAATCTCCTTTTGATTATGTATTTCAGTTGAACTGTTATGGAATAAAGTTCAACTAGTGCTGTTAAAATAAGTAAAACCATGAGAATATCTGTGGTATAACCACAGACCACAAAGATATTATAAAGGAATATTGACCAAAATTCAACAATTATATTGTGCGAATAGCTGAAAAAATAAAGTAATAATGATACAATGTTGACATATTGCATATAAAAGTGTTATGTTTTTAACAAAGAGAAGTGTGATCATCTGGTATGACCAGATGATTAGAACACTATAGGGAGGGTTATTTGTATGTTTACTTTTAATTATGCAGAAGGAGCAAGTTTACTTAGTGTTTGGCTTGTATGGATTGCGGTATTTGTTGTTTTATTCGGTCTTAATGAATTAACAAGAAGATCGACAATAGCTGGTTTTGCTTGTTTTGTTGTATTGCCAATTGTTTTATCAGCCTTATGGTTCACGGTGTTGAGTGATACCACCTACACAGATTGGTTCCATCTTGCGAAAGTGTATTCATCCACGGCGGGGTGTATTGGATTTTGGTGTATTCGACATCTGCATGGTAAGAACAAAAAGACTGGCAAGGAGTGGGCATTAAGGACGAACAAGATTGCATTATGTTTTCCACCACTAATTCTTGCAATTAATATATTAGAAGCAGTAGCCCGTGATATAGAAGTAGGTTTAAACTATGCAGGCGGTGGAACGCTTGCTGATGAAGCTATGTATGTTCTTGGCGGGCCGTGGAATTTTATGAACGCGGCTGCAGGAATTCTTAATATTATTACGATTACAGGTTGGCTTGGAATTTGCATTCGTAAGAAAACAAAAAAAGATGGAAGTCAAGATATGTTATGGCCGGATATGTTATGGTTCTGGATTATCGCATATGACTTATGGAATTTTGCTTATACATATAACTGCTTACCAGGTCATGCTTGGTATTGTGGATTTGCATTATTATTAGCACCAACTGTTTGTGCCTTTACAATTGGAAAAGGTGCTTGGTTACAACATAGAGCACAGACATTAGCGTTGTGGTGTATGTTTGCTCAAACGGTACCAGCCTTTATTGATAAAGGGAGATTTGCAGTAGCATCAACCTATAACGAAGCACCACTTTTTGTATGGAGTTTGCTATCATTATTAGCTAATGTATTAGTTTTTGCTTACATGATTTACAAAACGGTTAAGACAAAGAGAAATCCTTACAAGGGTGAGTTGTACATAGATTTGAGGAAGTATCAAGAGGTTAAGGAACTAGCAGAGTAAGTAACTAATTTTTTAAAACAGAGAGGTATTTATGGACAAATTTAAAGTGATTGAGATCAAACAAAGTGTATTCGAAGACAATGATGCAGATGCAAATCGATTAAGAGAAGAGTTGAGACAGGAGAAAACATTTTTGCTTAACTTAATGTCATCTCCAGGATCGGGAAAGACTACAACCCTTACTAAGACAATTAATGAGCTAAAAGATGATTTTAGAATTGGTGTTATGGAAGCGGATATTGATTCCGATGTGGATGCTCAGACAATTTCGTCAACAGGTGCCAAAGTTATACAACTACATACAGGAGGAATGTGTCATTTAGATGCGGATATGACAAGACAAGGAATTAAAGAACTAGGAACAGAGAATATTGATCTTGTTATATTAGAAAATGTAGGAAACTTAGTCTGTCCAGCGGAGTTTGACACGGGATCTACAAAAAATGCTATGATTCTAAGTGTACCAGAAGGTGATGACAAACCACTTAAATATCCTCTGATGTTTTCTATCTGTGACGTATTACTAATTAATAAAGTTGATGTATTAGAATATTTTGATTTTAATATTGACCTATGTACACAAAGAGCTAAAAAATTAAATCCTAATATTAAGGTAATACCGATTTCTGCACGGACTGGAGAAGGTATATCAGAATGGACTGATTGGCTTAGAAAGCAAGTAAAAGAAGGTGTTAAGTAGAAGGGGAGGGTGAGCGTATGGAGACAAAACAGAGAGTATTAGAGTTTGCGAACAAGGTTAGTAATAAAAAAGTTGGTGCTAGAGGGGCAATTACTGTAGATGATGCAAGATATAGAATCCTAGAACCAGTTGTTACCGATGAGATGGCGGAAGTAGCACTTGTGATGGAATTTAGAAAACCTCAGAATGCCGAGCAATTAGCTGCAAAGTGTAATAAATCTCTAGAGCGAACGAAAGAGCTTTGCTGGGAGTTGGCAATGGCTGGAGTTTGTTTTATTAATGAGAGGGACGGAGTAGATGTATATTGGTATGATACTTGGGTTCCTGGTATCATGGAGATGATGGTAAACAACAAAGAAAATGTTGTGAAATATCCTCAAATAGCAGAAGCTTTTGAAGCATATGGCCGTGAAAACGGACCAAGATCAATAGGTAGCTTCCCGGCTGGAACAGGCCTTATGAGGGTTATTCCAATTGAGATGGCAATTGATGGAGAAACAAGAAAAGCATCTTATGAAGAGATATCTAAGTATCTGAACGATAGCCACATCTTCTCTGTATCGGATTGTTCTTGCCGTACCTCTCGTAAGATTATGGGAGAAGGCTGTGGCCATTTGGCAGAAGATATGTGTATTCAGCTTGATCATGCTGCAGAATACTATATCAGAACTGGTAGGGGACGTGAGATTACAAAAGAAGAAGCATTTGAAATCATTCGTAAGGCAGAAGAGAATGGTCTTATGCACCAGATACCAAACTTAGATGGGGCAGGTAAGACGCATGCGATCTGTAATTGTTGCGGTTGTTCTTGTTTGGCTCTTCGTACAGCAGAGATGTTTAAGAATGTTGATATGTCACGTTCAAATTATCAAGCACAAGTAGATTCTGAGAAATGTGTAGCTTGTGGAGAATGTGTAGAACATTGTCCAACCAATGCCGCTCAGTTAGGTCAGAAGTTATGTACAATCAATCCTCTTCCTAAGAAAAAAGTAGAAACTCCAAGAGACACCGAATGGGGGCCAGATAAATGGAACGCGGATTATCGTATTAATCGTAAGAATGTTGTGGATACTGGAACAAGTCCTTGTAAGTCAGAATGTCCAGCACATATTGCAATACAAGGGTACATAAAATTAGCGTCACAGGGAAGGTATAAGGAAGCTCTTGAGCTAATCAAACATGAGAACCCATTCCCAGCGGTATGTGGTCGTATCTGTCCAAGAAAATGTGAATCGGCATGTACCCGCGGTGATATAGATGATGCCATTGCAATTGATGAAATTAAGAAGTTTATTGCGGATCAAGAATTAAAATCAGAAAACCGATTCGTACCAAAACATAGACATGAATATGGAAAGAAGATTGCTATAGTAGGAGGCGGTCCAGCCGGGCTCTCCTGTGCATTCTATTTAGCAATTGACGGCTATAAAGTAACGGTCTTTGAAAAACAAGAGGTTCTTGGTGGTATGCTTACATTAGGAATTCCAAGTTTTCGTCTTGAGAAGAATGTAGTTAATGCAGAAATCGAAATACTTAGAGAGCTTGGAGTAACCTTCCAAACGGGAGTAGAAGTTGGTAAGGATATTACTATTAAAGAGTTGAGAGATCAAGGATACAAAGCGTTCTATTTGGCGATAGGAGCACAAGGTGGAAGACAACTTGGTATTGAAGGAGAAGATGCAAGCGGAGTAATTACGGGTGTTGATTTTGTGCGTGATGTAAATCTTGGTAAAGCGGAACCATTACATGGTAAGGTGGTTGTAATTGGTGGCGGTAACGTAGCAATCGATGTTGCCCGTAACGCAACCAGAGTAGGTGCGGAGGCGGTTAACTTGTATTGTCTTGAAAACCGCATGGAGATGCCTGCGTTAGAAGAAGAGTGCCTAGAAGCAGAAGAAGAAGGAATTGTTCTTAATAATAGCATGGGACCAAAACGTATCCTTACTGAGAATGGTAAGGTGGTAGGTGTTGAATTCATGAGATGTAAATCTGTTTTTGATGATAACCATAGATTCAACCCAGTATTTGATGAGAAAGAAACCTTGATTGTTGATGCGGATTATGTATTAATATCGGTTGGTCAATCAATTGAATGGGGAGAACTTGTTGCTGATACAAAGGTTATGTTAAATCAAAACAAAACTATTCAAGCCGATCCATTTACCTATCAAACAGCGGAACCAGATATCTTTGCAGGCGGGGATTCCTTTACAGGGCCTAGATTTGCAATTGATGCCATTGCGGCTGGAAAACAAGCGGCTATCTCCATTCATCGCTTTGTACAACCAGGACAAAATCTAATCTATGGTAGGGACCGTCGTGCCTATCAATCTCTTGATAAGAGTAATATTGATTTTGAAGGTTATGATCGTATGCCAAGACAAAAAGCAGAACATGATCATTCTAAGGAAAAAGATGTATTCGCTGATATTCGTGTTACATTTACGGAAGAGCAGATGAAGAAAGAATCACAGCGATGCCTTGGCTGCGGAGCGACGGTAGTGGATGAATTCATGTGTGTAGGCTGTGGCCAATGTACAACAAAATGTAAGTTCGATGCAATCAAGTTAGTTCGTGTATATGACAAAGCAGGTGTTGGATATGAAGACTTAAAACCAGTTGTCGTTAAAACAGTAATTAAGAGAAAGGCCAAGATTGCAGTTAAAAAAGTCAAAAATGCGTTTTCTAAAGCGGAGTAAAAGAAAGCGGGTATGAAAAATGCATGAATTAGGAGTATTATTAGAGGTTGTGAAACAAGTAGAGAACATAGCGTTAGAGAATGAAGTTGATCGGATAGAAACACTGGTACTTCAAGTTGGGGAACTGTGTTCTATGGTGCCGAAATATCTAACAAAACTATACCCTGCGGCAGTAGAAGGAACCGTCTTAGCTGATTCAAAATTAGAGATTGAAATTATTCCTGGAAACGGTAGATGCAAACAGTGTGGTCAGGTATATAACCTGATTGACAATAAAGGGGTTTGCCCTGAGTGTAAGGTATTGGATTTCGAGATGTTGAGTGGTAAAGAGTTCTTTATCAAAGAAATCGTTGCATGTGAATAATTCGGTAATATAGACAAATGAACAGAGCTAAAAGTGCAGTTAATATAATGTACTTTTGGCTCTTTCTATTGCAGTTTGTGTATGAAGTTAATTTATTTGTGAATAGTATTAAGTGGAAATTATTGAATAGGTTAGAACGATTGTTTTAGTATTTTCTGATTGAAGAAACAGAACAGACATTCGGAAATATGTTGATTTTAGGAAACGCATATGATATAATTGGCATCAAAGTAAGGAAGCGGTTATGTCTATAAATAGCCACAGAAGAAAGGAAAAGCCATGGATCATTTTAAATTAGTATCGGAGTTTGCTCCTACGGGAGATCAGCCAGAGGCGATACAGGATTTGGTTAAAGGTTTTGAAGAGGGCAACCAGTTTCAAACCTTGCTTGGAGTTACAGGTTCTGGTAAGACATTTACCATGGCAAATGTAATACAAGCACTGAATAAGCCAACACTTATAATTGCCCACAATAAAACACTAGCGGCGCAATTATATGGAGAATTCAAGGAGTTCTTTCCGGAGAACGCGGTTGAGTATTTTGTTAGTTATTATGACTATTATCAACCGGAAGCCTATGTTCCATCCACAGATACTTTTATAGAGAAAGATTCTGCTATTAATGATGAGATAGATAAATTACGACATTCTGCAACAGCAGCGTTAACAGAGAGAAAAGATGTAATCATTGTTGCCAGTGTATCTTGTATCTATGGATTAGGTGCACCAGTTGACTATCAGAATATGACCTTGTCATTGAGACCTGGAATGATTAGAGATCGTGATGACATTTTAAGAAAATTAGTAGATATTCAATATACAAGGAACGATATGGACTTTAAGCGTGGTAGCTTTCGTGTTCGTGGAGATGTCGTGGAGATTTTCTCGGTTTCTGCTACAGATACAGCAGTACGTGTTGAATTCTTCGGCGATGAGATTGAGCGAATCACAGAAATTGATGTATTAACTGGCGAAGTGAAATGTGAGCTTGAACATGTGGTTATGTTCCCAGCCTCGCATTATGTTGTTCCACCAGATAAGTTAAATGAAGCAATTAAGAAGATTGAGGACGAATTAGAAGAGAGAGTTTTATACTTTAAGAGAGAAGGAAAACTCCTTGAAGCACAAAGAATATCCGAGCGAACGAATTTTGATATTGAGATGCTTCGGGAAACTGGATTTTGTTCTGGAATTGAGAATTATTCGGGACCGATGTCTGGACAAGCACCAGGAAGTACACCATATACATTAATGGATTACTTTCCAGATGACTTCTTGATTATTGTAGATGAATCGCATATAACGATACCTCAGGTAAGGGGTATGTACTCGGGTGATAGAGCTCGTAAAGAAACGCTTGTTAATTTCGGATTTCGTTTGCCATCTGCGCTTGATAACCGCCCACTTAACTTTGGAGAGTTTGAAAGTAAGATTAATCAGATGATGTTTGTATCGGCAACACCGAATGTTTATGAGAGAGAGCATGAATTGCTTCGTACAGAGCAAATTATCCGACCTACGGGATTACTTGATCCAGTTATTGAGGTTAAGCCAGTGGAAGGCCAGATTGATGATTTGATTGGAGAGGTCAACAAAGAGGTTTCTAAGAAGAATAAGATTCTTGTTACAACATTGACTAAGCGTATGGCAGAAGATTTGACGGACTATATGCGTGAAGTTGGTATACGAGTGAAATATCTTCACTCCGATATCGATACGCTAGAACGTTCTGAGATTATTCGTGATATGCGACTTGATGTATTCGATGTTTTGGTAGGTATTAATTTATTGCGTGAAGGTCTTGATATTCCGGAGATTACACTTGTAGCAATCTTAGATGCCGATAAGGAAGGATTTCTTCGTTCTGAGACATCATTAATCCAAACGGTTGGTCGTGCAGCACGTAATTCAGAAGGTAGAGTAATCATGTATGCAGATAAGATTACAGACTCCATGTCGAAGGCAATATCAGAGACGAACCGTCGTCGAGAGATTCAACAAAGATATAATGAAGAGCATGGTATTACTCCGACAACCATTAATAAGAAGGTACGTGAGTTGATTAGTATCTCGAAGAAGGTTAGTAAACAAATGTATGACATGGAAAAAGATTATGAATCTATGTCTAAGAAAGAGTTACAAGCAGTAATTAAGAAGATTACCAAAGAAATGCATACGGCAGCTGCAGAGCTTAACTTTGAGATGGCAGCACAATTGAGAGATAAGTTACTTGAGTTAAAGAAACATTTAAACGAGATAGAGTAGCTTTCTAGCTACAAATTAGATAACGAAGTGTTTGTTCTGAGAGAACAATCTACAGTTATATTATAGAGGGAGCATGTGTTTGACATGATAAATGAAGAGAAAGACCATAAAAAGTATATTAAGATACGAGGAGCAAAGGAACATAATCTAAAAGATATCAGTTTAAATATACCTAGAGATGAGTTTGTTGTATTGACAGGATTAAGTGGTTCAGGGAAGTCCTCACTTGCTTTTGATACCATTTATGCAGAAGGGCAGAGAAGATATATGGAATCTTTGTCGTCTTATGCAAGACAATTCCTTGGACAGATGGAGAAACCTAATGTGGAGAACATTGAGGGCTTGCCACCTGCAATATCAATCGATCAAAAATCAACAAATCGAAATCCACGTTCTACCGTAGGTACAGTAACAGAGATTTACGATTACTTCCGTCTTCTATATGCAAGAATCGGTATACCTCACTGTCCAAAGTGTGGTAAGGAGATTAAGAAACAAACAGTCGACCAAATGGTAGATGAGATTATGAAGTTACCAGAACGTACGAAGATCCAGCTGCTTGCGCCTGTAGTACGTGGGCGAAAAGGAGAACACGTTAAGTTATTTGAGCAAGCAAAGAAGAGTGGTTATGTACGTGTAATGGTTGATGGTTCATTGTATGAACTTAATGAAGAAATCAAGTTAGATAAGAACAAGAAACACAACATTGAGATTATTGTAGACCGTCTTGTAGTGAAGGAAGGTATAGAAAAACGTTTATCCGATTCCATTGAAAGTGTATTAAAGTTGGCAGATGGGCTGCTGGTTGTAGACGTTATTGATGGGGAACCTTTGAATTTTAGTCAGAATTTTGCTTGTTCAGATTGTGGAATTAGTATTGATGAGATTGAGCCTAGAAACTTTTCGTTCAACAATCCATTTGGTGCGTGTCCAGAGTGTTACGGTATTGGAATTAAGATGGAATTCGATGAAGAATTGATGATACCGAATAAGAAACTCAGTATAGCAGATGGAGCTATTGTTGTTATGGGTTGGCAATCAGCGACTGATCCAAGTTCGTATACACATGCAATTTTAAAGGCATTATCAAAAGAATATAAGTTCAGTTTAGACACACCATATGAGGAGTTATCTGAGAATGTTAGAGATATGTTGATCTATGGAACCAATGGAAAATCTGTTAAGGTTTATTATAAAGGTCAACGTGGAGAAGGTGTGTATGATGTCGTGTTCGAAGGTTTAATTAAGAATGTAGAGCGTAGATATCGTGAAACAGGCTCCGAATCTAGTAAGCAAGAATATGAGAGTTTCATGAGAACAACACCTTGTAAGTGTTGTGGTGGAAAACGTCTTAAGAAGGAATCCCTTGCAGTTACTGTAGGAGATAAGAATATATCAGATCTTACGGAATACTCAATTAGAGATTTGTTTGACTTTATGAATAATCTAGAGTTAACTTCAATGCAAGTAAAGATTGGGCAATTAATCCTAAAGGAAATACGTGCACGTCTAGGTTTCTTAATTGATGTAGGTCTAGATTACTTATCATTAGCTAGAGCAACTGGAACCTTATCAGGTGGTGAGGCACAGCGTATTCGTCTTGCTACACAGATTGGTTCGGGCTTAGTAGGTGTTGCGTATATCTTAGATGAACCGAGTATTGGACTTCATCAAAGAGATAATGATAAATTACTACGTACACTATGTAACCTAAAGGATTTGGGCAATACATTGATTGTGGTTGAACATGATGAAGATACCATGTTTGCAGCGGATCATATAGTGGATATCGGTCCTGGCGCGGGAGAACATGGTGGTAGAGTGGTTGCGGAAGGAACTGCAGAGGAAATCATGGCGAATCCGGATTCTGTTACAGGTGCTTATCTAAGTGGTAGGATTCAGATACCTGTACCTAAGGAGAGAAGAAAGCCAACGGATTACCTTAAGATAAAAGGTGCCAAAGAGAACAACTTGAAGAACGTCACAGTAGATATTCCACTAGGTATCATGACTTGCGTAACGGGTGTTTCTGGTTCGGGTAAGAGTTCATTAGTTAATGAAATCCTATACAAACGTCTTGCCAGGGATCTTAACCGTGCGAGATGTATACCAGGTAAACATACTGATATTGTGGGTATAGATAAGTTAGATAAAGTTATTGATATTGACCAATCTCCGATTGGACGAACTCCACGATCCAATCCAGCAACGTATACAGGTGTATTTGATCAAATTCGTGATTTATTTGCTACAACACCAGATGCGAAAGCAAAAGGGTATAAGAAAGGTAGATTTAGTTTTAATGTGAAAGGTGGCCGTTGCGAAGCCTGTAGTGGTGATGGTATCTTGAAGATTGAGATGAACTTCTTGCCAGATGTCTATGTGCCATGCGAAGTTTGTGGCGGAAAACGTTATAATAGAGAAACACTTGAAGTTAAGTATAAGGGTAAGAGCATCTTTGATGTACTGGATATGACAGTAGAAGAAGCATTAAAATTCTTCGAGAATATGCCATCAATTAAGAGGAAAATAGAATCTCTTAATGATGTAGGCTTATCCTATGTAAAATTAGGGCAGCCATCTACTACCTTATCAGGTGGAGAGGCACAGAGAATTAAGCTTGCTACAGAATTAAGTAAGAGAAGTACAGGAAAGACCATCTATATCTTAGATGAGCCTACAACAGGACTACATTTTGCGGATGTTCATAAGTTGATCGATATCTTAAGAAGATTATCTGATGGTGGCAACACCGTTGTTGTTATTGAGCATAATCTTGATGTAATCAAAACTGCCGATTATATTATTGATATTGGACCGGAAGGTGGAGATAAAGGCGGAACTGTAGTAGCTACAGGTACCCCAGAAGAGCTTGCAAATTGCAAGGAATCGTATACAGGTGTCTATATCAAGAAACAACTTGAACGTTTTCAGTAGAATAAGTAAAGTGTGACAATATAAAAAGGAACACCATAGGAAGTCTGAATTTACCCCTTCCAAACAGAGCGTACAAGGGGAATGTCGATTGCTTCTTGTGGTGTTTCTTTTATTACTCACTAGTTAATCATTATTATATATGTTATAATGAGTGTGTCAAACTACTTAATTAATAATGTGATTAGTTAGGATTAGTCTTAAGTATGGGGAATTGGATACAGAATGTAAATCTTGGACTATTAAATTAAGATATTATAAGAGGTGAGCATGGGATGAAAAAAATTATACCAGTAATGGTACTAATTATGCTATTATGTGTAGCGTGTAAGCGCGATAATAGTTTAGTGAATGATTCTGATAACAAGGGAGAAGAAACTTTGTCGGAAGCAGAAAATCCTGATAAGCTACAGGAGACTGATAAAGAAGTGCATCTGGAACTGAAACCAGATGAATGGTACTATGTTGGAGAAGGAGATTTGGATTACGGCTATGGTAAAGTAGTGTTTTTTGATTCTTCTATGAAAGTAATGAAATATTTTGATAACGCCGTACTTCCTAATAATGGTATGGGTGTTATTGATATAACTAAGCCGGTTGTTATTGGTCAGTTAGATGAAGAAAAAAGAAACGGTACTACAATCATTGAACCAAATCAATATACCTATGGTGTTTATGATCTGAAGAATGATACTTGGATCATACCAATGGATTACAATTCATTGAATAAATATACCAACGGATGTTATGGAGCAGTTTTAGAGGATACTGAGTTTAATACAAGTAGTATGACCATATATAGTGAACAAGGGAACGTATTAGCAGAGGGAATTGATGTAACGAATAGTTATGTTAGTTCCGTTGGTGAGAATCTTTGGAATGTCTCTTATGATGGAACACAACCAATAGAGATCTATGATGAGAATGGAAAGCGTATTAATACAATAAGTAATAGTTATGGAATGATTCATGGCGCATATTTTGTAGCATCTAATACAGAAGAAGGGGATATCATCTATAATGAAGATGGAGAACCAGCTATTACTAAAGAAACCGTAGTCACTAATGGCAAATTAAAAGATGTTAATGATCAGCATTTCTTTGTAGTAAATTATAATGACTATAGTCAGATGATTGAGGCGCAGATAGGTAAGTATCAATTGATTTTAAATAAAGATGGTAAAATAATTAGTCATATTAATCAAGAAGAATTTCCAGATAAACTAGTATCTGTTGTGTACTGGTTGTATTGCGTGACAGAAAATACGGCTACAGATGAGCCAAACAACAATGATACTGGTATCCAATCACCTATAGGAGACGAGGATAAGGAAGGCGAAACTGGGGTTGATGTGGATGATGATATTGTAAATGGCGACTATGGTATCGTAACGGATAAAGAGGACACCATATATAATGTGACAAGAAACAACAACGTCGCATCCTACTATGACGAAGAGGGAAATCATCTGGTAACGTCAAAAGGGGAAGAATTCCAAGGACATTTACAACCATATGGCGTGGATTTTACTCCGCATGATCTGTTTTATCAAAAATCTAATGGTTTTGAAGTATACGATTATGAGTGCAAAGAGACGTATCAGTTTAATATAGGAGAGTTTGGAATTGTTGAATTACAATCTCCATTACGTAATTTTTATCTAATTACGAATGAATTAGATGAGGGAACTAAAATCTATGTGTACTATAAGAACACTTTGTTAGCAGAGGGATCAAATCTGGTTGTTCAAGTTCTTGATGGTAATCTTGTAATTACAGATTATTCGGAAGACTATGCGCTAGATGAAATATCGCATATCTATAATGCGAATGGTGTGAAGGTGTATGATTCGCCATGTTATGAGATGATTGAACAGATTGGAAGTAAATATATTCTAACACAAAGAGAAGGGGTTAGAACGATCGTAGATTATACTGGTAATGTAGTATATGCTTTTGATCAAAAGATCCAAGTAGAAGAGGTGGAATAAGGATTGGTAGACAGATGTTAAATAAATATCAATTTAAGGTTCCTTTTTCTGAACAAATGCGTTATAATAAAACCGATATATAAATAAAAATTGTTTAACAATAACGTAACGATTCAGTTACCTAGTTTATAAATCTAGTTACACACAAAATGTATTAAAAACATTCAAATTGGGCTAGTTAACTTGATGTGGTTGAGTGGTTACACTAATTATCATAAGAAAGATATGGAGGATAAAAATATGTTAGTATCAGCAAAAGACATGCTTACTAAAGCAAAAGCAGGAAAATATGCAGTAGGTCAATTCAATATCAACAACTTAGAATGGACAAAAGCAATTCTATTAACAGCTCAAGAAAACAACTCACCAGTAATCCTTGGTGTTTCTGAAGGTGCTGGAAAATATATGGGTGGATATCATGCAGTAGTTGGTATGGTTAATGGTTTAATGCAAGACCTTAATATCACTGTACCAGTAGCATTACACTTAGATCATGGTAGTTTTGAAGGTGCAGAAAAATGCATCGAAGCTGGATTCTCTTCAATTATGTTTGATGGTTCACACTATCCAATCGATGAAAACATTGATAAAACTACTAAATTAGTTAAAATCTGTAATGAAAAAGGTCTATCATTAGAAGCAGAAGTTGGTTCTATTGGTGGAGAAGAAGATGGTGTTGTAGGAGCTGGTGAATGTGCAGATCCTAACGAATGTAAACAAATCGCTGACCTTGGTGTTACTATGTTAGCAGCAGGTATCGGTAATATTCATGGAAAATACCCAGAAAACTGGGCTGGTCTTAGCTTTGAAACATTAGAAGCAGTAAGTAATAAAACTGGTGATATGCCATTAGTTTTACATGGTGGTACTGGAATTCCTGAAGATATGATCAAAAAAGCTATCTCACTAGGTGTTGCTAAGATTAATGTTAATACAGAATGCCAATTATCATTCGCTGAAGCAACTCGTAAATACATCGAAGCTGGTAAAGATCTTGAAGGAAAAGGCTTTGATCCACGTAAATTACTTGGACCAGGTTTTGAAGCAATCAAAGCAACTGTTAAAGAAAAAATGGAACTTTTCGGATCAGTTAACCAAGCTTAATAAGAAATTAGTTATACAGAACGTGTAACTTTTAATAAGTAAAAAGAGCTGCCACTATAGTCAAATTGACTAAGTGGCAGCTCTTTTGTTTCGTTATAGTAGGTTGTTTTGCTTGGTTTTAACTTCTGTTAGTTAATTTAGTTTCTGTCCACAATTTGAACAGAAGTTACCCTCACCTGTCTTTTGTCCACAGTTTGGACAGAAGTTCGGCTTTTCTGAGGAAGCGCTAGAAGTAGCAGCGCCTGTTGAAGTTTGTGTGGGTGTAGCTTGGTTTGTATTGCTTGCTTGATTTATATTCTGCATCATCTGATTAGCCATATTCATACCCATCATCATACCAGCCATATCGGAAGCAACTCCACCACCGCCAACAGCGCCAGAAGAGATTCCATCAACCATGGAAGCTTGTTGATAAGTGTTCATGTTACCAATCATGCTGTGTGAAGCATTCTTTTCAATCATCTTTTGAACGCTTTCAGGATAGTTAAAGCTCATTATCTGGAAGCTTGTAATTGTCATACCACTATCAAATAACTGCATATCTAAGTCATCTTTAATTCCTTTAGCAATATCAAAGGACATTGACTGAAGGTTGAACATATCTTTGCCTTCTTTGACGATCCATTTCATTAATAACTGATCCAGTATGGAGGTAATACGAAGTTTTACATCTTCTACGAAATAAGAACTCTTAACACCTGCAATCTTGTCAATTAACTTAATATAATCATTAATTTTAAAACTGAATGTACCATTAGAGCGAATAGGCATTCCACCTGGCAATTGAGGTGTAGGTATGTTGATTGGATTCCCAGTACCCCAACGTACAAGAAATTCTTTGGTATTAATGAATAAAACCTCGGCACGAATTCCGCTGTTGAAGCCGAATTTGAATCCCTTTAGAGTTGAAAGGAAAGGAATGATTTGAGATTCAATATCATAATCTCCTTCGTCGGTGAAGATACCTTCTATCTTACCGTTGTATAAGAAGATAGCATCTTGGCCTGGTCGAATGATAAGGCGGCTGCCTTTTTTTATTTCTTGATTAGACCATTTATAGAAAATCATATCTTCTCGAAATTCATTCCATTCCACTACGTTAGAAAATTGATTTGAGAAAAGTCCCATAGTTTGTTCTCCTTTTAAATATTATCGTTTAGAAACTTCTTTCGTTACCACTTGAGAAGGAACTACCACCACCTGTAGTTCCGCTACTACCACCACCACTGTTATTATTATCTGCTTTTTTTGTACGAGTAGTCGTGGTCCGTATATAATGATCAAAACAACCAGTAAGTTTAGAGTTGCCATGGTCTAAGTAAGTTGCTGAATTAGTTGTTACTTTGCCACCGGAATTGAATACCATGATTCCTACAGCAGTAGCTCCGATAATTACGGCGATTAATAGTTGAAACCATAGTTTAAAGAATATGTTATCTGGATTTGTACCAGGTTCTGCACCAAGATACAGGTTAGCCTTTTTGATGAAAGTTTTGATTGCGTCATCATAATCACTTCCCTTTAGCTTTGGAGTGACAACGTCGAGTATTTTATTACTGCGTCCTGAATCTATTCTTATTTGTGCATCTTCATAGGCAAAAATATTTGTTTTGTGATTATCTATATCAATAAGAAAAAGTACACAGTTATCATTATATCCATCATTGCCATGGATATAAGTATCATAATACATACTAGCATAGTTAGTAGTAGACAGGTCATTCGTATCATTGGTTGTTACTACCACAATGGAAGTATCATGCTTCCTGCTATATTTATTAGCCAGATCATTCAAATCTTGCTGGTCATCAGTGGATAATAGATTGGCATCATCAATGACGTAAGGAATATCTTTGCTGTTAGTAGCAGCCTGCGTTGTTGGTGCAATAATAATACTTGATAATAAACATAACATAAAAAGTATTAAGGGAAGGATACGTTGTTTACTTATTTTCATATTAATCCACCTCCCATTAATAATGCGATGATTTTAATAATAATAAAACTGGCCACGGTTATACCACCAAACCAAGATGCGATTTTACCTTTGCTTAGAGGAGGGCGACCAACTATTTTACCTGTTTCACCGTTCATGGCAAAAACATGTTCTGAATCTTGATAATCATAGCACACTAACCATACAGGTAAGAGTGCGTAGAAGGCATTCTTTGGTTTTATGTGAATTCTTCTATTAAACACATTTACACTACTATAGCCGGCTATGCTAGAACGTAGGTAGGTTTCCACATAGTCGGCAACACGATTTTGAACACGAGGGAACAAATCTTTATCAGTATAATTATATTTTTCCGCTGTATATCCTGCAAGATAAGGCATGTTAAATGGTTTCAAGTTGCGATAATCAAATGGTTCCAATTTATCCATTAGACCATCGTTCATTTTTTCAGAAGCGTCTACAGGTATCTTAAGGTAAGTTAGGTCTGCGCTTCGATATACATTATAATGTTGTGTTTCGGTTACGATATAATCACCTTGTTCGTAGGTTCTGACGCGAGTACATGCGGCATTAAGTTCTCCGTTACTATGTAAATCATATAACCAGAAAGGAACGTATAATCCTGTCATGCTTTTGATTCGATCAGCGGTCATGAATCCTTTTGGAGTAAGTCTGCCGTTTTTACACCATTTTTTAAAAGCTTCCTGAGCTTGTGCCTTACTAATTTGAAACGGGATTATATAGTAGGGAGAAGATTCCCCTGATAATCGATCGGCAAGAACGACAGGAGCACCGCAGAAGTTACAATTAGTCGCTGTAGTATCTGGTTCTGTAATTAATACAGCACCACAGTTGTTACATACATACTGATTTACATTAGAATCGTAAGAAGTATTATTGGTTGAATTAGAATATTCCTCAGAAGAGGTGGTGTTACCTTCTTCGTTGCGTTTCATCGTATCAATATCGCTAGTATATCCGCAACTTTCACATAGAAGTTTCCCTGTATTGCTGTCGAACTTCATATCCGCACCACAGCAAGGGCATTTGTATTGAACAACCATAGTGATTTCTCCTAATATTTTATTAAGTTTGAAATAAGGTGTTGTAAAGGAACGATCATGATTGCATAATGCAGTCTATATGTTACTATACAACACCTTTATATTGAGCTTTCTATTATTTACCTAAGCTTGCTTTTAATGCTGCTAATTCATCGTCTACTTCTGATGCAGGATTAGCGTATTTGGCAGTTAAATCAGCGATGTCATCTTTAGGACCACGATTTAACTCAGCCATAGCATTGGCAGAATCAAGCATTTTGTTTGCTTTAGCTTCCATTCTATCGAATGCTGATATAGAATCGTTGGCGCTTGAAACACTAGAACCAATTTTGTTGATGCGATCTTGAGTTTTAGCAACAGCCATTTTGCCCTTAATCATATCTTTACGAGATTCTAGTTCGTTAATATCATTTACAAGTTTGTCATGCATCTCTCTCATTTGAGTAGCATTAGCGCTTGCTATATTGTAAGATTCTTGAAGTCCAGCTTGTTTGTTGGATAAAGTAGATTTTTTTTCTAAAAATTTACGAGCATCCTCTTCATTACCTGCTTCAAGAGCTTTCACTGCGAAATTTTGCATCTTATTAATTTCACTAGTGCATTCATCTAGATCACGTTTTGAACGTTGCTCTTCCGCCATGATGGAAGCTGTTTCGGCTTTAACTTTACCTAAATCACTGTTCAAATTACGTAAACACTGGTCAATCATCTTTTCAGGATCTTCTGCTTTATCAAGGAGTGCGTTAATATTACTTGCCATAATATCTTTAAATCTTGTTAATATACCCATTCGTGGTACCTCCCTCAAATATGTATTTATAGTTTTCCTATAAATAGTTAGTAACTGTTCAGAAGTTTATATATAAGTATTCCGAATGCCGTTACATTATTTTTACAATTATAGTGTATTATCTTTTGGCTTCAACGTCAAGTTAAAAAGGGATTAGAAAGCTTAGCAGAGTCTTAAAAAACAAGAAAAAAAGTATAAAATGTGTATATTCTGCTATAGTGATTATACTTATACTAGTATACATCTTGTCTAAGTAGGGAAAAACGTGTATAATCGCTAATAGAAAATATTTATTGCAACTATTTAAGACTGCGAATACGTAGCTAAGAATAATGCACTTTTATTAATTATAGAAGAAAGAGAGTAAATACAATGTGGTTAGCAGATGGCTGGAAAGATTATGAAGTAATTGATACATCAAATGGAGAAAAATTAGAACGCTGGGGAAAATACCTATTAGTACGACCTGATCCACAGGTTCTATGGGATACCCCTAGAAAGCATAAAGGTTGGAAGAATATGAATGGCCATTATCATAGAAGTAGTAAAGGTGGTGGTGAATGGGAATTCTTTGATTTGCCGAAGCAATGGACAATCAATTATAAGAATTTAACTTTTAATCTGCAGCCATTTAGTTTTAAGCATACAGGAGTATTCCCGGAACAAGCAGCAAATTGGGATTGGTTCTCTAACAAAATTAGAAATGCTGGACGTCCAATTAAGGTATTAAACTTGTTTGCGTACACAGGTGGAGCGACTTTATCAGCGGCAGCTGCTGGAGCAAGCGTTACACACGTTGATGCATCAAAAGGTATGGTTACATGGGCGAAGGAAAATGCAAAGTCTTCCGGACTTTCAGAAGCACCAATTCGTTATATCGTAGATGATTGTGTGAAATTTGTTGAACGTGAGATTCGTCGTGGAAACACATATGATGCAATTATTATGGATCCACCTTCTTATGGAAGAGGACCTAAGGGAGAGATTTGGAAGATTGAAGAAGCAATTTATCCTTTTGTGCAACTATGTACAAAAGTTCTATCGGATAACCCTTTATTCTTTTTGATTAATTCATATACAACTGGACTTCAACCAGCGGTACTTGCTTATATGATGGGGACGGAATTGGTGCCACGTTATGGCGGGGTTGTAAACGCTGATGAGATAGGTTTACCAGTTACATCGAATGGATTAACACTACCATGTGGTGCTTCAGGAAGATGGGAATCGAAGTAAGTATACTTTGTCTGCTGTGATTCAAACATAAATGGAGCTAAGCGAGAGCGGTTTTTACTCAATATAACAGTTAACTACTTCTTGGAGTCTTCAAGTGTAAAATGTGAGTTAGTGATTCGGGTGTCGAAAGCCTTCTAAAAACTTGCTTCGTCAATTTGCTAATATAGGGGATACTAATTAGGGACAACAAGGTGATTAACACTTTGTTGTTTCTTTTTTTTTAGGCTCTTTGTCAAACCTGCTAAGGAAAGTCAAGCTTTTTTTATTTAGTTTCTATGCTGATTTTGGGGTAAACTTAATAAAGAGTCTTACCT
>JAHAJA010000002.1 GCA_018372435.1 Clostridiales bacterium | reverse complement strand
AAAGCAAACTCCTATATGGGAATTTCTTCACTACAATTGGTCCATCGTTCCCTTCAAAATACAAATCAATTCCACTGGTATTAATAATTGTAGAACCATCTGCATAGTATTTTGCTTGCTTGAAAGCATTGTAATAAGTTATGATGTCACTATTGGTAGCTACCCAGATATCAGATAGATACGGTTGCATATATTTAAGCAGGTTCTCGATTGTATCCCAGTCGTTATTTCTTTCAAATTCGAAACTATGTCCCCATATATAAAACAACCGTAATCGTCGATAGATATCTTCTTCCTCGCAGAATTCCTTCGCTAATTCCATTAGTCTGTCATCGTTATGATGACAGGTTGGATTCCATTCAAGCGGATTGGTTGGTAGCTCAAACTGATGCGTTGAAATCACAGTTCTTGCATATTGAATACCACACATCTGTAATACAGATTTAACGGTATCATTATAGGTACCATAAGGATAAGCAAATCCATTAACGATATAACCTGTTAAATCTTCAAGATTCTTTCTATCGGTAATTATCTCATAAGACATTACACTTGTATCAAGAGCTGGAAGTGAAGGATGCGTAACGGTATGGGACGCAACTTCATGACCATTATACAATTGTCTCACTTCTTTAGCTGTAACAGTTGAATTCTCCTGCTTGACCCCATTTATATTCTCAACCTCTATTCTACCTAGCTCTCCTGAGTTAAGATTAAAGGTTCCCTTTACATGGTATCTATTAAATAGTTCTACTAATTTTCGATCATGAACCAATCCATCATCATAACTGAAAGTTATTGCTTTTCTTTTTCCCTCTGGAAAAAGTAAATTCCATTTTGTCGCCATTATGTACCTCCTTCAATATATGTAGGTCTGATTTCATTATCTTCAAAAAGGGTAAGTATTGTTAGATAACCAAATCAAAATTCACTATAATAAATATAGCACTTTCTAGGAATATTGAGAAGTACAATATTGCTATATCTTACCCTTTTATTGCTCTTTTTTGACACGGTAGCTTAAGGTATTATACTCTTTCTATAAGATAAGGTACTAGATCAGATACAGATACCGTTATTTGTTCCATACTATCTCGTTCTCTTACCGTTACTGTATTATTCTTAATTGTATCATCATCAATTGTAATTGCAAATGGTGTACCAATCGCATCACCTCGTCGGTAACGTTTACCGATATTCCCTGCCTCGTCATATGAAACCATCATGTATTTTGATAGCATATGATGGTATTCTTTAGCCCTATCAGCATGACGCTTCTTAATTAGAGGTAGTATATTAACCTTAATCGGTGCTAAGAAAGGCTGTATTTTCAAAACTACACGAGTGTCACCACCTTCTAATTCTTCTTCCACTAGATTTTCACACAATACAGCTAATACAAGACGATCCAAACCGTAGGTGGATTCGATAACATAAGGTATATAACGTTCATTTGTCTCAGTATCAAAGTATTCCATTGTTTTACCTGTGTATTCTTGATGTCTTGCTAAATCAAAGTCTGTTCGATTGTGTGTCCCGTTGATTTCACCCCAACCAAATGGGAATAGATATTCGATGTCACACGCTGCTTTTGCATAATGAGCTAACTTCTCATGATCATGATAACGTAGATGTTCGCTAGCTAATCCAAGATACTGAAAAAACTCTTTTCCATACTCTTTGAAATACTTGTAGAGACCTTCATCATCACCTTTCTTACAAAATGTTTGATACTCCATCTGTTCAAACTCTATTGTACGAAATGTGAAATTACCAGGCGTTATCTCGTTACGAAACGCTTTACCGATTTGTCCGATACTAAAAGGTAATTTCGTACGCATGGTTCTTTGAACATTTAAGAAATTCACATACTCCCCTTGGGCATTCTCTGGTCTTAGGTATACCATGTTAGCGGAATCGTCAGTAACACCTCTTTTAGTTGCAAACATTAAGTTAAACTGACGAATATCGGTAAAATTATATTTTCCACAAACAGGACAAGGTACTTCCTTACTACGAATAAATTCAATCATTTCTTGTTGTGTCATAGCATCTGCATTCGCAGTCTCATCAAAGTCATTAATTAGATTGTCTGCACGATGCCTGGTTTGACACTCTTTACAATCTAATAGAGGATCTGAGAACCCTTCTAGATGACCACTTGCTTTCCATACCATAGGATTCATTAAAATATCAGCATCTATTTCATAACTACTATCTCTGCATTGTATAAAAAAGTATCTCCATGCATCTTTAAGGTTATTCTTTAATCGACAGCCAAGTGGCCCATAGTCCCATGTATTCGCTAGGCCACCATATATTTCACTTCCTTGAAATATAAAACCATACTGATTACAATATGCGATTAGCTCATCCATATTAAATTCTTTCATTCACAATTCCTCCTTGTTTTCCTATTGATATTCAAATTATTCATATTGAAGCTATTTTAATAGAATGACAAAAGAAAAGAGCCCGCTCTAAGCTTATATGCTTAGGGCGAACTCTATAATAAGTCCGTGGTACCACCTAATTTCAGATGTCTCTGCTCTTTGTTAGCACGGGAACAAACAAATTCCTTATGCTACTCCCTTTCTAACGGTAGGAACTCCGGTGCCATCTAATCAATATTACTATCTTTCAATGCACAGCTCAAAGGCGCCTTCTATAGAACCTTCATGAAGATTTTCACCAAACATCTTCTCTCTGAAATCCAGTTACTATATACTACTCCTTATCCTTGCTTCTATTTATGAATTTACTAAATATTACTCATATATAGAAAATTTGTCAAGCTTTTTTTGTATGAACTTATTTTCTCTTCTGTTTTGTATGATTTATTTTCTTATAATTATTTTCTTCTAAATTATTTTCTTCTAAATTATTTCAATGTTTCTGTAGACTCCTTGCCACACCAGTATCTACATTGTTCAATTCTAGCTCCATTGTCCCCTTGCTCTTTATCGTAGGCGAAATTATGTAAAGTGTTGCAAGGAAACTGATGACAATGTCCACAATTCTCTGATTCTTTCGTTTCACAACATTGTTTCACCGTGCATTCGCCCCAGAATGGATTTTCTATATTAACGCACCCCTTGCAATGAAATTGTTCCCGATAATCACATTTACTACATTCAATACCACATCTTGATTCAATCATATTATATCCTCCCTAATCAAATAGCTTTATATCAAAAGTATATAACATCAAACACGACAACTATGTGACATGTTAGAATTAAATACGAATGTAATTATCTATGATCTTCTTTTAAGTCGCTTTAAATTATAGCAATTAGAAAGCCCCGTAGCTGCACCAGCTATTAAACTACCTATACCATAAACAGCTCCTTGCGATATACCAACTACACCAACTCCCAATAATATGCCACCTATTCCTAGCCCAATCATAGAACCCACTTTAGCTATGTCTTTGTTTGGGTAGGTTCCACTCCCAGCCTTCTTTGCTAATTCATTATACTTTTTTGTGTGTTCTCTTATATCCACTCTTTTTATATTCTATCCTCCTAATCGAAAATATCATCTATTAAATGATCTATCATAAACTCAAATACTTTTGTTCCTTCACATAACATATCATCTTTTTGCGAGACACTAGAAAGCATAGCAAATAAAAGAGAAATTGCTAAAGATTCAATTCTTATATTTATTACGATATTATAGAATAAAATTATATCAAATATAAAAAGACACTTCAATTTGAAGTGCCAATCTATATGACTATACATTTTTTCAAACACAAGCCAGTCACTGTATTATATTTATATCTAACAATATTCATTCTTATAGCCTTTTGCTATCTATTAATCACTTTAACTTGCAATCCTTCCATTACATCCAAGGCTTTCTGGTTAAGTATTGGGTCAAAACTAGCAGTTAAGGAAGCATCCACAATAATTGTTGCACCCGGATAGTAAGTCTGAAAAATAACCGCATTACTTAGTACACAAATATTTGATACTAATCCAACCAACTCAATCTCGTCAACCGACTTTGGTAACTTATTCGCTATTTCATGTGTAATAGAAAGTCCAAATGATTCTTTGTTAAAACCTTGTGCCCCTACTTCATCTAATGCTACCTTTGTTTCACCATACACTTCCCAGCCATTCGTATACTTTACACAGTGTTCTACTGGAAGATTTCTTCCTTCGCGTGTATGAAGATAATTCTCTTCATGCGTATCTCTTGTAAAGAATACATTACCTTCTCCATGTTCTCGAATCTTTTTGGCAATTGCTTCATCTAATTTTTCTGCACCTTCAAAACCTAATGCTCCATTCACAAAATCATTCTGATAATCAACAACAACTAAAATCTTCTTCATAAACATACGCCCTTTCGTTTTACCTTTATTATGTATATCAAGCTTGTTCTCACTACATTTGTTATTAATAATACTAACATATTAAAAATCATATTACAATTATATGATTTTAACCCTCTCTCTTCCATATACAATCGAGTGAAATTACATGGCATTCTTTTTTCATGCATATTTTACCATTTACTAATAGCAAATATTCTTACATTCAAACAAACCCGTTTCCTTATGTATTAAGAAAGCTCCTTCTTTATCAATACGATCCATAATCATCTGCATTAGCACATCACCTGTTCTTTCAAGTATTACTGGTGCATTACCTGGAAAAGAATATACATAATCCCAGATAACCTTTGCATTATCAACAATAAGATTGGAATCAAAATCATATCTCTTTATCTGGTCGAATACTTTACTCAACTGAGTTTTTCCATTTTGCAATGAAAAGCGTTTGACGCATAAATCTAAGGTATTATCTATTGTGTTATCATACTCATAAACTAGATCCATTAATTCCTTCATATGTCCATTGCCAATCGTAGAGCATATCAGATAACCATCTTTTTGCAATGCTTTCCTCAGTTTTAGCAGACAGTCTTCCATTTGTTCAAGATGATAAAGCATATGATTCGCTATTATAAGATCAAATTTCATATCATCAAGTTGTAGGTTATTACTGTCCTCTTGTCTGTAATGTATCTGTATATTCTTTTTGATTAGTTCAGCCTTGTGTTTATTGAAACTCTTTTTTATACTTTCTAACATTCCCTCAGAATAATCAGATACATATATCTCCAAATCAGGAGGTAACCGTGTTATATTCGTCTCCCATAATAGGCCGTTTCCACAACCTATTTCAAGTATCTTCATGCCTTCTTCTATATGCAGATGATCAAAAACCCATTCCATCCAGTTTACTGTACTGGTATTATACTGATGTATGGTAATTCTTCGATTTAGATTATCAGTTGTTGCATACTGATTTTCGATTTTCTTTTCATTTGATAATAAATTTAATAGTAGAATTAAGTTATCCCAATCTTCTACCTCGGTACACGTTTTAGCCACTTCTACTGCCTCAAGTAAACGATCAATCTCTATCCTCTTCTTCTTTAGTAGCTCTTTCTGATTCTCCAGTGATTGTTTCATTATAGAATAATCTCTCTGATCACTTTGTATAAGTTCTTTAATTTGATCTAAAGAAAAACCTAGGAACTTAAACATTAGAATTTTCTGTAGAGTTTCAAAAGAACCACTGTCATAATATCGATATCCACTCGCTGAATAATCAACCGGTGGTAATAACCCCTTAGAATCATAGAATCGAATAGTTCTACTAGATACTCCTGATATCTTAGCAATTTCACCTGCTGTATAATATTTTTTCTCCATTTTCTCTCTCCCCAAATCTCTATAATCATCTTATGTTTTCTAATGTTAACTGTTGGTTACATTATAATGATTATTTTTATTTTTTACAGCTTTCATTATAAGGGTATACGTTACGGAAAGGTCAATAAAAACATGCAAATTATTTATCTTGAAAAATTATGAAATTAAGAAAACTACCAAATTGTCAAATTACAAGTTGATAGTTTTCCGTTTGTCTTTATTATAGTTTTAATTTAGCAAAGGCATCCGCAAAAGCATTGTTTACAGGTTCTTTCGCTTCTTTTTGTTGCTTCTTCATATAATTTACTACATCTTTCTTCGATACACCTGCACCTTCCTTCTTTCGGCGCTCCTCAAAGGCAGATAATTTTTCTTTATGTCCACAATGACAAGTAAAAACCTGTGCATCACCTTTACCGCACAGTTCCATCTTCTTATGGCATACTGGACATCTAGCATTACTTACCCTTGCAATCGTTTCTCTATGACCACATTCACGGTCTTGACATACTAACATACGACTATTCTTGCCTTTAACGGATAACATACGTTTTCCGCAAACTGGACATTTTGAATTCGTCAAATTATCATGGCGATACGTACCTGCACCACCTTTAATTTCGCTTACTATCTCTGTAGAATACGAACGAATTTCATTCATGAACTGTTCTTTCTTCAAAGTTCCTTTCGCAATTCTTCCTAGTTTCATCTCCCAATCAGCCGTAAGTTCAGGTTGACATAATTCTGAAGGGACCAACTCAAGTAATTGTTTTGCTTTGGAGGTTACGAAGATCTCTTTTCCTCGTTTTTCAAGTAAGAAGTTAGCAAACAACTTGTCAATGATATCTGCTCTTGTAGCTACTGTACCAAGCCCACCAGTTTCACCAAGTGTCTTTGCTGCTTCTTTATCATAATGTTCCATATACTTAACTGGATTCTCCATTGCAGATAGCAAAGTAGCTTCGTTGAATGGAGCTGGTGGTTTTGTTTTACCTTCTGTTATAGAAACTGAAACTTTATGAATACTATCACCAGGTTGAAGGCTCTTCATCTCCTCATTCATTGAGACAAATTGTTCTTTCATGAGATTACGTGTACCTTCATCGTTATTATCTTCAAAATCATCTTCTCCAGCTGAATCATTATCTAAATCAGAACTATATACCTCTTTGAAACCTAGTTTAGTTACTACCTTTGCTTTGGCAATGAAAGTTTCACCGCCATACTCGACTTCAATGTTGGTTTGATCATATTCAAACGGAGGATACAATACAGCTAAAAACCTACGAACAACCAGATCATAGATTTTACGTTCCTCATTCGTCATATGATCAAGATTAACATATTGCTCGGTAGGTATAATTGCGTGGTGATCAGAAACCTTATTGTTATTCACATAACTTGAATTTCCTTTAATTACTGTATTAACCAGACGACCTGCTAATTTCTTATATGGTCCTACTGCACAAGCACGTAAACGTTCCGATATCGTTGGAACTACATCTGTAGTAATGTATCTAGAGTCCGTTCTGGGATAGGTTAAAACCTTATGATTTTCATATAAGCGTTGCATGATATTCAATGTTTCTTTCGCTGAGAAATTAAATCGCTTATTCGCATCTCTTTGTAATTCTGTTAAATCATATAGCGCAGGAGAATAGCTTTTCTTAGCTGTTTTCTTTACCTGTGTAACTTTCGCTTTGCCATCACCAGCTTGTAATTTTTTATATAAATCTGTAATTCTACTCTTGTCGAATGTTGTATTGCTATGAGTGTTTCCGTCAATCCACGTAAAAGTTAATCCCATACTCTTAGCTTGTAAACCATAATATGGTTTTGGAACAAACTTTCGAATCTCCTCTTCTCTCTTCGCAATCATAGCAAGTGTTGGTGTTTGAACACGACCACATGATAACTGGGCATTATACTTACATGTTAATGCACGAGTTGCATTCATACCTACCAACCAGTCCGATTCTGCTCTTGCCACAGCGGCTGCATATAGATTATCGTATTCTTTTCCATCTTTCAGATGTGAAAAGCCATCTTTAATTGCTTTATCGGTAACAGATGAAATCCAAAGACGTTTTATTGGCTTTTTACATCCAGACTTCTCGAGAATCCATCTTGCTACTAATTCGCCTTCTCTTCCCGCATCCGTTGCTATTATAATATCACTAACGTCTTTACGATTTAACTGTGCCTTAACTGCGTTAAACTGTTTAGCTGTTTGTTTAATTACTACTAGTTCCATTCGAGGTGGCAACATTGGTAGATGTTCAATCTTCCATTCTTTGTATTCCTCTTTATACTTTTCGGGATCAGCAAGTGTTACAAGATGTCCAAGTCCCCAAGTTATGATATATTTACTACCTTCTATAGCTCCATTTATCTTTTGATTGCATTTTAGAACTCTTGCAATATCTCTTGCTACAGATGGCTTTTCTGCAATTACTACTGTCTTCATTATTCTTATAAATCCTTTCACCTTGTTGTATTATTCTTAAAAACTGTATTGTTAATAAAATGGTATCTCTAACACAGTAGTTATGACTTATACTTATATATACATTATACTTTATAAGAAGCACAAAGCAAGTGTAATCAATAATATTTAGTTATCCTGATGCACAAGTGTTTTCTTTATTTTATTCATTCCAATTATTGTGCCTCCAATAACACCAGGAAACAAAAAAGTCATAAACCGATATAACAATGCACAGGAAAGAATATTTTTCTTTGGAACAATATTAGCAAAAAATAATAGAAACGCTACCTCTGTTGAACCAATTCCCGCAGGTGCAGGCAACACACTTGCAACTGCACACGAGACGGCAGTAATACCCAGTAATTGAATTCCAGTAATCGTATGAATCGGTGCTAATATGATATACGGAATACTATATATAGCTAACATCTTAATAATATCACGTAATATAATTGAGCATACACAGGATTTCTCTTTTAATAGCTCCGTAGATGATTCTTCCAGTCCTATAAAATACTCTGTTAAGGTATCAATTATATGCGATAATTTGCCCTTTTTATTAAGCTTATTCATACACTTTACTAAGAATGTATGCAACCGTTTACTTATGCAGATTGTTAAGAATAAAATTGCAATAAGAATAGCAATCGCCAAGCTTATTAAAAAAGTAGAGAAATAATTATTATAGATAGAATGGAAATCTTTGAATTGTACTATTAGAAAAAAGATTGCTAATACTGCAATAGTAAGCTTATGAAACATATAGGACAAAGCTGATATACTCGTCCCTCTAGAAAGCTTTATTCCTCGATTATTCATATAATAGATTGTTCCTGCTGCAGAACCACTTCCGAATGTTACCACCTTAAAAAAAGAAGAATAGAAGGCACATGATATGCCTTCCCATCTTGTTAATCCTGTACCCTTCGTTTGTGTCATTATTTTGTAATTAAGTCCATCACAAATCTGAAATACGATTGCCATTAAGCTTATTAATGCAATTTGCCATATACGTATGAATCGCATTTCATACATTGCTTCAACTAAAGATTTCTTAAAAACTATTATTATTAGAAGTAGAAATCCAATTGAAATCAATGTTTTTAATAGTTGTTTTTTATTCACTAGTTGCACTCCTCACTGGATAATATCATAGATAGAATGTGTCATTAAATAATGATATGCATCAATGATTTGATTCACTGTCATATCTTCAATCCCATAAATAACCCAAGTTTTAATTGCTGTTACAAGGTCGAGCGCATAATACTGTGATACAGTTTCTTCGTTCAAGATACTATCTTCGGCAAACTGCATCCCATCGCTTTCTTTTAAACGTTTTAAACAAATCTCGTAGATATGTTTTATCATTATATGTTCAAAACAATTTTGTCCTGTTATTTCAAATGCTTTTTTATAAAATCCTCTCTCCTCATAAATACATGTGACTAGATACTTAACGGCTTCTTTCTCCATTCCATGATCAATAAGATTCGATACTTCCTTAATAATCTCTTCATAGAAAATCCACTCAACTAAATCATATTTATCCTTAAAATGATTATAGAAAGTAGGCCTTATTAAGCCTGCTTTCTCAGTAATCATCTTTATAGTAATCTTTTCAAAAGGATTTTTTAACATTAATTCTTTAAAACTTTCTGCTATTAGGGCCTTTGATATATCTCGCTTCTGTACCATTGACTCATTCCTTTTACTATTAATTCTCTCATCAAACCCAGAAATGACCATGGGTCATATTGTACATCTATATTCTAGCATAAAATAACTTAACTTCCAAGAATTCATCTTAGATTTTCTTTAAAAAGATATTTATAAAGTACTGCGCATTACTTTCATAATATCCGACTTATTTATATTTCGTTTTGGTTACATTACCTTCTTTGTTTTCCCGTTTTTATAATTCACATATCTTGGTTCACGTACAGAAGTTTTACTCCATAAATCGTCTGCTGTTTTCTCCCAATCACAAGCGTATTCATGACACTTATCACAAAGATGCTCTACACTTTCGGGTGATTGTAAGTCAGTAGATTTTGCACCTGTTTCTTTTACCATACGTTTAAGTATCTCTGGATTCTCTAGCATTGGACATGGGCGTAGATGATTATTATTAAATGGTTGGTTATCCCGATATGCCATGAATAAAGGTTGTTTTAATGCATCCAGCAAACTAACTTCCTTAATGTTTGCACCAGAGTAATGTATAAATACACAAGGTTCAACATCGCCATTCGCGTTAATATGGCAGTAATTTCTTCCGCCTGCAATGCAGCCACCTACAAACTCACCATCATTTTGGAAGTCCATTGCAAAGATTGGCTTTCCGCCCTCCATCGCTCGTATTTCTCTGACACGGTGATACATATACTCCCTTTGTTCTTTAGTTGGAAGCAATTCAACAGCAGCCTCATTTCCTACTGGCATGTAATGGAAATACCAGGTGAAGCGACAACCTTTATCAATTATCATGTCTAGGAAATCATCACTTGTAACAGTTTCAATATTTTTACTTGTGTAACAAATTGAAGTACCGAATATCTGTCCACTTGCTTTCAGTAAATCCATGGCTTTCATTACTTTGTCAAACACCCCGCTACCACGCCTCAAATCATTAACGTCTTCAAAACCTTCCAAACTAATGGACAAGGATATATTTCCCACTCTAGACATCTCCTTACAAAAAGCTTCATCAATTAACGTACCATTTGTAAATGCATGAAAGGCACAATCCTTATGTTTTTCACAAAGCTTAATAATATCATTTTTTCTTACTAATGGCTCACCACCTGTATACATATAGAAGAAGATTCCTAATTCTTTACCTTGTGTTATTATACGATCCATATCTTCAAAAGTTAAATTAAGCTTATGTCCATATTCAGCTGCCCAGCAACCAGTACAGTGTAGATTACATGCACTAGTAGGGTCCATAAGTATCAGCCACGGAATATTACATTGGTGAACTTCTCTCATATTTCGAATCATCTTCGTTCCATGAAAAGCAGCTTCAAATCCCAAATTCAATGCTGTCATTTTTACAACGTTTGGATCTAACTCATCTAAAGCTTTGTTTAAGTATTGCATCCATTTTCCATCTTGGTTTCGGATAAGGTTTCTAGCACTTTCATATGTTTCTTTCGAGTATACGTTACCTAAGAATGCTTCCGAGATATCTGTTATCCTAAGTAATCCCTTTTCTCTATCTTGATTTACTTTTCTAAGTGTAACGTCAATAGCCTTACTAAAGGCACTTCTTGCAGCTTTATGTGTTATTGTTCCCATAGATAATCCTCCCTTGATTCTCCTTGAGTTAAGTAAAATATTATTAAGTCGATTGTGTCACCGACCTATACACTACGGAATACAATCTCTATTGCTGAGCAGATTAATATTATTCCACCAATACCATAAGCTATCGTTTTTTGCTCGTATCCCATACGATATCCTGTATAAACTCCTAGTATAACAGACAGAATAGTTGCGGTTTCAATAGCAATCTGGACTATAATAAATTCTGCATCCATAAAACCGAATCCTATCCCAGCGAAGAATGCATCCATACTTGTAATTAATGCAGTTATGCAAACCTTTTTATAACTAATATCTGATACATGCTCAAATATTGTTTCTCTTCGCCATGCTTTGTATAGCATATACACACCAAGACCAATCAGTATAGTAATCGATATTCCATTCCATACTACTTGCATGCTAGTAGTAGAATCTGCAAATATCGGTATCAAGGAAATTAAATTTCCCGCCTGCACGGCAACTAACTGCCACAAGCAAAAAATTGCACACATAATCACTAATTTTTTCTTCTCGATCCGAGCTAACATAGCCCCTTCGCATATGGTCACTGCAAAAATATCTAACGATAGTCCTATGGAAATCAGAATAATTTCCACTAGGTTCATTTCATCCTCCTCCATTCCATAGATATATCTCGTTAAGCTGTAACGATGAATAACTTTAACTATTTAGTCAAATTAAGTATAAGAACTTTTTTCTCAAATGACCAAATACAGATTCTTTGCAACGTAAAAAAACTACTACACTTTAGCGAAAGTGTAGTAGTTCCTTTACAAAACTAAAAAATTGTATTCTTTTAGGATAAAAACTTAATTAAATGAATAAGTTAACATTGGATTCTTCTGCATCTCCTAGATAAGAAGCAACTCCTGCGAATTCTACCCCATCGATTAACTCTTCCTTGGTAATTCCCATTACATCCATAGACATAGTACATGCTATTAATTTAATGCCTTGTGCCATTGCCTGTTTCATAAGGTCTTCTAATGTATTCACATTCTTATCTTTCATAACCTTCTTCATCATAGCAGTTCCCATTCCCGCCATATTCATCTTCGATAATTTTAACTTCTTTGTTCCTTTTGGCATCATTCTACCAAACATAGCATCTATGAACGGTTTTTTAACATTCTTTTTATCTGTCTTTCTAAGAGCATTTAACCCCCAGAATGTAAAGAACATCGTCACTGGTCTTCCCATAGAAGCTGCTCCATTAGCAATTATAAAGGAAGCTAAGACTTTATCAAAATCACCACTGAAAACAATTAATGTTTTTCCTTCTCTATCGTTATTCGTAACGTTATTCTTACTTGTTAAATTCTCTACTGTAGATCCTTTTTGTATTGTTACGATATTTTCATTATTAATACGTTCTGCTTTAACATATGTGTTTCCAGTTCGTCTACACCAAGATTGAATATCTTTTGAAAATCCCATATCCGTTGCAGAAACTTTTAGTACCTCATGATCGTTCATATTCTTAACTGTTTCATTCACTCTCATGATTGGTCCTGGACACTGTAAACCACAACAATCTAAGATTTTAATTTCTTTATCAGTTGCTTCTTCTAATTTTTGATTATATTCTTCCTTCATGGTATCAACCTTATCACTTTCCATTATATGTTCCGCTACTTGCAATTCTTCATCTTGTAGCCTATCTGCATAATGCATCGATTTATAGAAAGTTACACCACCTGCTAATACAGAAACTTTCTTAAAACCATGTTCCATTAAAATTCTGGCTGCGTTATATGCGCGTACTCCAATTGCACAATAAACAACTACTGGAACCTCTTTATTAAGTTCATTTATTCGTTTCCTTAATTGTCCTAATGGTATATGATAAGAATCTGGTATTTCGAAAACCATACGTTCGATATCTTCTGTAACATCAAGTATTACTTTATCTTCTTTCATTTCATCAAGTTCAGCAACTTCTGTTAGTGTAACAAGTCCATTCAAAATGTTCTCAGCTACGAAACCTAACATATTAACAGGGTCTTTGGCAGAAGTAAATGGAGGTGCATATGCAAATTCTAATTCTTCTAAATCATAAATCGTTCCACCTAAACGAATTGTAGTTGCTACAGTATCAATTCGTTTATCTACTCCATCACTACCAATAATTTGGCAACCTAGAATCTTACCTTCCATATCAAAATGCATCTTTAAAGTGAGAGGTGTTGCCCCTGGATAATAGCCTGCATGAGATTTCTGATTGATTAATGCAGTATAATAATCAACATTCTTTCTTTTTCCAAAACTTTGTAACTGTTTCTCGTTCAACCCAACACTTGCTACATCGTAATCAAACACTTTTGCTATAGAAGCACCGAGTGTACCGTTATATTGCTTTTTACTACTTTTAATCAAATTACGCTGAACATTGTTAGCACTAGATTTAGAAACTATAATATCAGCAACAATTCGTCCTTGTTTGTTTGCAGGTCCTGCTAATGGAATCATAGTTTTGTTATTGAGGATTGGATTCGTAACTTCTATAACATCACCTACAGCATAGATATCTTCTATAGAAGTTTGAAGATGTTCATCAACAATAATTCCACCCCTCTGATTTAATACGATACCAGCCGTTTTTGCCAATTCACTATTTGGCTTTACACCAATAGCTAAGACAACAAAATCTGTTTCTAACTTTTTACCGCTCTCAAGTTCAACTGTAATAGTACCACGTTCCGTATTTTCACGAAAACCTAATACACCATCTTCTAATTTTAACGTCACTTTATTACTATGAAGATTTTCATGAATAAGTGTAGCCATATCATAATCGATTGGAGCCATTACTTGATTCATCTTCTCGACTATTGTGACTCTAATTCCAGCATGATGTAGATTCTCAGCCATCTCAAGACCTATAAATCCACCTCCAACTACAACTGCACTTTTAGGATTATGTTTTGTTATTACTTCTTTGATTCGATCGGTATCCGGTACAGTCCATACTGTGAATATCTTATCTCCATTAATTCCAGGTATCGGTGGTTTAATTGGAGTAGAGCCTGTTGAGATAACTAATTGATCGTATGTCTCTTCATATGTTTCACCTGTTTTTATATTCTTAATTACAATTTTCTTTTCTTCTGTATTTATCGAAGTTACTTCATTCAATACTCTTACATCTATATTAAATTTCTGATACATCGCTTCTGGTGTCTGTAGTAAAAGATTATCTCTTTCACTAATCACATCACCAACGTAGTACGGTAGACCACAATTGGCAAATGATATATATTCGCCTCTTTCAAGTAGTACTATCTCCATTGTTTCATCTAATCTTCTAAGTCTTGCAGCTGTAGTAGCTCCACCAGCTACTCCGCCAATAATAACAGTCTTATTAGCCATATTCATTCTCCATTCTATATAAGTATTATGGTAACTATCTAAACAATAACACAATGTTCAAACCTAGTCACTTGATGCATATTAATTGCATGACAAAAACATTAACTCATATCAATATAATACTTCAAAAATGAATAATTGTACCGTGACTAAGTCACATTAAGACTCAATAGCAATCTTTCGTATTGCATCCTTATTAACAATCTCAACTTTACCACGTTCTAATATAACAAAACCTTCTTTTTGAAAATATTTCAACATTCTTGAAACTACCTCTCTGGCACTTCCTAATTCTTTTGCTATTTCGTCATGTGTAACCACTAAAGAGTTTTCATTGGTCCTAATCATTTCATCATACAGATAACTAGCTAGACGTTTATCGAAGCTTAAGAAAAGTATCTGCTGCATGGACCACATAACATTCGAGAATTTTTCTGTGGTTTGTTTATATATAAAGTTCTGAACATATACATTATCTTCTGAAATACGATTTAGATAGGACGAGTTCGTTACAACAAGTGTACTATCTTTCGTAGCTTCGATGAAAACATCAAACGTTATCTCATCCATTATGCATGAAGTTGCTAATGTGCACGTTTCCCCTTCGTCAATTCGATATAAGGTAACTTCTTTTCCATTTTCTGATTGAATAAAGACACGTAATTGTCCCTTATAAACCGTCAACATTCCAAAACATTGGCCCATTGGGTCATGAACAAACTGTCCCTTTTTGAAGTTACTTAGAAATGAGTTTTGTATATATTCTTCTTTCTGTGAATTCGTTATACGATTCCAGAAAGGGAATGTACGATTAAAATATTGTTGAAAGTTAAATTCCATAGCTTACTCCTTTAAATATACTATTTATATATTATTCAGTTATCAATTGCTTTATCTGTTCTTTAGTAACAACATTTTCTTGATTTACTCTTATGATATCTTCTGCGACCTTTTCCTCTAATTCAGCCTTTTTTAAAGACTTCTCTAGCTCTTTTTCTAAATTTTCTTTTTCTAAACGTTCTTTTTTTACTAGATCTTTTTCTGCTTCAATTTCCTTGTATATACGCTGTTTTTCTTCGCGTTCTTTAAGCACTTTGATTCGCTCTTTCAGTTCTTCTTTGATCTGGTCGATTGAAGTATCTATTTTGGTAATAAGTGTATCCCACTCCTTTTCTGTCATATCACAAGACCCAATCGGATAACTAGGCTCTCCATTTTCCAGACGATTCTCTACGAATGATGAATAGTTCTTCATTGCCTTATTAAAGGATTCCTCCACCTCACTAACATCCACTTTCTGCGATTCAGCTTTCTTAGATAAAGAATTCCTATAATGAGTATTTGATATAACTTGATTTATAGCCACCTTACACCTACCCCTTCCTATAGGCCACAACGTTATTGATTTGAAAGCGTCTTTGACCTTGTTAAAGTATTCTTTACATACTTTATCGGTTTAGTATTATAATTTATAAAGCTTTTCCAGCTAATACCTCTACATAATCCTTGTAATTATCCTTTAGTAATTTAGGTGTATTTAAACCGTATGGGCATCTTGCTGAACAACGTCCACAATTAATACATTTTTCAATTCGTTTCATCTTCTCTTGGACTTCTTTGGTTAACTGCAATTCTGATGGAGAACGACGTAATAATAATGACATTCTTGCACAGTTATTGATTTCTATTCCAACTGGGCATGGCATACAATACCCGCAACCACGACAAAAATTACTTGCTAATTCCTTCTGATCCTTTTCAATTACCGCTTTAATCTCCTCTGTCATGGTAGGTGGATTATCGATATAGCTTATGAATTCATCAAGCTCTGTCTCCTTTTGTACACCCCAGATTGGTAAAACGTGATCGTATTGATCTTGATACGCGTATGCCGCTCTTGAATTCGTAATTAATCCCCCTGATAATGCTTTCATGGCGATAAATCCTATATTATTTTCTTTACAACGACTCACTAATTTAAGTTCTTCTTTTGTAGCAAGATAATTGAAAGGAAATTGTAGAGTCTCATATAATCCAGAATCTATTGCCTCCTTCGCTACTGATAATCGGTGATTCGTAATACCTATATGACGAATCTTTCCCTGTTCTTTTGCTTCTAACATTGCTTCATACAATCCGGTTCCGTCTCCTGATTTTGGACAGAAGGATGGGTTATGGAATTGGTACAAATCGATATAATCTGTCTTTAACAAAGATAAACTTGTATTCAAGTCTTTCCAGAAAGTTTTTGCATCAGTAGCAGCCGTTTTTGTTGCAATATAAATCTTCTCTCTAACATCTGATAATGATTCACCAATCTTAGCCTCACTATCTGTATAAAATCTCGCCGTATCATAGAATGTAATTCCGTGCTCGTACGCTTTTCTTAGTAACTTGCCGGCATCTTCATTGCTTACTCGTTGAATTGGAAGTGCTCCAAAACCATTCTTGTTTACAGTTATCCCTGTTTTACCTAATGTAACCATTGACATAATACTGATTCTCCCTTTTATGTTCTATTCTTAATATATAACTTTCTGAAGCATATTAATCCTTCACAAAAAGCTAACTACTATGTTCAACGAAAAACCCGCTTTCGCTTAGCTTCACACTTATGTACGAAGTTTGAGTATTTGAGTTTAATCTACATATCTAACTATAAGATTTCTATCTTCACCTGTCAATCTTTCTGTAATAATATGATTCAAGGGTCAAAAAAATCGGTCAACTGTACATTCATAACAATTGACCGATTCTAAGTTACTTAGCTGGAAAACGAAAGAAGAAGGTACTACCAACCCCAAGTTCACTCTCTCCCCATACCTCTGCGTGGTGCACATTTGCTATCCATCTTACCATAGCTAAACCAAGTCCAAGACTTCCTTCTTCCTTAGCTGTTCTTGAAGGATCTACTTGATAGAATCTTCTCCAAATCTTTTCCTTGTTCTCTTCTGCTATGCCAATTCCATCATCACCTACATATCCAACAAGAGATTCCTTGTCCGTTCCCCTGTTTTCCCTATACAAAGCTATCTCTATATTACCAGATTCTTTCCCATAATTAATAGCATTCATAATAAGATTCATGAAGAAACGCATTAACAATGTCTCCTCTCCTTTTATCGCAATCCCCTCTTCGATCATAGCATGTACATTGATATTCTTCTTCTGTGCCCTTTCTCTTGCATCTTCAACAATTACTTCTAGCAAATCACTTAGATTGACCCATTCTAATTGTATTTTGTTTGAATCCATATCACTTCTTGCTAGTAATAATAATTGCCCTATAAGATTAGACACACGTACCGTTTGTAGATGAATGCTTTCTAAAGCCTCTTTTGTCTCTTTCCTATTATCAAATTCCATTGCATATTCACACTGGGATAATATAACACTTACTGGCGTTCGAAGTTCATGAGATACATCCGCAGTAAATTGTTTCTCTCTCTCAAACGAATCTTCTAGACGTTCAAACATCTGATCAAACAGTCTTCCTAGTCGATATAATTCATCATCTCCGTCACCTAGATTCACACGTTTACTAAGATCATTCCCGCTGGTTATTTGTTCAACGGTTTTACTCATCTGTTTTACTGGTTTGAAGGCTCGTTTCGTTAGAATATATCCACCTACAATCGCGATTATAATAATAATCGGTGCTAATATCAATAAAACTAGAACGTTAACATGGGTACGACCCACATTCGTTGATGTTGGCATCATACCACGAATGGTTACTATTCCATAGTCGGGTACTTCCTGTATCATATCATAGACATACCATTCCTCCGATAGCGAAATTTTCCTGAGTTTTTGATTTACAAATGACATAGTAGAATCAACTTCTCTAGGAAGAAATCCGCGAATCAGCTTTTCATTACTATTAAATATTGATATATAGATACCCTTTTCAACAAAATCGACATCTTCATCAATCTCAAGTTGTCCTTCTTCATACTCAATCTCCTGAGAAACTTTTTGTACCTTATTGATAAGCATTTCTTTTGATGAATTACTCAGTATTCGTTCACTTACAAGATATGTGACAAAAACTATCATCAAGGCCATAATACAAAGAAAAGCAGTATACCAAAGCGTTACTTTCCATATTATAGATATTCTTTTTCTATGCATCCTACTCATAACTTGCCTCATCTCTAAGCACGTATCCTGCTCCACGTATGGTGTGTATTAATTTAGGTTCAAAATCTTGATCAATTTTCTTACGAAGATAGCGAATATATACATCGATTACATTCGAACCTCCTTCATAATCAAAATTCCAGATATGTTGTTCTATCTTTGCTCTGCTTAATACAATACCTTGATTTCTTATCAAATATTCTAAAACGGAAAACTCTTTGCTTGATAAAGGAATAACCGTTTCCCCTCTCTTCACTATTCGCGTATCACAATCAACACTTAGATTTGCAACACTGAATACATTCGTTACTTCTTCTATACTTCTTCTTGTTAAAACCCGTACTCTTGCTAATAGTTCTTCGAAGGCGAAGGGCTTAACCAAATAATCATCAGCACCACTATCAAGTCCGATTACACGATCTTCAATAGCATCTTTAGCAGTTAATAACAATACTGGAGTTTTATCACGCTTCTTTCGTAGCGTTCTTACAACATCTAAACCATTCATCTTGGGCAGCATGATATCAAGCAAAATTACATCATATTCACCCAATCTCATATAATCAAGTGCCTCTTCGCCATCATAGCATGAATCAACACTATAACCTACCTTATTAAGTCTCTTAACAATTATCGAATTCAAGTCTCTCTCATCTTCCACTACTAATATTCTCATATGAAATCCTTCAGCCTTCTTCTTTAATCAGATCAGTATACACAAAATTGTGATGTAAACTTGTACCAAATAATTTATACATCTTTTAATATTCTTTTAATGTTTAGATTTTATACTAAGCAAGTAACAAAACAACAAAATAATAAAACTATTCATAAGGAAGGTAAGATAAACTATGAAAAAATCTCTAAGTACAAAAGTATTAGCATTAACAGCAATCGCTACAATCGGTGTAGGTTCTCAAGTAGCTTTTTCATATGCAGAAAACACCAAATTTACTACAGCAACAAAAACAACCTCTAATATAAGTGTTAAATCTGTGGAATATGATTACGATGAAAAAGACGACTCTATCGAAATCGATTTTTCAACAAGAATTAATCTCAACTCTTCTGCTAAGGCAAGTGTAAAAGATGATTCTGGTAAGACCTATAAAACATTTATTGAAGAATCAGATGAAAATGAAATTGACTTAGACGTAGCTAGTTTAGAAGCTGACAAGAGTTATACGGTAACTATTACTGGTATTAAGAATGAAACAGAATCTGAATACGGTACTTTAACTATTACATTCAGCATTCCAAAAGCATCAACAAACCTCGTAGAGGAAGTAGATTTTGATTACGAAGATAACGAAGTTTCATTTGATTTTAGTAAGAAAGTAAAATATAACAATCCCAAAGTTACTATAACAAGTGAAGATGGTTCAAAAACCTATAAAGCATCTATAATTGAAAAAGAAAATGATGAATTAAGTGTAAGAGTTAATGGCCTAAAAGAAGGAAACACTTACAAATACAGTATTACTGGTATAACTGAGAAATCAACTGGTAATTCCAAAACCCTAACAGGTAATTTTGTTGCCTTAGAAGACTAATTTTATTAAAAAACCTTAGAATTCGATTCTTTGAAGAAACGAATTCTAAGGTTTTTCTTATATTCTCAAACTTCGCACATAAGAAACTTCGCTTAGAGTAGATAATTGCTATATTCATAAGAAAAACTATCTGAACACGTCAGTACTTGATTGAGCAACGCGAAATCTTAGTACTGCTACGTGTGAAGCTAAGCGAGAGCGGGTTTTTCGTTGAATATAGCAGTTAGCTACTCCTCGAAACATTCATGTGCGAAGTTTGAGTTATAATTTTTTACCACACTTAGGACAATATTCATAGTCAGCTTCAGTACTGGTAAAACCACAATAATTACAATGTTTTATTTGATTTTCTTGTTGATGTGCAAAGTGAATCTTATCGAAGTTAATTTCCGTTACAGTTCCTTGTTCAATTGCTTTACCTAATTCTTTATCAATCTCTGTGGTAGGTCCACAACAACGCATTCGTATATAATACCTCTTACTCCACTTAAACAACGGAATAAAGAAAAACATAAAATACGTATACGTCATGAACACATCCGCATGACCGTATTTGCCACAGCATTTGCATACAATTAATTGATCAAAAACTAGTCTTTTTTCTTTTTGGCTAATTCCAAATATCAAAAACATGATTACCTCCCAGAACTAACTTCTTATATACTAATAAAACATTATTTTCTATTCTCATAAGCCTTTCGTTCCATTTCCATCTCTTCATACATATGGAACACATCCCAAGTTCGGTTCACCGCTGTCATGACTGCTTTATAAGTCATAGGAATTTTAGCTGCTCTCATCTTCTGTAACATGGAATTAAAGTGGCTCTCTGTGAAATCACAGAAAACCATAAGGCTTCCTTCAGGTGCTTCCCCTTCATATATAACATCTTCTTCCTCTTTATTGTAACCTGCAAGTTTACCTAGTGTCTGTTTAAACTTGGATACCTCTACTTCAACAACTTTAATATGCATAGGTGCAGCTAATTTTCTAATATTTGTGGCTTCTTTTGATTGGAATAATAAAATCTTTTCCATATACTCATTCCTCCTATATGACTATTCTCTCATATTTCTTTTCATATCAAAACAGTTGAAAGCATTAATCTGCCTTCAACTGGTATTGTTTAGTTAAATATATTATATACTACTGCACGCTTTACGTCCACAGTTAAGAATACTAACATAATTTATTAACTACTAAAATACTGCTTTATCTTTCACTACATCGATAATCTCAGCATCTGTGTTTTCTTCAACATAGAGAAGAATCTCTTCCATACGTTCTTCTAAGTGCCTCTCATCTAAAGTCATACCAACGACTCCTATAACAACGATCTGATGAATATCTTGTTCGGCTATCTCTCCTACTGATACATTAAAATGATTTCTTATCTTCTTAACAATACTTTGTACAATCATTCTCTTTTCTTTTAATGAATGAACCCAAGTAGCTCGTAATTTTATTTCCAACGCAAATACCTTCATAGTAATGTCTACTCCTTTCGTTGCTTAAAGATCCTCATACTATAGTAATATACCAGTTGGATAAAAACAATTCCAATAAATTACGCCATACTAACATGTGATTCAAGGATTTCACCTAATGCATTACCGCTACTAGAATGGCATCTTACAACATTCGCGTTGTTTTTCTCTGCTTCTGCCACAGCACATTTCACCATCTTATGGGATACTGTATTGGTAAACAATACAATTAAATCTGGCTTACCAATCTGTTCTCTTAAATTGCTTGTCATCTGTGTGAATACTTTAGCTTTGCAATTGTAAGTTTTACATATTTTCTTATATTGACAGACCATACGGTCATGTCCACCGATTATAACGATACTCATATAATACACCTCCTTATTTACTATCAAGTTCCTTTGCTTTTTCTTATATAGATGCTAATTTCTTACCAAGGTTTCTGCAAGCTTCTAAAACTGTATCATCAGGAGTATCTTGGCATATGATACCTTCTTCATCTACGATAGTTGCACCTGCATTCCTCATACGATCTTCCCAGTCACGCATCCACTGACCATCACCCCATCCATAAGAACCGAATAAAGCAATTTGTTTACCAGCAGCAAATTTCTCTACTTGCGATACAAAAGGTTCCATATCACTATCATCTAATACCTCATCTCCCATAGCAGGGCAACCAAGAGCAAATACACTGGCATCTTTTAACTCTTCCAAATCTATACTAGATACTTCTACAACTTCAGCTTCCTTACCATATTCTTGCTTAGCATTCGATATACCTTCTCCTATTGCTTCTGCCATAGCTTCTGTATTTCCTGTTTGTGACCAATATACAACTGTTATTTTATTCATACTTATTCTCCTTTTTTAATGTTTATTTAGTTAGGCTTTATTAAATTCTTTGTAATGCCTTGTTATTAATTGTAGCTTCCATAGTGCATTGTTAGTATATTCTGAATGCTTACCCCACTCGTTAACATTCTTACTACATTCTCTCTTGCCTGATTAAACATATAGAAAATATTTCTAGTTTCTTGCACATTCCCATATACCTTCCAATACCCTGTATATAAGAAATTCTTACCCTTGTTCTCTATAAATCCAACAACATCCTCTGGTGGATAGCCTAACAAAATCCCAAGTTCGTGAGGAAATTCTGCTCCTTCCTCTTTATACTTTGTATAACGACTTCTTAGTTCTACTAACACAGAATATAACTTTGGATTAGAATAACCGAACGAAAGCATTACTTCCTTAACGTCTTTGAGTCTAAGATATTCCTCTACTCGATTTTTATTGTATAGTAAGAAAGTTGTCTTCTCTTCTGATTTCCAAATTATCGATATAGAAATCGGTGATCTTTTGAAAATCTCATATACCATTCTTACATATTCATTGGATACTATAAATAAATTCGATATCTTTAAACCGGTTAAAACTGGAGAACAATGTATTGCTAATTGTGTCTTAATATCATCTTGATTTAAATTAAATATCATCTGAAGTGCTTCTCTATTCATATTAGTCATACTCCTTCCAACATATTGAGTATCGGTAGTTACATTATTGGTTAGTTGCATCTAACTTATTTATATAATATCTAACTGTTACTTGAAAATCAATAGTTTTACTGAGTTTAATTATCAATAAGTCTTTAAATAAAAAAGAGTTGTAAAACAACCATACTAGTATGTTTGTCTTACAACTCTTTTTATATTCATATCCATTTAACCCTTAATCACTCTTTTATATAATTCATAAACTTATGATTTATTCTCAATTACTTGTAGCTTCTTCATATTCCTAAATTCAGCTAAAACCATAATAATAGTAATGATAGCCGCCAAAACATCTGCAATTGGGCCAGAATACAAAATGCCATCAATACCCATAAACAATGGCATAGTAATAATCAACGGTAATAAAAATAAAATCTGTCTTGTTAAAGATAAGAAAATACCTTTGTAAGGTTTTCCTATTGAAGTAAAGAAGGTTGACGTAATTGGTTGAAGGAAATTCAGACAAGTAAAGAGAAGGAATACTCTAAAATAACTAATTCCGAATTGATAATAACGCGCGTCACCCTTACCGAATAACGTTATAATCTGTCTTGGTACTAATTGGAACAATAAGAAGAAAATTATAGCTATGATCCCACCAACAATTGTAGCTAATCGATAGGTCTCCTTTACACGCTTATATTTTCCTGCTCCATAGCAATATCCTTCAATTGGTTGCGTACCTTGGGCAATACCAATAATAAACGAGAAGAATACCATATTTATTTTTGATATAATACCTACACAGGCAAGCGGAATAGCTTCACCATATTCCGACAACGAACCATAATACTTCAAGGACTTATTGAGTACAATCTGAACTACCATCATTGCAATTTGATTAAAGAAAGATGCTGTACCTAATGAGATGATACGGCCTGAATATTCCCATTTTAGCTTCAATTGATGCGTAGTAAGTTTAACTGTTTTATAACGTCTCATGTAATTAATTACAAGTAATCCCGAGAATATCTGTCCTATGATTGTGGCATAAGCTGCACCTGCCATACCCATATCAAAACCGAATACAAAGACAGCATCCAGTATCGTATTAATAATTGCTCCTGAAAGATTACAAATCATTGTCATCTTAGGATTACCATCTGCACGAATTAGATGCCCTCCACCAGCGGTTAAGATTAAGAATGGGAAACCAAAGGAAGTGATTCTAACATATGTCTTAGCATATTCAAGTACATCATCTGGCGAACCGAAGAATTTTAACAACGGTGTTAGAAATATCTGAGTAACTAACATTAAGATAATACCGCTTCCTATTAGCAATACTATACTATTCCCCACATAATGTGCTGCTTTATCGGATTCATTTCTGCCCATTGCTAGATTGAAACTAGATGCTCCACCAATACCAAACAGCAAAGCTAAAGCAACACAGGAGGTTGATAAAGGAAATGCAATATTAGTTGCAGCATTTCCTATCGTTCCCACTGCTTGACCAATGAATAGCTGGTCAACAATATTATACAGTGCACTTACTAGCATAGCCACTATACTTGGTACTGCAAATTTAACCATTAATTTCCCTACTGGTTCTTCACCTAAGGGATTTTTTGCTACATTTTTGTCCATACATCCTCCGTCTACGTCTCTCAATCAGACTTTTATTTCAGTTGATCCCTAATCTAAAATCGAATTTAAATTAGTACTATCAACTATAGTAAATTAAAAACAAAACCTTCCTATCATAAACTATTCTTTAATAAATAATTCATAGGACATCCCTTGCTCTTTTAGCCATAATATTCTTTGCTTATATTCCGGACAAAACTTTGAAACAATCTCCCAAAATCTTTTTGAATGATTCATCTCCATTCTATGAGCAAGTTCATGAATTACTACATATTCCAGAATCTTGCTTGGCATCATTATGAGATGCCAATTAAAGTTCAGATTTCCTATACTACTACAACTTCCCCATCTGCTCTTTTGACTTCTAATAGAAATTCTTCCATACGTAACTCCCATTTCCTTGGCATATTGTTCAACCTTTATAGTAATGATATTCCTAGCATTTTTCTTATACCAAGCTCCCAGACATTCTATTATGAAATTTGAATCCGTTAATGGAGTTTCTATCACAAGTACCTCTTCTATCCCTTGCAAATATTGTACATTTTCTTTTATTGATATATTCGCTGCTTGCCTAGTAGGATTAAAAACTACATGTAAGCAAAATGTTTGATCTAAGTAAGGCAGTATCGCACCTTCTCTAACTTCAATCCCTTTTCTTTCTCTGAGCACTTGCTTTTTGTATACGTCGTAAATCCAATCTCCTTTGTTTTCTAATAAGCGTATAACATCAGCTTTTGTTGCTCTTATAGGAATCTTAACAGTAACCTTACCACCAACTGCAATCATGATAGCAAGAGATTTTCTCTTAGAACGAACGATTTCATATGGTATCTCTAAATCAGAATAAGAGATACTATTATCTCTCACTTCAAACCAATTCCTACTGTTTTTGCTATTTCCTTTGCTATTTCCTTTGCTATATCCCTTTGCCATAATGATTTCCTCAATTGCTTGATTTTCTCTCATAAATCTATTCTGAGTCGCGCTCTATTTGGTCTATATCCATGATTTAATTTACTTCGTAATAATTCTTTAGCATGTTATCTATGAACTCTTAATATAATTTAATAAGAAATTCAAAAGTAGTTGCATCAACTTTTGCTTACTACCATACACATTTCTTCTTCCAAACAATAGAAAGCTTGTACTTTGGGCTTTCTATTGTTTATAAATCTCAATGTATATAATATTCCAATTTTCCATTTCATAAACAAATGCTAACAATAGGTATCGATTACCACTGTTAGCATTTCAATTTAATCTATTTAATATCTAACAAAGCCTTGATATCTGGTTCCTTGGAAAGTAAGTTTTCCTTGATCCCCCTCCACCAAAACACCATATTCATCTCCAGCTACCTCGAATTCCAAGCGATCACCACTTTCAACTTCAAAGGTTACATAGTAATCTGTCGATGTCGAACTAGTATGCATACCGTTATCATTATTCATACTAGAAGAACTATGCCTTACATTAATACGCTTTGCTACAATTTTAGTATCTACTGTTAATACTGGAGAGTTATTGTTTGTATTCCATTGCTTTACACCTTTTACTATTGCTACAATAAACAAACCAAGAATCAGAGCAAACACTATGAAAAAAATTACGATAAATCCATTGAAAAACAAATCATTTCTTGTATTAGCGAATTGCATTCTCATTCCCTCCCCTCTATATTTCTTTAATACTAGGTTATATCAACACTCTTGTCCGTGGATAAAGGATATCTATCAACTATTTAATCAATCCAAAGAATAGTAATACTAGAATACCTAATACAATACGATACCAACCAAATACTTTGAAATCATGTTTCTTAATATAGCTCATTAAGAATTTAATAACGATAACAGATACAACGAACGCAACAATCATACCAGTTAATAAAATAATTACTTCCATTCCTGTAGCTGGTAGACCATATTTAACTAACTTCAATAAACTAGCGCCAAACATAACAGGTACTGCTAAGAAGAAAGTAAACTCTGCAGCAACACTTCTTGATACACCGATTAAGATAGCTCCTAAGATTGTAGCTCCAGAACGGCTCGTTCCAGGGAATACTGCAGCAATTAATTGAAATAAACCAATGATAATAGCCGCATTAAAGGTGATTTCTGTTAAGGAATTAATATGTGGTTTTCTCTTGTGATTATAATTTTCAATAATAATAAACGCAATACCAAACACGATTAAAGCCAAAGCGATTACCTGATAATTGTAGAATAAATCCTCAATAACATCATCAAATAAAATTCCAATTATAGCTGCTGGTAGACACGCAACAATAATCTTGATCCACATCATAAAGGTATCTTGTTTAATATAGTATTTTTCTTTCTTGGAGAACGGCCATAACTGATTCCAAAACAAAACAACTACAGCTAATATAGCTCCCAACTGGATAACAACTTCAAACATACTGAAGAATTCATCTCTTACATTAAGATTCACAAATTCATTCAACAAAATCAGATGTCCTGTACTGCTAATTGGAAGCCACTCAGTGATTCCCTCCACGACACCAAAGAGTATGGCTTTCAAAAATTCAATCATACGTAACGATTCTCCTCTCAAACATAGTAATTTTCATACATATTCACACTTGATATGTACACAGTCTATAATTAAATTATGTACCATCAGTGTAATCGACTTAACTATTATACTTTATGGATGATATTAGTGCAATTGGAAATGTCTTATCTTAATTAAAAATTAAGAGTACTGGAGTAAAGATTTCCCACAGTACTAAGACTCCAATATAATTCTATGCACTATATTCTTAAAATAGTCGTATTAATGTGAAATATTAATAGGGTAATCATAGCTATATTCTCTTAGCTATATCTAAACCGATTCTCTCTTCAGCTAATCCTAACGTAATCCCTTCTTCAATCCATTCTATAATCTTAATAAGATTCCGAATGGACTTACCTTGTTTTATAATTACAACTAGTATTTGTTGAACCATCGAATAGGATACCTTGTCCGGTATTAGATTCTGAATTACCGCAGGATATTGAAGAGCTACATTATCAAGAAGATTCTTAACAATCTGCTTATTAATAATGCAATCATATTGTTCGATAGCAACCCTCTTTACTACTTCATATACCTCATTGAACGTAAATTCATCTAGACATTCTACTTTACAATCCAATGCTACTCTGTCATAGATACATATCTGGTATTGATTCGCTTCCAACTCTGTGTTGTCTTTCATTCTTACAACTGGCAGTAGATATCCGTATTCTTTTGCCAGTTCTTCACGGATCTTTTGGATTCCATTAAAATGTTTCTCGTTTTCTAATAACATATGAGGAATAAATGCCTCACCTGCTTGAAATAGAATTGGATCAGACAAGATAATGGACATTACTTTATCACTGTCAATTCTTTTTCCGCTTTCTGTGATCATTGCTTTCTCAAGTAATAGTTGATCTAAGCTAATATGTAAAAACTCAGCAATTGCACAAGTAATCTCCAAATCCGGATAACCAATTCCTCTTTCCCATTTTGATACTGCCTGTGGGGTAACCCCTAATTTACTTGCCAAATCATCTTGTGTCATTTTTGCTGCTTGCCTATAATGAACTAAGTTATTACAAAATTGTTGATTACTCATCTTATCTTCTCCTTTTCACATATACGTAACACTTCTCCACGTCGACATTACAAAGAGTATCACAATTAACTATATATAATCTATAATGTACTGATCAGATAGCATATTATTAGAATACATAATACTGAACAATTTGTAAAACAACAAAACGTTTACTTGCAAGTAAATAAAGACAATAGAAAGTGTCCTATTTGAACTTTCTATTGTCTTAAATCAATTCTCATTAAAATCTCCAAGTACTTCATTCATCTATACAATACGCTTGAATTTCTTCTCGATTTCATACTTACTCATGGAGATTATTGTTGGTCTACCATGCGGACAATGGTATGGGTTTTCAAGATGTAATAACTGATCAATCAAAGCATTGGCTTCCTCAACCGATAGCTTGTTATTTCCTTTCACTGCGGCTTTACATGACATAGACGCAGCTTTTTCTAAGATAGACTCTACTAGATTCGTATGGCTTTCTTCCACCAACGAATCAATTAACTCAATTAAATAATCCTTTTCTGCAATTCCTAAAAGGTTATTAGGTATTGCTCGGACAGAGTATTCTTTTCCACCAAAATGTTCAATTTCAAAACCAATTTCTTGTAATACGGGCATCTGTTTTTTCAATGCCTCTTCTTCACGCATTGACAAAGACAAAATAATCGGCGGCTGTAACATCTGTGAGGCAATCTCTTTATTCTTGTAGGAAGCCAAAAGCTTTTCGTATAAGACTTTCTCATGAGCCGCATGTTGATCAATCATGAACATCTTATCTTCATATTCAACAATCCAATAGGTATTGAATAATTGTCCAATGATCCGATGTTTACTCCTAGCTTCCTCAGAAATCATCTTCTCTTCAAACAGGCTTATCTGCTCTGCTTTTTTCTCAGCTAGTTGTTCCATCTCATATTCTGAATTGTTGTCTACGCTTTCTGTTCTAAACTCAATATCATGCTCATTGATATTATTCTCATTGCTTCTACTCCTTGTAACCTGATAATCAGGTGTTTCACGAAGTGAAGTTTTAAGATTCTCTGCAATTGCCTCATGTGGATGTTTAATGATGGTATCAAATTTACCGATCTCCGTTGCTTTAACAAGAGCTGTCTTACCTGGTTCTACTTTCGTAGAATAATCACTCGAATTTACCAAATTGTTTTCTACTCTTGTTGTATACTCTGATGATGTATTGTCTACTTTTGTAGAATATCCATTTATTCGCCCAGATTTATCATCTTTTAGTCTTGATTTATCATTTATTAATGCTGATTCATCATCTATTGGTCTTGTTCTTTCAATAATTGGGCTCTTTTTATCATTTATGAAACTTGGTTTCATTTCTTGCAAACGCTTCTTTTCAAATGGTTCTGGCACATTTTCAATTCGTTTTGCTTTTTCTTTTTCTTCTACCAAGGTAACAGCCGGTATTAATTCTTTTCCTGCTAGTATGTCCTTAATGGAATGATACACCATTCCGTATACTTCATCGTTATTACGGAATCGAATTTCCATCTTTGTTGGATGTACATTCACATCAATGAATTCACCTGGTATAGTTAGGTGGATTGCAGTAAATGGATAACGATGAGACATCGTATAAGATTTGTATGCTTCTTCAATTGCCTTCGTAATAATACCACTTTTTACATAACGTCCATTGATATAATAATTTTCATAATTCCTGTTACCACGGGATATAATTGGCTTCCCTATATATCCATAAACTTCTACATTCTCACTCGCCCCTTTCACTTCTACTACATTAGACGCAATCTCACGGCCATAGATATTATAAACAATATCTTTTAGACTACCATTTCCTGAAGTGTGAAGTTTCACTTGATTGTTACTCATGAATTTGAATGAAATATTAGGGTGAGAAACGGCTATTCTTTCAATAATATCTCCAATATAGGAAGCTTCCGTTGTAGCACTTTTTAAGAACTTACGTCTTGCTGGTGTATTATAGAATAGATTACGAATTAAAAATGTGGTACCCTCAGGACACCCAATCTCCTCCATCGTCTTTTCTACGCCACCTTCGATTACATATCGAATTCCTGTTAATTCACCAGGTGTTTTCGTAACAAGTTCCACTTGTGCTATAGCCGCTATACTGGATAATGCTTCCCCACGAAAACCGAGACTTGATACATGTAATAAGTCAAGAGCTGAACGAATCTTACTCGTAGAATGTCTAAGGAATGCAACTTTGATATCATCTTCTGCAATTCCACTGCCGTTATCTGTGATTCGTATGAAGCTAATTCCACCTTCTTTGATCTCTACTGTAATGGCATTTGCTTTGGCATCTATGGCATTCTCAATTAATTCCTTAACAACAGCTGCAGGTCGTTCAATAACTTCCCCTGCAGCGATTTGATTAATGGTATTTTGGTCTAATAACTCAATTTTAGCCATTGTTACTCACCGTTCTTCCTATCCTTTGATCTGTTTTTGTAACTGATATAACATATTCATCGCGTCCATTGGCGTCATATTCGCTACATCTAAGTTTCTAATTTCTTCAATTACTTGATTCGTTGAATCTACGGTAAAGAATGATATCTGTCCATCAACTTCGTTCTTAGACTTTTTATTCATCAAAGTTTTTTTAGAATCATTTGCTTCAACTGATTGAAGATTTTCTTTTTGTATACCTTCTTGTTGTATACCTTCTTGTTGTATAATTTTTCTCTTAACTAAAGCTTCATAACTATTCGAATTAATTTCATGTATAGATGCAACCTGACACTCTTTATCTAGAAGAGAATCCGACATTTGTTTCACTTTATAAGTAATATCATTGTTACTTAATTCATCAACGATTTCTCTAGCACGACTAAGTACAGCATCAGGAACTCCAGCTAATTTAGCTACTTGTATACCGTAGCTCTTATCCGCTCCACCTTTAATAATCTTACGGAGGAATACAATGTCTTCGCCTTGCTCTTTCACAGCAATGCAATAGTTATTTACACCACTTAATTTACCTTCTAACTCAGTAAGTTCATGATAGTGTGTTGCAAACAACGTCTTTGCACCAAGTAACTTCTTATTACTGATATGTTCGATTACTGCCCAGGCAATACTCAAACCGTCAAAGGTACTTGTTCCTCGACCTATTTCATCTAGGATTAATAAACTATTCTTCGTTGCATTTCTAAGAATATTAGCAACCTCTGTCATCTCAACCATGAATGTACTTTGGCCAGATGCTAAATCATCAGAAGCTCCAACTCTCGTAAAGATACGGTCAACAATACCAATCTTAGCATACTCAGCAGGTACATAGCTTCCTACTTGCGCCATTAAGACAATCAGTGCGGTCTGTCTCATGTATGTTGATTTACCTGCCATATTCGGTCCTGTTATAATAGATACGCGGTTATCATCATTATCTAAGAACGTATCATTCGCAACGAATAAATCGTTGTTAATCATCTTCTCAACCACAGGATGACGTCCGTTTTTAATATCGATCATCCCACTTTGATTCATCTCAGGCTTCACAAAATTGTTACGTTCAGCTACAAAGGCTAGTGAAGCAAACACATCAATCTTAGCAACTGCTTTTGCTGTTGTCTGTATACGCTTTACCTGTTCTGCAATTTGATCGCGAACTTCACTGAATAAGTTGTATTCTAAGGTAAACAATTTATCTTCTGCTCCAAGAATCATATCCTCTAACTCTTTTAATTCTGGAGTAATATATCTTTCCGCATTAGCAAGCGTTTGTTTTCTTGTCCAGGTTTCAGGTACCATATTTTGATAGGAATTCGTTACTTCAAGATAATAGCCGAATACTTTATTAAACTTTATCTTAAGATTCTTAATCCCCGTCTGTTCCCTTTCCTTTGCCTCTAGATCAGCTAACCAAGACTTACCGTCAGTTTTGGCATGTCTAAGTCGATCCACTTCCTCATTATAGCCCTCTTTGATGATACCACCTTCTTTCACTGATATCGGTGGTTCTTCATCAATTGAGTCCGTAATAAGTGAGCAGATATCTTCAAGTGTATCTAATTCAGAATCTATCTCCTTCAATAAGGCACAAGTAAAGTCAGATAAAAGGTATTTGATATAAGGTAACATAGATAGTGATGCCCGTAAGGCAATCAGGTCTCTTGGATTCGCACTCTTATAACTTACTTTACTAATTAGACGTTCTAAATCATAGATTGGATTTAAGTACTCTCTTAACTCTTCTCTAGTGATTGTCGATTGATTAATCTCCTCCACACAATCAAGTCTTTCCTTAATTAAATCCATGTCAATTAAAGGTTGTTCCACATAATTACGAAGTAATCTGGCACCCATTGCTGTCTTAGTTTTATCTAGAACCCATAATAGGGAACCTCGTTTTTGTTTCTCTCGTAACGTCTCCGTTAACTCAAGATTTCTTCTTGTTGAACTATCTAGAAGCATATATTTACTTGTGATATATGGTTGTATATGTGTAAGGTGTGATAGTGAGTTCTTCTGCGTCTCATATAGATACTTTAAAACAGCTCCAGCGGCTATTACACCGTATTCATAATCCCGTAATCCCAGTCCATCTAAGGAAGATACTGCAAAATGTTCTTTTAAGCCATTCTTACACATCTCATCATCGAAATACCAGGACTCTTGTGACGATACAACTATCTTAAGGCGTTCTCTTAAATCTACAATATCAACACCTGAAATTAAAAATGCATCATTACAGATAATTTCAGTTGGCAGAAACTTATTCACTTCGTCAAGAAGTTTCTTCTTCGAATCAACTTCTGTTACATAATAATCTCCTGTTGTAATATCAACAAAGGATACACCGATTCCACTTTCTGAATAATAGATACCACATAGATAATTATTCTTTGTCTCATCAAGTGCCTGCGTATTCAAGTTCGTACCAGGTGTCACGATACGAATAACATCACGTTTCACTATTCCTTTCGCAAGCTTTGGATCTTCTACTTGCTCACATATGGCAACTTTATAACCGCGACTAATCATCTTACTTAGATAACCTTCTACGGCATGATAAGGAACGCCACACATCGGTGCGCGCTCCTCTTGTCCACAATTCTTTCCTGTTAATGTAATCTCTAGTTCTTTCGCACAGATGGTTGCATCTTCAAAGAACATCTCATAGAAGTCTCCTAAGCGATAGAACAGAATACAATCTTTATATTGATTCTTTATCTCCATATATTGTTGCATCATTGGAGTTAATTGCATATTATCAACCTTCCTTTTTCCCTTGTGTCTCAATGTTCATCAATTCACTATCTAATCGAATACTGAATACGAACATTTACTTATACCCGAATCCTATCACCCTATATGGTTTCCCAAGTTCCTTTCTTAAGGAAATCATTTGCCGCATTCGTTGCTTGGTCAATGATATCTTTCTTATAACCAATCATGCCTAAGAGTTTAATAGCATTTCTAGATTGCGCTCTACCTGTACATAAATTATAATCAAATAATACATCGTTATCTACAACTTCTTCTTGGAAATGATAATTCGAGAAATGCTTCTCTAATATATATGTTAATTCTATATCGTGTGTAGCCGCAAAGCAAAGAACATAGCCTTTTGATAAACTCTTAAGTATCTGTGCAGATGCTGCTACCCTCTCAAGCGTATTCGTACCACGTAATACCTCATCAACAAAACATAAGATTGGTATCTCATCATTCACTGCGTCTAAGATTCGTTTTAATGACTTAATCTCAACAATATAATAACTTTCATTATTGAATAGATCATCTCGTAACGCCATCGAAGTAAATACTCTATAATAATTTCCTCGATAGGCACGGCTTGTACTAGTATAGATTGTTTGAGATAATATTGCATTAATCGCAAGAGTCTTAATAAAAGTAGACTTACCTGATGCATTAGATCCTGTAATTAATACACTTTGCTTCTCACTAATGGTGTTTGCAACAGGATCATCAATTAATGGATGATAAAGATCCTTTGCATCTATAAAAGGTTTGCTGTTTTTAACCAACTCAGGCACACAGTAATAATCTAGTAAGTCACGGAAAGAAGCCGCAGCAACCATACTTTCAAGATAGCCAATCGTTTCATAGATCAGTTCAAGTTGCGTACTGTTTTGATTAATGATATCAACCATTTTACTGAATTTAATCAAATCCGTATGCAGTAACATTCTTTCATAATCTAACAAACTATCAACTAAACTTCCATTCATGGATTTTCCGCAACTAATCCATTTCGCATTTCGTTTTACATAACCAAAGCTCTTAGCGGCTTCTTTCATCTTGTTAACATATGGCTGTAGGAATGGATCCTTATTCTTATCTAGTTCCTCTACACTTCTAAGTATACGTACAATAAAAGAAAGCGTCTTAAAATAATTCTCAACTGTACCTTTTCTCTTATAATATTGATAAATATTATGGGAAATCGTTACACATACAGCTAGAATTCCAATCTTTGGTTCTACGGCAAGTATTCCAAAGGCAAGTGCTAGAGATCCAATACAGAAATAATGTTGACCAAGAGAATATTTCTCTAATCTTTTCATACGATTCATATATTCAAATACAGAGAGATTTGGAAGCTTTCCTAACCGGTGCATAGTTAACTGAAACTGAATTCGTTCTTCTTCATGTTCCGTGAAGTATCTCATAATACGATCACGTTCTTTCAGTTCGTCTGCATCAAAGTTCATCTGTCTTAAGAGGTAGTATAGATATTCTTCGCCAACGGAACTCCCCGTATTATTAAGTAACATATAGATGTTTTTTAAGTCCAGGTCATTAAATGTTATATCGTCAACATTCCCTTGATCTACTTTCTTGCTGTTATAGTATCCTTTAAGTCCTTCAAAATACTCCGAGGTATATTCTTGATCTGGCACGTCACCAAACGCATTCTTAATTCGTTCCCTCCACATAAGCATTCGGCGTTTTTCTTCTCTATAACTAATTATCATAAGTACAATTATTACTATTAGTATGAATATCAAAAATTTCATTGTCGTTTCCTCCTCATCATCATTTTCTAATTATACAATACAGACTTTAATAATTCAAATGAAATCAGGAATCAAAAAAGGTGAAGAACCAAGACAAATGTCTTACTTCTTCACCTTTACTATTATGATAATATTAGTCATTAATGTATCTTACAGCCTTCACAGGTGTACGATAATACATATTACTAATCTTAATACCACTTCTTGGGTTACTTGCATGAATAACTTGACCACCGCCAATATACATGGCTACATGGTTAATACCTCCACCGTTGCTATAGAACACTAAATCTCCAGGTTTAACACTTGAAGCCGAAATTGTTCTACCACTAACAGCTTGGGAGCGAGATGTTCTGGTGATGTTATAACCAAAATGTTGATAAATTCTCATTGTGAATCCAGAACAGTCAACACCGCCTGTTAAACTAGTACCTCCCCATACATAACGGTTCCCGAGGAATTGTTTTGCAAAAGCAACCATGTCTGCACGAACAGATGACACGCCATTCGTACCTGCTTCCACGTCTTCAACGAATACACCTTTTGCTAATTGATATGATAAATCAACATATTCTTTTGCTACATACCCTTTATCATTATCAATAACAACTTTAACCCATTCGTCACTCACTTTTTTAACTTCAAGTTCTTCACCTTCTGGAACAAGTGTTAAACATGTGGAATCCTTATCTGCTTCTTCACGAACTTTAAGAGTTTCTGTATTGACTGTCGCAACAATCATTCCAACTTCTTTCGCTAATTCGTTGGCTTCATCACCTGTAACAAGATATTCTGACGATACGTAACCAGTTACTTTACCTGATTTAATCTTAGCCCAGCCATCATCAGAAATACTATAGATTTCACAACCAGCATTCTTAGGAAGTTTACCAATAACCTTCTTATCTTCACCCGCACTTTCACGAATATTAAGATAATTATCAACCTTTGCAATACCTAAATTCTCATAATTTAGGGTAATTGCATCTTCCTTTTCTTTATCAGTTGCTTCTGCTTCTGTAGGTTCTTCTTCTGGAGCTTCATCTGTTGTCTCATCAGAAGCATCATCCTCTACTGCTATCTCTTCAGAATCACCTGAATATGCAGTCATCTCTGTTCCAACAGATCTAGCTAATGCGCCAGCAAAAGCTACTTCTTTTGCCGAACTCTTTGTAGTATAATAATCATCCAAAGAAACAGAAATACCCGCTACCGGTTCCTCAGTAGTATATGAAACTGCACGCATTCCAACTGTGCTAACAGCAATTGTAACAGCTCCTGCGACACAAAGTGTTGAAATCTTAAGCACTTTCTTGTTAAAGTTCATATTACGCCTCCTAAACGCTTCAAGTTTTGAAACTATCGCTACGAATCTCTCTCGTACCGTACATAACCTGATTTAATATATATTGATTATCGTAACTCTATTGATAGCAATTCAGCTACCCCTCTTATTCCATATAATCTCTTTATCTTATCACTTGTAATTTACAAAACCATTAACTTATTCTTATGTAACGGAATTCATAGCAACTTAACAAGTTAAGTAGTTTCGCTCTATTTGTTACATAAATGTTAAATATATTACGAGATTATTATACCAATACTTATTAAATTTGTCAACTATATGTCAAAACTTTTTAATAACTATGTCAAGAGTATGCAATATTACCATAATGTGTAATTTATTAGGTCTAATGAACTAAGTAAATATTACGAAATAAATACATAATTGTTATAATATTTTCATACGATTTAGTCCCATTTGTTCCAAATTTCAGGTTCATAGCCAACTGTGGCTTTTTTACCATTTCTAACAATCGGTGTCTTAAATAACTTAGGATTCTCTAATAACTTCTCTTCCTTATCTTCTTCGGCAAGATATTTGATTAGCAAATAGGTTTGTTGATCTTTTGTCTTTTCATCAATTAGCTTGTCCATACCCCCCACCGCTTGTTTAACGCTAGTATATTCGCCTTTACTCATTCCCTTTTGTGCCATGTCTATGAATTGAAATGATATCCCTCTTTCTTTGAAGTACCGTTGCGCCTTCTTTGTATCAAAACATTTTGACTTACCAAAAATCTGAATATTCATTCTGATCCTCCATTATAATCTTCTCATATTTCATTCTTACTTTTCGTAATTATACTGAGTATTTAGTCAAATTGCAACTAGAAGACATTGTTATGTAGACCCGAATTACAACAAAAAACTGCCAAATTAACAAGTATCCAACTTATTAATTCGGCAGCTATATAGAGATATCGAAACAGTTACTCACTAATTAAATGATAATACAGATTAATCCTCCGTTACTATCATTAATTACTTTTTGTAATGTTTCTTGTAACTTCACTTGACTCTCATCATTCATATTATGAACCTTGCTATTAATCCCATCATCAACGAGCTGTTTAATGGATTTACCAAAAATATTCGTATCCCAGATTCCTTCTGGTTCTTCCTCCGCACTTTCTTTGATGTAGTTAATTAAGTCATTCGCTTGTTGTTCACTTCCAACGATTGGTGCAATTTCAGTTTCAATATTCGCACGGATCATATGAATAGAAGGTGCAACCGCTTTAATCTTAACTCCATACTTATTACCATGCTTAATTACTTCTGGTTGATCAATTGTAATTTCATCGCGCATCGGAGTTACAACACCATAACCTTTATAACGAACTTCTTCCATAGCTGTACCAACCTTAGAATATTCATTCTTCATCGCTGCTAACTCCCGTAGCGTTGAAATTAGTTGATATTCCCCTTCGATTGGAGTTCCAATTAGGTCACTTAGAATCTGATAGTAATATTTATCATCAAAGTCGATAAAAATCTTGACACTACCATCTTGCATAGAAACTTTGTCAATCTTACAACGTTTTATGTATTCAGAGTCATATTTCACATTCTCAGAATTTACATCTCGAATTAAGTTAACCTTCTTCATAATGTCTTTGACACCATTAATCAAATCCATCTTAAGCCAATGTGTCTGCGGTAACATCTCAACCCATTTTGGAATGAAGAAATCTAGTTCTGCGATTGGGAATTCGTTAAGTATCGTTTCCATGATTGCATTGATATCATCTTTTCTTAACTGTTCACAGTTCACAGGTGTAACAGCTACATTATATTTCTCCATTAAATTCTCAGCAAGGGCTCTCGTATCATCAGAATATGGTTTGTTCGTATTAAGGAGAACAATAAAAGGTTTATTCATTTTCCTCAATTCACCAATTGTCTTCTCCTCAGCTTTCAAGTAGTTGTCTCTAGCTAAATCACCAAAGCTTCCATCTGTTGTAACCACAATACCAATCGTGGAATGTTCATTGATTACCTTTTGGGTTCCAAGCTCTGCTGCCTGGGTAAAAGGAATCTCATGATCAAACCATGGTGTTTTAACCAAACGTTCTTGTTCATTCTCTATATGGCCAGACGCTCCATCTACCATGAAGCCAACACAATCAATCAATCGAATGTTAACTTTTGTTTCGTCAGACAAACTAATCTGTGCTGCTTCTTTTGGAATGAACTTTGGCTCTGTTGTCATTATTGTCTTGCCAGCTGCGCTTTGAGGAAGTTCATCAATAGCACGTTCTTTACTATGAACATCTTCAATATTCGGAATAACCAGCAAATCCATAAATCGCTTAATGAATGTTGATTTACCTGTTCTAACAGGACCAACTACACCGATATAGATCTCACCACCTGTACGGACCTGTATATCTTTGTATACATTATAGCTATTTGCTATAGAAATATTGTCCATGAATATACCCCTTCCATATATGTACATGACTACGTCATTTGTACAATATATGCGGAGGGGATTTTTATTATACCTATTTCGTTATATTTTATAAATCCACCTCTTCATGAACAAGGACAAGTTACTCTCTCTACACACACAGAAAATCTCTATTCTACCCTCTAAAAACATGAGACAATGTCTTTAGTTTTTGATATCCAGAACGAAGTGGTTTTGTTAAGCGAATGGACCTAGATGCTAATAATTGGTCAAGTGTCTTTTTCAACTGTGCATTATTATTCTTAAGCTTATTCATGGTTCTCGTATCATTAGACGTTGATAACAGATATTCTAAGGTTGATTTCTTAACAACAATATACTCCTCATCCGTTGCTTTATCTTCATGATTAATTATACAAAGTGATGGCTGCATCTGTGATTTTAGATTTTGATATCTTGGGATGATGCATTGTTCCGGTGATACTATATAGATGCCTGATTTTAATAATCCTCCGCTTGCGTCTAATTTGAATTCCTCTTTCCCTATTAGAAATAATCGAATTCGATCGCCAAGTGGTAAGTATCCCATCTGTTCAAAATATTCTTCCTTATAACTCGTTAGAATAGCTTTCAAAATCGGTTGTCCTTTTCTTGCAGCAAATAAACCTGCGGTTATAGTAGTTCGGTCTTCATAACCAAACACACTATCATAGCAGCAAAGCCCATCTAAGGTTTTTAGTAATTGTGTATGTTGACCGATGTAAAAACCACCATTTCTTACGATGTATTTTACAGCGAAATACTCCTCCACAAACTGTAATTTTCCATCATAATAAGCTTTCTCAATGATAGGGTTCTCATGCATATTACTTGTTGTTTCATTTAATAAACGTATTTCACCAAATTCTTTAAAACTAACTTTAGCTTCTTGCCTTCCATGGTCTTGTGCTATAGACTGACCAAATGCGCCTACATACAAGATTCTTGGTATTGCATCAACTTTAAGTTCTGAAACTCTTTCAAACATGGCCAAGGAAGAAGAATATGCTTCAAAAACTATATTTTTTGTGATTGAATTTTTATATTTTTTTATTATTGGTAAGACTTGATTACTATATAACCAATAGAATTGCATTAATCGAACCAATTCTAGACCAACTCTCGCAAACAAATATTCTCTTTTGTCACCAAATGGATTATCATAATTTTGTTCTTGGATTGTGTTAATTTCTTGCCCACTACTCCACCTTATTGTTCTCTCAATTCCTTCAACAGCAGCCTCTAGATAAGATTCACTGTTTCTATATGAAATAATTGAATCATCTAAAATCTGATGAAAAAGAACTGCATTACAACTATGAGCATCATTACAAGAGACAATTAATCTTAATGATAAACCATAATCGTTCCATATATGTTTTCTTGTAAAATTCCGATCGTTCTTGCCACCTTCTGTATGAATTAATTCCTCAATTTTATTCCTATGGATAAGCTTATTAAACAGGACTAGTTCACCCTTTAGAAGGTATTTATAAGGTATATCCTCCGATTGTCTTTTGTCCTTACAACCAAGTAACAAGCCATTCTCATAATATTTATATCCCCCATATATAAGGTCAAAGGTATTCTCTTTCAGCGATTCCTCATACAGGGTAGCATACGCATGATATTCTAATACGATATCTTCCGAAATAATACCGATATAATCACCATTTGTAGTTTTCAATACCTCTCCAATGGTTTCGAGCAAATCTTCTTCTTTTCTATTGCATATACGAATCTTCTCTCCAAATTTATCACAGTACATAGATACAACTGATCTATAGTCTTCCATATTCTTATACAGTAATACTAGTATCTCAATCTCCTCTAAGGTCTGATATACTAAGCTATCAATACACCGACATAAGGAATTAACGCCTTCTTTACTATCCGCATATTGATTTACTAATAATAGGACAGAAACCTTTGGTTTACTTTCCATAAATAACTCCTTCATAATTATAATCTACAAACGTATCAACCCACTATCTAGATATTGAATGATTTGATGTAATTCCTCTTTCGTATCAGGCGTATAGAAACATTTTTCTTCTCTATTAAGTACTTCGTATAATTTTGTATAGTAATTTTGAAATGCCTTCTGCTTGATATGTTGTGCTCTACCAATGTACATCATTGAGTACAACTGTATGGCATACATAGGTTTATTAAGGATTAACTTTGCTGTAATGGAAGAACTAGAAGACACCGTAACAAGTACTTTGTCTCTTAAATCGTTGGTTAATAGGATAATTTCCCAAGGTATTCTAGAATTAGGGAATAATGTAAATCCTCTCATAGAGAATCGATCCACCGGATTTCTTGGGTGTAGTTTTATTACCATATTCTCCTTCCCTACTACGGAAGCTAACTCCTCCACTAGTTCAATATCCATACTTAATATTCCGTCTTTCACAAATGCTTCCTCTAAGAAGATATATTTCTCAGAAGGTAATGAACACTCCCCAAATATTCTTTTATAAATTACTGATAATTCCCTGTTCTCTTCTGATAACTTAGGAATGGAAGTAACGATTTCACCTAAACTTGGCACCGAATATAATTCTGGTTCATATAACATGATTTCTACCATATTCTTCACCAATGCCTGTCTTCCATAATACCGATGAAGCATTCCATCCTTCTGAAGATTCTCCATTACATCAATGACATAAGTTGTAATTCCCTCTTCATAAAGATGAACTTTTAACTTCATACCTATCTTTATAAGATAATAGTAAAACAGCTTATTATATGCACTAAGTGAGGGAAGATATAGATGTTCATACACCTCATCAAGTGAAATGGGATCAATACCTTTTGCAGGATTCTTACTTAAGTGCTTTCGTTGCTGTTCATTCATTGTCCAATAATCCTTCTTAGTTGCATCATCTTTCATATGGTATATCTTTCGAAAGATTCTCAGTTCATTTAATGTATTCTCAATATTACTAAAATCTGTTGAATCAGTTAAGATTAAATCTGTGTCATCCTTCAAACTTGTAACAGTTATGTTAATTGCAGTTATTACTTGAAATATTGTTCCACAAACGAATACGTTCATATCTAGATTTCTCCATTCTGTATGCGCTCTGTTAAAATCTCTCTTACTTTCTCAAGGTCCTTCTTCGTATCAACGGATAACGTAGTGGCATCTGTCATAATAAACTTTAACTTCTTCCCATTCTCTAAAAAACGATATTCATCAATATCTTCAATACTTTCTAAAGTGCCTCGTTTTGTCTCTCCACAAAACAATAAGGCAGAACGACTAAAACATTGAATTCCAACGAATTTCTTGTACACAATATTGGCTGAAGCTTTCGGATACGGAATAGGTGTTCTTGCCATATACAATCCATACCCTTGCATGTCAGTTGCTATCTTAATTCTTGCCGTATCAACCACTTCAACTGGAGTTTTGATCGCAGTCATGGCATTCGCTGCATAGAACTTTGATGAATCCTCCTCGGTCGGAAGTAAGAGGCGAATATATTCAGGCATCATAAGTGGCTCATCACCATTAATGTTGATGTAGTAATCCGCATCTACTTTCTCGGCTACCTCACTTAATCGGTCAAGATGCGTCGGGTGCGTATCCTTCGTCATTATCGTTTTAATTCCATATTCATTACAAACTTTTTCAATACGTTCATCGTCCGTCGCTACATATATTTCTTCAATCTCTTTTACTTTTTTAAACTGATAATGAACCCACCATATCATAGGTTTACCACATATATCTGCTAATGGTTTCCCTTCAAAACGTGTTGATTGATATCTTGCAGGTATAATTCCAACTATCTTCATATTAATAAGACACTCCTTCCAATGCATATTTTTCAATGGCATATGCAACGCCATCTTCTTCATTGCTCTTCGTAACATAATCTACAATCATACGAACGGATTCAACTGCATTCTCCATCGCAACAGATACCCCTGCAATACCTAACATATCAAGATCATTCTCACCGTCGCCAATTGCCATAATCTCATCAGTTGTAATATTATAAGTAACCGCTAAGTCCTGTAGTGTTTGCCCTTTATGAATTCCTTTTCTCGTAATTTCAATATTCGTAGGTATTCCACTAGATATCTGGCACTCCGAGAAGGGCTGTAGCCTCTTAAGTACTTTGGTTCGCATCTCTAAGTCATGGAAAAATAGATTGATCTTCTCTACTTGTTGATTACTAGCGATTACAAAATTTTTCAAATTAATAACTCCATATCTAGTGTCAACAATATATTTATTAAATTCGTTATTACCGACATATCGGTTACTGATACTCAATCGATCTTCCTCAGCAAATGCACATCCTGCAATAAACACATCAAAAAAGCAATCATATTCTTCAATAATCGCAAGCATACTTGCGGCATATTTGTTATCCATACCTTCTGAATATATGGAGTGATTCTGCTTGACGTCCCATATATTCGCTCCATTAGCTGATATGATATACGGAATATCTAATTCCCTTGTTATGCATTCAGGAATACCACTAGCTACTCTACCAGTACAAGGAATTACAAGTATTCCTTCATCAATAGCCCTACATACCACTTCTTTTGTGCGATTTGATAATTCCTTTTTAGAATTTACTAAAGTCCCATCAATATCAACAGCTATTAGCCTGATGTTCTTTTCTTTCATAGATATCCATCCTTTTATTTAATTAAATAATACTTACGTAATTTCTTGACTATACAGAGATTTTGTTAAGAATGTAATTTTATAATCCTTCGCACGTTTTTTGAGCTGAATTGCTGTTGCTTCATTCTTCTTTGATAATTCTTCTGGCTCTGAGGAACCAATAAATCTATTTTCACTATAATTGTTTACTTGGTTTCCACTAAATCCATCAAATCCTGCTAATACAACAGATTGGGCAGATGTTTTCACAAGTAACTTCATAACCATCATCCCAGCTTGATCCGATACATCCATAGAAGTATTCAATAATTCTGCATAATTAACATACCTAACCTCCTGTTTTAGATGCATAAGATTCGAAGTGAATATGGTTTTCTTAAGATCTACACGATTTGCAATTTTACGGTATCTTCTTTCATTGCTGATAAAGATAAGATCTACCTTAAAATCCGGAACAGAATTTATCGAAATCACATATGGATGTTTTACTTCTATATAAGCTTCAATTCGCTCTTTCTGTTCTATTACGCTTTTTCCGGTACCTATTACTAGGACTTCTTTTCCTGCCATATCTATACGTAGCTGTTTTAACACCTCTAAATCATCCACATTGTGTTTTTGATAACTTTGATATAGGGATTCTATATAATTCTTATCAAATATAAATCGACGCTCAACAGGGATTTCATCAAGAATATTGCTTATTGTTCGCACCGGAACTGTTTGTTTTGATAATAGATACGAGGCATAATTAGGGTGACAATTCTTAGAGGAAGCTAAGAAGTATGCCACGGAGTATCCCCATGGACGTTGCATATAGATTGGCATCAAACATTCGTCAATACACTCAAGTAATGGTAATACCTCATAATTCGCTTTATAGTTCGTATTCAAATAATCGGTTAACAACTCGGTACATAGGTTGCCAGCTCCCCTTCCCATTCCATAGATAGAAGTATCTATAAGGATTGTTCTTGTAGTACAGAAACTAATCAAATCCTGAGCGTTAGCAAAGGACATCTGTAAGTTATTATGAGAATGTAATCCAAGAGCAATGGAGGGATCTAGGTTGTTATCAAGAAGGTACAACAATCGTTTTACATCATTTTGATACATTGTACCTAATGTATCTACGAGATAGAAAGCATGTGGCCTCAAATTATTAATTCTCTGAATTAAATCCATTAATATCTGATCTGTATAATTAGCCGAACCAACAGGCTGCATGAATACTTGATAGCCTTTATCCATCAGTATATGTGCATAATAAAACGCTTTCTCTATCTCATTTTGATGAAAAGTTAAACGGACTCCTTTAATAGACCCTTCACTTGCTGGTGATAAATTAATTGGATTGATTTCCTTCTCTCCAATTGCTATCATAACTACATATAAAATTGAAGGATCCGGATTCTCTAAAACGTTTGTTACTTCGTTATTATTCGAAAATAAAGCGTAATCCTCATTATAGATACAGTCTGTTAAGAATCCACATTCAACGATATCAATCCTTGCTGTACTTAAACCTGTAATTAAGGCTTTAATTGTATCCTTACCAAAGTTCCAGCTATTCACATATCCACCATCACGAAGGGTACAATCTAATAATTTTACTCTATTCATAATGTCTCTTCCTTCTTTGTTTTCTTATTTTTATCGCTTGGGTGTTGCATAGCATACTCCAACGCTTTAATCTTGCCTCTTGCAATCCGCAGTTCATTGCTTTCTTTAAGCTGATAGTTTAATTTAGAACCGGTATGTTTAAGATCACACGAACCTTTCCACTCCTTCACCTTATCTCTCACCCTTTCTTCTCTAATATTAATCCATATGCTACCGCTTACTTCTATCTTCTCTTTGGTCGTATTCATAACCTCGTATTCAATTATTCGAAACTCTTCTTGCCTGAACATATCTTCTAGTAAGAAAGCATAGGAGTTCTCTTCATTTAGAAAGATGATTGTTTCTATTCCTTCTATATCATAACAATCTGATTCTTTATTAGAATCTGACTTGATGCATATATAGTTATTCTTGACATTAAATTGTTCATCAAAACCGATATCAAATTCTTGTCGTTTAAAGAACTTTTTCATATATCCTTTTGTTGTGGTATCCGTTAAAATGTGCTCATTACTATAAACCACTTGAATGAGTTTTGATACTATATAATAGATATGAAGACGTTCATAATTAACCTCAAAATCATTACCAAAATACATCGTTGTTTCTGCAATATGTGCTAATCCATGTATTGAGGTAGAGTTCGGAGTAATGCACAAGGAAAATTTCATAGTATCAAGAGACTTAGTTTCATTATTTTCTTCCTTTTTTATGATAAATGGTAACAATTCGCTTGGGACACTTCTATTCACTACATGGCACTCTGGAATAAGCTTTTTATAATCTATCCACACATCTTTTGGATGTGGTTTCACTATAATATTGCATCCATTACAAAAATAATCCATAATTAATACTGTCATTCTCTCCTGCACCTCTATCTTTTGAATCGTTAAAGTTGGCAAACGTTGTGATAAAAACAATACATTCTCCTGCTCTTGATTTATTGGATAGGTATCACCTCCATATAAATCTAATAATTGATTCACATCTAAAGGATTCATTCGTAATATACTATCATATATTGTAAAGTCAATTGCTCGATCATCATAGAAGTCCTTGCTCTGACTTTTTAAACTGCAATAGAGTTGTTTCGCTGTACTAGACCGACCAACTCCACCAAGATAATTGGATATTATATAGTTCGTCTCGTTAAAATTACGTATAATCCGTAGGAATCTTTCTGTATCACACATAATTCCACAAGCATCTTCAAAGTAATTATACGGAATTCTATGATATAACAAATAAATTCCAATCGACCAATTATCTGCTGCTATGTTATATTCATCAAACTGTGTAAACCCTGCTTTATACCACTTTTCTAAGGAGTTACAGATATTTTGTATTACCTGTTCTATATCCTCTTTGCTACTTTTCTCTGTCAATTCAAACCCTCTTTGAAACCTGAAATTCTTTTCGGGAACAATTCTTATATCATGAAACCAATGCATACTCTTTAATTTTTTAACATATGCATGTAATTCATTGGTCGGTAACATATATTCAACAATAAACAATACTGCATCTTCTTCTCTACGTATTGATAATTTATGAACGAGACAACATAAAGTATGGTAAACAGTTGAAGCATGATATAATATCATTCTCATTCCTCCTAGTGATTTAATCGTTGTATCGAATTACTCATACATCGTTTGGAAATAATCCTCTATTACACGTTTTAACAATTCAGGGTCAGACGTTCTTGAGGATTCTGGTAATGCAAATGCATAATTATCGTCAAAGATTCCAAGTAATACTGGTAATCTCTCTTCCATCTCTTCTACAATATTACGTATAATCTCTGATTCCATCTCGCTCAAATCATCAATCAAATAGATTTTTCTGTTAGGATTACTTGCTTGTAAACCTTCTATAAAGGTACTAGTCATGATATCCCCACCAACAGGATTCCATACCAACAAGGAGTTAATATCATAACATGCTTCATTCAGATATCGAATTACTTCGTCTTGATTTCTTGGCATCCTACATTGCACTATTTTAGTTGTCATAGTATGGATTGTATCTTTACCATTAAGCATTGTCCCTATTCCTAACGCAAACATAATCCTCTCAACAGGAATCTTATTCAATCTAGGATATTGTCTTAATACTTCCTTCCACTCCTTACACGTCTTCGGTTCGTAAGCCGCTAAAGGTGACCATAATATGATTCTGCATGCCTCAAAAAACTTCATATATATCGCTTCAAGTTTTGATTCTTTATCTCCAAGAATAATAACTGTAGCATCGAGAACTGCTGCACGCTTTCCTATGCGCTCCAAAAGATGAAAGAACACAGGTGCCTTTGTTAGATACAATAGGGTGTATTCGTAATCGAATGGTTTTAAGCCACAGAATAGCTGCATTGCTATACTCTCTTTTTCTAATTTACTAACTCCGGTAGTAAGATATTTAGTGACTATCTCATCTGCATACACACTAGTGGAAGGATAAAATATCATCTTACCATCTACTTTTTGGTATAGTTTCTTAAATCTTGAGTAATTAGACGTTAAGAATATATATCGTTTACTTTTTTCTGTTTTTGCTATTTGACCTTTTTCTCGCATAATATATTCCAAGCTAACCTTCTTATCCGCTGTCGTTTCCAAATCGTTTAATACAATTCCAGCCTTCCTACAGATCTTATCGTATATATTCTTATCATAATTAGTTTCTATATACGCCGTAATGTGGACAGAATTATATGCTATTACACTTAATGCTTTCGCTATATACGGATTTACCATAATCGATTCTTGATATAACTGTATTTCCATATCTGGTGATACCACCTGTTCTAAATTAGACGATATTTCTAGGTAAATTTGATTTATTGTCAATGTTTTAGAATTGTATTCTGACCTTACCTTAGCAAAATTCTTAATTTTTAAATATTCTTCCACCTCTTGATAGATTTGATTACTTGTCTTTGTCTTAACATATACGCAATTCTCCATATCAATAATCAAATCTGTATACCCAATGAATTGTTCTGCAAATCGAAATACTTTAGGCCTGCTTATATAGCTATCGATTCCTTCTTCACTAGATATCAAGTCCTTCTGTAGCTTTTCTATCTTTCCCCTGTAACATAGCCAATTGATTTCTAGTAACTTACTCATAAATTTCATGGGATTCTTCTTGATTTTTTCTCTATTTTTGTCAATATAGATTCTACTGTAATAGAGTGTATCATCGTTCCACGATGTAACAAGACGATACCCACTTTTTGCAACTTTCTTGCCTATAAACATTAATTTTTGTAACATACTCTCTCCCAAACAAGCTCTATTATACTTATATCCAAATAATATTGATTTGCTTATTATTGTATTATCTCCCCAACAAATGCTATTATACTAAGATCTTTCCTATTACCTTTATTGTATTGTAATATTGTTTATCCTTCTATCTCGTTTGTGTAAATATAATGTTATTAATATGTAAATTTATGTATGTGGAAATATTAAAAAAGCTCCTTACCTAATACTAGGCAAAGAGCTTACATCTATTCTATATTGGAAACTATTGTATCATAGAATTCCTTATTACATTTTTTCATGTTAATTGGTTTAAACTGTTCATTAACAAAACAATGTTCTGATTCTCCAACTGTTGTAATCTCATCTGTACCAAGTCTCTTAATCTCATAACCTAGTACTAATTTAATTCCGTTAAAGGATATTACTCTTGTATTAATCTCAACATGTTCACCAAATTTGATTACAGATTTATACTTACTACTTACAGCAAGTACTGGTGATAGTATTCCCATCTCTTCCATCTTATCATATGGATAACCAATTTTTGCCAGGAAGTCCATACGCGCCTCTTCAAACCAGCGTACATAATTAGAATGATGGACAATCCCCATCTTATCTGTCTCATAATACTTTACATCACGTATATAAGCCATTCATTACACTTCTTTCTATAATTACCTAATCTGTCCAGATCCCATTATGATGTACTTTGTCGTAGTTAAAGCAAGCAATCCCATAGGTCCTCGAGCATGAAGTTTTTGAGTACTAATACCAATCTCAGCACCAAAACCAAACTCAAATCCATCTGTAAATCTAGTAGACGCATTCACATAAACTGCAGCCGCATCAATTTCATTCAAAAATTGCATAGAGTTTGCATAATCTTTCGTTATTATCGCTTCTGAGTGTTTCGTATTATAGCGATTAATATGAGTAATTGCCTCATCAATATCATTCACGATGCGAAGGGAAATGATTGGATCTAAGTACTCCGTTCCCCAATCTTCATCCGTTGCAGGTACAAGTTCATTGCAGATTCTACAAGCTTCTTCATCACCACGAATTTCTACATGTTTTGCTCCTAATCTCTCTTTTATAAGAGGGATGATTTCTTTCGCTATATTCTTATGAACCACAAGTGACTCACAGGCATTACAAACTCCATAACGTTGTGTTTTGGCATTCTCAATGATATCTAAAGCCATATCAATATCCGCATATTCATCTACAAATACATGACAGTTACCGGATCCTGTCTCAATAACAGGAATTGTACTGTTTTCAACAACTGTCTTAATCAAACCTGCTCCACCTCTAGGTATCAAGACATCTACATATTGATTTAAACGCATAAATTCTTTCGCTGTATCTCTATCAGTCTTTTCTAGTAACTGAATGGCATATTCACATAAGCCACATCCTTTTAACGCATTCTGAATTACATGGACAATTGCTTTATTAGAATGAATGGCATCACTACCACCACGAAGAATTACCGCATTACCTGTTTTAAAACAAAGTCCGAAGGCATCCGCTGTTACGTTAGGTCTAGACTCATAGATAATACCTACTACACCAAGTGGTACTCTCTTTTGTCCTATCTGAAGTCCATTCGGTCTAGTTTTCATCGAGATCATATCTCCAATGGGATCTTCTAGACCTATGATTTGTTCTAATCCAATTGCCATTCCATCAATACGTTCTTTTGTAAGACGTAAACGATCGATTAACGCTTCTTTCATTCCGTTTTCTTTTGCAGAAGCAACGTCAATATCATTGGCTTCTATTAGTTCATTCGCATGCACTCGTAAAGCATTTGCCGCAGCTTGTAGTCCTTCATTCTTCTTCGTTATTCCTATACGATTCATAAAACTAGCAGCTTCTTTTGCCTTGCTACCGATCTCTTCTAGATAACTCATATAAACTTCTCCTTTCAATAACTTAATCTTTATCCGTAATTATACCATCAATCCTCTCATCATAACTCTCTATATCAATATGTTCGAGCACTTGAAAGTCGTATGCCAACGCTATCTTCAAACCAATTCTTTCAGGATTCTTATGTAAATAACGATCGTAATAACCTCCACCATATCCAATGCGGCTTCCATTCTTATCAAAAGCAAGTCCTGGTATTATCATTAGATTAGAGGAAGCCCATTCAGGATCCTCACTTACAGGTTTGTAAACCGTAGGTTCTTGAATCCCAAATGAACCTTCTGATAATTGATTCAGACTTGTTATCTCATGAAATTCCATATTCTTATCTACAACTTTTGGTACAGCCACTCGCTTCATATCTTCTAAGATATGATTAATAATTCCAATCGTATCAATTTCTTGATTATATGATACATATAGATAGATATACTCTGCTTGCTTATAAAACGGTTTTTCAAAGAGCTTCTTTGCAATTCGACTGCTTCTTATTCGAATCTCTTCTTCCGTTAGATTATTCTTAATGTCTTTGATATACTTTCTAATCTCCGCTTTATTATTCATCTCTTATCACCAGCTTCTTCTACAAACAATCACTCTATTGTTTATTTTTCTTTGTTAATGGTGTTATTGTTCCATCTTCATTCTGGATTGAAATATTAGCAAGAGAGCTTTGAAGATCCGCTCTTATTGCAGCTATATATGCACTACGTAACTCTGCTTGCTCTTGCTTCTCTTCTTCTGTTAATCCTACTTCTTTCATCTTCTTATATAATTCATTAATCCTTTTTATTGATAAATCGTCCATTTTAGCCTCCGTGTTTGTGTAATCCCTAGAAATAGCTTCGCTATTTTCCACTTTCTATATTGCTAGACTCGAGAAATTACTTTGTAATTTCCCTCGTTAGCTTATAACTCCTTCAAGTCAAGTTTCTTGACTTTAGTGCGGTCTTACACTTCGTGTAATCCCTAGAAATAGCTTCGCTATTTCTTATAAGCTATATTGTTTCGTTGCTATATAATCTAGTATATTAAATTGTTCACTCTTGTGTTGTTTGAATAAAGTTCCAACAGATTTGCCTTCCATAATATCATTAATAATGTAGACATTCTCTCCATTAACTATAAGCATATCTGTTCCTGAATTAGTTGCAATCTTTGCGGCTGATAACTTCGTTGCCATTCCTCCAGTTCCGACGCTACTAGAAGAACCTTTTCCCATGGAACATAACTCCTCTGTTAATTCTTCTACCACATCAATGAATTCGGCATCTGGATTTTTATGTGGATCATCTGTATATAATCCCTCAATGTCAGACATTAATATTAATAAGTCAGCATCGATTACTGATGCAACAATCGCAGATAATGTATCATTATCCCCGAATTCTAGTTCTAATTCATCTGTACTAACTGTATCATTCTCATTTACAATAGGAATTACTCCATAATGTAATAATTCTTCAAATGTATTTCTTGCGTTCGTTCTACTTATATCATTAATCATTGTATACTTTGTCATTAATATCTGAGCAGGTACTTGATTATATTCTCCAAAAAGTTTTTGGTATACCATCATCAAATTTGCTTGACCAACAGCAGCACATGCTTGTTTTGTCTTCGTTTGCGTGGGTTTTTCTATAAGACCTAATGTCTTACGTCCAACTGCAATAGCCCCTGAAGAAACTAATACGACTTCTTTACCTTGATTTCTTAGGTCAGTTAATACACGAACTAACTGCTCCATCTTCTTTAGATTCAAGCTACCCGTAGTTGGATGAGTAATTGTTGACGATCCTATTTTAATAACAATTCGTTTTTTATCTTTTAAAAACTCTCTCTTGTTCATTCTTCTGCAATTCCTTCCCCCATAGTTTAGCACATAACTATATAGAAACTTCGAGAAAAACTTACTTTTTCGAGTTAGCCAGCGCCAAATTATATTTTTCAATTTGTTACAACTAGCTCTAATAGGCTAGTTAACTGAATAGCTACCTACCATAATAACACATTGATAAAACACTCGCAACTCATAACTGTTACAAAGATTTATATTTATGCACAATCATCTCATAAACTTTAATTCCATCCATTGCTGCTGAAGTGATACCCCCTGCATAACCAGCACCTTCACCACACGGATATACCCCTGCAATATTCGCTTCTAAAGCTTCATTACGTATCATCTTAATTGGTGAAGAAGTTCTTGTCTCAACACCAAGCATGATAGCATCTACTTTACTGAATCCACGAATCTTCTTATCGAATGCATGTACCCCTTCAATAATGGATTCACATACATAATCAGGTAAGCAATTGCGTACGTTACCCAATGTATATTCACCTTTTAGGTTAGGTGTCATACTTCCCAACTTAGTACTTGGTCTATTTGCTTCAAAATCACCAAATAATTGTACCGGTACTTTCCCCTTGCCTTCTTCATAAGCAAGACGCTCCCATTTTCTTTGGAACTCCATTCCAGCAAGTGGTGAATCTTCATCAAAATCTTCTGGATTAACGGTAACTATAATAGCACTATTTGCGTTCTTCTCATCACGGTCATAGTTGCTCATACCGTTAACTACCAATCTATCTGATTCACTAGACGCATTAACTACGAATCCACCTGGGCACATACAGAAAGAATATACCCCTCTTCCATTACTTGTCTGATGGGTTACCTTGTAATCCGCCGCTGGTAACTTCGTATAACTATCGCCATATTGGGACTTACTAATAATCTCTTGTGGGTGTTCCATACGAACTCCAATTGCAAAAGGTTTACTTTTTATATCAAATTTCTTAGTATATAACATCTCAAAGGTATCTCTTGCACTATGACCAATCGCTAATACAAGAACATCACAAGGTATCGTTTCCTTACCATTAACCTCTATGGAAGTTACTTGTTCCTTTTCAAATTGAATATCCGTTAGCTTAGTTTCGAATCTCACTTCTCCACCTAACTGGATGATACGATTTCTCATAGCCTTTACCACGCCACGTAATCGATCTGTTCCTATATGGGGTTTATTAAGATATAGAATCTCCGTTGGTGCTCCGTGTTCAACAAACATACGAAGGACTTCGGTGTTTCTTCCTGTTACATCTTTAACTAAGGTATTTAACTTACCATCCGAAAATGTACCAGCTCCACCTTCACCAAATTGAACATTTGATTCATTGTTAAGTTTATTTTCCTTCCAAAATGTATTCACTGTCTCCACACGTTTATCTACATCTTCACCACGTTCAATAACGATTGGCTTGAATCCATCTTCAGCAAGTTTTAATGCACAGAATATCCCCGCAGGGCCAGTTCCCACCACTACAGGACGATGTTTCATTGATTGCGTACCATCTTTGATTGTTTGATACACGGTTTTCTTAGTAAGCACGACATTTTGATTCTTACAACGATCAACTATCTTTTTCTCGTTTGCTACTTCTACTTCAATCGAATAGATGTATAAAATCGCGTTCTTCTTTCTTGCATCAATTGAACGTTTTGCAATATCATAATGTAAGATTTGTTCCTTTGGTATCTTTAGCGTCTTCGCTATCTTATCTTCTAACGACTCTTTCGAGTGTTCAATACTTAATTTTAATTGATTTATCTTAATCATGGTACTTATATCCTTTCTTTAAAGGTTACTATTTTCTAGAAGCAGCCTCACCAGCAAGATAACCGGTAGCCCATGCCCATTGTAGATTATAGCCACCGCATATTCCGTCTACATCAAGCAATTCACCTACCACAAACAAGCCTCGATGCAACTTGGATTCTAATCTGTAACCTGCAATCTCCCTAGTGTCTACACCACCTGCGCATACTTGAGCATTATCGAAGGAATTGGTATCGACAATCTTTACCTTGAATTCTTTAAGTAGACTTGCTAATTTGTTAATGTCTATATGTTTACTATGTTGATTATCCAACTGGCTCATCATCATCTGAATTAATTTCTGGTTTAGTAAGCCAATCAACGCTTCTTCAGCCGTTTTATATTCTGAATTGTTAATACGTTGTTTAAGTAATTCTATAAGTTCAGAAGTCGTCATCTGAGGAAGGAAGTCGATTATAACACTTACCTCTTTTTCTTCAAGTAACGCTTTTCCTGCATATCTACTGATTTGGAATACAGGTATTCCTGAGATGCCATAATTCGTTAACTGTAATTCACCTTCTTCAGATGCAATATGTGTTCCTTCTATAAATATCTGTAAAGCCACATCACAACGAACGCCTGCCACCAGATCAAAAAACTCACCTTCGGCTTTTAATTGCACTAAAGCTGGTGCAACAGGAATAATGGTATGTCCTAATTGTTTTAACAGATAATAACCACTACCATCGGAACCTAATTTACTAGAGGCCATACCTCCTGTTGCTATAATTACTTTCTTGGCTTGATAGCTACTTTGGAACGACTCTACTGCCACTCGTTTCTCACTTTTATTCTTGGAAGTATTCTTACAATTTTTATCTTTCACCTTCTTAGGCTCTGTAACTGTCACTATAGTATCAATTTGATACCCTTCATCAATCGCTTTAATTTTCTTCACGACTTCATTACAACGAACCTCCACTTGTAAGTGTTGTAATTCCATTACTAATACATCAACAATAGAAGAAGCTTGTTCACTATTGGGATACATATAGCCGTTTCTAGACTTTGGATAAATTCCTAATTGTTTGAAGAATTCAATCGTATCTTTTTCATTAAAATGTGAGAATACCTCCTCAACAAAAGGAATATTCTCACTTCTATAACAGTCAATGCTTTGATGTAAATTTGTATAATTACATTTACCATTACCTGTAGCCAATATTTTCTTTCCTAATTTCTCTTTATGTTCTAGAATGGTTACCTTTGCACCATTCCTAGCGGCGGAAATAGCTGCTACCATACCAGCAGCTCCACCACCGATAATTATAATTTCTTTCTTCACGCAGTACCTCCTGCCTATGCATATAAAGTCAGTGTGTTTCTCTACTTAACTAGAATACCCTTCTAGTATCGTATATAGTTCCTGTTCATCTTTAACATAGACTCCCACATATAGTTTGTCAATCTCTTCTTGTGGTAAGTCTTTCATATCGATATTGGTATATTCAAAAACTGTCTTTTTATCAATGTAAAATACGGTTATAAATCCATTTTGGATTGCCATATAGAATTTATACTGGGTATTCTTACTATTATAATTTTTTCTTAATACTACTTTATTTTCAGAAAATGATTCCACCTTAAAAGATATCAACCCCTGACTTTGTTCGTCAACTGGAATATTTCTCATGTAACGTTCGCAATACAAGGCTAAATCCTCTCTTGTGTAGCCAAGCAGTTCTTCTTTCACGTTCTGATTGGTTGTGGTAGTCGTATTCGTTGCAATGTCATATTGCTCTATAACTATATTGGTAAATGGATTTATAGTATCAATCTTTGCCGTGTCTACAGTTTTGGCATATTCTCCTACATCGCTCTTTACAGATAACATATTCATCTCATTAGCATTCCGGTTAAATTGCTTGAGCGCAGCAGTGTAACTCAAATAAAAGCATAAAGTAAATATAATTGTTAACGAAAAAAAACCACTGATAATAACATATATCCTTTTCATGTGTATTCACTCCTTTGGATAAAGTTATTACCAGTATTTCAAAAATTATACAGTTGTAATTGAAAGAACCATCTCTTTTTACATCAAATGCAATTTCTTTGATAATCTTATAATAAGATGACCTTTTGGAAGTCCATATAATTCATCTTCTGTTATACCTTTGAATAGAATTAAAAATGCAAAATAAGAACCTGCAGCTAAACTTATAGCTATAACAGTTGCAAATGCATTCGATGGAATTACAAAATGCGTCCCTTTATAAACCAAGAATGCAACTAGTCCCATTAAGAAGGAACATACCGTAGGTATAATAAAACTTTGTAATAGTTCCTGCTGATAACGTAATAATTTTCCTATTGAAATCCAGTTAAGTACACACACTACTAATGGAAATGTTATGTTTCCTATTACAAGAGCGTAAACTCCCATATTAGTATATTTTAATAAGACAGCTACTAGGACAACATGAATAGCAAGTGATATTGCAGAATGTTTTACTGGTATACTCATCTTATTGATTCCTTGTAATACCGCATTACTAATTGTTGATAGGGCATAGAAAACAATTGCTATAGAACCAATCATTAGTAAGCGAATTGCTAACCTAGCCGAATCTTCATCTTTCGTAGGGAATAACATATTAAGTATCGGCTGCGCTAATACTGTCATACCAACAGCTGATGGTATAGCGATAATCATATTGAATTTGATAGCAACATGTATTTTCTTCTTAACTTCCTTATGTGCACCTTGTACTCGTGCTCTAACAATTGCCGGAACCATAGATGCTGCTATGGCTGAAGCAATAGAAACAGGCACGTTTACTAATAGACTGTATTTTGAAGAATAGATACCGAGTAATGCGGCATGTTCTTCAGATGTAAATCCCTTCGAATCCATAATATTACCAAATATTGCATTATCAAGTAATCCGCTTAACTGATATACAGTTTGGCTAAGAATTACTGGTGCAATTGTTAACAGTAACATCTTATAAATGTCTGGATATTCTTCGATTGGAGACATAGTATCTCTTCTATTCTGTTTCTTAATAATTGGGCTATACGCAAAATAAACTAGTCCTAAGAAAACTAATGCAGCACCAGATCCAACGACCGTACCTAATGTTCCACCAGCTGCACCATAAGCAGCAATATTCGCAGATGCACTATTCGCAACCATGAAATTATATGCTGCAAATACACTAACAAACGCATTAACAATTTGCTCTATTAATTGCGATGCACTAGTTGGCATCATGGTATTCTTACCTTGGAAATATCCTCTTAGTGTTCCGATTATCGCCATCAGAAATATATTCGGTGCTACCATTCGTAATGGAATGGCACTTCTGGGACTCTTAAAAATCTCTCCCGCAAAGAAATCAGCACCAAAGAAGATGATTAAGGATACTACTAATCCTGAAATGGCAGCAACAAGGGTTGCAGCTTTAAAAACACGATATGAATTCTTGTATTCTCTCTTCACCGTATATGCCGCAACTAATTTAGAAACTGCTAGCGGCATACTATAGGAAGAAACTATCAATGCAATATTGTAGATAATAAAAGCATTGGAATAGTACCCCATCCCTTCGTCACCAATAATATTGGTCATTGGAACACGATACAACAAGCCGATAATACGACTTAACAAGGAAGCAATCGCTAGGATACTTCCTTGTACAATGAAATTATTCTGTTTTTTGTTTGTTGCATGTCTCATAATATGCTCCTATCATTGGTAAACTATTCAGATGTTTTATCCGCAAAAACCACATCACTTTGACGATCTGTTGGGAATATCGCAATGTAAGTCTTTCCAGGATTAATTGTTAGAATATTACCATCTTCATCGTAGTAATGCATCTTTTTAGTAGATTCATTCTTCTTCCATGTTATAGGAACTGCTTTCCCATTCGTTATATAATAGCCACTTCCTGACGAATTCTCAATATCCATCGTTTGATAGCCATTCTTATCAATATTCCACTCTTTTACATATTGAACAATAATATTCTTGAAAGTTAATTGTTCCTTCGTATTATAATCAATATGCTTGTCACCAAACTGATAACGATAATATAATTTATCGTCATTATTATATACTAGATAAGGCTTCGCTGAATTTGAAAAATTCAAAGTTACCTTGTTTGCAATCGTATCACTCTTTAAATCCGTATCTTCTGTATAGAATGTAAAGTGATTTTCAAAATCCTCTCGATATTCGGTACGATATTTTAATTTCTCAGTTCCTTTTTTGATTCCTTCATAACTAGCAAAAGCATTATGAGGAGCCTTAATGGAATTATCTCGATAGAATACTGTTGATCCAATTCCTGATAAACCACTCAGGTTATTTATTCCTAACTCCTTAATTTTTGCAGTTGCGTATTTGGTATGTCCAAAATGTACATAAATTGCATCATATTCATCCGCAAAGCTTACAAAATAATGTCTTGCACTCCGAGTCGAGCCAATTCGGTCAGAAGAGAACTGTTCGAAAATTCCCATTAATCTTGTGATGCCGCCTTCAACAATTGCCTCATATAGAATTGATGCTTCCGACGTACCACTTTGAGGAGATGCATACTTAATATTGTTCAGCATAATCGCATATGGACGTCTAGTGCCTACTTCTTCTGGTACCCACTCCCCTGTAAGTTTACTAATAACCATACCATCATGATTTTCCTCTACTACAGGTTCTTCTTCTGGTTCCTCTTCCACAGGTACCTCAGGTTCCGTTGTTTCTTCCCTTATCTCATCTGGTTGCTTCTCTGCTTTTTTCTTACATCCTACTAATAGCAGCGCAACGAGAAGCATTACTATGATACTTTTGTATTTTCTCATAAATTTACTCCCTTACGATTCCAAGTTTATTCAATATCTCATTCTGTTTTTCTTCCATAACCATACGTTCTTCATCAACCATATGGTCGTATCCAAAGAGATGCAACATACTATGTGCTGTTAAGAATGCGAGTTCCCTTTTATTTGAATGTCCATACTTTTCAGCTTGTTCTATTACCTTCTCAACAGAGATAACAATATCTCCAAGAACTAGTTCACCTGAATCCGGATTAAACAAATAATCTGGTTCTTCCTCTTCTATCATAGTAAAATCAGATGGAGTTTCATATTCTAACATAGGAAAGGATAGTACATCTGTTGCCTTATCAATCTTTCTATTCTCCGCATTGATTTGACGTATCGTCTCATCATCCGTAAGCACTACACTTACCTCAATCTCATATGGACATTCTTCATAGTCGGATGCCATTTCTACAACACTGGTTATAATCTTCTCATAATCAAGGTCTAATGGTATCTCTGTCTCATATTCAAAGTTAATTGTCATTCCTTAAGACCTTACCTTTCTGGTTTTCTTCTTATGGTTATCACGCTTCTCATCATTGCTTGCTCTATTAGTAGACTTGTTTACTTCCTGTGAATCACGGTTAACCTTTTGTGTCGTCTGAACTTTTGCTTCATAATCATCATAAGCCTTAACAATCTTTTGTACCAATGGATGACGAACAACATCCTGACTCGTTAAATAACAAAAACCAAGATCGTCAACCTTTTTTAGTACTTTAATTGCATGATCCAAACCAGATTTCTGCCCTGCTGGTAAATCCTTTTGTGTTAAGTCACCTGTAATAATAACTTTTGATCCAAAACCGATTCGTGTTAAGAACATCTTCATCTGTGCTGGTGTAGTATTCTGCGCCTCATCTAATATAATGAAGGCATTATCTAAGGTACGTCCTCTCATATACGCTAGCGGAGCAACCTCAATTAAACCTTTCTCTGAATTTCTTACATAGGATTCCGCACCCATGATTTGATATAATGCATCATATAACGGTCTCAGATAAGGATCAACTTTGCTTTGTAAATCTCCTGGTAAGAAACCTAATTTTTCACCTGCTTCTATAGCAGGTCGAGTCATAATAATCTTATTTACTTCATTGTTTTTGAATGCTGTAATTGCCATTGCCATCGCTAAATAAGTCTTGCCCGTTCCAGCGGGTCCGATACCAAATACAATCATTTTCTTGCGTATTGCGTCGATATATGTTTTTTGTCCTATTGTTTTTGGTTTAATTGATTTTCCGTTAATTGTGTGACAGATTAAATCCGTGTCAATCTCGACGATAGCTTGTTCATTATCATCCATACCAAGAGCAAGTGCATAATTCACTTGCTGCTCTGTAATCTCATTTCCTCTTCTTGAGAGTTCTAATAATTGCGAAAATACACTTTTTGCTTTGGTTACTTTAGCATCTTGACCAATCACCTTAAGTGCGCCATCTCTCGCTACAATTGTAACATTTAAGGTTTTCTCTATAATTTTAATATAAGAGTCAAACTGACCAAAGATATTCTTGGTATGTTCTACTGGTATGTCAATCATCGTTTCCACTATGCTCATCAGTCTCTATATTCCTCCACTCGCTGTCATCTATCGATTGAAAGGTCGTAGCGCTTTCTTCAACAATGAGCTTGCCAGAAGCCACACATTTCGCACCTTTGAACTCGATTATAACATTATTTTCTAAAATTGTAACTCCATTTTCAACTAATTTGTCGATGTAGAGCTGCAATTTTTCTTTAGCAATCTGATTCGCTTCTTCTTCCGTATAAGTTGAAGGAATCATTTCATATTCCTTATAACAGGTAGTTGTGAATGAAATAGGTAAATAAAAGTTCTTTCCTATCCTTAATTTTTCATCATTGTCAATTATATCATACTTCTTATAGACTTTTAAAGGACTATATAAAAATATTTTATTTTCATTAATCGACATACTATACGCTTTTTTCTCTTCACCTGTATATTGCTTCTTAATATATTTTAAATCAAATTGGTCTGAATAATCATAAAAAGTCTTCATCTGTATATCTGCATCTGATACAACTGGTTCTTTTCTGATTAAGACATCAAAGTCTCCCATAATATCTACAACTCCTGAGACTAAAACATCTCCCTTTTTCACTACTGTTCCTGTTTTTACGCGTGGGATACCATTACGTGTTATAATTGAAGTAATAATCCCATCCTTATTCGCAACAATATGACATGGTTCTGTTCTTGTTTCAACTGTCTTAGGCATATTCGTTTCTTTTATCTTAATTAATAGCCTTGTTCCACGAATCTCTGCAGATACCCAACCAATATCCGGGTACATCGCACGAATTTTATCTTCTATCTCTTGGCAACTTACTTTCTCTTTCTGTATTCCCGTATACACATTATTATTCCTTAGGAATTTTAAAATAGCCTCATCTGTATGTTTTAGTTCACCCGAAATACTAATCTCCCAGATGAATAATGACATGATATACACTAGTACACAGCATAATACTACTCCAATTGCAAACACTTTTCTTTTACGATATCTATGTAATAAGAAGGGTAATCCATATCTCTTTTTAATATATGGCCTTGTCTTTGTTTTCTTTACAATCGGTCTTAACTGGCGAAAACCCTGTACACTAATAAAAAACTCATAGCCATCCTCTACCTGCTTTAAATCCCATATAAGTATATCTTTTGCACTACAAAGATTAACGAAACGTTCCGGTGAATACCCTTTAATGCGTACGAGAAGGTATCCACGAAACCATTTTACGATTCGAATCAGCAAACGAAAACCTCCTTACTAACAATATTTGATCGAATGTACAATACCAGAAACTCTCATTTCGTCATTCGTAAAATATTTTATTGTAAGGTTAGTTCCCTCCACACAAATCTTACCGGTTTTCGTCTGTACTTTTATAACTTGAGAATTATACTCTATAATCCCTTTATAATTCTCTATACATAGACTACAACGCCCCGTAGTCGTAATTATTGGCGCACCCGCAATCATATCTCCGGGTAAATGTAAACTATTAGAAAGGGATTCCAGATATGTTTCCTTTTCTTCCGGTGAAACTTTCTTGTTGGAATTATCAAACTGTTTATAGAGAGTCTTTTTGGACTTCTTTTTGAATGTATCATGACTCGATTTCAAACTTTTACCCATATAAACCAACTTACTCCTTTCGAAGATCTGGAGACTATGCACTAGAACAATTCCTATTATGAAAAATATTTTTCAAATTAAGCTCTCGCACATAGTAGTACTATAACAGTATATGTTTGAAGACAAAAAGTATATACACAGTTTATTACCAATTTCAAATCAGTTTCAAAAAAGTAAATCATATCCTTAATACGGCAATGTTTTTCCATTAAAATACAGTGTAAACAATCGTAAAAAACCCCTAATCATAAAATGATTAAGGGTTTATTGGCTTTTACGTAGTGTATGCTACACTATTTTTTTAACTATTTAAATTTACGTTTACGAGCAGCCTCAGATTTTTTCTTACGTCTTACGCTTGGCTTTTCATAATGCTCTCTTTTACGTATTTCTTGTTGGATACCTGCTTTAGCACAGTTTCTTTTGAATCTGCGTAGAGCACTATCTAAAGTTTCATTGTCTTTAACAATTACATTTGACATAGTCTCACACCTAACCTCCCTCCAGTTGTGTATTGTGCCTATACAACTGTTTGGGTATAATTTGAATAGCACTATTATGATTATAGTATTAATAACTATAAATGTCAACATTATTTTGCAAAATTTCTTATAATTGTTGTTCTAGCACTTCTGTCACTTTTGCAATTGCTTCATCAATACCAGCAGGATTCTTTCCACCAGCTTGTGCCATGTTAGGACGACCACCGCCACCACCGCCAACGATTGCTGCGATTGCTTTAATTAAGTTACCTGCATGTGCTCCTTGCTTCATAACACCATCTGTAGCCATAGCTATTAAGTTTACCTTATCACTACCTTGCGCAGATGCAAGTACAATTACACCCTCACCTAATTTTTCTTTTAATTGATCACCTAAATTACGAAGGCCATTCATATCTACATCAGGTACTTTCGTAGCAAGTACTTTCACACCTTTTACTTCTACTACTTGGTTCATAACATCGCCAAGAGCATCTTTTGCTAATTTGTTTTTAAGTTTTTCGTTTTCTACTTGAAGAGCCTTGATTTCCTCTTGCATAGTTTCAATTCTCTTTGATAACATAGCAGGCTCTGTCTTAGCAACTCTTGATGCTTCATTCAGTGTTTCTTCCATATGGTTATAATATTCGAATACACCTTTACCTGTTAAAGCTTCAATTCTTCTTACACCAGCTGCTACACCTTGCTCAGCAATGATTTTGAAAGCAGCGATTGTACTTGTATTGCCAACATGTGTACCACCACATAATTCCTTACTGAAATCTCCAGCAGTTACCACACGTACAGTATCTCCATATTTTTCACCGAATAATGCCATAGCGCCCGATTTTTTAGCTTCTTCGATTGTCATAACATTCGTTTGAATCGCAATGCTTGCTTCAATTTGTTCATTAACAATTGCTTCTACTTTTGCAATCTCTTCTTTTGTTAAGGCTGAGAAATGCGTAAAGTCAAAACGAAGACGATCTTTACTTACATAAGAACCTGCTTGTTCAACATGATTTCCTAGTACCATCTTAAGTGCCTTTTGAAGTAAATGTGTAGCTGTATGATTCTTGCCTGTAGAGTTTCTTCTATCTTCATCAACTACTAAAGTAACGGTTTCGTTTACCTTAATAATTCCTTCTTCCATCTTACCTACGTGACCTACTTTGCCACCTTGTAATTTGATAACATCTTCAACAACGAATGTAGCGTTTGCAGTCTTAATCACTCCGGCATCGTTTAACTGACCACCCATTGTTGCATAGAATGGAGTTTCATCAACGATTATTGTACCTGTTTGACCTGCTAGTAATTCCTCTACGATTTCTGATTCTGTAGTAAGTACAGTAACTTTACTATCATGTGATAAGCGATCATATCCTACGAAGGTAGATGTGATTGCTGGATCAATTGATTGATATACAGTAACATCAGCACCCATATAATTAGTAACTTCACGAGCACTTCTTGCAGTTTCTCTTTGTACATTCATCGCTTTTTGGAATCCTTCTTCATCTACCAAGAAACCTTTTTCTTCTAAGATTTCTTTTGTTAAATCAAGTGGGAAGCCGTACGTATCATATAATTTGAATGCATCTTCTCCGTCTAATGTATTCTTACCTTCTTTTACAAGATTTTCTTCTAAATCAGCTAAGATACTAAGACCTTGGTCAATTGTCTTATTAAAGTTATCCTCTTCAATTGTTAATAATTTTAAGATATATTCTTTCTTATCTTCTAATTCAGGATAACCGTCTTTCGATTCATCAATAACCGTCTTACATAATTGCGCAAGGAACTTATCATTGATTCCTAGTAATTTACCATGACGAGCAGCTCTTCTAAGTAATCTTCTAAGAACATAACCTCTTCCTTCATTCGAAGGGATAATACCATCAGAAATCATGAATGTCACGGAACGGATATGGTCTGTAATCAAACGAATAGAAACATCATTCTTTTCATTTGTTTGGTATGTTACTCCTGCGATTTCACATACTTTATCACGAATTGCTTTCATCGTATCTACATCATATACTGTATCAACATCTTGAACTACAACCGCTAAACGTTCAAGTCCCATACCAGTATCAATATTCTTTTGAACTAATTCTGTATAATGGCCATTGCCATCACTTTCGAATTGTGTGAATACGTTATTCCATACTTCCATAAAACGATCACATTCACAACCCACTTTACAATCTGGGCTACCACAACCATATTTTTCACCACGGTCATAATAGATTTCAGAGCATGGACCACATGGACCTGCACCATGTTCCCAGAAGTTATCACAATCACCATTTTCATCTCTTTCGAAACGTGTAATTCTATCTCCAGCCACTCCCATATCTTTCGTCCAGATATCAAATGCTTCATCATCTTCAAAATAAATAGAAGGATACAAACGATCCGCATCAAGCCCAACAACTTCTGTTAAGAACTCCCATGACCACGCAATCGCTTCTTTCTTGAAGTAATCACCGAAAGAGAAATTACCAAGCATCTCAAAAAAAGTTAGGTGACGTGCTGTCTTTCCAACATTCTCAATATCCCCTGTACGGATACATTTTTGACAAGTGGTAACTCTTTTTCTTGGAGGAATCTCCTGTCCTGTAAAGTATGGTTTCAGTGGTGCCATACCTGAATTGATTAATAATAAACTTTTATCATTCTGTGGTACTAAAGAAAAGCTGTTTAATCGCAAATGATCTTTGCTTTCAAAAAATTCTAGATACATTCTTCTTAATTCGTTTAGTCCATACACTTTCACTGTGTTTGCCTCCTGCGTATATATATTATATTGGTATGTGTTCTATCAACCACAAACGCAACACTAGTCCTTATTCTAGTAATCTATTATAAATTGTTCTATAATTTTTGTCAACTAAAGTGACAAATGAGGCTGTTGCATTTGCAACAACCTCTTTGTAATCATTATATAATAGGAATAAACAGTATAACGAAAGAATTCGTGTTTAATCCTTCCCGTTCGTAACCATTCGTTAGTAGGACTGATTCTTCGCTAATAAAATCGCTAATAGAATCACTTATACAAATACTTTCCTTAGAACCATTCAACCAAACCAAGATCCTTCCTGTATCTGTGATTCTCTCAAGACAAACAACATCGTCACAATCGACTATATCACGGAAACTAAACGCATCACTAGGTTTAAGATACTTCTTTCTTATATATATAAGTTCTTTCACAAGTGATTCTATATCCTCAGTCTTATTCCAAGGCATTGGACTTCTATATTCACTCTCCGTAATTCCTTGTATAGCCTTCTCATCACCATAGAATATGCTCGGCACCCCTGGAAACATTAATAAAAACACAAGAGCAAGTTGATATCTACTAATATCCCCTTGACATAGGGACAAGAACCTTGGTACATCATGACTGTCTAACAGATTCAATTGGCCTAGTGCGATATTCGCTGGATAACGAAGATACATCTGTAACATACACTCTCTAAAGCTTCTACCGTCTATTTCACGAAGAGCAAAGAACTCTCTACAATGTTTTCTAAAATCATAATTCATCGTAGAGTCAAACGAATCACCCTTTAACCAGCTTGAAGAGTCCTCCCATACTTCACCGATTAACACCGATTCTTTGTTTGCTTTCTTTGCAGTCTGTCTGAATCTGCGCCAGAAATTACGATCGACCTCGTTAGCCACATCGAGTCTCCAGCCATCCACTTTGAATTCCCTTAACCAATACTCACAAACACTAGCAAAGTATTCTTGAACTTCTTGATTTGAAGTATTCAGCTTTGGCATCTTTCTCTCATAAGCAAAGCAAGCATAACTAGGAAGGTCTTTCTCATCTTCTGGTCGAATAACCGGATATGTAAGGTCATAAAACCAATCTCTATATCTTGAGTTTTCCCCATTCCTCACTACATCGTCAAAGGCAAAGAAATACCAACTGCAATGATTAAAAACGCCATCAATGATAATTCTCATACCTCTTCTATGAATCTCCTCCACAAGACAACGGAATTCTTCATCCGTTCCAAAACAAGGATCTATATGGAAATAATCTAATATATCATACTTGTGACTCTCCCCTGCAACAAAAATTGGATTCAGATAGATACACGTAAAACCAAGATTCCTGATATAATCTAGATTCTCTCTAATTCCATTAATTGTTCCCCCTAGGCGAGATTTACAAGTCGTTTTATATGCTCCCTCTCTATTACTAACTTTATCTAGTTCTTGAACATTACTTCCTAATTCAACTTCAACTACTCTTGATTCACCTGACAATTCTCTTTTGGCACTAGCAAAACTATCAGGAAATATATTATATACAATAGCATTCCTAAACCATTCTGGTACATCTAGTATCTCTTCACGTAGAATAACTGGATATTGATAATATTCACTACGTCCTTCTATAATATGATCATCAAGCTTAATATCAGCTAACTTATGGGTAAATTGATCCGCATAATAGTAATACCATTCTTCGTCTTTTTCTAATTTAAAATAATAACATATCCGATTATAATCACTTTCCACATTTGCTTCATAGTACGTATATAAGTTGTCTTCTCCAATACTTTTCATTGGTAATGGATAAAAACGTACTGGTGTACAATTGCAAGCTCGATCTCCATAATAAAGTGTACATGCAGTTAAATCATTCTTTCCTGTACGAATTCGAATCGTTAAATTGTGTTCACCCGTGGCGAATGCATATTGTGATAGCGGGATATGTAAAATTGCACTTTTATTCATATGACTCTTCCTTTTCTGTTGATTATTATCCTTTAACGCCACCTGCTGTCAAACCTGATACCATATACTTTTGAATCGCGAAGAAGATTACAAGTATTGGCGTAGAAACCATTATTGCTGCCGCTGTAAACATCGGCCAACTTCTAGTATAATCATCTGCTTGTAATTGATATAAACCGCCTGCTAACGAGTAGCTCTTATCATTAAGTAAGAATGTAGTAGCGAATAGATATTCATTCCATACAAATATTAACACCATGACAGATGTCACGATAATAGCCGGCAACGCTAATGGTAATATGATTTTGGTAAGTAATTGTCCATTGCTAGCTCCATCGATTTTGGAAGCTTCCTCTATCTCAATTGGTATGGTATCGAAGTAGCCTTTCATATTCCAGATACTAAAGATACACATGCTTCCAGCATAGATAAGAATTAATCCCATTTGCGAATTAATAAGGTTCAAAGTTTTGAACAAACGAAAGATTGCAAACATGGATAATATCTGTGGGAAAGCATTTAATAAGAGTAGTAATAGTAATACCTTCCTCTTTCCTCTAAACTGAAATCTAGAGAATGCATATGCCGCTATTATTGCAAAACCCATTGCGATAATCATCGTTCCAATACTAAGAACCATCGAGTTCTTAAACCATAATAAGAACGGTTTTTCCTGAAAAACTGCTACGTAATTCTTCAATGTGAACGAGGTTGGCAGTATCGACATCTTAGAGGTTAATGCTCCTCCATCCCCACTCACGGATAAGGTAAAGGCATATAAGATAGGCACCAAACCGACAAAACAAATTATTATAAAGAACACATTCAAAGCAAATAATCCAATTCTTTTCTTTATTTTCTTCGTTGACATCTATACTTCCTCCTTTACACCACGATTCGTACCCAAAGAGCATACAATAATTATCAAGAATATAATAATCGAAACTGCTGAGGATAAACCATAATTATTGGATACAAATGCATTCTGATGTGCGTATGTTATAATCGTCTGTAAGGTGGAACCTGTTAAAGATCCCTTTTGCAACGTCAGTAGGTAGATAATATCGAACTGTTTAAATGTTGTGAATGTAGTCATTATCACTGCTGGAGCTATAATTTGCTTAATAGATGGTATAGTTATGTACATATTCTTAACTAAAAATCCAGCTCCATCAAGTGTTGCACTCTCGTAATAACAACGGTCCACACTTTGAAGTGCTCCATCAATCATCATTATCATAAAAGGCAAAGCCATCCATAGATTCAAGACCATACACGCTATGAATGCTGGTACATTTTCTGATAAGAAATTCATCTTTCCAAGTCCAAGCGATACGAATATCTTATTCAACAAACCGAATTCCGTATTATAGATTCCAACTCTCCAAAGTAGAATTGACACATATGCTGGCATTGCCCATGGAAACATCAAAAGTGTCTTATATAATCTGCTGAGCTTAAGTCCTGGTGTATTAAGTCCCACTGCAATTAGGTAAGCGACAACAACTTGAATAACCATATTAAGTGCAGTCCAGATGAATGTTGTAAAAACAGCCTTGATAAAGCCAGAATCAATCTTAAGTAGTGCTCTTTGGTAGTTATCGAATCCAATTATCTTATAGTCAAACCAATGGAAGACATTCATGTTGGTCAATGAAATATATCCTGTATACAGAATCGGGAAGACAATAATTACACTAATAAGAATCAATGCTGGTGTAAAATAAATCCAAGGGGTTATTTTCTTTTTGCTCTTCATACTGTCTTTCTCCTTCTTAGAGACTGTTAATCGTTGATTCTATCAACCATCAACAGTCTCATAAAATTATTGCATATCTTTGATTGCTGTTATTGCATTCTCTTGATACGTATCTGCAGCCTTGTTCACATCTTCTCCTGATTTATTAACAGCTGCTAGTAAACTTTCAGTTGGTCCCCACATCGCACTCAATTCAGGAATATTTGGCATTGGTACTGCTGTAGCAGCAGTTTCCTTCATTGCAACTACCATTTCGTTTGCTGCTACTTCTGCATCATCATATGATGTAGTATTGGCTGGTGCACAATTTGCTGTTTTAGCTAATGCAATACCTAAATCCTTATCGGTAATAGCCGTTAATACTTTAGCTAATGCTTCTTTCTTACTATCTACTGCATGTTTTAAAACTCCAATTCCTTGTACTCCTGAATATGGTGCAAGTGCGTTTCCGTTTGGAAGTGTAAAACTAACTAATGACTTAATTCCTAAATTAATACCCGCATCATTAATTCCAGAAACTAACCATGGTCCACCGATAATTGCAGCTGCTTTTGACTCATTAAACAACGTTGTTACTGTATTGTAGTCACCATCTGCTTCTAAATCCGCAAACTTCTTATTATATGTAATCGCATCTTTTGTAGCTTGTTCATTCAAACCTGCTTTTGCATCTTTGTCAATAATATATCCACCAAAACCATTAATATATGGTGCTACATTATAAGCAGTGGAATGTTGATTAACAACAGCATAAGTACCGGCTTTCGTATCGGTATGAGCTACCATGTAATCATATAAAGCATCTGTAGTTGTCGGCATATCACCTTCCCAAAGATCCTTGTTATACATGAATAATAATGTTTCAAAATAAACAGGAATCATATACTGCGTATCTTTATATGAACAAGCATCAACAGTCATTGGTAGCAAATCACTCATTGCAGACGTATCTACTACATCGGTAACTGGTGAAAGAATTCCCATCTCGGCAAACATTCCTAAAGAATCATGTGCATAGAAATACATGTCTGGACCGTTATTCGAATCATTGCCATATAATTTTAACTGATCAGTTAATCCAGTTTTCTTTTCAAAAGTTACAGTGATTTTGTCTTCTACTAGTTTATTGTTTATGTAATCTTGTATTGTTTGCATGATAGCTTCATTCCCATCATGCCAAACTGTAATAGAAACTGGCTTTGTTTCTTCTGTTGTCTGTTCATCTGCCTCTTTTGTTTGATCAGTAGATGTATCGTCTGTTGTTGCTTCTACTGCGTTATCTTTTGAATTGCTTGACGTGTTTTTGTTTGAATTCTTTTTACCGCACCCTGCTAAAGATCCCACTATCAGGATTAATGCTAAACATAAAGCAAAACTTCTTCTTTTTTTCATCTCGAATCCCTCCATTTTAGGAAACTGTTTTCCTAACCTTTACATATTCAACAAATCAGCTGTACTTGTTGTTATCTATGTTTTACCATTTTAACACGGAAACGTCAATAAACCTATTGATATTTCTATTGACTTTGTTAGGAAAACGCTATACTATAATCCTATATTTGTATAAGTTTAGGAAAGCGTTTTCTTAAAAGAAACGTTTTTAACTAAAATATGTTGAATTAGTAAGGAGGAATTAAGAATGCCTATAACAATCAATGATGTTGCAAAAGAAGCCGGGGTGTCTACTTCTACCGTCTCAAAGGTACTGAATAACTGGACAACCATCTCCCCTGCAACAGCAACACGAGTACACCAAGCAATCGAGAAATTAGATTATATCCCCAATGCAAGAGCTGTAAGTTTTGCCAGGAAATCTACCAAAAACATAGTATTTCTTACATATCTAGAAAAAGATAGCGCTTATTTGAATCCTCATATGTTTGATATCATGTGTGGTGCATATAACGAACTATCGGGACATGACTATACTATGACATTACAAGATATTTCAAAAGATACAGTCAAAGGAGAAAGTGTAGCACGCCTATTGTCAACAAAGAGTTGTGACGGAATAATCATACATGGCTCTGCTATTAACACTTCCATTGCTGAAACAATTATCAATCAAAACTTTCCGCATATTATAATTGGTCATCCTGGCTTTGAAAGTAGACTCTGTTGGGTAGACACCAATCATGCTTTAGCTGGGCATTTGGCTGCTCAACACATGGTAGAGCGCGGTTATACGTCGATTGCTTTTATCGGTGGACAAAAGACGGACGAGCTATCCTTTCAACGTCAAAAAGGCTTCCTAGGTACGATGTATCAATACGGTTACCAAGTACCTGATGAAAGAATCTTCTATAGCAACTCAACAACGGAAGAAGGTTATCTTACTACGCTTAAGATACTACGGGAGTCAAAACGCCCTCGTGGAATAGTTTGTGAGAATAATACGCTAGCCGTTGGAGCGATGAAAGCCATTGAACAATCTGGGCTCACATTACCAAAGGATATAGCATTCCTAACCTTTGATGCATATCCATATACCCAAATCATTGATCCTAAACCGACAGTCATAGATATCAATGTATACGATATGGGCGTCCAAGCTGGCAATATGATGATTAGAAAACTTGAGAATCCCTCACTATTGGTACAGAGTTATACAACAATTCCAGTAATACTTGAGGGGCAAACTACTTAAAAGAATATCTATTACAAATATTCATCAAAAAAGCACCGCCCTGTTGACTTTAAGGTCATCAGGGCGGTACGCTTATGAGATTATTTATTGAATTTTTTACTTTGTTCACTGATTAATTCAGCATCATCAAAATAATTAATCTTCATCGAATTCTTAACTTCATTTAATGTTTTAGCTGCTACTTCTCTTGCTCTCCTACTTCCATCTTTAAGGATATCATAGATTTCAGGAATTCTTTGTTCTAACTCTCTTCTTCTCTCACGAATTGGTGCTAATTCTTCTTCTAATATTGCATTAAGGAATCTCTTGACCTTAACATCTCCAAGTCCACCACGTTGATAATGTGCCTTTAGCTCTTCAAGATTCTGATAATCTGGAAGGTATTTTTCAAAATGCTCTGGTTTACAGAATGCATCAAGATAAATAAACACACAATTTCCTTCAATTTTACCCGGATCAGAAACTTGAATATGATCTGGATCCGTGTACATACTCATAACTTTCGTACGAACTTCTTCAGCAGAATCTGATAAATAAATACAGTTATTAAGAGATTTACTCATCTTCGCCTTACCATCTATACCTGGCAGTCTTAAACAAGCTTTATTGTCAGGCAATAAGATGTCTGGTTCGATTAAGGTATCTCCATATACAGAATTGAACTTACGAACAATTTCTTTTGTTTGTTCTAACATTGGAAGTTGATCTTCGCCAACAGGCACAGTTGTTGCTTTAAAAGCTGTAATATCAGAAGCTTGGCTAATAGGATACGTAAAAAATCCAACCGGAATGCTTGCTTCAAAATTACGCATCTGAATCTCAGATTTCACTGTAGGATTCCTTTGTAACCTAGATACTGTCACAAGATTCATATAATAAAATGCTAACTCACATAATTCAGGAATTTGTGATTGAATGAATAATGTGGATTTCTCAGGGTCTAATCCTACTGATAGATAATCTAATGCTACTTCTATAATATTCTGTCTTACTTTCTCAGGATTTTCTGAATTATCCGTTAATGCTTGCGCATCAGCAATCATGATAAATATATTCTTATATTCACCAGAATTCTGTAATTCAACTCTTCCTTTTAATGAACCTACGTAATGTCCTAAATGTAATTTCCCCGTAGGGCGATCTCCTGTTAATATCGTCTTTTCCATAACTAATTTCCTCCTAAAAAAAGACCCTTATCCAACAAAGGATAAGAGTCTAATAATCTTATATAGCCACCATTGTTTCACATACTATCATATGCTTCCATTATAACGGTTAGGATTTCCGTCAACGCCTACTTCATCGTTCGGGTTGCCCTCATAAGCCCATTCAACAAATTCAAAATACTGCACTCTCACCATATACAGCTCTCTGTGATTTCTACCCATTGTCTACTCTTCTTAATCATCGGTTTTCTCATACATTCTAGTATATAGAAATATACTAAATTGTCAAGCCATTTACGAAATAACGCTTTCAGTATTATTTTACAACTATTTTAGTGGTAAATTTCTTTGAGTTTTTACCATATGTAATTGTTGTTGTAATCACCGCGCTTCCTTTTTTCTTACCGTATACTTTTCCAACTTTGGAGACATATGCAACTTTGGAATTACTAGATTTATATGTAATCTTCACGTCATCTTTACTGATATCCGGCGTTAATGTTATCATAAGCTGCTTGTTTTTATCCTTCTTCATCGTAAGTGATTTACTAACTTTTGAACGACTAGCAATTGTAGTAACCTTTTGATCTGTTTCCTCCTGAAGAATTACATATTTAGAATATGTACAAACCGCTATGGATATATTTTGATTCTTGTCAACCGTATACTTTGTAATCGGAAGTTCTTCTAATTTCTTCGTAGACGCATTGTATCCATATATGTAAACTTTATCGCCACTTTCTTTTCCTAAAGAACCACCTACATCAACTGTTACCGATCCAAATTTATTCAGCTCTCCATTCTGTCCTAATGTAACGACAATACCGTTGCCTCTGTCTTCTGCTTTCAGATATTGATTTACAGCAGATTCTATTTGATAATCCTTCTCTAAAGATGTAACTCGTAATGCAACGTTAGTATTAGCAGTCGAGTGAAATTCTTTTCCTTGTAGTGTTAGGGTACAAACCGGATTTGTATAATAAGTTTTACCAGTTTCTGTACTATACGATGAACCAACATATTGAATATACACGCTCTTACCACTATCTTTAATTCTAGTTAACGTAGCATTGTCAAATGCAATATTCGATATTTGAATATCATTCCTACCAAAATATTGGATTGGCATACAAACCTTCACATACACTTCATTTACATTGGTACGATACAATTGCGTTGACACCTGCGATCCAATGCTATTAAGTGTAAGTTGTAAAATATTCGTATTACCAAGGTCTTTACCTGCTATCGCAGATGCTAATACTTTCTCCTCAATCTCAGCAGTAATGGTTGAATAAGTTGGACTAGTAGTTAAACTAATTCTCGGAAATACAACACCTTGATATCCACCATTAATAACAGACGTGCTTATGGAAGATGAAGCTGCTATTACTGTTGTAGAAGTCGGTGGCTGTACAGGTGTAGTCGGCGTAGAGGAACCTTTTGCTATACCATTAACGGTAACCGTGGCTGTATAACCTGAATAATATACGTATATTGTATTCGTACCTAATGAAGTAATTACTGTATTCGAAAGTGAAAAATCAGTAATATACGCTACGGAGTTATCATTATACGCAGCGATCACTGTGATATTATTCGGATCAACGCTTGAACCCACTTCAACCGGTCCACCATAATAACCAGCCGATATGAATGTTACATACTTATAATTATCGTTTCCGCCACTTTGAGTGCTAATACCTTTAACTGTGAAGTTTGTAGAGAAACCACCAAACGTTGCTGTTAATGTATTATTCCCTACGACGGTTATCTTATAATTGGGTATAGTAAAACCTGTTACACTATGTTTTACACCATTCAAATCTGTTACTGTAACTTTGACATCTGATTTTGAAATAGAGTTTCCAACTAAGATACTGTTACCAGTATAGGTGGCGCTAATGTTCTTAATCGTATTCTTCGGATCACTTAATAAGGAAACCCATTTAGCATATAGTGTAATATCCGTGGTAATTTCAGAATCCGAGTTAAATCTAGTTAAACAGGCTTTCTGAGTATACCAGCCTCCAAAGAAATATTCATTCATAGTAGGATTTGTTGGTAATGTGATTCTGTCACCATGCTTCACATTCTTAATCGGGTTCACACTGCTACCCCCTTGAGAATCAAATGTTACCGTACATAATCTCGATTCTTCAACTCCATAGATGATTACATTGGCAGTTTTACCACTATAGCTTACTTCGATTGTATTATTTCCAGTATTATCAATCGTATCTGGATATATTGAGAATTTGCTAGCTGATAGCAACTCACGATTACCATCATCATAAATAGCAAAAACATCAATATCAGATTTATTAATTTCCGTTCCCACAATTAAGTTAGTTCCGGAATAATTAGCTTCTATTTTAACAAGTTCTGAAGCAATCCATTTGGCATAGAGTGTCATATCTTTATTTACAACTGAAGCTTCATTAAAGACAACTTTATATTCCTCATCCTCATACCAACCACCGAATACATATCCCTTGTATTTAGGCTCTGTAGGTAAAGTGATCGTGGAACCTTGCACAATATCAGTTATCTTCTGAACAGCGCTGCCACCCTTTGAATTAAATGTTACCGAATATTTCTTTACTACCTGTGTTAGTGTGACAGCAACATTAACATCAGACTCTGGCATAACGAAGGTATTAGAATATGATATTTTTCCTGAAGTCTGATCGATCTTTTCATTCATGGTGACAGCAGATTGGTTATTAATGCTATACGTTGCTATATATGTATTATCTTGATCCTTAGGTACTGCTTCTACCGTAATTGCGCTTCCCGAAACAACTGCACTGTCAGTTACAACTACCGCTCCTTGATTATATAATGCCACAGTAGCATTTGTTGGTTGATTATACTTAATCGTGTATTTTTGACTACTATCTGAATTCACGTATTTGTAGATGATTGCATTAGAAACCGGAAGACTATAACACCAATTATTGATTCCCGTAGACATAGTATTACCAGGAGTATGATTGGTTAATAACTTGGCATCTGTCACGTTAAAATAGTCATGCGATAAAATAGGTGTACCATTCCCGCTTGTAGGATCGTCCCATGTAACATCCACGTTATACCAATCCCCATCTAATTTAACTTTGTTCCACCCATGACCAGACCCATTCGCTGTGCCTGGTATATAAATACATTCAATACCGCACGCATTCATAAGTAACTGAAACGCTTTTGCGTATCCTTCACAAACCACTTTGTTATAACTTGTATCAAACACACCAACTATGGAATGTGCCCATTTTTCTACACTAGGATTTCCCTTATTATCAAAAGCATACTGTACTTGGTTAATTATCTCGTCATGGATAATTAACTCCTTCTTGTAATCACTACTCACTCCATTCACTAGACTTAAATACCGTTTAATCTCCGTATCCATCTTAGTGTTTAATGCGGTTCTAGTTGTTCCTAATCTATACTCATTAGAACAAAAAGCTGTAATAGACTCAATATAATTGCTTGCATTATATGTATAAGCAAATGAATCTAACCAATAAAACTCTGGGTAATCATAATATAAGGAGCAAAGTATCGCATTCAGTTCAGATTTAGCTAATGTATTCTCTTCTACTGTCACAGTAATTGCTCCATATACATTACCAGATACTAAAGTCGCATCATTGTCTGATTTAGTAAACGCTTCACACGCTGCTACCAAATCTTGATACACAGCCTTATATGTATCATTCGCTAACATGTCATACCCATACGTTGATGAATATGAGGTTTTCGCTGTTGCGAATGTCAAATCCCTTTTTTTTATGTTTTTATTATAGGTCGGAACATCCTTAATCTGTTCCTTAGTAACTTTCGTAATTGCAATTGGTAATAAATCACCACCATTCAAACCGTCCGCTGTTTGGATTGCAGTTTTGTCAACAGTTTTTGCATCAGCTACATTCCGTACCGAAATTTGCAAAACCATTATGATTATTAATAAACATGCTAGAACCTTTCTTTTCTTCTTCATCCTCACCACTCCATCATCTTATTGAACTACGCTGTTTCTCATCCTAGCCTATATTTTAGAATCTATTAATATAAACTCGAGAAATCATTTTGTTATTTCCCTCGTTAACTTATGGCCCTTACAAGTCAAGTCTCTTGACTTTGCTACGGGATTACACTTCGTGTAACCACCAGAAACAACTACATTGTTTCTCATAAGCTACATTATAACATGTAAATATTACCATATCCAATAATCTAATAGTACCATATTACGAAAAACTTATCAACTTATAACAGATTATGTCGTTATTTATCTATTGTATTTTGAATTAGAAATTGGATATCGTAAATTAGAAATGAATATCTTTTATTGGTAATCCTTCTTTAATAACCATACGTTTTACACGTAAAATTCCATCATGATCTGCATGAATTCTCCACTGAACCAACATAATTTCGCCATTAATAATTTCAATTCCTGTAATACCTTTTGTATGAATACAACACCCTGTATTAAAGTATGGCAATTGATCTTTATGAGGAAACTTTAGTCGATGTGTGTGGCCACAAATCAACATAACATTGTGCTTTTTTATCCACTTTGTAAAGTTTTTTTCTATTTTATGGCGTTTCGATTGATTCTTAGCTGGACTAGCTGGATTGCGAAATCCCACAAGGTGCATAAACTTCCAGAAATAACGAAGAGCTATCATTGATAGATACCAGCATTGGTCATTAAAGAAATCCCCTTGATGCCCATGTATAACTAGTATCTCCTGTCCCGTTGGTGTATATGATAACCGTAAGGCTTCACATGGTTTTAGTCCTACGAATAATTCCTCTTCTGATTCTGTAAATTCATCATAGTAAAAGTAATAGTTCATCATAACATAATAACGACTCTTGATATATATATTGTGATTCCCATATAACATAATAAATCGTTTATCCCTATAAAATTCCTTTAACACTGTAAATACATCCGTATGCGCAGTACGGATATGCTTGAAATTCTTATGTTCCCATAATTCATCACCATCTCCCACTTCAACATACGTATAACCATTCTTATTATAATATTGCAATGCACTTACCATTAATGTTTGATTTCTTGCAAATTCATCTGAGATACTATCATCCCCACGATGAAGATCACTAAAAAAGATGTATTTGGAAGTATCATCAATATTCATACGTTTTGCATGTTTGTATGCTTCAGTAAGCCTTTCATTCGTTTTCATAAGGCAGCTCCTTGTAAATATACATAATCATTACCATCATTCAATAATTTATAGTGTGCGCAATATTTATAAAATTATTTTAAACTATATTAATCAAATACCTTTTGTTACCACAATACCTTTTGACATCTTAATAACATAATAAAATGCACCTCCACATGTTAAATATATTTATCTAACATTTGGGGTGCACTCCACATTCGATATACATAATTGTATCGTTTATATAACCTTATAAAAGGATTTGTTCTAGATGCAATAACTATTAATTAGCTTTGCCACGCTTTTTCTCACTTAAGAATTTGCCTAAGAATATTCCACCTACGGCTATTCCAGCAATTACAATGAATTCTACAATTGCAGTTAATAAATGACCTAAAAATACCATGATAATGCCTCCTTATTGGTGCTCCTTTGTAATACTAATAAGATTATACAATATGAAATCAAAATATACAAATAAATAGTAAAAATAATTGTATCTTTTATAATACACGGCAAGACCGTACTATCTTCTATGTGCTAATTCTTTCACAACATCATTCCAATCTAGTCCACATTCCGCCATTAAGACCATCATATGGTATAAGAAATCTGATATCTCATACTTTAGTTCTTCTGAATCCGGATTTTTAGCAGCAATAACGATTTCTGTAGCTTCTTCTCCACATTTCTTGAGAATCTTATCAATTCCCTTATCAAACAGATAGTTCGTATAGGATCCTTCCTTTGGGTGCAATTTACGATCCATAATCACATCATAAACTTGAGAGAATACAGTAAGAGGATTCGTGTCATCATACTCTCTCTTAACAATCTCCGTATAGAAACAAGAACGGCTTCCAGTATGACAAGCTGCACCCACTTGGCGTACTTTTGCTAGAATCGTATCTTTGTCACAATCTAAATCTAACGCTTTCATATATTGATAATGACCTGAGGTATCACCCTTACACCAAAGTTCCCCACGACTTCTGCTGTAGTAAGTCATTCTTCCTGTTTTAACCGTTTGATTGAACGCCTCTTCGTTCATATAGGCAAGCATTAAAACTTCACTTGTTTTATAATCTTGTGCTATTACAGGAATCAAACCATCCTCGTTAAGCTTTAATTCGGAAAAGGCAATGGTGCTTTCGAAAGTATTTACGTCAATATCTTGTTCCTTTAGATAGTATTTTGCTTTCATCAGATCCTTATTCTCGAAGTAATTGGTTGATACGGCAAAAACCTGATCTACTCCCATAAGATCTTTGATATCGTTTCTAGTTAAACTATCACGAATCATCACTGGCAAGGAACAATTTGCAATCTCATGAGCTAATTCATCATTCATGGTAAGATGTTTTAACATAATTGCATATACACCACATTCAATCAACTTGTCGATATATCCTGGTTCTCTGAATTGTTTGATTGAATCGATTTCTATAATTACTTTATCCTTGCCGAATCGTTCTGTAGATTCCTTAACCACGGAATAATCTTCAATGCAAGAGTGTTTCAACATAACATAGGAAGCTCCTGTATACAATGCTTTCTTTACATCTTCTAATCTCTTAACATGTAAACCTAGAATAAAAGGTACATCAACTGTCTTTGCTAAGGTCTTGGCTACACGTAATAACTCTTCTTTTGAATACTCATCCACGGAATAATCAAAGATAAATAATTCATCAGCACCCTCTGCTGCATACTTCTCTGACGCAGTCAACACATTGGCCACTACTTCATTCTCTATATTCATATATGGAATAACTTTCTTACATGCCATCCTTATTCCTCCTACTTTTTATACCAATCTCGATTATATTGCCTCTAGAACTGTATAAGTACCTTAGCTATACTTAACATTTATAACTTAATTATACAATTACTTCTTTTCAAATAGCGTAATTGCTTCTTCGAGATTAATACGATTTTCATATAATGCTTTACCAATAATTACTCCATGTACATTAACTTGGTTTACTGACTCTAAGTCTTTCAAGGAAGATACACCACCAGAAGCAATGATATCTAACCCTGTAGCATCTACCATTTCTTTCGTACATTCAACGTTTGGTCCTTGTAACATACCATCTTTTGCGATATCCGTATAAACAATTGTCTTAACTCCAAGTTCTCTCATCTGAATAGCTAAAGTTACCGCATTATAGCTACTAATCTTTTCCCAACCTTCAATTGCTACCATACCATTCTTGGCATCAATACCAATAACGATACGATCCGCTCCAAACATACTGATTGCTTCTTTTATAAATGCTGGATTTTCAACTGCTTTTGTTCCGATAATTACACGGTTTACACCAAGATTGATCTTATTCTCTATATCTTTGATTGTACGTATTCCACCACCAACTTGAACCGGGATTGAAACTGTATTCGTAATTTCTTTGATCACATCCTCGTTAACACCATGACCATGTAAAGCACCATCTAAATCAACCAGATGAATAAACGTTGCGCCTTGATCTTCCCATTGTTTTGCTACTTTAGCTGGTGAATTTGAATAGATTTCTTGATCATGAAATTGCCCCTGTCTTAATCTTACACATTGCCCGTTTCTAATATCGATTGCTGGATATAATTGCATAGTTGACCTCCTTGTTTTGTCGCGTGTAATGAGTTTGTTTATACTTTATGACTATGAAGGACATAGTCTTATTCTTTATTTATAGAGCTCCTTTGGTTGAAAGAACATCTGTTATACGTTCATCGTATTTGGTTGCTTCATCTAAGGCTTTTGCAAATGCTTTAAAGATTGCTTCTATTATGTGATGATTATTACTTCCGTCAAGTTGCTTAATATGAAGATTCATTCCCGAAGAATACGATACTGCATAGAAAAATTCTTTCACTAACTCAGTATCAAGATATCCTACTCGGTCTGTAGTTAGTTCAACATTATATACAAAATAAGGTCTACCCGATAAGTCTAGTGAGCATAACATAAGGGTCTCATCCATTGGTAATATTACAGAACCATACCGCTTAATTCCCTTCTTATCACCAATCGCTTCTTTAATTGCCTGACCAAGAACAATTCCTGTATCCTCAACTGTATGATGCCCATCAACATGTAAATCTCCAGATACTCTGAGATTTAGATCCATAAATCCATGCCTTGCAAAACTATTTAGCATATGATCAAAGAATCCAATTCCTGTGTCGATTTTTGTAACGCCTGATCCATCTAAGTCAAGTTCTAATTGAATATCCGTCTCATTCGTCTTACGATTTATCTTCGATGTTCTGTTAATCATAGACATCTTCCTCTCTTACACTATTTTTCAAAACGTACTGCAATGGAATTTGCATGTGCAGTTAACTGTTCTTCTGTTGCGAATTTAATAATATCCTTGTGTATTGGCTCTAGCGCTTCTCTAGAATAAGAGATAATGCTGGATTTCTTGATATAATCGTCTACGCTTAAAGGAGAGAAGAATTTGGCTGTACCATTCGTAGGTAATACATGGTTTGGACCAGCAAAATAATCTCCAAGTGGCTCACTGCTATAACTTCCTAGGAAAATTGCTCCAGCGTTACGAATCTTCGTCATGGTATTAAACGGGTCTTTCGTGATGATTTCTAAATGTTCAGAAGCTATCTCGTTCGCTACTTCAATAGCTTCATCCATCGTATCCGCTAATAAGATATATCCGTAATTATCTAATGATTGTTGAATAATCTCTTTTCTTGGTAATACCCTAACAAATCCTTCTACTTCTTCCGATACTTTTTCTGCAAGTTCTCTGCTAGTTGTAACTAAGATTGCTGATGCTAATTCATCATGTTCAGCTTGCGATAGTAGATCTGCTGCAACAAATCTTGGATTCGCTGTCTCATCAGCTAACACTAAGATTTCACTTGGACCGGCAATAGAATCGATGCTAACATAGCCAAAAACAGCTTTCTTAGCTAATGCAACATATATATTACCAGGACCAACAATCTTACATACTTTCTTAATACTTTCTGTTCCATAAGCAAGTGCCCCAATTGCTTGGGCTCCACCAACTTTATAAACTTCTGTAACACCCGCTTCTTTTGCAGCAATTAAGGTATTGGGATTAACTTTTCCATCTTTGCCTGGTGGCGTAACCATAACGATTCGTTCAACACCTGCTACCTTGGCTGGGATTACACACATTAATACGGAAGATGGATACGCAGCCTTCCCACCTGGTACATATACTCCTACACTCTCAAGTGCTGTAACTTTCTGTCCAAGAATAGTTCCTTCTGGTGTTGAATCAAACCAACTGTATTGCTTTTGTTTTTCATGATAATTACGAATATTAACAATTGCTTTACGTATTACCTCTAATAAAGAGGTATCAACGATTGTATATGCTTCTTCAATCTCCGCCTCTGTAACACGAATGGTATCCTTGGTTAATTCACATCCATCAAAACGCTTTGTATAATTAAATAGAGCTTCATCTTTTTTCGTTCTAACATCACTCAAAATAGCATTCACACGTTCAGAATACTCTTCATACTGACTTGGGCTTCTTTGTAATAAATTCTCTAATATATTATTTTTTGACTGTTCGTCTATCTTCACTATTCTCATGGAATTCTCTCCTTCACTGCAAACTATGTAAACTAGGAATTCAGTGTAAATCTAGCATAATTCTATTACAACAATTCGTGACTACGTCCTTCAATCACACATACTTATTGTTATATACTATTTTACAATGAATGCTGACAAAATCCTAGTATTATTTTCCTATAATATAACTTATCGAAAAGAAATCAGCAACCAAATCAAAAATTGATTTTATCCGATAATATCTTTTAAATCTGTAATTAATTTTTGAATTCTCTCATGTTCCATCTTCATACTAACTTGATTTACCACCATACGTGCAGATAAAGGACAGATTTCTTCTAATACTTCTAATCCATTCTCACGTAGAGTCGAACCAGTTTCCACAATATCGACGATTACTTCTGATAACCCAACTATTGGCGCTAACTCAATCGAACCGTTAAGTTTGATAATCTCCACAGTTTGATGCTTCACATTATAGAAATAATCCTTTGCAATATTGGGATATTTGGTAGCAACACGAATTAATTCTCCATGATTTAGCAAATCCTTTGCTGAAGCGGGACCCGCCACACACATTCTGCACTTCCCAAGTCCCAAATCAATTACCTCATATAACTTACGCCCTTCTTCCATAATGGTATCTTTACCAACGACACCGATATCTGCTGCACCATACTCTACATATGTAGGTACATCTGTTGCTTTAGAAAGAAAGAACTTTAATTTTAACTCTTCGTTAACGAAGATTAATTTTCTAGAATCAGGATCTTTCATCTCTTCACAGGTAATTCCAACCCGTTCTAAGATAGATAATGTTTTCTTTGCCAAACGGCCTTTGGCTAATGCAAATGTTAAATACCTCATATTACTTATACACTCCTTCCCCTACTGAATCAAATCTGACATCTTAACGATGTTTGTTATATTTTCTTTCATATTGATTACTTGAATAGTTTCACTATCTTCCATAACCAATATACCGCCTGTGCCAATTCGTTTTGCGTATTCTTTATAATTATTAACTGCAAAAGAAGGGGACACAGTTAACATCTCAATATTCATTCCATGGCTTCTAAAATATCCAGCTAAAGTAATTGCTGATTTTCTGAATTCTTCACGATATAAAATCAAAGTATTGTTCTCTAATAGTTCTACATCAATCTTTTGTCTAGATAAAGCATTCATTAACTGGTCCACTACAACAGCAACTCCAATTGCAGCTGAATCCTTGCCAAATTGGCAAACTAATTTATCATAACGACCACCAGTTACGATGGCAGCACCTGTACCATACGTAAAGCCACGGAATATAATACCTGTATAATATTTGTATTTGCTAAGCATTCCAAGATCAAATGTAACATAATCCCCTAGGCCATATAGTTTCAGTATATCATATACGTCCTTCAGACGTTCAATAGCTTTTCTGGCTTTCTCATTACTAATCATCTTATTCGCATAATCGAGGATATCTTCATTGCCAAACAACTCAGGTAGTTTGAATAATACTTCCTTTAACTTCGAGGTAATTGGCTTGCTTGACACTAATTCCTCAACTCCAAATAAGTTTTTGTCTTCAATTGCTGCACGCAATTGTTCAATCTCTTCCTCTTCAAAGCAAGCTTCTTCCACCAAGCCATTGAAGAAATCTACGTGACCGATCTCTACTTGGAATTCCCTTAAACCAACCTTCTTTAAACATTCAATTGACATAGCAATCATCTGCGCATCCGCATCTACAGTGGAGTCATTAATCAATTCAGCACCAAGTTGTGTGGTCTCTTTTAGTTTACCCTGATAACTACTATTGTTAATAAACGTACTTCCCATATAGCAAAGACGAATTGGAAGATTCTCATTTCTATAGTATTTGGCAACACACCTGGCGATAGCCGGCGTCATATCCGGACGTAGTACCAAGGTATTCCCTTCACGGTCAAAGAATTTATACATATCATTCGAAGCAATCGTGCCTCTTTCTTTACTAAAGATATCAAAGAACTCGAAGGAAGGGGTTTGTATATCCTTAAATCCATATAATTTCAATATCTCATGCATACGATTTTGCAGAATTAACTTTTTCTCACATTCTCCATTGTATATATCTCGAACACCTTCTGGTGTATGTAATAACTTATCATTCATAATCAAACACCCTTTCTAATCTATACTTTCTTTATATATTACTTATGTTTTCTTTCTTTATCCATTTTTTTTCTTTCTGATTTGTTTCTATCACCGGATATCATTTTCATATAACTTTATCACTTTAAAGTGTTAATTCACTACTAAAGTAAATCTTTATTTATTATACGTTAACCAAATATTAATGTCAATCCTTTTGGTATATTTCGTTTGCATTATCCAGACACTAAATAGGTATCTAATAAAATAACGAAAGGAGTTCTTATGGAAAAAATACACTATTCCGTTACAGGTTTAATTAATGAAGATAAGAAAACCCAAGTTAAAAACGCCTTAAGTAAAATTGATGGGGTAAACATGGTAAACGTAGATCTCGGTAGGGGTTCCATAGAAGTTGGATATAATTCAAAAACAAACCCAAACTCAATAACGAATTGTATCGAACATGTTGGTTGCAAAATCCAATAACTCTTTTTAAGTTGTATGTATATTATCATTATATACTATTTATCAGATACGCATAACTGACAATAGAAATACTCTTAATAGGAACATTTCTAATGTCAAAAAAGTTTACTCGTTGATTCTATCAGCGAGTAAACTTTAATATTTCTGACAAAAAAACATATGAAAAATATGCTTTCAAAGGTCTACTTCAAATATTTCTTAATCTGCAAAAAACAAATTAGAGAATACTTCTGTAGCATCTCGACCAAGCGGAACTATTTTATTGTCTTTAATATGCATATAGCCACTTGTTCCATCTTTTCCCTTTACTTCTATCCATTCTTTTGCATCCGTTGATACAAAGAAAACTTCTTGCTGTGCTTTAATAATGCTTGTAGCAGAATCTTCGCTCTTTTCAAAATAAACTGGTAAGTCAACATATAATTCATGCGAATTTTCAACCAATGGATAATATCCATCCTCTTGAAATATTAACTTATTCTTATCAACGTCATATCTCCAGTCTGCATTCGCATAACAGGTATGAATAATATCTGCACGTATAGTTCCTGTGACAGTTAACGGATTAGACAAACCATCATACCCATTATACTCTTTAAAAGGAAAACCGGATACTGTACCGATATGTTCTAACTTACCATTGTAAGTAAAGAAATGGGTTTCTAAATCATAACTTGGCCCATAGTCTAGAATCGCTATTTCAAGACCAGCTTTATAATCCGCTAAATCCGTTATATAGAAACCTTTCTCTTCTGGAGTTATAAGATAGATTCCAAAGTCCTCCAAATCAAATGTAGTTCCATCAATTGTTATATATGCCTTATAATCATCTGAATTTTCATCTTTTTTTAGTTGATACTCTACTTTATTTTTCTTTCCATCTCCATCAAGATCTACTTCTAATTGTTCTCCGAGTTTATATCTCTTAGGATATGGATGCGTCTTAATATACTCTTCTTCAGCGCCTTTAATTGCCTGTAAATTTGCTTTTTCTATTTCATTCAGTATGGATTCATCGAATTTATCCGTAGTTACTGTCCCTTCATACCAACTACAAGAATCAAAATATTGTTGCAAGTACATATTATCAAACTTACGTCCATATCTTGCGTAGATTTCATTTCTTGCAATCCATAAACGGTTATCATCAAAACAGGTTAGATACTCCTTTGAATATAATTTCGTATTACTCATAGGTAATACATATTCGCTAGGATTGTAGTTAACATTTTCTCTGGCAATATGAATCGATCTTTCCAGCAATGGAAGTTCTTTTGACATCTGTACATACTCATCTGCTATTTCCTCATTCTCGTAATAATATGACACATCTGTTGGATAAGAAGCACAATACAGGGTATCCTTTGTATATGCTAAAGGGGTCGCCTCCATTCCATCAAATACATCTACTTTACGACGGAAGAAACCACACAAAAAACCCATACCTTCATTGATATCATATGAAGATTTTTGGAAAAAGTAAAATCCATCTTCAGAAGTTTGTATTACATACTTATCTTTCCACGATTCTGGAATTGTGACAGCTATCTCTTCCCATGTATATGTATTATCTTCATTCACTACTGCCTGATCTAAAGATTGGTTTTCATTCAATTCATTATTAACATCATTATTGTCTGTAGTATCTTTAATTTGATTATCATTTTGGTTATTATCTTCTTGCTCTGTTTCAATTTTCGTATTCTGGCTTGTCGTTACTCTAACTTTATTTTTTGAACAACCACTTATAAACATTAAGAGAAAACATATTCCAAGTAGTACAAGTAGTAGATCTTTCTTCATAACTATCTCCTTTCTACTTAATCCAAAACAAGTTCCATATATATAGCCATTATACGTTTCTCAAATCAAACCTGTCAAACTGATATTACTTAATATTTTCTTACGATTATCGACTTTTTTTGTCAAGGGCAAGCCTGTGTGCATCTCATACCCACTCCACAAAGTGATTATTATATTGGAACTACTACTAATTCTCCAATAATAGTGGCAACCTCTTCCTATTACGGTATGCAGCTGGAGACACTCCCATAGTTTTTTTGAATTGTCTAGAAAATCCATAACAATCTGAATACCCAACCAATGTAGCTGTTTCTTTAATGCTTATTCCTGAAAGAATCATAAGTTCCGCTCGATACATCCGTTGATTTGTACGGTAATGCATCGGAGAAACTCCTTGCGTCTCTCGAAATACTTTCCGAAAATTTTCATAACTCATATTAAGTTCCGTTGCTAAAGATTCTAACGAGATATCTTCTTCCAAATTGCTTGATAATAGATTCTTCGCCTGTAGCATTAGCATCTTTTGATTACTTAGAGTATTCGTTATACAACTATTATGTAGCTGAAGTACCATTTTTTGGAGCTCAACTAAATAAATTGGCAATTCTTCTACCCGTGCCCGCTTAAAATTTTCCAATTGGAACATCAAATACTTTACTACCTCAGGTGTAATTATACACGTACGTACTGGTTCTTCTATAGATATTAGTTTCATGCTGTGTAAGTATTCAAACGTACTTTTCCCCAAATTAATAAAAAACTCTAGCCACTCTTCTCCTTCAACCTCTGTTGTGTGTACTTCACCAGGAATGCGTTGCACCAACGAACCCTCTTGCAAAGGATATTCCTTCCCGTATTTGTCTCGATATATCCCTTTACCAGATAATAATACGAAACAACTATAAAATTGTAATTGTAAATTATGTTGTGAATCTATGCCTTTTTCTTTTCGCATAAAACCACATGACATTACCCCGTTATTAAAATCATCACCAATTCGATAATAGCCTCCATCATTCTTTTGTAGTCGCAATTGTGGATACTCCTGTAATATTTGATCTAACATATATACCTCACCTACCATTTCGGTTAAAAATTCTACCATTCCAATCATTTTCTTTATAAAGAATTCTCTATATACTAACTATAACAAAATCCAAAATTATAATAAAGTTTCAATAATTTTAAAAGGTTTCAATATTTTAGTAGTCAATATAAATGGTCAATCATAGTATCAAATAATTTTACCAAAGTTAACAAAGGAGAATATCTATGAAAGAAAATATGAAACGCAACCGTGTAAATGGATTTCTTGACGTAAATGGTCAAAAAATCGTTAATGAATTAGGAGAAGAGATTATATTAACTGGTTGGGGGCTAGGTAATTGGTTATTGCAAGAAGGTTATATGTGGAAAGCGCTTGGTAGTAAACGCTTTGATCGCCCTCGTAGGATAGAGGCTGTTATAGAAGAACTCACTGGAGAGGAATATGCCAATTCATTCTGGAAAGCTTATCGTCAGAATTACATAACCGAAGCTGATATCCGTTATATGGCTGAACTAGGCTACAATTCCGTACGTATTCCCATGAATGCTCGCCTTTTTATGAAAGAGGGTGAAGGAATTCACTGGGTTGAGGAAGGATTTCAACTACTTAATCAATGTATTGATTGGTGTGAAACACATGGAATCTATGTATTCTTAGATTTACATGGTGCACCTGGTGGACAGACCGGAGATAATATTGATGATTCCATCGATGATGTTCCACGATTATTCACAGATCAAGATTGTTTTGACAAAGGTATTGCTTTATGGAAGGAACTAGCTACCCGCTACTGTGACCGCTATATCGTTGCTGGCTATGACCTCCTAAACGAACCGATTCGTCCAAAACGCTTTGCTGATGATACAGATTTTGATTATCTACTACCAAGATTAAAGGAATTTTATGAAGTAGCCATTCAGGAAATCCGTAAGATAGATAAGAAACACCTAATTTCACTAGAAGGGCATCACTGGGCTTCAGCTAAGAATATATTCTGTAAAAAGTATGATGATAAGATGATTATACATTTTCATCGTTATGCATGTTTACCTGATATCTCATGTTATAGCGGATTCTTAACTCTAGCTAAAGAATGGGATTGTCCATTGTGGTTAGGTGAAACAGGTGAAAACTATATAGAATGGTTCACTGCCATGTATCCTCTTGCTGCAGAACTTGGCATTGGTTATAATATATGGCCTTGGAAGAAGATGGACTGTTCCAATTCCCCATGTTCAATTAATAAGCCACGTAACTGGGATACTATTATTAATTACACCAAAGGTGGTGCACACCCAGGCTATGAGGTTGCAAGAAAAATACTTGATGAATTCTTAGACAATATCAAACTGGAAAACTGTGAGCACTTAGAAACGGTATCAAATGCCGTATTAAGACAACCTGGATGTATCATTCGAGGTACTGATTTTGACCATTTCCCAGGTAAAGGAGTATCTTATTCTGGACTTCGCAATGAAACCAATCTAGAACGCTACCGCTATCTTACTGGCATGAAAATCGTAGAACAATACAAAGATTTAGAAAAAGCATTTGGATTTGACTGTGGGTTTAAACGATTTGTCTTAGAACTTGAGAAAGAAGAATTCGCTGTCTATTCCCTTGAAGATGTGAAAGAAACTTCTACTCTCCTTGTTCATTATATCTGTGAAGAATCCGGTGTCTTAGAAGTGTATCAAAATGATGAAATACTTGGTACATATAACTTTGCTGAAAATAGTATCTTGGAGGTCCTAGAACCTATAAAACTTAAGAAATCTGAGAGTGCAAAAATTAAACTTCATGTAGTATCCGGTGTAATAAAAATTGACTCTCTTCATACAAGATAAATTTAATTCTAATGGATTGGTAAATACGCGTATCAATCATACTCCGTGCGATTCGCTACGCACAGTTAGGTAATACTATGACTCAAATTAATACCCCAACAAATGAAACAAAAGAATTTTTTCAAGGGATTCTAATAATTGGAATCCCTGTAATTATACAAAATCTAATTAACAGTTTAGTGAATATGACCGCTGTTTTTATGGTTGGGAGCCTAGGTGAGGTTGCTATCACAAGTACCTCTCTCGGAAACTCCTGGTTTTTTGTTTATATATTACTATGTGGTGGGGTTACAGCTGCAGGTAGTATCTTCATCTCACAACATTGGGGCAATAAGGAGATTGATAAAGTCCACCAATACATGGGTGTTATGATAATAGGAGTTGCCATCTTAGCAGCAATTATGGGAACTAGTTCTATCCTTTTTTCAGATAGAATTATTCGCATCTACTCAAACGACCCTGCTGTTATTAAAATCGGTGCAAGTTACATTCGAATCATTGGTTATTCTTATTTCTTCACAGCTTTAACTAATGTCTTCGTTGCAACCCTAAGAAGTACTCAAATAGCATTCGTTCCAATGATAGGAACTATCTTATCATTACTCTGTAATTTGCTGTTGAATTACTGTCTAATCTTTGGAAATATGGGAATGCCAAGATTAGGAGTTAATGGTGCAGCAATTGCTACTGTAATCGCTCGTATTATCGAATTCCTATTCATAGTCGGTTATACCTATAGCAAAAAACTTGCCATAGCTGTAAATCCTAAACGCATCTTCCATATAGAATATCAGACAGTAAAACAATATTTTCGTTATGGATCTTTCATTATACTTGGTGAAGCTATATATGGAATTGGCAATTCCATATATAATATTGCTTACAAATACACTGGTACAGAATCCCAAGCTGCTTTACAAATTGTAAATTCTATAAAATCTATGGCTTTGGTTCTTTCCATCGGTATTGGCAATAGCGCAAGTGTCATCATTGGTAATCTACTTGGCCAAAACCAACTAGAAAAAGCTAAACGTTTTTGTAAAAAATATCTAATCTTTACACCTATAGTAGCAGCTGCTGTTGCGGTTATACTCGTACTTTTCGCACCTATGATATTGCATATGTTCCAAATCAGCCAGTCTTCTCAAACATACGCACAAAAGATGCTATATATCTTAGCTTTTGAACTACCATTTCGTGCAATTAATTTCACAATTATTGTTGGAATTCTTCGTGCTGGTGGTGACAGTACCTATTGTTTTAAGGCTAATTTTTGTGGTACTTGGTTATTTGGTTTGCCTATGGCTTTCTTAGGTGCTGTAGTGTTAAAGGCACCCGTTTACATTGTATTTCTTATGGTCACCGCTGATGAAATCGGAAAATTCTTCATCTGCTTTCCTCGTACAATTAAATATAAATGGATGAGGAATTTGACTCAAAATAATTAGAAAAAGATAGCATCTAGCCTAAAGCTGTTGGATGCTATCTTTTTTAGTATTGATTAAACTATGTTCATCTTTTTAAACTTAATTTTTATTAATGCATTACTAATCTACACTTTCAAAAATCCAAAGGGCTCTTCTTCTGAATGAATAAAATGCATCAACATATACGCACAGATGATTGCCACATTTTCCTCTTTAAGAATACGTTTACATTCCTCTCGGTCTGCTAATATAACTTGTATATCCTCAGCCTCTTCTTGGTGAAGATTGGTTGGTTCCCCACTTAGATATCCATATACTGTAGCACAAGATTCATCCGTCATCCCAATGGTGGTGAAGAATGGACGAGTATACATCTCTTCACAACTAATCGGTGTAAGAGTTAAACCGGTCTCTTCATACATCTCCCTAACTGCTGCATCTGTAGCATCTTCTCCCTTTTCAACTAAACCTGCTGGGAATTCGTAGATGTAATCATTAAGAGGATAACGAAATTGTCTAACCAAGGCTACTTTATCCTTTTTTTCTCCATAGATTCCATAGATAGCAACGCCGTCTGGTATGTTCTTACCTGTTGTTATCTTAAGATCACTAATGTCTTCTGCTCTCGATGCTAGAAAGTAAGGAGACACCTTACCATCTCGATGCTTTGCTTCTAGCTCATATAGATTGAGAAATCTATTTTGTGTTTGCTTCTTAATAGTCTTAACTCTACTCATGTCATTCCTCCAGTTGTATTCCTTAAGAATCTAATTTCTGACTCTCTCGTTCCATATGAAGATATTTATCAATTTCTCGAATCGATGCACGCATAGTATCAAATTTCTGTTTTACCGCCTTAGTACTCTCATCGTTTTGATGTGTCGTACTTGCTGATTCCTCAGCACTTGCATTAACTTCTTCACTTGTTGCAGATAACTGGCTTATATTATCAACTATATTGTCATTAGCTGTCTTTAAATCAGAAATCATCTGATCCATTATGCTCACATGATCCGTTAAAACAGCTACGTGTTTATCAATTGTTTCGAAACTCTCAGAGGCTTTCACAACCAAATCATTCTGTCTAGTTGTTGCTTCTAAAGATTCATTCACTTTATTAACGGAATCTCCAGCATTCTCTTCTAATTCACCAATGAGAACTGTAATTTCTTCCGTTGATTTTCTCGTCTGTTCTGCTAATAACCGTATCTGTTCTGCTACCACAGCAAATCCTCTACCTGCTTCTCCTGCACGAGCACTTTCGATTGACGCATTCAATGCTAACAGATTCGTTTGATTGGATATTCCGAAAATTAGGCTAGCTATCTCCTTCACTTCTTTCGTCTTACTCTGTAATCGCTCCATGGATTCTGTTACAGATTCATTCGTATTACCAATAATATCAACTTGTGCTTTCATGTCTTTCACAACATCTAAACTATTCGTAACAACTGCTTTCGATTTATCTGTAGCATCTAACATTTCTTTTGACACATTCGCTGTTTTTTGTATTGTCTCTTGAATATTCTGTGTCATTAAGGTCTGTTCCTCAATACTGATTGCAGTCGTCTTCGTACTTTCTAAGATTTCATCCATTGCATTAGAAACAAACTTTGAAGAATTCTCTAACTCAGTTAATTCATTGTTTACTTCATTCGCTTCTTCATCAACTGTCACAGATATGTTCAGTACATCATCTAAGATTTGTTGTTGCAATATTTCTCGATCTTTAGCAGAATGAACTGCGTCATGATTATAGCGAACCAATACTGAGCCTATCATAATAATATTTGCACATATTAAAATATCAATACCACAATACATCAAAGTAGCCATTCTTGTTTCAGGATAGAAACCTGCAAAACTTAATGCAATACGGGCTAAACTAAATAGTATAATTACAGCATTTGTTAAACTTATGTACTTTTTATTAAAATATAGTAAATTACCTATTGCAATTGGCAAAGCATACATGATAACAAACGAATTATTGCCTGTAATAACCAGATAACCATACCCAATAGTATACAACGCATTCGGATAAATTAATAGTAGTCTCCAAGATGGATTCTTAAAATACAAAACCCAACCAACAACTGCACTTAATACCATAAAGATGGAAGGAATGATCACCTCGATGGGTTTATCTACATTACTTGTTAATAGTTGTAGTATCATAACACCCGCAACAATTACCACCATAATCGATATAATTATTACACATATTAGGTTATTCAACTGGAAGCGCTTTTCCTTTGAATCATATTTTCTTACCTTAATTCCTACATTTTCAATACTCATATTAGCCTCCTCAATTGTTAAATGATATATCTATAGTTCGTATATCCCTAATAATAGATAGTATCACTTAATAACTGATAATTCAATATAATTTGTAGATTTTCCCATTTTTTCTTACTTGTTTTTATTTATGCTTTTACTTCTATTTACGCATTTATTCATGCCCTTATTTATGCTTTTACTTTTGTTATGGCTCACGGTTGCCCTTGTATTATGTGAACGTCCAGATTCTTTACTACTCTTTCCGTGGGATTTTGACTTATCCTTAGTTGTCTGATTGGATGTATGGCTATTTGTAACTTTGTCTTTGTTAAAATTCTTTCCCTTATGTCTTTCTTTATTCTTAACCACTTCTTTACCTTGCATATTAATATGTTTTGGTTTATTATTCTCTGATTTTGCAACTACTTGATTTCTTGCTTTACGTTCTGATTTTTCGAGAATTAACATCGGCCACTGAGAGGGTATTTCCTTAATTATCTTACCAATATGTTTTTCAATATCTCTTAAGCAATCAATATCATCATAGTTACAGAAATTAATTGCGTTACCACTATAACCTGCGCGTCCAGTTCGTCCAATTCGATGAATGTACGTCTCTGGAGTATCTGGAATATCGTAATTAATTACATAGTTAAGTTCTGCTATATCAATACCTCTTGCCGCTACATCAGTAGCTACAAGTACTTTAATACTTCCGTCTTTGAAACTTCGAAGTGCTAGTTCTCTTGTACTCTGGCCTTTATCACCATGAATAGCCATTGCAGTAATCTTTGCCTTATTAAGTTTTAGCGCTACCTTATCAGCAAAAATCTTCGTCCTCGTGAAGACAAGTACACTCGTCATCTTCTTCTCTTTAATAAGGTACGTAAGTAAAGAAATTTTATTTGTTCTGTCTACAAAGTATACAGTTTGATTGATTGCCTCCACTGTACTTGTAACAGGATCTACTTTAATAATTTGAGGGGATTTTAAGATTGTACTAGCCAACTTCTCAATCTCTTTTGGCATCGTCGCACTGAATAATAGAGTTTGTCGATTCTTTGGTAACAGTGGAATGATTTTTTTCATGTCATGGATAAATCCTAAATCAAGCATCTGATCTGCTTCATCTAACACAAACATCTCCACATCACCTAGCTTAATATATCCTTGATCGATTAAGTCATTCAATCTACCTGGGGTTGCTACCAGAATGTCTACTCCACTTTTAAGTGCATTAACTTGTGCATTCTGTCCAACGCCTCCATATATGACCGTCGAGCTTAAGCCTAGTCCTTTTCCAAATTGTTTGATATTCTCATGGATTTGATTTGCTAACTCTCTCGTTGGAGTTAAGATCAATCCTTTAATCTTCTTTCTCGTTGAACCCGATAGTTTATGTAGCATAGGAAGTACATAAGCTGCCGTCTTTCCAGTACCAGTTTGGGCACATGCTAATACATCATATCCTTCTAATAGTAAGGGAATTGTTTGACTTTGTATAGGAGTTGCCTCTGAATAACCTATTTCCTTGATTGTGTTCATTAATTCGTCTAATAACTTTATTTCATTAAATTGCATTCTATCTTCCATTTCTTAATTGTATTTTGCGTGTAAGATACTAGTATAGCATATAATATGTTGAAATACTATGAAGAAATGTTTATCCTTTGATTCATATCATAAAAACTATAGCACAATCTCTTAATATTATCTTTCACTACCTACTGGCGAGATCCTGATTCACCATCTCGAGATAATGAACAAACACTCCATTATTCGTAGAGATCTCATAGCATGGAGTTAATTCTTCATATCGAAAACTCTTTCTGCCTCCTTGCTGTGCTCGTTCCCAGAAGGTAAGCAGTTCTTTAAAGCGAAGATAATAGAAGTAGTCTTTACTCGAATAATAAATTAGTATGAACGCAACTCCCCCTTGCTGTTCAAACTCTTTCATGAATTCAATCTGATGCTCATGTATATTCTGCAATGGGAACGTATCGTTAGCACATTCTTTCGCATCAAAACATATGGGTATTCCTTGCACAGCGCCAATGTAATCGACCGTACTCTTCTGGTCAAAATAAGCAAGGGTTATGTGTCTTGTAGTCTTATCTATATTAATTGGTTTTATTGGTGTCGGGATCTTCTGTATCAATGCGAGGTGATTTGCACGATATTTCTCGTTAGTAAGATTAATTAACTCTTCTAACGTTGATCCACGAAGACCTCTTGAATTCCAAGATGGCATATAATCATTCCTTTCGTAACTTATGTCTAATAACATACAAAGCTTAAGAATAAACTTCTTTTTTCTCCTCAGCTTGTATCTTCTAAAGGGTTTATATCTTACACTATAGTAATCCTTTAAATAAGTTTTACTTCTTCTCATTAGAGATAGTATACGAAAATTTATTCGACATGGCAAGTTAAGTAATACTAAATTATAAACTTAAAGAATTTAAAAATATCTTGACAACTACATAAAAGTATTGTATGTTTTAAAAAATACCATTATTTGTTAATTTTTTCAAAAAAAGTCATAAGTTTTAAAATAAAAACTTATGACTTAAACTAAATAATATTAATTTAAAAAGGAGTGAGATACTATGAGTAAATATGATTCTTTATGGAGGTCTGTTCAAGAAAATGGTAACCCATCTATAAAACTTTCTTTTGATGAAGTTAAAGAAATTGCTGGCATTGAAATAGACCATTCATTTTTAAAGTTTAAAAAGGAAGCAATTGATTATGGATATGAAGTTGGTAAAATTTCTCTTAAAGAAAAAACAGTTATTTTTAATAAAATAAGCTAAATCATTTTTAGTATTAATAATATTTATCTAAAATTTTATTGAATTATGTATTGCTTCAAAAAAGTTTGTTAACACCTTAAGATAAAGAAATAAGTAAAGGAGAATCACAAATGGAAAGTTTTAGTGTTATCGAAGATATTATTCCATTATTGGAATTTCCTGATAGATTCAATGAAATTGAAGATTACTTGACTACTAATTCTAATCTTCCCGGACCTCGAGGTAATCTAACTTTAGCCTTCAAATTTGCAGAAAGTTTTGAGAAAAAAGATATAAGTGATGAATTAGTGAACTTGTTAGTGGATTGGGTACACATCTCACCAGAAGATGCACCTACGAACAATCCGAGAGAATTTCTATCATTTTGCGGTATCCTATGTTTGGGTGCATATTACTGTTTTGCCCTAGAAAACACCCAAGTACTTATCATGGAACAATTTAAAATCTCTATGAATGACGTAAGATGGCGCGTAAAAGAAGGTGCTGCCATGGGCCTTCAGAAAATTGCTGAAAGAGATTTCGGCCCGATAAAAAATTATTTTTCACAATTGTATGGAAATTCAAATTTTGCTGAGAAGAGGGCCTTTATTGCAACACTAGCGCATCCACCAATTCTTACAAATAAAGAGATTGCCAAATTCAGCCTTAAAATTAGTGATGACATTTTGAAGGAGATATTGACCGTGGACAAAGTAAGCCGCAAGTCCGATGAATTTAAGGTTCTGTCAAAAGGACTCCAGTATGCTATCAGCGTTTTTGTTGCAGATTTACCTGATAAAGGTTTTGAATTATTAAAGAAGTATGCAAAGATTGAAGACCCTGAAATCAAAAAAATAATTAAATCAAACCTGGGTAAAGCCAGACTGGCAAAAAAATATGTTTCAGAAGTAGAGGAAGTTACTGCTCTACTTTCCTAAATTGAATCTTTATTTATCAGTATCAACACTTCGCTTTTCGAAGTACAAGTGATGAACCTATATAATTTTTTTAAAGTGAGAAACATATGTACACTTGATTTGATGTTCGGGTTTACTATATAAGTTTACATTCTACCGTATTGTATGTGTTAGGAAGCTGCTCAAAAAGCAATTCTTCTATCTCTAGTACTCTTCAATAATCTCTTGGTATATCGCTTTCGTAGATATGTCTAAAAGATTAGAGATACGTTATAAAAATTCATATCAAAAGAACTATATACTTAATGAACAAAAAGAAAAGGTGCGACTCATAAGAGATGTATTACCAAAGCTAATACAATCTCTTAGAATCCTACCTTTTTGCTACATTCTATAGAATTTTGATATTCCCATTATCATATGCTCTACTACATATTTTTACTTCATAATTTCCACTGCTTATCTTCTACTGCTTTTTCTACTGCTTATTAGCCTCATAATATTCTATTAACTAATCTTGCCTACTTTTCCAATCTTGCTTACTTTTCCAACTGATACTTCTCTAATAATTCCTGAACGATTCCTTTCCCTTGGGATTGTATCGCTTCATACTCGACAATAAATCGAGTTGGAATTATTATACGAATCGAACTATCTCTTTTAACAAACCCCTCAAGATTGATGTACTGACTCATATTATCGTTCAAAGAACCACCTCAACTACTTACTATTACTATAATATTCTTAGCAAATATAATGGTTCCTATACAAACTACCTATTATTATATGTATAGATATGTCGATTTCGTAATTTATCAACCACACTGGTGCCATTTGCAGTTGGTATGTAACTATCCATTATGAATTCCTTGTTGACTTCTTTCGCCCCTCCATTCTCTCTTGGTTGTAGGTTAGCGAATAAATTCTCTAGTCTTCTCTCATCCATACAGGCATCACACCCCTTTCTAAGCTATTCATCTCTTTCCTCTAGTAGCAACATAACGTATTTGGAATATAGTGCTTCAAATGATTTCACATACGCATAAATCAACTCACCAATCTTAATATCATACAAGGGACCTAGTTTAACAACAATATATACATATGGGTGACTCTTGTATTCATGAAAAGCTGCAAGCTTATACTTAATATGTATGGTATCTTCCACTTTAAGAATCGCGTATTTATCTAATTCATACGTAATTTTTCTAATCCTTCCCACTGACAAGGAATTTTCATGATTAAGATACTCTAAGTAGCTCGATTCTGTTAAGGTTTGAATTATAACATCATCATGATTATCTGATAACGGAAGTAATATTCTTCCTAGGATTTCTACATAATCTGTATATGGTAATAAATCATCTACATAACCTTGGTAATACAAGTACTGTACGATTTCATCCAACGCACCTAATTGTTTACATATACTGCTTACCATATCCGTATTCGTCTCTAATGCTGCTAAACCATCATTGGTAACTATTCTCTCTAGCTCTACTCCACCTTTCCCTATATTCTTAATGCTATATTGCTGTATGATAATCTGATAGATTAATATTCCAAGAACAAGGAATATAGCAAAATTCACAAGATATATGTACTGCATCTGATCAATTCCAAAAACATTCGTCTTGTATGTCACTTTGAATTTCTTGTAATTCATTGTGTAATATAATGCAAATATTATGAATGCAAAGGCCCAGTATACATATATAATACTACGTCTTTTCTTATCTGCCTTAATCATAAAGCGAGACATATCTATCTCAAAACTTATTGTTATGAAGATACCTAATAAAATTACACAGGCCATCATACACAATACCGATGGAAAGCTTTTAATGTCAATAAAACAAGCTCCAATAATCCCGCCTATAACCAATCCAAATAGTAAAAATAGTAACTTTCCCCATATGGAATAAAGAAACTTTCTTATTCTCCTAATACAATCACCTTCAATACTATATTCTAATAATAGCAAAGAGACTATTGCCCATACTTTATAAATATATGCATTATAGTCTCTTCTTAAGTATATTAATTTTATTATTGTAGATTAGTTATTATTGTTTTGGCGATTGTATTTACATATTTTTCAATAATTATACTATACATCAATTTTTTCTTTCTGTATAGTCTTTTTTCTTAGGGTCAACCCATATTAACTAAAACGGGTTATAAAATCTACTGCCATTATGAAATGTAATATATAGCCCAATAACTGCAAATATAACAACAACTCCTATAGTAAGATAATCATTTCTTTTTAATGGTCTTGCATAATACCAAGTACGTTTTTTGTGTTTACCAAACCCACGCAATTCCATAGCATTACTTATTGTATCAATTCGACTCATACTAGAAAAGATAAGCGGGAATATAATAGCTGCTACATTCTTAATTCTACTAATCAAAGATGCTTTTCCAGACATCTCAATTCCTCTGGCTTCTTGCGCATGTTTTATCTTGGTGAAATCTCCTTGTACATCAGGAATATATCTTAATGCAATTGCTATGGCATAACCGATATTATAATGAATACCAACTTTATTAAGTGAGGCTGCAAACTCACTTGGATCAGTTGTAACAAAGAACATTAACGCGGCAGGAATAATAGTAAAATACTTTAATATCATGTTTCCTTCATAAAACAACTGTTCTGCCGTCATGGTATATGGACCAATTATATGGAATAAATCTGTTCTAGAACCATATATCTTAACACCTTGATACGGAGAAAATATGAAAACAGCTATAATATTTAATAAAAGAAATATCATAATCATGTTGAAAACCGCACCAACTTGTTTCCATTTCGTTTTTGACATATAAAATATCACCAAACTAAAGATAACCATTACAACTAATACTCTTGTATCATAACTTAGCATACTAACTATGCTCCATATTAAGAAGAATATTAACTTAGTTACACCGCTAAGTTCGTGTATCCATGTATCTTTTTGTTCATAGGCTAATATCTTAGACATAATCTAACACCATTTCTTTCTTATTGTTACTTCGTATATTTTTCTCATGATAGATAAAACGATCAACAAACTCAGAAGATTGTTCAATTCCACATCGTATTGCTAAATCATAAAGTGATGTTTTCTTAAGGTAAGCCTTATTCGCAATATCTTCGTTAGTAAGTATTGCGGAAGGAGTGTCATCGGCAATCAATTTTCCATCTGCTATAACCACGGCTCGATCTGTATATTCTAACATCAAATGCATATCATGAGTAATCATAATTATTGTAATACCTAAACTAAGATTAATTTCCTTTAAGAATTCCATGATTTCTGTGTAATGCTTATAATCTTGACCAGCAGTTGGTTCATCAAGAATAATAATTTCAGGATTCATTACCAAGATTGAAGCAATTGTAACCCTCTTTTTCTGACCAAAACTTAAAGCAGATATAGGCCAATTACGAAATTGATAAAGGCCACATATTTTCAAGGTTTGATACACCCGCTCTTTTATCTCTTGTTCAGGTACTCCTTTTACTTTGAGCCCTAATGCAACTTCATCATATATTAAAGGTTTACAAATCATTTGATTTGGATTTTGCATAACAAGTCCGATTTTTTCTCCTCTTTCTTTAATCGATAGTAAAGATATATCTTGATTGTGCAGATATATTTTCCCTTGCTGTGGTTTATAAAAACCACAAATCAGATTGGAAAGTGTAGATTTACCGGCTCCATTTTTACCTACAATACTTAACATCTCACCTTTTTTTATTTCAAAATTTATATCCTGTAAAATCGGTTTTTCTTCTGTATAAGAGAAATCTAAATTCTCTATACGAAGTGCTGATTCTTCTCTAACCTTTGGTGTTTCTCTCTTAGCAGAATCATACCAGGTCCTCACCTGTTTTTCGTAGGTATCTAATCTCATATTCTCTATATGCTGAGGTTTAGTATCTTTAGTGAGTTTGCATCCTGCATGCTTTAATGCACTGATATATAGAGGTTCTCTGATTCCCTGTTCCCTTAATATATTCGTACTTAACAGTTCATCTGGTAGCATATCTGCAATAATCTGACCCTCGTTAATAACAACAATTCGGTCAACATCACGATACAATACATCTTCTAACCTGTGTTCAATAATAATGATTGTAGTATCTCTATTCTTTTGTATCTTATCTATCATATCAATTGTTCTTTTACCAGTAGCAGGATCTAGATTTGCTAAAGGTTCATCAAACAACAGAATTTTCACATCATCAACCAAAACGCCCGCCATAGAAACTCTCTGTTTTTGCCCCCCAGATAGTTCACTAGGCGCATGATTAAGCAGATTCTTCACATCTACAATCTCTGCTACTTCCCCTACCCTTGCATGCATCTTTTCCTGAGACAACATATCGTTCTCAAGTGCAAAGGCTATATCCTCTGCAACTGTTAATCCTATGAACTGGCCATCTGTATCCTGAAGAACAGTTCCAACAATCTTTGACATACCAAAGATACCTAATTGTTTTGGGTCATTTCCATCAATCGTTAAGCTACCACTACTATCACCCGGAAAAGAAAATGGAACCAATCCGTTAATGCAATTAGAAAGTGTTGATTTTCCAGATCCGGACGGTCCCACAATCAAAACTTTTTCTCCGGGATATATCTTAAGATTAATATCCCGAAGAGAAGGTTCCACCTGTGATCGATATTTAAACGTATACTCTTTGAATTCGATAATAGGTTCCATATCCTAGTCCTCTTTACTTAGGCTTGATGATTTTGCTCCAATTTTTGCATAACCAGCTGCTAATAAAGTACCCAAAATACCGATAATAAGTATATTACCAAGTGCAGCATAAGCTCCTTGGATAAACACCTTATTGGCTGGTTCTACATATATAAGTATATCTAATGCTGGTGCCACTACAATCCAAGCTACTGCGTTAGCTAGTACTTGTACTACATTGAATGTAATAATCGATTTTTTGTCAAAGCCACCTTCTTTAATGGCAAGCTTTTTAGCAATTAAGCCGATTGCTAAACCAATTACAGCTTCTGGTATAACCCAGCTCCACCATACACTTCCATAGAATACTAAGTCTCCAAGTGCATGTCCTAATAATCCAACTACTCCACCTACAATTGGTCCAAATACTGCTGCAAGGAACGCAAATACGGCCATTCTAGGTTGCAAGTATGTGTTAGGAATACCAATTGGAATCTGTACTTCTGTTAAAGCAACAAAAAGGGCTGTACCAATTCCTATTGCTACAACTTCTTTGATACCAAACTTCTTTTTCATACTTTAATCCTCCTCTTATAGTTTCAAACAGAGTATACCATAACATATTTCTTTTATAAAGTAATTTTTCTTATCTTTCTATAAACGTAAGAAAAGTAAATTTAAAACATTGTATTAACTATTTTTTCAAATATTGTTGGTCTTGCTGCTATAAATTCTTTTCCTGACAGATTACTACAAGCGCCTTCTAACTCAGGAAATCTTAAGCTATACGCATGTAATAGTTGATTTTCTAAAGAATATTGTTTTTTCATCTGCTCATTCACACCTCGATTACCATATTTATGGTCGCCGATGATTGGATGACCGATGCTTTGTAGATGCGCACGAATCTGATGTGTCTTACCTGTTATTAATTTAACCTGTAATAGGGTATACATACCATTTGATTTAAGTGGTACATATTCTGTTGCAATGGGATCTGCCCCTTCTACATGGTGGTCTGTAATCGATACTTTATTGGTTTTCTCATCTTTATATAGATAGCCCTCGATCCTCTGTTGATGCTCTACTTTCCCTTTAACGATACAATGATAATACTTATCTATGGTACGGTCTTTAAAAAGTTGTGCCATAGTCTGCAACCCTATTAAAGTCTTGCCAGCCACTACAAGTCCACTTGTATTACGGTCAAGTCGATTACAGATGGAAGGTTTGAAGCTTCTTAACTCCTCTTTTGTTAATTGGTTACTCTTTAACATATAAGAGATAATACATTCAACTAAGGAAATGTCAGTCTGTTCAGCTTTTTGTGATAACATTCCTACTTCTTTATTAATCAATAGTATGTTCTCATCTTCGTAGATAATTTGAATCTCATCCTCAACTTCGTCTACTGATACTTCACTAAACTTTTCTATTGTTTCATCTGCTAAGAATAGTTTGATTTCATCACGTTCCGATAGTTTCTCACTGCCCTCTGCTTTCTTTCCATTCAAAGTAATATTCTTCTTGCGAAGCATCTTATATAGGAAACTCTTTGGCGCTTTATTCAGATATTTGGCAAGCAACTTATCAAGTCTTTGATTTGCCTCATTTTTTGATACAATTATACTTTGCATTACTATTTACTCCATTATCTTTACTTTTACACATTCAAAGTCTTCAATAAGTTAATAATCACATCTCGTTCGCTACTGTTAGTGTTCCCACCATCTTGTTTTTTGTTAGCTAGTACATGCTCTTTTGAGGTCTCAAGTGTCTTCACCCGTGATATAAATTCACTAAAATCAGTCAGAACTTTTACTTCTAAGGAATACCCTTGATTTTTAATTGTTCTCATTAGATACGTCTGAATATAAGATATGTCTTGTCCTTCCTTACCCAGTAATGCAATGACATGATGATTATCCACAACAACAAGGTCAAGATTCATTACTTTATCAGGAGAAGTGATTACTAAATCAGATATCATTGCAACACTAGGAGATATAACCTTACAAACTTGTTCATATTCCTTATCATTCATAGAACGATAAGGTGCGACTACAATATAACCGACTAACATCTTAGCACCAGGCAATGCCAATAAGATTGCAATTATTGTAAATACATTGTTTTTTGAATTATCATTCAAAAGATATCCTACAACAAAGATAATTATGCCTACAAGTGCAATACTTATTGTATCTCGTAATTGTTTATTCTTCTTGTACTTAATATATCCATGTGTCCCCTTATCCACGTATCCTTCCCCCCTGTTAGTGCATCTATTCTTGTTACGTTAATACAATACTATCTCAGATAATACAAATCATGCCTCCGTTAAGAATATCCTCAGATTACAATCTTTTAATATGTCCATCTGTTACTTCTTTGCTTTATGAACATTACGAATGGCTTTTTTCTTCTTAGGTTTACCAATGGAATTACCGTTTAATCCACCTTTTGCTCCTTTACTTGTAACAGTATTCTTTCCAGAACCTGCTCCCTTCGCTCTGCCTTGTCCACTCTGTCCGTTTTGATTATATTGTCCATAATGGTCGTTGTTTCTTGGGCGTATTAAACAGTTTTTATCAAATCCAATTAAGTCCATACGACCAGCTTTTTGTAATGCTTCTACAACAAGATCATAATTCTTTGGATTACGATATTGAATTAACGCTCGTTGCATTGCTTTCTCATGTGGATTCTTAGGCACATACACCTTCTCCATCGTTCTTGGGTCTAACTCTGTATAATACATACAAGTTGATATTGTCGATGGAGTTGGATAGAAATCTTGTACCTGCTCTGGCATATAGCCAAGGTCTCTTAGATACTCTGCAAGAGCTACCGCTTCTTTCATAGTAGAACCTGGGTGCGAGGACATAAGGTAAGGTACTACGAACTGCTTCTTACCAACATCTTCATTGGTTCTTTTATATGCTTTGATAAATCTTTCATACACATCGTTTGATGGTTTACCCATAAGCTTTAGCACGCTATCACTGATATGCTCAGGTGCTACCTTTAATTGACCACTTACATGGTGCTCACATAATTCCTTCATAAATGTATGATCTTTATCATTAATCAGATAATCAAAACGGATACCAGAACGAATGAATACTTTCTTAACATTCGGTAATTCTCTTAACTTCTTTAGTAATATTAAGTAATCTGAGTGATCAATCTTAAGATTCTTACATGGCGTAGGGAATAGACATTGCTTATTAACACAAACCCCTTTTGTCTTTTGCTTCTCACAAGCAGTATGTCTAAAGTTAGCAGTAGGACCACCTACATCATTAATATAGCCTTTGAAGTCCTTATCCCATATTAGATGTTGTGCTTCTTGTAGAATTGACTCATGACTTCTAGTTTGAATCATTCTACCTTGATGGAAAGTTAGAGCACAGAAACTACAACCTCCGAAACATCCTCGGTTACTTACTAAACTGAATTTTAATTCTTCTATTGCAGGTATCCCACCTTGTGCTTCATAACTCGGGTGGTAATCACGCATAAAAGGTAACGCATAGACACGGTCCATCTCCGCCTGGGTTAGTGGCTTTGCTGGTGGGTTTTGTACAACATATTCATTCTCTTTATATTTCTCAACCAATGGTTTTGCTGTAAATGGGTCCGTATTACAGTACTGCTTATAGAAACTTCTTGCGAATTCCTCTTTACTTGCTAAGATACTTTGGTAATCTGGTAATATGACTGCATCATACACAGAGTCCAAATTCTTTGCCTTATACACGGTTCCTGGAATGAATGTAATATCCGATACAGCAATTCCACTTGCTAGTGCGTCTGCAATTTCAACGATTGAACGCTCTCCCATACCGTAGGATATGATATCTGCGCCTGAATCAAGAAGAATCGAGCGTTTTACTTTATCACTCCAATAATCATAATGAGCAAGTCTTCTAAGACTTGCCTCAATTCCGCCTGTAACAATCGGAATATCCTTGTATACTTTACGGATCAAATTACAATATACAATCGTCGCACGATCTGGTCGTTTACCCATTACACCACCTGGTGAATAGGCATCAATTTTACGATGTTTCTTCGCAACTGTGTAGTGATTAACCATGGTATCCATATTACCTGCACTTACCAAGAAACCTAGACGAGGTTTTCCAAGTATCTGAATACTCTCTTCATCTTTCCAATCTGGTTGTGCAATAATACCAACTTGATATCCATTCGCTTCAAGAACCCTGCTAATAATTGCAGGGCCAAAGGATGGATGGTCTACATAGGCATCCCCTGTAACATAAACAAAATCTAGTTGCTCTATTCCTCTATTCTTCATATCCTCTTGGGATATTGGTAAATAATCTCTTATCATGACATACCTTTCTATTTATAACAATTCATAGGGAATTGTGAAACTCTTTATACTAGCGACAAACATAACAATGTGTTTTATGCAAGTTTCTCTACTTTGTCTTCAAATATATCAAAATAAGTATCGATATAATAATCCGCAAGCTCACGTTTTCTATCTCTGTCGTCTTCGGAATACGGATCAAATACGGTACACACTCGCATACCAGCGCCTTTACCAGCCATAATTCCAAGAGCTAAGTCCTCAAATACTAGACAATCCTTTGGGTCTACTTGCAAATCATCTGCTACTAAAAGATAGATATCCGGTGCTGGTTTCCCTTTTTTCGCTTCACAAGAAGTACGTACAGAATCAAAGTATTCCGTTATATTCAAACTTTTCAATACATGTTCTACCAATTCTTTTGAATTGCTTGTTGCAATACCTGTTTTAATCCCTCTACTTCGTAATTCCTCAAGAAATTCTATAACCCCTTTCTTAAGAGGTACTTCATTCCCATATTTATCCCATGCCATTTTATTCCATTCCATTTTAATTACTTCTACAGGATCTGGTAAATTAAAACGCTCTTTGAAATACTGTGCTGTCTCCGAAAAACTCATCCCTTCCACAGCTTGTTGTAAATCACTTGGAACTTCAATATCAAATTGACTAAGGTACTCTACATCGATCTCTCTCCACATCCACATGGAATCAACTAAGGTACCATCTAAATCAAATATAACTGCTATTATATTGTTTAACATTATTCTCTCCTATTCTATACACTTACCCGGCAATTGCGAAACTCTTAAAATATCAACCGCTTCATGGCAAACGTACTAAAACAAAGAAACGATAACGAAACACCTCTAGTACTTCTTATGTGTACATAATAGCCAAGGAAGGTGAGGCATGGATGCCGAGCCAGCCTGAGCTGAGGCAGGATGCCGAATCGATGGCGGTTCCGTATCTACTGTATAAACTCACAGTACACATAAAGAAGTACTTAGGTGTAAAGTGTGTTTTGTGTTATAGTATGTTAGCCAAGAAGCTTTGATAAGTATAAATTGAGTTTCACAATTGTCTACAGGCCTAATTACTTCAATAACGCAAGTTCTTCTTGTGTAACCTCTCGATATTCCCCAGGTTGCAAAGATTCATCAAGTTGTAGCGATCCCATCGACAAACGCTTTAGATACACTACCTTTTTCCCCACAGCTTCAAACATTCTCTTAACTTGATGAAATTTACCTTCTTGTATTATAAGAGTAATCTCACTAAATTCACCTTGTGACAATATTGTTAATTTAGCCGGCATTGCTTTAAAGTCTTCATCCACTTGTAGCCCTTTCGCAAAAGCTTCTACATCTTCATTAGTAACAACACCTTCAACTTTTGCATAATACTCTTTGTCTACATGTTTTTTAGGACTTAATAGCGAATGCGCTAAACCGCCATCATTGGTAATCAAAAGTAAACCTTCTGTATCTTTATCTAATCTTCCTACTGGGAATAAATCTTTTCTCTTTGATGTTTCTATTAAATCAATTACTGTCTTTGTATTCTTATCTTCCGTTGCAGACAATACCCCTGCAGGCTTGTTCAACATATAATACTCGTAATGAACATAGGAAACCTCTCTACCATCAACACGTACAGAGTCCACTCCTATCGCAATCTTACGATTCGGGTCATTAACAACTTCATTACCTACTTGTACTCTTCTTTTTTTGATAAGTACTTTCACTTCACTGCGAGTTCCTACTCCCATATCTGCTAAGTATTTATCCAAACGCATTAATTCCTTCATTACATCCATCTCCAACCGGCAAGATATTTGTTCTTCATGCCATTATTGCTATATTTCGCCCAGCCTAGGGGATATCCGTCTACACATACTAAGAACCAAGTATTCTTCTTTTTCTTCTCTAATAGAATACCAGAACAGTTTTTCATATCTTCCTTACCTGCTTTCTTAGCGGCAACTAGTATATCATATTCTTCTCTGTTTTTACAAGTAATATAATTTTCCGACATATCAAGTGTTTCACATTTTAGATATTTCACAGCATCTTTACTATCACTAAAGATATTCAATATATTCGTATAATCACTAATCTTCAACGCATTGGCAAGTGCTTGGCTTGGCTCGAAACGATTTTTCTTCATATCACCAAGATATAGACCTAGACGAAGAATACGAAGACCCTTCAGATTAGGAAGACCTTCTGGTAAATAATACAATCTTTCATCACGAAGTTCAAATCGATCTGGATTAAAATCAATGTCTAATTGTTTTAAGAAATCCTCAGCTTCGGCTGATAAGTCCACCTTCTTAAACGGATATCCCGTATAAGAAGAAGATTCCGCATCGGCACTTTTCTTTAATAATACCACAAAATGACCTTCGCCCTCTACCTTATGTGGCCATACACGGATACAATTCTTAAGTTGTTCATCCTCGCTACCAATCCATTCTGGATGTCCATAGCCTAGCCCCTCTACTCGTTCTATCGGTTCAACTGTAAAACCTTCACGGTTCTCTAACAGATAACGAATTGTTCCTTCATTCTCTTCTGGTGAGAAGGTACATGTAGAATACACCATATACCCACCTGGTTTTAGCATATCTGCGGCATAAAGTATGATATTCTTTTGTAAGTTATTATAATACTCTACCCCATACTGCTCCCAGTTCTTAATAATAGCTGGATCTTTACGAAACATCCCCTCTCCAGAGCAAGGTGCATCCACAAGAATCTTATCAAAGTATCCTGGGAAATATTTCACCAAATTAGCAGGATCTTCACTGATAACTAGTGCATTTCTTACTCCGAACAATTCGATGTTCTTTAGCAATGCTTTCGCTCTTGAATTACTGATATCGTTCGATACCATCACGCCTATCCCTCCAAGTTTTGCAGCCAATTCAGTACTTTTACCTCCTGGAGCAGCACACACATCTAACACTTTATCGCCTGGTTCTACCTGAAGTAAGGCTGCTGGTAGCATCGCACTTGGTTCTTGGATGTAGTATAAACCAGCATGATAATATGGATGTTTTGCTGGTTGATTCTTTCCATTATAATAAAAACCATTGGTTGTCCAAGGAATTGGCTCTATTGGGCAGGGACTAATTGCCTCAAAGTCCTCACCTGTTAACTTTAAACGATTTACTCGTAAACCTGTTTTATATTTATCATTATAACTGTGTAGAAATTCGTTGAATTCTTCCCCTAACAGTTCTTTCATCCTATCTTCAAATTTCTTTGGTAATGTCACAATAACTCCTTACTGTCTGCTTTTGCAAACTATTTACTATCATATAATGAACTATTAAGTTCTTTTTATTATTTCAAACTTTGTGCACGATATCCTTCCGAGATGATATCTAATTCTTTGTTGAAACGCTCTAGTTGTTCCAAATCACCACTTTGATAAATACGTAAAAACTCATCTTGAATCTTTACTACTTCTCTTTGATTTGCTACTTTATATAAGTTCTGAATATTAGTTAAGATGTCCGATACAACACTTGCCTTAATACTGAATGAATTCTGCGCATCCATAATCTCATCTCTTACCGATGACATCTCTTGGTCTAATATTATAATTGCTTCTGAAGCTTTCCACAACCTATCTTTTATGTGTTGTGGCATATTGTGCTTGTACTTATATTGTAAAGAATGCTCAATTGTAGCCCAAAAGTTCATAGCAAGCGTTCTGATCTGTATCTCAGCTTGTAGACGTTTTGGACCTTGTAAAGTCTGTACTGTATAATAGATAATTAAATGATAACTACGATACCCACTTTCTTTCTTATTCCCAATATAGTCTTTAATAGACTTAATCTCCATATCATTTCTTAATTTGATTAATTCAACTACTTTATCTATATCTTCTACAAATTGACAGATAATACGGATACCTGCAATATCTTCAATTTGTTCCTCTATATGCTCTAACGGTATCTTTTTCTTCTGTGCCTTTTCTAAGATACTAGATATCTTTTTCACTCTACCATTAACTTGTTCAATGGGTGAATACTCACCTGCATTGCGATATTCTGAGATAATATGATTAAACTTAACTACCAATTCATCGACTGCCAGTACATATGGGTCTAATATTTCTCTCCACAATTGTATCTCCATAGACCTCACCTTACCTTTCTTCACGTATTTTAATTATAACACAAAAGATGTAAACTTTCCTCATAATTTTATCATTAATCACCAAATGCATATGATAATTTATAATGTTCAAGATACTTAAGTATATAATACGGATTCACACTTTTTTCCTCGTCACCCTCCATGTAGTATATTCCAAAATGCAAGTGAACATCGAAGTTTCCTGTGGTTCCTTCTACTTTACTATAACCGCTATCTCCCATAAACCCCAAAAATTGTCCAGCAAGGACCTTATCCCCCACCTCTAAATCAGGTGCATAAGAATACAAATGGGCATAATAATAATACGCTCCGCTTTCACTTCGAATTCCAATACGATATCCACCTTGTTCTAGCCAGCCTTTGTTTTCCACCACTCCATCTGACACACTTACCACTGGATAAATTCCACGTATATTCTCATTTGCCATAATGTCCGTTCCTTCATGTCTTCGATCTCCACCATATGTCCTAGGATTCCCCCACGAATTCTCAAAACTAACTAGATACTTTTTATCTAGATCTTCCGGCACAGGAAAATACTCAATATCTGATAGGATTGTCTTATATCTTTCATATAATTTTTGATATATCTGTGTTTCACGTACTTTCTTAACCATGGTCTCTGATAGCTTTTGATATTTAAAAATGCCTTTTTTCGTGCAAGAATACGAATTCAGCATCATGGATAACGTAATGTTTTCAATCTTGTCGGTATGCTTCTTGTCATTCTCCGATAAGAGTCTCATCAGAGAATTCTCTTTGAATTCCATACTTCGGAAAAGTTCCATATTCACATCTAAAGTATGTAACTTACGAATCATATTTTGATAGGATAACGTAGTATGTATATAGCTAAGTAGAAATACATTAATACTTGCTAAAATTAGTATGCTTGCAACAATCAGAATTTTATCTTTCTTTCTCTTCATATTCTCTCCCTGTCCTTTCCACATACATGGTATTATATGTATATTAGAATTATTTAGAACAAAGAGCAAAAACAAAGAGTTTCTATAGTATATCGAAACTATAGAAACTCTTATATCTTAAGGTTGCATACTGGTTGAATTGTTAGTACCTACAGAAGAACTTGTTCCGTTTGTGTTAGTACTGCCTTGATTCGCTTCCCCCGTAGATTCACCTTCTGTGCCTATGGTTGCGTTCTCTTCTGAACCGAATATAAATGTGTGTAAAGCATCAATGTTATCTTGTAGACTGTTTGGTAATAATACAGACATACCCCTTACACTACTATTACTAAATGCATTGTCTATAGGAATACGCATTGTTTCAAGCTCTGTTGTACCAAGTGTAACAACAGTTGTTAAATAATCCATTATTGTAGACTTGTTAATATCTGTTGTAACAAGTGGTAAGATATCATATAAAATCGTAACTAACTCTGGTAACGATTTTGATTTATATTTATCAAAGATAGCGTTTAATACCGTTCTTTGTCTTGACGTTCTACCAAAATCATCACTTTCTGTTTCTGTTCTTACATAACGAATTCTTGAGTATCCTAGGGCTTGGTTACCATTAAGAGTCTGTGTACCAGCTCTTACATTACGATAAATTGGGTTTGAGATATAGTTTGTACGATTTAAATAAGCTGCTTCGTTTGCCGTCAATGTAATTTCAACACCACCAAGACGGTTAATAATTTCTTCAAAGCCAGCGAAGTTTACAAGCACAGATCCATCTAATTCAATATCAAAATTCTCTTCAATTGTTTGTTTTAATAACGGCATTCCACCATTATGATAAGCCGCATTCAACTTATTATCGCTATATCCTGGTATGGCTACATATAAATCCCTCATAATAGAAGTTAATTTCAACGCTTTTTGTTTGACGTTAATTGTAGCAATCATCATACTGTCTGTACGACCTCTTGAGCCACCATCAAACATTGCTTCTTCACCAACCAACAGGATATTAATAACATCTTGATCCGTACGAAGCGAACCTCCACTGCTTAAACTAATACTATTCGGATCCACTACATCAAGGCCATCTATATCATCTTGATCAAATTCTTCCGATAGCTTTTCTGTATTACTCCAGTCTGTATAGTTAATACGGTCTAGATAATGACTAACCGCGTACATTCCTCCGATTGAAACAACCATTACTACAGAAAATACGATTGATAATATCTTTAGCCATCTTGGAAATCTACTTTTTTTCTTTGTTTCTACATAATCATCTGGGCTTTCATCTTCTTCATCCGAAATACTTATCATAGCATCAATTTCTTGATTAATCTGATCTGCCAACGAACTTGTTATGTCATTCAACATATCATCTTCAGATGTATTAAAATCACTATTATTTTCGTTATCTCTCATTCTCATAACTCCTATGTTTTTATGTATTGCAAACAAATATTCAACACATTATATCACATCTTGTCAATAGATGATAGTTTTTTTATTCCTTTATAACATTCCCATATTTATCTATTTTAATACCATATGAGATCCCTTCATAATAAGAATAAAACTCTTGAACTTTATCATCCGATGTGATGGTATGTGTATAGGCGTCCTTTGTTTCGCAAGGTATTAATCGTATATTACATAAATTCTGTTCATCAATTGTCACATCTAACAAGACAGTACGTTCAATTGTATGGCCGAAAACAAAATTTCCAAGGCTATATACAATTGGTTTTCCATTGTAGAACTCAATTCCTTGCAATACATGTGGATGACTCCCTAATACCAAGTCGGCTCCCGCATCAATATATTGCTTCGCCATGGTTCGTTGGTATTCCTCTGGATATTCTTCTTTCTCTATTCCCCAGTGTACATATACGATAACCAAATCGTTACTTTGCTTCGCTAACTTAATCTCTTCTATAAGAAGAGTCGGGTCATACGTAGTAAAAACTCCCGGTGAGTATTTTGTTGCATTCCAATCTGTCACGGGTATTACCCTCGATGCACCTAAGAATGCAATGTTTCTTCCTTTTATAGTACTAACAGAAGGTTTTTTCGCTGCTTCTAAATCTTCTCCTGCGCCTACTGATAGAATATTATTCTCCCTTAAGGTCGTTATAGTATCAAGCAAAGCTTCCGTTCCAAAATCCAAAGTATGATTGTTTGCTAACGAAACGATATCCACACCCATTTCCTTAAGAATGGGACCTCTAGATGGATCTGCTTTAAATGTATACTGCTTATCTTCCATTTGAACGCCTCTCGTACTAAAAGGGAACTCCAAATTTACCATTGTTATATCGGAAGAATTCATCGTATCTAATAAGTCCACAGAAAGTATTGATGTAATTCCATTCCCTGAATCATACTTATTCAGCGGTGAGGTAGAGAACAACACATCACCAGCAATTGACATATGTACCTGTTCAAGTACAGTTGTATTTTCCTCCACTACATCTTCTTGAGATGGGAGTTCATCATCAACCAACAAATCCTTATTAATAAAGTCACCTACACTAGGGCTTAAACGCTCTTTTGAAAGTGACTCTGTACTTTTCATAAGTGTTTGTGTGAATAATAATTCGGTTTGATCTGCCTTATGATTTTGAACTTCGAATGAAATATCCAATCGAATACATACAACTGCAACAAAGATTATTGCAAGTGCAATTACATCAAACATTAACAGTTTATATAGTCGTCGTTTCTTCACACGCATTCCTCTCTTACATTATTAAAACTACTTAGCAGGCCTGATAATGCTCTAGAACTTTGTTCTAGAGCTAACTTATCAGTGTTAAGCATATTATTTAATCGTTTCAAGTACTGCAACTACATAGTCATATAGTCGTTTTGTTGAACTAATGTTTAATCTCTCTTTTGGTGTATGGATATCCGCCATATCTGGTCCAATTGAAACAATATCGATTCCTTCCATCTTCTCAGATATAATACCACACTCTAACCCTGCATGTATTGCAGTTACAACTGGTTCACGGTTATATTGTTTCTTGAATACATCGATAAGTAATTCACGGAAACCAGATTCTTTCTTATATTCCCACGCTGGATATTCGCCATCCATCACATAACTTGCTCCAATTGATTTAGCAAGTAGCTCTAATTTATCTGACACATAATGCTTGTATGAGTTAAGTGAACTACGTGCTGAAAAATTGAATTCCATTGTATCATTAACAACTCGTAAAATTCCCATATTAACGGAACTTTCAACTAATCCCTCAATATCTGAACTCATTGTTAATACACCATATGGTGCTGTTACAAGCATATATACAATCTTATCTGTACATTCTTTGCTAAATGTCTTAGCAACTTGGTTATCACATACGCTTACTTCTACTTTTGCGTTCGGTTCACTTGTAACAAGTTCATTGGTAATATCCTTAGCAATTGCATCAATTGTTGTTATAACATCATTAGCAAGGCTTGATGGTACAACAATAGTAGCAACAGCTTCACGAGGAATTGCATTATGTTTGTTACCACCATGGATATCCGCTAGTACAAATTCTTTTGTTTTTCCTAATTTCATAAGAATTCTACCTAACATGATATTGGCATTGGTTCTATTCTTATGAATCTCAGCTCCTGAGTGTCCACCTTGTAATCCTGTAACAGCGACTAATAAAGCTTGTCCTCCATCTGCTACGTTTTCGTATTGCAATGGTAATGTAACAGTACCATTCAAACCACCTGCAGAGCTACAAAGGATTACACCCTCGTCCTCTGAATCAAGGTTTAACATATATTTCGCTTTCAATGGTGTTGTATCAAGTCCAATCACGCCATCCATACCTGTTTCTTCATCTGTTGTAATGATAACTTCTAAACGTGGATGTTTTAGGGTATCATCAGAAAGTATAGCTAATGCATATGCAACTGCGATACCATTATCTGCACCTAAAGTTGTTCCGTTGGCACGAACATAATCACCATCTATAACTAATTCTAGTCCATCTTTTTCAAAGTCATGGCTACACCAAGATTCCTTCTCACAAACCATATCCATATGTCCTTGCAAAATCACTGCTGGAGCATCTTCATAACCACTTGTAGCTTCTTTTATCATAACTACATTCAAAACATCATCTTGAATATATTCAATATTATGTTCTTTTGCAAACGATACCAAGTAATCACTAATTGCTTGCATATTACCTGATCCTCTTGGTATCGCACTAATTTCTTCAAAGTATTTAAATATATTCTTATAATCAATTTCAGCTAAAACGTTACTCATTTTATTACCTCTCAATCTTTTGCTTATTCGTATTTGCACCCATGCATATTGCAATCAAATATCTGATACTGCTAACATAAATAGATTGAAATTAAGCAATGCATAGATTTTTCGAAGATATTACTAACTCTTTCTCTCTTAGTATATCTATTTATTATTATATTATTATCATTTTGAAAATTCAAGAAGATTCGTTGTAACTAGTTCGACGACGCCAATTGGACTCTCATATAATACTGATGATCTTGCAAAAAGGAACCGTCAGACAACTTAATCGCAGTTAATCTAACAGTTCCTCTCATATATAAACGTTTATTATATATACTGTATGGATTTCAAACTAATTTTTAAAACTGTGAATTGGTGCAGGTATTCTTCCTCCACGATTAACGAAATTATCACAACTTGCTTGATTAACTGGCATAATTGGAGCATAACCAAGTAATCCACCGAATTCAGCACTATCTCCAACTTTTTTACCGATTACAGGAATCAAACGAACAGCTGTTGTTTTCTGATTAATCATACCAATTGCCATCTCATCTGCGATGATACCAGAGATTGTTGTCGCTTTCGTATCTCCAGGAATTGCTATCATATCAAGACCTACTGAACATACACAAGTCATTGCTTCTAACTTCTCTAATGTTAACATACCCGCTTCTACTGCGTTAATCATACCTTGATCTTCACTAACAGGAATAAATGCACCACTAAGGCCACCTACATAAGAAGATGCCATTACACCGCCCTTCTTAACCTGATCGTTCAATAATGCAAGCGCAGCTGTTGTACCTGGAGCACCTGCGTATTCAAGTCCGATTTCTTCAAAGATTTCAGCTACACTATCGCCAATTGCTGGAGTTGGAGCTAACGATAAATCAACAATACCAAATGGGATATCCATTCTCTTAGAAGCTTCCATAGCAACTAATTGTCCTACTCTTGTAATTTTGAATGCAGTCTTTTTGATAGTTTCACATAAGGTTCCAAAATCAGCACCGCGTACACTCTCAAGCGCTTTTTTAACAACTCCTGGACCACTAACTCCAACATTAATAATCGCATCAGCTTCTGTAACACCATGGTATGCACCAGCCATAAAAGGATTATCATCTGGAGCATTACAAAATACTACTAGTTTAGCACAACCTAATGAATCTCTTTCTTTTGTTAACTCTGCTGCTTCTAAGATGATTTCTCCCATTAGTTTAACAGCATCCATGTTAATACCTGTTTTTGTTGAACCTACATTAATCGAACTGCAGACTCTTTCTGTAACAGATAATGCTTTTGGAATGGAACGAATTAATAATTCGTCACTCTTTGTCATTCCTTTAGAAACCAAAGCGGAATAGCCACCAATGAAGTTAACCCCTACTTTCACAGCTGCTTCATCAAGAGTTTTCGCTATAGTAACATAATCCTCTGATGTTTTACATGCTGCTCCGCCAATTAAAGCGATTGGTGTTATAGAGATTCTCTTGTTGACAATAGGAATACCGAACTCTCTTTCAATATCTTGTCCTGTTGATACAAGATCTTTAGCTACTGTAGTAATTTTATCATAGATGTTCTTGTTTAATTTATCTAAATCACTATCAATACAATCAAGCAAACTTATTCCTAACGTAATTGTTCTTACATCAAGGTTTTCTTGCTCAATCATCTTATTCGTTTCAATTACTTCATTAATGTTTATCATACGATTCAACCCTTTCTCGTCGCTACTTTATGACTCTTATAATCTGTGCATCATATTGAAGATATCTTCATGTTGTACCTTAACGATTACTCCGATTTCCTCGCCGATTTGTTCCATCTCAACTGCAACTTCATCGAATTTCTTTGGTGCTTCATTCATGTCAACAATCATCATCATATTAAAATAGCCTTGAACTATTGTTTGTGAAATGTCTAAGATATTGATTTTATTGTTTGCAAGATACGCACATACTTTCGCAATAATTCCTACGCTATCTTTTCCTACTACTGTAATAATTGTTTTTTTCATCTTGAATCTCCTCCAGTTTATATAATATTATCAAAACAGGTAACCTGTTCAGTTACTGTACCATTTATTTATACATTTAAGTTTTATACTGATACGAATTCGGATGGAACTTCTCGATTTGCAACTTGAATAGATACAGCTTTTGATAACTCATTGCCATCTGCCCCTACTTCAAACTTCACCGTTTCATATGCAAGGTCTGGAAAATTGTTTTCTTTACTTAGATGTCCTAAGAATACATATTTCATCTTCTCATGTAATAATGTACGAATTAACTTTCCTGAATTTTCATTCGATAAATGGCCTTTATCGCCTAATATACGACGTTTTAAGTAATAAGGATAAGCCCCTACTTGCAACATATTCTCATCATGATTTGCTTCTAACAATAAGATTTCAGAATCCGCTAACTTCGATACAATATAATCATCATATTTTCCTAAGTCCGTTGCTACCCCTACTTTATGACCTTCAGCTTCGAAAGTATAACAAACCGGATTGCTTGCATCATGAGACATCGCAAAAGGATTTACCTGAATATCATTAATCACAAAAGATTCATCTGGCTGTATATATCGAAAACACTCTTCAGGAATACGTCCAACATTCTTAGTCTTTAGCATTGCTGCTATCGTCTCCACCGTACCATAAATCGGCATACGATATTTTCTTGCCATAACGCCAACCCCACATACATGATCAGAATGTTCATGTGTAATGAGAATACCATCTAATTTCTCAGGATTAATATCTACACTGTGTAGTCCTTCTTCAATCCTTTTCTTACTTATTCCTGCATCTACTAATATATTTGTATTCGCATTACCAACATATATGCAATTACCACTACTACCACTTGCTATACTACATAAATTCATGTTTAACCCGACTTTCTATTGATACCATTCATTATCAAAATACTATTTACATTTCAACAAATCTATGACATTATAACACACCTTATCACATTAATCTACTAAATTTTATAAATTGGAACTTGTTTAGCCAAGTGCACAGGCTGAAGTTTACCACATTCTCGTGCCTAACTCTCTCGAAACTATAACGTAAAAGAGTTGTCGCCTACTGCAAATAGTATACAACAACTCTATCTCTTAATTATTTGAGTAGGACTGCTTCTCGAATAGAATCACTATCAATTGTAATCCTTCCTCTACCATTTTGTTTTGAATAATACATAGCCCAGTCTGCACGGTTTAATAATTCACTAGGATTTTTACAGGTTTCTGGATAAGAAGTAATACCAATACTTGTGTTAATATGAATGGATTCACCATTATGAATAAACTCTGTATCTCCTATCTTCTTATGCAATTCTTCAACTAAGGCAAGTGAACTCTCTAAGTCTCGATTAGGAAATACTAGAACGAATTCCTCTCCGCCATAACGTCCAACCATAGCATTCGAAGACTCTGCAACTTCTTTTGCTAAAGAAGCAATTGTCTTAATAACGACATCTCCAAACAGGTGCCCATAACTATCGTTTACTTTCTTGAACTTATCAATATCGAATAATGCAACTGTTAAGGATGTCTTATTCAAAATTGATGCATTTAGATATTCATTGAAACGTTGGGTTAGATGTCCACGATTATACACTCCTGTTAAACCATCATGCTTAGCCATTCTCTCCATCTTCGCATATAAATTAGCGTTATCAATAGCAACTAAAAATTGAGCTACTATACCTTCAAAAAATCCTACATTTGATATAAAATAATCTTTTTTAGCATGTGTAACAATCAGTATTCCAATTTGAACTTCCTGCTTAATTAACGGCACCATTAATACGGACCCCGTCACGCTTTTCGAGGGTAGCGGATACTTGTGGATATTCGCATCATTATCTACGAACACTTTTGAATCTGCTAAATAATTATTGAAGTACCCCTTCTCAATTAACTCGCCAAATTCTTTATCTTCGTTCATACCATACTTCGTGCGTGCTTTATAATTAATCTTGTTCTCTTCTGTCTGATTCAAAACTAATATACAAGTGTCTAGCCCCATACCTTCAAGAACTGATTCCGTAATTAGCGTCATTAAATTATCAATATCAAGTGAAGAAGAAATATACTTAATAATCTCATTCTGAATCATCATCTCATTATTCACACTATTTATCTCTTTGTAAGCCTGCTCTAGCTTAACTTTTTGCATTCCTAAAAGTTCATTTGACTTTTTTACTTTTTCTTGGTTTAATCTTAAATCTTCGTTTGTTTGATTAATATCTTCAATTAATCTCGATTGGGCAAATACTTGAAAATTATATTCATTCACCACTTTCGCATAAAGTGTTATTACAAACGTACAAAAAACCACTAGTAGTATAAAAATACAGGAAATAGGAAATAATCGTTCTTTCACCTCTCTCGTTATAACAGCATCAATAATTAATAATGTAACTAGCGGAATCGATCCAGTTAGTACCGCTATCGTTCGATAATAAATATCCTCAAAATCAAATGCCATTACATACTCACTAAAAAATAACACAAGACATAACACAGATAACCCAAGATTATATGGAGCAGTAGCGACAACTGTATATCCGGCCGCTACTGAAATCTCAATAAACCGCAACATATATATGATATTTCTACTATTCATATAATTTTTAATTGAAAGTAATAAATCCACTGTAAATACAGGAATAATAATCACAAATGGCCATACATAGTCAGTTGAATTCGATTGGGCAAAACGTTCCATTAAATACAAAAGGAAGAAAGCAAGCAAATACCTATGTAATTGTGAAAACTTCTTCTGTGTTAATATCTTCTTATTTAATACCACGACTTATTCCTCCCAATATATATCAATTACATCCTCATTCTCAATTGAACTTGAGAATTCCGCTGATTGTTGGTTTACCTTAAGAACTAACGATGTTCCTCTTGCTACCGTCATATCGAACTCATAATAGTCAAGTATGTCAACAAAAATATATTTGTCTTTTCCTTTTAGCGTTATTCTTTGTCCATTCACCAGTATATGGATCTCTTTGTTGGTTGTTTGGGTTGTGTTTGTATGATAACTAGTCTCTACTGCACCCATTGTTGTATTCTCATAATTATATGATGTTTGTTCTACATTATCTTCAATCAAAGTAGTGTCTAGCGATTCTACATTGAGATCACGAAAACTCATCTCACTAATATTCCCATAGGCAATCGTAAAGTTCTCATAGACTTTATCATCTACGCTCGCATAGACGTTATTCACCTTAATATCTTCTTGATATGGTAAATCCATAAACTCTAATATTTGTCCTAACGTATAGTAATTAAGAATCTCAATGCAATCCCCATGACAAATCGAATAATATTCTGACTTAAGCTTATGGTTTGCTACTACAAACTTCGGACATATAATTTTTTTATTATTAAACTGGAACTCTATTGTGCTTTGATATTCAGGTAATTGACTAATAAAAATCTCAGCATCCTTTCCGGTTGTTGATTCTATTATCTCTATCTTATCATTCTGAACAATAGGAGTATTAATACCAGTTTCTTTACCGTTAAGCTTAACAACAGCAGCTTCGCCTAGTTCACCGCGAGTCATCCTCGTCTGACCATTTACTGTATATTGAATTGCCTTACCCCTCCTTGGAAATAATTTCTCATTAGGGAAGCCAAACTGAATTGCTGCATCAACAATAGTAAGTTTGTTATTATCATATAATTTTATACGTTCTCCATTCACATTAACGAAGATAAAATTATTCTTCTGTTCATAATAATTAAGACAGATACCAATTGGAGTAACTAACAGTGGGTCCTTCTTAATCTTCTCTGGCAAGAAATGTACATCTCTTAATACTTCTTCGCCTCTAAGTGCAACTCGTTCTTTCGACAGTTCTAGATTATGTGCTAGGGTTTCTACAAACCCAGGAATCTTTCCACCACCGCCTACCACGAATACAGCACTAACTGTTTTTCCACCGTTTAGTTCTATAATCTTGTCTGCTATATTCTTCGTTATGAATGTAACGGTATCTTGTAACGCTTCTTTAACTTCTTCTATGGAAGTCTTATGAGATATTCCCATGATGTCCTTATAGGTTACTGTCTTTTTCTTTAAACAAGCCAGCTTTATCTTCTCTGCTACTGAGAATTCTACCAAGAATTTTTGCATTATCGCTTCTGTAAGTTCATCACCTGCATATGGTATCATACCATATGCAATAATACTTCCATCTCTTGTAATTGATATATCTGATGTACCTGCTCCAACATCAACTAACGCAATATTAAGCATTCTGAATTTCTCAGGTATTGCTACATTAATTGCTGCAATAGGCTCTAATGTCAAATTCGCTACTTGTAATCCCGCTTTCTCAACAGCACTATATAAACCATCAATAACTTCTTCTGGTAAAAATGTTGCTAATAGCTCAACACTAATCTTATTAGCTTTATGATCATCTAATTTCAGTATAGGATAATCATTCAGATAATAATGTACAGGAGTATATGCTACACAATAAAAATCAATATTCTCCTTCTGCATCTCTTCACGAATATTGTCATAGGCTTTCTCTACAGCCAATAAGTCTAACGAGTGAATGTGTACATCTGTTACAAATGTTTCCGTTTGAAATTCATAATCTGCTCTTACAGTTATCGTCTTAAGTACACGACCTGCTGCTGCAATACATACATCAGTTAGTGTAACATCAAGCTCTTTTTCTAACTCTTTTTTAATGAAAGCAATTGACTCTGATACCTTTCCAATGTCATGAATCTGACCATCTAACATTGCTCTAGTATCATGTTCTTTCACACATATAGCAGCTACTGTGAAGTTGTGATCATTCTCTCGATAGCCTACTGTACCTACAATGCTTCTTGTACCGATATCTAATCCGAATACCATGTGTTTTGGATATCTTGTCTGTTCCATTGAATGTTGCCCCCAGAATCGTGCTTTTTAGTATCTTTTATATTTATAATATACTAATTATAGCATATTTATCTATGTTAAACTAGTAAAAATTGTATCTCTTTCTCCAAATCGTACAATTCACCATTATTATACAATATTCTGTCACAATTGTCACTAAAATCCTTATCACTCATTTGATTTTTTAGGATTGCATCAATTTTTTCTTCTGAATAGCCGCGGATATTCATTAATCTTTGCTTACGCACTTCCTCATCTATCGCTACATACCACACGGTATCACATAAATCACGATATCCTGCATCAATTAATAGAGCAGTTTCTATAACAATATAAGGAACTTGATGCTCTTTCGTTTTATTTTCATTTGCAACCTTTATCTTTTCAATCTCTTCAATAACATATTCCATTACTAAGGGATGAATAAATGAGTTCAGTTTTTTTAGTTTTTCTTTATCTGCAAAAACTATATCACTTAATTTCTTACGATTAATTTCACCGTTTTCACTAAGGATTTCATTACCAAAGTAAGAAACAATCAGCTGGTACCCCTCTTCCCCTTTTTCATATAACTTTTTCGCTATATCATCTGTAATGATAAGATGTGCTCCATATTTTTTCTCTAAGATGTCGGCTACGGTTGATTTACCGCTGCCGACACCACCCATTAATCCAATTATCTTCATAAACGAGTACGATTCCTTCCATATAGTAAACTGCACTTGCAAACTCACCAAACACACATAGAATATTAATTGAGTCTACCAATTGCTTAAAAACGCTACTTCGCTTCGTACCAGTTGTTACCTTGCTTCACTTCTACTTCAAGAGGTACTTGAAGCGTTGCTGCTCCCTGCATCTCATCTTTCAGAATTGTTGCAACTTGTTCAATCTCATCTTTATGAGTCTCAATTAATAATTCATCATGGATTTGTAACAATAATCTCGATTTTAATTTCAAGTCTTTTAACTTCTGATTTGTACGAATCATAGCAATTTTAATAATATCTGCAGCAGTACCTTGAATTGGCGAATTCATAGCTACACGTTCTCCAAAAGAACGTTGCATGAAATTACTTGAGCTTAATTCTGGTATTGGCCTTCTTCTATTGAACAAGGAAGTAACATAGCCATTTTTCTTACCTTCTTCAACAAGATTATCAAGGAACTCCTTGACCCTTGGATACGTTTCAAAATACTTCTTAATATATACATCTGCTTCCTTCTTCGTTATATTAAGATCTTGACCAAGACTGAATGAACTGATTCCATATACAATTCCGAAGTTAACAGCTTTTGCATTACTACGTTGTGCATTCGTCACCTCATCAAGTGGTGTATGGAATACTTGTGATGCAGTTATTTTATGGATATCTTGTTCTTGTTTGTAAGCTTCAATAAGTCTCTCATCATCAGACATATGAGCAAGAACACGTAATTCGATTTGTGAATAATCCGCATCTAAGAATACGTATCCATCTTCTGGTATGAAAACTTTACGGATCTGACGACCTAATTCCATACGTATTGGAATATTCTGAAGATTTGGTTCTGTACTACTAATACGTCCTGTCGCCGTAATTGTTTGATTGAATTTACCATGGATACGATTATCATCTGCAATATATGTTGCCAAACCATCTGCATACGTAGATTTTAATTTAGTTAATTGACGATATTCTAAGATTTCATCGATAACTGGGTCTTCGTTACGTAATTTTTCTAATACATCTGCCGATGTGGAATAGCCCGTCTTCGTTTTCTTTGCAAATGGCATGTGTAATTTTTCGAATAAGATAATTCCTAATTGCTTTGGCGAGTTAATATTAAACTCTTCCCCTGCATGTTCATAAATCTTTTTCTCTAATTCTTTAATACGAACCTCTAGCTGATTTCCATATTCCTTCAAAGCTTCTTTATTAACGCGAATTCCTCTACATTCCATATCATATAGAGTATAGATGAGCGGCATCTCAATATCCACAAACAGTTCCAAAGAATTTGCCTCATACAACTGCGTACTTAACTTCTCTAACGCAAGATAGGCAATGTAACTATGATAACAAATAAAGTTCTTATATACCTCTTTTTGGTTTTCAAAGATTTCTTTTTCCTTCGTCTTACCAAACAATTCTTCTCTTGAAGGAACCGTTATCCCTAGATAATCTCTTGCAATATCATCATAATGATAGGTGTCTTTTAACGGGTTCATTACATAGGAAGCAAGCCCCATATCATAGATTTTACAGGTGCTCGTTGCTTGAATATATGGAAGCATTTCCTTTAGCGATACAGCCGATAGCATAATATTCTCTTCTATTATTGTATTTACTTGCTCAAGTATATATTCCACTGACACCACTTCATTAGCTGACAGATAATAACACGTATCCTCGGAATAGGTTACCGCTACCCCTACTATAGTACCTTCTAAACAAGCAAACATAAGACCTACTCGGTCTGTACTAATTCCATCAGTAACGAGTTTTTTTAAGTCCCTAGCTTCTTTTAACGCTAGTATCGATTGGAAAATCTTCTCCGCTTCTTCTTTGGAAGTAACTTCTACGAATTTTTCTTCCAGCTTATCGTTTCGACTCACGTCTCCTTCAAACTTATTATAAAGGCTTTTGAATTCGAAGCGTTTGAATAACGCAAATGCTTCTGGTGTGAAAAGGGAAGGCATCTTCGCTTCTTCTAAGGTATATTCAAGTTCACAATCTACTTTAATTGTTGCGAGCTCTTTACTTAACACCGCCAAATCGTAATGTTCACGTAAGGATTCTCGCGCTTTATTCGGCATAACTTCATCAATATGTGAATAGGCATTCTCTACCGTTTCAAACGCTGCAAGAATCTTAGCAGCTGTCTTCTCTCCAATACCAGGAACGCCTGGTATATTATCCGATGCATCACCCATTAACCCTTTCAAATCGATAATCTGTGCAGGTGTAACTTGGTACTTCTCAACTACTTCCGCAGTATTGTAATTCTCGATCTCCGTTCCGCCTCGCTTTGTTTTCGGAATACGTATTAATATCTTATCGGATGCAAGCTGTAATAAATCTCGATCTCCAGAAACTAAAGAAACGTTCATTCCTTGTTCACTACATCTCGTCGCAATTGTACCTAGAATATCATCGGCCTCATACCCGGCTTTCTCAACAGTACGAATTCCCATAGCATGTAACACCTCTTTTAATAGCGGTACTTGCTCACGTAATTCATCCGGCATTCCTTTTCTAGTACCTTTATATTCTGGGTATTTGATATGGCGGAACGTTGGATGCTTCATGTCAAACGCAACTGTTAGATACTCTGCTTGTTCTTCCTCTAATATCTTTAACATGATGTTAATAAATCCATAAATCGCATTTGTATGAATGCCTTCTGAATTAGTTAAATCTGGAACTCCATAAAAAGCACGATTTATAATACTATTTCCATCTATCAATACAATTTTATCACTCATTTTGTTATCCCTTTCCACGTCCAACTCTTATAATCTATATTAATCTGACATCTACATATTAATATGCTACATCGATTTTACTTTATATCTTCCTTTATACCGCTATTATTAATTGGCTTAGCAGTAATACCGCTTTTAATATCAATGATATTATTTGCTTGGCGTTCTAAAATATATTCCATCATCTCTTCATAATGCTTCTCAATTTCTTTATTCAACATAGTCTGTTTGTCCAAAAAATAATAATACTCCATAAAATACGTACTTTCCTCTGTATTTCCATCCGGAGTCTCTAGCTCGGTTATTGAAATTGGATTTATATTCAACATAATACAAATAACACAACAGATAATCACATATATCATTCTCTTACGTACATAATTGAGTCTTGCTCTACGTATTCTCTCCTCCGACTTACGTAATGATTTTTCAAAATCAATGTGCAAATTACCTGATAAATTCTTATCTTCATCAAGTTGTTTCATACCAGTTAGGAGCGTAAAATAAACTTCTAATTCTTCTTTGCAATCCGAACAATATTCAATATGCTCTAAAAATTCTTCTAATTGATCGACATCTAATTTGTCATTAATGTATGGCATAATTAGATCTTGTGCTTCTTTGCAAGTCATATTATTAAACATACTCCTTTCCAAAGTCCTTTAGCTTAGTTGACTAAATAATAATTTCAAAATGCCAATGATACCATTCTGATAATTGGCTTTACTTATATAATAACACGAACACTACTTTTTAAAAAGAAATTATTTCATAAAATTCATACATCACAAATAATCACCTTATATTATTCTCTCTATAATACGAAAAATCCGCATTAGAATATTTGCTTAAACAAATATTCTAATGCGGAACTTAATCATCTCACTATATGCCGGCAGTGGGACTTGAACCCGAGGTACAATCTCAACCCCCATTATTTATAGGGTTTCACGACACAAGCAATCAAAAGCAATCAAAAAGGCAATCAAAGATTACTGCAAAGAATATTTTCCATCTTATTTTCAATTTCAGATTCTATATTTCTATCAAAGCAATAATTTGAATATGTTGTTTTAGCGAATACATGTCCTGCTTGTTGCATTATTGTTTTAATGTTTATATTTCCATCTATCATTTTTAAAATATATGTTTTCTGTTCTTGTGAAAATAATCAAATAGAACCTATGAATTATTATATCTATTTCATAGGTTCTATTTTGGGTTAATTTATCAATTTTATTTTTGTGATAATTTATATAGGATAATTAACTAGTAAATTGCCTTATTATTTTTATCTAATAATTGCAGGCGTATTCCTTTTTTTGGTATTTCAATCTCTCCATTTGGAATTCTGTAAACATCTATAATGAAAGTTTCATTGTCAATTACTTTATCATATGTTTTCTCCCCATTTGATAAGATATACTTATATGCTCCTAATTTCTTATTATCTCCATATACTACAATTATAGCCTCATTAGGATTAGAATATAAATATGTTCCAAAGTAATTATTAGTTAAAGAAACCCCACTTCCTTGTATGGTATAGCGAGATTTAAATAGTGTATCTTCTCTACATATAAATATACAAATATCATTTGTTTTTGTTGCATATAATATTAAAAATAAATTACCATCTTTATGAGTTTTTAATATTGCAATATCCGATACATTATTATTTTCCTCTATTGTAGCTATCAATTTACTTTTATTATTAACCTCGAAGGAGTTAAACCAACGATAACAAAAGTAGGAAAAAATAATTACAACTGTAAAAAAAGCTACTACATACAACTTTTTCTTTCTCATGAAAATACTCCTTTTATTATATATAGTAAACTAATTTTATAAATATGGCAATAAAAATTAATATTTTATTTCATCTACCTCCGCTACAAGCGACCATTGTTTATCGCAAGATGATAAAGTAAATCCTGAAGGATTTGAGATGGTAATCGAACCAACAGTACTTTGATATGTATGAATATATTTAGCAGAAAATGTCGTTTCATTTCCATTTCCTGTCAAAGTGTTTTTATAAAGTGTAGCAGATACTGCAGCTATATCCAGTGTTGATGGACGTTCTCCAGCAATAAATTCAGTAAATCCATAAACAACCGCTTTATTAGCACTTGAACCTGCTAAATAAGAACTATTTTTTATTAAATCTGGCTTGAGTGAGCCATTTGATACTTGAATAGTTATGTTCTTATCTTTGGATGCAAAATTACCACCCCAATATAATCCCAAATAATCGTCTCCATTAGCCGGAGTATTTTCTCCCGCAATCAAGCCATTTGTCCAATCAGCAATTCCCATAAGATAATACTCGCTTGCATATGAAGTTGGTGTAGTTTTATATACTCCAAATGAAAGTACTAAATTCCCTTTAGTTTCATAACCTGATCCAATTGATGTTTGAGTACCATAACCTGATACAAATGATGTATTAGTATAAGGAGATATTGTTTGATTTAAAATATCATCATTATCAAATGGTGATACCAATTCACTTGATACACATACGGGCTTTCCGCCTACATTTTGATATACCTCCTCAACCCCTGCTGTTACTGTTATAATGCCTACTAATTGTTTTGAATCTTGTATAGATTCAATAATTGAACCTTCAAGTTCATCTGACTCACTAAGGATTTCGTCGAACTCTTCTTGAATTGCGATATCAGTCGTATCACATACAACTTTTCCTTCTTCTACTTTTACGTCAATATTCTTCAAATCCAAATATTTCTCGTCAAATTCTACTCCGGGATTTTCGGGCGAATATACACGAACAGGGCTTTCGTGCGTATCTTGCGCCTTTGTAATCTCAACATTTGATATGGCTGAACCTATCATTACGGTAATTAATAAATAACTAAAAATTTTTTTCATTTTCTTTCTTTCCTTTCTTAAATTATGTATTATTTTATGCGTCGTTGCCATTATATTACATTTTTCTATGGATTTCAAGATAGTTTTTCTTTTTTTGTAATTTATAGCATATTTATTCCAATACAGGTATATGAAACAGTAAATTCCAGCTTAAAATATTTACATCAACTTGATATTCCACATCTTATATATATTGATACTCCAAATTTCTAAACTCCTTCGTCACTCTCTACAGTTATTATTTGATAATTATGTAAGATGCATTGATCTACAGGTATAAGAAGTTCTGTATGTATCAAAAAGAGAAGTCTATTTTTTACGATATAGGCTTCTCTTATATTTCCTTGTTAATATTCTCTTTAATCATCTTTTATATATTCCTTTAAGATTCTCTCTACTTTCTCTTCTGACATTTCGTCCATATACTTTGGATCGTTTATATTGCATAGTTTATTATATTATTTTTTTCCCTATATACTGCATTCTTCTTCATTGTATTTTTTATATTCCCCACAACTACTCTCAAAACTATACCATGAAAGAAGTCCATTTTTATATATTAACAACATTGGAGTAACAGGTAAATAACCCTTGTATTCGTTACTTTTTATCCATGTATTGTATTTCTTGATTTTACCTGCATTATTTGATAATTCTATTTCTAGGCAGCATATAAAACTGTTTTTGTTATCAATTACTCCAAACAAAGCATCTGGTCTTATTGAACCCATAGATGGCTCTAATTTAAACTTTTGCAAGTTATAGTTTTTAATTAGATGCGAATAAGCACTAGTCACACTCGCCGAATGATTCATCTGTTTTAGACGTTTTGTGAAGTAGATATATTTATTGTTAATATTATCTCTAATCCTTTTTACTTTGTTCATCTCATACATAGTCTTTAAACGCTTATAGCGGCTGATAAGCTAGAAAAAAAGAAAGTTTGTATAGTAGATGTGCTTGCAACCTTATATTGGTCTAAAAACTCTATTATTTCAAAATCACGTCTTCTAATAATCAAAAAAATAGCCAGTATCAACGATAGATACTGGCTATTCCTAGTATTCAGAATACTCCTTTCGAGAATCTTCTTTGGGTAATCAAAGGTAATCAGAATAAATTCTTAAAAACCTAGTAAATACGCACTTTTAATAGTGCCGGCAGTGGGACTTGAACCCACACGGCGTTGCCACCAACAGATTTTGAGTCTGCCTCGTCTGCCATTCCGACATGCCGGCTTATTTGCTCACACTCATAATTATGTATGAATGTTTGATAACAATTTTGTAAAGCTGCTATCAACAAATTTATGATAGCATATTAGAAAGAAAAAAGCAAGTAAATTTTTCAAAATTTTCATGCAATACAGAAAATTCAACCATATTAAACTTAACACTTGACAATATTTACTACTAGCTGTATTATTGTATTAACCACTTAATACAGTGATACAATCTATTTAATGAAGGAGGCGATACATTTTGAGTTTTGAACTAAACAGTGACAAACCAGTATATCTGCAAATCATGGAACAAATTGAACGGGACATTCTCTCTGGCAAATACAAACCTGGAGACAAATTCCCTTCCGTACGCGAACTTGCTGCTCATGCAATGGTAAATCCAAATACGATGCAAAAAGCACTTGCAGAACTAGAAAGAAATGGGCTCGTCTATTCACAAAGAACAAGCGGGCGTTTTATAACAGATAATAAGGAGTTGTTAGAAACTATGAAACGAGAAATTGCAAAAAAAGAGGTACAGGATTTTATTACACATATGAAGACTCTTGGTTTCACTGACCAGGAAATTCAGACATTTGTTGCAGCAGAAACAGCACAGTCTTCAGATGAAATAACCAAACTATGAAACAACGAAACTCTAAACGATAGCAATTAGAACCCATTTAGAAAGGACGAAATCTATGAAACCATATAATACAGATTCATCAGATATCATATTGACCTGCGACTCTGTCTGCAAATCTTTTCAAAATATTCATGCTCTATCGAATGTTACGCTAACGCTTAATCGTGGTAAAATCATCGGTTTATTAGGAGCAAACGGAAGTGGTAAATCTACACTTCTCAAGTTGATTAACGGCTTACTTGTACCTGACAAAGGAGAAATCATGATAGGTGGTCACACACCTGGCGTGGAAACTAAAAAAATAGTATCCTATCTTCCTGACGCAACGTATCTTAGTAGCTATATGACCGCAGAGCAAATTATAGATTTCTTTGCTGATTTTTATAGCGATTTTGATAGCAAGAAGGCTTTTGAGATGCTAAAACTACTTAATCTAAGACCTGAGATGAAGATGAAATCAATGTCAAAAGGTATGAAGGAAAAATTACAACTCCTTCTAGTCATGAGCCGTAACGCCATGCTCTATTGTCTTGACGAGCCTATTGGAGGAGTTGACCCTGCAACAAGAGACTATATTCTAAGCACAATAATAACAAACTACTCCGAGGATGCTACTGTACTAATCTCTACTCATCTGATATCCGAAATTGAAATGATTTTAGACGAAGCTATCTTTTTAAACAATGGAACGGTAATGCTTCACGAAAGCGCAGATAGTATTCGCAACGACAATCATATGACAATTGATTCTTATTTTAGGGAGGTGTTTAGATGTATACCAAATTATTAAAACACGAATGTAAAGCTAACTTACGATACTTAATTCCATTATACATCATATTATTCTTCACTACGATCACGGTAATAGGTCTTAGTTATATATCATTTATCACCGATAATTTACCATTCATAACCAATTTATTCTTTTTCGGATATATCCTAAGTTTGATTTTGTTGTCTGCTTTTACAATCGTCCTAGTAATCTACCGTTTTTACAAGAACTTTATGACCGGAGAAGGCTATCTAATGTTTACCTTACCAGCAAGTACGCATGCGCTAATACTATCTAAACTAACTACTGCTATGCTTAGCACAATTGTTACTTTTTTCTTGGTATTCGCCAGTATATTCCTTGTAGGTAATACCGTTTCACGCTCAGTTCATTTAGATATACCAATGCAATCTTTCTCCTTATCAAACTTTGTAGATTATCTTGGTATAGGGAATATAATCTATATAATTATCTTAGTAATTTTAGCGATAGCATTACAGACCTTATTCTACTACTTATGCATATCAATTGGCCAGATGATTACCCAAAACAAACTAATAGGCTCCTTGATAGCATATATTGCACTCAGTACGATATTACAAGTTGCTGCTTTGATTGCAATTGTGCCGATAGGAATACTTGTGAAGGATCCTAATAATATACTTTCATATATTCACATCCTTTTACCTATTATGATACTCGGTTCTATATTCATTACAGTAATCTTCTATCTAGGTATTCATCATATTCTTAAAAAGAAATTAAATCTTGAATAGTGTCAAAAAAGACTTATATGGGCCCTACTTGAATATGCCCACATAAGTCTTTTCTCTATATTATTCTTTATTATTCTTCTTTATTATTCTTCTTTATTTTTCTTTATTACTATCGTCCTTTAATTATTCTTTTTCCTCATCATTTGAAACAGATAACGCATCTTTTGCCAATTCCATAATATCTGCTATCTCTGATTTTTCTAATTTAGTAAACTCCACTAATTCATCTAGTGTTGCTTCTCTACCAAATTCTTCTGCTAAATCTTTCATACAACTACTAATGAAATTAATCTTCTCAACAATACGATTTTCTAAGATCTTATCATCTTGTTGTTCGTGAATTACGAATTCCATACTTTCTCGAATTCGATTTACTATATATTCTAACGTATCAGGAATAGATTCTGTTGGCACACGATTAGCTCCAGTGCAGATTTCTTCTAAAGCAGTCATTAATCCAATATTACCTTCCTGGATTAAATCACCAACAAAAATTCCTTTCCCCTTATAACTCCTTGCAATATCTACCACTTCTCCAAGATGAAGTTCAAGAAGTCTTTCCTTAGCAGAACGATTTCCTTTTCGTAATGAATTGATAAGCATGTCCATTTCACCATCAACCATTGGACTTATGGCTTCTAGATCCTCTAGATACATTTTTATATAAGAAGCCTCTTCCTTCTCGAATCGTTCTTCTCTCTCTTTTAATTCTTGTAATGCCTTCTTACTTTCTTCATCTAGATATTCTTGTTCATTATCACTATCAGTGGAATTATCTATTGAAGTTATATTAACATCTTCATCATTAGCTTTAATATTGCGAATATATCCTTGAATTCTAATCTGATTTGCAGCAAGATATTCATATACATGTCCCATCTGTTCAGCAGTAAATGATGAGTCATCTAGCAACTCCTTAATCTCGTCCATCGTAATTATATTATCTTGCGCTTTAGCTAAATCAACTATGGCAGCTAACATAGCTAAGAAATTCTCTTTATCTTGCATCCTTTTATTACTCCTCTATATTATTATGAAAAGTTTATACCTATTTAGTACTATGCCCTTTATAGTCATAAACTTTTAATCACTTATTCTAACTGTAACTCCATCGATTTCCTTATATACTCTACTTTTATTCTTAATTACTTTTTTATTAATTTCCTCTTCAAGATTAATTCCAAGCATTTCGCTAAGACCTAATAAGTAGATTGTGATATCTGCTAATTCTTCATTCAAATCAACCTTACATTTTCTATAAGCGTCAAACGCTTCTGCAACTTCACCATAAAGAAGGCAAAATTGTATGCTAACTTCATTGTATCAAAGAAAAGACTTTTTGGCTATATCTTTTAATTCCCTGGTTATCTTACATTTTCTTTGACAACCGTTATTTTTTCTATTATCATATACATAGCATTGTCAAATATGCAAATAATGTATATGACAATTATCTATCAATTACAAGAAAGAAGGAACTAAAATGGCAGAAAAAAATCCTATTGTAACATTTGAATTAGAAACTGGTGGAATTATTAAAGTAGAACTTTATCCTGAAATCGCACCAAACACAGTAAACAACTTTATTTCTTTGGTAAATAAAGGTTACTATAACGGTTTAATCTTCCACCGTGTAATTAAAGGTTTCATGATCCAAGGTGGTTGTCCTGACGGAACTGGTATGGGTGGCCCAGGTTACTCAATCAAAGGCGAGTTCGCATCGAACGGATTTGACAATAACTTAAAACATACAGAAGGTGTTATCTCTATGGCTCGCTCGCAGATGCCAAACTCAGCAGGTTCACAATTTTTCATTATGCACAAAAACTCACCTCACCTAGATGGTGCTTATGCTGCATTCGGTAAAGTAATTGAAGGTATGGATGTAGTAAATGAAATCGCTGATACTCAAACAGATTATTCTGATAGACCAACTCATGATCAAGTTATGAAATCTGTAACAGTTGATACATTCGGTGTTGATTATCCAGAACCAGAAAAATACTAATATTACCTTAGTATTAAAGAATGTTTTATGTAATAGCAGATAATTTACTATTACATAGCAATCCCCTCATATAGAGATTTTTATCTCAACATGAGGGGATTTTTCTGTTATTTCTCATTATATAAATACTTTGTTTTCAACAAAAACTCATCTTCTATAAAAACAGTCTTTTATAAAAAACTTGTTTACTATAAAAGTTTATTGCAATTAAATATCTAATCAATTCTGCTTAGAATAATCCTGTAATTACTCCATCTTCATTCACATCGATACCTTCTGCTGCTGGTTTCTTAGGTAAACCAGGCATAGTCATTACGGTACCAGTAATCGCTACTACAAATCCTGCTCCTGCAGATACATATACTTCACGTATATGGATAGGGAAGTTAATTGGTCTTCCTAATAAAGTAGGATCATCGGATAATGAGTATTGATTCTTTGCCATACAAACTGGCATAGTAGCAAAACCAAGATTTTCAATCTTCTCAATTGCTTTTGAAGCTTGTCCATCATATGTTACTTCTGATGCCCCATAAATCTTCTTAGCTATTGTCTCGATCTTCTCTTTAATTGATAAGTTGTCTTCATAAAGTACTTTGAAGTTACTTGGTTTTTCTTCAATCGTCTTAATTACTTTCTGTGCAAGGTCAATGCCACCTTCTCCACCTTTTTCCCATACTTCGGATAAAGAAAATTCACAACCATGTGCTTCACAGAATTCTCTCACAAAATCAAGTTCTGCATCTGTATCTGTCATGAAACGATTCAACGTAACAACAACCGGCACACCATAGTTTTGTAGATTTTCAATATGTTTTTCAAGATTAACAATACCAGCCTTTAGAGCATCAAGGTTTTCTACTGATAGATCTGCTTTCGCTACTCCACCGTTATATTTCAATGCTCTTACTGTTGCTACAAGAACAACTGCATTTGGTTTTAATCCTGCCATGCGGCACTTGATATCAAAGAATTTTTCTGCACCAAGATCAGCACCAAATCCAGCTTCTGTAATTACATAATCTGCAAGTTTAAGAGCTGTCTTTGTTGCTCTTACACTGTTACAACCATGTGCAATGTTCGCAAACGGTCCACCATGTATAATCGCTGGTGTATGTTCTAATGTTTGAATTAAGTTTGGCTTTAATGCATCTTTTAATAATGCTGCCATTGAACCGACTGCATTCAATTCTTTCGCCGTTACTGGAGCACCCTCATAATTATACGCTACAATAATTCTACCAAGTCTTTCTTTTAGGTCCCTCATATCAGCAGCGAGACAGAGGATAGCCATAATCTCTGATGCAACTGTAATAATAAAATGGTCTTCTCTTACAGTACCATCAACCTTACGACCAAGACCAACCACGATGTTACGAAGTACACGATCATTCATATCTAGACATCGCTTCCATACGATTTGATTCGGATCAATATTCAATATATTACCTTGTTGGATATGGTTATCTAGCATAGCTGATAATAGATTATTAGCAGATGTGATTGCATGAAAATCACCAGTAAAATGCAAATTCAAATCTTCCATTGGTACAACCTGTGCATATCCACCACCTGCTGCACCCCCTTTAATACCAAAACATGGTCCTAACGAAGGTTCTCTAAGTGCGATAACCGCCTTCTTATTCAATTTTCCAAACGCTTCTCCTAACCCTACAGAAGTTGTTGTTTTACCTTCTCCTGCTGGTGTTGGATTAATAGCAGTAACTAAAATCAATTTACCATCTGGTCTATCTTTTACTTCTTCCCATAACTCATCCGTGAATTTGGCCTTATATTTACCATAGAATTCTAGGTCATCTTCACCAATTTCAAGTCTCTTTGCTATCTCTTTAATATGTTCCATTTGTGCTTCTTGAGCAATCTGAATATCTGTTTTCATTAATTAGAGCCTCCATCTTATTATCTCCTAGTAACCTTTGCAGGCCACTCTACTTGGCACTGCAAAACCAATAAGTTTCTCCTGCCATAATTGAAAACACTCTATAAACCATATTCATTATAACAAAGGGTATCTCATTTTTCAACTTATTACGATATTATCAAATCTTATCGTTTTGTTAACCCATACTTATACAACAGAAATCAAGTACAATAAAACCAAAATTAATGTACAAGCATCCACTTATGGGTATCTATGTGGTATCGTAATTTAATTGTCTGTATCACTTCTCCCATGGGTACACTACAGCAAAACAACAGCATGTTCATACCAGCATATCTTTCTTCTTTCACCTGTTCAATCTGTGCAATCTTATAAGTCTGCAACTCATGTTGGCAGTCTTCTAATCTTATATAATTCGGTTTAATTTTTCCAACTGTATTAAAAGTTGCTATTACATCAACTGGAACATTCATTTCTCCACCTCATTATAAATTTCTTATTAGGTAACTCAAACTCCATTTGGTACCATAATCACATACCTAGCTTTGTTGCGTATGTTTCTCCAATCCTTTTGCGGGATCAAATGGTTTTCCTTTTTCTTTTTGCTTTGGTAGTGTAATACTTGATGAGCCTCCTGACATATGATCCAATTTACTATTCACAAAGTTGGCACGCTTAATGGAATCCATACCATATCTTAAACGAATCTGATCTATCGTTTGGTCTAGTTTTTCTAACTTCTCTCTCTTGAGTAATGCATTCGGTTTCTCTGTTATTCGATAATCAACTGTCTCTTTCACTTGATTCGTTTCGATCTTAAGTCCTAATTCAAACAAACTTAATTGTCTTGATGCTCCCTGTTCTTCAATTCTACTTGTATGAACGCCGAAGTTTCTAAGAGGTTCTCCATTCCATAATTCACCAAATAGCTGGCAAGCTGCTGCATGTATCTCATTCGTTAAATTGGTTGGTTCTAACAATGTCATCTGGTGAGAAACATGATGGAATTCACAATCTACAATACTTACAGCTATCACTCGTATATAGACATGGTCTTTTCTTAATCTGGCTCCTACCATTTCACTAAGCGATAACAAAATCATTAGTGCTGTATCTCGGTCTGTTACATCAAAAGGTACTGTTGTACTGTTTCCGTATCCTTTATTCGCAATTGTCTCTGTTAATACAACACTATCATCAACTCCGTTCGCAAAGTTATGGATTATCTCCCCATGTTTCTTTAGATGTGCCTTTAGTATATCAATATTTGCTTTTGCTAAATCACCAATCGACTTAATTCCCATAGCAAATAATTTCTTCGTGGTAGCTCTTCCTACAAAGAATAATTCCGAAACAGGAAGTGGCCACATCTTCTTCTCGATTTCGTCCGGAAACAATGTATGCACTAAATTAGGCTTCTTAAAGTCAGAAGCCATCTTAGCAAGCAACTTGTTACTAGATACACCAATATTCACTGTAAAACCAAATTCTCTATAGATACGGTCTTTAATTGTATTGGCCACTACTACGGGTGAACCATGTAAAGAAAGTGTTCCACTCATATCCATATACGCTTCATCTATACTATATTGTTCTACACAGGGTGTATACTCTCGTAACAATTGAATAAACAATTCTGAACATTGTTTATACAAGTCATGTTGAGGCGAAACAATCGTAAGATTGGGACACTTTTTTCTCGCTTCTGCCAAAGACTCTCCTGTCTGTATCCCATACTTCTTAGCAGGAATTGATTTTGCCAGTACAATCCCGTGCCTCTTCTTTTCATCACCGCCAACTACAGACGCAATCTCTCTTAAATCCGTTTCCTCACCTAGAATTTTCAATCGATATACCGCTTCCCAACTCAAAAAAGCAGAATTCACATCAATATGAAAAATTACTCTATCCATTCTTACTCCACCTCTTATTTGCATTATAACAGAACATTTGTTCGATGTAAATAGTAATTATTTAACCAATTTTTTCTCTTGTCAGATAATATTGATTATAAGCAGAATACCTTATACACCGAAAAAAGATGGAATCTTGCTGCTATACAAAAACAGGGAGGGCTACTGCTTTCATACAATAGCCTTCCCTAAATAAGTTTAACTTATTTAACAGTTATCTTCATCTTAACAATCTTTTGCTTTCCACTATATAAGGAAATTACAGCCGTTATTGTTGTTGTCCCTTTTTTCTTTGCTGTAATTTTACCACTCTTATTAACGGTTGCAACATTCTTATTCGATGTTTTATAAGAGATTGTTACTGCACCAACACCTTCTGAAGTCGTTTTATCAGTAAGTTTTGTTACAACTTCTAAACAGGAAGGAAGATCAACAGCAACTGTAGTTGATTTACCTTTATTTACGGTCTTACTCTTTACTTTTACTGCAATTTGGCTCTGTAGAGAAGTTATTTGTTTTGAATCTGCCTTTGTTGTAAGTATTACATATTTTCCACCGTCTAATACAGGAAATGTTACGATACCATCACTATCAACATATTGCGAATAGCCACCAACGATGGTTTCTAGCTTACCTGTTTTTTCGTTTACACGATAGATATATACACGACTACCTTTGTTTACACCTTCTACACGAGCGAACGAGACAGATAATTTACCTTCTGCAACAAGCGCTTGTTTTTGACCTAAATCTACATAGATCCCATTCACACTTGCATCACCAAAGATTTTACTAATCGTAGAATCTGCTTGTTTCGCTTCTGTTACAGTTGTAGATTGAATATTCAAGATAATATCATCATATAAGCCGGATACATTCTTTACATCTGATGCTTTGAACGTCCAAGTTCCGACAACCTTACCATCTACATCTTTGATCACAATGGTTAAATCCTTATTGGCTGTGGCAATAGCATCTAACGTTTCTTTTGTCAACTTAATTATATTACTAATTTCTTTTTGTGTAACAACTACAGTGATTTCAGTAACATCCTTATTCTCAAGTGTCTCTTTTAAATCAGCTGGTTTAATCTCTGTGACTTCAGATTTTGCTTCAATTACAATTGTTTCTTTGTCTAAGTCATAGTCTGGTTTTGGATCTGGTACTCCTGGAGTTGTTCCACCACCTTCTGATCCACCACTACTAGAACCAATTACTACACCTGCTTGTGTACAGGTAAATGCTTTTTCATTACCTGCATAATCGCAAAGACGAATAACGAAATTATCTTTCGTGGCTGCTACGTAATCAGTTAGTTCTAATTTCATTGCTGTGGTTGCTGCTTTCGTAGGCTCATTTACCAACTCGCCCACTGTATAGGATTCTCCAGCCGCCTGATCGATTACTGTGATAGATTTACCTGTTAAATCATACAAACCTGCAAACGCTACGTATTGATTGTCCGTTACATCAAATGTTGCATATACCCTATCCGCTTCCTTAACAATCTTAAGATTCTTAAGTGTTGGATTCTCAATATCAATTGTAATAGGGAAACTGATACTATTCTTTACGTTTCGTTCTGATCCTTCGTAATCCAGTGTACCTGATACCGTGTAAGTATATACCTCATTGTTTTTAATTGTTCCTGGTGTCCATACCAATTTATCAAAGGATGGGTTCATCGCTGATATTGCACTATAATAAGTAGTCTTTGTTTCGAATTCCCAACCGTTTTCATATACTACTTTTTGACTGGAGTCTGTTACCTTACTTGTGATTGTACGTGCATTTCTTAACAAACTAAATTGTGTACCATACAAATCATCGTTATAGCCATCTCCATTTGGTGAAATTGCAATCTTGTTTGGATCAAGCTGTAACATGTAATTCCTATAATAATCCGGATACGAATACACACTAAGTCCATTGCCTAATAAGGTATACGCCCAATCATCATAAGGATTTACACCTAATAGATGTGAGCCTTCATCTGCCAAAAGGTAGCCAACTGTTTGTTGATATAATTCATTATCACCTGTACCGTACCAATAGTTATCATATATTGTTGAGTTGTCCATGATAGGTGCCTTTGCCCAATCCCCATAAAAGCCCATAAACGGAAGAGATAATGCCTTGTTTCCTTCATCTGATGTTAAGAAAATAAATCCATCAACAAATTCACCATTCTCAAAAGTGTCGTCGATATAAGATTTAGCAGCATCTAATAAGGTAATATTGACACGTACTGTAGCACTTCCTCCCGCAGGTACTGTAACAGTATCACTAACTACTCCGTCAACTGTATACTCGATTGCTACCATATTAGAGATATCCTGTGATTGTTCAAGGATATACCCATATTTATCTGCTGTTTCCGTTAATGTTACAGCATCGAGATTATATGTAATAGCTGCACCTGTTGCAGATTGAACGACAAAATCTGCTTCATATTCACCTGTTATGCTATCCTTAATATCTAATTTCGGTCTATAATTAATTGTTTGGTCGTCTACATATAGATAAGCCGGTGTTGTTACTGCATTACCTACATTAACAAGTCCACTTCCTTGCTTACGAGGAGAATAATATACACCATTCTCATCCGTTAATGGCATTGCCGTACTCATTAATAATTGATTAGCTAATTCTGCACTTCCACCCCTTATCGCGGCTAAAGACTCTTTCGTTATGTACTGTTTCACCAAGGCAAACGTTCCAGCGATATGAGGTGCTGCCATAGATGTACCAGACATAGAACCATAGGAATTATGGAATGGTAAGGAAGAATAAATATTCTCACCAGGTGCCGTAATCTCTGGTTTCAACTTAAGGTCTGGTGTTACTCCTGGCGAAGAAAAATCGGACATTTTCTTCGCATTATTTGATGCAAAATGTTCCACATTACTAAATATAGTTATTTTCTTATCAACTGCCTTATTAAGTTCAGCCCCCTGTACCTTCGTTACAGATACAGCTGGAATTGTATAATCTTCAATAGCCATGTTAATAGTTCCATCTGTATTATTCGCAACGACTACTGCAATTGCTCCACCGCTTGCTGCATTCACTACCTTCTCATTGAAAGAAATGCTACCACGATTTACAACAGCGATTTTACCAGCTACATCAACATCTTCATAGTCTACTACATCTCCTGCATTAGGAACTACCACATAATCATACATAGTTCCCTTTCCATCTACAGCGGTATCAAGCCCTGTTAACGTAGGTTGACTTCCAACAGCTGTCTCTGAATAGTCGAATACTTGCTCCGCTAATTTGAAGTAATGGGAATAATAATGCGTGTTAATACAACTTGCAACAGACGTCGATGCATTATATGTAGATGGTGATCCTACAACTGAAGTATCCGGATTGCTTGCGAAAGCACCGCCTGCCTCATTATTATATGTTGCACTATAATTATTACCTGCTGATACTGCTAGGTTAATACCAGCTGCAACAATACGATCGTATACCTCTTGTACACCTTCTTCTTCTCCTATAGAATATCCACTAGCAGAACCAAGACTCATATTAATTGTATCAACATGTAGCTTAACAGCATCTTCTAAGCCTGCAAGTATATCCTCCGTACTTGCTCCTTTTCCAACATCACTGAACACTTTCATAATCACTAGCTGAGCTTGTGGAGCAACACCTTGAATTGTAGTGCTATTTCCTGCAACTGTGCCAGCTACATGTGTTCCATGATCGTTACTATACACCTCAACTGCCTCTACCGATGGTGTAACCTCATTGTCTTTGTCTGCATAATCATACGCAAATGGTACTTTTGCACTGATGTATTGCCCATCTGCTACATCATTCGTTGCTTTTGCCTGAGAAACTACATCTTCTGTGATCTTTGCACTTGATAGACCTTCAGCAGTTAATCCTTCTTCTGCGAATGCCTCATGTGCTGTATCCAAGCCTGTATCAAGAATAGCCACTACCATACCTTCTCCGTTATAATCCAAGGCATGTGCAACTTCTGATTCAATCATTCCATTACTTGTGGTCATATCTGGTTCTAATTCATAAGTTCTCGTAACATATGCGGTTTTAACTCCTGGCATTTCTTTTATTTCTTTAAGTTGTCCATATTTTACTTTTATTGCAAATCCGTTCATAACCGTTGTGTAATGATACAACACCTCACTCGAAGTAGTGCGCGCCTTATTCATACTCTTAATACTTGACGCAAATTGATTCTGTGTTTGAATCATCTCTTCGTTAGTTAACTGCGCCTCATCCGATTCAAGATATGATCTTACATCTGTGCTAAAGCTTCTTGCTTGATATGTACTGTTACCATTATCATATCGATCTAATAATGAACGATCGTCTAGCTCAACGATAATTGTAACATCTTCATCTTTTTGATAGAGACTATCCTCTATGGTATTGTTTGATAATGCCTGTTTCTCTCTTGTACCACTCGAAACTGTTAGTTCACTCTTAGCATAGTTAGGATCTAATGCCGCATGTAAGTATTGTGGCGGAACAATACTAGTGAACGAAAGTGTTGTTGCTATAGCAACTGCCAGCCATCTTTTACGCATTCTATTCCCTCTCTCCTATTATAGTTTTGTAGTTAATTGCAAAACTCTTTGTAATGGAAACAAACATTGATATGTTCTCGACATGAAAAAGAGTTTTAGTACAATACTTGTACCTTTTATTACATATGCTTGTTTCACAATATACATGCATTAATATTGTAATTTATCTCATCTTTAATAAATCACTGTTTTGCCGTATTAAAGTAATAGAATATAAAAATACTTGATCTGTTTCCTTATTATAGGTATCACAGTATCAAGCATCTTTACTTGTAATTTTTATACAATTAACTACAAATATTTTAGTGTTTATTTAGCCAAATGTCAAGTATATTACGACTTATCTGTATTAACTATTAAAACGGAAGCTTTTGTTGATAATACATGGCGTTAGGATGTAGAAGAGCTGGCACACGATGAAGCAATTCATTGGTTTCATTATTATTGCAAATCCACTCAGGCACCGTCTCCTCATCAAGTATTAATGGCATTCGGTCATGTATGTCTTTTATGGAAGCATTGGCTGCCGTTGTTAAAATAACAAATCTACTCTCTTCTTTTTCAAATCGATATAAACCAGCCATATACATACATCGCTTTTCAGGGATCGTAAAATAGATCTTGTTCTTATCCGAATCCCATTCGTAAAACCCTGCTGCTGGTATTACACACCTACGGCTTATAAGACTCTCACGAAAGGTTTTCTTCTCAAATGCAGTTTCTGCCCTTGCATTAATCAATACACCTTTTCCGGTTGGCGCTGTAAATCCCCATTTGGACATAGTTAGTTCAATCTTCCTATCACCAACTAAGATAGGAACATTATTAGTTGGAAAGATTTCACCACGCACTTCTAATGCCCTTTTTATCATATCATTTCTGGATTTAACAACTTCTTCGCTTACATAATTCTTATCTACTTTTCCTACTTTTCCTTCTTTTCCTCTATCAAATCTAGCATCTAGATGTTCCAGTAATTTTCGTATCTCTTTTGCTGTATCATCATCTACATAATATCTACCACACATAGCATACACCTCCATATATTTGAAAATCAAAAACACGCTATGAAATTTACGTAAAGTTCGTTCCATAGCGTGCTTTTATCTATTTTCTATTTTTCCCACTCAAGGTCAGAATATTCTCTTCTCTTATCACGAAGTAATAAGTCAGTTACTGCTTCTTTCGCAGACTTGTCCTCGAATAAAACTTTATTAATCTGTTCTACGATTGGCATAGATACATCGTACTTCTTAGCTAATCCAAGTGCTGCTTTTGCTGAATATACACCTTCAACTACTTGCTTTACTTCGTCCATCGCTTCCTTCATTGTGTAGCCTTTGCCCATAAGGTATCCAGCTCCACGATTACGACTATGTTTGCTTGTGCAAGTAACGATCAGATCCCCAACACCTGATAAACCAGCGAAGGTTTCCATTCTTCCACCCATAGCAATTCCAAGACGACTCATCTCTGCAATTCCTCTTGTAATTAGGGCAGCCTTTGTATTGTCTCCATAACCAAGACCATCAGCAACTCCTGCCGCTAATGCGATTACATTCTTTAAAGAACTACCTAATTCAATGCCTACGATGTCTGGACTTGTGTATACACGAAATCTTTCATTCATGAATATGTTTTGAATAAAACATGCTGTCTCCTTAGTATGCGCACCTACTACACAAGTAGTTGGTATACCTTTACTTACTTCTTCCGCATGACTAGGGCCTGATAATACAGCTACATCTGCATTATCAAGTTCCTCTTCAATAATCTCACTTAAAGTCATTAATGTAGTTTCTTCAATACCTTTTGCTACATTAACTACCATTTGTTTTTCTTTAATAAAAGGCGCCGCAAGCTTTGCAGTAGATCTCACATAAGGAGATGCAACTGCGAAAACTATTAAATCTGGATTCTCACATGCATAAGGAAGATCTCCTGTTATTTCTATATTATCAGGTAATTTCGTTCCTGGTAATTTATCGATCTGTTCTCTATGAGTTTGTAACATCTCAATCTCTGGTTGCAGTGCAGACCAAAGAATTACTTCATGACCATTATTCGCTAATACGATTGAAAGCGCTGTTCCCCAGCTTCCCGCTCCTAATACCGTAACCTTACTCATTTATCACAATACCTCCCGGTAACTTCGTTATTTTACATCTACTTTTTGCCCTAACTTGTTCTCTGTTCCATTTAACAGTCTTTTTATATTACCTTTATGTTTATAAAAAGCTGACACTGTGAAAAAACAACTGACAATTAGCATATGTAGAAATTGCGGATTATTTCGATAAAACAGTACAACACCAATTGGAAAGATAATGGATACCAACAAAGAACCTAAGGATACATATCTTGTAACTGCTGTAATAATCACAAAACCACATAATGCAACTAAAGCGACTCTCCAGTCGAATGCTAGAATAACGCCGCCTGTGGCAGCAATTCCCTTTCCGCCTTTAAAATGTAGCCAGAAAGGGTAATTGTGGCCTAGTATAACTCCGAGTCCTGTATAGAGTGCTAATAATTGCGACTCCATAGCAGAATTTTGAAACAAAAATAATCGAATTATTAAAATAGGTATCAATGCTTTAAATGCATCCCCTAGGAAAGTAATCGCCCCCGCTTTTACTCCTAACGTACGTATTGCATTCGTTGTACCAGCATTCCCACTACCATAATTTCTTATATCTATATTATTTGCCTTGCCAACTATATAACCAGTTGAAATGCAACCACACGCATATCCTATGCATAAGCAAATCAATATATCGATCATTCTATTCTTTCTCCTTTCTTTCTCGGATTATAAATTTGAGTGAGGTACCAGAAAAACCAAACGCCTCTCTAATCTTATTCTCAATATATCTTGTATATGAATAATGCATTAATTGTTTGTCATTTACAAAGATAACAAAAGTAGGTGGTTTAATAGCTACTTGTGTTATATAGTAAAGTTTCAAACGTTTACCTTTATCTGAAGGTGGTTGTTGCATTGCTACTGCTTCCATTAAGATTTCATTTAACACACCAGTTGCAACACGAAGTGCATGATTTTGAATAACAACATCCATTATATCAAAGATTTTATTAACACGTTGTCCTGTTTTAGCTGAGATAAATACGATCTCTGCATAAGGCATATAAGATAAAATTTCACGAATTCTCTTTGTATGCTCATAGATAGTTTTATCGTTCTTCTCAATGGCATCCCACTTATTAACAGCAATAATAACACCTTTTCCTCTTTCATGGGCAATACCAGCAATCTTTGCATCTTGCTCTGTTACACCTTCGCTTGCATCGATTACTACTATAACAACGTCGGCACGTTCTACCGCTGTTACTGTACGGATAATACTATAACGTTCTAATTCTTCTTTTATCTTGCTCTTACGTCTAAGACCAGCTGTATCAATGAATACATATTCTTTATCTTGCCATGTAATTGCTGTATCGATAGCATCACGTGTTGTACCTGCTATATCCGATACGATAACACGTTCCTCTCCAACTAGACGGTTGATGATTGATGATTTACCTACGTTTGGTTTACCAACGATGGCAACACGTGGTCTTTCATCCTCTTCTTCTTCTGTCGCACTTTCTGGGAAGTGTTTTGCTACTTCATCAAGCATATCTCCCATACCAAGACGAGAAGCGCCAGATACAGGAACTGGATCACCAATTCCAAGATTATAGAATTCATATACATCTGGCATGAACTTTTCAAAACTATCTACCTTATTAACAACTAAGATAACTGGTTTGCCTGATTTTCTAAGCATGTCTGCTACTTTAAAATCTGAATCTACAACACCTTGACGTACATCGGTTATGAATAAAATTACATCTGCTGTCTCAATTGCGATTTCAGCTTGTGCACGCATGTGCTTTAACATTAAATCTTTACTTTCTGGCTCAATACCACCTGTATCAATCATTGTGAATTGATAATTTAACCAAGTGACATCAGCATATATACGATCTCTTGTTACCCCAGGATAATCCTTAACAATTGAGATTTTCTCCCCGGCAAGAGCATTAAACAATGTAGATTTTCCAACGTTTGGACGTCCTACAATCGCTACAATCGGTTTACTCATTTCTATTTCTCCTTAACTTATATCTTACATCGATTTACTAGTTCAAGACTTCCACCAAACTAGTTACTATTCTCCATCACTTCATTCTGTTCTCTAAATAAAATTACATGGGGTTCAGTTCACCTAATTTTATTTACTTGTCCTTAACATAATAACAATAATTGTTGTTTTTGTAAACTGTTTCTTATTTTGTTTTACAAATGTTTTTCTGCTAATTACATACTCATTTTATCTATGATACCATAGTTTCTACAAATGATTTTCCATCTTCTTTACAGATTCTTATCTTAATTCCAAGTTCTCTTTCTATATCTGAGATACGCAAATCATCAAGTAATACATCTTCATCATCTCTTAGTAATACACTTGGTAATATCAGATACTCTCCTAGATCTTTTCCTTTGAGCTGTTTAATAATATCTTGCCCTGTGAGCAATCCTGCTACCGTAATATCTTTACCAAAGAACTCGTTTTCAATTGCATATATGTTGGCTTCAATATTCGAATACTTCGTCGTAACATCTTTTGCTAATTCTTCTATGAATGGTGCTGCTAACTTACCTGTTGCCATTGATATCTTTCTTGCGCTTGTATTACCTTCTACTTCCTCAAGATACTCCTGTACTTCTTCTATTAAAGAGCGTACCATACCAACACCATTTTCAATCTGTCCAAAACCTTCATAATAATCTGCATCTGGAATTGGAAGTCCAGCTGTAATATACCACTCATCACTAGCAAATACGAATCTTGATCCATGTTTTTCTTTAATTCGTTCTTGCCATGAGTGAATCTGTTCTAATACCTGAATTGCATCTTCCTTCGTGAATTTTTCAACTTGAGTAAGATTATCACGGTACTTTGTCAAACCAATCGGAACAACAGATAAACTTCGCATATAAGGTATATACTGTGATAAATCTTCAATTGATTTATCGAGTTCTTTTCCATCATTATAGCCTTTGCATAATACTATCTGGCTATTCATTTCGATTTCGTTCTCGTAGAGTTTCTTAATCTTATCTAATGCTTCTCCTGCAAAACGATTATTTAGCATCTTGCAGCGAAGTTCTTTGTTGGTAGTATGGACGGATATATTAATTGGAGCTAATTTATATAAGATAATTCGGTCAATATCTTCATCTGACATATTAGTTAATGTAATATAATTACCTTGTAAGAAAGATAATCTAGAGTCATCATCTTTGAAATATATAGTATCTCTCATATCTTTTGGATTCTGATCAATAAAGCAAAAGATACATTTATTACGACAAGTACGATATTTGTCCATTAATCCTTCATCAAATTCAATCCCAAGATCTTCTTGGTACTCTTTCTCGATCTCTAATTCCCACTCTTCACCGTTTGGTTTAAGAATCAGTAGTTCAAGGAATTCATCATTGACCAAATAATGATAATCAAATACGTCTTGTATCTCGTTTCCATTAATTCTTAATAGAATATCTCCTGGTTCTATATCTAGTTCATCGGCTATGCTGCCTGCAGCCACACTTTTTACAATATGATCTTTTTTTAACATGGCTTTCTTTCCTTTCTATCTATATGGTTCCACTAATAAGTTCGAATGCATTCTGTCTATTCGCTTCTTATTAATCATCTTAACTTTATAATTACCCAAATATTTTTAAAGCATAACTTATATAATACCAATTTATCGTCTAATTGTAAACTTGCTTTTTACTTTAGTCCATTTATGCCATTATTTTATCTAGAATTTTATTCCATACATAATTATCATGTCATTGTTAATCACAATTGTTTCTTATTGACGAATTTGTTTTAGGGTGTTATAAATGATAGAGAATAATTACGTGTGACACAAATAGGAGGTACTCATGACAAAAGTCTCATTCAGCGAATATATTCCAGTCGCTCCCCTTAAAATATACGCTCATTCAAGCTGTGAAGATCTTGGATCTTTAGTGAACAATGACATTATCCATTACAGAAATAATGATAGCGCAAGAGAAAAAGCCCATGCACTTACTCGAATCGGTTATCAATCCGATAGTTATCTTCTTGATGCAGATTGCTTTCGATTTGGTTCTGGTGAAGCAAAAGCAAAATTAAATGAATCCGTTCGCGGAAAGGATTTATATATTATTGCCGATGTTACCAATCATAGTGGTGAATATCAAGCTTCTGGATATACAACTTTCACTTCACCAGATGATATCTTTCAAGATATCAAGCGTATTATCGCTGCTTGTAATGGAAAACCATATCGTACAACCGTTATTCTTCCTTATCTCTATGAGAATAGACAAAACCGTCGTAACGTATTAGAATCTCTTGACTGCGCCACTGCCCTTCAAGAACTAGCAAGTATGGGTGTTAAGAACATTATTACATTTGAATCTCATGATCCTACTGTACAGAATGCTATCCCAATACAGGGATTTGATAATTTCACCACTGCTTTACAATTCATTCGTGAGATTGCTCACACACAAAATGACATTACCTTCGATAAAGAAAATCTAATGATTGTTAGTCCAGATGACGGCGGTATGAGTCGTGCTGTGTATTATGCTAATGTTCTTGGGGTTGATATGGGTATGTTCTATAAGAGAAGAAACTATACTACCAAAGAGAATACTCATGGTAAAAATCCCGTGCTTGGTTTTGAATTCTTAGGCAATAATGTAGCGGATAAAGACATTATCGTCGTTGACGATATGATAGCATCTGGTACAACCGTGATTGAAACTGCTTATGAACTTAAGAAACGTCATGCGAGAAACATCTATATCGCTGCTACTTTCGGCTTATTCTCAGAAGGCTTTGCGCGTTTTGATAAAGCTTATGAAGATGGTGTTATTAGCCAAATCTACACTACTAACTTAGCATACGCATCAGAGGAATTAAAGAGTAAACCATATTATACTAGTGTTGATCTAAGCAAATATATTAGTCTAATAATCAATACGTTAAATCATGATACCTCCGTTAACGATATATTAGATCCTACAATACGAATTCAAGAACTCTTAGCTGATATAAGAAAATAATACATCTCAAAAGGACTGTTATACAAGCTACTTTGCTAGCTGTACACAGTCCTTTATTTTTCAAAATTATAGTTTTTACTATTCTAATAGTATATAAAAACGGGAATAATTATTCGATAGGCGAACCACAGTATTCACATTCTCCAATATCACCGCCAATAATCTTATTATTACCTCCACAGTTTTTACAGATAACAATACGAGGTTCCTTCTTTTTAGGAGGTTCTTTTTGTTCAGTAATCGGCTGTTGGTTTGTAATAATTGTTTGACTAACATGTATCTGACTATATTGACTTGATTGTTTACTTGGCTGTTGTCCTCTAATTAGTTGTTGTTGTAATTGCTGTTCTTCAAATAGTAGTTGACTAAGTGGATCTTTAATAAATTGTGACTGATCATATTGTGGTTGATTTCCCTGCAATTGTCCCGCCATGTTACTTTCTGTAACTGAATTTACAAGTACAATTTCACGTTTACTCTCATCAATATAAGCATCTTCAAGGAAACCTTTATTAATCATTTCTTGTAGATCATCATGCGCTTTTTCATAAGTGGTTGGAAATGCACTAGCAATACAATCTATTTGTCTTACTCTGTTATTTTCAACAATCGCTATGTATTTTCTATACCTGTTGGCTTTCGTTCGTTTTCTTTTAGCCATGATTATCATAATTACGCCACCAATGAAGAAAAAGCTTCCTACTCCTCTTAATACTTCAATAGTGCTTTCAACATTTTCAGCATTTTCTGATACCACTAAGTTAGATTCACCTAGAGAAATATATACGATAGCTATTACAATAAACATCCAGCCGACCACTCTGAGTACTTTTCCTTCTCCTAAAGTATCCCCTGTTGAGATTTTTTTAAATAGCAGATATAGGCCAACTGGCCAAAATATTATTAATAAAAAGATTACCACTCCCCATGAAGGTGAGCTTTTTGCTTCTCTTGCCATAATTTCTTACCTTTCTATCTATTAATAGGAGAACCGCAATATTCACATTCGCCCACTTTACCATTTGTTATTTTATTAATTCCACCGCAATTTTTACATGTAACACTCACATACTCCATATCTTTAGCATTCTGATTATCCATATAAGAATTACTCACATTTTGTATACTATTAGAGCTATTATTCATATGCTCCCCTACATGTGCTAATACAATTCGATTATTCATAGAATCAATATAAGCATTAACAAAATACTTTTTAATAATCATTTGTTGCAAGTTCTTAGTAACTACATCTTGAGAAGTCCCTAAGCCAAGCGCCAGATTCTCAATAGAACCAGTTGGATCAGTAGATAATCTTGCTACATATGTTTTAAAATCAGAAATTAATTTTTTTCTTTTCTTACTCAGTATAATTAACCATATTCCTAAACCTGTCATTACAATGGCTAAAATAATTTCATTTAATGCCCCTCTGTCAATTATAAAGGTTATGGTAGAATAGCTAAATGTAAAAGTGAAGATTACTCCAAATACCAACTGTATCTTTTCTATGATTTTGCTTAATACAAGCGCGCCTTTTCCTTTATTCACCTTAGATTCCCCCTGCTTTAGTAAACTTTACTTCTTGTTTTCTTCTACTGATTAGTACCAGCATCTCTGAAAGTAGACTTTTAATTTCATTATCCTTTTCATCTTCTCCATACTCTTGCACAAAAACTACTTCTAACTTTGCTACTGCATTCTGAATAAGCTCGTCACTTGGTACAAGTGAGGAGGTATCACTATAGCGTAACTCATCTGCTATCTTTTTGAGTTGATCTGCATATTTCGTATTCCTACTATCATCACTTAAGGTGGTAAGTTGATCAACTACAACAGCCAATGTCATAACCGCATTCATTGTTCTGCTATCAGAATTATTAACGCTAGATGCCGTAAAATAGCCAATGGTAAGTACCGCAATTGCAAGCACCCAAATGATTAGTTGCCATGAATAAAAACCTCGTAAACTATCAGCATCTCGGCCTATATAGGTACACGATACTAGAATAGACGCTAACGAGCCAATACTTAATGTAATACCGCATACTGTTCTTAATATAATCTGCGATGTGGTTCTACTTAAATATTCAATAAGTAATAATCCCCCAAAGAACACAATCTCAGCGCCTACAATGAAACCAAGACAAATAAACATTGTTCTTGTTCTATCTTCTGTCAACAAAGCGAACAATATAGCTGTGAATATTACTAAAGTTACTCCAATAATTGAAATTGCATTATTCCTATTTTTCATCTTCTCCCCCTACTCAAACTTTTCACCGCATTCTGGACAGAACTTAGGTGATCCTTCTATGGATATACCACACTTAGGACATTTTTTCTCCATTGACACACCACATTCAGGGCAGAACTTCACATTCTTTGCTACCATGTTGCCACAACCAGGACAGCTTTTTGGCATCTCATATCCACATTTATCACATTTGGTAGCATCATCAGGCATATCATAACCGCATTGTGGGCATGGATTATACTTATTACCACATTCCGAACAGAACTTCATATTCTTGTCTAATTTCGCTCCACAATTGCTACATGTAGTCCCAGCATCCTTACTATTCTTATCTTCTTCTCCATTCTCTGTATCAAATCCACAAGTTCCGCAGAAACGTTGATCTTTCCTCATAGCAGCATGACACTTTGGACATTCTTTATGTTTACCTGCAGCACCATTACTGGTGTTAATCTCTCCTGTAATTGAACCAAATGCATTACCTACCGAACCACCAAGTCCTACACCCATTCCAAGTCCAAGACCTGCTCCCATAATCGGCGCTGATGATGAACCGGAATTCTTAGCTGCCCCCTCTAACGTATCGAAGGATCTCTCTTGTTGATAATTGTAACCAATAATATTCATCTCTGCACGTTTTGCTAGTGCATCTTTTAATTTGATTACGGCTGAATCATCCTCTGGTATGCTAAGGTCATTTACATAGAAATTAACAAGAGTAATACCATATTCTTTCATGGTTGGTTCAATACGTTCCTTCATAAAAGAAGAGAGTTCATCAATATATGCATTTATTTCAAGTACACTTACTTGGTTATGTATTAAATATTGGGATACGGCATCTTTTACCTTCGTTATATATACGCCCCTAAAGAACTTCACAATACTTGCTTTATCAAGGACAGAAAGTGTTCCTACTAATTTAATTAAGAATTTCTTTGAGTCTTCAATATGGATTCCAAATACTCCATTGGAACGTACTGGAATAAACACTCCGTACTTTGGATCTTGTATCTGTATAGGGGATGCTGTACCCCATTTAATATCCAATGAATATACCTTGTTAATATACCACACTTCTGCTGTAAAAGGAGAACGCCCACCAAATGGTAGATTCACAACCTTATTTAGGATTGGTATATTAGATGTATCTAGCGTATGTCTTCCGCTACCAAACACATCAAGTACTTTTCCACCCTTAACTAATACAGCTTCCTGAGACTCATTAACGATTAATTGTGTCCAAGTACCCAACTCCTCACTAGGATATTTCCAAGCAAATACGTCTGGACCTCCGTTATACTTAACTACTTCAACTATTGCCATATTGCCTCCTAAAGATAATACTTATTACCTATGTATTTTATATTATTTAATTTTTACTATATTAATCCATATTTAGTTTAACATTAACTTTCCCTTATTTCAATTCAAATTATATAGAAAATAGTAAGAAAGTATCATGCTGGAAACTCAATAGATAATTTAATAAAAGAACAACTTTTATAGCTATGTGTTATTTATGAACCGATCTATTCATAAAATGACATGAAGCGTAGAAAAGTTGTTCTTTTTGATCTTTATTCTTAATATTTATTCTCTAGAAAGAAATGCTGCTAGATTGCCACGCATTCCCTTTGATGCACGATGTGAAAAGAACACCTCGTGATTGCAACACGTACAGATATTAGAATTCGTTATGTTTTCGCTTGGTATTCCTGCTTCCACACAATTTTCTTTATTTGCTAACCATAAGTCTAATTGATATTTTCCACCTGTCTTCTTTTCTAACAAGGTATCTGCAATTTTCTTAGGATACGCTTTCACAAATTCCATAGCTACATCTTCACTAATCTCATAGCAGTCTCTACAGATAGATGGTCCAATTACCACCATCACATCTTCTGGATTGGTATCAAATTCTTCGTTCATAGCCCTAACCGTGTGCACAGCCATCTTGTTTACCGTACCCTTCCAGCCAGAATGAGATAATCCAATTGCTTTATTCTTAGTATCTACAAAATACAAAGGTACACAATCGGCATAGTACGTAACAAGTGGAATATTGGAACACTCCGTAATCAAGCCATCTATCCCTTCTAGTTCTCTAGGATAACGATATCCTTTTCCTCTGTCTTTCTCTGTTACAACATGTATCTTCGTATCATGTACTTGGTCTGATAATACCAAATCACTTGGATCAATATGAATTGCTCTACAGATTCGACGGTAATTCTCCCTAACATTCTCATCTTCATCACCTCTAGAAAAGCTAAGATTCATCGATGCGAGATGTTCCTTACTTACACCACCTAATCGAGTCGAGAAACCATGCTTTATATAAGGTAATTTCTCTAATACAGGATATACAATATATCCCACCTCTCCATCAAAGTGTAATTCTCCTGCTTTTTGACCTTCTGCATTATAGGTAATATCACTTACTTGATTTTTATCTTTATATTTTAATTGTATGTCCTTCATAATTACTCCAATCTATACACTCATTTACGGTAATACCTCACCATTATATCATTTTGGGGATTCGGGTGTCAAAATGTCTATAGTTTATTTCGGCAATGTTACGGTAAAGCGACTGCCTTGTTCTGCACTGCTTTCCGCCTGCACAGTTCCTCCATGTGCTGTTACAATAGACTTCACGATAGCAAGTCCTATTCCAGCTCCTCCTGTTTTTCGATTACGAGACTTATCGGTACGGTAAAAACGCTCAAAAACCAGAGATAACTCTTGCTCAGGGATACCAATTCCATCATCCTCAATCATAATAATACTACTTTCCTCTGCCTCCCTTACTTCAATACGAATGTGACCATACTCAGGTGTATATTTAATCGCATTAGAAAGTAGGTTTTCCATTACCTGACTCAGTCGGTCCTTATCCGCATGCACAATTGTCGAACTACCTGCTATTACGAGTGAGATATTTTTCTTTTTCGCCTCTATTTCGTATCTGTCATAACAAGAATGTGCAATAACCATTAAATCAACATCCGATTTATTTAATACCAGATTATCACTTTCCGTTTTAGCAAGGCGTTCCAAATCAGACACCAATCCCGAAAGCCTACTGATTTCTTCGTAGCAACTTTGCAGCCTATCTACACTTGGTTCCCATACGCCTTCAATCATCGCTTCTAGGTGTGAGGCAAGTGTTGTGAGTGGAGTCCGCAGTTCGTGTGCAACATCTACGGTAAGACGTTTTCTTAAGTTTTCCTGCTCGGCAAGCCCTTCTGTAAGACAGTTGATAGCAACTGCAAGCTCATCTAGTTCTTTTAATTTTGTCTTACCTTCAAAACGTATGGAATAATTGCCTTCCGATATCCGTTTCGCAATATATACCGTCTTTCTTATTGGACGTGCAATACGAGCTGCTAATAAACTTCCAATTATCAAAGATAAGAATAGTGATATAACTCCAATAATTATAAGTACAACATTTAAGGTGTCTAAAAAATGAAAATCACTTTCACTGAAAAAAAACGGCCCAAAATAGCTGACCACCATAGAACCTATCTCCTGCCCCTTCACGGAAAGCGTGTAATCATGGGAGAGAAATTCACCACTAATATCAGGTCGTCTTTCTATCATTCTTTCCGTTATCTCATGCATAACTTGCGCACACATAGCCATGTCATGGTTTTGTGCATCCCAAACTATTTCACCGCTTTTATCATAAACTTTGATAATGTAGCCGTCATATAATGCAAACATGCCCATACCATGAATAAATTCAATATTCCATTCCTTTGTTATGCAGTCGTACTGTTGAGTGAAATTAGCCACAATATTATCGGCTTTCTTTTTCTGCTGCTCTGCTTTATATATTTCGAATTCACGATTAATGATTATGTTTGACAAGAGACTAATTACAGCTATGGTAAACAGTACCGTCATCATAATTGTAAGAGATAATTGTGACCGCAGTCTTCTCATCTTTATTCACCTCCAAACTTATAACCCACCCCGTGGATTGTAAGTACGTAAACAGGTGACCTTGGATCGTCCTCGAGTTTTTGTCGGAGATTTTTAACGTGGCTGTCAATTGCTCGGTCATAACCATCAAAATCACTTCCTAAGGCGATTTCTATCAGTTCAGAACGCGTAAACACTTTGCCAGGATACTTAATAAGCGCCGATAGTATTTTTAATTCATTAGGTGTCAGACTAACAATCTTTTCTTTCCTCTTTATTATATTTTTTTCAAAATCAACACATAAGTCACCGTCATTCCACGAGTTTTTTACGGTTAACGGAGTTAGATCATCACCTGATCTACGCAATACGGTTTCTATCCGAGCATGTAACTCTTTCAGACTGAATGGTTTCCTAATATAGTCATCCGCACCAAGTCTGAGTCCCTGTAACAAATTGTCTTCGTCTGCTTTTGCCGTCAACATAATTATCGGAACTCTTGATTTTTTCCGAATTGCAAGACATACCTCTTCTCCTGATATGCCTGGCATCATAAGGTCCAAAACAACCAATGCTATATTTTCCTGCTCGAAGACTTTCAAAGCTTGTTGCCCGTTTTCAGCAGTAAAGGTGGAATACCCCTTATTTTCAAGAAAGGAAGAAACGACCTCCAGTATTTTAGGTTCATCATCTACTATTAAAATGTTTTTATTTTCTTTTTTCAATTTTTTTCCTTCCTTTAACTACAACTTTATTCTATCTTCTATAAACATTTCATCTATTGCAAACACCAGAAAGGGGAAACTGCTAAGATTGCAGTTTCCCTTTTTACTTAATTCCATTATAATTATAGTTTGTTTTCTTGTTAAATTCAATAACTAGCAGGCACATCCGTTAAATTACTTTGTACGAATGAATGCAATACAAAATCTTTTTAATACTCTACTTTCCAATTCGCAAAAATTCCTGTTGACTCTTTTAAGAAATCATAAGAAATTGATATATTGTCGTCATCTACAGTTTTATCTTTATCAAAAATAGGCCATGGATTACATCCACCAGATTCCACTTCTACATGATCCATTGCAAACTGATTTCCACAGTTTTGGCATATCAACACATCACCGTTTTGCTTATAATACCCACGTCCTGAACCATAGCAGATTTGACAGGTATTGAAAGCCGTACGAATTGTACCGTCAGAGGCTTTTACCGCTACAACTTCTAAGTCGACTCCATCTACTTCAACTGGATAAAAGGATGCCTTCTCCGAAATTTTGTCGACAGGAATTACAAGATTATCACCTGAAGAAATCACTTCAGCATCTTTAGACGTTGCTCCGGTATTTGCTTTTTTACTACATCCTGTAAGAGCCACAACACCAACCGTCATTAGAATTGCACCCATTAGTAAACGAATTTTTTTATTATTTGCTTTCATCATTTTTTCTCCTCATATGAATTTAATTGGCTGTTCAGCCTATTGCCGTCATTCTTTTCATTATTACTAGATTTATCGCGCAGAAGGAATGCTGCAATGATAATACCTACAACTGGTAAAATACAATGCCAGTGACTTAATAAAATGGCCATAACTGCTTCTCCTTTAATCTTGGTTTAAAAGGCTTTTGCAAAACTTTTTATAACATCGACTATATTCTTTACTTCGCATTAGCTTCTCTAACAGCTATTGTTCCACGAATCATACCCATCCAACAACTATAGTTAAAAGTTCCCGACTTGGTTGGGGTAAATTCAATGATGTTTTCACCGCTCTTGAATTGATGTTCAATACCATATTCATTAATATAGAGTTTATAATTGCAACCATTAATGCTTCCCTTTGGTGCGTCAATAACCCATTTAACGGGCATTCCTGCCTGAACGGTAATAGGCGGATAACTTCCTGGTGAAAGTGTACTGTTTATTACTTGAACACCATCTTTCACAATGACACTTGATTCAGACCCTTCATTGTTTGAAGTTCCTGATATAAATGGCAGATCGATAAAACCAGCCAAACTCCATCCCTGTGAAAACATGGATAATCCGAGAACTACAACGAACACAGCACCTACTGTCATAACTTTCTTCGTGAACTTTTTACTGAGTACTGTGCTGAGTACTCCGAGTCCAAACATTAAAGGTACGGTTCCAAGACTGAATAGGAACATAGACAAAGCACCCGCAATCGGACTGCCCGTAGACAAGGCATAAATCTGCATAGCCTGCAAAGGACCACATGGCATCAATCCATTGAGCATACCAACAATAAATGAGCTCCTGCTTTTTACCTTCTCTGCATTAATTTTATTTGCGAATATCTTTGGCATTCGTGGATTAAGCCTACGTAACCACGGGAAGATACCAAGCATATTGATTCCCATAATCACCATGAACACACCTGCTACTAACTTTAATCCTCCCTGTGCAGTATTGGAAAAAGTAATAGCCGAGCCAAGTGCGCCTACAATAAAACCTACAATTGTATAGGAGATAACTCTCCCAAGGTTATACAAAAAGGCTGGGCGTAAAGCAGAAAAGCGACTAGCTTCTTTGATTGTCCCGTTTTGAGGAATACATTGCGACAGATTGATGCCTCCACACATTGCTACGCAATGAACGGAGGTGATAAGTCCAATCACAAACATCATGCCATATCCCATATTGGTTTCAGCAAGCTGACTTGGCACAAGCAGATTCAAGATACCAAATTGCTGGATCAATATATAAACCGAAAGAATTATAATAAGTAGGCCAATGGTTCGTCTCGAATTTGTAGTAGGCTGCGTGCGATTCAGCACATCATAGCCTAGCCTTTTGATGACTGCAGTAATGTCCCCTAAAGATATAATATCTGTATCATATGTAATTACTGCCGTTCCACCATTATAACTTACTTCTGCTTTTTTTATTCCAGCTGTATTGCGCAATTTTTTCTGAATTGTATTTTGACAGTTCACGCATGTCATACCACCGATACGCAGCTTTTTCGTTTTTACATTTGCATCCACATAGGGTAACCTCCTTTAATTGATGGTTTCATAGTATCAAAGGAATTTGTAGAAAATATGTAGATAAAAACCCTTGTATATACAAACACAACTAATATGAAATTAAGCTCAACACTGATGTAATATTGTTCAATTATGCTACATAACGATCTATGTAAATACTTATTTCTATAGAAATGGAGAGTGTTATGTAAGAAACAGTTATAAAACCCATAATGAACTATATACACGAAAAACAGTCCTCTAGCTTATCAATATCTAGGGACTGCTTCATCAAATACATATTTCTTACTTTGTAATTATAATTGTTTTATCCACTTTCTTACCACTTTCAGTAAAGAAGGTGTTTAATTGAATTCGCTCTTTCGTTATATCTATAATTGTATAAGAGGATTGGTTTTCTTGTGAACGAGCACCTACGTAATCCTGTTGATTTTCTAGTAGCTTATAATATTTGCTTCCCGATGAAGAGTTTGCTGTTATGAAGAGAATACCCTTACCGCTAGAATATCGTACAGTATCATCACATGCCTTTGCATATAACTGTATCACGCGCTCTCTTCCTCGTTCCATAATAACATAATGATTGGTAAAGACCTTAATACTCCTAGCATTCATTGTCAGTGCAGAAATCATCTTTCTTGAGCATTCAAACCCTTGATTCCTCACCATATCTTGATTAACTACACTAGTAGACTTCGTAAAGCTTCCTGTTTCAACCGAATCAGCATCATACTTCGTGTCATCATCTGCAATAAACGCCCTTGCATAAGTATGATCATGTCCTGTCAGTACCAAATTAATATCATACTTACGAAGGATTGGTAATATCGCTGTTCGAAGTGCTATAATGTCCTCATCCTCAGAATGTTCACCAGACCCAAAGATGTCTTGGTGCATAGCAACAATTCGCCATGTTACATTCTTATTACTACTTAAGGCTTCACGAATGAATTTCTCATGTTCTTCTATATTAGTATTATTCGTATTCAACATCAAGAATATAGTATCCCCATACGCAAAATAATAGTCTGCTCCTGCATACGTAGTACCATAACCCGTTTTACTATTGGGATTATTGAAATGATAGCTATAATTAGCACTTAAACTATCATGATTGCCAATCGTCGTTGCTACCGGTATACTACGCAACAGCTCTGGCGATAAATATCCTGCATATTCGATTTCATTCTTATCAAAAGTCTTATAGTTTGCTTCCGAATCCTTAAGATTCCTGCTCTGTATCTGGTCTCCTGCCGTAACGATAAAACTTAGTTCCTTCGCATGATTGTACGCTGCCTGCAACGTACTGTTCCAGTTAAAACTGTCGTTACACACTGCTCTTTCCTGTCCTTGTACACCGCTCTCCCCATCTGGAATGTTATCATAAGAGGATCCAATTTGCGGATCACCAACAAAAACGAATTGAAAGTTTGATGGATTCTTCGTCTGAATCTTATAAGCTTTTGTCCACCTTCCATCAATCGTATAGCTGTAATAGTAAGTTTTATTGATATCTAGTTTCGTTGCAACCGCTTGATTATAATAGTATCCCGTTGTTGCCTTCTTCGTAGTTACTATAAGATTACTTGCATTTCTTAATTGTTCATTGTCTGCTATACGAATTCTAGATTTCTTATCCTCCTTAGTTGAATACCAAGAAAAATTAATCTCTGATTCATTCGTCCCTGGTGTTAATGCCATCTGCAGCGGACTATCCTTCCACAGTTCCCATTGCTTACACCAATCTTCCCAGGCTCCATCAGTTGCTGAAATGGTCTTCTTAGCTTCTGTCCAATCATCGTTACCAGCAGCGAAGCCTACAACTGCTGAAACCCATATACTAAGACATAGGATAACAACTGCTTTTATAGCTCTCGCCTTCCTATGCAAGAACCTCAAATCCTTTCTATTGCCCGAATGCATTCTGAATTAGAGATACTTCACTCCCTTGAATCGCAACTACATCAAATCTACATGGCGTATCTTCTGCGTAGCCATGGCTATACATATAGTATCTAGCTGTCCTTATAATAGACTGCATCTTGCCATAATTCACCGCTTCCACAGCAAATCCTAATTTTTGATCTCTTCGGTATTTCACTTCAACGAACACAAGGTAGTTCGCATCTCTTGCAATAATATCAATTTCCCCACTTCTACTGAAAAAATTCATTTCAACAATAGAATACCCTTGATTTATGAGATATGATGCAGCTACTTTTTCTTTCTCTGAACCAATTTTCCTCTTATTATACTCTCCCATGCTCCCTCCTAACAACTTTCAATTATACTATAGTTAGTTTATTGTGTGAAATCAACGTTGCTTCGTGTACCTGATTTCTTATGAGAAGGGATATTAGAAATTGTTATCCTTGTTTGAATCCGTCATAACTCTTCCTTTAATGCGGTCCATATTATCAACAAACACAAGAATCTCCGCTACAACGCTATATAACTCTGGAGGGATATACTCACCAACATCAAGTTTTGATAAGGTGTTCGCTAACTTGCTATCCTTATGTATCGGTACATCTTCTTCCTGGGCTTTGTCAATAATCTTATCTGCTAGATATCCATAACCACTTGCAATTACTTTTGGCGCTGTTTCATCAGGTGAATAGGACAGTGCAACGGCGGCTTTATTTCTATGTGTCTGATTTTCTCGTTCTTTATTATTTAAGTCCATACAATTAACATGCTCCTTCCTAGGTTTTAGAGGTTTAAGAAACTGCACACCCCTTTTTCTCAATTCAAGTCCTACTCTATGCTCTCACATCGAAAGAATACCTCTTTACAGTACCTTCCTTATTATCCTCTTCAAACAATTCTTGAACGCCACCTTCTAACGTCTCTTTTATGTTAGCCGAAGCCGTAAAGAAATATCCTTTTTCCTTTAGATTATCTTCTAACTCTGTTAGATGTTCTTTCACTATTTCATACGCTTCTTCATCTGATAGTGAGAATACTGCATTCATACGATAATCCTGCGTCTTAATCATTATATCCATATCTCCTAGATATTCCATATTAAGATGCAACAATAAACTCATATTCTTTGATGAGGTACCAGTGTTTTGTTTATTCCGATATACATATAAATCACTATGTTTTAATTGTCCTTTTAATTTCAAGGGAATCTGCGAATAAAGCAAGTCAAACATATGATTTTCCCCTTTGGCCTGTGCCATCTGCTGATTCATCTGATTCGTTGTGGCTAAATTCTGTGTAGCCAACTGAAGTGCCTGTTGCAACTGATTAGCAGCTTCTGGATTTTGAAAGGAGATATTCAAAAATGTTTGTATTTGTTGCTCCATATGAGTACTAACTTGTCGCAGACTTTCCGATTGCAATTGCTCCGGTGTTATTCCCCACTGACTAGTTAGTTCTTTCGTTACTGCTTGTGAGAAAACGTCGCTCTTTAAGAAATTCTCCATAAACTTTGATTCATTACCTTGCTCAAGTTGCTGTTTCACAATTTCTAATATTGACTTTGCATCCATTCCTTGTATCTTAGACATATCCTTCTCTTGCAGTACCTTCAATAACTCATCCCACGTTAAGCTATCAACTCGAGTCTGTACTCCCTCTGAATTATGAGATTGATTTGGCAATAAAATCGTCTCTAAGAGTTGTCTTCCCGCTTGTATATCACCATTCACATAGGCATCACTAATTGCATCTGACAGCTCCTTCATTACTTGTTGTAAATTAGTAGAGAAATTGGACTTCTCTCCTAAGAATGTATTCCACAAATCGATATTAGAATTTGTTAACGCCATATTATTCTTAAGCATATCAACAAATTGTGATAATGGTATGTCAGGATAACGTAACGATGCCGATATAAATGCCGTTACTGTCTGTTTATCAACCGCCATTCCATGCTCTAATAAAGTGTTAACTATATCAATGTTTTTATCCGTTGGAGCTAATCCTGCTGCCTCAAGTGCTTTATAAATCGCTCCATCAGTAGGATTACCTTGCTGATCGTGATAGGGTGCTATCGTAACTTGTTTTCCTGTATTCTCTCGTACAACAAACTTCAATGTCTCACCTATACAGATGTTTACCATATCTTGAAATCTAGCTTGTACCGTTTGTTCATCAATCTGAATAGTGACTTGATTGTTACGAATATCTATGACTGTGCCTTGAAACACCTTACCATTTGATAACTGTCCCAAGGAGGCATTCCCATTACTATTCATATATGCTGAATTCGATGTCCCTTGAAGTGAGTGTAGGGATAACGAATTGTTTGTCCCTTTACCACTACCAACTTGATATGACTGTGATGTAAAATTCATCTCCCTACCTCCTTTTACAAGGTGAAATTTCCTATAAATGTACGTCTATGAATTGGAGTAGGTCCAACCTCTTTCAACGTTTTAATATGTTCACTGGAGCCATAGCCTTTGTTACTTGCAAAACCATAACCAGGGAACAGTGTATCATAATCAACCATCATACGGTCTCTTGTAACTTTGGCAACAATACTCGCTGCTGCTATCGATGCACTCTTTGCATCTCCTTTGATAATTGGTACTTGCTTTATATTCACCCCAGGTATTGTTACCGCATCATTAAGAAGTAAATCTGGCGTTACTTCTAACTTATTAATGGCAATTCTCATGGCTTCATAAGTTGCCTGTAAGATATTAATATCGTCAATGACACTTGGTGGTACAACTCCGATTCCAACCGCTACTGCCTTTTCCATTATTACATCATGTAGCTCTTCTCTCTTTTTCTCACTAACTTGCTTAGAATCATTAAGATATAGGATTTCTTCATCAGTCGGAAGGATAACTGCACAAGCAACTACAGGTCCTGCTAAAGGTCCTCTACCTACTTCATCAATTCCACAGATTGCATGGAACTCTCCGCTATATTGTCTTTCAAAGTTTCGCATCTCATAGGAGCGTTCTCTTTCCTTTTCAATCTTTTCTTTTTCCTTCTCATATCTTGCAATTAATTTGACAACACCACTTCTAGTATCCTCTCTATATTGATTCAGAACAACATCTATGTTAGAGATATCGGCTGATTCTAATTCCTTCTTTATGTCTGTTATTTTCTTTTCCATATCTATGTTAAACTTCTCCTCTCTATATCAATCCGCTAGACCCAGTTAACGTCATATACAATGCTTTATCCTCACTAATTCCCCTGTGAAATCAAAAGGATCCTAAACTTATTAACTTATAGCTCTTTCAGAACTACAGTCTTACATTTCTCATAAGTTATATTGTAGCATATTCTGTCTTCGGTTACTATATCCATCACCATTACGACACGGAACTTTTCTACTATATCAGTAGACATCTTCCCCTTATAACTATCATAACTGAAATCAAAAAAACCATAGGGCGTGCAAAATACACTCCTATGGTTCATGATTTTAGTTGTTTTCTTCTTTTATAGTTTCATCAACTTCTTCAGTTTCTTCTTTTTCTTCGAAAACAGGGAACTCTAAAGTAACTCTACCGATTCTACCATTTCTGAAATCATCAACTACTATACTAGCTGCTTTATCTATATCTGGTAAATCGCCTTTTTGCTTACAACCACGTTTCACTGCAATATTGGTTAGAGTTTCTAATGAATCTTCTGACTCTTCGATTTCATACTTATTAGCTAACATTCCTTTATAATGCTCGTGTAAGAATTTGATTAATTCAAGAGATAATTCTGACATATTAAGTATCTCTTCTTTAATAGAGCCAATGAATGCTAATCTAAGGCCTACTAATTGATCTTCGAATTTTGGCCATAAGATACCAGGTGTATCTAGTAGTTCTACGTTCTTATTCAAACGAATCCATTGCTTACCTTTCGTAACACCTGGCTTGTTACCAGTCTTCGCACAAGCTCTACCAGCAAAGCTATTGATGAAGGTAGATTTTCCTACGTTAGGAATACCAACTACCATCGCACGAACAGGACGATTAATAATTCCTCTCTTGCGATCCCGTTCAATCTTTTCCTTACATGCTTGTTGAATTACTTCATGTACATTCTTAACACCTGTCCCACTTTTTGAATTAACAAGGGCTACAAAGAAACCTTTCTCCTCAAACCAAGATTTCCAAGCATTTGTTTGTTGTTGACTGGCTAAGTCATATTTATTCAAAAGAATAATTCTAGATTTATTCTTTGCTATTTGATCAATATCCGGATTCTTACTACTTAATGGGATTCTTGCATCTACTAATTCGATGACTACATCAATTAGTTTAATATCCTCCTGCATCATACGTTTTGCTTTCGTCATATGACCAGGGTACCATTGAAAATGCATATCTCTTACCTCTTACTTTCTTTTATCGTAACTACGCGTTATTAAGCTTCATAACGATTTATTGACTATCTTCTTCTGTTGTATTAATTGCAGGATTTAGTTCATTGACGAAATTGAATGGTTTCAATCGAATCCATGCTTTCCCTATAATATCATCAAATACTACATTACCGATATTGGCGAATCGACTATCTTCACTAAGATTACGATTATCACCAAGTACAAAATATTCTTTATCTTCTAGTAGTATTGGTTCTACCGATAAACCAGGATTCTTAATCACATCAACTGCAGATTTCTCTTTAATCGGTTCATCATTAATATAGACAACTCCATCTTTAATCTGTACTGTCTCCCCCGGTAAACCAATAATTCTTTTTATATCATAATAGCTGTGTTCCTTACCACTTTGTTTGAAAACAATAACATCAAATCGCTTTGGTTTTGAGAAACGGTATGCAAGCTTGTTGATAACAATCTTATCTCCTTCTTGCAAAGTAGTTTCCATAGATTCACCAACTACAGTAGTCTTCTCAACTGCATATTCCACAAGAAAATACGCTAAAAGAATTACAGCTATAATCTCTACAACCCATATAATAACCTCTTTTATAATTTTCTTTCTTTTCGCGTTTGTATCATCGGAATCGAAATTATATTTCATGGAACTCTCAACCTCATCTCTATATACTACATATCATTAATAAAAAGGGACAATATACAAAGTGTACTTGTCCCTTCTTTTCGTTTAATTATTTAACTAGCTCTTTAACTTTAGCAGCTTTACCAACTCTATCACGTAAGTAGTTAAGTTTAGCTCTTCTTACTTTACCGTGTCTGATAACTTCGATTTTTTCAACGATTGGAGAATGTAATGGCCAAGTTTTTTCTACGCCGATTCCATTAGAAGCTTTTCTAACTGTGAAAGTTTCTCTTGAGCTTACGTTTTGTCTCTTTAATACTGTACCTTCAAAAATCTGAGTTCTTTCACGATTACCTTCTTTTACTTTAGCGTATACTTTAACAGTATCACCTACGTTAAATTCAGGTACTTCTGATTTTAATTGAGCAGCTTCAATATTCTTAATAATTTCGTTCATTTGTGCGACCTCCTTCAAAATTTAGATGTTCTTAATACACTCCGTAACAGAGGAACACCCTTTTCATCTCACAACAACTGATTTTAACACATATCTTTGTATGATGCAAGGTATATTTTAAATTATTGACATAATTTAATGAGCTAATACTTCTACACCTGTTTCGGTAACCAGTAACATGTATTCCCATTGTGCTGATGGCATACCATCCTCTGTATAGATCGTCCAACCATCTTCTTCATCTTGGATGACATCTGCTTTTCCCATATTAACCATAGGCTCAATTGTAAATGTCATCCCTGGCACTAATAGGATATCCGTGCCTCTTTGACCAATATGACTTACCCAAGGTTCCTCATGGAATTCAACTCCTACTCCATGTCCTCCAATTTCTCTAACAACTGTGTATCCATGTTTATTAGCATGTTCATTAATAACATAACCAACATCACCAAGAAAACTCCAAGGTTTTACTTCTTTCACACCTAATTCAAGGCATTCTTTGGTTACCTCGACAAGTTTTCTCTTCTCTTCACTTACCTCACCGATGAGGTACATGCGTGAAGAATCTCCATAGTAGCCATCAACAATTGTGGAGACATCAATATTTACGATATCACCACTTACTAATTTGCGTTTAGGGTGTGGGATTCCGTGACAAACTACTTCGTTAATTGATGTACACACACTCTTTGGATACCCTTGATAACCAAGTGGTGCTGGAATTCCTCCTAATTCTTTCGTAAATTTGTTAACTAGTTGATCTAACTCTTCTGTTGTTACCCCCTCTTTTACGTAAGGTTCTAGCTGATCAAGAATCATGGTATTAATCTTACCCGCTTTACGAATTCCTTCAATTTGTTCTGGTGTCTTAATCATATCTCTTGAAGGTACCATCGCACCTTGTTCTTCAAAATCTGCAATCTTTTCATCAAACGCAAGATGACAACTCTTATATTTTTTATTACTTCCACACCAACATATATCATTTCTACCTAATTTCATACTAATTCTTCTTTCTATATTAATTTATTAACGTCAGCGAATTCCTACGACTGTAGTCGTAGATAATCATTCTATTATTCAGGGCTTAATCCCGTTGTTGCAAGCTTTATGACATTATCAAAGATTACATTCCACTCTTCTTTCTTCATATGAATAGTAAGTTTATTCTCCTCTTCAAGGTAATTAACTGCGCTCAATAACTGAGTTTTACATATCCCTATAACCGACTGGCAGTATAATACTAGGTACTCTACTTCCATATCATTTCGTATACTCCCTTTTTGCATTAACTGCTTAAGAATTGGTTGTATTATTTGTTCCTTGAATTCTTTACTTAACTTATCAATATGCAAACGAATCTCAGTTTCTTGTTCATTCTTCGATGCGAAAAGGAAACATATTTCAGATTGATAACTATCAATGATTCCCCATATTATTTCCTTGATTTGTTCTGCAACTACACCGAGACTTGCGTCTATTTGTATGTGGCTTTGCAACTGCATCTTCATGGTTGTTTTAATCATAGAATATACATAATCAGTTAAGTAGATATAGAATTCCTTCTTATTCTCAAAATACTGATACATACTTCCTTTTGAAACAGTTGCATTCTTTGCAATAGTTCCTACACTGCCAAGCAAATATCCCTTATTCGTAAACTCTTTGAGTGCAGCATATACAATGTTTCTCTGTTTTGCTGGTGGTAAATTAAAAAATGTTTGTTTTGGCATTAGTATCTCCTATTCTATCAAACTGTTACTCCTAATCCGCTTCAATACTCACTCGCAACTGATCATTTACTTCGTGGACTATCAGTTAAATTGTAATTCTAATAGACCTAAATGTCAATTCTTCATACTATATTATCTTATTCCGTTTTGCAATTTTTGATAATTTGTGTTACCATATCAAGATATAGTCTTATATTAAGATAATAACATATCAAGATATAAGATTATTTTAAGATATGTACCACATCAAGATATGTACCACATCAAGATATGTACCACATCAAGATATGTACCACATCAAGATATGTACCATATCAAGATATGTACCATATCAAGATATGTACCATATCTTGAAAATAGATAATTCTCGGAGGACAATTATGTTACGTTTACGACCTTTCAAATTATGTGATGCTCCTTATCTGTTACAATGGTTCCAAGACGAAAAATCTTTCACCATGTGGAGCGCCAATAAGTTTACATACCCACTTACTTCGGAACAACTCATAGAATATAAAAACCGTTTTGATGAAGATCCTAACGCATGGATATTCGTTGCTTTAGATGAAGATGGTACCCCTGTTGGGCATTTTTCAATGCGTAACGCCGACTATAAGAAGCAAAGTATTCACCTTGGCTTCATTGTGGTAGATACTACTTATCGCGGCAAAGGCTACGGTAAAGAGATGGTCTCTCTTGCAATTCAATATGCTACCGAGATATTGAAGATGACTCGTGTTACTCTTGGCGTATTCGGTAACAACGAAGCTGCTCACAACTGCTACAAATCAATCGGCATGGTTGATGAAGAATTCCACCCTGCATTCTTTGATTACAAGGATGAAAAATGGGATTTATATGACATGGCTTATATTAAAGAATAAAGAAAATAAAAGAAAGACAATGTTCAATACTATTTTATCTTGATCATTGTCTTTCTTATAAAATTACTATTTTATAATTACTATTTTAAGATATTGTTTTCATTGATACTGTCTATAATTCTATTTTTTTCGTGCAAGCAATTGCTAATGCCCCATAACCAATATGACATGCAATACTTAATGATAAAGGATCCATATGAATCTCATAGTTAGGAAACTCACTTTGTAATTCTTCTTTCCAGGATACTGCTTCTTCTTCATTCCCTGCATAAGCAGCTTGTAGATGAATTGTATGATTATCTTCAGTACAACCAAAACGTTCTTCCATATCTTTTCGCATCGCTTCAATCATAACTTTTTTTGCTTGTTTCTTACCGCGAGATTTCGAATATGCATCTAACTTTTCCCCTTGAATTTGTAAAACTGGTTTTAGATTCAATACTGCACCAATTGCCGCTGCTGCTGGTGTAATTCTACCACCTTTTTTTAGATATTTAAGAGTGTCTAGCGTAATATAAATACTTGATTCAAGTTTAACAGTTTCAAGATATTCTTTAATCTCTAATGCCGATTTTCCTGCATTTGCAAGTTCAATTGCATCAAGTACCGATTGTCTTTGTGTAACAGAGATTCTTTGATTATCAACAACCTGAACTTTTCCATCAAAATCCATAGATAGCATAATTGCAGTCTCACAAGAGCTACTTAATCCACTTGACATTGGTATATGAACAATTTCATCATAATCTTTCAATAAAGAACTCCATAGATCAATCACATCTCCAGGCGCTGGTTGTGATGTTGATATCTCTGCGCCTTCCTCTAATTTAGTATAGAATTGTTTTTGCGATAATGTGATATCTTCAAAATATAATACTTCATCTATATAAAAAGGCATTGGCAATACAGATATTCCCAGATTTTTGCTCTCTACCTGCGTTATACCACTGTTACTATCTGTTACGACTGCTATCTTTTTCATTCTACACCATCCTATTTTCCTTCTTTTCATACACTTGCTATACCTATATTCTATCTTGAAATTAGCAAGATATTAACGCATAAAAATACTCATAACTGTAATGGTATATGATTCTTTTCAAATATGCAAGTGAAAATACATTAAAATTATCTAAAACACGAAGAAGTAATTATCAACAAGTACTATTGTCCACCCATATAAAGTAATTATTCTCCATTCACAATAATCTCTATATTGGTATTCTTATAGGTAATTACTCCTTCACTCGGTATATCTTACAATCATTCGTTCGCTCGAAGAATCCATATTCTATTAACGCCCTTCGTAAAGTAGGATAATCATCATACATTCTCTTTAAAACCTTGTTCACTTCCGCTTCTTCATACTCACGATTTCGAACAAAGTTCTTCATGATTTCACCAAGAATAATAATTTTCTTCTTCTCTTTTACTGGAAATTGTTTTAATGCACCATTCTCATCCATATATGTGTTAATCGTCTTCTCTCGGTCCTGATCTGTGATGTTATATCGATCATCTACCATTGTTGCTGATGTATGAATTTCTTCAATAATTCCAGTATCTGTCTGGTTTATCGCACGACTTGTCTTTTCTTCTAAAGATTTCATAAGAGCTAAGAATAGCTTAGCTTGTTTCTCCTTCTCGCGTAATTTAAATCGATGATTCCGTACAGTAGAGCAGGCAATTCCCACTTCTTTAGCAATCACTTTATCATCTTTCCCAGCAGACATTAATTTAAGAATCTGTTGTTGCACCTCTGAGATTCCTATAACGCTGGTATTCAATGATAGTAAATAGTCAACAGTTTCTCCATGATTGTTTGCTATATGATTACTAACGGCTCCATATGCATCGTATAACTCTCCATCAATTTGATAAATCCTTCCCTTAACAAACTTTTCCCCACAGAAGATACAAGAATACCCCTCTTTGTTTTCCTTATATCCTTCTACTAATTCTTCTGGGCTTGACTTCCACATTACTTCATGATTCTCCTGCATATGCTTACCTCTTTTGCTTACTCACTTATTGTCTTTCTAGATTCAATAGGTATTCCTTCACCCCTATTCCTGCAGCAAAACCCACCATGCTACCATTCGCACCAATTACACGATGGCAAGGCACAATTATCAGTATAGGATTCTTATTATTGGCTCCACCTACTGCTCTTGATGCTTTGGAATTCCCTATCTTCTTTGCAATCTCACCATAACTATAGGTTTTACCATAAGGAATGGTTTGTAGTGTTTTCCATACCTTCAATTGAAAATCTGTTCCTCTTAATTGAAGGGGCAAATCAAATTGCTTTCTTGTCCCTTGAAAATACTCTTCTAACTGTTCTACCGCTTTCCCTAAAATTGTAGTTTCTTTATCCATTGACAAGTCCGGTTTCTCATCATGATATACCGCTATGATAACTCCATCTTCTTCCTCTATGCACAACATTCCAACTGGACAATTATAATGTATTTTTGAAATCATAGTCTCCTCCATTTTAAAAAACAAGCCTACTCTATGTATTGATTATACATGATAGAAGCAGACTTGTAAATTATGGCTTTCTGATATTGTCCTTATATTCTCTCTAACTAATGGATTAACTTGATCCACATCTTTTTGAATTCGTTCTGTATTGTGTTGGCTTATGTTAAATCTCAGTTGCTTTTTCCACATCGCCAGCGCATGCTTCGCGAGCAATCCGCTTCTCTTTATCCGTTAGATTCGCTCCCTTTAATAAATCAGGTCTTCTCTGTGCTGTTCGAATAACAGATTGTTCTCTTCTCCATTTATCTATATTCCCATGATGACCAGATAATAAAACTTCTGGAACTTTCTCGCCCATGAATTCTTCTGGTCTAGTATATTGAGGATACTCAAGTAGGTTATCATGGAAAGATTCAATCTCCGCTGATACATCATTATTAAGTACACCAGGTACCAATCTTGATATTGCATCCATCATAACCATTGAAGGAAGTTCTCCCCCTGTCAATACGTAATCACCGATAGAAACATGGTCGGTTACAATTCTATCCAGTACACGTTCATCAATTCCCTCATAATGACCACATAAGAATACAAGGTTTTCTTCTTTTGCCAATTCTTCTGCAACTGCTTGTGTAAATACTTTTCCTTGTGGAGTAAGGTAAATTACACGAAGTGGTTTCTCACTTCCCACTTGTTCCTTTACATGTTCATACGCCTTATATACAGGTTCTGCTTGCATAACCATACCAGCGCCACCCCCATATGGATAGTCATCTACCTTAAGGTGTTTATTCGTAGAGAAATCTCTAATATTCGTTGTCTGTAACGTAATCAGATTCTTTTCCCTAGCACGTCCTAATATACTTGTATTCAAGCCTTGCTCAATCATCTCAGGGAATAGAGTAAGCACATGATAATTCATCACTATTTCCTCCTATTAATCAACTAAACCTTCCATGATATGAGCAGTGATTTTCTTCTCTTCGATATTAACATCTAGAATACATGATTCGATGTTTGGTAATAAAACTTCTTTTCCTTCCTTGGTCTTTACAACATATACATCATTTGCACCTGTTTGTAGAACTTCCATTAAGGTTCCGAAGTCTTCTCCTTCATCAGTTACTACAGCACAACCAATTAAATCAAAGATAAAGTATTCTCCCTCTTCAAGTTTCACAGCATTCTCTCTTGTAATAAGGAGATCTTTACCTTTATATTTCTCTATATCATTAATGTTGTCATATCCTTTAAACTTAACAATTACCATCTGTTTAAAAAAACGGACACCAGTGATTTCCATTTCAATTTGTTCTTTTCCTGTATCTAGTATAACTTTCTTTAAATTCGTAAAACGATTTGGGTCATCTGTTGTTGGAAATACTTTAACTTCTCCTCTGATTCCATGAGTTGAACTAATAACACCCACACGTAATAAATTGTCCATCTGTTTCCTCCTACTATGGAATTCTTTTAAAGGGTGTCCTACATGTAAGACACCCTCTGTATCATAGTACTAGTAGTTAACTATTTTATTTGTAACTTGTAACGATTCCGTTGCCAGCTCTTAAGAGCTAGAGGCACACGAATTATTACTGTATTTCTACAATTACTTTCTTATCATCCTTTGATGCGGCTGCCTTAACAACGGTACGGATTGCTTTCGCAATACGGCCTTGTTTACCAATCACTTTCCCCATATCATCCGCTGCTACTTTTAGTTCTACAACGATTGCTTTGTCGGTTTCATGCTCAGTTACAACTACTTCTTCTGGATGATCTACTAATGATGTAGCAATTATCTCAACAAGTTCTTTCACTACCTTCACCTCCACTATGCATATACCACAAGAGCCACGAAAAGGGAACTTCTCGTGGCTTATGTGTATTCTGGCTAGCTACATAGAATATGCAGTTCGTATAACCAGTTATACATTACGTATAACTTAATTATTTAACGATACCAGCTTTTTTGAATAATCTGTTAACAGTTTCAGTTGGTTGTGCACCATTTGATAACCATTTTTGAGCTGCTTCTTCATTTACGTTGAAAGCACTTGGCTCTTTAGTTGGATCGTAAGTTCCGATTTCCTCGATGAATCTACCATCTCTTGGAGATCTTGAATCTGAAACAACTACTCTATAGAAAGGAGCTTTCTTTTGTCCCATTCTCTTTAATCTGATTTTTACTGCCATCTTATTTTTCCTCCTTTAATATTGAACCATATTCGACTTTTGTCATTTATATTTACAGGTTCTGACCTGTTGGTTCTCTTTTATAAACCGAAAGGTAATTTGAATTTGCCTCTCTTACCTTTGCCAGACATCATACCTGACATCTGTTTCATCATCTTCTTACTTTGCTCGTATTGCTTAACAAGCTTGTTTACTTCGCTGATATCAACACCAGCACCTTTCGCAATACGTTTCTTTCTAGATGGATTAAGAATATCTGGTTGGGAACGTTCCTTCTTTGTCATAGAATTAATGATTGCCACTGTACCATCAAAGATGTCGTCATTAATCTCAACGTCCTTCAATTGAGCAGAAGCCCCTGGTAACATCCCAAGTAAATCTCCAATACCACCCATCTTTTTAACTTGTTGAATCTGTTCAAGGAAGTCATTGAAATCGAACTCTGCTTTACGCATCTTCTTTTCCATCTCTCTTGCCTTGTCTTCATCAATGGTTTCTTGTGCTTTTTCTATTAATGTAAGCACATCTCCCATACCTAAGATACGGGAAGCCATTCTGTCTGGGTAAAATTGTTCTAGATCAGACAACTTCTCTCCCATACCAACATAGAGAATCGGGCGTCCTGTTACTGCACGAATAGATAATGCAGCACCACCTCTTGTATCACCATCAAGTTTTGTAATAATAACACCATCAACACCAATTTTACCATTGAATGTCTCAGCTACATTAACCGCATCTTGACCTGTCATCGCATCTACTACTAAAACAGTTTGTGTTACATCTACATTCTCTTTTATCTCAATTAGCTCAGTCATCATGTCTTCGTCAATATGAAGACGACCAGCTGTATCTAAGATAACAACATTAAATCCATTCTTATGTGCATGTTCGATTGCCGCTTTCGCTATGTTCACTGGCTTATGACCATCTCCCATAGAGAATACTTCAACACCTTGTTTCTCACCATTAATCTGTAACTGCTTAATAGCTGCTGGACGATATACGTCACAAGCTACAAGTAAAGGTTTTCTGCCTTTTTGTTTCAGTTTTCCTGCAATCTTTGCTGTAGTAGTTGTTTTACCAGCACCTTGCAAACCACACATCATAATAACTGTTAATTCCGAAGCAGGTTTTAGTACTAATTCTGTGGTTTCATCACCCATTAACTTAACCATCTCTTCGTTAACAATCTTAATTACCATCTGACCAGGTGTTAAGCTTGTCATTACGTCTTGCCCAACTGCTCTTTCCTGAACAGACTTGATGAAGTTCTTAACAACCTTAAAGTTAACATCTGCTTCTAGTAATGCCATCTTAACTTCTTTCAAAGCGACTTTTACGTCGGCTTCTGTTAAGCGCCCCTTACCACGCAAATTCTTAAATACATTCTGTAGTTTTTCGGATAAGCTGTCAAATGCCATGCTTAAACCTCCCAATCTTATTTGCGTTATTTTATTTCATATAAATCTATGTTCTATAAATCTTCTAATATGCTATCGGATAGTAATTCAATCTCTGTAAGTAAATTAAACTCGTTTGGTATGTTATACTCATTCGACAAATTACACTCGCTTAACAAGTTAAACTTGTTTAACTTTATGATCTGTTCAGATAATTCCTTTATCCTACTTACTTTTTGCTTCGTTTGTTCGAATTTTTCAATCAAATGAAGCTTCTCTTCATACTTAATTAGTTGATTACTACATCGCTTTACAACATCGTGTACACCCTGTCTACTTATTCCTTGTTGTTCTGCAATCTCACTTAAAGATAAATCGTTTAAAATGTAATCTTCAAAGATACATTTTTGATTTTCCTTAAGGAGTTCCCCGTAGAAATCATAGAGCAAGGATAACTCAACTAGCTTATCAATTTGCTTTATATTATTATTATCTTTTTTTTCTATTTTATCATTCATATAAAGCACCGCCCTGTAAAGTAATTTTCTTTACAGTTGTTAGTATACATAATTCTTATTCTGATGTCAACTTATTTTTTTATGTTTTTTTATAAATTTTTTGAATGATTTTGGATTTGTCTTTATATACTGTTTTTGATATTGTCTTATTTATTATAGTATAATACCTCTTCAAATAATATTAATCACAATGAAAATCCAAATGAGAAAAGTTTTGCTCCCTATTATTAAATAAAAGAAATGTTATCAGTATAAAACATCTCAAAAACAAATTTGGAACAAGACCATAAAATCAATTTCATCTAATCCAAAAGAATACAGCAAAGCACCAGCTTATGCTGGTGCTTATAAATAACTTATGCTTAGACTTATTCAAAGACACTGATTATTTTTATGTTTTTCTATGGACCTTGTTACTAACTAATTTTAGTACCATCTAGCATATAAATAGCGATAATCTTCATTATCACGTGGTACTATTGAATATTCGTCAACGATTTCTATTGTATTTGTACTACCATTAATTCTATACCAATATAAAAAAGTATAGCCTTCTCGTTTCGGCGTAGGCAAAGGTCCGTACTTCTCACCCAGAATAACCGAAATACTGTTATATGGTACGGTTCCTCCATATGTAACAAATGTCACAGTATAGTAAACAGGTGTCCATCTAGCATATAATGTCTGATCTTGGGAGGTTGTTACTATAGTATCTTTAGTAACAACATATCCGCTTGATATGTCCGTGTACCAGCCTGAAAAATTGTAGCCGATTTTCGTTGGCACTGGTAAATCTCCATATTTTTCATAATATACAACTGACTTATTACTAACAGAACAATAGCCTCCGTTTGCATAAAAATTCACATTATATGTTTTACCTTTCCACCTTGCATAAAGCGTATGAGCTCCTGCAATTTCTACTTGAGTCATTGAAGTTATCTCCGTCCCTCCGCTAGTCTGTGTAAACCAACCAACAAATTCATAGCGATCTCGTGTAGGGATAGGTAATACGCCGTAATTTTCTTTATAAGTTACAATCTTAGTAGTATTATGGACACTATCGTTTCCACCATTAGTATGGAAATATATCGTATAGGAAGCTGGTTTCCAGTGTGCATATAATATTTGATGCTCTGCGACATCCACGATACTGGTTTTTGTTATTTGTTTACCACCTTGTTCCTGTGTAAACCAACCAACAAACTCATGTCCTAATTTAGTAGGAACAATTAACGTACCATATTCTCTACCAAAATAGTATGTCGTATTATATTGACTTTGGTTTCCGTACGTTCCACCAGTACAATCAAACGTTCTTGTATAGATCTGAGGATTCCACATGGCATAAAGTGTGTGATTCTTAGCAGTTTTCATTATGGTTGTCTTAATTGCATATCCTGTTCCGGGTTCTCTATTAACCCAACCTGCAAAGACATAGCCTGTTTTTATTGGGATTGGTAACTCCCCGTACGCACTAGCAAATTCAACCTCTTTACTATAATTCAGTAAATCACCACCCTCTGTATCAAAAGATACTGTATACGTATTGGCTTTCCATTGAGCGTATATGTAGTGGTTAGAAGTTGCTACTACTTCACTATCAGCATTAATCACTTCGCCCGCTGGGGCTCTTAAAGAACGCCATTCTACAAAAGAATATCCTTCCCTTGTTGCAACTGGCAAATCACCATACTTATCTTTATACGTCACATCTTTATTAGCAGGTGAAACAACACCTCCTTCCGGATAAAAGATTACCTTAAATGTTGCTTCCCTCCAATGAGCATATAGTCTTTGTTCGCCAGCTACAGTCATAATGCTATCAACTGTTACTAGTTCTCCCTCCTCTTTTGCTGTATACCAACCAACAAATTCATATCCAGGTCTAGTTGGCGTATATAAACTTTGATATTTTTGATTATAAGTATAGTTATTAGCATATTCGTCATATTCATATTTACCTACTTTAATTTTACCTCCATTAGGATCAAATACTGTTTTATAGCTTTCTCCTGTCCAATAAGCATACAATGTATGATTATTTCCTATACTTACTTTCGTAGAGGAATTTATATTTGTTCCTCCTGTTTTTGTATAACACCACCACCAAAAATGGTATCCTTTTCTCACTGGTATCGGTAACTCTCCATATTCCTCACCAAAATAAACATTTTTATTAGTAACAATGGTTTCTCCTCCGTTAGCGTCAAAGTTCACTTCAAAACTTTTTCCCTTCCATATTGCTATTAACGTAAGTCCATAAGCAGATTTGACCTGACTATCAGCATTAATCAAATCACTAATTAAAGTTGATGTAGACCAACCTACAAATATGTAGTTTTCTCTCACCGGTACTGGTAATTCTCCATACTCACTCATATAAGTTACTTTTTTACTAGCAATATCTACACTTCCACCATTAGCATTAAAGAACGCCACGAATTCAAGTGGTTTCCAATGGGCATATAAAGTCTGCTTATCAGTTATCTTAACAACACTGCTAGCTGTAATTAAATTCCCCCCCTCTTCTTGTGTGTACCACCCAGTAAATTCATTACCATATTTCCAAGGTGTTGGTAGTGTTCCATATAGATTGTCATAGTAGTAATTGCCGTACGTTTCAGTATAATATTTATTTTTAATTTCTATCTGACCACCGGTACACTTAAATTTTACCTCATACCAGTTTGGATTCCACAGAGCATACAACACATGATTACTTGTGGCTGTTACAATTGTTGTAGATTGTATAAGAACTCCATTTGTTTTTGCTGTATACCACCCTCTGAATGTATATCCCTCTCTAACAGGTGTTGGTAATGTTCCATACTTCTCACCCTTTTTTACAAATAGGATCTGTTCCTCAAGTATTCCACCGTTTGAATCAAAACTTACTTGATAATTATTTTCTAGCCATTGTGCATATAAGGTTTGAGTTTCTGTTTTTGATACTATGCTATTAGGAGATATTCTCACTCCCCCATTTGCTCCACTGTACCAACCTATAAATTCAGAATTTGCTTTTGTAGGTATTGGAAGATTACCATATTCCTCTTTATATGTAACTAATTTACTTCCAACTTCTACACTTCCACCATTAGGATTGAAATTAATTGTTACTGATTTACCTTTCCAATGTGCAAACAGAATATATGATATTCCCTCCTTAACTATTGTACTATCAAGTATCTGCTCTCCTCCCACTTCTCTATCAAACCAGCCTATGAAATCATATCCATTCTTTGTAGGTATTGGTAATTCTCCATATTCATCACCCTCTATAACATAATACTCCGTTTGATCTAACTCGCCCCCATTTGTTCTAAATTCAATTTCATGCTCCTTCGAACGTTCAAACATAACTTCAAAAACAACTTCTTTTTCTCCATCCTCATTAAAGGCCCTTAATCTAACCTCAAATATACCTTCTTCGTCAGATGTAAAACTCCAGATTTTGTCTTTAACTGTACCATAATTTGTTTCTACTTTATAACTATAATCTCCAAATATCTCTTTTAAATCCAAGGTTGCTGTTTCATTTACATATAGGCTAATATCTTCTGGCTCATTCTTTATGTGTAACTTTTCTTTATTCCCTACAACCTGAATCTCGTACTCCTTCTCATCATAAAATTGCCACTTACTTATTACACATATTGTAAATTCATACTTCTCATTATCATAGTCTGTGGGAATAAAATCTAATATAAAATGATCATCCGTCGGATTAAACTCATATGTTTGATCATTGCAAACAGCATAAACCTTATAATCCGAAATATTTTTATCCGTTAGATAAACTTCAATTATGGAATTTCCATTAATCGTAGTATCATCTTTCCCATTAAATGTTACCGTTTCAATTTCTGGTTGATGTTTTTCCTGATAATACTCTTCCTTTGCTATTGAATGTAATACCAACTCTTTTGTAACGATCTTTCCTGTTTCTGATTTTACAGAAATAATCACTACATTATCTCCATCATTCAATTTAATATTGCAGCCAAAAGCAAAGGCATCATCTCCTTTACTTTCACCAACATAAGGTACTGCCTGACCATTTACCGTTATATCAATCGTATCTGCATTATTAATTACTCCGCTAAGCAAAGCCTCTTGTGAATAGATATAGTACTCATAGTCGTCGTCTAATTGTATCTCAGGCTCCTTTGTATTTACAACTATTTCACTTGTTCTTGTCCAACTACTTGTCCCATCAGATGCCAACGAATATACTTCTAAATAATAATGGCCATCTTCTAAATCATTAAAGGTATATGTAAAATCTCCACTTTCATTAATTCCATCTGCAATGGCGTCTTCAACCAATATTTCACCTGAATCGTCCATTAATTCAAGATGTACTTTTGCCGGTAATGTATAGGACCTTTCTTCTGTATCTACAATAATAGCACTGCCTGTTGCTACTGTTATTGCACTTCCCGATGCAGTTATTACTGGATTTTCAGAATCTGTTTGACTGGAATTATCGATTGCAACACAACCGCTAATACTAATAGTAGTTCCATCTTGTATCAATGCCAGATTTTCTTCATTCTCTATAACGGGAGCTGACAATTTTGTATATATACCTGCTGAGTAATCACCATCAAGTCCCTTATTCCTTATTGTGTATGTCCATGTACCAGCAGTTGGGTAAAATGCTATCAATCCTCTGCTCCCCAGATTCACGACATTCTGTAAACTTGTATCTGCTGTTGTATTATCAACTATCTCATCCATTACCTCTTCACCAGTATCTTCATCTGATGTTACATTATTACTATACACAATTCCATTCGGGTCTGTCAGTAGAACCTCATAATCTCCTAATGTATCATCAATAAGCAGTGAAAAATCTTTTCCTTTTGAAACATTGATTAGCCTTGTTTCTGATATCTCCTCTGATAACAAACTTCCATGTATGTTTTCTTCATACACTAAACCGTACAAATCCGCTAATACTTCAATAACTGAGTTATCATCGTTAGCATCCTCTACATTATTCTTAGAAAGAATAGTTGCTATATTCTCACCATCAAAAAAATAATTACAATAAGCAATTGCATACGGTTGATAACAAGTTCCGACTGTTGCCCTATCTGGTGAATCTGTATATATATTGTGTTGCTTCAGTTTAAATTGTGATTTATCATTTCCTGCATAATCATATGCCTTAACTGTTATTTGGTTTCGCCCTGAAGAAAGCTTATTAGTTGGAATTAAGTATGATATATTGTCAGAAGGATCATTTATCGTAGAAACCTTTTTACCGTTAATGTATATTTCGGCTCTTGATACTTTAACATTATCATACAATTTAATACTTAATTCATTGTTTGAAATTGTTAGCTTAAGACTTGGATTCTCATCATCGATTTGCATATAATTCTCTTTAAATATTCTCCAAAAGTCATATGCTTCATCACTATTCTTATTAATATGTTTCTCTAAATATTCTTTAAAGAAATCCTTCAAATCAATATCAAAAGCATCAAATACTTCTGTTGGTTTTTTAATATCGGTAATTAACTCTGCTGCCATAATTACATTACAATTACGCAAAAATACATCTTCTTCCCTTTCTTTGAGTTTGTCCCAAGTCTCTAATTGATCATAGTAGTCTGTAATATCCCAAAGCGCTGCAGCAACATAAGCCTCGTTTTTTAAACCGTCCAGATTATCGTAGAATATCTTTGGATTTTCAAGTGAATAGGAATTATATTCGTTTTTATCATTGCCATCGTAGTATATTGCTGAATTTAATGCCATTTGGCCAAAATAGGTAGCTAAACCTTCTGAATATGCTAATCTTTTATCCACATTTTTTTTAGATGAGTGATTTCCACCTCTAAAACTACCATTACGCAACCTATTAAATACCCAATGACCATATTCATGACAAATAACAGAACTATCAAATTCATCTTGATCCAAACCGGATAACGCCATAAATTCTATATTCAAAGCATCAAATTGATAAGATCCCTCTCCTTTCCCGTACGACCAATAGACAGGAACCTTAGGTACTACTAGTCCTGAAGCTTTATTCATATAAGTCCTTGCATCGTTAATAACTCTTGCTATATTAATTGCTCCAGCATTCTTTCCTTTAATTGTATAATTCATTGTAAGATTACTTTGTTTATCTGAATCAACAGATACTGTTTTATTTTTAAAGTCATATTTAGTGTGCCCAGTCCACTTCTTGAATTTCGAATATACCACACAAGCTTCATTTTCTGCCTTTACTTTAAGCCATACTTTTTTTATAGCAGATTGAGACGATATTGTAATTTTGTAGCTACCTAATTCATCTGTTACTATATCCATATGCTTTGTTAAACCGTTACTATCTTCATAATACAAAGTTACTGGATAATTCTTCAGATTCTGCCTCTTCTTTAACGTAGAACCACTTGTAAAATCCTTTACCTCCACTTTTATTTTCCCTGATACTACCAATTTATTACTGCTCTTAGCTTGCACAGTAGTAAAACCACTACTTACTAGCTGTAATAGCAAGCATATTATTATACTCAACGTTACTATTCTCTTTCCTGTTTTCATTACTCTCTCCCTCTTCCCCTACTATTTATAATTGCCTTTACGTTGCTTATCTGTACTTCTTATTTCTATACTATAACTTGTTACTTCTCCATTCTTTATGTAATCTTTCACATTGTAACTATTATCTGTTAAAAAAATGTCTATATAAATTTCAATTTTTCCTCTATAATATATACATCCAGACTCATCTATTATACCTCTCGTATATTTGTGTTTTCTAAGTTGTTTATCCGCCTTTTCCATGCTGTCCCCAACTTTAAATCCAAACAGTGTTGTTTTAGGGTTACTCGAATCAAAATATGTGAATCTATATGTACAAGCATAATCAGGGTAACCTGAAAAACCATATGTTTCTCGATCACCTGATTCTATATAATAGCTAACATCATCACTACGATCACTCTTCCCCTCATCAATATCATATTCGCTAGCGGCCACCCCAAATTCATACGGTAATTCTATATTCTCATTCAAATCCCTTATTGCATATGGTGTTACAAAATGTGGCCATATAAATTCATAAATTATTGTTCCTGCAAATAGTATCAATAAAAGTATTCCAATGATTGATCCTAATTTTCTCAATCTGTTTTTATTTTTTTCTTTCCTTTTTACTTCGTTGAAATTCTCATCAAAATTGTCTTCCATTTTATATCTACCTCCTACATATGTAATAACATATTAAAATTCTTAAGTATACTAACGTTTTAACTATTTATAGTTGCCTTTATATTGCTTATCTGTACTTATCAAGTCCACCCAATACTCCACCGCCCTTTTTATTTCATTATTTTCCACATCTACCATTTCATTTTCAATACTTGTAACATAAAGTCTAATGTTAATTCTGCCTCTCTCGTATTCGTAATAACCTGAGCCACTATCATAACATCTATATCCATGTTTCTTAAGACATTTATCCACTTTTTCGAAACTATCTCCCACCTTAAACCCAAACAATGCTATGTCCCTATTACTGGTATAATAACCTGTAAATTTTAATGAATCAGCATAGTCAGGATATCTTGTAAATGTGCATACGTCCCCTGTGCTCGTATTAATATAAAAACTCAACTCATCTTCATCTTCAATCCATTCTTTTTTAATATCATATTCACTAGCGGCCACTCCAAATTCATACGGCAGTTCTATATTCTCATTCAAATCCTTTAATGCATATGGTGTTACAAAATGCGGCCATATAAATTCATAAATTATTGTTCCTGCAAATAGTATCAACAAGAGTATTCCAATGATTGATCCTAATTTTCTCAATCTGTTTTTATTTTTTTCTTTACTTTTTACTTCGTTGAAATCCTCATCAAAATTGTCTTCCATTTTATATCTACCTCCTGTTTATATTAATACAATAAATATAAGTTTAGAGATTACTTAAAACTTATTTCGATCATCTACCTCCAACTCATTAATACGACTAAAGACTAGCTTATAATATTCCTTTCATCTTTATTATTTTTGTTAAACCGTTACTATCTTCATAATACAAAGCTGCCGGATAATTTTCCAGATTCTGCCTCTTCTTTAACGTAGAACCACTTGTAAAATCCTTAACCTCAACTTTTATTTTCCCTGATATTACTAATTTATTACTGCTCTTAGCTTGCACAGTAGTGAAACCACTACTTACTAACTGTAATAGTAAGCATATTATTATACTCAACATCACTAATTTCTTTCCTATTTTCATTATTCTCTCCCTTTTTCCCTTCTATTTATAGTAGCCCTTATGTTGCTTATCTGTACTACTTATTTCTATACTATACTTTATTACTTCTTCGTTTTTGATATATTCACTTGTAGTGTAACTATTGTCTGATAATTTAAAATATATATATATTTCTATCCTTCCTCTTTCATATATACTATAGAAACTATCAATTCTTGTTCTTTTATATTTATGTTTTCTAAGCTGTTCATCAGCTTTTTTTAAGCTGTCCCCAACTTTAAATCCAAATAACGATGTTTTGGATTTATTCGTATAATAATATGTAAACTTAAATGAACAAGAATAATCTGGAAAACCCGAGAACCCAAATACATCTTTTTCATCTGAATTGAAAAAAAATCCAATTTCATCTCTACGATCAATCCACTTTTCATCAATATCATATTCACTAGCGGCCACCCCAAATTCATACGGTAATTCTATATTCTCATTCAAATCCTTTATTGCATATGGTGTTACAAAATGTGGCCATATAAATTCATATATTATTGTTCCTGTAAATAGTATCAACAATATTATTCCAATGATTGAACCTAATTTTCTCAATCTCTTTTTATTTTTTTCTTTCCTTTTTACTTCGGTGAAATCTTCATCAAAATTGTCCTCCAATATATATCTACCTCCTTCTTATGTAGTGACTTATTAAAATTCTTAAATATACTAACGTTTTAACTATTTATAGTTGCCTTTATGTTGCTTATCTGTGCTAGCCAATTCCACCCAATACTCAACTACTCTTTCCTCTGTGAAACTGTTTCCCTCGTTATTCTCCTCTGTAACAATGCTAACATTAAAACTTATATTAATTCTTCCTCTTTTGTAATTATAATAACCACCACTAATATCAATACATTTATACCCATGTTCTTTGAGCTGCTTATCTGCTTTTTCCGAGCTGTCCCCAACTTTAAACCCATATAATTCCACTTCCTTATTACAGGTATAAAAACTTGTAAATTTTACTGAATCCGCATAATCAGGATATCTCGCAAACTGAAATGCATCTCCATTGCTCTTATCTATATAAAAAACCATATCTTCTTCATCTTCATCCCCTATCCATTCTTGTTCCACATCATATTTATCAGCCTCTGCTCCAAACTCATAAGGTAGTTCAATATTATTATTCAAATCCTTTATTGCGTATGGTGCTACAAAATGTGGCCATATAAATTCATAAATTATTGTTCCTGCAAATAGTATCAACAAGAGTATTCCAATGATTGATCCTAACTTTCTCAATCTGTTTTTTATTTTATCTTTCCTTTTTATTTCATTGAAATCCTCATCAAAATTGTCTTCCATTTTATATCTACCTCCTGGTTATATTAATATAATAAATATAAGTTTCTAGGGGATTAAATATATATTTTAGATTTATTTCAATCATCTCCACTCTTGCTTATGAATACGAAACCTATTATTTAATACGATTCAATTGTTCTCTATATTCAAATTGCTAACTCATAATATTTTTCGTTCTTTTTCTGTATTTAATTACATTTTTATTCTGTATTTTCTATATTTTACCTTTTGATTATGGTGCTGTCAATAAGATATAACTCTCACGTAAATTGTCACAAGTAGTCACGGTCCCATTCTACCGTCGGCATCCTTACCATAACTATAATTTTATTTATACTCAAAAAGAGCAGATGCATGACACATCTGCTCCCTCATATATTTGTAATCCCATAATCCATATAGCACTTTCATTAACAAAAAAATTTAATTTTCTTTTGCAAAGCGAATGTTTAACCAACCTTCTTCATAACTTGCACCGTCTACTTCTTTTCCCTTAAGAATATCTGGCAATGTAAAGCATCGTCTTTCATTATTAAATTGTATCAGTAATTCGTCCCCTTTTTGACTTAATTCAAACTGATCTTTTGTTGCAAAAGGAAGATTCAAAGCCAATACATATTGCTCCTGTTCCTTCTTTACTTCAAATATCCTATCTTGAAACAGAACCTCAATAGGATTACTTTTGCCATAGATTAGCTCAGAAGCTTTTGCTAGTGTGTCCATGGATTTCAACTCACTATTCAACAACCCTAACGTAAATATTGGAATTTGACCAAAACTTTCCTTGATATCCTTTAAACCTTCTTCTTGTAGGGAAATCCATTTACTAAAATAACCGTCTAATGCACTCCTTGGATAAACTTTATTCACTATAATTGCATCTACGTTATAATCAAATAAATGTAAGCACGTAAAATTGCGCTTTGCTTCCTTAATAACAATTCGTTCTGGAGTCGTTACAATCCGAATACTTGTAACCGATTTATCCATCATGATCGTTTGCAATTTCTCCAGCTTGTTATCTAGTGCCTCAATATCATCAAAAACATTTTCCTTTGGCATCGGTATTTTTGTCACCTTTTCTACCATAGGTCCCGCAATCTTAGTTGCTTTTTTCTTCATAGGAAGTGCGTTTCTAATAAAGTTTCCGAAGATCTCTGGGAATTTAAGAAGGGATAATGTTTCTCCTGTAGGAGCACAATCAACGATAAGCAAATCATATTGATTCTGTTCGTATATTTCTGTAATACGAAACAGTGAAAATAATTCTTCTAAGCCAGGAAATACAAGCAACTCTTCCGCTTCAATTCCCCCCTCTGCTTTGGCTGTCAGAAATTGCTTCATATACTCCTTCATGTTTCCCCAAGCTCTCTCCCCTTCTACGATAGAGTCAATCTCAAGTGCCCACAGATTCTTATCTACTTCAGTAGGTTCGTTCGTAAGCGGTACCCCGAATGAATCCCCCAGACTATGTGCCTGATCCGTGCTCATTATTAGAACTTTCTTACCTTCCCCCGCTACTCTAACAGCTGTTGCCGCAGCAACACTTGTCTTTCCAACTCCACCTTTTCCTGTATATAACACAATCCTCATATTAATACTTACTCCTTATATAATTTATTTAGGTTGATAAAGATAACCTATAACCCTTTCAACAAGGTAATTTTCTTCTATACCTTCCTATTCAATTGTTATACAACTAACTTTTGATTTATTTGCTTTGGTCTGTTTCCTATCCTCTGTATGTTGATCCCTATCTGGTGTTTGTTCTTCCTTTGCTTCCTTATAGATCTTAGAAGCCTTCGAATAGCCTACTACGGCTTTTTCCGCCGCATCCTTTGCTAACTCTTTCATCATTGCTATCAGCTCATCTTCTATCACATCAAGATGAGATACCATGAACTCTGGTAATATGGATTTTAATGCTTCTTTCTCTAACCTTTTTGACTGTATCATTTTTGTTATAAACATTTCATTCATATTAATCATTGACTCCTTTCAAGCTCGATTCTATTTAGATTTGCGAGACTTTGTGTAGTACAAGATATCTTAATAGTTAAACTACTCAAATGTGATATTTAATGTCTGATCTTCGAATTTTGCCGCCGTTACACTCATTGTTCGTAAGGCATTTGGCATTGGTATATTACGTTTATAGTTACCTATCTTAACAATCACATCACTACCCGATAGTCGAACATCTATCTGATTCCTTTCCACATGTGGTAAATACAACTTCAATACATATCCTTTTTCCGTTTGTTCATATGTCTCTCCTTCCAAATTCACCTTGATTGCAAACAAATCCTTGCTTTCCTTAAAGGCATCTTCGCAAATACGATTCACGGAATCAATTCCAAGTAAATCCGTATCATACCACGGAATATAATATATTGGAATTCGATCAAAACTTGTTTTAATTTCTTCTAGATATTCTTTCTGAATCTGAATCCACTCTTTAAAGAAGGGATTGTCAATCTGTGTTGGTAGAATACGATTCACAAAGATCCCATCCACATTATAATTATATAGATTCATATACATGTAATTTCTCTTTGTCTCTTCAATCACCATTTTTTCAGGTATAGTAACTAGTCTTATGGAAGAAATCTCTTTATTTTTTAGTAATTCTTGTAATTCAATTAGCTTAACATATAGTTTTTCAATATCATTCATCGCTTTGCCATCTGGCAGTTGAACCTGAAATAACTTTTTAGAAAAAGGAGATAATATTCTCATTGCAATTTTACCAATAGGGAAGAATTTATCCATATACCAGCAAAGCAGTTCAGGAAATTTGAGCAATGCTAGCGTTTCACCCGTAGGAGCACAATCTACTACAATTCGTTCATAGTCGCTGTTTACATATAGTTGCTGTATCTTTAATAAAGAAAACAATTCATCCATTCCTGGCAACATTGTAAATGAATCAATTTCCTTTTCTCCTTTGTCAAATGAAGAAATCATCTTAGATATAGCCTCCATCATATGTTTAAATTCACTCTTACAGATATAATCAGGATCAATTTCTAATGCATATAAGTTATCTGCTACTTTCACTTCCTCTCTTCCAATCTTCATGTCAAACAGGTCCCCCAGATTATGAGCCATATCTGTACTTACTATAATAGTCTTTTTACCTTCTTTCGCTGACTTAACAGCATGTGCAGCGGCCACACTTGTCTTTCCTACTCCACCCTTACCTGTAAAAATTAATATTCTTTTCATACATAACCCTCCTATTATTTCGTTCGTTGAATATTTCGAATGCCGAAGTATTTATTTATAATTAATGGCATTGTTATTGATATTACATATTCACAATGCCAATTATATTACTCAATTGTAATCTTTCGAATCTTTGTCTCTTCCTTTTGTTCATTCTCACATCTTAGCAGTTCATCTGATAATACGTTAATTATTTTATCAATTAAGCGAAAAGTAAGTTCTACTTCTTTTGAAGTAAAACTATCAAAGATCAAATTCCCATAAGTAATGATTTTTTTAATAATAAAAGCAATCTGCTCTTTTCCTTGGTTTGTCATCATTATAGTAACAATTCTTTTATCTTCTTTACTTCTTTGCCTTTTTACCAGTTCACGTTTTTCCATTCTGGCAACAATACCAGTTGCTGTATTAAGGGGAACCGAGATATATTGAGCTATCTGGCTCATATTAACTTCGTCTTTTTGGTATAATAGCAGAAGAATAAACAGTTCATTCTTTGAACAATTAAAGATCTCACTACTCCATAAATCTGCTGTAAACAATATCTTAATCTTATCAATATAACCAAACAACATAGTTTCCAAATTAATATTATCAGTATTTATCATACACTAATTCTCTTTTCTTAAATATTTCAATTACTTCCTCTTTCGAAGTAATTTAATTCTACTCCCGAAGTATATATTTGTCAAGTATATACTTTTATATTTAATCAAATCTCTATATTCATATTTTATCATATCCTTATGTTCAAATTTTATCACAAGTCTATGCTTATATTTTATCAATAGATTAATACGTTGAAAACCTGTCAACAGCAAATTGACATAAGTAGTCATAATTATTATAATTTGAATAGTTCTTAAATTAACCAGTTCTATTACATACCGAATACATACTGAAAGGATACACCCATGCAACTTACACTACATATGTTTCTTATCGTCTGCCCCCTTGTTTTCCTAGGTGGCTTTGTTGATTCCATCGCAGGAGGTGGCGGACTCATTACTTTACCTGCTTATCTACTTGCAGGTCTTCCTGCACATAATGCAATCGCAACCAACAAACTCTCTTCCTCTTGTGGAACCCTTGTCGCTTGCATACGATTTCTTAAGAATAAAACGGTTATTATACGCTTGATTCTTCCAACAGTAGTCTCCGCTCTTATTGGCTCAGCCATTGGTGCAAGACTAATCCTAATGGTAAGTGATCAGTATATCAAATACTTCTTATTATTTGCATTGCCAATTGTAGCCTATTTTGTTGTATTCAGAAGGAATACCATGCAAGTTACTGAGCATTCTTCAATCTCTACTAAAAAACAATATACGATTACTATCATAGTTTCTTTAATAATTGGTGCTTATGATGGCTTCTATGGACCTGGAACCGGAACCTTCCTTGTCCTAGCTCTCACAGGCTTGGCCAAGATAGATGTAAAAGAAGCTACCGGAAATACTAAGTTTATTAATCTTGCATCTAATATTGCCGCACTTATTACTTTCTTAATTAATGGAAAGATTCTAATTCCACTCGGACTATCTGCCGCACTATTCAGTATGGCTGGCAATTATCTTGGTTCTGGAATGGTATTAAAGAACGGAGAAAAGATTGTTCGTCCAATTATAATTGTTGTATTAATTTTATTATTAATAAAAATCTTATTATAAGTAGTAGTTACTAATACTGTGTAGTCTGACAGTATTATGCCTGCTAGCAATTCTCTTCATTATCATGTGAATTACTTACTAAAACAATTGTGTATTCCATCTAAGACATTAGTACTTTATATATTAATAGCAACAGTTTGCATAGCTACAAAATATATACACATACTAAAAGTACTACATTATTAAAGGAAGGTTATTACATGGATACTAATACAGAACTTTTAAACTATATTTTTCAAAATTCTCAAATGGGAATACAGACGATTGGACAAATCCTTGAAATCGTAGATAATGACTCTTTTAAAAAACAACTTGAATCTCAATTAAAAGAATACCGAGAAATCAACCAAAAAGCTCGTAATATACTTACGGATTTAGGTTGTGATGAAAAAGGTATTAGTCAGATGGACAAATTTAAAGCATATATAATGATTAACATGCAAACACTTACGGATAAATCTGCATCTCATATTTCTGAAATGTTAATTACAGGCAGTACCATGGGTATTATCGAAGCTACTAGAAAAATCAAAGAATACACGAATGCTGACAAAAAGATTATTGATTTAATGAAAGATCTACTTAAATTCGAAGAAAAGAATGTAGAAAGTTTAAAGGAATACTTATAGTCTACGTACTATAACACCAAACATGCTATATCCTTTATTAAAGAAGCACCGCACAGTATTCACTTTGAATGCTGTGTGGTGCTTTTGCTTATTAAAAGTATAGTTTTCTTACTATTCTACGAACTATACAGGATAAGCCTTACTAGCTGTATCCGCAGCCGTTATATCTACTTTGGTTTTTTGAGCTTGACGGTATTTGAAGAAATCCGTAGCTACTTGTGGGAACAATGCATAGGTTAATACATCTTCGTCTTGTTCTTTCCACTGAGCCATCTCCGCTTCAATTGTCTTAAGTTCTGGTTTTAACAAGTCAGCAGGACGACAAGTAATTGCTTGCTCATCTCCAATTGCTTTCTTCTGAACTTCTGGGTTGAATGGTTTCACTGTTTGACCATATTCACCACGAAGAAGCGCTTTTGATTCCTTTGTTACCATCTTGTAACGTTCTCCAGCTAAAACATTAAGTACAGCCTGTGTACCAACGATTTGACTAGAAGGAGTTACTAGCGGTGGTTCACCAAAATCTTTTCGAACACGAGGGATTTCTTGTAATACGTCATAGTATTTATCTTCTTGATGTGCATCTTTTAATTGAGATACTAAGTTAGATAACATACCACCTGGTACTTGATATAATAATGTCTTAATATCAACACCCATAACTTTTGGATTTAGTAATTTGCTATCCAATGCTTCATCTCTGATTGGTCGGAAGTAATCAGCAATTTCTGCTAATAGATTCTGGTCAAATCCTGGATCATATTCCGTTCCTTTGAAGGTTTCAGCCATAACTTCCGTTGCAGGTTGGCTTGTACCCATAGCAAATGGCGACATTGCCGTATCAATGATATCACAACCAGCTTCAATAGCTTTCATGTATGTCATTGATGCTACACCTGATGTATAGTGTGTGTGAAGTTGAATTGGAAGTGATGTTGCTCCTTTTAATGTCTCAACCAATTCCGTTGCTTTATATGGAACTAATAGACCAGCCATATCTTTGATACATAATGAGTCAGCGCCCATTTCTTCAATTCGCTTAGCCATATCCGTCCAATACTCTAAGGTATACGCCTCACCTAATGTGTATGCAAGGGCAACTTGTGCATGTCCATGTTCTTTATTCGCTGCTTTAACTGCTGTTTCAAGATTACGTATATCATTCAAGCAGTCAAAGATTCGGATAATATCAATCCCATTTGCAATGGATTTTTGAACAAAATACTCTACAACATCATCTGCGTAGTGACGGTACCCTAAGATATTCTGACCCCTGAATAACATCTGTAATTTTGTGTTCTTAAAACCATCTCTTAACTTTCTAAGTCTTTCCCATGGATCTTCTTTCAAAAAACGAAGGGATGCATCAAATGTAGCTCCACCCCAACACTCAACAGAATGGTAACCGACTTTGTCCATCTTTTCGATAATTGGAAGCATCTGATTCGTTGTCATTCTTGTAGCTATTAATGATTGGTGTGCATCACGTAATATAGTCTCGGTAATCTTAACCGGTCTCTTGACTTGTTCTGCCATTTTTCTACCTCCTGTTATTACTTATACTATTCAACCTAGTAACTCTTTCTAGCATATAAAGATATTCCAATGTGTTCTGTACAGAGTGGAATTTCTAGGTTCTCTAAAACAAATTTATTTTACGCTGAATATTGCCATAAATGTACCAGCGGCTACTGCTGTACCGATTACACCCGCAACATTCGGTCCCATTGCATGCATTAATAAGAAGTTTGTAGGATCTTCTTCAGCACCAACTTTTTGCGAAACTCTAGCTGCCATTGGTACGGCTGAAACACCTGCTGAACCTATTAATGGATTAACTTTGCCTCCTGTTAACTTACACAATAATTTACCGCATAAAATACCAGCCGCAGTGCCAATTGCAAATGCAATTAATCCTAGGATAACAATCTTAATTGTATCCGTATTCAAAAAAGCTTCTGCACTAGTTGTTGCGCCTACAGAAGTACCAAGTAAGATTACCACAATATACATTAATGAATTGGACGCAGTTTCAACAAGTTGTTTAACAACTCCTGATTCTCTGAATAAGTTACCTAACATAAGCATGCCAACAAGAGGAGCTACCGTTGGAAGAATTAATACAACAATAATTGTAACAACTATAGGGAATAAAATTTTCTCCAATTTTGATACTGGTCTTAACTGTTCCATCTTAATCGCACGTTCTTTTTTCGTTGTTAATAACTTCATAATTGGCGGTTGTATAATTGGTACTAACGCCATATAAGAATATGCGGCTACTGCGATCGGTCCTAATAATGTAATCTGACCTAATTTATTCGCTAAGAAGATTGAAGTAGGACCATCTGCTCCGCCGATAATGGAAATAGCTGCTGCTGATTTTCCATTGAAGCCCATAAGAATAGCCAAAATATAAGCAGAGAAGATTCCAAACTGTGCTGCTGCTCCAAGAAGGAAGCTTTTAGGATTAGCAATTAACGGCCCAAAATCAGTCATAGCGCCAACCCCTAAGAATATTAACGAAGGTAGGATTGTCCATTCATCAAGTTTATAGAAATAATATAACAATCCCCCTTCTTGAATAATTGGTGGATATAAATTTACTAACAGCATACCAAATGCGATTGGTAATAACAGTAGTGGCTCATACTGTTTCTTTATCGCTAAGTATAGGAAAAAGCACGCAACCGCAATCATTAGGTAATTTCCGATTGTTAAAGAACCAAAGCCTGATTGACCAACCAAGTTCTCTAACATTGTTAAAATGTCGTTCATTTAAATATTACCTCCCAATTTTCTTTATGGTAAGTTACTTGAAACATGCAAATCTAGTTTAATGTAGCTAATATATCCCCCGCTTCAACTGATTTTCCAACTTCTACATCAACGCTAGCTACTGTTCCATCTTGAGAAGCAACTATTTCGTTTTCCATCTTCATTGCCTCAAGAACAACTAATACGTCACCTTTCTTAACTACTTGTCCTGCATTAGCCTTTACTTCAAGTATTTTACCTGGCATTGGTGCGTTAACTTTAACACTTCCTTGAGTACCAGCTGAAGCTGTTGCTGTAGGTGCTACTGGAGTTACTTCCTTAGGTTCTACTGGAGCTGCTGCTTTCGCTACAGGTGCTTCTGGAGCTACCGCTTTAGGTGCTACTGGAACTGCCGCCTTTGTTACAGGTGCAGACACTGTTTGTGCCGCTCCTGATATGCCTTCTTCAACAGATACTTCATAAACATTACCATTAACCGTAATTGTATAATTTTTCATGTGATTATTCCTCCTAAACTTAAGCTTTCTTCCATTTATTTGAGTTTGTTCTCTTAATAGAACGAACAATAAGACCATCTGCTGGGACTTCTTCTCCATTAGATGCCATAGATGCCATGATTGCAGCCGTAATAACAGCTACCAATTCACCATCATCCACTAATTCTTCTAATTCTTTTTCCTCTTCTAATTCTTCTTGTTCAGCGATTTGTGATACTGTATTATCAATAGCAGTTACAACATTAAAGTCTTCTTCTTGTCTCTTTTCCATCTTTGCTTGAATCTTAGGAATGATTTTAAACATTCCAATTAAACAAGATATGAAGATTAAAACAACGAATACCGTTCCCATACCTACTATAGTATTAAATAGGGCGGAATCCATCTTTCCACTAAAAGTTTCGCTTTCCTCCACAGTAATCGCCGTAGAGTTAACATTCAACGAAGAATCAAAAGGTACTTTGAAAACAACATTGTTCTTAGTTCCCTCATAAGTTGCTGTGAATACTACTGTAATCATATCGCCCGCTTCTTCAATCACAACATCTTTAACCTTTACAAAAGCACCGATATCAGATTGTGTCTGTCTCCAAGTAGTGAATACTTTTTTTGATGCTTCATCCAATTGGCCAGAAGAAACAAGTCCTTCTAATGTTACATCATCATATCCAGAAAAATCTGTCTGATTCCATGAATCCAGCCATTGAGTTGCTGTTTCCTTTACCGATGCTTCATCATATTCAAATGTAGCAGCTTCTTTTTTCGATGAACATGCTGTTATAGCAAACAGACAAATAATCAAAAATAAAAATAGCACTAGTTTCTTTTTCATAATTAGTACGCATGCCCCTTTCAAAGTATGGAGATTTTGCGCGAAGCACAAATCTCCGCGTGAAAGATTTTTTCACGCTTTTACCTCATATTAAACCGTACCATGCTTTTTACTTGGACGGCTGTCTCTCTTTGTAAATAGCATTTCATATGCATAAACGAGTTGTTTTCTTGTAGCTTCTGTTGAAATAATGTTATCAACATAGCCTCTCTTTGCAGCTGCTTCTACACTGGATTGGAGGCTTGCATATTCCCTTGTCTTTTCATCAATCATAGCAGTTGCATCACTACTAGCAATAATTTCCTCCGCATACATAATTTGTGCTGCAGATTTTGCGTCCATCATACCAATTATTGCATCTTCATATGCAAGAACTAAATCGGCGCCTATATGTTTTGAATTCATTGTTACGTAAGCACTACCATAAGCTTCCCCAACAATAACATTTACTTTCGGAACAGTTGCATTTGCGAATGCATATGTTAATTTTGCTGCCGCTTTCGCAATAGTCTTTTCTTCTTCTGCTGTAGCTTTATAACCTTTTACACTTGTTAAGGTTAGAACTGGGATATTGAATGCATCACAGAAATTCACAAAACTCGTTGCTTTTTCACAACCAGCCGTTGTTAAAGAACCATCAAATTCTTCTACTGCTTTCAATTCTTCATCAAGAACTTCTGCACGATTAGCCACAGCTCCAATAGTCATTCCATTAAGACGAATGAAACCGGTAACCATCTCTCTTGCATAAGCAGATTTCACTTCATAAAAGAAGTTATCATCAGATATCTCTTTTAGAGCTATAGCAGAATCTTTTAAGTAAGTACCAAGAGCTGGTACAAGACGATTTAAATCATCGTTGCATTCAACATAAGAATCGTTATCTTCATTGTTAGAAGGTAAGATTGTCACTAACTGACGAATACTAGCAAGTACAGCTTCGTCGTCTTCACAAACCACATCAACCACACCAGCTTCTGCCTGGAATTTAGCTGTGCTTGTATCACATTTTTCCACATAATTACCATCTAAAGCATTTGGTGAGTTGACGAATATTTTTGCATCTTTCTCAGTCATAAAAGTAAAATCACTTAAATTCGAAGAAATAGCTACCCCACCACCACAATTACCAAGTACCGCAGTTATCTGAGGGATCACACCTGATGCTAGTGTTTGTTTTAAATAAAGTTCACCAAACCCATTTAACGCATCTGTTGCTTCTTGAAGTCTAAGACCCGCACAGTCAATAAGACCAATTACCGGTGCCCCTACTTTCAAAGCCATATCATAGATTCGAGCAATTTTTTTTGCATGCATTTCACCTACGGAACCACCTAAAGCTGTCTGGTCTTGGCTATATACATATACTAGATTACTGTCAATAACTCCGTAACCAGTAATTACACCATCTGCAGGAATTTCTTTCTGCTGCATGTTAAAGTCTGTGCTTCTTTTTGTTACCATCGCACCTACTTCAACAAAACTATTGTCGTCTAGCAAAGATAGTATTCTTTCTCTTGCTGACAATTGTGCTGTAGTACTCATTTTCAGCCCTCCATTTTATATAATATTAAGTAAAATCAAGTTTCTGCCAATTTTAATTGTATAACAGTTCAATGAATTTATCAATAGAATCTTAGCAAATTGTTCATAAATCCTGCCTTTTTTCACAATATTTTGTTATATTTTGTTGACTGTCAATCAATAATTGCTTACAATTTCATATAATGTAATTATATACTTTCATTTATGTGCAATATGTCTTATTTATTATATATAAGACCTTTATCTTTTGGTGTATATGCATACTTTCTATTTATCACTGCTTCTCCTAAATAGTATTTAATACTCCCGTTAAGTCCTTTAGACAATCTCTGTACTAATTATATACTTTTAAAGAATTCCCATAAAATATGCCAAATAATCCCAGTACAATGTAATAATTACATTTTATACTGGGATTATGTTCATAATATTTAATTTTTCAACATTAATTGTTCTGTCTTTCAACTACTCTTCCATATTAATTTTTACTGCGAACCATAAATTAAGCACTTGATTCCAAGTAAATTCGTGATCAATTTTCTCAATGCCCGTTGAAGTTTTAATCGGAAAAGATTTTACTAATTCATTGTTAACATAATACCTTGCTACACCAACTTGTTCGTCTGGTAGCACTGGTGCCTCTACTTCTTTTGTAATTTCATAAACAACTTTAACTTCATCCTGGCTGCTCAAAAGTAACTGAAGACTTCCTTCACAATATAAGTCTGCATAACATTCTTTTCCTTTTCTTACGAATATCGGATCATATAGCTTGGTATCATCAAAGATCTCCTGCACCTTGAAATTCTTCGTACCATAATCCATAAGCTTCGTCGTATCAGACCATTTATAATTCTTATTCGGTGGCCAGCCACTTGCTAACACTACTGAAACAAATGTCCTATCCTCCTTATCTACTGCACCAACAAAACAATATCCCGCTTTGTTCGTAAATCCCGTTTTAATGCCTATGGCTCCATCATAGATATATAAGAAGCGATCCTTATTACTAACAGCGTAAGTAGTTCCAGTTTTAAGTTCTTTAAATGACCAGTTTGGAGTATTGGTTATCTCTAAAAACTTCTTATTCTTGATAGCATAGCTTGCTATAATCCCCAGTTCTCTTGCCGTCGTATAATGCTCCTCTGTACTGGAATCCAAACCATTTGGTGTCACGAAATTAGTGTGCGTACATCCTAATTCTTTTGCCTTCTCATTCATCATCTGCGCAAAACCTTCCACGCTACCACCTACATGTTCAGCAATGGCTACTGCTGTATCATTATGAGATTCCAACATAAGGGAATACAATAAATCCTCTAACCTGAACTGGTTTCCAGTTTGCATGTTAAGTTGTACATCTGGTTGCCTTGCCGCATTCTTAGATACGGTTACAACATCTTCTAAGTTTGCGTTTTCTAGTGTCACAATTAAAGTCATGATTTTTGTCGTACTAGCCATTGGCATCTCTTTATCTACCTCTTTACCATATAGTACTCTATTGGTAGAGGCATCCATAAGACAAGCTGCCCTAGCATTCAATTGTATGTTTGCTTTCTCATCTATAATCGGTTTCGTAACAGTTGCCACTTCTTCTATTATTAAATCATCTTGATAATCAATATGACTTAACCTATTCTCATTACGATTCATAGTGTATGTAACGGCATCTTTCGGTTGCTTGTATTGCGGCCAACCTTTAACTTGTTCCTCTACCATAGGATAATATAGCATTGCAATAACCACTATGGCAATAATGCATATAATTATAGAAGTAATCTTTTTACGCAAGGACAGTCTCCTTGAAACATTCTTACTTTATTTTATATACTAACCCTTACAAATATTCTATCTTTTTGTAACTCTTCATAAACCTTTATTTGTTTAACATTAATATTTGCAGATTAAGATAAGCTGCATAAGTCACCCATATAAAATATGGTAGCAAAATCCACCCAGCAAACCTAGATATCTGTGTAAACATACTCACCATAGTGAACGCAACACCCCATATTATAATCGCAATTACAAATGCCAAGAAATACGATTGGAATAAAAAAAAGGTAATTGGCCATATAAAAAGTAAAAGCAAATTGATTTCATACAATCGCATTGCTTTCTCTCTTTCAGGTGAAGTTGATACATAAATGATATAGGATGATATCCCCATAAGAACAAATAGGATTAACCAGACAGCTGAAAAAGCATATCCTGGTAAGGCCATAGCTGGCTTATTCAACTGTTCATAGATATCCATGCTATCTTTTGTTAACCATCCCACTAACAAACCAAATGCTAGCGGTATGGTTATACTACATGCTAATGGTTTCCATTTTATCTGCATATTCTCTTCTCCTACTATGCCCTTCTAGTAGTATCTTATGAGTTAATGCATTATTTCAGTACTTATATTACGTCCACCACATCATCATATATAATCTGTTGTAATTGATCTATTGATGGATCCTCATAGGTTACAAGTCGGTTTGCTTGGCTTGTAATAATCTTTTCGAATACGTTGCGGATACCTCTTGCATTACCAAAACGATTCTTTGCCGCTTTCGTCATCTTATCAAGCTGCTTTGTAACATAGGAAATCGCCTCTTCATCAATTTTCATTGCTGATTTGTTTGCCATCATCTTCAAGATATCAATTAATTCTTCTTCAGTGTAATCTTTGAATTCAATAAACTTATTAAATCTTGATACCAGCCCTGTGTTCGCCTTCAAGAAACCTTCCATCTCTTTCTTATATCCGGCTACAATAACTACGAAATCATCTCTGTGATCTTCCATTAATTTAACAAGTGTATCAATCGCTTCATTACCAAAATCATTCCCACTTGTATTATTCGTTAGGGAATACGCTTCGTCAATAAATAACACTCCACCTATGGCTTTCTCTACTATCTCTGTAACTTTAATAGCAGTTTGTCCAACATAGCCTGCAACTAATCCCGCTCTATCCGTCTCTACAAGGTTTCCTTTTGATAATAGCCCCAATTCCTTGTATAGCTCTGCCACAATTCGAGCGACTGTTGTCTTACCGGTACCTGGATTCCCCGTAAAAACCATGTGATAGGACATGTCCATAACAGGCATATTAAACTTCTCACGCATCTTGCGAACTTTTATAAGGTTTATTAAAGAATTCACTTCTTCTTTCACCCCATCTAAACCGATCAAGGTGTTCAATTCTTCTAATAGTTGAGTCAATCGCTCTTGTTGTTCCTGTTGTTGTTCCTGTTTTTCATTTTCCTTGTTTATATCACATATGGTATCTTCTAATACATTCTGACAAGTCACATCTTGATTTATGATTTGAGAATCTTTCGTTTCACTGCCCTGAATATTTACCGCTTCTGTTACCTCTCTAGGTGCATATTGATTTTCCACGTTCTTATACAATCCACCAACAATTGCTTCATGGTGTATTGCCTGTTCTGCTTTCATATGCACTCCAGTTTTAAACATTTCACTACAAATCTTACGAAAAACATATTTTTCATCTAATATATAGTCACAATTCATTCTTGTACTAATAAAGATATGGCTTTTATTATAATATTCTTGTATAAATTGTATTACATAACGATCTTTTGAGCTATTCAAGTACGCCATAGCTAATACAATATTAATTAAAGTTTCAAAGAAAGTCTCTGCACAACGCGTTCCCTTCTCCTTATCTCGCAAATCGCACAATTGCAACAAAATAGGTGGTGAAGCAAGCATACGCTCAACTTGTGCCACCACTGTATCTTCAATACATTTCTCCGGATTCAAACTAAAATGATTACTATCCACCGTTGAAAGTAGGAATTCTATATCTTCTTTCATAAAATGCTTACTAAACACTGCATAACTTACTAAAATTGCTTGTACATAGATGTCAAGCACATCAAAAACAGATTGTTTCAAAATCTCAGATGGTTTTTCCCAATATCCCTCTTCTAGTAAATCTTCGCAATGTTTTTTTAATGTTTTATAATTCTCACGAGCTATCTCAAATAACGAACGATTTGAATAGGCTTGCATCTTGCCACTTCCTTCTCTTGTTGTAGAGGATTACTACTATTAATAACTACTATCATTCTACTACATCTTATTGGAAGTAACAATACTCTTTTAGTCTGATATGACACCAACATAATAGTATGAGACAGTTGAAAGAATACTTCCAATTGCCTCATACTTTATTGCTATAAGAAGGTCATCCCTTGGTTTCAACTCGTGCACACAGCACTGAAATAGCTATGCAACTGGATCGTTTCGTCTAATTCAAATTAAATAAATTCCTTCTTATTAGTGTGATTTTTTTACTTGATTTAATCTTTGAATTATCCGCAGTAATTGATAGATTCACGGATTCTTTCCCGTCTAATTTCTTTCTTGGATATAAGATGTAGTATTCATAAAGATCGCCGTCTGTGTTTTTAAAGAAGGTGTTAACTTTATTATATGGAACTACCTGTTTTTTCTCATCGTATACAATCAGATTATTCACTTCTCCACTCTCATCTAAGAGTTGAATCTTTGCTGTACTAGATACAATACTGTCATCCTTTACAGTGAACGAAATCTTCACCATATCCTCTTCCTTGGAAACTGAAGAATTCTCAGTAAAATCGCTATCTACGTATACAAAACTAACCCCTTCCTCGTTATCAAATCCATTCGTTACCGAAATCTCAGGTGCTGAAATAGTGGCACGATATGCTGCAACCATAGTATTAATGAATAGTTTTACCTCATATTCATTATTCCCAAAGTCACGGTGTCCAGCACCTGTATAGGTTATATTCCCTTTATTATAGATATAATAATTATTGCGAACATCGTTTGGGGAGGAACTATACAGGTTATTGTAACGGTAGTCATAAGAATCATTATTGCTGTTTGATAAACAATACCAAACAACGATCTCTGGATCCTCTAAATCTAGTTCATAGTACTGACCATGAGTTTCAGCTACAGCCATCTTTGCTATATCTTGAGATGACGGTGTTGGTATGTTATATGGATATTCGGTAATTTGGCCTTGATTGACATTAGTAACTGAATTGGTAGCGTAATAATTAAATTCAGGAAAATCTTTAGATCTACTATCTTTTACATTCAAACCTTTGATAGGACTTAATTGATTTGTTGGGAACGTAATAGAATTCCATCTATCACCAGGCACTCCTCCATATTGAATCAATGCGGAATAGGTATAACCTTGAATTGCTTTATAGTTGCTTCCAGTAGGAGTATAAGCAATATCCTTACCGGTTCTCTCTTCATTTCCTACTGTTACTCCATACCGATCCATACCTAAGCTGTTTCTAAAATATTTGTTGATGTTGTATCCCCAATTAATAACTCCTTTCGTATGGGTTTGACCATTATCCATACTTTCAGGATTATTGTCTACAGATGTGGTATCATGAGAGAACAGTACACTTTTACCACTATCAATAAAGGCAGTTACGTTATCTAACGCACCGTTTTCATTACTAATATCTGAATAGCTATCGCCGAAGCCAAAAATCAACATATCATATCCCATTAATCGATCAACAGAATTCGGATTATCTTTTATATACTTATTCGATTTTCCATTCTCAGATCCCTTATACTTATCTACAAAGCCATTCACATCAATTGTTTCAATTCTTAACGTAAAGTCATTAAGATCTTTCGTATACTTTGAGAATAACGAATTACTATTTTTCAATTCTTCCTGTAGATTTATTGTTGACCCCGTCCAATTATACATGGAGTACTTTGTTGACGTAATTTGTAGAATCTTCAACATCTTTTTCTCATTACCATTCCCTTTAACCGCATAATAACCAATTTGATTGCTTCGTATGTTCGGATTATCAGTCCTATAAACAACTATTTTCCATGGTACAATACCAACATAGGAAGACGGCAACGTCTTCTGTAATTCAATCTGTTCTCCTGCTTTAATTTTTGTCATATTGGCTTGTAGTTCGTTTGTTGAATACCTACCATCAGCATTCCCATCAATGTATAGCTTAACCGTATAGGTAATCTTATCATTCTCTCCTGCTTTCAAATCCCCTATTGAGAATTTATAGCTAAGTTTTCTTTCTGTTGAAAGTGTATTTGATAATTTATCATCATACATTGCTGGCATAATAGTAAAATCTAGTTTTGGTTTCTCTATTGAAAGATACTTTATCAGCTGACTACCAGCCTTTGCTTTAGATTGAATATCACTAAAGGATTCCAAATTCAGTATATTCTTATTCCCTGCTTTATTCACCTTAACAAAATGATGAATATTACTATAAGCATCTATCTTACTAGTGTTAAGCGTGTATAAATCGTTTGCCATAACAATGGGATATCCTGCACTTATATATTCCACCAATTCCTTTTCTTTAATTGCTGTAATATCATTCCCACTAAAACGATACTCGTTGTAGTCTTTAACTAATCCCATTAGAGCAAAGCCCCCCACCATTTTATCCCCTACATGGAGATATATCTTACCATTTAGTGTGGTGTCATTATATACCGTGCTTCCACTGGAATTCGTATTGAACATACCAGTATTCAGCCCCATATATATCATGTCGTACTCTTTATTCAAATCTTCAATCTTGCCATTGAATTCAGCAGTGGTCATCTTAACAATTTTCACTGCTCCTGTATACCCTTTTATCATATTTCTGACATCTGCTTCCGTTAATTTGAAGTCATTACATGGTTCAAGGTCAAGCACTACAAGTTCTGTCTTATTCAAATTAACCTTCTTATATTTTAATAAATAATAGAAGATATCCGCAGTTGAAAGAGTAACTTTTTTAAGCTCTTCATCAGTACCTTCTCGTCCATTGTCTTCTTCAAAAAGAAAGGAATTTATATCATAAAACCATTTATATTTATCGGAGTAATTTCGTTCAACCAAGAAATTATTATCTACGATACAATCACCATTGAATGTATAGATGTTACTAACAACACTTTCGTTTCCGTTCATGTATGGGTTATCGATACCAATACTAGTGTAGTAATCCAGTGGGTTTGACACTCCATTCGGCAAATCAGGCAAGAACGTTTGACTATGCCATATGTACCTAGCATTATTTACTTTAGCCGTATATTCTCCTGTTGTAATTCCTTTGAAAGTCCCTTCTTTAATCAGATTTGTCTCAAAAAAATTCTCATAAAAAATCTGTGGATTCCACTGTCTTAACATAAGATATAACTTGGCACAATTATTACTAGTTGAATTAGGGTAATGTTCTAACTCTGTACGATTATTTTCATACATTACACAATTAAGTACCGTTGGTAAATCTTGTTCAATACCGATTCGTTTGAACAACTGGTAGGTTACATTCCAATTCAAATCGTTATCAATAAAGGTAGGAAGGGTCTTACCTGGCTTCATACCAGTTAGATTAATTGGCAACCCATTGTTAGCCAAATCACTTACCGTATACCTTGTCGCTTCCGTTACGCCAAGTGACTCCTTATCTTTCCCAAAGAACTCCCATAAGCCAACATAAGCCATATTCTGTTGTGTTGGAGATAAGAACAACATATCTGCTTTCGTAATTAGTGATGGATCCTTATTCACTTCACTCGGTGTACGCGTAATTACCTCTATCTTACAATCGTCCCATTCAGATACATCTAGTCGCATGGCATATCGCTTAAACCACTCCGCGTTAGTATACTCAACACCTTTTCGGCAGAAATACTTCTTATAAACTAGATAAGTTTGCGTAGTTGTATCCGAAAGCTTAGCTTCTTGGATAAAATTATAACTCCCCATTCCTGGTCCTACGAATACATAATTCTCTGTTTTTACTTTGTTATACCGTCCATCTGGTCTACCATCACGATCTGTATCTGGTGCATTAACATATATAATCTCCCCCGTATATTCACCCGAACAATCATCTACGACTTCGTATTCAGAAGCCATATAATATACTTTTTGATTTCTTTGATATGAATATGGCATAAACTGTACATCATAAGTTCCTTTTCCCTTATTAAGAACAAACAGATCCTTCAATCTATTGTAATCATAATCCCCTGTATGCGTCTCATTCTTCACTGCATTGGCTACTGTATACTTGGTTCCATCAAATGCGGTATATTTACTTGCCTCTTCTTCTGGATAAAACCAAGCATTCACATTATTATCTTTAACAATCTTCCCGTACAGATTCTTATTAAAAACTAACTTATTCAATCTTGTATTATAATAACCGTGCTTGTTTTGATCTACAACGTATTGATCACGGTTCTCCATTGTATACTCTCCCGTATATGGTTCAACGGATTTGAAATTTCCCGCTTCTTGTTTTGCTACATAAACATCAGACCAATCCTTATACTCCTCTTGGTCTTTCTTCGTTAATGTCTCTTTTTCCACGTAGGTGTCTCTTACCAATAACATCTCACCCAAAAAACTAGTATAGCCATCATAGTCTCTTGTCGTTAGTTTAGTCAAATCAATAGGTTCACAGCCGCCGACCATATACCCTAGTTCCCCCATACCACGATACGGAACAATCTCTAAGATTGTAAATATATCATCCTCATTCACGCGAGTGCTACTAAGTACTTTTGCTAAATTCGTAACAACTATTTCGTTCTCTGAATTAGCCTCATCTGCTCCTTTAACTGGAACTACTACACTTCGAGCAATTGCCACCTGATATCCTGAATAGATACTACACAGCACAAATAGAAGCGTCAATATCCTTACAAGAGCTATCTTACCTTTTCCTCTTCTTTGTATCATAATCGACCTCCTGTATCCATCATTCCTGCTGGTTCCTAAACTTAATTTGCTTGGTCATCTCATAATGGTCATCACGAATATGAAAACCGATTGTTATAGATATTGCTTGGTTATCTACCGATTGATCAATTAACATTGAATTGATGTATTCTGCCATTAGATTTGCTTCATCAGTAGCACTGTTACAAAGATTTGTTATCTCGCTTTCTGTTCCTGCGAAGGTAAAAGTATCATCATTTTTAATAAAATAGAGCTTTCCACTTTCTTTCATCCATATGATACAATAACTTACTTTTGTATCAATCTCTTCAGTTGCTTGGCTGAACATAACAGCCACTTCATTATCTAGCCCTTGATTTTTATAACTAACCTTGAACTTATTCGCAGAGAGGAGCATATCGTTCAACTGATTCATTGTTGTTTGTGCTTCCTGTTGTAAATCAATCTCCAAGCTGGATTCCTTATATAGATTCGAACTAGTACTCATAAATGTACAGATAGCAAATATCAGAAAAGATAGTATAGCAACCGTAGCGACTACTTCTACTAGACTAAATCCCCTCTCATCTATCAATCCTACCTCTTCCATTTCAATCATATGAATAAATCCCCCAGTCTGGTTATTAATAATATATCTGCTTCGAATAATGTTTCCCAGTTTCTTTCACCAGATATATTCGAAACTTAACCCCTTCTGTTACAATCTCTATCGTTTGGTATAATACTCCTCCTACCGTTATAAACGCCCCAGAACTTCTATGAAACGAGATAACTATTTGACTTTTATCCGTATGATTAACCTTGGTAGTGCCACTACTTGTAGTCCCCGTGATATGAATCTTGGAATTTCCGATTTTTTCACCATCACTTGCAGTACATAACCTATCTTTATCGTCAGATATGGCCATATAATAGTTATCGTCAGCGGCTTGGTATATAATCAAATATTCCTGAGTCTTGTTGCTCATAACACTTAGTCTAAGCTGGCTCATCTTTTTCTCTATGTTCTCACTACATCTCTCTACATCTGCATACTTTGTTGTTGATAGCCGAAACGTTGTCACTGCTACAAGAAGAACAAGTATTATTATAGTAACTAGTATCTCTACAAGACTAAATCCTCTATTGTTAGAATTGCTTTGTACCTTATTACACTCCTCATAATTCTTTATCAAATTCCTCATAGCAGCCTCCATTAATTCTTACGCCAATTCTGGTACGATATTAGATTCGAAATATCAATACTCTGAGAACCTAAGCCACTACCGTTACCTCCTCCAGGTACGCCTCCAGGTACTATATCATAGAAATATTGATTAATATTTACGTCACATCTATTCCATATATCATTCACAATCGTGGAATCAGCATAAATACTAGCATTAGAAGATACTGTTATGCTACCACCAGCAATTACTAACCCAGTAAAATTAGCATTAATTATCACGTCGCCTGTAGCAACTAGTATTCCTCTTGTTGGTGTATTTACCAAAACGGCTGTACCTTTTTCTTCCCCTGCAACAGCATATTTTCCTTTACCATTATAGATAATTTGAATCGAATATGTATCTAATGGATCAGGTGTATATACATTTGTTCCAGTGATACCCCCCGCCTTTTCCTTAATCTTTGCCATATCAACAAAGCTATTCGCAAGAGAATTCACATCGAGGTATGGTTTATTATCATCAGTCTCAGTTAGCCTTCTTGTCATCCATAGGTATTTACTTGATGTAGATGACTCGATACTGTTTAAGTAAGACTTGTTAACCCTAGTATCTAATATCTCGGTCTTATCGGTAGTATCTTTAATTCTTGTTGCTATCCCACTACTTTGGACATCTCCATATACAAAATCCATCTTTTTAACAGGGAACGTCATTCGAATATCATCTAATCTTTTCGGATGTACTTCCTTATACTTTAACATATAGTCATATGCCTTTTGTTCATCCTTAAAAGTTAGATAATAATACACCACATTCAATCCACCAGGCAACTTATAAAATACCTTACGATATCCTACATCTCCGCCTGCGTTTGGAGTCGTATCCACATAGTTTGAAAGCTTAATGGTAGTATCTTTTGCTATATCAACACTCACCCCTTTAGTATATTCACTCCAAAGAACCGGGTTATGTCCTGCACTAATACAAGATTCCGGTACTAGATAAGCAATTTGATTTCCCTTCATAGCAATAGAATCGCCCGTCATAATATAAGAATTTGGTTTAATGTTTCCTGTCGCATCGTATGTTGGAACCTCGATGGAGGCGTTTCCAGCAACAATGAGATTAGATACACCACCTAAATCTAACGTAGAATCTTTTCCATTTACTACAATTGCGCTTCCATTATTTGATTCTATTAATTGATTGGTACCATATCCTGTATAGTTACCATTTAATTTCACACTACTTCTCTTAGCGTTCAGAATCAAATCATTCGAAATATAACAATTGCCTTTAATATCGATAGCCGTATCGTTAGTCGCTTCTATCCCATTGGATAATTCACACTTAATATTCTTCGCCCATATCCGATTGGTTCCCGTTCCATTAATGTAGAGTCTTGCTTTATCCTTAACTACAATATCTCCACGGGTAATAACCTCGTTTGCTAAGATACTAACCATAGTACCATAATTAGCCGTGGAGATTCCGTGTTCTCCTGCATAGATGTTCCCAACAATATTTGTTAAGGAGGTTGTATAACTATCTCCTATCTCTAACCCTTTATCTGCAATTAGAGAATAACCACTTATTGCATACTTTTCTTCGGAAGAATCTACATTATCAAACATAATATCATCTGGATATGCAATCTTAATATCGGTCTGGATTACTGTCTCATAACCCTGTTCCTCATAGGTTACATATACATTTTGAATAATCGCGTATGTATCATAAAACAATGCATTTGGTTGTACAGTTCCAGGTTCATTAATAGTCACTCCGACCTTTGTAACTGCCTCATATTTCGGAGTTTGTTTAACAAAATCAACTAATAGATTCCTTAGTTTCTCGGAGGATACGGTAGGATCTGACACATCTGTCAATATAGTCCACATATTATACCTAAGATATTCTTTAAACTTATCGACTCTTTGTGTCGGATGAATTGTACTGTACTTTTCTAAAACTTCTGTATAGGCCGCTTTAATCTGCGTCGTTGTAAGTTCTTCTAATCCAACTACTATTTCATCTAATGCTGTTTCCGCTGAGTAGAAATTCTCCTTTGCTTTACTATCTACGCTTTTCATCTCAAGGTTCATCATACTAACTGACAATATTGCTAATCCTAAGGTTGTTATTAAGAACATTGTAATAAGGATTAGGATAAGTGCGGAACCTTTATTCTTATTATTCATTATCCTATTCCCCCTTTGTTGATATCAATTCTGTATATTTCTTACCAGTACGAACCCCAGAATCAGTTTGATATACTTCTACTTTTACTTCAAACAAACGATCAACAGGATCCTCACTAGATACCAGTTCTGTGTCAACTACCTTCACTCCCTCAAGAAGAGTAACAGATGCATTCGATACTAATTTCCAAGTATTTGCTGGATCAGTACATTTCACTTTCACTACACCTGTCAATTGATCTACGATATTTAATTCTGCTTCATTTATCGAGCTATTCTTAACTACCACCACATCCTCCGGAAATTCAGATCTATTATAGAATAGATAAATCTGTTCTAAGGGATTTGTCCCATCTGACGTCTTGAATGTCTTAGAAAATACTTGGTATTCGGTATGTAAACCTGATACATCTCCTGTTACCTTATCAGTGCCAGGAATTGAATACGAAATCTTACTTGTTAAGTTCAAGGTGGAAGTATCATTACTTCCATCTAACTTTGTGCCATTGGTTGCAACGATACTTGTTTCTTTGGTAATAAAACTCTTTATCTGATTATAGGAATACGGATAATAAGAAGGTAGAGGATTTGCAACTACATTAGCCGGTAATCCATTCGCTACTCGATCTGCATTAATAGCATCCGCTACTGCTTGGTTTTGCATCGCAAGGTAATCTAGATATGCCATATGAAGATTATAAAAATACGTGATAATCATATTATCCATATTCGTACTAGTGTCCTTTGAATAAATCGTTTCACCACTAGCATCAACATATGAATTCCAGCTAGCAGAATACCCTTCTGGATCAATTACCGCTATCTTATCACCTGTAAGATTTGTGATCTTTGGCATCTGATACTTATTCTGTACGGCGTCTGGTTCTGTCTTATACAAAGCAGAATTAAGCGTTATATATACATCATATTCACCAATCCCATCTTTTACTCGCTTAATACAGTACTCATACCTTCCATTAACCGAATCCTCACTTTTAACCTCTACATAACTATTCGTTATATCATATGGTGTATTCAAATTGAGCCCGATCAAATTCGAACTACCAAACAAGATTTTTAGTTGACTAAGATTCTGACCTTTTACAGTCTCCATAATATTCTGTGCAAGAGTTGTAGTCCTTTGGATTTCTTTCGCCTTTTCATTTGTTTTTCCTGCTACAAAAAAACTATTTAAAAGTGGAACAGAGATAATTGCCAATATAGCAACGCATACAAGCAGTTCAACCAAAGTAAAACCTTTGTTCTCTTCTTTCTCTTTGCACATAAACAACTACACTCCTTTCAAACACCTTAATTAATGAATAGTACCAAATATATTATCTTTACCAAAGTTTGTTATACCAGTATTCGGTTCCTCATACTCATTGGTTGCTTCCTCTAATGTATAGATATTCATTGTAAGTTCACCAATTAATTCACCCGTATCTCCATCAAACACAACAGATATGGATTGTATTGCTCGCATATACTGATATTCATTAATATAGGTAGTCATCTTTTTCAACTCTTCATAACTACATTTGAATTTTATATCAACCGCATAATTATATCCTGTTTGCACAAACTGAGCTCCTGATGAATCCGTTGAGGTATCATCTGTTGCTCCCGCCTTATTTTCTGTATTCTCTGCGTTTGTTTGGCTTTGATCCAATGCTAGATTTGTGATTAATGCTTTATCATAGAGATTTATCTCATAAACCTCTATCCCAAGATTCTTTTCCATATTTCTAATAAACATAATATTAGATTCTGGTGTTTCTTCCTTAACAAATTCTGCACGAATTGCCTCCATCTTTTCATTACATTCTGTTATTCCATTGGTATACATCGACTTATTAATGTTCATTAATTCCAAAGAGGCAACACGGTCCTCTAGATCTGTAATCTTTTGATTATTAGCAGTAGCTCTATTCGTTAATACAACATACCCAAATTGATATGCTACAAACAAAAGAACAAATGCTAGTAATATTAAGAGCAATTTCTTCTCTTTCATAGAAATATCTATTTGCATTCTTTTCTTCATACTATCTTAAACGCCCCTCTCCATATCTAGTGATTATTTTATTCTTCTACTTGTGTAGTAGCATATGTACACGTTAATGTGGTATTCAATTTAACGATTCCATTATCATCTTTATTCTCCACAATAACCCCCACTAGTATAGAATTGATTTCAGGGAATTTCTTTACCTCCATTACAAACTGTGCAATCTCTTCTTTACTATTGGCAACAACACCTAATGCCAAACCTTCACTCCCTGATGACATAGATGTAATCTCCACATTCTTAGGCATGGACTTTTGCATCTCTTCTAGAACCGTTACTAAAGAACTGTTCTTAGTAGGCAAAGACTGGTATAATGCATCTAGTGCATTATATTGTTGCGTAGCCAATATATACTTTGAGTTCAATATCTCTATCTCAGATAATTGCTCTTCTTTTACTCTAAGCGCTTCTAATTCACTCTTTGAGCTGCTATATTGAATAAAACTTACTGCAACAAATATAACAGAGGCGATTGCTGCGAATAACACAACCACTATACTAGTCTGCATACTTCTTCGCTCTTTCTCTGCCTGCACATCTTCTGGTACAAAATCCAAAGGTTTCATTGCTGCGCCAATACTTGATATGTATGCACTTTCGTCAAATTCTCCCTGAATCTCAGTAAAGTTTACTCCTATAAGATTATCAATCCTCTTAACATCAATTCCCGTTTCATTGCTTATTAATTTGTGAATACCTCTTATCTTAGCTCCAATACCCGTAATATAGATCGTATTAATTTTCTTCTCTTTAAATTTTGCTAAACAATATTCCTGTACACGAATTACATTACTGATAAGATAACTTATTGTACTCGTTGCTTCTTCCTTAGCATGCAATTCTTGCATCTGCTTGTTATATAGAACTTCCGATCCCTCATAGGTTGCCGCTGCCTCTGACATATGAATCGATTGGTTTAATTTCCCGTTCAAGATATGTTCCTTTTGTAACAAATCAAGTGCTTCTAAGGAGGTCGACGCAGCATAACTATTACTATTAATAATTGAATCAATTAGATTCTCAATTCCATATGGAATTGTTCTTTGTAATAACAAAATACTGTCTTCAAGTATGTAGATAATCGAACTCTGTTCATTCATCTGCAATACCATCTGTACACCTGCTGCGGTTTGTTTCTTCACAATCTGAAATGTACTATTACCTATATAATCAATCGCCACAATAGTAAGACTCATCATCTCTGCAACAGTATAATAATTCTTAATCAAATTATTAGGGGCTGCCAAAACCAACAATCGAATATGACGGTCTTCTGGCGCTGTCTTCTTATCTAACACATTATACGTTACCGTATAATCCTCCAAATTCATCGGGAAATATTCTGTAAGATTTGCTTGCACTACATCACTAATACGATTATCTTTCACACAAGGAATCGTTACTTCCCTACTTGTAATCTTCGTAGATGCTACGGTGAATACGACATGCGTAGAACGCATCCCAGCATTTTGAATCTCCGTTCTTATGCAATCTACAAATCGATCTTTATCTCTTATATACCCATCCTCTACGGTATTATCTGGTGTAGCAAAGGTTATACATCGATATACCTTTGGTGACTTACTATGATAGTCAATCTCACACACTTTAGTCAGTGTGATACCTATCTCAATACTTAATACCTTCTTTACCGCCATACATCTTCCTCCATCCAATGGATTTCGTTTTTTATCTCATCAAATACTCCATATATCTATGTATTAACTCTTCCCCATAAAGAGCAGAAAACAAAATTCCTATTGCTAGATAAGGCCCAAATGCTAGTTGGTGCCCTACCTTTGAAACTTTCATACGTATACAATGAATTACTGCTCCTAACAAACATGCAATCCACAACGCTAAGATACTCGGCCAAACTCCAAGGAATGCGCCTGCCCCAATCATCAATTTGATATCTCCATCTCCAATTCCTCTTTTCTTAGTTAAGAGATACAGAGCAAACAAGAAACCACTTACGCATATCATCCCCCATAAATGATTACTTACATTCCTATAGTCAAAACAAGTATATACTAATCCAATTAACAGAACACATATATTAATTCCAATTGGAATATAATATGTCCTAAAATCAATAACACTCAACACAAGTAATACAGAACACAGTAAACACAAGAGTATTCCATATGGTGTAATACCTTCTCTGTGTATGATAATCACATACAGTACTCCGTTAAGCGCCTCCATCAATGGGTATTGTATAGATAACTTCGTACCACAACTTCTGCATCTTCCTCTCTGAAGCAGATAACTGAATACAGGAATTAATTCATACCACCTAAGTGTGTGCCCACAGGTCATACAATGAGAACGTTCCTTCACAATGTCTTCCTCTTTTGGAATTCGATAAATGCATACATTGAGAAAGCTCCCAATGACGATTCCATATAAAAATACCAGTATGTATTTGAATATTTGCATTGGGAGCTCCTCCTTGAACTAAACTACTCTATACTATAAAACAACTTCTTATTTCGCTGAAATTACGTTTATTTTACCAATTTTATTATCCTTAACATTAATAGTAATTGTAAACTTAGTCATACCAGGTACTTGTGGTTTTGGATAAGTTCCACCTAAAATTTCAGCAAATTCTGCACTAAACTTCGGAACATCAGTAGCAACCTTTGTATCTATACCAGCACTCGTAACATCAAATGAATAAGTGCCTTTAGCAACTACTTCCGAAAATATTTCTTCGTCACTCAATGCAGTTGTAATAGCTGTCTTATAAAGTGATATATTAGAATCATCAACTGAATCCTTCGATTTACCAATATACTTCATTACCTGTGGTGCAATAACAATTGCCAAAATCGCCATAATAGCAATAACAACAATTAACTCTACGAGCGAAAAACCTTTGTTCTTCCCCTCCTTTTTCTTCATTTCTTGATTGCATACTTCCATAATTTCTGTTTTCATTTACCTCTCTCCTTTTAATTCATTCTATTGCAACTAAGTGATTCTGTAACGTTCTATACCAAACTCCCCCATATAGCTGTCACAAAATCAATTAGATGTTGCCCCATATATCAGGTAGTAACAATTTACAGATTGTCTACACCCTTATACATCGTTACCATTGGTAACATAATAGAGATTACTAGGAACCCTACTATTACAGCTAAAACTACTATAATCAATGGTTCAATTACAGCTGTTAAAGATTCTGTTGCCATTTCTACTTCCTCTTCAAAGTAATCTGCCACGCAATCTAGCATATCTTCTAAGTTTCCGGTTTCCTCACCGATATTGACCATCTGATAAATCATAGCAGGAAATATTCCACTTTCCTTTAATGGTAGAGATAACGGAATACCTCTAGCGACCTCTTCTCTTGCGTTCATTAATACTTGTTTGATTACCACATTATCCATTGTTCTTGCCGTAATCTCAATAGCATCAATCAAAGATATACCAGACCTTAATAAGGTACTGAGTGTTCTAGCAAGTCTAGCGCATGCATTCTTCTTTATCAGCTTTCCAAACAGTGGTATTCTCAGCGACATATTTGCTAAGATAATTTTCCCATTTGGCATAGCAGCGAAACCTCTAAATGCTGCTATAATTGCTGCAATTACTAGAACTACTACATACCATTTATGTTGCATAAAATCACTCATGGCTATAACCATTCGTGTTGGTAATGGCATTTCAACATTCATCTGTGAAAACATGGTTAGGAATTTCGGAATTACATACGATAGCATTATGATAATAACCACGACTGCTACACAGGCTACAACAATCGGATAAATCATGGCCTTCTTCATCATAGATTTTAATTTAGCATCTTTTTCAAAATGAATCGCGATTCTTTCCAATGAACCCTCTAAACTTCCTGACGTTTCTCCCGCTTCCACCATATTAATTAAAATTGGTGGAAATATCTTTCCTTGCCTCCTCATTCCATCCGCTAATGTTTCTCCACGTTCCACATCGTTTCTAACTTCTGCAATGGCTTTCTTAAATACCTTTTTTTCTGTTTGCTCTTCTAACATATGTAAAGCGACTGTAATCGAAACCCCAGCTGACAAGACACTGCCAAACTGCCTGCAAAATGCACTCAAATCTCTTGGCTTAACTGGATTACCAATACTAATATTAATATCCCGTGTTAATAGATTCTGTGGAATAATTGATATGGGTATATAGCCAGCTGCACGAAGGGAGACATTTACTTTATCCTCATTCGTTGCTTCCATTGCTCCTTTTTGCTCTTTTCCTCTACTATCAATTGCAATATACGAAAAACTAGCCATTAAAACAACCTCCTCTCTAACGCCACTCGATCTTGTGCAAATATAAGTGCTTCATCCACACTTATTTCTCGCTTGGTACACAACTCAAAGAGATGATCATCCATTGTTTGCATTCCAATTTTTTTACTTGTCTGTAAGACAGACGTAATTTGATACGTCTTTGATTCTCGAATTAAGTTCTTAACAGCGTTCGTAGCATGCATAACTTCAAAAGCTGCAATTCTTCCTTTTCCATTTTCTTTTGGTATAAGCTGTTGTGATATAACGGATTCAAGTACTGTTGCCAATTGAACTCTCACTTGCTGTTGTTGAAAAGGTGGAAAAACATCAATAATACGATCAATTGTGCTAGCTGCGCCAATTGTATGTAGTGTGGAGAATACCAAATGTCCTGTTTCAGCTGCTGTTATTGCAATGGAAATCGTATCTAGATCTCTCATCTCACCTACAAGGATAACATCAGGATCTTCTCGCAAAGCAGCTCGTAAGGCATTGGCATAACTATTCGTATCCAAACCAACTTCTCTTTGATTCACAATTGATTTCTTATGAGAATGCAAATACTCTATTGGATCCTCTAGTGTGATAATATGTTGACTATAATTACTGTTAATTAAATCAATCAGCGATGCCAGGGATGTAGACTTGCCACTTCCAGTAGGTCCTGTAACAAGGACTAACCCTCTTTTTTTCTGTGCCAAATCCATTACCGATTCTGGTATTCCAAGTGACTCAGGTGTAGGGATTTTTGTTCCTACCAACCGAAGTACTGCTGCATAGGATCCACGTTGTTTGAAAACATTAACACGATATCTCCCTAAGTTAGGTATGGAGTAAGAAAAATCAACTTCCCCCTCCTCTGTCAACCTGCTTTCTAACCGTTGATTTAACATAGGTCTTATAATCGCATCGGTATCTGTTGGAGCCAACTTCGGTAGTTCTAGGTCAACTAATCTACCATTTACACGACATTTTGGTGATATACCCACCGTAATATGCAAATCAGATGCACCTAACTCTTTTGCAGTAAATAACAAATCATCTATTGTCATAATAACAAACATGCCCCTTTCCAAAGTCTTCTCTATTGCACGCTACTACACCTTTGCAATAATCTTCATCAGCTCTGCTACTGATGTAATTCCTTCCAAGACATGCTTCACTCCTGCCTTATGTAAAGTAACCAATCCCTCTTTTTCTGCTGTCTTTTTGATTGCTTCCGCACTTGCTTTATGACTAACACACTCCTTAACAGCTGTTGTTATTGGCATAATTTCATAAACACCGATTCTTCCTATATACCCTGTGTCATTACACATATGGCACCCACACGGTACATACACCGTAACTTCTTCCTCTACATCGATTCCAAGAATCTGTTTTTCAAATGGGTCTGCTAGTCTCCCTTGTTTACAATATGAGCATAACCTTCTTACTAATCGTTGCGCAATTACTCCAACCACAGAATCCGCAATTAAATATGGTTCAATCCCCATATCAACTAGTCTTATAATACTGCTTGCTGCATCATTCGTATGTAACGTACTAACTACAAGATGCCCTGTTATAGATGCTTTAACCGCGATTTCCGCCGTTTCGCTATCTCTCATCTCTCCAATCATAATGATATCAGGGTCCTGTCTTAAGATAGATCTAAGAGCAGATGCAAACGTTAAGTCTGCTTTCGTATTAACTTGTACCTGATTAACACCATCAACATTTGCCTCTACAGGATCTTCAACTGTTATTATGTTAACGTCTTCTTTGTTTAACTCACTTAATGCGGTATAGAGTGTCGTTGATTTACCACTTCCTGTAGGACCAGTTACCAATATAATCCCGTATGGGTTTGATAATATTCGATTAAACTTGTCCATTTCATCACTTGAGAACCCCAATTCCAATTTGCTCTTTGTAAGTCCATGTTTTGCGGTTAATCTCATAACAACTTTCTCACCATATACAGTAGGCAGAACAGATACTCGAATATCATATTCGTGTTTATCAATAATACTTGTGATTCTACCATCTTGTGGTTTTCTCTTCTCTGATATATCCATCTCGCCGATAACTTTAATTCTAGCTACTAAAGCAGATAGTAGAGAATAATCGTACTTCATAACCTCAGTTAAAACACCATCGACGCGGTAACGTACTCTGATAGTTTCTTTCAAAGGTTCAATATGTATGTCGCTTGCTCGTTGTCTAACTGCTTGTTCGATTATTTTCTTAACCAACAGAACAATAGGAGAGTTTTTGACATCCTCTTTATCTTCTTCCTTACCTTCTAGGTTCGGATACAGATTCTCTCTCTCTTTGCTATACCGTTCAGCAACCGCCATCGCCTCTGCATTACCATAATATTTCTCAATTGCTGTTATAATCTCCGTTGGTGTCGCAACCACTGCTTCAATTTGATAATTAGTTACAATTGCCAAATCATCAATTGCTACAATATCTAACGGATCTGACATCGCTACTCGCAATACATTCGGATAATTTTCTTTAAATTCATAAGGCATCATACTGTATTTACGTAAAATATTCTCATTTGACAATCGTATAATAGATTCCTCAATACGAATTCGGCTCAAATTCACAACATCTAGTCCTAACTGTGTATGTAACGCTTCAACAATATCTTGTTCGGATATCATATTCATATCCACCAACGTTTCACCAAGTTTCTTTCGCGTCAGCTTCTGTTTAGCTAAAGCCACCACTAATTGATCTTGTGTAATACAATTAGATGCAATTAATAAATCCCCAAGTCTTTTTCTTTTCTTACTGTAAAATTCCATAATAACCTATTTATCCTTCCCATTTTAGCCATTATTTCCTTTTATATCTCATTCATTTCCACCAATTATAACATCCAAAGTTAGCTTTTACAAACATTTATGGTAATTATTTACTTGTAACATTTTAAGTTATCGTGTCAATTGTGCACGTTTTCTATAGAATATCGTCATATATCTGCATAATATGTATAAAAAACACAACCGATTATAGGCCATTTGCAGTGTTTTATTTCGTATTTTTTCGTTAATCTTAAATATGTAGTATTTTGATTAACCCTTTTTCCTTCACACCTTTTTCAACCATATAAGCATATGCAATGTTTCATTCCATTTATTCCTATTATTTAGTATCATTTTAATCTAATATAGTGTTTTAGATATTAATAATCCATTTAAATATTTACTAAACTCTATAAACTAATAAAGCTTGCCTTCCTAACCTAAGGGCAAAAATAAAACGAAACATACTTGTTAAGCAACACAAATACGTTTCGTTTCTACTTAATTATTCTATTATTATAGCGTAGTACCTATATACCCTTCTAATTGATGTTTTAAACGCTCATTCTTACTACACAGCTTTTGAATCTCTGAGATGGACATATTCTTAGCTGCTTCATTAGCAGCCTTTAGTACTTTAGCATCATTATAAATATCTCCTAACTTGAACTCCATGTCACCACTTTGGCGAATACCGAACAAGTCACCAGGCCCTCTAAGTTTTAAATCTTCACCAGCTATATAGAACCCATCATTGGAAGTATTCAATATCTCTAATCGTTTCTTAGTTTCCTTGCTTCTTGAACCACTAACCAGTATGCAATAAGATTGATGATCACCACGACCAACACGTCCTCTTAGCTGATGTAATTGAGCCAATCCAAACCGTTCTGCATTCTCTATCATCATAACGGTCGCATTCGGTACATTAACTCCTACTTCAATAACCGTTGTTGATACTAGTACTTGAATCTCATTTTTCGCAAACTGTTCCATGATTTCATTCTTTTCTTTTGGTTTCATCTTACCATGCAAATATTCTGTACGAATAAATGGTGGTAGGGCTTCGCGAACTTTCTGCGTATACTCTATAACATTCTCAGCTTCCATTGATTCACTCTCTTCTACCATTGGACAAATAATATAAGCTTGTCTTCCCTCTTGAATCTGATTTTCTATAAAACGGTACGCAGTGCTATGATAATCGGTATTAACAACGCAATTCTTAATAGGAAGACGATTTGCTGGTAATTCATCGACTACCGATATATCCAAATCACCATATAAGATAATTGCAAGTGTTCTTGGTATTGGAGTGGCACTCATTACCAACACGTGAGGATTCTCACTCTTTGTAGATAGTATTTCACGTTGTTTTACTCCAAAACGGTGTTGTTCGTCGGTAATAACAAGACCGAGATCCGCATATTCAACCTTTTCTTGAATTAACGCATGCGTTCCGATTATAACCGAAACTTCTTTGTTCTTAATCTTCTCATACGCCAAACGTTTTTCTTTGGCAGTCATTGAGCCAGTTAATAAGATGCAAGATATATCGAATGGTTCATATAATTTATTCAACGATTCAAAATGTTGCTTTGCTAATACTTCTGTTGGTACCATTAACGTCCCTTGATATCCGTTCTCCGCATTCATAGCCAGAGCTAGAGCAGCTAATACGGTTTTACCTGAACCTACATCACCTTGCACCAAGCGATTCATAATTACGCCATCACACATATCTTTCATAATCTCATTCCATGCTCTCTTCTGTGCATTGGTCAATTCATATGGTAACCCTTCTATCAGCTCATCGCTTATGCTACCACGGTCATAGGGGGTTTTGCGTATCTTCTTACTCTTTTCTTCTTTCATATAAGTTAACGCTAATGTAAACAAGAAAAACTCGTTAAACACGATTCTCTTACGTGCACGTAACATCTCCTCTTTATCCTTAGGAAAATGTATCTGCTTCACAGCAAAACTATAGTCAACCAAGTCATTCTCCTTACGAATGGTACTAGGTAGAAAATCCCCAGTTAGGTCAATCTCCTCTAATATCGCCTTTACTGTTTTACTAAGTAAATTATTAGTCACTCCATGGGTCAATGGATAGATTGGCTGCAACACATCTTTCTTATTATAATATTCCTCTTTCGATAGAATCTTAGGTTGTTCTATTACAAGCATACCATTTTTTCTCGAAGCTTTTCCCCTGAAGATATAATAACTACCTGATTTCAAGGTATTCTTAATATATGGCATATTAAACCAAGTTAAACCGATACTTCCTGTTGCATCTTTCACTCGACAGGATGCAATTGTCAGATGGCGAACTTTCTTCGTCTCAATATTCATATACATATAGCCAACGAATACTGCCATTTCGCCCTCTTCGATCTCGTTTATGTTCATAAGCCTACCATATATGTCATAGGCTCTTGGATAATGTTCTAGCATATCCTGAACCGTATATATTCCTAATTTGTTAAGACCTTTTTCTGTCTTTTCACCAATTCCTTTTACTACACTAATTGCATCTGTTAATTGCATAGCGAGCCCCCTATCTATAAGGTTTGTACTAAATATCACTCTTTGTAATTCATGACAACAGAAAGTAACAGAGTGCTCTTTCTATTGTTTGGCTGTATCCTAAAACTATTAAAGGCATAGTTCCATATAGTATGATTTTAGCATAGATAATGCGATTATACAAGAACGTATATTCGAAGATAGTTCCTGTCCTAGCGTCTTGAGCTTACACCGCACACGGGCTGTCCCCCTATGTTATCTCTCTCTGTCCAGCAGCTTTGAGCTAACGGTCAAGATGCACATGGGCTGTCCCCCCTATGTTTTCTCTCTCGCTGTCCAGCAGCTTGAGCTTACGGTCAAGATGCACATGGGCTGTCTTGTTTATGTTTTTTCTCTCTCTGTCCAGCAGCTTGAGCGTAAGCTCAAGCCACACACGGGCTGTCGCCCTATGGAAATATAAATAGAGATACCCGGAAGCACAAGCAAGCTTGTTCTTCCGGGTATCTCTATTTATATTTCCGCACTGCTCGTAGCCTTCGCGATCATTCTACAGACAATACATAATAATAGATCGGTTGTCCGCCGTTGTGTACCTCTACGTCTACATCTGGATATAATGACATGATAGTTTCTGCTACTTTATTCGCATCTTCTTCATTTACTTCTTCGCCATAGTATAAACTGATTAATTCTGAGTCTTCATCTACTAGGCTCTTAACTAGATTAACCGTAGTACTATGGATTGCATTACCTACTGTAAGAATTGAAGAATCGCCGATTCCCATGATATCACCTTGGTGAATCTCTTTTCCATCAATTGTAGTATCACGTACTGCATACGTTACTTGTCCTGATTTTACTCTTGACATCTCTTCAATCATGCGTTCCATATTTTCTTCCGGTGATTTATCATATACAAAGTTAATTACAGCTGTAATTCCTTGTGGAATTGTCTTAGTTGGTATTACAATGATTTCTTTATCCTCTGTTAATTGTTTTGCTTGTTCCGCTGCAAGAATGATATTCTTGTTATTCGGTAGGATAAAGATTGTCTTAGCATTCACTTGTTCAATTGCATTCAACATATCTTCTGTACTAGGATTCATAGTTTGACCACCTTCAATTAAATAATCAACTCCTAATCCTTTAAAGATTTCATTCACACCTTCACCAATTGAAACAGATATAAATCCTACTTCTTTCATTGGCTCATCTTTTTTCTTCTCAGCTGCTTGCGCTTGCATTTTTTCTGCTTCTTTGATCAACTTCTCATGATGTTCTTCACGCATGTTATCAATCTTCATACTAGTTAGGGAACCATACGTTAACGCTCTCTGAATTGCAAGTCCAGGGTCGTTCGTATGTACGTGTACCTTAACGATATCATCGTCCGAAACTACTACGATTGAATCCCCAATTGATTCCAAATATCCTTTGAATTCTTTTTCTGTATTTGAAGTATATTCCTTTTCTAACATAACAATAAATTCTGTACAATATCCGAATTTAATATCAACTGGTTCAGAAGAAGTAGAATCCGTACTCTTAGTTACTGGTTTAGAAGCTTCGATTGTGATATCCACTTCTTTGCCAAGCATTGCATCATAAGCACCTTTTAAAACTTCTAATAAACCTTGTCCGCCCGAATCTACTACACCAGCCTCTTTTAATACAGGAAGCATATCAGGAGTCTTAGCTAATACTGAATCCATATGCTTAATTACTTCATCAGCAAAATAAACCAAATCTTCTGTCTGTCCTACTAATTCAGCTGCTTTTTCTGCTCCACCACGTGCTACGGTTAAGATGGTACCTTCTTTTGGTTTCATAACAGCTTTATAAGCAGTTTCAACCGCTCTTTCAAAGGCTGCCGCCATGATAGCAACAGTAACCGTTTCGTGTTCTTGAATTTCTTTTGTGAATCCACGGAATAACTGTGAAAGAATAACACCTGAATTACCTCTAGCTCCACGTAAAGAACCACTGGAAATTGCTTTCGCTAGTACTGCGATTGTTGGATTCTCAATCGAACTAACTTCTCTTGCAGCTGCCATTATCGTTAATGACATATTCGTACCAGTATCACCGTCCGGAACAGGAAATACGTTTAATTCATTAATATATTCTTTTTTTGCTTCAATGCGTTTTGCTCCTGCTAGAAATAATTTCTGAAGAGTTATCGCATCTAATGTATTCATTACCACTTGTTTGTTCCTCCTTAAATTAACAATAAACCATAAAAGTCTATTTAGTCGAGCACACGTACGCCTTCGACAAATACATTAATCTTCTCAACTTTCATGCCAGTAAATTCTTCTACTTTATATATAACGTTACTGATTAAATTCTCTGTAACAGCTGAAATACTTACACCATATGCAACAATAATATGCATATCTATTGTTAGATTATTGTCTTCTACAACGACATTAACTCCATGACTAAGGCTGTCTTTTTTAAGTAAGCGAACAAAACCTTCTTTGACATTCACAGAAGCCATACCAACGATACCAAAGCATTCTACAGCAGCTGAACCAGCATACTTAGCGATTACTTCGTTATCAATCATGATCTCACCCATCTGAGTATTCATATGTCCTTTCATAGTTAACCCTCCAATTCCTAATTCTATGGATCAAACGATTATGTTACCCAGTACAACGCTGGCACGATTGCACATACATTAATAATATAAATTACCGTTCATTTATGGATCCATATATCTTCTTACTCGATTATTATACCCTTTTTTTATAAAAAAGGAAACAGTTAAATGAAAAAAACGTCTATATACAAATTATATCCACTTTTTGTAATCTCCAAACGAATAATCATAATCCTCTTCGTTATTTGCAATGATCCCACAACTTACTATATAGACTTTTAGTATACCACGTTTACGTTATGCTTTTTCGCATATAACTCCACCATTCAAAACCAATAAATTGAGCTATAACAGTCACATCGTACACATAATATACATATGTTAGAATATATATTATTAAATAAGTATCGGGATATATTCCCTGGAGTGAGTGATCAATCATGAAACGAATGTTAGGTTTTATTTTATTTTGGATTGCCATCGGTATGACGCTTATGCTCTTCATAACCAACGGGCTTCTCGCCATTGCTATTATTGTCTTATGCCTCATCCTTGGCTATAATCTCTTTTGCAATTAATCGAGTGTTTTTTATCGTTATATAAAAAGAACTGTCTTAGTCTATTTTCATAGCACTTAAGACAGCCTTCTTATTACTTATAATGAAAATTAAGCACGTTCTACTAAACCTGATTTTAAGCAAGAAGTACAAACATACATCTTCTTAGCCGCACCGTTAATATTAACTTTAACAGATTTCACGTTAGTTTTCCACATTTTGTTGCTTCTTCTATGTGAATGACTCACACTGTTTCCAAAATGAGCACCTTTTTCGCAAATAGTACATTTAGCCAAGTTGAGCACCTCCTTAAGGTAATTTACTTCAATTGATTTTTCAATTATCCTGTCACACGACCTACAAACAATAGATATTCTACCATAAATCTAGTGCTTTTGCAAGTATTATTTCTTAATTGAATAAAATTCGAGCTTATTCTTCTTCTGTTGCTTCTGTTGCAGCAGTTTCGGTATTTTGTTTCATTTTACCTGCTGTAAATTTATTCACAAAGTCAGGTACCATATCTAAGATCTTAGTAACACCATCTTGGTTTTTAACATTAACAAGTCTAGCAGAACCATTTTGGACAACCAACACAGAACTTGGGGTAATTCTTCCACCCATACCTCCGCCACCGTTGTTTTTCTTCTTATCATCTTGTGAAAACGCACCAGCAGCTACACCAAAACTTACATCTACTAATGGTAAAATAATTGTTCCATCTTCTACCTTTACTGCTTCCCCTACTACAGTTTTTGTAGTAAGAAAACTATCCATTCCCTTAAATAATGCTTCTACCGTAGATCCAAAACTATTGTCAGTCATTATAACTCCTCCTTTAATTCTTTCACATTCTTAAGCAACGTTTTAAAGTTATCATTTAAGATAAGTTTAATTCCTATTATAAGTAAAGTAAATGCACGTATTCTTCCTTTCGCATCTACCTGACCTTCCAACACTTCTTCCTGAAAATCTGGGATGATCTGTATCTTATCAGCATATATAGGATATACCATTGACAATGCACCTAATAGATATCCAGTACTACAAGGGTCATCTAGTCCAATTCTAACAACACCCTTAACCTTATATGGAAGGATATGTCTTAACGTTTTCTTCAGACCAGTATATACACGTCCAATACCTTTTCTATTATCCTCAATATCAAGGAACTCCTTGATTAGATGAATCTTAGCTTTAATATTCGAAAAAATGTTTCGTATTGAGTGTAGCCCTTCACGGATTTTAATAAATATGTCTTTAATTCGTTGGAATATAGTTCTAATCGGTTTTGTTATTCGATAGAAAAATGCTTCTTTTTCTTCTCTTTCTTCTTCTATCTCTTCAATATTCCCAACTATATTAGTATGTTCATTCTGAAGTGGTTTTATTATATCCTTCTTATCCTCTTGTATCTCATCATATAGTATATCATTATCTTCAATTGTTTTGTCTTTACTATCTATTTGATCATCAATACCTAGAACTTTATCTGATGCAATTACCTTTTTCGTTTTTTTAACCTTCGTCTTTTTATCCTTACGTTTATCCGATTTAGTTTTCTTAACTTTTACTTTCTTTACTTTCTTTGCATTAGTTGGTCGATTGCTATCAATGAACGTGAAACCAAAAATCCTTAAGCAATACCAGTATGTCTCCTCTTCGCTATAATATCTAAAACGTAACGAGACAATTCTAAGTAGCCAACTCACTCTTGCCTTTACTTGTATCGTATCATACTTTGACGCATATACACGATATCGAACAGGAACAAAAAGTATTATTCCCACTAAGAATAAGAATAAGGCAAGAAGTATCCCCAGTACAATACCGATTATTTTAAATATAATGAATATCACATGAAGCATCTACTTCTTCACCTACCATTTTCTGCAAAGTATTCTCTCGCGTGAAAATCTCCTGTTTCATTATATACATCTTCAATCATTCTTACAACTAAACGTTTCGCGCTCTCTTTTCCCCGTGCGAGTCCAAGGATATAGATTTTATTTCTCCTATAATGTTGAAACATTAATTCATTCACATTCATTATATCGAATAAATTGTTTTCATTAGATGCAAGGGCTATACAGTAGATACCAATCGACGGTTTATTCTCTTCAATTGCAGTCTTGATTTTATCAACATTCTTGATAATACGGTCATCCATATACAGTTTATGATACCATGTAATCATTCCGATATCCCCCTCTAAATCATTTGCCATAGCATCTATAAGTATATACCTAAATTTTTCTAGTTATTCATAACCTTACGGTAACCATTACCACTAGCTAACATGTAAGTTTCTACTTAGGTTTCTTAATAGTAATGATACTGCCGAACTGAGTAATTTCTTACTCAGTCGACAGTACCCTTTTTAACAAATTATTTTTATTCTTCTGACATAATATCTTTAATGATGCTATAGCAAGCATTCTTTTCTGCTTCATCTTTACATTGATTTAAAGAGTTTGCTACATATTCAGAGATTTCATCTGAATTATTAAAAAATACTGGCATTTTGTTTAAAGTACTTGCCATCACAGCACGAACTACACATTGTGGAACTTTATCAAACATCTTAGCAAGATTTTTGAATAATGCAGTAGTTACTTTTTCAATGTACGCATCATCAGCTAATTTAGTTGATACTTTCGCGTTCAAATCAACAAACATACTATTTCCAAGTAATTTCATACAAGTAGTTACACAAGCACCTTGTGTATCTAACATGAGACTCTTTAATTTCTTGCCTGACATAGTCATAACATCTTCATAGCCACCCTCTAATAAAGCAATTTCTTGCATTGAAGATTCCATTGCACCTTCTAATTTAGAAAGCTTGTCCATCTCTTTCTTTTCAAGTTCTTTTTCAGCACCTTCTAAGAAACAAGCGTTAACATGAGCAACTAATTCTTTACATAACGTTTCTTCCTTCATCTCAGCATTCTGATAACCTACTGTTAAGTTATATGCATATAAGCAGTTTACAATTTCTTGTAATTGCATATATAAATCCGAAATTTCTAACAAATCAATCGCACGGTCTTGTACCATTCCGTTTAAACGATAGAATTCTGGTTTCGATAAATTCTTAAAATCTGCAGATTCAATTTGAGTAACCGCTTTATAAAGTTCAGGAAATTGTTTTTTCATTTCTTTCGGTCTCTCTAATGTAGTTGCCGATTTAATCATATATAAATATCCATCTACAGAACTTCTTTCACTACCTTTATAGATTGAAATACTATCTTTTAATAAATCATAGTATTTTGTCTTAGTCATTCTAACTGGTAATTGTCCTATGATTTCTTGAACTTTTGTATTTATAATAACATTATCATTATTTGAGAAGATATAATTTATAATTTCTCCAGTGAAAACATCTACATCGAATTCTTCAATCTCATCAGCATATTTGTCTTCAATACGATTTAAAACATATTCATATAATTGCATAATATCAGCATATGCCGTGATAGATTTCATTCTAGACATAATCTCTTGACGAACAGCATCGATTTCTTCCACTTTTGTTACACGAGTACTTTCATCAAACCCATCTAACATAGTTTCTTTTACTAATTGGTTAACTTGTTTTAAGATATCTTCTACTTGATCAATTTGTTTATTATGCTTCTCAGAAATCACCTCATATAACATGACATATTTCATAGTTAAATCAACGAAAGAATATCTATAATAAGCAGATAAGGAATAATTCATATATTGTGGTAGATATACTTCTATTTCTTTATTATCTCTTATGTTTTTTAGTAATTGATTTACACTTAAACTCATATTTAAAACCTCACCTTGTAATTTTATACTGCCAGCTAAAGATATACAACAAAAGCACGCTCCACAGCTTTCTGTTGTCACGAATAATAAAATCGCTAATTACTATTATAACAATAAAACGATATATACGCTACCATTTCATATAATTTTTTTGTTATTTTATAAATTTTTAGTAATTTTCACGTATTCTAGGCTGATTTGGAACAGGCCATCGCACTAAGATTGGTAATTTTACCATAATTCTTAACACGACAGCCTGTCTACTTTTTACTTATTTATTTATATCAACTATACTATCTTAGTATTAACCAATTCGATAATAATTAATCTTCGATAATAACTGCTTTGATCATGTTAGTAACACCAGTTTTACTTGTTGGTACACCTGCTGTTAAAATCATAATATCGTCCTTTTCAACGAAGCCTCTTGCTTTTACATCAGCTACAGCATTATCTAAAAGAGAATCAGTTGAATTAACTTCATTAACTTTAACTGGAACTACTCCCCAGAATAATTGCATCTTTCTTAATGTTCTTTCAAGTGGTGATAAACCTAATATAATTGATTGAGGTTTTAATTTTGAAACTAAACGTGCAGTATAGCCTGAAAAACTTGAAGCAGCGATAACTTTTGCATTTAAGCTGCTAGCTGTTGCTACTGCTGAATAGCATATACCACTTGATACGCTCTTACTTCTGTGAAGACTGTTCATATCAAGAATTCCATCATAGTCAAGGTGCGATTCAGTTTCTACAGCAATGCTTACCATTGTTTGTAACGCTTCAACAGGGTATTTACCCATTGCAGTTTCACCAGATAACATGATTGCGTCTGTACCATCATAGATTGCATTAGCAACGTCAGTTACTTCTGCTCTTGTTGGTCTTGGGTTACGAATCATAGAATCTAACATTTGAGTTGCTGTAATAACTGGCTTATATGCATCATTACATTTTTGGATAATCATCTTTTGGATAAATGGAACTTCAGCTGCAGGAATTTCTACACCCATGTCGCCACGTGCTACCATGATACCATCTGATTCTTCAATAATTTCATCGATGTTTTGAATACCTTCTTCATTTTCAATCTTAGAGATGATTTCCATATCAGAGTTTGCATCATTTAAAACTTTACGAATTTCTCTTACTGCATCTGCATTACGTACGAATGAAGCTGCTACAAAGTCTAATCCTTGATTTATACCGAAGATGATATCTTCTCTATCTTTTTCTGTAATTCCTGGTAATTTAACGCTTACTCCAGGAACGTTAACACCTTTACGGCTTCCTAATAAGCCACCATTAGTTACTTTACAGAAGATTTCTTTATCTGCAACTTTTTGTACAGCAAGTCCAATTAAACCGTCATCGATAAGAATGGTATCACCTTCTTTAACGTCTTCTGGTAGTTGAGTATAAGTAATAGAAACTTTGTTCGCATCACCAACAATTTCTTCAGTAGTTAATACGAAATCTTGTCCTTCTTGTAATTGTACTTTCTCATCATTAACTAACATACCAGTTCTGATTTCAGGGCCCTTGGTGTCTAATAATATAGCGATTGGTAAACCAAGCTCTTCTCTAACTTGTTTAATCATGTTGATTCTGTTTAAGTGTTCTTCATGATCACCATGTGAAAAGTTTAATCTGGCAATATCCATACCGTTCTTTGCTAAAGCACGGATATTCTCGATATTGTCCATGTTTGGTCCCATCGTACATACTATTTTCGTCTTTTTGTTCATCATTTTTACCATCCTATTCTAATTACATATATAGTTACTACGCACACAATACATATCATTATGTACCTAGGTTCTCACAATTTTATTTTCTAACTACCCATTCTCGACAATATTATTTTTTAACATGAGTATGCGTAAAAAGGTGTTCCATGCAATATTCGTAATTACCATCGCATTTGGAACAAAATCGAAATTCTAGATTTTCATCATCTTTTTCTGTTCTACCACAAACTGCACATTTATGTCTAGTAATAGTTTTAGAACGATTCACCTGTTTATGATAGGTTCTTCTACGTTTCTGTGCTGCTGGTGATATTCTCCTGTAATTTCTAGTTGCGAGGAAGAAAATTACAAAGTTTAGCAATGCTACTATTATTGAGATTGCCGTTGCTAAATAAAAATTTCTATAAATTGGATTTGTGGCTAAAAAAGCATATCGAACATACTTAAATATATCATAGCCTATTATTGCTGCATAAATATATGCTAAATGTTTTACCTTAACTGGTAGCACAAAGAATAATAGAAACTGTACGTTCGGAAAAATCGCAGCAAAGGCAAAGAACATGGAACGATTAATAAATGTAAGTCCCATTGGATAGCTTCCGCCAATAACAAAATAAAGTATTACTGCTGCTACAATATTAAACAAAATACCTGATAAATAATATAGATTAAATCGAAATGCTCCCCAAGCATTCTCTAAGGAACGCCCAATCATAAAATATAGATACATCTCTATTGCAAAGAAAAAGATACCAAAACCACCACTTATAGTTGCTGGGTAAATGATGAATGTAACGAGCCTCCAAATTTGACCTTGGAACACTTTACCGATATCCAAACTTAGATATGCATCATAAAAATATGGATTGATTAGATATACTAACGCACCTAAAACATAAAGTGTTATTATATATTTCATCAAATCATGAATCGCATAACGACCGAATTTTTTCTCTAACTTATTGATAAACTTCATCTAACACACCTCTTTATTAGAATTGACTACTCTACGTAATCTAGGATAAGAATAACTAACATTCTGTTTTAAGTCAATAAAAATTAGAAAATTCACAGAATTTTGATAAATCCTTTACCCTATTATAATAATTGTACTCATTACTTCCAAAAACGACTTTGCTTTCTTGGAGTGAGACACTTGAGGCTATACTTAATTTGATATATTGCTATCATACATTAGAATAGGATTGTCATATAACAGCATACGACAACCCCAAATAATTAATATCACTTAGAATAAATCTTTTTTTGCTAAAATGTATGCTACCAATGCTGTCAATGCAAATGCTCCTGCTGTTACAATGTAGAATCCATACTTTGCTTCCATTCCTGGAATATGAACAAAGTTCATTCCAAAAAAACTAGCAATCATTGTGGGAATGGATAATACAATTGTAACTGTAGCTAAGAATTTCATAACAATGTTAAGATTATTAGAAATAACCGATGCAAATGCATCCATTGTTCCACTTAAAATTCCGCTGTATATATTAGCCATTTCAATTGCTTGTTTATTCTCTATAATAACATCTTCAAGCAAATCAGTATCTTCTGGATACTGCTTTATATTCTCAGTTTTTAGTAATTTTTCGAGTACTACTTCATTCGCACGTAAGGAAGTCGTGAAATAAACCAAGCTCTTCTCTAATTCAAGAAGTTCGATTAGTTCGCGATTCTTCGTTGAGGCATGTAACTTCTTCTCAACTTCTTCACTCTTGCGGTCAATCACACGAAGATACTGAAGATACGCACTTGCATTCTTATATAGAATTTGCAAGATGAATCTTGTTCTTTTGAAGGTGAAGAAATCTCTTACTCTTCCATCCATAAAGCTCTTCAGAATCGGAGTTTCTTCAAGACAGATTGTAATAATAGCCCCTTTTGTTAATAGAATTGCCAACGGGATCGTTACATATCGATTATTCTTGTTCCTCTCTTCTAACGTAGGGATATCAACAAGAATTAGCGTATATGCATCCTCAACCTCGATTCTTGAACGCTCTTCTTCATCTAGAGGAGCTCTTAAATCGTTAATATCAACCTGATATCGATCCGACACCTGTAGCAATTCCGTCGCAGTAGGATTTGTTAATGCAATCCAACAACCTTCCTCAAAATCGTTGATTTGACGCAGTCCATCGTCATATGTTTTGTATACTTCAATCATAGTCCGCTCCTATCTACTTCCATTAGGATACTAGACAAAAAGCATACAAGAAAAATGGTATTTTGTTTTTAGTAACTGTTATCTATGTATCCTAACGGAAGTGCGATTATATTTAATTTTCATGTTACTTTGTCCAAATAATAATGCCGTATGATAAATATTTTGCCGGCGACTACTCGGTCCACTTTCCATATAATCCACATCCTTTCTTTTAATAACAGTTTACACTGTGTTTCTAACCACATTTATTATATGTGTAACATTACCGTTTGTCAAACACTTTAAAAATAAATTATTTACCATATTGTTCCATGTTGTTATTTGAAGGATTCTACTTGATTTACATAGTAATATGAAGTGTTTTGTCATTTTGCTTATTTTTCTAACATTTTCATTAGAATATGACATCTCATTTGCGAAAATAAAAGCTATCGATTCCTGTTACCTAGTGAACTCGATAGCTTATATTATTTATTATTTGCTGATTTCTTCCTCTTCTCTTGATCTTTTATCTGGTATATTAATAGTCATACCTGGTTTCAATAATATTGTTGACATATTATTGTTCTCTATAAAATCTTCTAAATCAATATCAAACTTATCAAGTATATCTTTTAATGTTTCGGCTTCTTTAATTATATAAGTAATTAGATTATTATTTGGTGCCATAGGGTTACTAGGTTGTTCCGACATACCAGGTGTTCCAGTCATTCCCGTCATTCCTGTTCTACCATTCATTCCTGTCATTCCAGTCGTTCCAGGCATTCCTGTTCTGCCAGTCATCCCATTCGTTCCTGTCATTCCAGTCATTCCTGTCATTCCAGTCGTTCCATTCATTCCAGTCGCTCCAGTCATCCCAGTCATTCCTGTTCTACCAGTCGTTCCAGTCATTCCAGTCGTTCCAGGCATTCCTGTTCTGCCAGTCATTCCATTCATCCCAGTCGTTCCTGGCATTCCTGTTCTGCCAGTCATTCCAGTCGCTCCAGTCATCCCAGTCATTCCTGTTCTACCATTCATTCCAGTCATTCCTGTCATTCCAGTCGTTCCATTCATTCCAGTCGTTCCAGTCGTTCCTGTTCTACCAGGCATTCCATTCACTCCAGGCATTCCTGACATTTCTGGCATTTCTGGCATTTCTGGAACACAAGGTGCATTTCCTGTACAGATGTTACCAATGCCACCCATGCTAGATACAGGAACACAAATTTCATCACCAACTTGTAAATTATATACATCTACATAAGGATTTGAACGCATAATTAACGCTAATGGTATATTATACATTCTGCTAATAGCATACAAAGAATCTCCTTTCTTAATTACGTGAACAATCCCTCTACAAAAATCAAAATTCCTCATTCTTGTCTATCCTTTCTTACATATAAATATTCATTAAGCTTATACAGTACTAATATATTCAAAAGCTTGAAAGAATGTGTATAATTTGAATAATGTTATGTGAGCTTGGCAATGGTTTTCTTCATATTAAAATGTTGTTTACAAAAGAAGTTGAAGAATTCGTTTCTTTGTCGTATAATAGTCATGATTATCGGAATATTTAGTCAACTAAGTTGAAGAAAAAGATATTCTTTTAATTAATTTTATGTGTATACAACTTTCTTATAGGAAGGAAGTTCTAATATTGTAAGGCTGACGCGCGGTTCGTATCACGAACGCCAAGGCATTCTTTAATAATTAAGGAGGGACAGCGTAAGCTGGTTACAAATGAACAATACAATTTATACTCTCGGTATTGATATCGGTTCAACAACTGTTAAAATCGCAGTTCTTGATGATCATCATACCATTTTATTTTCTGACTATGAACGGCATTATGCGAATATTCAAGAAACATTACATACGCTTCTAACGAAAGCATATAACGAATTAGGCAACTGTTCTATAGCTCCTGTAATCACAGGGTCAGGTGGTCTTACGTTATCAAAACATCTTGATGTTCCATTTGTTCAGGAGGTTGTTGCGGTATCCACTGCATTACAAAACTACGCTCCTCAAACTGATGTCGCAATTGAGCTTGGCGGAGAAGACGCTAAAATTATATATTTCACAAACGGTATCGATCAAAGAATGAACGGAATCTGTGCTGGTGGTACTGGTTCTTTCATAGATCAAATGGCAACTTTATTAAAAACCGATGCGATTGGATTGAATGAATATGCGAAAGATTATAAAGCAATCTATCCTATCGCTGCTAGATGTGGTGTCTTTGCTAAATCTGATATTCAACCTTTGATTAATGAAGGTGCTACGAAACAAGATTTATCCGCTTCTATTTTCCAAGCAGTTGTTAATCAGACAATCAGTGGTCTTGCTTGTGGTAAACCAATCCGTGGAAACATTGCATTCCTAGGTGGTCCACTACACTTCTTAACCGAATTGAAAAACGCTTTCATTCGAACTTTAAATCTTACACCAGAAAACACAATTGCACCGGATAATTCTCATCTATTTGCCGCTATTGGTTCTGCACTAAGCAGCAAACTCGATGGTCTGACGACAATTGAAAAGATGCTATCAAAACTTTCTTCAAAGATTCAAATGGAATTTGAAGTTTCCCGTATGGAGCCATTATTCAACAATGAAGAAGAATATAACGATTACACTACACGTCATGCTGAACATACCGTGTTAAAGGCTGACCTTAAAACATATGAGGGAGACTGTTTCTTAGGTATTGATGCTGGTTCTACTACAACCAAAGTGGCATTAGTAGGTGAAGATGGCTCACTATTATATTCCTTCTATAGTAATAATAATGGCAGCCCTTTGAAGACAACAATTAAGGCAATCAAAGAGATCTATACGATTTTACCTGACAGTGCTAAGATTGTACGTTCTTGTTCTACGGGATATGGTGAAGCACTTATTAAAGCAGCTTTATTATTAGATGACGGTGAAGTTGAGACCGTATCACATTATTATGCAGCAGCATTCTTTGAACCTAGTGTTGATTGTATCATCGATATCGGTGGACAAGATATGAAATGCATCAAAATTAAAAATCAAACCGTAGATAGTGTACAATTAAATGAAGCTTGTTCTTCGGGTTGTGGCTCTTTCATTGAGACGTTCGCCAAATCACTTAACTATGAGGTAGCTGACTTTGCTAAAGTTGCTTTATTTGCTAAGCACCCAATTGATCTTGGTTCAAGATGTACCGTATTCATGAATTCCAAAGTTAAGCAAGCGCAAAAAGAAGGTGCTGGGGTTGATGATATCTCAGCTGGTCTAGCTTATTCTGTAATTAAGAATGCATTGTATAAGGTTATTAAACTATCCGATCCAAAGGACCTTGGCAAGAATGTAGTTGTTCAAGGTGGTACATTCTATAATGATGCTGTTTTAAGAAGTTTTGAGAAGATTCTTGGTCGCGAAGTAGTACGTCCTGACATTTCAGGTATTATGGGTGCTTTTGGTGCTGCGCTAATTGCTAGAGAGCGGTATACTGAAGGTGTTGAAACAACAATGCTTACTATAGATAAAATCAATTCTTTGAAATTTGATACTTCTATGGCTCGCTGTAAAGGTTGTACGAATAGTTGTCTACTAACAATTAATCGCTTTACTGGTGGAAGACAATTTATATCAGGTAATCGTTGTGAACGAGGTCTAGGTAAGGCAAAGAATAAAGACAATATTCCTAATCTATTCGAATATAAGCTAGAACGAATGTTTAATTACACTCCTCTTGAACAAGATAAGGCATACCGTGGAACTGTTGGGATTCCTAGAGTGTTAAATCAATACGAGAACTATCCATATTGGTTTACTTTCTTTTCAGAACTTGGGTTCCGGGTTATCTTATCACCAGATTCAACACATAAGATGTATGAATTAGGCATCGAATCTATACCAAGTGAATCAGAATGTTATCCTGCTAAGCTTGCACATGGCCATGTTATGTGGTTAATTAAACAAGGCATTGATTATATCTTCTATCCTTGTGTTTTCTATGAACGAAATGAAGTACCAGGTGCAAATAATCACTATAACTGCCCTATCGTTACTTCATATGGTGAAAACATTAAGAATAATGTAGATGAACTTGAGGGAGATTCCATCTTCTATCAAAATCCTTTCTTAGCATTTACATCAGAAGAGATTCTAACAAAACGACTAATTGAAGTATTTAAAGAAAGTCATAACATACCTGCTAGTGAAATTAAAGCTGCTGCTCACGATGCATGGACTGAATTATGCCAAGCAAAAAAAGATATTGAGAAAAAAGGTGAAGAAACAATTGCCTACCTTAATGAGACAGGAAGAAAAGGTATTGTTTTGGCTGGACGTCCTTACCATATTGATCCTGAAATCAATCATGGTATTCCTGAATTAATTACCTCGTATGGTGTTGCTGTACTTACTGAAGATAGTATAAGCCATCTAGGCAAAATAGAACGTCCTCTTATCGTTATGGACCAATGGATGTATCATTCTAGACTCTATGCCGCTGCCGCTTATGTTAAGACCATGCCGAATCTAGAATTAATTCAGCTTAACTCTTTTGGTTGTGGTCTTGATGCAGTTACAACAGATCAAGTTAGTGATATCCTGACTGAAGCGGGCAAGATTTATACAGTTCTTAAGATTGACGAAGTTAATAACTTAGGAGCAGCTAGAATACGTATCCGCTCGCTGTTATCAGCTGTTCGTGACCGCGAAAAGAAACATCTAGATTTAGCTAAAACAACTACTTCATATGAACGTGTAATCTTTACAGAGAAGATGCGAGAAGAATATACCTTACTTTGCCCTCAGATGTCACCAATACATTTTGACTTCGTAGAAGCTGCTCTTCATTCTGTAGGCTATAATGTCGTTGTCTTGAATAACGATAATAAGCATGCTGTAGATGTTGGTCTAAAATATGTTAATAATGATGCTTGTTATCCTTCATTAATGGTTGTTGGACAAATTATGGAAGCACTGTTATCTGGTCAATATGATATTAACAAAACAGCTATAGTAATTACTCAAACTGGCGGAGGTTGCCGTGCTACGAATTATATCAGTTTTATTCGTAGAGCCTTACGCAAAGCCGGTATGGAGCATGTTCCTGTTGTATCTATCAATACGGTTGGACTAGAGAAGAATCCAGGATTCAAATTCACTCCATCCGCTGTTAACCGTGCGTTACAAGCTCTTGTATATGGAGATGTTTTAATGCGTGTTCTCTATCGCACTAGACCATACGAAGCAGAAAAAGGATCGGCTAATGCCTTGTACGAAAAATGGCGTGACCGTTGTATTCAATCTGTACAGAATGGGAAACGTTCTGAATTCAAGAATAACATACGTAACATCATTAATGATTTTGATGAACTACCATTATTAGATATAATAAAACCAAAAGTTGGTATTGTAGGTGAAATCCTTGTTAAATTCCTACCTGCTGCCAATAATCACTTAGTAGAATTATTAGAAGCTGAAGGTGCTGAAGCTGTTATGCCTGATCTTATCGACTTCTTCTTATACTGTTCCTATAATGCTAACTACAAATCCAAATACTTAGGACAACCCAAGAAAGAAGCTTATATGAATAATGCTGGTATCTGGTTTATAGAACAATATCGAAAAGAGATGAAAAAACAATTAGCGGCAAGTAAACGCTTTGAACCACCAAAAGAAATCAGTGATCTTGCTGGTTATGCTGAGGATTTCGTATCCATCGGTAATCAGACGGGTGAAGGTTGGTTCTTAACAGGTGAGATGGTTGAATTAATTCATTCTGGTGTTAACAACATAGTTTGTGCCCAACCTTTTGCATGCCTACCAAACCATGTAGTTGGTAAAGGTGTTATTAAAGTGTTACGTCAACATTTCCCAGATTCAAACATTGTAGCCGTTGATTATGACCCAGGCGCAAGTGAAGTTAACCAGCTTAATCGAATCAAATTAATGTTATCAACAGCGAATAAAAACCTTACGAAAGATGTTCATTAATTAAAGCAAATACGCATCTTGATATACGTTTAAGAGTATAATTTTTAACGTGTTGATTACTATCTAAATAATGAAAAGACTGGACCCATGTATTAAAACATTTGTATTGTTAATACGTGGATCCAGTTTTTTATATAGATCTAATTGTTAATTTAATATACTATAACGAACCTTGTTACTTAGTCTTAAATTCTGTTAACTCTTTTATAACTTTATCTACTGCTGCTTTTTCAACTAAGAAGTTCTCCTCGCCATTAATCGATACGCGATAGAAGTTAACACCATCATATGGAAAATAGCTTACGTGAAGTTCTTCCAATGAATCCGAATTTCTAGTAAAATCAAATTCGTATACAGGTGTTGAGTCACTCACCTCTTTTTTGATCTCTCCTGCAGTTGTAATTCCAATTAAATCTTGATAAAGATCCTTGAATGCTTTCTCTTCCACTTTATTACCGTTATAATAATATAAGCTATCAGATACTTCCTCACTATCTTCATCACTAGAATCAGAATCTTTCAAATCATCTGCTTCATCTTTTGTTTCTGTCTTCTTATCAGTATTCGGTGTAACAGTTAAGGTGTATGTTTGGTCATTAGCTTGAATAGCTAGATGATCAAGACTTGTAATGTCAACTAATTGAACTAGATTACAGACATAATCATATGGGGTAATATCAAGCATAGCATCAATAGCTGAAGTGGCTATTGTATATACTGCCTCCCCATATTCTCTTCCATCTGCTTTTACCTGTACATAATATTCACCATCATCGTTCTTATCACCAACAAGGATTTTTACTTTATTGTCCGTACGCACTGGAGTTGCCTCTTGTTTCTCCTCATTCGTAGATGCTTCTCCGTCTGAGGTGCTTGTTGTTGATGCGTCGCTTGTCGTATCAGTACTGCCACTGCCCTCTGTTGTATTTGCACTATCCTCTGTTGTTTCGGTATAATATGATAAATCAATTGTAGCACTTGGATTATCCAAACCATACTTACTTAAATCTGACCCCTTATAATCGACGCATTCACTTAATAATACAGAACTATAACTTTCAAAGTAAGAATCGAATTTGGTCGGATCGCCCTTTTGTATTGTTTTATATGGTTTTGATATTTTCCAAGCATAATATTCTCCTGCATCTGCCGCACTTTGATCATAATCCGCTTTGAATATAGGATTATTATCTTTCGTAACACTAATTTTCGTAATGTTAGTTGTCGTAATTTCGGGGAATTCTTCTATTGATAACATTTCCGTTTGTGTATGATTGAATGCCGAATATATATCTTCTGCTACCGCATAAACCGTATTCTTGTCTGCAAGTTTAGCATAGTATCCAGATCCGACTCCTAAGGAATCTCCAATACTAAGTTCAACCGTGGTTTTGTCATCACTAGTTACATTAATCATCATTGTTGGTTTGTCTAGACCATATTCCCCTAAATCTTCTGCTTCTTCTACTACAATTTTATCTGCAGACAAGTTAGATATCTTACTTAACATATTAGTGATATAATCTTGATTAACTGGTGCTTTATTATCGGATTCATCAAACCATGTATCATCAGATTTACTGTATGATAGTGTTGTTCCATTAATTGTATATGAAATTTCAGTTACTTTATCTGATTCAAGAGTTGTTAAGTTAATAACCTCCTCCTTAACTTCTTCGGCCTCTTTCTTATTAATTACGAGGCAATATAGAAGAATCATGAGGAGTAGCACTCCAAGAAGGAGTACTAAAGTACTCGCTTTTCTCTTCTTTCTTGCCATTATCTCTTCCTCCTTCTTAAACACACGAATGCGCCTGTTAAGATGAAGGCTCCTGGAATAATTAGTATAGTAAAGACTGACCACTTATTTGCTTGTGCACTGGTTAATGTAACATAGTTATTATCGAAAGTCTTAGTAGGTATAGCTAAGGTTTCAACAGAAACATCTGCCATCCAATTAATTGTACTCAAGAATAAATCCGTATTTCCTAGCTGTTCATAGGTGATCATAGAATCGTCTAAGAGATAATTAGAACCATAAACAACAATTTTAGTCTCAACATCATCAATTTTCTCTGTAATTGCTACACCTAGTGAGAATGGACCTGCAACATCCGTGTCTTCCTTATCATACACTTGTGATTCCATATCTGTCTTCGCATATGCCTTATCCGATGTTTTTAATAGTTCCTCTATAGTCAAGGTACTTCTAACATCTTTCATTACTTGAATTCCCTTTGTTGCTGGAACAACAACTGGCTTGTTACTTGATGTTATGTCACTTGTTATATCATGGCTTGTAATGTCTGGTACAAGATACGTAGGCATCTTTGACATATGATGATTACTATCGCCTTCAATGACATAACTATCAACTAACGATACTCCGTAATAATTCAAGATACTATTGAAGTTAGGCATCTTATCCGTAGATACCGCATAATTGGCAAGTATAATTGCACTACCACCATTCTTAAGATAATCCATAATTAATGTAGTTTCGTCATCTGTATAGTCATACACAGGTCCATTTAGCAATAAGAAGGAACAATCTTCTGGTATTTTATCAGCAGACAATGTATCCAATGTCTGTTTGTTTACATTTTGCTTAGCAAGATATGATGCAAGTGTCGTACTAACTTCTGCCTCTCCATGACCTTGCACTTCATACATAGTAGGTAATTCTTCTGAAACCACATATTGAATTGCTGAAGTTATTTGTCCCTCCACATCAATTCCAGTAGTTGTTGATGAATAAGTACTATAATCTATTGACTGGATTAACATATCTGAATAAGGGATATACTTACTTCTTCCATTTGCCTCATCTACTACAATTATACTATTATCAGCTACATCGGTATTCGCCTCCACGTACTGACTTGCGAATTTAGGATATAGTACCGGATCTTTAGTAACAACCTCAACATGATCTGATAAGTTATTGTATTTGTTAACAATTCTTTGAACCATGGAAACTTCATTCCCAGACTCTACAATATAATAGATTTTAATATCATGATCTATATCTTTGACAAATTCCTTAGTTGCATCTGTTAATGTATATAATTTCTCGTTACTAACATCTAATTTCAAGTCTAATTCACTAACAATCATATTAACTATAAGAATTACTAGTACTACAATTGTAGTTATTAAGGAACTATATGCACCTTGTTTGAACTTTCTATTGGTAAAAGATTGTTTGAATCTTTCTATTAATGTTTTATTCTCTCTCATCGCATTCTTCACTCCTTCCTATCTCCATCTTCTCTTATTAAGAGATTGAATTGTTAAGAATATAAAGATTACGGTGATACTTATATAGTAAACAATTCCAGTTAAGTCGAGTATTCCATTCATAAAATTATCAAAGCGATCAACTACAGAAAACCAATCAAAAACTTTCACTACCAATCCATCATATAGAGAAGGCTTAGTAAAATAAATGATGGCACAAGCTGCTTCTAATACCACGCCAAGACTAATTGCAACTGTGACATTATTGATCATAAAGTAAATGACCACAGCGATAAGTAATGCGATAACGGAAAAGATTAACCACGCTGCTTTATTACTAGTAGGCAATAAACCTACAATCCCTTGCATTATGAATGTAATTAATAATACGACGAAGGTTACAACTGCGGCAATAGCTTGGCTCTCAAACAAAGCGGATAAGAATAATCCAATCGCTAGATAAGCAGCTCCAACTAGAATGAACCCTAATATCCCCGTATATGCAAGTTTAAACGATACGACACCATATTTACTTAATATAAGCGGATAAAACATCGTAATTACCATTGCACTAACAAATACCGCAAAAACAGCAAAATATTTTCCAACAACTATCTTGTTCACGCTTAAAGGGGATGTAAACAACAATTGATCTGTTTTTTGCTTTTTTTCTTCTGCTAACAGACGCATAGTAAGAATTGGAACAAGGATTACGAATACGAATACCATACTATTCAATACATATTCAAAATTAGCATATCCTCCTTGTAGGTTATACGCCATAAAATATACACCTACGATCGCTAAGAAAAAACCAATGAACAAATATCCAATCATAGAAGTAAAATAGGAACGTAATTCTTTCTTAAATATCGCTAACATTCTTCTTCCTCCTTATCCGATTCGAATTCTCTGTCTACAAACTCAAGACTTTCTTTTTCGTGCTCCTCTTTAACTTGCATCTCTTGATTCTGTGTCTCTTGCATTTGAGGTTCTTGTTTAATTTCCTGTATTACATCTTGTTTTTCTTCTTCATTTTCTTCTTGTTTTTGTTTCTTCATCTGCCCAAAGAAACTTTTTTTCTTTCTCTCTGTTATGGTACTATTCTCTGTTAACTCCAAGAAGATATCTTCTAGTGACATTACTTTTCGTTCTAAACCATAGATTGGACATCCGGCCTCTACCATGGCATAGAATAGTTCTTCTCTTATATCAAGGGCCTCTTTCGATTGGATCTTTAGTTCTATCAAATCTTCTTCTGATGTATCATGGTAATCAACCTTTACGATTCCATCTATTTTATTTAATGCTTTAATCACTTTATCCTTTGTTCCCTTTACAATCAGATGTACTTTGTTTGCACCTTCCATATGCTTTGATAAATTTTCTGGAGAATCACTAACAATTAATTTACCTTTGTTAATTATCATTACTTTATCACATACTGCACTAACTTCAGAAAGAATATGGGAACTTAATATAATTGTATGATCTTTACTTAGACTTTTTATCAAATCACGTATCTCAATAATTTGTTTTGGATCTAGACCTACAGTTGGTTCATCTAATATAAGTACTTCTGGATATCCTACAATTGCCCCAGCAAGCCCTACTCTTTGCTTGTATCCCTTTGATAAATGTTTTATTAATCGTTCACTAACATCATCAACCTTCGTCATCTTCATAATATCTTGAATCATCTTAGTACGTTCTTTCTTCTTTACTGCCTTAATTTCCGCAATAAATTCTAGATACTCCACAACTGACATATCAAGATATAGCGGTGGTATCTCTGGAAGATATCCTATCATCTTCTTTGCTTCAATTGGATCCTCAAACACATCATTACCATCAATTGTAACAGAACCTGAGGTTGCTGCTATGTAACCGGTAATCATATTCATTGTGGTCGATTTGCCCGCACCATTCGGTCCAAGGAACCCAAGTATCTGCCCTCTTTCAACTGTGAAACTTAAATCATCTACTGCGAGGTGATTTCCATATCTCTTTACCAAATTCTTTACTTCAATCAAAAGTAACTCCTCCTTTTTTATAGAAATAAATCCCACCTTGCTGACGCACTCTATTACGCCAACTACATAATAAATAAAAAATGCGAAAAAACTGTGAACGTTTATACGTTTCACAGTTTTTTCACATTTTACCTTTTTTTATTTATTCATTTATGTTTTCTATTTGCCAATCAATTGGTTCAATCCCATGTTGTTTAAAGAATTCGTTTGCCTTAGAGAATGGTTTACTACCAAAAAATCCTCGATATGAAGATAATGGACTTGGATGAGGTGACTCTAGAATTAGATGCTTAGGATTTGTTAACATCTTTTTCTTTGACTGGGCAGGTCTACCCCAAAGAAAATATACAATAGGTCTATCCTGCGCATTTACGGCTTGAATTACAGCATCGGTAAACTTCTCCCAACCTCTTCCTTGATGGGAATTTGCTTGATGCGCTTGTACTGTAAGCACTGTATTCAATAACAATACTCCTTGATCCGCCCACTTCTTAAGGTAACCATTATTAGGAATATAACAACCGCAGTCGTCATGCAATTCCTTATATATGTTCTGTAATGAAGGTGGAATATCCTTCTGTGATGGTAATACAGAAAACGATAATCCATGAGCCTGATTTACATTATGGTATGGATCCTGTCCAAGTAAAAGCACTTTCACTTCACTTAATGGTGTAAAATGAAAGGCATTAAAGATATCATCCACAGGTGGGTAAATAATCTTGTTTTGATACTCCTCTTTTACAAATTGATAAAGTTCTTTATAATATGGCTTTTTAAATTCCCCATCTAAGGAATCTAGCCAATCATTCGTAATCATTGACATTTGAATTCTCCTCATGCAATCTATAGTATTAACAGACCTTACATTCTATTAATTTATCCCTCCCTACAATTAAGGTAAGTGTTGGATAAACATAAAATTCGACAATATTATATTAGCATTATAAAAAGGCTATGTCAAACAAGTAACCAAAGAGTTTACAAATGTCTAATCTTCAAGAATAAAAAAAGGTTATAACCTTACACTTACTTCTCTACTTCTAAGATATTGTTTTACTTCATTAATCTCTAATTCTTTATAATGGAATAATGATGCTGCAAGTGCTGCATCTGCTTTCCCTTCCGTTAATGCGTCATAAAAATGCTCCGTTGTTCCGGCTCCACCTGAAGCAATTACAGGAATTGATACATTCTCAGATATTGTTCTTGTTAGTTCGATATCATATCCATTCTTAGTGCCATCACAATCCATGCTAGTAAGTAAAATTTCTCCTGCACCAAGTTCATTCGCTTTCATAGCCCATTCAACAGCATCTATTCCCATATCAACACGACCACCGTTTTTAAAGATGTTCCAGCCACTACCATCGGCTCTTTTCTTAGCATCAATAGCAACTACCACACATTGATTTCCAAACTTTAAAGCTGCCTCTGATATTAGATTGGGGTTTTGTATAGCTGCTGAGTTCACAGCAACTTTATCTGCTCCCTCGCGCAATATAACTTTAAAATCTTCTACCGTTCTAATACCACCACCTACAGTAAAAGGTATGAATACCGTTTCTGCTACACGACGTACCATATCAAGCTTAATCGTACGGGCATCACTTGAAGCAGTAATATCTAAGAAAACAAGTTCATCTGCTCCAGCTTTACCATAGGCATAACCAACTTCAACCGGATCTCCTGCATCTCTAAGATTAACAAAGTTTATTCCCTTTACAACTCTACCATTATGTACATCTAGACAAGGGATAATTCTTTTTGTAAACATAGACTACTCCTTCCCAATATTAGCAAAATTCTTAAGTATCATTAAGCCAACGTCACCACTCTTCTCAGGGTGAAATTGACAAGCATACACATTCTCTTTCTCAACTGCAACATCTAATGTTGTACTATAATCTGTTGTAGCTACAACATCTTCTGCGTACTCAGCTCGTAAGTAATAGGAATGTACAAAATATACATAGGAATCTTGATCTAGTCCCTCAAATAGTTTTGAATCCTTAGTTAGATGAAGTGAATTCCAACCTATGTGCGGGATTTTCAACCCTTCTTTATCTGGAATTCGAACGATTTCTCCTTTCAGAATTGACAATCCTTCAACACCATCTGTCTCATCGCTTCTTTCAAATAGAAGTTGTAATCCAAGGCATATTCCTAGTAAAGGTGTCTTCTTAGCCACTACTTTTTTAATAGTATCAACTAATTTGTAATGGTGTAATTTTTCCATTGCATCTCCAAAAGCACCTACTCCTGGTAATATAACCTTATCTGCTTTCTCAATTTCATCATGATTACGTGTAATAACTACCTCTTCACCAAGATGTTGCAATGCTTTTTCTACACTTTTAAGATTACCAGCATCATAATCTATAATAGCAATCATTTTCATGCCCCTTCCTTTACTTTGTTGTAGTAGTGTATTAAATTGTATAGGTATAAGAATGTGGCAAGATGAATGAAACTCCTCTTTCATCCTGCCACATATCATATTCTAATACATCAGAATCAATTTTACAATATACTTACCTTGTTATTTTTTCTTATTTGCTACTAACTTTTCTGCTATAGCAAACACTTTATCACTATATTTTTCTTGATCTTCAATGCTTGTGATCTTCTTAGCACCATCTTCATCAAGGTTATATTTTTCTTGTAACTCTTCAAGTATCTGAGACTTAACATACTGTAAATCCGATTTAACACCTAATTCACTTGCTTGATCGAGATACACATCATATTTAGTAAGACCGTTTAACAAAGAGTTCAATGCCTCCGCATAATATTGAATTGCATAATAATTATTATAGGAATCATATTCTTTATTCACATACATTACTGTTTTGATCTTATTAGCTAATTCTTGATCATCTTTCTTAATATCAACGCCACTGATTTCCTTATAAGCCTTAGTATACTTCTTTCTTGCGAAATAATCCTCTGCTTGGCCAATGCTTGCTGAATATGAAAAAGTATTCGTTCCGAGAATAACAATTGCACATAACGCAGCGAATGCTACAAACACAACTGTTGCACCCTTTTTGTTAATTTTACTATGATCTTGTTCTTCTTCTGCTAACTTACTTTCAATCTCTGCTTTTTTAGCAGCTTTTTTGGCAGCCTTAACAGCTAATTTTGATTTTTTTGCTTCTGCTTTTTTTGCTTTCTTAGCAGCAGCATCTGCAATCTTTTGTTCTTTCTTAGCTGCTTTTTGAACAGCGTTAACTTCAGCTAACTCTTTCTCTTTAAGAAACTCTTTTTCAGTCTCTTCATTATTGATATTTTCAAACAGTCCTTTTATGAAGTCCTTCTTTTTCTTAGATGACTTTTTCTTAGAAGACTTCTTCTCATCTTTCTCCGATTTGGTACCGTTATTCTCTTCTTCATCAGCGCCATAATTTGAAACCGTTCCAAGAACGTCAGCAAAGATATCACTTACACTTGAGGCTTCTTTGTCATCATCCTCAATTCCATCGAATATGCCTTCAAATCCTGGTATGCCTGCGTACAAATCATTATCCACTCGAACCGTCTCTTCACCATGTACCGCGGATATAGATGAATCCGTATTCGAGTTTGCCGAATCCGATTCTGCCTCATCCATAAAGGAATCAATCGCAAACGGCTCTTCTATTTCAGATGATTCATCTTCTATCGTTAAGGAATCAATTGAAAAAGTATCCTCTTCTTCGCCTGATAGAGTATCCATTGAGAATGGTTCCTCCTCCTCATTAGATAGTGTATCCATCGAGAATGGCTCTTCCTCCTCACTAGATAGTGTATCCATCGAGAATGGTTCTTCCTCCTCATTAGATAGTGTATCCATTGAGAATGGCTCTTCCTCCTCACTAGATAGTGCATCCATCGAGAATGGTTCTTCCTCTTCGTTTGATAGTGCATCCATCGAGAATGGTTCTTCCTCTTCGTTTGATAGTGCATCAATAGAGAATGGTTCTTCCTCTTCATTTGATAGTGCATCAATAGAGAATGGTTCTTCCTCTTCATTTGATACAGTATCAACTGATAATGGTTCCTCATCTTCATGATTATAACTTGACTGTATATTTAAGTCAGAGGACACTTTCCTTGAAGGTACGACTTCATCTTGTCCATCTTGTAAACTGTATTCTTCTAACAAATCATTCGCAATACTGTCTAACTGTACAGAAATCTCATCTGAGTCTTTCTGATTATCTATCTCTTTAATCGGATCAATTGTCATCTCAACTGATGATAGGAAACTATCGCCATCATTATTCGGATAACTAGTATGGGAATGCATAACTGAATTAAGCAGTTCTTCTAACTCATCATCACTTTTTATTAAATCAACGTCATCAAGTGCTTTACAATCCTCACACATTTCTTCCGTATCTTCAATTCCAGTTCCACAAATCTTACATTTACCCATCTATCCACCTCCAAACTAGTTTTATTCTCTCTTATATTACCACATAAGTATTTATTTAACAACTAAAATGAAACGGAATTAAGTTGAATTTTGCCGATAAATAGGCTTTTTTAAGAGTTCTGTTACTTATTTACTACTTCCAAAAATTCATCAGCAGTCATGCTAACTGATATACCTTTTCCACTGATTTCTTCAGCTAATTGTGGAAATTGATGGTTTACTCGAATTAAGTATGCTTTGTTATTAAGATAAGCATTTTTTTCAAATGGCCAACGAATTAACGAAGGTAAAGTAAAATCAACTTCTAGCTCTATTAACAACAGTTTTCTATTAAGTGTACGTGATAACCACTGCATGTAATTTTGCCATTGTGTAAGATATCCTTCTTCTACATAACTATCTACATTAGCTCTTACATTAAAAGTGAATGGTTCACTACATTCCTTACAATATGGTAAATATTCTTTAATTGATTTTCCTGATTTAACCGCTCCCATAATATCTGGTAGTTGCTCGACAAAGTTCAAAACGTAATCTCTATTAGGATGAATATCATGCGTACAAGACTTACTACATTGAAATACTCCCTCATTGCCACAAGGCATTACAATCTTGCTATGGTCTAAACCAGATTGCATTATTAATTCACTCGTATTCATAGATAATACAAAATAATTCTTGTCTTTGATTAATTCATATAAATTAGAATATGCTTGTAATGTATGTTCTTTATTGAAGTAATTTACAAGTACCTGATGAATCCAATTAACAGCTTCTTCATCGTGTAGTTCTTCTAATAGTTTGGCTTTTCCGTTAATGCCCAACTCAGAAAGTGGTTTATAGATCTCTGCTTCTTCAAAAGATCCTATAGTTTCAAAACCTAGTCCACAACCAACTAATATAAATTCTGCTTCTTCTATTTTACTTTTAATTAAGTCCATTTGATTATCCATATATGCCTCACTTCATTTCAATTCTTTCATTCTGCAACATCTCAGAGCCAAGTTTCATTCTAACTTAACTTCACATAAATGAAAAGTTATTAAATAACATCTTTTCATAGAAAAAGGCTGTCGCAACAGCCTCTTTTTATAAGAATTTTAATTAATAAATCAACTTGTCTACAGCACCAACAAGCTTACCAATTTCAGGTTTCGTTAACTGTGCATCTGCTCCTAATGATTCCCCTTTTCTTCTCATTTCATCATTAATTAATGATGAGAAGATAATTACAGGAACTTCTTTTAATTCATTATCATCTTTGATTAACTTAGTTAATCTGTGTCCATCCATCTGTGGCATTTCAATATCCGTAATTACACAATGAACATTCTCTTTAATAGTTCCATTTGTTTTATACTCAGATAATTGATTCCAAGCTGCTAAACCATCATTAAACCTCTTAATATTAGTATATCCAGCTTTCGCTAAGCTGTCATAGATTAGTTTGCCAAGTAAAGGTGAATCCTCAGCCATTAAAATAGGCGCATTGTTACGCTCTCTCTCTCCTAGATGAGCAATATCAGAAACACGTAATCCTGTTTCTGGATTAATATCCGATACAATTTTTTCAAAATCAAGAATAACAATTAATCTATTCTCTATCTTAATAATACCAGTAGCTACACCTAATCCAGCAGAATTAACCGTATCATCTGGCTTGATAATATCTGCCCAAGATACACGATGAATTCCCACAACTCCATGTACATGGAACGCAATATTAAGATTATTAAAATTCGTTACTATATACATATCTTTTGATTTATCTGTAGATGGAGCCAAATTAAGATTTTTTGCTAAATCAATAATAGAGATGATTACATCTCTTGGCATAAAGATTCCCTCCACACATGGATGTGCATTTGGTATTGAAGTTGGTTCCTTATATGATAAAATCTCTTTAATCTTTGCTACATTAATACCATAATAGTTTGATCCAACTTTAAATTCAAGAATCTCTAACTCATTCGTTCCACTTTCTAATAATATTCCAGTTTCCATAATCTATCCTCCACTTTATATATTCTCATTTTCTCTAACATGATATATGTATATTGTAACTATTCACTTACACACTCCCGAAAAGTTATAGAGTATTCTACTTTAATTATAATATAATCATTTACAAAATACAAATGAAATTAATCACTTTAGACATATAACGCCATTTTATGGCATTCGTCCTGTCTATTAAAATTACAAAAAAGGCTATAACAAGCCTTTTATAAAAACTTATTATAACCTTTCGTTAAACTATTAAATCTTCAACCTAGCAATTACCTTTTCCATCAAGAGAACAAGCTTGTATCTTATTATCAGATGTCAAATCTACATCAACGTAAGAATCAATTTGGAATGTTTTGGTTCCATCTTCTAATAAGAAAAATGGAATTCCAATTTTACCATTAGCCTTCACTTCATCAAATATTGCTTCCTTATCTCTATAAGCCAAGAATTCTTTCAATACGGACGTAGACTCAATGATATTACGATAATCAAGTACTATATCTTCCTTTGTTAATAATCTTTCTTTTGCAATAACGCAATCACCACATATTGGCGCACCATACATTATAATTTTCATAATACTCCTAACTATTCATCATAAATTTTATACGTAAACTAAGTCATAATCCAATAATCCAATGTCACTAACATATACAGATCATGTTTTTTCTCCTAGTACGTTATTAAGAATATTATAACACATATTTTATAATTAAAATGTATTCTCTACAATTATTACTACTACTTATTCAAACCAGAAAGAATCAAAACTATATTTCAAGACACGATATGCGTATTTTTCTGCAGAATACTTATATTCACGTATTAGCTTGCCTTCTGAATCATATTCATTAAAGCAATGTGACATACCAGAGCTTGTTACAAGATTTTCCTTATAGTATTGTGTCGAGCTTACAATACTTGAATAAGGTAGTGCAACTTTTTTTACTAACTCGTACGTACCATTTTCCTCATCAACCAAATATTGATATAGGTAAGAATTATCGCCTTTAGAGTAAGTTCCCGCACCTACATAAGCTGACCAATCAAAATCTGGTCTTGTTCTTGCACCTTTATAGTTATTATTAAACATATATAAATAATATTGATTATCAGGTAACGATGGGTCTTCAAAGTAGGTTACTGTATGTTGCCCTGCTTGTGAAACGAAATCTCCCACCTTATCTAACATATAATCTTCGTATACCGTACCATTCCAAACTGTTTCATCAGAGATAAAGTAAGCAATTTCTGGTTGTTCATATACATTGTTTAAACGAATTATCGTACTGTATTCCCTAGAACTTAAGATTAGATCTTTCCCATCAATTATATCAAGAGTGTTAAGGTGAATCCAGTCTAATTCATCTCCACCATACGTATTTCCTTCTTCTGGTTCTACAGCCATTGCCTTAGCTTCAGGCATTAAGTCTTTCATATCTACTAATTTAGTGACTGCTCCATCTTCTAAATCAACACGTATAATAACATCTTCGATAGTATCAGTGCCTAGCTCATTCGCCAATAATAGAATGGTATTGTTAATTTCATCATATTCAAAATCATGATGTAATTCGTAATTTCCAAGATTAATCTTTCTTACTATTTTACCCAATCGATTAACGAACACTAATTTATTAAAATCATATGAATAAACCATTGTGTCATTAATAAATAAGATGCGGTCCGAACGATAACCCCTTAATGGTAATTCCGAACGGATAATTCCATCGTTATCATAGATATATACATTTGCATTATATGCTTTATCATGTCCTAAAACCGCATATAAACCTTCAGAAATTTCTTGAGTACTATCTCCTTCTGTTATTTCAAGCTTTGATTGACTATCTGTTACAAGGCCTTTCATTGTTATAGTAAATGTATATTCATCAACAACTTCACCCTCACTATTTTTACTTCTCATTGTTACCGTGTTAACTTCATTTGGTATAAGACCTATGATTTGATACTCATGTGTCTTAGTTGTCCCAGTTTCTTGTCCATTATAAGCCGTTCTTGTGAATTCAGGTATTCCTTCTTCATCTACTGAAATTGTATATTCCATACTCGTTGCTTCTTTCGTTGTGTAGTATACATTCACAGCGCATGTATTCGTACCATATGGATTATAGATAATGAATGGGTCATCAAAAGTAGCTTTTTTTGCTTCTTTAGCTATCTTCTTCTCAATTGTGTTCTGTAAGTCAGTATTCCACATGGACACATCTTTTTTATTATCAACTACATGAATCTGCTCTCCAATAGATTCCCCTGCTTTAATTGAAGTGTAGTAATTCAAATAAATTTTGTCCTTAAGACTATCATTTGTAACTAGTAGAATTCCAACTATTAGTAACAGAACAATAATACCGATAAGAAAATAATATTTTTTCTTCATATTTTAACCTCTCCTTTAGCATTTCTTTAAACATCTTTTTAATAATACAAAGCCAATGTGAAATATAAGTGAAATAATTCGACAAATATTTTGTCATAATTGAACTATTAAACCTTGTGTGCTTCTTTAACGCTTAAAGATGCAAATATTCCTTGTTAAAATGCTTAGGAAATAAATGCCTAGATTCTTGATAAGTAACTACTTTCTGTTTATAGATTAAAAATAAGTAACTAAGTATGATATCATTATGTCATACTTAGCTACTTATTCTAAATGTCTATTAAATTATAAGACTTCTTTTATAAATACATACTCCTGTTGTGTACTTGTTTCATTACAATAAGTGAAACCATCTAAATTAAACTTACGAAGTCCATCTTTTTCTTCAATTCGATTCTTTACTATATATTGAACCATTAACCCTCGTGCCTTTTTCGAAGCTGTAGATTCCACTTTAAGCTTATCCCCCTTCTTAACTTTGAAGGTACAAGTAACGAAATCTTTTTCTTCCTGCTTCATAAAATTAGCTATAACTTTACTATATTCTGACGATGCTAAGTTCACATAGATCTTATGCATACTTTCTGCATTTTGTAAGTATTCCCTTATCGGCTTTTCCCAGAATTCATACAAATTCTTCGCCTTATCTATAGGCAATTTTAATTGCATCTCCAAGCGATATGGATAAATACTTGTATTTGGTTTCAATATTCCATATAGACCACTAAGAATTCTAACATGTTCATTTGCATACATCATATCGTCATTCGTAAATAACTCCGTAGCCATTGCCTTATATTGCATTCCATCATACGTATATAAAGCAGGTGAACCAGCATCATCAAACTGAATATTATTATGATTTTCATAAGTATTAGTAGCAATTTTTTCATTTACCTTCATAATAGACTGGATGTCTGATACAGATAACTCTTGTAAGACATTCAAAACCTTCTTATTATATGGTTCAAACACAGGCTTTTCACATTCAACTGCTTCAATCTTATTGATCTTCATTGTTTTAGCTGGTGATATAAATACTAACATATAATTATTCCATATCCTTTAGCATCTCAGTAGCGTTCATATCTGGTTTAACTTTTTCATACACTTTCTCTATAATACCATTTTCATCAATCAGATAGGATGAACGTACTACTCCCATACTTACTTTTCCATACAACTTTTTCTCTTTCCACACATCGTATGCTTGAATAGCAGTTAGCTCTGGATCGGATAATAGTGTAAATGTTAATCCTTGTTTCATACTAAAGTTCTTATGGCTCTTAACACTATCCTTACTTATTCCAATCACTTTAACATCTTTATCTATAAACTCATCTAATGAACTTTGATATGCACAGGCTTGTTTTGTACAACCAGGTGTACTATCCTTAGGGTAAAAGTATAATGCTACTTTTTTTCCTCTAAAATCACTTAGTGATACTTCATTACCATCTTGATCTAATAGTGTAAAATCTGGTGCTTTAGTTCCTACTTCTAACATAGTATCCTCCTTCTTTATCTCAATTTTGATTCCTTATGACTTTAAATATATACTCATTTATATTATTATCAATCTAAGACAATTTTACAAGAGTTTTTTACATCGCTATGGTAAAATTCATTTTAACTGTAACTTCTATAAATTACTTACTATAACATTATTGTTTTTACTTTCAGATAAATATAATGAATAGTTAACCTGTCATAAGCGAACTATGGATTATACTATAAATTATCTAAATTTTTGCAGCTTCATCTACTTTGCTTGGCTCTATATCCTCGATTGCTATTAATCCATCAAAAATTTGTTCTTGTATCCATGATATGTGTAATTTTATCCACTCTATTAATAAAAACAAGGTCAAAAAAATCTATCTTAATTAGTATAGTGTAATTACTCCTAAGTATAGTGTAATTGCTTTCAAAAGCGCTATATTAATCAAGATAGAATCTTATTTTTTTACTTCTATAACTTTTTATTATTCAATATTTTGCTCTTCATCTAATTCAGAAACATCTATATCTAAAGTATGCATTGTTCTTCTCTTACGTCTTGCTTCTTCAGATGCTGCCATAATATAATCTTTAATCTCTGGTGCATGTTTAATATGAACAAGCTCGAGCTCAGGATGCGTAGTATCTCCTGTATAACAGATTACTGTACCGATTTTAAAAATTCTTTCCATAAAACTTTTTTTCAAACGAACATCTTGAATCTTATACATATACGCATCATCTTCGGTAATACTTAAAAATCCGCTTTCTATTGTTACTTTTTCATCTGTAATTGTATATGTTGTAAAACATATCGGTAAGGCTAAAAATTTTGTTCTCTTCTTCTCAATAAAACCCATTTTACTTTACTCCTTTGATATAACATATTCCGTTATTAACTACTTCCCCTAACGTCAATTTCTTTATTTTACTGTAACTAGGCTAACTTTGTCAACGTTAGTTACGGTTAATGTTGTATTATTCACTTTTAATTCTTTCGGTACTTCGAAAATCAATACTGCATTCTTTGATTTACCTGCAGCAATCGTTGAGTTAAATTGCTGAATATCATTAGAAACAATTGATAAAATCGGATAATATACTTCTTCATCAACGTTTAATTCATAAGTTATCCCAGATCGAATTAGGTTAATTGTTTGCTTATTTTTGCTACTATTTTTCATTTTGAATTCTAATATTACTAATTGATTTCCTGGTTTGGCTTCGACATTAAAAGCCTGCTCACTATAATCTCCTGTATAGCTAGTTGTCGTTGTATACTTTTTGTAATCTACTCTTAAATTCTTATTCTTATAGATATCTGATAACTTACTATATGTTTCCTTAACCTCTTCGTTTGAAGTAGAATTCTCTACCTTTGTAGTATCATCTGCTTTGATTACCTTATTAGTGTAATCTTCTTTATCACTTAGTTTAACAGTTTGTACAGTATCCACTGCTGCAGTCCCGTCAGCAGGTGGTCTTTGATAAGCATACACCAATCCATCAGTGTAGTACGTGTCATATTTTAATACGCTTCCTGCTATGTATTGAGCAATTATTGCATTATCTTCCTCTTTTAATGTCTTCGTACTTGAACACGCTGATAAGAGCATAATTGATACCGACATAATTGCAAGCAAACAGATTTTCTTTTTCATTGCGTCTCCTCCATCTCTATCTATTGTAATTGCATATTTCATTTAATCTTCGTAATTATCTTGTTACTACTCATACACTCCAAAAAAAATAAGTCAAATAAACAGTCACAATACTCTTACATTATATTACTACTATATTAACAAGTTATAAGAGAAATTTCAATGCATTGTTTTACCTATTTTTTCTTTTGTACATAAAAGACAATCTTATGATTCCTCATGTATCAATTACTGATTTTATATCATAATTAATTGACACATAAGGAACTTAGATTGTCTTTAATGTTTAATATAATATTGTTCTTTTTATATATTCGTATCTAATTCAAACCAGAACTCTACTCCATTTTCATGATTAATTACACCACATTCTTTATTGTGGGATGCCATAATAGCTTTTACAATAGATAAGCCGATGCCATTTCCACCATATTCTCTTGTTCTAGCCTTATCAACTTTGTAGAATTTAATCCATATCTTATCGATATCTTCTTCTGGTATAGGATCGCCTGTATTGAATACAGATACTCGAATGCAATCCTGTTTTTGCTGCAACCTAATGTCAATTATCTTATCATAAGCAAGATGATTCAATGCATTACTTACATAATTCGTAATTACTTCTTCAATCATATACTCATCAGCCCATACATCAATTGGTTCTGTTTCCCTGAATAATACTTTAGCTTCCTTCTTCTGCGCAAGGATATTCGTTGAATTAATAACACCATTAATAAGACCTACTATATCAAAGCGTTCAATATTTGCTTGGTTATTACCAAATTCAATTTGATTTAGATTTAGTAGACGCTTAACCATCTCATTCATCTTAGATGCTTCATCAATGATAACTTCACAGTAGAAGTTACGACTCTCTTCATCATCACTAATGTTATCCAATAAACCTTCAGCATAACCTTGAATTAAAGCAATTGGTGTTTTCAATTCATGGGTAACATTTGATAAGAATTCTTTACGCATCTCATCTATTTGAATCTTGTTTTGAATATCTGACTTTAACTCATTATTAGCACTCTTTAATTCAGAAATCGTCTCTTCTAACTTTTCCGACAACGTGTTAATACTTGTACCTAGCTCTCCAATCTCATCTTTTGTTGTAACCGGGTACTTCACATCAAAATCTAGGTTAGCCATCTTCTTAGCTATTCCCGATAGTTGATGAATCGGTTTAGTGATAGAATTACTTACAAACAGCGTTATGAATACCCCTAAAAGTGCACCTACCACCCCTACATACGCAAGGAATTTGTTTGCTATAAGAACACTCTCCTGTATACTCTCAAAGTTGGTACGAAAATAAACATAATATCCATTATCAAGAGTCCCAAACAATTCAATGTAGTACGATTCCATTCTTTCATCATAGACCTTATATATTCCATAATTTTTGGTTCTTAACAGCTTTCTCATTACATTACCTTTTGTATTTTGTCCATATAGGTAGGTCTGTACACGATTTGATAACTGTTCCTGTTGTTGTTCAATGATGCTTTGACTCACTGGATAATCTGTCGGAAGATTTACCATTGTTTGTCCGAAGATATTTACCGAATACATAATATCATTACTAAACACATAGATATTAATATTATTATTTGTCCCTAATCTCTCTAACGATAGATTTTTCGTATCCAAAACCTCAGTATCATCAATATCTTCACTTGTTTTCTCTTCTACGGTTTTATATATCATTTGAACCTTACTATACGTATCTTCTAATTTCTTAACTTTACTATATTGATAATAATCTGCCAAGAAGCCTCTATTCATTCCCCAACAAAGTAGGACAACCCCAATAACTAGGATGGTGATAAGCCCTGTAATCTTGAACTTTATTGAATGTCTCATTCACTCACCTCTAATTTATAACCCATACCCCAGATAGTCTTGATGTAGTCCCCCTTATCTCCAAGCTTACTTCTTAACTTCTTCACATGGGTATCAATTGTTCTTGCATCACCAAAATAGTCATAGTTCCATACATTGTTAAGAATCTTTTCTCTTGATAGTGCAACTCCTTTATTCTTAACAAAATACGTTAAGAGCTCAAACTCTTTGTAACTTAATTCAACTGACTCACCATCTATCTTAACCTGGTGGGCTTCTAAGTCAAGGGAAATCCCCCCAACAGATAAAACATCTTCTACTACATTCGCACGTCTTAATATAGCTTCTACCCTTGCTACAAGTATCTTTGGGCTAAATGGCTTAGATATATATTCATCCACACCTAATTCAAAACCAAGTAACTCATCTTTTTCATCACTCTTAGCCGTAAGCATAATAATAGGCACTTTAGAATACTGACGAATCTCTCGACATACTTGCCAACCGTCCATCTTAGGCATCATAACGTCAAGTATAATAAGAGCTATATTCTTGTTTTGAAAGAATAAATCAACTGCTTGCTCTCCATTTTCTGCTTCTATAACTTCATAGCCTTTTTTAATGAGGAAATCACCAACTAACTTTCTCATTCTGCTTTCATCATCAACAACAAGTATTTTCAAATTTTCCATACAAACCACCCTTTATATATCACGAGAATTTTATCACTTCTGTGAACATATCCTTTCTAACGTATTCATTATTACTTATTCAATCCGTCCATTTGTTATTGTATCTAATGAATTAATTGATATCGAGTAATCATTTCTGTTACCCTTTTAATCTTATAATAGCAATATTTTATGTATAATATGTGAAATACTAGATTAATTTAATTATAAATGATAGAAGATGCTGTTGCAAAACATAATTTGAATATCTATAACATATTTTTCAGACGGAATACGTTGAAATGCACCATCAAAAAACAATCTTCAACAAATTATCTACAACTAGACAGATAATTCGTAAAGATTGTTTTTTGATGGTGTGTAAAGCATTCCGTCTAAAAAGTATGTGAAGCTACTTATTGTTACTTATAGTCAGAAATCTTAATTGTTTCTATTATTACTTTCTCTGCTGGAATACCATTTTGTTCATCGCTCTTCTCAACATTCGCTATTGCATCTAGCACATCATAACTTGCATCGTCATAGATTTGTCCAAATACTGTATGTGCTTTGAACAGCCAAGGAGTTCCCCCTTTTTCCATATATAACTTTGCTTGTTCATCACTCAGTTCAATATTATAAGCGGCTTTCATAAGGGTCTTGTAGGAGTCTAAGTATGTTTTTCCTAATTCATATCCATTATTCGTTAATGCTTGTTCAACTTCTTCTTGTACAAAAGGATTTGCCTGTACAATAAAAAACTGACTTCCATTTGTATTACTACCAGCATTAGCCATACATAATGCTCCTCTTAAAGGAAGTAAGTCATCAGAGAATTCATCTTCAAAATTCTCTCCCCAGATACTTTCGCCACCCATTCCTGTACCGTCAGGATCACCACCTTGAATCATAAATTCACTAATAATTCTGTGAAATGTTACTCCATCATAATATCCATCTTTTGCATGTGTAACAAAGTTTTCTACTGCTTTAGGTGCTTTATCAGCAAAGAATTTAACTTTGATAGAACCGAAGTCTTTGACTACTATTTCTGCTACTGTGTCTCCAGCTTGAGGTGCATCAAATTGACCTCCTGAAGATTTTGTTACATTATTATCTTTCTTAGAACAACCTGCTAAAGCCATTGTAGCAACTAGCATAAGTGCCATAAATTTTGCTAATTTTCTCATATAAGATATTACTCCTTTCTAATATCGGGAGAGCTTGTATATAAAGTAAATCTCTAACTACTATAACTCCCTCGTATATAGTCATACTTTTCTATTTTAATACAACAAGTACATCGTTGCAATATATTTCACTTTATTCACACAAAAAACACAATTACAACATAAAAATGCTATATAACATAACTCTCTATCGAGTAATTGTTATATAGCATTCTCTAATTAGATCAACTTTGTCGATTGCCCAATGATTAATTCCCCCGGAAAAACGCACATTTGATGATCTGCTTTTTTCTTAATTACATCAAATAATATAGTTACTGCTGCTTTAGCTATCTCATCTACCGGCTGCCTAATTGTTGTAATTGCCGGATTATAATATGATGCAATATCAAGGCCATCAAATCCAGCAACCGAGTAGTCTTCAGGAACTGACTTACCAGCGTTTAGAATCGCCTTACTTGCTCCTATTGCAATACTATCAGATATAGCAAATACAGCTGTAAAATCTTCTCCCGATTCTAATAGTTCCTTCATAACAACATAACCATTATCCATAGTGAAGGTTTCTATATCATCTTTCATACTTCTAACTAATTTCATATCTGGTTCAATATTGTTATCCCTCAATGCTTGTAGATATCCTTTATAACGTATAAGCCCAATACTCGTATCATCTAAACTAGTTGTAATAATAGCAATACGTTTGTGACCTATCTTACATAGATAATCAACAATCTTATAACTTTCTTTAAAGTCATCAACGGCGACGAAAGAGCATAATTCTTTGCTCCATTTTCCCGTAATACCAACCGTACATAAAACATACGGAATATCTAGCTGAGATAACTTTTCTTCAGAATGTGTGAAATATCCTCCTAGGAATATAATTCCACGTAATTTCTTTTCTTTCACTAATTCTAATGCAATATCGATTTCATCTTCCCTTTCTTCAACTCTATGTAAAAGGAAAGAATATTTTCTCTCTTGTGTTTCCTCTTCTATTACCTTAATCATCTTACTAAAGAATGGATTACTGATACCTTTAATTAGAACAGCAATCATCTTCGAATTCGAACGTTTCAGATTACGTGCACTATTATTTGGTATGTAATTGTTTTCTTTAATCACTTTCATAATCTTGGTCTTTGTCTCTTCATTGATATCCGGATGATTATTAATCGCTCTTGATACAGTGCTGACACCTACACCACAAAGTTTTGCTACATCTTTTATTGTGATAGTACCCATGATATCCTTCCTTTACTGCATATTTTTATTTAGTAATTAGTTCCTTGTTTCGCTGGTTTAGGTACTTTTGTCAATTATTCTCAGTATATCTGAAATTATAACAACAATCTTCATAATATGCAAGATAATACATTTAAGCAAAGCAATTCCTTATTTATCTACCATAGAGTTTAGTTATAGAGCAGATATTATCAGCCAGATTCATATCAATATCATCTTTTTTCATTCTCCAAACCCAGTTACCACCAAGGGTTGATGGAGTATTAATACGTGCTTCTGATCCAAGTCCTAGATAATCTTGCATTGGTATGATAGCAAGATCCGCTACACTGGCCAAGGTAAACTTAATATAATCCCAATGAATCTCTTCAGGCTTAGAATTATGATTATTCACATAAGTGGTCGCATACTTTTTATCTTGATCGCAGAGTGTATTATACCAACCTACAATTGTATCATTATCATGTGTCCCTGTATAAACCACACAGTTCTTATTATAATTATGCGGTAAGTAGTCACTCTCTTCTCTTGAATCAAATGCGAATTGAATAATCTTCATTCCTGGATATCCACAGTCTGCTACTAGTTTTCTTGAACTGTCTGTAAGGAATCCCAAATCTTCAGCAATGATATCAACATTACCTAATGCTCTTTTAATATGTTCAAATATATCGATACCAGGTCCCTTTTCCCATCTACCAATTACAGCATCTTTCGCTCCATATGGTATAGCATAGTATTCATCAAATCCTCTAAAATGGTCAACACGAACAACATCATATAACTTAAAACAGAATGCTATTCTCTTAATCCACCAAGCATAACCAGTAGATTTGTGATATTCCCAGTCATATAATGGGTTGCCCCATAACTGTCCAGTGGCTGAGAAACTATCTGGTGGGCAACCTGCAACTGCAATTGGTTTTCCATCTTTATCAAACTTGAACAATTCTTTATTTGCCCATGTATCAGCACTATCATAGGCCACATAGATAGGAATATCTCCAATTATTTTAATTCCTTTATTATTGGCATACTCTTTTAGCAAATTCCATTGTTCAAAAAACTTATATTGAATAAACTTATAGAATACGATGTTATCTGCTAAGAGTTCTTCGTATTTAGCTATTGTTTCTGGTTTACGAATACGTATGTCTTCGTCCCACTCATCGATTCCCTTATCTCCAAAATAATTTTTAACTGCCATAAACAAACTGTAATCATTTAACCATGATTCCTGTTCTTTACAAAAAATTTCAAAATTATCATTTGCTAGCGTACGAAATCTTTCGTACGCTAATCTTAGTAACTGAAATCTTGAATGATAGATTTTATCATATTCAACTTGCTCTACACTATCACCATAATCAACATTTTCACATTCTGTCTCTGTTAGTAATCCCTCTTTAATTAGAGTCTCTAAATCTACAAAATAGGGATTACCTGCGAATGTTGAGAAAGATTGATACGGAGAATCACCGTAACCCGTCGATCCAAAAGGCAATACTTGCCAATACTTCTGTCTAGCCTTTTCTAAAAAATCTACGAATGCATATGCTTCTTTCGAAAAAGTACCAATCCCATATGCTGATGGCAAAGAGGTAATCGGTAGTAAAATTCCACTTGCTCTCATTAAATTCATCCTCTCAATCCTACATTTTTACTTATAAAGGTTCAGCTACTAAGTATCGATTAACCTTTTACTGCTCCACTTGTTACACCTTCAATGATATGTTTCTGACATACAAGATAAAATACAACAATTGGTATAATTGCTAATACTAACATAGCCATCATAGCACCCATATCGATTGAACCGTAACCACCTTTCAGGTACTGAATTGCAATAGGAATCGTCTTATAGTCTGAGCCAATAACAAGGTATGGAAGTAGATAATCGTTCCAAATCCACATTACATTAAGGATTGCTACTGTTACTGAAATCGGTTTTAATATTGGTAATACTACAAAGAAGTACGTACGAATCGGATTACAACCGTCCATCATAGCTGCTTCTTCTATTTCAATTGGGACAGATTTAACAAAACCACAGAACATGAACACGGAGAGCCCCGCTCCGAATCCAACATATATAACAATAATACCGACTGGATTATCTAAACTTAACACGTTAGCAACTTTAGTCATTGTAAACATAACCATTTGGAATGGTACTATCATAGAGAATACGAATAAATAGTAAAGTAAATTAGAGAATTTACTCTTAACTCTAGTAATGTACCATGCTGTCATAGCTGTTAATAAAACAATAAAACCTACTGAGAATACTGTTATAAACAATGACCAACCTGTAGCACTTAAGAAGTTAGTCTTTTCTATACCACTTGTATAGTTCTCAAAATTAACGAAAGTCTGTTTATTTGGGAATACAAATGGTGCATCACTTATAAAAAACTTTCCTTTAAAAGAATTTAATAATACAATGAATATAGGCGCTAAGAAAGCAATTGCTAATATAAGAAGAATGACAAAAATAATTACGTCTGATGTTTTACGTTTCACTTTCATTAGTTTTCAACCTCCTTCTTTCTAGTCGCTCTTAGTTGAATTAATGCAATTACAACAACAAGGATAAAGAAGATTACTGCTTTTGCCTGACCAACCCCTTCATAACCTACTTTACCATAGAAGGTATTATAGATATCAAGAGCTAGCATCGCTGTCTTCTTTGATGGTGCTCCCGCTGTTAATGCAAGGTTTTGATCAAATAACTTGAATGAATTTGATAATGTAAGGAATAGACAAATAGTTATAGAAGGCATTACTAATGGTATCGTAACGTTTTTAAGAATTTGTCTTTTATTCGCTCCATCAATTTTAGATGCTTCGATAAGATCTTTTGGAATATTTTGAATTCCCGCAATATAGATAATCATCATATAACCAATTAACTGCCAATTCATTAAGATGACAAGTCCCCAGAATCCATATTTTGGTGCAAATGTTAATGTAACTCCGAATTTATATAGAATTCCGTTTAAGATCAACTGCCAGATATAGCCTAATACAATACCACCAATTAAGTTTGGCATGAAGAATATTGTACGGAATATGTTAGTCCCTTTCTTTCCTCTTGTTAACAATGACGCTAACGTGAAGGCAAATATATTAATTGTAATTACTGAAACTACAGTAAATGCTGCTGTGAAGATTAATGCGTTTAAAAAGTCTTTATTCTGGAATGCCGCTACATAGTTGCTAAAACCAACCCATTTTGCATCATTTACTGTTCTGAATTCAGTGAAAGATAGATAAATACCCATGATAAATGGTATTATAAATGCTATCGTAAATGCTGCTAATGTAGGTAATGCAAAAATCGGAAAGTATTTCTTCAAATTTTTGTGCATATTCCTCTCTCCTGTCCTTTTATATTTGAAGCTATAGAATTACCTTTGCCATTATAAATGTATGTTACTGTTATAGAAAGGGCGAGTGAGGATTTATCCACACTCACCCTGCTTATTACAAAAAACTATATGATAATCTAATATTTCTTAATGATAAACTTATTTTGCTCTTTCAGATTTCCATGATTCTTTAACAACTGTTACAACTTGATCCCAATCCAATCCACCTTGAACATATTCAAGTAAAGCGTCACCAAAAGCGTTCTTGAAATCTTCACTTGGGAATGCTGCGAATGTCCAAACTACAGATGTAGTGTCTTTTTCCATCCATGCTAAAACTTCTTTTGATAATGGATCACTTGGTTTTTCCGCATCAGTGAATGAATCAAATGGAGCGATGAATCCTAAATCGTTAGTTACATAAGCTTTACCAGTATCACTTGTAAATAACCAGTTTAAGAAATCCATAGAAGCTTTTTGTTTTGCTTCTGAAACTTGGCTATTGATAGCGAAATAGTTTTCAGTACCAACACATAAACCTTGAGTTTCTTCACCAGCTACTCCAGTATAGATTGGCATGAACTTGATATCATTTTCGCTAACTGTGTTACCATCTACTGAGCTAATTTGACTCCATGCCCAGTTACCGTTTTGAACCATAGCACATTTTCCTAAAGCAAAATCTGCCATAGAGTCATTAACTGTTTTAGCTCCTAATAATCCTTTTTCTACACATGAATTATTTGTATATAAATCGAATACATTTTTGAAGTTTTCAGCATATTTGAATTCGATTTCGTTAGCTGCTAAGCCTGCTAATACAGTGTTATCAAAAGCTGTATTGTCTTTGAATTCATAGTAAAGTGGTAAGTTAGCTAAGTGAGTTTGCCATCTCCATTGCTCTCCAGCTGCCATAGAAGTTGATGCAAATACGCCATCAATACCAAGATCTGCTTTTCTTGCTTGCATATCTTCAACAACTGCTTTTAATGTAGCAAAATTATTAACTTCTGCCATTGAAGCAACTGTAGTTGCTCTATCAGTTAAAGCAAAGTATTTATCCATAATAGCATTGTTATAGATAATACCATAACCTTCTACCGCGTAAGGTACACCATATACCCCTTCGCCTTCCGTTACTGCTAAACTCTTATCTGTTAAATGTGAGTATAATTCTGAATCTTTCATATCAGCGCTATAATCTTTCCAGTTTTGGTAACCAACTGGTCCGTTGATTTGGAAAATTGTTGGTGCATCTTTTTTAGCAATTTCTGATTTTAAAGTTGTTTCGTATGTACCGGCTGCTGCGGTATTTACTTTAACTTTAATACCAGTTTCTGCTTCATAATCTTTTGCTATCTTTTCATAAACTTCAGCAATTTCAGGTTTGAAGTTTAAGAAGTAGATAGAATCAACTTTTTCAGTTGATGTATCTGTATTTGCTGTATCTGTTGAAGATGTATCTTCTGTCTTAGTTGTGTCGTTCGTATTAGTTTTGTCATTTTCGTTGTTTTTCTTTCCACATCCTGTGAACACGCTACCAATCATAACTGTTGCAAGAAGTAGAGCTACAATTTTTTTAGATTTTTTCATAATAACACCTTTCCTTTCTGCTTACCCTCTTTTTTGAAATTAACATCTTCTAAATAGACTTTTGAATCTGTAACGTTTTTATGTCTATTGAAAATAGTAATGATTCCTGGATCATTGTCAATTAGTTTCCGTAACTAGAACTGTTCCTTCTCCAAAAACATTTCATAGTAACGTTATCGGTATCCTTGTCGGTACCGTTTCCAGTTATCATGTCATTATAGTAACATATACACTAAATAATTTCAATAGGAAATGTACTTGTATGACACTTTTGTCAATTTACACACTTATTATGAGTTTGTTTGGGCACTTTTACTTAATCGTTCTAGTTTTAACTTTCCCTTATTATTATGGACTATCTAATCACTTTTTATTCCATTAATTCATCATTTTTACTTAACAGTATCGTTGGAACAATTTCATTTCGTATTTGTATCAATATACAACTACCGCTAATGAGGGACGCCAGTTTTTAGCTCTTAGTAAGAACTATGATGCTATTCGGGATATTATGGCGCTACCAACTACTCGAAATATAAAAAATCCCGCTAATCATCACGATAATAATCGTAGGTTTTAAACAGGATTTTTTTCTTATTCATATTATTATAATACCTAATTATATACTATAACGTTTATTTTCTTTTCGCTATCAAGAAAACTTTATTAAAGATTATCAATTACAATGCACAACACAGTACTAATTACAGCTAAAGCCAATATAATCCTTGCCACTAAAGTTCTTTTCTTGAAGAATGGTATCTTTACACTATTAGTATCATCATCTAGATTGTTGCAATCCTTCTTAGATCCTTCTTCTAAGTCGCTATCCTCCATACTTTGGAGCAAATCTACTGCGATATCATATTCATCTACGTCTACATAGATATCCTCACCAAAGATTGAATATCCCATATATAGATTCATATATCCACCGATCTTAACATCTTTCTTATAACAAGAAATACCATAACTTTGTAGATAGGATAGTAACATCTTAGCCTCTATGTCATTTGCTACCGAAGTTAATTTGATTGGCTTAATTGCTGCTACCTCTGTATTATCTTCTAAATCAATCTCATTCGTATTCGTCCCTAATGGTACCTTACACTGCTTACATTCCGTAATTCCTTCTGTATACTCTGCTTTACATCTTGGACAATACATATGGAACTCCTCCTTATACATATGGTATATCTGATATTATTACCTATACCTATTATACTCCCTTTTCATTCCATGAACATATTAATTTCTAAATTCCTTCTACTTCACATCTTAATTTATAAAAATATTGTACAATCGGGTGTTTCATCTGAATTCGACACCTTAAATCACGTAGCCTCTTCTTACCAACTCTACGATCTACCAATGCTAATATGTTCAATATAATATCATTACCATTCATACAATTATCAATACTACTAGATAAGAAACTATTAGCAGCTTGATAAAAATCAGATTTACTCAATGCTGTCTGTGACATCATTATTTGCTTAGCCACTTCTGATTGCCTTCTATTCTTTGCTATAACCTCTAACCGATCCGTAGGGATTGTATCTCCTAATTCTTTACGTATGGCTTGTATCTCATCTTCAGTAACTTCTACTTGAATACTGGAATCTTTCTTTATCTCTTGTTCTAGTTTATACCAAGTTACTACAGACTTAGCCTCACTCATTGCAAACACTTCTTTTTTGTCCACAGTTATATAACATTTACCTGATTTATCTGGTGCATATTTATATGCAGTTGATCGATACTCCACCCTCCCCTTTAATCCGTCACATATAAAACTCTCTAATTGTTGTTTCGTCTTACTCCAAGCCATTATTAAACTCTCTTTCTATATAAATGATTTATTAACTAAATAATCTCATAACTATTATATCATACCCCTTATGATAGAAAAAGACATATCTCTATAGTACTATATATGCTTGATTCATGCACAGATAATTCTATTGGTACTATTTATCACAAATTGTCGATTATCTTCATATAATACTATAGCAGAAGGATTATATCTATGTGAAATCAATCTGCTATATTAAAGAAAGGAACAAAACGAAATGAGCAATTGTTATCAAGAACAGACACATGTCCACGAGGTTTTAGGTAGCGTACGACTTGCAGAATTACGTAAAGATCCCCATAATCATCGCTTCGCAGGCGTTACTGAAGAAGTTATGGAAGTACCGGGAGGTCATATTCATAAGTTCTTTACTAAAACTGATTTTTACGAAGATCACTTCCACCCTATTTGCGTAAAGACGGGTCTGCAAGTTATAGTTGGTACTGGCGATAATGCACGTCATGTCCACTTCATTGATTCCCAAACAGAAGTTGAAGACAATCATTGCCACAAGTTTATTGGTGCAACACTAATTGATAATCCAATCGGAGAAAATGTAAACTAATAATTACTATACTAGCTAATAACGCAAAACGTACTTAATGAATTATCTATTAAGTTGACAGAGCAAGGCCACCAGCTATGCTGGTGGCCTTGCTCTGTCTCTATAAGAGGCTATATCTTGCTTGCGCGCGGGAGCACATAAATGTTTTGCCAGCCCCACTTCTTCCTTACTGCAACTCCTTGAGGTTGCCACATCAACCTGCATGTTTATCCTTTGCGAACAATACCCACCCTGCTCCACCGAATACTTCAATATATCTATTGTATTCACTAGTATCTGGGAATTGTTCAAGTACTTTGTTTCGTAGCAATCTCTTACCACCAATCCATGAAATAAAACTATTCATGCTCTGTTTCATCACCTTTCGTATAATTTAGGGTATTATTTTAGATGATAAAAAAGAAGGCGGTACAAATTATTGTCCGTCTTCTTTAACTGAATATAACTAAATATTTATTGGGGAAGTCTAATGGAATACTACCTTTTTCGACTTAAATTCTTGGACATTTATTTTTGCTTTCTATACTTCCCATTTATGCACATCTCCCATAGTCTCTTTTTAATTCTACTTGAAATAATTATTCAAAAGGTTAATAAATCATCATTTACCTTACTAACTTTTTTATTTATAAAAAAACTACCCACTCAATGCTGATAGTTGGTAGTCAAAAGATACTTATTTATTTGTTACCTTAGGATTATGCTCAAATAATTTCCTCTACAACTGGAATTTATCTCTACCTCAATTCTTATAGAAGTCTCCAATTTTCCCAAGGTTCTTTCCGATGGAATGATACTGTCCTGAATATATTACCGGCTTAAATGCTTCATGTATTTGGCAATTTGCCTTATTATGCTCATTTTGTCCGTTAAATAGAAATCCACCAACACACACCATATTTATCAATAATGGTTGCACAGCATTTGCTCCAAGGTAATTCATGAATGGGGTCAATAATAACACCACCTTCACTAAGAATATCAAAAGCATGATAAACAGCTTCTTCACTTCCCATCTCAAAAACATTAAACGTCATAGTTTCCCATTTCATTTTGTGGACTATGTTTATGTCACAAGGATTTGTCGCTTCAGCTAATGCTAAAAAGCCTTCGCCATTTACGGATAATTCACAGTGTTCATAGGCAGTTCCGGCATCATTTTTTATTTCAAAGGTTACTTCTGCTCCAAAAGCTTTGCAATACGTTTCTGCCGCTTCAAAACTGTTCTTGACATAGACTTGTGTATAATTCTTCATAACGATTCTCCTTCGCAAAAATATAAAAAATCTTCATAGCTAGAATACTACATATTTTACCAACTATCAATATTAAATTATCAATGTACTTCGTTCTCTAAATCCTAATTTCTTGCACAAAAAAACTGCCAACTTAATATTTTAGTTAGTAGTTAAATATCTCAACAAATTGAATTTTTATTGATTATGTTCTTAGGCTAATTAGTTCTATAAAGGTGTTACTATGTTTGCTTGGTGCTTATACTTATTTAAATTTCTAAAAAATTCCTTACACAAATCCTAATTTATATTACTATCGTGCCAACATTCGTTTTTAGGTCTTTCGTTTGTATTACACCATTCTTTATCAGTTTCAACATTGCCATGAATAAGATGGTGTAATCTATTGACAAAGTTTCTTACTTCTACTCTTTGATGCTTATCCCCCTGATAGTCCATTATAACTTAACTAGTGATTCCCAATCTTCTTGATCCGTTTTTCCTGCACAATAATAATTCCTATATGCTCAAATTTTCTGTGTTTTGTACCTCTAACTTTTCTATTTTCAAACCCAATAGCATAAAGGTTTAAAAGAGAATGCGCTCGAATGTAAGCACACGGGTGGAAAGCCAGCTTTTGGTTTTGACGTTGGACCAGATACTCTTGTATGTAATGAAAAGTATAAGGGAGTATATGTTTATGGTAAAGAAAAGCGAATCATTGAAAACGGAGTAAAAAAGGATCTCGCTGGTGATGACATAATTAAAATACCAGATGGAGTCCCTAGAATTGTTTCAGATGAGTTATGGGATAAGGTTAATAAAATATACGATGAAAGAAAATTAAAAGCTGGTGGACAAGCTAAAGCAAAAGAATGCTACTTGTTAAGTGGCTTAATTTACTGTGGAAAATGTGGCGGAAGTATGTGTGGAAACAAGAATAAAAGTGGACGTAGCAAAACAGCTAGAGTTACATATAAGTGTAATACTCGTAAAGCGAAGAAAGAATGTGACGCTAAAGATATTAGAAAAGATCTTGTTGAAGCAATTGTAATAGATGCTCTCCATAGAGAATTATCTGATGGTGGTTTAGATAAAATTATTGAAATCATTCATAAGGGGATGATGGATTTTGCTAAATCTGCTCCTAATGAATTAAAAGAACTTAACAAGAAATTGAAAAGTGTTGAAGAAAAGATTAATAATATTGTAGAGGCAATAATGAACGGTATCTCTACACCATCGACAAAGCAAGCTTTGAATGAGCTTGAAGCATTTAGGATTGATATTATTGATAGAATCGATTATACTAAAAAGCAATGTGAAAAGCTTCAGATTCCAAGTAAGGAACTACTTAGATCAAATATGGGTAATGATATGGATATAAAAAACAAAAGCCTTGATGAACAAAAACGAATCATCAAGACTTATGTTTACAAAGTAGTTGTTTATCCAGAGTATATTGAAATCTACTGGAGATTCGATCTCAACATGTACGTGGATACAATAGATGGAGCTGAGGGGAATCGAACCCCTGTCCGAAAGCCCATTCATTGTAGCATCTCCCATTACAGTCAGTCTTTTATGCAAACCCGAAGTTTGCTGTTCCCTCTACTAATCGCCGGCTAACAGGCTATTAGCTTTGGTAGCTTCATGTTTCTTTTATCTTCTCAAAGCTTTGAAGACAAAGTGCCTCGCAAGTTTGATGCCGAGTCCTTAAGCAGCGAGTGGCTTAAGGTCGACAGCTGCCACTAGGCAGCGTACGCTAAATTTTCGTCTGCGTTTATATTTAATTCTAAGTTTTTACGTGGTCCTAGTCCACGAATGGCTTCCACAACTTCAAAACCCCCGTCGAAACCAGTACAACCCCGAAATTAATATTCTATTACATAGAATGTATCTTTCGATATAGCTGGTAAACAGACGTGTAATTATAATATAACATGATAATAGTTTTGTCAAGAGCTCTGTAATTTATACTAATATATTACTGACCATTATTCTTTTAATACATTCCATATACATGCTTGCTTCCAATATTCCTTTTTCTCTATGTACGATTGATTTAACCAATCTGCTGCTTCTTTGACTCCCTCTTTGGTAAATTCAAATTCTTTGCTAATTTTTAAATCATCCTCTGTACTAGCAAAATTATATGGATGTGGCCATATGCTTACCAAAAGCGATGTTATAGGCTCATCCCCCTCTGTAACTTCTTTTTTAAATCTATATCTCATTCCATTCAAACTTCCGGTGAATATCTCTTTCTTAAGAAAATTAATATTAATAAAGTTTTCTCTATCTATCATTATGTACCTCCAGGTATCCTACCCTCGCATCAAAATCTTGTAATAAAACTATAAAATGACCATTACATAAATATTATTTATCTATGTAACAGTCATAATTTCATAGCATTCTCAATATTAAAGGCTAATTCAGATTCTTAATCTTAAAATCTTTCTCAGCTTCACGACGTTGATCCTTCTTCGCAATATCTTGTCGTTTATCATATAATTTTTTACCTCTTGCTAAGCCGATTTCCATCTTAACAAGACTTCCCTTAAGATAAACACTTAAAGGTACAATTGTATATCCCTTTTGTTGCATTTGACCACTGATCTTATTGATCTCATACTTATGAAGAAGCAATTTCTTAATACGCAAAGGGTCTTTGTTAAATATGTTTCCTTTTTCATATGGACTTATATGCATATTATAGATATAAAGCTCTCCCTTTTCTACACGAATAAAGGATTCTTTAACACTACATTTACCCATACGAAGTGACTTTACTTCTGTTCCATGAAGAACAATACCCGCTTCATATTTTTCCTCAATAAAATAATCAAAGTATGCTTTTTTGTTATTTGCAATTTGCTTAATACTCTCTTTTGACATACTTATACTTATCCTTTCCAAACTATTATTAAACAATCTAAAAATCTAATCGACTGCTAGAATCCCCTATTGTGCAGTTTCCTTAACTGAATCGTCTTTGTGTACTAGATCCATAATTGCTTTCTCATTAATTTCACCATGATCTTCTTCAGTACTATCATCTTCTACTAATTCAAAATCAATAGTACGTAAAGCTCGATCACAACCTACTACTTCTATAGTTACCTTTTGTCCAAGTTTATACATCTTCTTCGTATGTTCACCAATCATCATATAGTGCTCTTCATCGTAATAATAATAATCACCTTCCATACTATTAACACGAACCATACCTTCAACGGTATTAGGTAATTCTACATACATACCCCAAGTAGTGATACCAGAGATTACACCTTCAAAACATTCACCAATGTATTGCTTCATGTATTCTACTTTCTTTAGTTTTTCAACTTCTCTTTCTGATTCATCTGCACGACGTTCCGTCAAACTTGATTGTTTTGATACTTCAGGTAATATACGATCATAATGAGAAATCCTCTTTTCATTCAACTTACCTCTCAGATTCTCTTTGATAATTCTGTGAATCTGTAAATCAGGGTAACGACGAATTGGGGAAGTAAAATGACAATAGTATTTTGTTGATAAACCAAAATGCCCCTCATTAGAAACCGTGTACTTCGCCTGTTTCATAGATCGTAATGTTAGACGACTAATCAAAGCCTCTTCTGGTGTTCCTTCTATCTTAGATAGTAACTTCTGTAGTTCTTTCGGATGGATTTCATCTTGACCTATCTTAATACTATAGCCAAAATTATTGATGAAGATACCTAGTTTCTGAATCTTCTCTGTGTCAGGATTCTCATGGGTACGATAAACAAACGGGATCTCTTGCCAGAAATAATCTTCAGCAATAGTTTCATTTGCTAACAACATGAAATCTTCGATAATCTTAGTAGCAGAATTTCTTTCATATGCTTTAATTTCTATTGGTTTACCCTTTTCGTCTAAGATAATCTTGCTTTCTGGGAAATCGAAATCGATTGACCCTCGTTTGTGTCTCTTATCACGAAGCAGCGTTGCTAATTCCTGCATTAATTCAAACATCGGAATCAACTCTTTATATTCTGCTATCTCTGCTTCATCTTTATCCTCTAGAATCTTCTTAACACTAGTATAGCTCATTCTACGATCTACACGTAAAACAGTTTCAGCAATCTTATGACCTACAACATTACCTTTTTGATCAATATCCATAAAACAACTTAATGCTAAACGATCTACTCCTGCATTCAAAGAGCAGATTCCGTTAGACAACTTATGTGGTAACATCGGTATTACTCGATCTACTAGATAGACACTTGTGCCTCGCTTAAGTGCTTCCACATCAAGCGGTTCTCCTTCTCTCACATAATTCGTAACATCTGCAATATGAACACCTAATGTGTATTTATCACCATTCTTAGATATTGTAATAGCATCATCAAGATCTTTCGCATCTTCTCCATCAATCGTCACTGTTTGAAGATCACGAATATCCATTCTGCCACCAATATCTGCACTAGTTACTTCTTCTGGTATTGAATCTAGCGATCTCAAAACTGTATCTGGGAATTCAAGTGGTAGATTATTAGCCATAATAATAGACATAATGTCTACACCTGGGTCATTGATATGGCCAATAATTTCTGTAATTCTACCTTCCGGACTCTTATCTTTACTACCAAAATCTACAATCTTAACTACTACTTTGTGGCCTGTAACAGCACCTTTGGTATATTCCTTAGGAATGAAAATATCTTTACCGAGCTTAAGATTATCAGGAACCACAAAGCCAAAATTCTTGCTCTTTTGGAAGGTACCTACGATGTCCGTATTGCCTCTCTCGACAACACTAACAATTTCCCCTTCTTTACGTTTTCCCGTTTGTTCTTCTTTAATCATAACTTGAACAATATCTTTATTCAGGGCACCTCTCGTTGCACTCTCCGGTATAAAGATATCATCTTTTTCTCCCTCAATCGATACAAATCCATAACCACGTTGTGTTCCCGAGAATGTACCTACCTTTAGATTAGCATTGGCTAATTTATATCTAGTTTTGGTATCTAGTGTAACTTTTCCATCATGAATTAAGGAATCTAATACCTCTTTTAAGTCCTGCTTTTCGTTTTTTGGTACTTGCATTACTCCAACAATTTCTTTAAATCGTAGTGGTTTGTATTTCTTATCTTCCATCATACTTAAGACAAGTTGTTTTTTAATTTCTAATAATGTTTGATCCATAGTAACAACCTCCCGTCTTCAAGCCTAAGCTTGCTATATTTAGAAATTGCAGCACTAAAATTATATACTGCAATTTTTATTAACTCTTTTTTATTTTATCCCTATTATATTGATTTATTCTACTGAAAGCATAATCAAATTAATTGAAGTTCCGTCAACTAATCGGGTGAATCAAACAAAGATTGTTAAGTTAACCAATAACTCCTGTCGGAGTACAGTCTTACACTCGTGTAATCCTTGAATCAGCTTCGCTGCTTCCGGTTAGTTATATTATACTACGTTTTGGTTAATTTTCCAACATTTAATCAAAATGTCAGAAAAAAATCCTTCATCTCATAATTAAAGATGAAGGATGCTCTAATGTATAATGACTTGTCCTATATTATTCTAAATATTCACGTTTCATTCTGTAAAGCTCACGAGATAAACTAGTCTCTTCAAGCTAGCCAATGTCAAACTGAATTTTATTCAATTTGTGTACATTCGGCCTTTAAGAATTGGATAACCGACTATTACGTATCGCCTATTTCCAGATATTTAAGTTAAGAACAATTGATAGAAGAATGAATAAAATAGCTAAGATTTTAGTAAATTTCTCCATCGTTCCTTCCATAGAACGACCTTTGTTCTTACCCCAGTATGTGTCAGCCACACCACTAATTGCACCAGTTAAACCTGCTGATTTACCTTCTTGCATAAGTACGATAACTGTTAACGCGATACAAACTAACGCATATATTACCATTATTACAGTTTCTAATACTGCCATCGATTACACCTCCTGTATATCTTCTTATATAACACTTTACGTATAGTAATTACTATAATCACTAAACAATTAGCTTAATTCTACCATAATTATTATAGATTTTCAACATATATTTCATTGGCATAAAAAGGGTTGCTTATTATTGTATAGCAACCCTAATATAGACTATGCTTATTTCTTAATTAATAATGATTTTCCAGTCATTTCAGCTGGCTTTGTCATACCCATCATCTCAATTAATGTAGGCGCGATGTCCGCTAGACAGCCGTTTTCAGCTAATGTGTAATCCTTGTTGTAGTTAACTAATATAAATGGTACTGGATTAGTTGTATGCGCAGTGAATGGTGCTCCAGTTTCATAGTCTAGCAATTGTTCTACGTTACCGTGGTCAGCACAGATAAACATTTGTCCATCAACGCTTAATAATGCTTCGTATGCTTTACCAACACATTCATCAACAGATTCAACAGCCTTTACAGCCGCATCTTGAATACCTGTATGTCCAACCATATCTGGGTTAGCGAAGTTAACGATGATTACATCATACTTGTCTGATTTAATTGCATCTACTAATTTGTCTGACACTTCGAATGCACTCATCTCTGGTTGTAGATCATAAGTTGCTACTTTAGGAGATTTTACAAGAATTCTATCTTCGCCTTTGTTTGGTTCTTCTACTCCACCATTGAAGAAGAATGTAACATGAGCGTATTTTTCTGTTTCAGCGATTCTTGCTTGTGTCATATTGTTAGCAGCTAAGAACTCACCAAATGTATTAGTAATTGCTACTTTTTTGAAAGCAACTGTTTTGTTAGGGATTGTTACATCATACTCTGAAAAACATACGAATGCTAATTTTAAGAATCCTTTTTGTCTATTGAATCCTTCAAACGCTTCGTCACAGAACGCTCTAGTTAACTCTCTTGCACGATCAGGTCTGAAGTTAAAGAAAATTACTGAATCATCTTCATTAATTGTAGCTGTAGCAACTCCATCTTTACCTACAACAGTTGGTAATACGAATTCGTCATTCTTATCTTGATCATAAGAATTTTGCACTGCACAAACAGCACAATCAGCATGTTCTCCTTCACCTAATACAATTGCGTTGTAGGCCTTTTCTACACGATCCCATCTATTATCACGATCCATTGCATAGTAACGACCACTTACGGAAGCAACTTTACCAACGCCGATCTCTTCCATCTTCGCTACTAGTTCTTCAACAAAGCCTTTTCCTGATGTAGGCGCTGTATCACGACCATCTAAGAATGCATGTACATACACGTTATCTAAACCGTTTTGTTTAGCTAATTCTAGCAATCCATATAAATGTGTATTATGGCTATGAACACCACCATCGGAAAGTAGTCCCATAAGATGTAATGCTGTATTGTTTTTCTTACAGTTTTCAACAGCTGCAAGCAAAGTTTCATTCTTGAAGAAATCCCCATCTTTAATTTCTTTTGTGATTCTTGTTAACTCTTGATATATAATTCTTCCAGCGCCCATGTTAAGGTGACCAACCTCTGAATTACCCATTTGACCATCTGGAAGTCCTACTGCTAAACCGCTTGCATAACCTTTAACAAAAGGATACTCAGCCATTAACTTGTCCATAACTGGTGTTTTTGCATTGGCAATTGCATTTGCTTGTTGTTTGTCATTTAATCCATAACCATCTAAGATCATTAAAACTGTAGGTTTTTTACTCATGATACTTACTCCTTTTTCTTTGAAATGTATTATGCATGAGATGTAAATGTTTTTCATCATACATGTATTATAACGCTAGGTCCCTCTAAAGGAATTATGTATAACTATATAGAGTTTCCATACGTAGTTAGTATATTCAACAATATTAGACTCTCATAAGCCCAAAATCACTTATATTCTACCACAATTACAAATCATTGTCACGTTAAAAAATTATCATATTTTAGTACAATGTTTTATAATTTCTCTTATTCATCATTCAACTGTTTCCCACCTATTCCCCAATTATCAAATGAAGGTTCATGTATAACAATAAATGTATCCATTGCTAATATCCCTAAACTTCTGGTATACCGAGTGCAACTTCCAAAGCATCATGTACAGCCTGTAAATACGTCTTTTTATATTCTTTGGAATGTCCTTTCTTCATCTCTATTTTTACCAACGGCATAATAACACTCCCTTCCATTCTACTTTTAATTCATATATGTACTCATACTAATTACTAACTGCTTGAGGACTTGGCCACTCCCCATACTTTTCAAAATAATCGATTAAATCCATGGCATTATTCGTAATAACTTCATCATACTCTTTCATTTCTAATAAGCGGATCGCATTTCTAGTTGTAACTGGGCCTGGATATAAAACATAATCAAAATCTACTCTATTCTCTATTATATATTCTTGAAAATGATACATATCATATTCATCTATTAATAATTTGGTCAATTCTATATCATGAGAAGCTGCAAAACAAAGGATACCTTTTGTATTCATGTATCGTAGAATTTCAGTTGCTGCTGCGATTCTCTCAATTGTATTCGTTCCACGAAGAATTTCATCCACAAAGCACATAACTTGAAAATCCTTATAATCCTTTAAAATATCCCTTATTGTTTCAATTTCAACGATAAAATAACTATCCCCATTCTCCAAACTATCATTTAAAGACATCGCCGATCGTACCATATAGAAAGAACTCTCATATCTTTTTGCGAAGCAAGTATGTATAGTTTGTGCACAGATAGCATTAATAGCAATCGTCCTTAAGAATGTAGACTTACCCGATGCATTAGAACCCGTTAATAATACACCTTGCTTTGTATGTAATGTATTCGCTATAGGATAGGTTATTAATGGATGATATAGTTCATCCATAACTAAATTATATTCTTTTCGCTGGCTATCGTCTGTCGCACTATCTAGATTTACAGCTTCTTGTTCATGCAAAATAGGAACTGTATAATACTCTAATGATTCCCGAAATGATGCAATTGCTATCACACTTTCTAATTCTCCTAATGTTTCTGCTATATTATATAACTCTTTATAACCATCTTGCAATTTACTCATAATTTGAAATAATTTCACATAATCAAAATGAGTTAACATTCTCAAATAATCTAAAATAGCATCTGCATCCCCTACTAGGGAAGTTTTTTCAGAAAATATTATATCCGAATTCTTAAGTACTTTCTTATACTTCCTTGATAATTCTAACCGTTTACTATAGTCATGTAATTCCTCATTCTCATATTGCGTTACTACAGCACCCACTTGTATCATTGCTTCTAATCTTCGTATACTTCCCATTATTGAATGGGCAAATTGTCTATTAGACCAATAAGTTAAAACATTGGCTGTCATAACAACAAACATAGGTACCAGCCCTAATTTGGGCTGAATAATACTCAGAACAACTGTAATTATTATTCCTACTAATGAAAGTACGTGTTTCTGTAATGATTTACCCTCAACCGACTGAAGATACTCAAGATATTGAAACATTGATATTTCTTCACTTTTTCCCATACCAGTAAACATGGTTTGCAATTCAATCGCTAGATCCTTGTTATTCTGAAAATATGTAATCATTTTCTCTCTTTGTTCCAATTTCTGATCCGACATACATGGATTACATAGTAGATAGAAAAGATATTCCTCTCCTACAGAGGAATATGTATGATTCATCTTAGCAAATAACTGATTGAAATCAATATCCGCTTTAGTTGTATCATCTAGTAAGCTCCCTTTCATACGTGTATAGAAAGAAAGGTGTTTCATATATCGTTCATTTCGGTATTTTGCTTCATCTTCCTCTAAATCAATAGGTTTACCAAAAGATTCCTTGACAACCTCTTCTATATATCTTTTTTGCTTTCTTTTATTCCATATGACCAAAGCACAGAACAAGATTAATAAACAAACCAAAATCAATGCCACATAATTCATTATCACTTCACTTCCTTCTATCTACTTATTAAAAAGGCATGTCACGTAAAGAATCTCTTCTTCTGCATAACATGCCTTATCTATTAACAAACTCTATTAGAGTTCGCTACATATCTATAAAAGTTACTTATTTATTATAATTAACAATCTTACCGAAGTCTGGTTTTAAACTAGCTCCACCAACTAATCCACCATCAATATCTGCTTGAGCGAACAATTCCGATGCACTATCAGCAGAAACACTACCGCCGTATTGAATACGGATTGCTGCTGCAGTTGCTTCATCATAGATTTCACCGATGCAAACACGGATTGCTGCACAAACTTCTTGCGCTTGTTCAGTTGTAGCTACTTTACCAGTTCCGATTGCCCAGATTGGTTCGTAAGCGATAACAGCTGTTTTTGCTTGATCAGCAGTTACGTTTAAGAAAGCAATCTTGATTTGTTGACGGATCCAGTCAATTGTAATACCTTGTTCTCTTTGAGTTAAAGATTCACCACAGCAAACGATTGGAGTAATTCCATGTTCGAAAGCTTTTAATACTTTCTTGTTAACAGTTTCATCTGTTTCAGCAAAGTATTCTCTTCTTTCAGAGTGACCAATGATTACATATTTAACACCGATATCTGTTAACATGTTAGGTGCGATTTCACCAGTGAAAGCACCATTTTCTTCAAAATACATGTTTTCAGCACCGATTTCAATGTTTGAACCTTTTGCTGCTTCAATTGCAGTTGTTAAAGAAATAGCTGGTACACAGAATACTACATCTACTTCTTCATTTGCTACTAAAGGTTTAAGTTCATTAATTAAAGTAACTGTCTCGCTTGGAGTTTTATTCATTTTCCAGTTACCGGCAATAATTTTCTTACGCATATGATATCTCCTTAAAAGTTCTAACTTATTTGTCGTTAGCTGCAGCTACACCTGGAAGTTCTTTTCCTTCTAAGAATTCAAGAGAAGCTCCACCACCAGTTGAAATATGAGTCATCTTGTCGCCAAATCCTAAGTTATTAACTGCAGATGCACTATCACCACCACCGATGATTGTAGTTGCATCAATTTCAGCTAATGCTTTTGCTACTGCGATTGTACCAGCTGCAAAGTTAGGCATTTCGAAACATCCCATTGGTCCGTTCCATACTACTGTCTTAGCATCTTTTAATGCGTCTGCAAATAATTTGCTTGTTTCTGGTCCGATATCAAGACCCATCCAACCATCTTCGATTCCACCACGAGCAACTACTTTAATGTTAGCATCATTTGAGAATGCATCAGCTACAACTGTATCAGAAGGAATTAATAATTTAACGCCTTTTTCTTCTGCTTTTGCCATCATTTCTTTTGCATATTCAACATAATCTTCTTCAAGAAGAGAACTTCCTACATTATGACCTAATGCTTTTTCAAAAGTATAAGCCATACCACCACCGATGATTAAAGTATCAACTTTATCAAGAAGGTTATTGATTACAGAAATCTTACTAGATACTTTTGATCCACCTAAGATTGCTACGAAAGGTCTTACTGGATTATTAACAGCGTTTCCTAAGAAATCAATTTCTTTTTGCATTAAGTAACCAACTACTGCTGTATCAACATATTTAGTAACACCTACGTTTGAACAGTGAGCTCTATGAGCAGTACCGAATGCATCGTTTACGAATATATCAGCTAATGAAGCTAATTCTTTGCTGAATTCATCAACATTCTTAGTTTCTTCTGCTCTGTAACGAGTGTTTTCAAGAAGAACTACATCTCCTTCGTTCATTGCAGCTACTGCAGCTTTCGCATTTTCACCAACAACTGTTGCGTCAGCAGCGAATGTAACAGGTTGACCAAGTAATTCAGCTAAACGAGCTGCTACTGGAGCTAAAGATAATTCTGGTTTTGGTTCTCCTTTTGGTTTACCAAGATGTGAACAAAGAATAACTTTTCCACCATCATTAATTAATTTTTTGATTGTTGGTAATGCAGCAACAAGACGGTTTTCATCTGTAATTTTACCATCTACTAATGGTACATTAAAGTCGCATCTAACTAAAACTCTTTTACCTTGAACATTAATATCATCAACTGATTTTTTATTTAACATATTGTAGCTCCTTTCAAAAAGACGATAATTATAATAAAAACAGGTCCAGTCCTATAAGTCTAACCTACAAGACCGGACCCGTATTAGGATCTAATAAAACCCAAATGCTATAAACTAAGCTAATTCAGCAAAGTATTTGATTGTTCTAACCATTTGGCTAGTATATGAATTTTCGTTATCATACCAAGCTACAACTTGAACTTGAGAAGTTCCGTTGTCAAGGTTTGTTACCATTGTTTGAGTTGCGTCAAATAATGATCCTTCTTTGATACCAACGATATCTGAAGATACTAATTCTTCTTCAGTATAACCAAATGATTCAGTAGCTGCTGCTTTCATAGCTGCATTAACTTCATCTTTAGTTACTGTTCCTTCAACAACAGCTACTAAAATAGTAGTTGATCCTGTAGGAGTTGGTACTCTTTGTGCAGATCCGATTAATTTTCCGTTAAGATCAGGAATTACTAAACCGATAGCTTTAGCTGCACCAGTTGAGTTAGGAACGATTGAACAAGCAGCTGCACGAGCTCTTCTTAAATCTCCTTTTGGATGTGGTCCATCAAGAGTCATTTGATCTCCAGTGTAAGCATGTACTGTAGTCATGATACCGCTCTTAATTGTAGCGAAATCATTAAGTGCTTTAGCCATAGGAGCTAAACAGTTAGTTGTACATGAAGCTGCAGAGATGATTGTATCTTCTTTAGTTAATGTATCGTGGTTTACATTGAAAACAACTGTTGGAAGATCGTTTCCAGCTGGTGCAGAGATAACAACTTTCTTAGCACCTGCATCGATATGTGCTTGAGATTTTGCTTTTGATACATAGAATCCAGTACATTCAAGTACTACGTCTACACCGATTTCTCCCCAAGGAAGATCTGCTGCATTTCTTTCAGCATAGATTTTGATTTCTTTTCCATCAACAACGATTGAAGATTCTTTAGCTTCAACTGTATGTCCATCATATCTACCTTGTGATGAATCATATTTTAATAAGTGAGCTAACATTGTTGGGTTAGTTAAGTCGTTGATTGCAACTACTTCATAACCTTCTGCTCCAAACATTTGTCTAAATGCAAGACGTCCGATACGTCCAAAACCATTAATTGCTACTTTTACTGCCATTTTTTATTCCTCCTAAAAAGTGAATTTTATAATATACTGTCTGAGACAGTTATTAAATCCCGTCAATGAAATTATGTAATTTCATCGTCTTACTAACAGCCTTGTACAGTGTGGTAGCTAGCAAACGAAATAGATCTATCTTATAGTAACAACCTCCAAAACGTATTGTTATTATATTAACAAACCCATCAGTATGTTTCGCACCACCAATATTGTACCTAACTTGTACTAAAATTTCAAGAGCTAATTCATTAAAATTATTATAAAAGAATAAAACCTTTGAAAGATTAGGCATTACCATTCTTAAGATATATTTCTATAATTCATCCCTTACATAATTTGCAATATTTAAGGAATGGTCAGAAATCCTTTCTAAATTAACCAAAGCATCCATAAAGATTACTCCAGTTTCTGAATCACATTCATTTCTAGATAGACGTTCTATATGACTATCTCTCAATTCTTCTTCTAGGGCATCAACTTGATCCTCTAGCTTAACAACTTTTCTTACATATTCTATATTCTCTGTTTCTCTTGCCAATATTGCATTCTCAAAAGATTGTAAAACTACATTACAAATCTCATCTAATTCTTTGTACGCAGTATCAGAGAACCAAATGTTATGATCTATCTTTGATACGGCTAATTCAGCCAGATTTTCTGCATGATCTCCTACACGCTCGATATTACTGATTGTATAGAACAAATCATTTACAAGAAAATGTTGTTTTTCATTAATAGATAGATTTGTTATCTTAACTAAATACTCCGTAATTTTCTTTTCATATTTATCAATTAACTTCTCATTTTTAAAAACTTCATTCGCTTTTTCTACGTCATTTTGCAGAAAAGCTTGTATAGCAGTTTCCGTATTCTTTAAAGCTAATTTTCCTAAATTAATAGATTCTTTCACAGCATTTTCAACAGCAAATGAAGGAGTTTCAAGGATTCGATCATCTAAATGCATCAATGTAATATCCTCTTCATCATTTGTTTCCGGTTTCGAATCATCAATGATTAATCCTGATAATTTAACTAATAGATTTGCAAATGGGAAGAGAACTACCGTATTAGTTATATTAAATATAGTATGAAATATGGATATCTCAACACTGTTTATCGAAGAATTCGCAAAACTTGGATTAAAGGTGAAAATAACAAACATCAAGATTCCAAAGATTACTGCACCTACGACATTAAACATAAGATGAATAACTGCCGCTCTTTTTGCTGTTTTATTAGCACCTGCACTTGATAATAAAGCTGTTACACATGTTCCAATATTCTGGCCTAGAGTAATAAATACTGCTGAATTCCAACCTACAACACCATTCATAGCTAACGTTTGCAAAATACCTACTGATGCTGAAGAACTTTGAATAATTGCAGTTATTATAGCACCTGCAAGAATTGCTAAGATTGGATTTTTACCTAATACAGCAAATGCATTTGAGAAAATCGGAGATTCGCTATATGGTTTAATTGCATTTGACATAAAGTCAAGACCAATAAATAATACACCAAAACCAATTAAAATTTCTCCAACATCTTTTCTCTTCTCTTTTTTAGAGAACATGATAACAAATGCACCAATACCGATCAATAATGGAGCAAAAAACGAAGGTTTAAAAATTGCTCCCCATTCATTCATTGATACCAGCCAGCCTGTAATTGTCGTACCAACATTGGCACCCATAATAACACCTACTGCTTGTGTTAAATTCACAATTCCTGCATTAACAAAACCTACAACCATTACAGTTGTTGCTGAACTACTCTGTATAATTGCTGTAACTAAGGCACCTACTACTACAGCCAGCAATCGATTCCTAGTAAGAATCCCCATTAGTTGTTTCATCTTACCACCTGCAGATTTTTGCAAACCATCTGCCATAACATTCATACCATAGAGGAACATCCCAAGACCACCTACAAAGGTGAAGATAGTTCCTAAAACTTCTACAGTCATTATATTTCCTCCTACTTAAGTATTTAACTTATCTTCAGTAATAATACTCAGATATCACGATAGAATCAATTCGTATAATAGATAAATTTGTAGGTATATACCATTTAATTTTCTACAAGTTTCGCTGCATGTTATCATTGACTAACAATATTTTTCTTAACATTTTCTTAACACTAAGGGGTTATTTAACAATAAAACCTAACATTTCTTTATAAAAAATTAATAAAAAAACTCCAAACTTTACACACTAATACATTTAGTGTTACAAAATTTAGAGTTTTTATACTTTTAACATTATTGGCTATTGTTTCATTCTATTACTTCATTCTATTGCTATCATGTTTAATACACATCAATATTACAATCTATCGTATAGCTCTTCGTATCTCTTAGCAGAGTTAGCCCAAGAAAAATCAGCGGCCATACCACGATCTATTATCTTGTTCCATTCTCTCTTTTTATTATAGAATATATGTTTTGCATAACGTAAAGTCGAAAGCATTTCATGTGCATTGTAATTACTAAATGAAAAACCTGTCCCTATACTCTCAAACTCATTATAAGGTTCAACAGTGTCTCTTAAACCTCCTGTTTCTCTTACTATCGGAACTGTTCCATATCGCAAACTCATAAGTTGACTTAAACCACAAGGCTCAAATAAGGAAGGCATCAAGAAAGCATCACAAGCAGCATAGATCTTATGTGCTCGATCGTTTGAATAAAAGATATTAGCAGATACCCTATTATTATACTTCCAAGCATAATGTCTAAACAAATTCTCGTATTTTTCTTCCCCAGTTCCTAATACGACAAGTTGCGTATCTTCATTACATATCTCCTCAATTACGTACTCAATTAAGTCTAAACCTTTTTGGTCAGTTAAACGTGAAACAATACCAATCATGAATTTCTTTTCATCCAGTTCAAGACCCAATTCTTCTTGTAAACCTCGCTTATTCTTGACCTTTTCTTTTCTAAAATTCTTGCTATTATAGGTTTTGAATATATATGGATCAGTTTCTGGATTATACTCATTATAATCGATGCCATTCACAATACCCTCTAATTCATTGGATCTGGCTCTCATCAAACCATCAAGACCTTCCCCGTAGAATGGCATCTTAATCTCTTGTGCATATGAACTACTAACTGTTGTAACATAATCCGCATATACTATGCCGCCTTTTAAATAGTTCGCATCCCCATATGCTTCTAATTTATCAGGCGCAAAATAATAAGAGGATAATCCTGATATATCTTTAACTGTCTTCATATCCCAAACACCTTGGAATTTCAAATTATGTATTGTCATTATGGATTTAATTCCCTGGAAGAATGAATTCTGTGAAAACGTATCTTTCAGATATACCGGTAATAATCCAGTCTGCCAATCATGACAATGAATGATATCCGGACGAAAATCAATAAGTGGCAGTGCAGACAATGCTGCTTTTGAGAAAAACGCAAATTTCTCTATATCTTCATAAATATTACCATAAGGTGTAGAACCAACAAAATAGAATTCATTATCTATAAAATAGAAAGTTACCCCGTCTAATTCCATCTCCAACACTCCCACATACTGGGAACGCCAAGCAAGATTTAAATAAAAATGCGTTTTATATTTCATCTGTTGCTTGTATGTATCAGGAATTGCACAATACTTAGGAACCATTACTCTCACATCAAATTCTTCTTTATTAAAGTACTTTGGTAATGATCCAACTACGTCCGCAAGACCACCAGTCTTAATAAACGGAACACATTCTGATGCTACAAATAATATTCTTTTCATACTAATTCCTCCTGCTAATTCTATTATGTCAACCTATCAGTAACTTTTAAATTCTATCCTCCCAATTACATATGATAGTTCTAAAAGTCGCTATATACAATCATGTCAAATAACCTTAACAAGCTATAATAAACTATTATACAATATTTGGCTGAACTTTAAAAAAAAATATTAGTAATAATTGAATATTAAATGTTATAAATCTGACTTTTTATAGGCTTCCATATTTAAACTGTTAAACTCTAAATTTATATTCCAAACGTATTTTATCTGCAATTAGAGCAACAAATTCCGAATTAGTAGGTTTGCCTTTTCCATTACTTACAGTATAACCAAATAAATCATCTATCGTATCCATCTTGCCTCTGCTCCATGCCACTTCAATTGCATGACGAATTGCTCTCTCAACACGGCTTGGTGTTGTTTTATGTTGTTTTGCAATGGAAGGATACAAAAGCTTTGTGATTGAATTCAACATTTCACTATCATTAACCGACATCATAATAGCATCTCTAAGGTATTGATACCCTTTAATATGAGCAGGAACTCCTATCTCATGAATGATGTTTGTAACATCAGTCTCAAGATTTCTCTCCATGTAATTTGATTTGTTTTCAAAGGTACTTACTCTGTGATTATCAACAAGTCTTGACTCACCTTTAATTTGTTTGATTCTCGATAATATAATATTATTATCAAATGGTTTCATAATATAGTAACTAGCTCCCAAATCAAATGCATTCTCAGTAACTCCCTCTTGTCCAATAGCTGTAACCACGATAAATGCTGGTGTTTTCTTAAATTCCGAATTATGCTTAACCTTTTCAAGAACTCCCAATCCATCAAGTTTTGGCATAATTAAATCAAGTAAAACAACATCAGGATTTTTTTCTTTAATAATAGTTAAAGCATCAATCCCATTATCTGCTTTCCCTACTACTTCCACATCATCATCCTCTTTTAAAATAGTCTCAAGAAGATTTACAATTCTTTCGTTGTCGTCAACAATAGCTACCGTAATCTTACCCATAAAAGTCCTCCCAATTTCTAATTGATTCCTCACAAAGGTTATTAAAATCTAGCAAACAACCTCTTACTATACCATAAAAAGTAGTTACAATAGGTAGTATATCTCATTTTCTCTTACTTAGTCAACATATATTTCCACTGATTGTAATATTTTGTTACATTATCAATATTTTAGTAATATCAATAAGAATTATGGTATTTTTACAAGTATTGTTAGAAATCAATTGCAATCATTATTTTTAACCACATCAAAATTATATCCATTATTTTACATTATTTCAAACATTTCTTATCGACAACAATCGACCCAATTGTTTTTCAACATATTTATTTACATCAAGTATTCTAACAAAAGCAAAGATGCAAATAATAGATATCTGCATCTTTGTTAATTGAAACACTATACATCTATAAAAAAGTGAGATAATCGTCGATTATTGATTTACTTTTTTTTCCTTTTATTGGTGATGGTTTTTATTTAATTCTCATAATTTTTATTAAGGACAAATTCTTTCAAAAAAGAAATCCGTCTTTATTACTATTCTTATAACTATTTAGTATTGATTATCATATTTTCAATAAAGGTGCCGTAACCTTTTGTTGAATCTTGAATAAATACATGTGTAACTGCTCCAATTAATTTATTATCTTGTATTATAGGGCTTCCACTCATCCCTTGTATAATACCATTAGTAACTTTTAATAATCTCTCGTCAGTAATTCGAATAACCATACCTTTATTCTCTGCAGATGGATTTAAATTGATTTTTTCTATCTCTATCTCGTAATCTTTTAATTCTTTCTCTACCATGCAACGGATATAAGCTTTTCCTAATTTAATATCTTGTTTTAAACCGATTTCCATTACATCGCCTTGTTTTATCTTATTGCTATTATCCTTTAGATTACCATATATACCTTGTGTTGTATTTGAATCTATGGTTCCTATCTTATTTTTTTCACTTTGATTAATAACACCCAGAATTTCTCCTGGTTCTCCTGATTTACCTTTGACGATATCTATGATCTGTGTTGTGTATATGGATCCTTGATTGATTTCTAAAACAGTTCCAGTATCCATATCTGTAATAGGATGTCCAAGTGCACCGAATTTTTTATCCGTAGTTGTAAACGTTAATGTTCCAATACCTTGTGTGTCTTCACGAATCCAAACACCTATCTTATAATCTCCATCAGCACTCTTAACTGGTGTAACTTTAAGTTTTATTAATTCATTATTTCTTCGAACCGAAAATTCCATACTTGCGCCATTTGACTTATTAATATAATTCATTACATCATCAATAGTAGCTACAGGCACATCATCAATAGAAACAATATAATCGCCACTTTTAAGTATATTTAATGCAGGTTCATAATTCATTCCATCACTGCTTGTAACGTCGCCAGTGCCTAGTACAAGAACACCATCCGTCTTAACATAGATTCCTATAGGCATACCAGATGGAATAACCTCAACACTCTCAATAACATCTATGTTAATTTTTTTTAATGTAAATTTACCAAATAACTTTAAATCTACTGAATATGCACCTACTTTAGATGATTGAATAGAAAACGGTTTATTCAAATTGATATGAATCTTATTATTTAAATTCTGTTTATTGTCAACATTGAATACATCAACTTGTTCCGTTTCTATATCACCTTCAACAGGGAGATCAAAGTCAAATGTTTCTTCCGTCCCCACAAGCACCCGTATGTTACTAGGTATATTTGATGCCATTTTTTTTATTCCCATGTCTAAAATAACCATCAAATCTAAAAAAACTAGTATTATCAATAGACTCCTGTAAATCTGTTTTCTACTAGACATGAAATCACACCTCACACTCCTGTTGTCATTTTTTACTCATAACCTTTGTTTGATTAGTATATGTGATTTCTTAATAAAAACCCTAGTATTTTTTTGTGTTACTTGCCAAATCTTTCATTTCTCTTGCATTCTGAATTACTGTTTCTGTTAGTTCTGCTCCACTTAACATTCTAGCAAGTTCTTGGATAGATTCGGACTCGTCTAATTGACGGATCTTAGTAGTTGTACTGTTTTCACTTGCTTTCTTTTCAATAATGTAATGTTCATCTGCCATAGCAGCAATTTGAGGTAAGTGCGTAATACAAAGAACTTGATGATTTTTTGCAATTACAGCTAATTTTTCTGATACTTTTTGTGCGGTTCTTCCACTAACACCAACATCAATTTCATCAAAAATTAATGTCTCAATAGAATCATTATTTGCTAAAATTGATTTAATTGCTAACATAATTCTAGATAATTCACCACCAGAAGCAATCTTACCAAGTGGCTTCATATCTTCTCCAGGATTAGTGGAAATCAAAAACTCTGCATCGTCTATACCATTATAAGTAAAATCAGAAAATGTTGCAAAATTCATATCAAATCGTACATCAAGGAAATTCAAGTCAATAAGTGCTTCTTTTATATCTAATGATAATTTACTTGCATTTCGTTTTCTTATTTCTGATAATCTATAAGATAAATCTTCTAAATTAGTTCGTTCAATTTCTACTTTCTTTCTTAGTTGATTGATATAATTATCATAATCCAAATATTTTTCTAAACGAGTTTTACTTTCTTCACAATACCTTAATATATCTGATATAGTATTCCCATATTTTGATTTTAAATTATGAATTAAATCAAGTCTTTCGCTAGTTATATTCAATTCTTCACGATCAACATTTATCTGTTCAAGATAATCTTTAATATTCCTATTAAAATCGTGTATCATATCCTCAAGGTCTGACATGAAATTTGTAAATTGGGTAACTTCATTATCATAGTTCTCCATTTTCGATAATATCTTTGATGCTTGCCCAATTGAATCAGAAACTGAACCCGAATCCTCATTACCAGTAAGCTGATATACGCTTGATAAGCCTTCAACTATAGTATTCGCATTCGATAATTTCTTATATTGTACTGTTAGTTCTTCATCTTCTCCTTCCTTTAACCTTGCGGATTCGATTTCATTAATTTCATATTCTAAAAAAGAGATTTCTCTTATTCTCTTATCCTCATCTACAGATGCGTCATTCAATTCATTTAACGCATTACGATAAATTTGAAATGAGTGTGCAACCTTCTCTTTTAAATCTTTAATTTCTTCTTTCGCATATCGGTCGAGTATATTAAGATGTGTTCTCTTATGTATTAACGATTGATGTTCATGTTGTCCATGAATATCAATTAATAATGCTGCTATATCCTTTAATAATGAAGTTGGAACAATTTCGCCATTCACTTTACTAACACTTCTGCCATTCATTATTTTCCGAGATATAATAACTTGATTATCCTGCATTGGTACATCAAGTTCTTTTAATGCTTCTATGCAATTAATGTCTTCAACTTGAAAAACCAATTCTACCAAAGCGTAATCAGCACCTTTTCTTATAATATCTTTTGGTACCTTAGCTCCTAGTGCAATGTTAATTGAGCCTATTATAATGGACTTACCTGCTCCTGTTTCTCCTGATAGAATATTGAGATTATCAGAAAAATAAACTTCTACTTCATCAATAATAGCTAAATTCTTTACATGAAGATTTAATAACACTATGGCTCCTCCTCTCTACTTTCGTTCCTTCTTTTATTTTTAATCTTTTATCTATCTGTCGTTCATTTTTAGCAAACCAAACATTTGTTCTTTTTTTTATTTTATCATATGATTTTTACAATTGCAAGTTAGATTTTAAAAATTAAAAAGGAGAAGTTTCAACATCGTTGAAACTTCTCCTTCAAGATTCTTATATAACTCTTAATTAATTCCTTTAATCGTTATTCCCTTAATCGTTACTTCTACCAAAAAGACGAAGTAAATATAAGAAGATGTTAACTAAATCAAGATATAACATTAATGCTCCAAACATAGCTAAAACAGTTGTAGAATTATTCGTGTTCTGTTTTGCTAATGCTTTGATTTTTTGAACATCATATGCTGTCAATCCTATAAATACTGCTAATCCAACTGCTGCAAGTGCTAAACTCAATCCACTACTCTTAGCAAAAATATTAATTATTGATAATAAAATTACACCAGTTAAGGCCATAATACCAACGCTACCAAGAGCACTCAAATCACGTTTAGTAACTAACCCAAAGATAGCTAAAACCCCGAATACGGTAGCCGCTAAAACAAACATTGTTACTATTGATCCAAGATCATATACTAAGAATATTATTGATAACGTCATACCATTAACAATTGAATACGCCAATAACATAACTGCAGACATAGCAACATTGTTTTTCTTCATTGCAACTTGAGCTAAGATAACGGTTACAACCTCTGCAATAATCATACCATACCACGATAAATTAGACTCTAACAAACTATATATTAAATTGGAGTGTGCTGTGGCATAAGCTGAGACTGCTGTAACTAACAAAACCGCAAACATGAAGGCAAATGTCTTAGCCATTACATTTTGAACCTTTGCATCTAGATTTTGATTGGAATAAGGTGCTGCATATCCACCATACGATGCATTTGCACTATAGTTACTATATTGATTATTATACTGGTTGTTATACTGATTATTGTATTGTTCATTGTATTGATTGCTATATTGATTACTGTATTCATTATTTCCGTTGTTTGCATTAGATGAACCATTTAAATTATAGTTTGAACCATCCATAGAAAAGTTTCCTTTCGGTGCCTCATTCTTAGGTTCTCTCGCTCCATCTGCGCTTCCTGATGTGTAAAAATTAAATACATAATCATTATTCTCTCTTGAATTCGGATTTTGATTACTATCCATAATTAATTGCTCCTTTCTTATGTCTGGAGACTTTGTGCATAGCACAATTTTCGGTTGAAAAACTAGCTTAACAACCTATACCCTCCAATTAATTTTACTTTATAATCTCCCACCATAATTACCAACAATTATGACATTATTATAATATCATATAGGCCCGTGATAGTCAAACTTACACGGGCCTATTTACTATAAATTTACTAGTTTATTTTCTTAACGGTAACTCTACAGTAGAACTTCGTTCCTCTATACGTTGCAACAATTGTAGCTTTACCTGGCTTTCTAGCAATTACATTGCCTCGATTATCTACGGTTGCTACACTCATATTCGTTGATTCCCATGTTACACCAGTAGAAACACTTTCAAGGTATAACTGATGTTGTGAATATTGCTCTATTGTAAGCGCAGTTCTACTAATACCAAGAACGGTTACAGTAGCTGTATCCATCTTACCACTAGTTGTGTAAGCAGTAATGGTACATGTACCTGGGTGTTTACCAGTTACTTTACCTGTTGATTTATTAACCGTTGCTACATAATCGTTATCCGACTCCCAGGTTACACTATCTGTACTTGTAGGAGGAGTAACAGACTTAGGCATTACCTTTGATTGATTAACCGCTAATACAACATCATCAGTAATGATTGTAATATTCGATGCACTAACTGCTGCCTTTACTTCAACACGGCAAACAGCTTTTTTATTACTGCTATCCTTTGCTTTTGCAGTTATATATACTATACCTGGCTGCAATGCATATACCGTACCCTTTGAATCTACAGTAGCTATGGATTTATCACTAGAAGACCATGTTACTGACTTATAAGTTGCACTCTTTGGAGAAATAGTGGCTTTTAATGTAGCTTTTCTACCGGCAACTACCGTCATAGAATAACGGTTTAGTTTCACACTTGTTACTAAACGTACTACCTGTATCTTACATGTAGCTTTAACTTTGCTTCCATCTGTCGCTGTCGCTGTAATCGTTGTTGTTCCATACTTTTTAGCAGTAACTTTACCCGATGAATTTACTGAAGCTACAGAAGGATTGCTTGAAGTCCATTTGATCTTCTTATTAGAAGCAGTTGTTGTAACCGTTGCTTTTAATTGAACAGACTTCTTATACCCAAGCTTATAGCTTGAATAATTCAATTTAATTTTTGTTACATTCTGCTTAACTGTAACTACACAGAATGCCTTATAACCATTTTCTTTGGTAGTAACTGTAATAATTGCCGTACCTGTTTTCTTACCCGTTACTTTACCCTTTGAAGAAACCGTAGCAACACTTTCATTGGACGATTCAAATGTTACTTTAGGGTTTGTAGCACCGTTTGGTGTTACCGTTGCCTTTAATGTGAATGATTTATCTTTGTAAATCGTCTTCTTATCGTAATTAAGTTGTAATCCCGATACTTCTTCCTCTACTACTACATTACAGTATGCAATTTCACCATTAATTAGCTTAGCCATGATAATTGTAGAGCCTTGTGCTACACCTTTAACCACACCTTTATCTGTTACAGTAGCAACAGCTGTGTTTGTAGAGGTCCAAGTTATATTAGCCTCCGTAGAGGAAGCCGGATTCAAGGTATATGGAATCTTATATTCCTCTCCTACTTGCACTACAACATCTCTTAACCCAATAGAAATTCCCTTTGCTTGCTCTTTAACATATATAGTACAAGTACCCATGAAATTTCCTTCTACCGTTCTTGCAATTATCGTTGTTTCACCAACTGCTACTGGTGTAATTAAACCAGTTGACGCATTAACAGTAGCAACTGAAGGTTTTGTTGATGACCAAGTAACCTTCTTATTTCCCGCTGTTGTAGGTAATACCGTATAACCAATGGTCGTGGTCTCACCCATATAAACTATTTTTTCTGAAGATGCTAATTTTAACCCTGTTACCGATTCTGTAACCTTAACACGACAGTATTTGGTTGTTGCATTTGTACCTGGTGCAGAAGCCGCAATGATAGTTTCACCAGCAGACAATAATTTTAACTTACCACCATCTACAGTCGCAACTTTCTCATTACTTGATGACCAAACAATATCTTTTGCACTTGCTGTTGATGGTTGTACTGTTGCTGTTATCGTATAAGACCCTTGTGACAATGGAACTTCTACGCTTGTATCGGATAATGTAATGCTTTCAATTAATTCTGTGACAGTAACCTTACATGTACCAAGTACGATATTATTCGTACTAACAGCCATAATCAATGTTTCACCAGCTTTTTTACCTGTTACATTAGCAATTCTTGTACTTCCTGCTTCCACTTTAACAGTTGCAATATTCTCATCAAGAGAAATCCATCTTAGATCCACACTTGTAACTCCAGATGGTTCAAAAACTGCTTTCACAGTCTTAACATCATCAACGAATAAGGACAATTCTGATGGTGTAATTGTAATCTTACTTGCTGAAGAATATACGTAAATCTTACAGATTGCTCTCTTTACAACACCATCAACTACTGCTGATGCAATAACCTCAGCTTCACCATCTTTAACACCAGTTAAATATCCATCTGCGTCAACTGTAACAACTGATTTGTTAGAAGATGTCCATGTAACATCTGCAATATTATTGTTTGTAACCTTTAATTGTAACACTTTAGGACCTACTGGAATATTTGCTTCTGTAACATTTAACTTAAGTCCATCTGCAATTTCAACCTTTAATGTATATTTTGTACCTGCTGCTTCTTTATATAAATCTGCATAGTCTGCTTTTAGAGTCATTGTGATTTCAGCAGTACCTTCTTTAAGCGCTGATAATTCACCATTCGAATAGGAAAGGTATTGTTTAGCTGAAGTAGGTACATCAATATTAAAATGATTTAATGCTTGAATATTAGAATTATCTAATAAACTATATATGTCATTAACATTCATACGAATGGTACCAGATCCAGTATCCGCTATATTATTAAAGTGAATTGGAATATCAAAGTACATATGATATGGATATCCATCATTATATAGATAATTTTCATTAATAATCTCTTTCTTACCAGTACCACCATCACCGATATATGTATTCATATAATATCGACCAGCTTTTGAGGAAGCGTTGACACTAACTTTATTCGAAACTGTATCCGCTGTTAATTTTACCTTGTCAGTAGTCTTCATAGTCGCAAGTGCTGCAGTATCAATAACTTCATCACCTTTGCGTTGATAAATCATGTAATAAAGTTCAGATGCCACCGTAGAGTTAACATAAAACTGATCCCCTGTCGATTGATAAGGTTTAAACACATGTGCTTTATTGTAGTCTGTCATGATTTCTGTTGTATCAGACATAGGAAGAGAACTGTATCCATGGGGCATTACCAGTACATCTATTGTATCACTGATAATCCTACCTGAATTAGCCTTCGTTACAGCCTTACCTGTTATGGTACAATATCCCGCACCTACAGCCGTTACGTTACCTACATTATCCACTTTTGCTACACGGCTATTGGAAGTTGTCCATGTCATTGCATAATTGACATTCGTATAAGCAAAACTTAAGTTACCATTCGTTGGTTTTGTAGGATATGAAGTGGCATACTTCATTCCTGCCTTTGTATCCAATACCAATACCCTATTTTTACCGTCCTTCTTAATTGGGAACGCCGCATTATCCGAAGAGTCAATTGTAAACCCTACATAGATTTCACAAGCTAATGTACTTGTTGTACCATTATTATCATATTGGAGTGTTACTGTAGCTTGACCAGGTCGCTTTGGCGAAATCTTGATTTGTTTACCTTTAATATTTCCATCGCCAATTGCACCTGTTTGTTCTTGAATATCAACAACTTCTCCATTTTGCGGTGTTACAGTCCACGTAAAATCAACTCCAACTGTTGTATTGTCAGAAGAAGATATTCTTAGGTCAACTTCACCTTCATTCAGTACCAATTCCGTAACAGGTGTCGTAGATGAACCAGAATACAAATTATAAGAAGATGCAGCCTTAACTACATTAATCGTTATTCCTTTATCGCCAAAAAATGACGTTACAAATGCCAATACTAATGTCAGTGCTAATACCTTTCTTAAGATTTTATTCATTTTCATGTTTAAATTCCTCCTCTGTCATACTTAATACTAACACGCTATTATTCTATTCAGAAACGTCCATGCTTCCAAAAAGATTCGAATAACAGGTAAAGCCTTTGCTTTAAAACAAATCCTAATTCAAGAGTTGTATTATCAAAGGACATATATATAGTTATCTATTTTATCGACTATTCTAATAAAAAACATTAGTCTTTAGCTTACATATTAAGAATATATTTTGACAAAATCATGTCATTTATCAGTAATTATGTTTAATTATGGCAGTACATAGGTCCTAGTTAAAGTATGTACCATATCAACATAGACTTGTTTACACGCCGCTTCTTGTCCATGATTAATATATTCTAAACATGGTTCTAAATACTCTTGCCATAAGGACTCATAAACCTCATCTCGTTCTTCTAATACATTAATTGTATTCACAATAGAAGGTGCAATATCATAATATTGTTCAACCAATCTTTTTCCTTCCTCTGTTTCCATGAGGTAGGAATCACGGAACGCACGAAATGCTTCTAATTCAAAGCAATCATCTGGCTTACCTTGGGAATCACATACGGCAGTCGTTATGAAACATAATTTTCTTCTCTTGAATCCATCTTTTATCTCTATATAATCTGCCTTACTAAACTTTTGTAAAGGATAGCGGTTCCCCCATTCGTTCGTTATTGCATCTGCAACGACTTCTGCTATCTCTAATTTTGTTTCTCGTATCATTGGAACCGTGAATAATGCTAAGATAAATCGATTTTCATCAATCTTCTTTGTATTCGTTATCTTACCATTTTCAAATCGCTTGATCTTACAAGCCTCTTCCATATCATCAAGAATACGATTTACCCAAAGATCAACTAACTGTTGCTCTGTTTCTACTGCATATTCCTGTTTTAATAGCTGATTGCGATCAATATACGGTAATCTGCCACACACTTTATCTAAAGTTTGAATAATTGGCAAACACGACTCTAGATATCTATTAAAAGCATCTTCGTACAAATTAGCCTTAAATGATTTCATTAAATCTAGATATTCAAGTAATATACTTGCACCTTGATTCATCGCAGTATCACATAATTTCTCGTATTCATAACAATTTTCTACAACCTTCTCTGTACTTCCAACGTCTATTTTCTTACCACAATACATGCAGACACAAGTATTTAAATCCTCTGGTACCTTTAAAAGTCCCTTACAGAAAGGACAACTCATCTCCTTAAAATTCATCTTATCTTCCTCTCTTTGTTAAGTATTAGCTACCACAGACCTTAGTAACATCAACCACCTAAAGTAACATCCTGTTTTTGATACCATTTGATAGCCTCTTCAAAATGTTCATTCTTATAATCTGGCCACAAATCATTAACAACATAAAAATCAGCATATACCGACTGCACAGGAAGAAATCCCGACAACCGACACATGCCACCCCAACGTATGATCATATCTATTCTCGATATTGCCTTAGAACAAAAACCATTACGCAAGTCCCAATCCCAACCATAATTCACCAAGAAGTTAACCTTCATCTTAGAACTATCTTCTTCTATATTTCTCTTTGTATAAGGCAATAATTCCTCCGGAAAGAATTTGGAATCAGTATTTCCTACTACCAATAATGACACAGCCTCATTCTCAATTAATTTAACCGCATCCGTGCATGCTTGCTGAAACGCTCTAATTTGCTCTTTAGGACGTTTACAATTATCCACGGTAAAGCCATAATACGTTACCTCTTCCACCCCATAACGCATTGCTTCTTTCAAAACTTCTAAGCCAGGATTCAAACCATGTTGATATCCCTCTGACTTATTCATACTTTTATCTTTGGCCCATCTTCGATTACCATCTGGTATTATCCCAACATGTCTAGGAATTCGCATATAATACTCTCCTTAATTATATATAATATACTTCAAAATAACTACCTATATTTTAGTATTCCTTTTTTTCAAGCTCCTAGACATATTACTCTTTGAATTACTCGACAATATTATTAGACTATAAACCATTGGGATCTACTTCATCAAAATAATATCCTCCAAAGTCCTCCTTGGAAAAGCATGCTCCCTCTTCCCTTTCCATCTCTGGGAACAAAGTAAGTTCATCCATTTCTTCTACCCAATTAAGCATATATGCAGTTATTGGCGAAATCATCTTCACTTCACCGTATTCATTCGGTATTAAAGTTTCATTGTACGTACTAAGCATTATCTCATATGGATAGGTTTCTATCACATACTCATTCACATCTTCCGGAGAAGCCCCCTCATACAGATCTAGAGCACCATACAAATGCAGAATTTCATGCGCATAAGTAGCTGGATTCTCATAGCGCCCATAACTGCTCGAATCCTCTAGAAAGATTGTGCACATCTCCTCTTTATTAATATTCTTGTCTTCTAGATAATGAGAATATGTATAGGAAGTCCCCTCATCCTTTAGAAAAAAAAGATATCCAATACTATCCGTTCCATACTTTTCTATAATTGAAGCTTTGTCAATATTCTCCTGAATCCATAGTTTATTATATAGATAATATGTATATTGATTTGTATCTTCCGAATCGCTATCCACCACAAAATCAATCGACTGAGAATATGATAAATCTGACTGAGAATCCATATCGTATAGGAACCTGATCTGCTTATTAAACGCTTTCCCTTCTTTCTCAATCCAAGTCACAGCCTCTTCTAAAGAATCTTTACAATATTTCATTTCCTCCTCAGTCCATTCATCTCCATTAATATCGACAAAGATGGATATCAATATGTTATCACCTTCTAAAAGCTTGGAACTCCCTAACTTCTGTTCCTCTTCACTTGCCTGTTTACTCGTTTCAGCTTTCTCTACGCTACTAACTTCCTGCGTCTCATTAACAAAAGCCTGCGTCGATTCCTCTTGTTTATCTTGGTGCACTAAGGAAGGATTATTCTGTATAATTATGATACTCAGCATGAAAAAGACAATAACAAAGATTGAAAATGCAGTATATAATGATGTCTCTCTTCGTAACTTCTTCTTTTCTAGCTTAATAAAGTCTTCCTGTTTTTTCTTACCTTCTTGATTAATCCTGCGTTCTTGTTCTATTGTATAAATGAATGAATTCTTATCTTGTTCACCAGAATGTAATTGCCATCCACAATATCTACAGTAGTTTTGTTCTCCTCTTAATTCTTTTCCACAATGTCTACAATACATATCATTTCCCCCTTGCCTATATAATGATAGCATTCCTTGACGTGCCTCAAGAATAGTACATATTACCCACCTATAATAAACCTATCTACTTACTGCTCAGAATCTGGTGTTTCTATTGAATTTAGGAAATCTTTTTGTTCTTCATAAGTTTTAAAATAATGATATTCCCCTTCCTTGTCTGAGCAGAAATAAAAGTACTCCGTTTCAGCTGGATATAACGCTGCTTGAATTGCTTTCTTACCTGGATTTGCAATTGGTCCCTCCGGTAATGCTTTGCACTTTCTAGTATTGTAATATTCATTATATCGATTTTTATCACCTGTAATATATGGTTTCACATATCTTTCAATATAATAAATAGTACAATCACATTGTAATCGCATCCCTATATCCAATCGATTATAAAGCACAGAAGCAATCTTCGCTCGTTCAGCATCTTTACCAGTCTCTTTCTCAATTATTGATGCTATTGTGATTATCTCATCTAAGGAATATCCCAATTCTTCTGCACGAGAATAATACTCCTCTGTATATTTCTTATCTGTATTCGCAACAATTTTCCTAAGAACATCAGAAGGTTCACTGTTTCCATAAAACTCATAGGTATCAGGATATAGATATCCTTCTAAGGTAAAACAACGATTTTCTTTCAAAAGCTGACTGGAGATACTTTTAGATGCTGTATAATCAATTTCTTCAGATGCTACAAAAAGTGCATCTACAGAAGCACATATACCTTTATCAACTAACAAATCAAAAACTTGAGCAACAGAATAGCCTTCTGGTATAGTAACCTTCTTGACATTACTAGCTATCTTCTCACTTATGTATTTTACTTTCGTTGCAGCTGGAAGCATACTAACTTTCTTATATGGATTAAGAACTATAACCCCAGCGTAATGCTTTACAGAATATCCTGCATCTTTAAGTGCTGTATCACTGGAATAAAGCTTATATCCACTCTTTGCAGATAGTACATAGGATAATGCACTTGCCTCTACCATAGCTGCATTGCTATCCTTATCTAAGTACATCTTATATTTTAAAGTAACCTTTTTGGCCTTTGCTTTCTTACTAGCATAGGTATAAGCAGTCTTACTATCTTTAGTGAAGATAATCTTCTTACCATTCTTAGTGTTTGTTACCGTCGCCTTATTCGTAGTAAAGTCATATGAATATTCTATATTAGTTAGATTACTACAAGTTTTACGTAACGGCAGCATAATATTAGATGATTTCTTGATAATTCTTTGTGTTCCCTGCTCGCTATTCCAGTCAAAGAAGGTATATTTTCCTTTTGCATCGGCAATTAGAACTCCATATTTTCCTGCACTGCTTGCTTCTACATTTGTTACTGGACGATTCAATAAGTTACTACTTAGTATTATCACAATCATAAGTATTGAAATTGTCATTCTAGCATATTTACTATTTTTCATACCCTAACAAATCCTTTCTATAATCTTATCCTTTACTATGTATTACATAGAATATAATACTTACTAGGCCACAGGTATATTAGTAATTCTTGCATTACAAACACAACCTACTATTTAGCCATCAGTTAAATTATACAACACTATATCCCATATAGCATTAAAACTTTCTTAAATTTCATAATATATACAGTTATAACATCTCCCACCAACAACGTTATATAAAAGACTTACACAGAGAAGTTAGCGCCTGCCTCTGTGTAAGTCGTCTATTATGTCCTTAATTAATTGCATTTAGTAAATTACAGTTTGAATTTCTGGATTATCTGATTCTCTTCTCTAAACAGATTTATTTCTTTTTCAACACACTTATCACATAAATATTCATTATTCCAAATAATAGTACAAGAATTGCAACTTCCAAATTAATAGAGTTTAATAGTTATAAAATCATAGTATTTCTCAAAGTTTTTAAGATACTCATTACGTAAAATATAATCCCGGAAGATAGTCGCAAATAACTCCTGTCTATTCCTATAACAATATTCATCCTGTCTACTATTATCAACGTAGTTACCCTCCTTATACAAATGTCTAAATTCCTCTGTATTACTAATCATACCAAGCTTTTGATCCATATAGTGACCAAATTCATGCAACACAGAATCTGCAACAGTATGAGTAGCATCATGTTGTTGATAATAGATATAGACTTTCTTATTATTCGTATCACATAAGCCATAATATACCTGGTTTGTATTGCATATTAAAAACTGCCAACCATCTTTAACAAATTGACTTAATAGCTTTGTCGGTATACAATTAATTGCCTTAACGGCATCTTCCATAAAGTCCTGTGTCATGTAGCCTGATACCGTATAAGGAGACTCCTCTTTATAAATATATTGCTTTGAACTTGGACCCTGATTAACTAGAATTACTGAGGTTGTAAGTATGATTATAAGTATAGATATAAGTAGTATAAAGGAACGTATTGTATATTTTATTTTCATTATTAAACCCATGCATATCACGAAATTTCTTATGATACTGCTCCAATCAAAATGTATACTGCTAACTATATTTATCATGTACAATTCAGTCCTTATTATACATATGAAAAATATCTACTATACACTTCTCCCAAATACGTATATCTTGATTTAAACTCACAGAAGGCTTTTGGGGGGATCATTAAAACAGAAATGTATCAAATGTATGAAATCACTGACGAAGCATCATCGAGACATGCAATATAGGATTATATAAGGTTTTACAGTGAAGAACGTCCTCAAGATAGATATCATTGTAAGACACCGCTGGAAGTAAGAAAAGAAGCATTATCTTCGAAGAAACCGAAGGAATATCCTATTCCTGAAAACAAACGAATAGAGAAATACAAAGAAAAATGGTGCGCATAGAAAAACGGCCACACAAATCGTGTGACCGTTCATCAGCACCTAATTTAGATATTTAACCTGTCTACTTGACAGGGGGCATATCATTGTCATAAGTGCCTCTTTATTTGATATCTAGACTTTTGTTATGATATATGAACGAATACATAAATATTGTGGACTAAGTAAACTTTGTGTTTTATTCATAATATGTATCTTTATAGCTTATCGTTCGCTCTAAGCTGCAGCATCGTTTTGATGTCTTCTAAATGCAGAGCACTTAAAACTCGGTATTCAATCCACCCTCTATGGCGATAAGGGCTGTGATCAATACATTCTTTAGCGTATGGTAATAAACCATCATAGACATTTCTAATGCTTTCTTCGGTTAATCGTGTTATTATGGTAAAAGCATCTCTTTCCGTAATAATGTCGCAAATATATTTTCTTTTTATGTGATAACTCATCTTCCAACATCTACTATGGGCATCAAATTTTATCATCTTTGCTGAATTTATTTCGTTTATCAAAAAAGCATCAATGCAATCAAACAATTCTTTCGCTTTTCCCATATATACTAATAATTCTTCTATTGTAGGCGTTTCATTTTTACTTAACAATCTTTCATACATTTTTCTACCCTCCTATTATACAAAGAATCTATACTACGTAATACATTACTACAACAAACTAGTATTCATATGATACCACCACGATAAAATCATGTCTACCTTTTTATTCCAATACTACTATCAACTAATTAAAAAAGACCTCCTTAGACATTAGATTAATGCTAAGAAGGTCAATCGTTCATATCCATCACTGAACATAAACAATTTACGATATTCACCATCACTGGTTATTTTTCACCTATTTTTTGCCGAATATATGTTGTGTCAGATAGTTCAAACCCTTGATTTTACTGACTTTATTTTAAAATTATTCATCCCAGTTATGGTAAACTGCTTGAACGTCATCATCCTCATCTAATAAGTCTAATGTCTTTTGGAAGTATTTGATATCCTTTTCATCTGTTAGCTCAACCCATGTTTGAGGAAGCATTGTAACTTCAGCTTCTACCATAGCTACTTTTTCTGCTTCTAATTTTTCACGAACTTCGCTTAACATTTCAGGGTCAGTTAGGATCTCGAAGCTATCCTCTTCTTCGCTGAAATCTTCAGCACCAGCATCTAAAGCAATCATCATAAGATCGTCAGCACTCATATCACATTCTTCTTTATCAATGATAATTTGTCCTTTTTTATCAAACATGAAAGATACACAACCAGGTGTGCCTACATTACCATTTCCTTTTGTGAATGCATTTCTTACATTTGACGCTGTTCTATTCTTGTTATCAGTTAAAGCTTCTACAATAATAGCAATACCATTTGGGCCATATCCTTCATAAGTAACGTGTTCATAATTAACACTGTTTGCATCTCCAGCTGCCTTTTTAATACCCCTATCAATAGTATCATTAGGCATATTATTTGCTTTTGCTTTCGCAATAACATCACGCAATCTCGAATTATTTAACGGATCCGCTCCGCCTTCTTTAACAGCTACAGCAATTTCTCTACCGATAATAGTAAAGATTTTTCCCTTTGCTGAATCGTTCTTTTCTTTTTTATGTTTGATATTAGCAAACTTTGAATGTCCTGACATATCAATTCTCCTTTATATCTATTCTGTCAAAATCTATCTTGTATATAAAACAACTGTTTCGTTACGTTTCTATACACTAACTGAACTATTTTATCACGTTTTGTTCATACAATCAAGTTTAGGAATGAATACATCTTAGAAGAAACTATCACTTCTTGCACTAACTAACTTATTCACTTTCTCCATAACTTCAATGGTATCTTCTACGGTACGAATTGCACACATAATTGTATCATCACCTGCAATACAACCTACAATTCCGTTAATGTGTAGCGCATCTAATGCAGCAGCAACAGCCATTGCCATACCAGAAACTGTTTTTATAACCATGATATTTTGTGCACGGTCCATAGACACGAATCCATCGCGAAGTACACGAACGAATTTTTCACTAAGACCTGCTTCTTGTTTTTGTAATACAATATACTTTTGTTTACCTTTTTCAGAAGATACTTTTGTTAATTTTAATTCACGAATATCTCTTGAGATAGTCGCTTGTGTAACATTATAACCCGCCGCATTCAGTAACTCAGCTAATTCTTCCTGTGTTTCTACATCATTCTTCGTAATTAACTCAATTATTTTCGTCTGACGTTTAATCTTCATACTTACCTCCTAAAATTTTATTATAGATCTATTACTATCTTAATTTGCTTCTAAGAATCTCGTAAAAACTCTTTTGATTTATCTTAATTAACTTTGTAACTTTCTCAGCTCTCTTGATTCGAATCTCATCACCCGCTTCTAATTCCATTCCCATTCTACCGTCAAATGTTGCAATTGCTTCTTCTTTCTGTGTTTTCTTACTCTTATCTATTAAAATGGTAATTTCATCATCAGAAGATACTAATACACTACGTTGACTCATGGTATGCGGACAAATCGGGGTAATCATCATCACATTAGAACTAGGCGCTGCAACAGGTCCTCCCGCCGAAAGATTATACCCAGTAGATCCTGTAGGCGTTGCTATTATAACACCATCCCCGTGATATGTATCAACTAGAATATCATTCACGTAGACACTGACACAGATAATTCTCGAGAAACCGCTCCGGCTTATAACAATATCATTCAAAGCATAGTCCTCGTACATAGTTTGATTATTACGAGAAACATTCCCATAAAGCATCATCCTTTTTTGAATCTGTATATCTTCTTCCAGTAAACTATCAATTGCTGGTATTATGTCTTGCTTTTCAATCTCTGCAAGAAATCCCAAAGTTCCTAGATTAATCCCTAACAGCGGAATCTCCTTTGTATACAAATCTGTAGCAGCACGAATAATCGTTCCATCCCCGCCAAGTACGATTACACAATCTGTATCATCTGTAATCCATGATACATCTATTTTATCATCACTCGTACCTACTGTACTTGGCTCTGTTGATATAAAACATCTCTTGCCTTTACTAATCAGGTACTCTTGTATTAATTTTGTGGTTTTGAAATCACAATCTTTATCAATATTGGTTATAATGCAGAAATTATTCATCGCTAATACCGAGCCCTTCTATTAGACTTACAGAGAAGTATGTGCCTTTGCAACTGTTTCTCTAATAAACATATTAAGATCCCTGATTGCTTCGTTTTGTACCGACTTATTGCATTCATCAATCGAAACATCTATAATGTTTACTTCCAAACCGTTTTCTTCCCCGTCTTCAATTACTTGTTTACCTTCTTCATTCTTTTCAATATATAACAGATATTCAATATTGCCTTCTGGACCTTTAATAGGCGAATAATCAAGATTCAACACAGTAAATCCTATCGCTACCGCATACTTAATCACTTTCTCAATAACTTCTATATGAACGCTCTTCTCACGTACAACGCCCTTTTTACCAACCTTTTCTCTACCTGCTTCAAACTGTGGTTTAATCAAGCAGACCACTTGTCCTTTCTCATCTAAGAGATTTCTTACAGGAATTAATACCTTGGTTAGAGATATGAAAGCGACATCAATGGAAGCAAATGCTATTGGTTCTTTAATATCTTCACTTGTAACATATCGAATATTCGTCTTTTCCATGCTTACGACTCTATCGTCTGAACGTAATGACCAAGCTAACTGGTTTGTCCCTACATCAACTGCATACACTTTAACAGCACCGTTTTGCAACATGCAATCCGTAAAACCACCTGTTGAAGAACCTACATCCATACAAACTTTATCCTGTACTGATACACCATATTCTTCGATTGCTTTTTCTAATTTGAAACCACCTCGGCTAACATATTTCATAGAATGTCCTTTTACTTCAATCTCCACATCATCAGCAAACATGCTACCTGCTTTATCTTCTCTTTGTCCTTCAACAAAAACATTCCCACACATGATGATTGCTTTTGCTTTCTCTCTTGATTCGGCTAAGTTACGCTGAACCAATAATACATCTAAACGTTCTTTCATAAGCACCTCGTTTAACTACATTCGATTACTGATTTCCACTTCACTAAGAATTTTGTTCACCACAGACTGTGCATCTATTCCATACTCTCTTCTTAACAAATCAGCATCGCCTTGTGGTATGAATGCATCCGGAAGTGAAATACGAATGCATCTATTATCATTATAATTATTTTTGCATAAAAATCCAACTATTTTTTGTCCAAATCCACCCGAACTGATATTTTCCTCTAAAGTAACGACATATCTATGTGTTGGTAAGAGTTTTGTCAGTAATTCTTCATCAAATGGAGCTACAAATCGAACATTCACTAAACTCACAGAATAGCCTTGTTCTTTTAATTGATTCCTTACCTCATTAGCAACCTCTACCATATTACCATATGCTAGTAAAAGAATATCCTTTTCACTGTATAATAATTCACTTTTTCCATATTCAATCGGTGCTTGAAACTCACCAAGCCCTGAATAAACTTTACCTCTTGGATAACGTATTGCTACAGGTCCATTATGCGTTACTGCAAACGTAAGCATATCTTCAAATTCCTGTCCATTCTTTGGCGCCATCACTGTCATATTTGGCATAGTGAGTAGATAAGAGATATCAAATATACCTTGATGTGTCTCTCCATCACTTCCAACAATCCCTGCACGGTCAATTGCAAACACGACAGGTAGTGAATTAATACATACATCATGTAACAGTTGATCGTATGCCCTTTGCAAGAAAGTGGAATAAATTGCTACGACTGGTTTCATACCACCAACCGCTAATCCTGCTGCAAATGTTACTGCATGTTCCTCTGCAATACCCACATCAAAGAATCGTTTTGGATATCTCTTCGCAAACTTAATCAATCCAGTACCCGACGGCATTGCTGCCGTTATTGCAACTATCTTCTCATCCTTTTCTGCTAAAGAAACTAATGTTTTCGCAAATTTATCTGTATAACTTAGGGTACTCTTGGTATTCTTCTTCTTAACTTCACCAGTCTCAATTACAAAAGGATCAATTCCATGATATTTGGAAGGATTTTTTTCTGCCAATTTATATCCTTTTCCTTTTTTCGTAATCACATGAATAATTACTGCTTCCTTCATATTTTTTGCACTGTTAATTGCCGATAATAGTTGTTCGATATTATGACCATCGATCGGCCCTATATAGGTAAGTCCCATATCTTCAAATAACATTCCCGGTATGAACAATCGTTTTATACTATCCTTAGAACGACGTAACCGATCGATTACTGATTTCCCTTTTGGCAAAGTTGACAGTGCTCGCTCGATACCTTCTTTAAATCCATTATATTTTACACTGGTACGTACTTTCCCAAGGTAGGTTGCCATTCCACCAACATTCTCATTAATGGACATATTATTATCATTCAAAATTATAACCATATTAGATTGAAGTCTTGCCGCATTATTCAAAGCTTCAAACGACATTCCGCCCGATAGCGCTCCATCCCCAATTACAGCAAACACATTATAGTTTTCTTTCTGCAAATCTCTGGCTTTAGCTAAACCAAGGGCAGCTGATATCGAGGTGGAACTATGTCCTGTATCAAAGGCATCACAGTCACTTTCTTTTATCTTTGGAAAACCACTTAGGCCTTCGTACGTTCTTAGTTTACGAAAGCCTTCTTTTCTACCAGTTAATATTTTATGTGTGTAAGCTTGATGACCTACATCCCAAACTAACCTATCTTCTGGAAAGTTTAAGGACAAGTGTAGTGCCATAGTCAATTCAACAACACCTAAGTTAGATGCTAAATGTCCACCAGTTACACTGATATTCGAAATCAAGAATTCTCGGATTTCAGTTGCCAGTGCTGAATATTCATCAGCAGAAACTTTCTTAATGTCATTTGGTTTATTAATATTGTTTAATATATTTGACGCTGTCAAAGCTACTTTTATTTTTTCTTCCATTATTTTTCCCTGTCTATTAAATAGTAGATTAATTTTTCAAGATACTCATTCTTCTTATTCAATGACTGATATTGTTCAATTGCTTGATTGGATAATTCTTCAACAAACTCTTTAGCTTTATCTAAACCAAACAAGGTTACATAGGTAGTTTTCTCGTTTTTCTCATCGCTATGAATTGGTTTCCCAAGAACTTGCATCGTACTAGTCTCATCTAAGATATCATCCTGAATTTGAAATGCTAGACCGATTGAAAGAGCTATCTTTCTAACCACTTCCACTTCAAAGTCACTCGCCCCTGCAAGTATAGCCCCGATCATCATAGACGCCTCAATCAATGCTCCTGTTTTCCATTCATAGATTACATCTAATCTATCTTTATCAATTGCATGACCTGTTGCCTGTACATCAATAACCTGCCCACCAAGCATTCCATAAACACCCGGTTTTTTCGCAAGTACATTCATTGCTTTCATGATTCGATTACTATGTTTTAACCGTTCCAATAACATTTGTTCATCTAGGTTATCAAGATTTTCATCATTAAAGCTATATTGATAACCCTTGCAAGCAGTTTCATACGCAAAATTAAGCAGACCATCTCCTGCTAGTATTCCGATTGCTTCCCCGAATACGACATGAGTGGTCTTTCTTCCTCTACGATATTCATCATCATCCATTGCTGGTAAATCATCGTGTACCAAAGAGTACGTATGAATCATTTCTATAGCAGCCATAAAAGGCTCAATTTCTTTCTTATTCTTTCCGTCAAACAGGCAAAATGTCTCCCCCATTAACATTGGTCTAAGACGTTTACCACCTGCTAGTACACTATAATTCATCGCTTCTAAGACAGTCTTTTGATATCCTGTCTCTTCTGGTAAGTAATCTCTTATTACTCGTTCTATATTCTCTACCCTTTTTTCGAATTCTTCTTTAAAGTTCATGTTCGGTTTGATCTCCTTCTTCGCTAAGTACAAGGATCTTTTTCTCAACTTTATCTATAGAATCATTACATGATTTAAGTAGTTTCATTCCTGCATTATATAATTTAAAAGAATCATCAAGACTAACCTCTGGATTCTCTAATTGCCCAATTATTTGTTCTAGCTCCTCAAAAGAAGCTTCTAATGTTTTTGCCATTATTCACGCCTCCTACTCTGTATAGACATAACAGATGCCGTCACATCTCCATCCATCAATTCAACCTTGATTGCATCACCAGCCGTCAACCCATTCACACTACGGATAACATTCTGCTTTTCATCTGTAACAATCGCATACCCTTTACTTAACTTATCAAGAGGTGATAGCCCCTTCATACGCTCAGTTAAGATGTCTAACCGATGTCTATTCTCAAGCACACGTTGTTTCATCAAATAATGTAAACGATTTTCACGGTCCATAAGATACTGCCGCTTTTGATTCACTTGATACAACGGGCTTGCATGCTCTAATTGCAATTGATACTGACGTAGTTGATTTCTTGCTATCTGCAACTTCTGTCTCATGTGGAATTGCAGCGTGCGTTTGTATGACTGTATATCATCGAACAAATCACGAATATCACCTGTCACCAGTTCTGCTGCGGCTGATGGTGTCGGCGCTCGTAAATCTGCTACGTAATCTGCAATTGTTGTGTCTGTCTCATGTCCTACTGCCGATATAACAGGAGTATTACAAGAAAAGATTGCTCTCGCTACAACTTCTTCGTTAAACGCCCATAGATCTTCAATTGATCCACCACCACGCCCAACGATAATCGTATCTACTCCATACGAATCTAGGTACTTAATTCCTTTTACTATGGAGGCTGCGGCTGCCTCCCCTTGCACAAGAGCAGGATACAGAATTAACTGTACGAACGGATTTCTTCTTGTTGTAACATTAATCATATCTTGAATCGCTGCTCCTGTTTTGGCAGTTACGATACCTACCTTATTAGGATATTGTTTAATTAACTTTTTGAACTCTTGATCAAAAAGTCCCTCACTATCTAATTGTTTTTTAAGTTCCTCAAATTTCTGATAAAGCACGCCTGCTCCATCAAGAAGTATTTCTCTTGCATACATCTGGTACTTACCATCTCGTTCATATACACTGATACTACCAAGGACTATTACGCTCTGTCCTTCTTGTAAGCGAAAAGCTAGTCCACTTCTTTGACCCGCGAACATAACGCAAGCCATCTGTCCTTTTGAATCCTTTAAAGTAAAATAAATATGTCCAGATGTATGGTATTTGCAATTCGAGACCTCACCTTTCACGTAGATACGATTCAAAGCATAATCTCTGGCAAACATGTCCTTAATATATAGATTAATTTGTGTCACCGTATATACATGATCCATACTCGTTACGTCCCTTCTATTACTTGCAAGTTTTATCGTTTCTCAATAGGTGTACTTTTACACTATCTTAGCTAATACACCATTAATAAATCCTGGTGAATTATCTTCTCCAAATATCTTAGCAATCTCAACTGCTTCATTAATTGCTACTTTTGTTGGTACATCATCATCATATTTCATCTCATATACAGCCAAACGTAGGATTGTTAAATCAACTTTACCAATACGATTTATCTTCCAGCCTTCTGTAACTTGTTCAATCATAGCATCAATGTCACCAAGACGTTCCATTATCATATCAAATTTCACTTTCAGATAAGAAAGATCTTTCTCTGATGGCTCTTCTAATAAATCAAAATACAATTTTATCTGTTCATTTAATTCTGTCGAATCATGAAATTCCTTACGAAATAACATTCTGAATAAATGTTCTCTACTTTCTCTTCTATTCATCAAAATCCTCCTGCGTTATCCATCCGTATAATATCTAGCATATTTTGCCAGAAATCAAAAAATATCCCCGCACCTTAAGTGCGGGGTTGAAGCACCCGTTCCACTCTAACGAAAGGTAATGACTATACATTAACTCCAGCAATACGAACATTTACTTCGGAAACGTTTAATCCAGTCATATTTTCAATTGCTAATTTAACTTTCTCTTGAACTGCTTCTGAAGTCTTTGGAATGCTGCAGCCATACTCTAACGTAATTGCTAAATCTACTGACACAGATTCTGGTCCGACCTCAACTTTAACTCCCTTGGAAAGATTCTTCATCCCAAGTTTGCTGACAAGTTCGTTCGTAATGTTACCATTCATTGCAGCTACACCTTCAACTTCCGTAGCAGCTAATCCTGCAATAATTGCAACAACTTCATCCGCGATACGAACTTCGCCAATACTACCTTCTGAATGTATTCTATAGTTAGTTTTATTCTCTCGTTCTTTACTCAACGCTAATTACCTCCTGTTTACATCTTGGTAACCTTCTGTTACACATCAGGTATTACTATGTTTATTATAACAAACTTACACCGTTTTGCAAGTTATTCTTAATTATAGTATTACCAAATTTATGTGTTATAACACAAAATATGATGTCGTGTATTATTCCTCGCCTTTTACAACAACTGGATTAATTGTGATTTTATCTGCTGTAACACCAGTCTTATTCTTAACGATATCTTCGATTTGTGCAATAGTTTGCTCTGTAGCATTATGTACACCAACAATTACATCAACTTTACCTTCAATAATAGTGACAACAGCTCCATCAAAACCTTTTGCTTCTAACCAAGTTTCAGCAGCATTTTCTTTTTCAGCAATTGCAGTCATCTCAATAACTTTATCAAGAGCTTCCTGTTTCTGAGCTTCTGTTAAATTGTTATTATCTACTACGCTCATTAACGTATCTTTGTTCTTCGCTCTCGTCTGTTCTCTATCTAATTTTGCAGAGGCGAAGAAATCAGCACTGATTGTAGTATTAACTAAAACTGCTTCTCCTGTTGAGTCTGTACCATCTTGTGCTGTAGTTTCAGTTGCATCAGTACTATCTGCTACATCTGCATCTGCTGTCTGCTTTCCATCTTCTGTTTCAGCTGCTGCTGCATCATAAGCTGCATTATCTTCCTCAGAGATATCCATTGTACCATTTTCCAAATCAGCTGTAAGTAATTCACTTGTTGCATCATCAACACTTAGTACATCGCTAGAAGATGTATCTAGTGCATCCCCATCTGTAACTTCCATTGTTTCCTTACTATTGCTTGCACTTTGTTGTGCTTCATTTGCTTTATCCTTTGTAAATTGTAAGTATCCTGCAACAATAATCATGATAGCTAACGCAGTTATTATTACTTGATTCTTTTTGAGAATATTCTTCATTGTTACCTCCTAATTAGAATTCATTTTCATTACTTTAATTTTATGTGCAGGTACATCAAATAATACCTCTACAGCACCAACAATTTCACTGATTATTGTTTGCGAACCACCTCCCTGTGCAATTACCAGAACTCCTTCGATTTCTGGCTCCAATTCTTTAATCACATATGGAGTTGATCCACCAGTTCCGCTGTTTTGTAGTACTGTTTCTTCTTTTTTATCAATTGTAGTGCTCTTTCTTTCACCACCTGAACTGTCAGATTCATCTAGTGATTCTTGTGAATATGGGGTATCCTTAAGCGTAACGCTTTCTTTTGAAGACTTTAATGTGATCATTACCTCCACATTACCTATCCCTTCTACTTTCATTAATGCTTCTTTCAATCTAGCTTCCATCTCTTCCTCATACGAAGCTGCAGATGTAGTCGTTGGTACGTTAGAAACCTCAGATATTGTATTGTTTTTTTTATCACCTCCTGAAAACAAACTGGGAAACGAAAGAATTATTAATAATATTCCACACATGAATATGATAACTAGCTTTGGTATTCCTATCTCTTTCAATGACAGTTTCTTTTTCTCCATGCTATCTTCCCTCCTTAACCTTCTTCAATGGTAATATGAACCTGATCTTGTTCTATCTGAAAGGAATTCGACAATTCTTCCCGTACTTTCTTCTTCGTATCATCATATGCACCTGATTCTTTATCCGACTGTCCCTTCTTTTCCTTTCCTTCAATCTTAATATCCTGATTAATCATAATTTTATCTACTTTAATGTCGCTGCTCTCTACTGTACTATCCTCTCTTGTAAATGCAGCAACTATTGTAATCTCCGTAACCATTCCATACTCACCACTTGACTCATCTGTATTCAACGTAGTATTAATCGTTGAGGTATATAGATTATAACGATTTAGGACCATTTCAATCTGATCCTTCACTATGTTCTGGTATTCTGCTAAGATTGCTTGTTTGCCTTTATCATCAGCTGCAATTAATTCATCATTGTAATCCTTTGCCTCAACCATAAAGAGATTATTATTAAAGTAATAATTAAATGTATCTGATAAATTAAAAAGACTTACAATCGGTTTCGCCACAATAAGAATTAGTACCATTCCAGTAAATATACTAATGTATTTACGGTAGCTACTCTTTCCTACCAGATTCATAACAATCGTAACAAGAATGAGATAAACCACAATATTTCTTACAAGTGAATAAATCTGCTCCATAGGAAACCTCCATTTCTCAAGTTTACGGTGCATGGAAACGTCTCTGACCTTTACACACCAATGCTCGTTGTTGCCGCTAGAATCGCAATAGTAACCATGAACAAAACTGCCGCTATGCTTACCACATAAACCAGCAACCCTGCCGCATTAGCAGCACCACTGATACAGGTTATAACTCGTTTGTCTGATATCGGTTGTACAATTGCTACTCCAACTTTATAGATTAACATCGTAATGATTAACTTAATTAGTGGAACAACACAGATTAGTATAATTACCACTAATCCAGTCACACCAATTGCATTCTTTATTAAAGTTCCCGCTCCCATAACTGTTTCCGCTACAGAATTAAGAGAATTTCCTATACCAGGTATCGCCTTTGTGAATTTGATTGCTAAAGACTTCTTAAGAGAATTAGAAGCTGGCACGATTAATCCTTGTATTGTGTTGAATCCTACAACCGCTATGAATAGTGTTCTCATAGACCATTTTATGATAGATTCTAATAGCTCGGCCAATTTTGAGAGAAAGTCTTCCTTAGCCAAATTATTAACTAGAGTAATTACCATATATATATTCACAAGTGGAATCATAACACGTACAAGAACGACATCTACAATTGTAATTAAAACCAATGCACCCTCGTAAAAAACCAATGTTGTTGCTTTTGTTGAACAGAATGCAATCGACATGAAATATGTAGGAATTAACGCCTTCATGAAAGAAAGCACCGCCGAGATTGCACCACTAGCTACTGCTGTAGCCGTAGCAAATGTACCTGTTATAGTTGTAAACAATAATAAATATGTTATATAAAAACTGGTTTCACCGACTTGATTATTATTAAACACATTGGTGAAATTAGTGAATACTGCTGCTACTATTGCGATCATTATTAATTTAAATAATGCGGATCGATTTGCATCAAATTCTTTACTAAACGCCGTAAACAGATCACCAATAGCACCTTTAGCCGATATTCCCTCACCAGAACTTATTAATTTTCCCACGTAGTCCTTAAAATCAAACGACCCCTTACTCACCAAAACATTATCAATAGCACTTTGTATATCAGCATAGTCAAAATCCTCGTAGTATGTTAAATAATCCTCCGTCGATGTATCTTCATTATCTTGCTCCTCATGCAACATCTTATCACTTGCACTAACTGACGTTGAGTTTAATAGCAACAGAAGTATGATTGTAATGATAAGCCGTTTCATAATTATCTCCCATGTATATCGCAAGTTTACTTGTGATACAGCCCATATAAAGAGTTAAAAGTCGGGCTACACAGGTCTCCTTTCCTTGATATTATGCTAAGAACTCGTTGATTGTATCTAATAATGCTAAAAGAATTGGCATACTTACTGTTAATATGGATAACTTTCCAACTAACTCAATCTGCCCCGCAATAGCTGCATGTCCCGCATCTTTGCAGAGACTTGATGCAAACTCGGAGATATAAGTAATTCCTATAATTCGAAAAAGTATATTAAAATATGTTTTGTTAATGGATAAGTAACCTTGAATTCGATTAATGGTATCAATAATAATTTCTAACCTTGTAATACCAAGCGCTGTAATAATGATACAAACAGCTGCCGCGATATACATTCCATATTCTGATTTGCCACCCTTAAACTGAATGGCAATTAAAACCCCTACAATACCTATGATAGCTGCCTTTATCATATGCGCTCACATACCCCTTCCACACCATCTTAGTTTCTACAATAAGCGAACCATGTGTTATAATGAAAATAGCGACTTAATCGTGGTAAATAACTCTGCAATGTATGGAATAATCCACAACAATACAAGAACCAGTCCAGCCAGACTTGTTAGAAATGCTTGTTCTTCTCTTCCAGAGTGCTTTAGCACCTGGCTTAGTACCGAAACTAAGATACCAACTGCTGCTATTTTAAATATTAGATTAATTGACATATCCGCATTTCCTTTCTCAATTTTTTAATGAATTCTTCTCATATCAAAACAATTGTAATGAAGATACCAGCCATTACACCAAGCATATTATAGAGACGTACCTTTTCTTTCACACCGTCAACTGCGTCATCAAGTTCTCCTTGAATTTGTGTTATATACAAATCTATTGTATTTAGCTGCATTTCTTTATCTAGATATCCTAGATTTTCACCAAGTCTAGTCAATAATAATTTATCCTTTTTATTAAGGCTTGTATCAACTAATTCCTTCTCAACACATCCATTCCATATGTCACCAAACGATTTACCTTCTTGCTTGTCTATCTCCTCAGCTACTGCAAGTAGGAATCGACGGTATTCACCATCTGTACGATATGCGAGGTTACTGACTGCCTCAGGTAAAGGTGTACTTGCATATCGAATTTCGCCTCTGAGAATAACAATTAATTTGTTTAGTTCTTTTAAGTCGTTAATCCTCTCTTTCAATATAATACTAAAATATAATCCGATACCTCCACTTGATACAATAACTAATATTGCTCCTATTATTTTCGCAACCATTTACTTTTCTCCTCTCTTATTAATACTTATATATTCATTAGTAACCACAGTTACCTAATTCTTTCAAAGTTAGATTCACATGAAAGGATTCAAAATCCTTCGCTTCTAACTTAATAATTATCCTTATATAGCAGTGTTCCTCTTGCATCATAGATTTCTTCAACAAGGCCTATGCTCTTTCGATTATCCATAACGATGTACCGCTCAAAAATCTTTTCCCTTACAAGTCTACCAAGTATTGGTTTATTCTTAATATCATCAATGGAGCTTCCATGCACCGTAGCGATTAATTTGCAACCACAATTTATTACATATTCAATCGCTTCAATGTCTTCTCTTGATCCTATCTCATCTACTGCTATTATCTGAGGTGACATAGAACGTATCAACATCATCATTCCATCTGCCTTAGGGCAACAGTCTAGGATATCGGTACGGATTCCTAACTCATTCTGCGGTATACCCATATAACATGCAGCGATTTCCGATCTTTCATCCACCACTCCTACCGTTATCCCCTCAGCTACCCCTTCGCCGTTTGATAGGTGCCGTATAACATCTCTTAGAAGTGTCGTTTTACCACATCTTGGCGGCGAAATAATTAGTGTGTGGAAGATATTCTTCTTATCTTCACTCGCTATGTATGGAACAACTAGATCAGCACAACCTTTTACCTGATGCGATAATCTTACATTGATAAACGATATATGTTTAATGCTCTTAATTCGATTATCTTCAAGAATCACCTTCCCTGCAATACCAACTCTATGGCCTCCCTGTATGGTTATAAAACCTTGTCTTATTTCATCTTCAAATGCATATAAAGAATAATTACTGATATATTCCATTGTTTCTCGTATCTCGTTTTTAGTTATCATGTATGCATCTTGAATATGGTCAGTTAATTCGTATTTCATTGAGACAAAATATTCTCTATTTTCATAAATCACCATCAAAGGTGTATTTATCCTCAATCGGATTTCTTGAAGATTACCAAAATTCAAATTTAGCCTAGATAAAACATTTCTTAGTTGCACAGAAAAAATCCTTAACAGCTCGTCTTTTTTAATCACCTATATCCCCCCACTAATCTATTCTTAAAACAATATATGTTATAGATACGGATTTATTCATAATAAACTTGCAATGTTTCTTCTCTTATATTAAGATTAGATTCAAAGGTATCGTCAAAGTAGTTCAGTAAGCTGGTTAACTAAACAGTTACGTTCTAAAAATAATATGATAATGAAATGGAGATTATGACTATGGAATACGGACTAATCGGTGAAAAACTTGGACATAGTTTTTCCAAAGAAATACATGAGAAATTAGCGGATTATCAATATAATATTACTCCTCTTACAAGAGAAGAATTTCCCGAATTCATGAAAGCTAGAGATTTCAAAGCAATCAATGTTACAATTCCTTATAAATGCGATGTAATTCCATACTTAGATGAGATGGATTCTAATGCCAAAAGTATCGGTGCTGTTAATACAATCGTTAACAAAGAAGGAAAATTAATCGGACATAACACAGATTTTTCTGGATTCTTATATATGGTTGAACACCATAAGGTTACAATTGAAGGTAAAAAGATACTTGTAATTGGTAATGGTGGTGCTTCTAAAGCGGTTATCGCTGTATTAAACCACTTACAAGCAAAAGAAATAATTATTATTGATATTGTATCTGGACCTGGCGTAATTACCAAAGAAGAGGCAGTCAAAAACCATACTGATGTAGATGTTATTATAAACACAAGTCCTGTTGGCATGTATCCTAACGTAGATCAAAGTCCAATCGATCTTACCTTATTCCCACATTGCAAAGCGGTTCTTGACATAATCTATAATCCATTGCAAACCAAATTAACGAAACAGGCTAGCGAACTAGGAATGCAAGCTATTAACGGTTTAGAGATGCTTGTTGGTCAAGCCAAATATGCAGTAGAATTTTTCTTAGATAAATCAATTGATGATGATGTAATTGATCCAATATATCATCAAATAATGACCGATATGATGAAACTATAGAAACTCGAATTATAGACATCTTAATCAAGAAATCTTTCAGATAACAGAAAAAATGCCATCAGTTCACACAACTGATGGCATTTTTCTATGCTCTATATTTTCTTCGCTTAAAGACTATCGCAGTAACAATAGCTGCGATGAGAGCTACTATACATACGGATATTACTATTAGTTCATTCTTTTGACTTTCTACGGTATCCATTCCTGACTGCGTATCACCACTAAATCCATTCGGCATACCGCCACGATTTCCAAACTGTTTTGTACTCCCACTAGCTTCTACATTCCCTCTTGTGTCATTTGGCATCTGTGGTGGTGTCATTTTGTTTGTGTCTGAACTTTCACTGGTATCTGCATCTCCACTTGTGTCATTTGGCATCTGTGGTGCTTCACCTTGTCCCATGGTTGCTTGGTCAAAGTTTTGCATCTTTCCTCCACCGATATTACCACCGCCTTGCGTACCCATGGCCGTAAGGTTAACATTACTAGCATCAATTAGAGTACTGCTATCTGCTTCCTGTCCAGCAGTTGTTGATGGTATTGTACCATTGAGTTGTCCTTGAATACTCTCAGCACGTAAAAGACCAAATTGTTTCAAATTCTCTACGCCTGTTTTATATTCCTCATACGTATAAAAAGCTGATACATCATTCTCAACGTAAGAAGAAATTTTAGAGTCAATATCATCGATTGTACTAGTATATAAACCACTATCAAAGTATCCCGTAACAATTGATTGAAGAATCTGATGATATCGTTCCAGATATTCTTCCTTCTCAAACAATTTTGCTATAATTGGGCGATCCTCTAAATCAATTCCAGACACTGGCGTATCAATTGGAAAGTTTACAGCTGATGTTGCAGTTCCACTTTGAAATCCTGCGAAGGATAGATTATAATCCCATGGTAACATTGTGATTTGTCCATCTTGTTCATAGAGGTAGTAATTATGTTGCATACTAGAGAAATAACTATCTAAATTAACTAGTACGGTATTCGCTGCAATATAGCGTAATACAGCATCAACATCAACGTATTTCTCCAAATCATTTCCTTCGTTTAGGTTCTTAATCGCTGTAATGACACGTTCATAGTCACTATCTTTGGTGTCGAATACTGCCGCATCAAAGATGGTACTATAGCTATCAATATCATCATCTATATATTGAAGACTTGCAGAGGATGAGGAACCACCAAAGCCTCCGCCCATTCCATTGCCTCCGAGCGTCTCTCTTAACTCATTAAAATCTGGCATTGCCGCCTCATCTGCATTATCGCTCTGTGAAGTGTCTGCATTCTTGGACGTATCTCCTGATTCTTCTGAATTTTCTTCTCTCTTTCTGTCACGAAAATCAGTTGTATCCAATCCGCCTATGCCCTTCATTCCTCCACCTATGCCCATAGTTTCTGGTTTATACAACTGTCCATAACTCGCGCCATAGTTTCGCATAGCAAAGGACTCTTCCATACCCTCGAGTGCAAGATAGAAGCCCCAATCCTCTCCATTCACTTTGATGGAGGCATAGTTATAAAGCGGCGTAACAACTCCTGCATAGTTCAACAAGTCATAAGAAAGATACTCTTTCATATAGGAGGTATCTGACATAACATTATTCAGTACTAATTTATCAAGTCCATAACAATTCTGATTCTTATCATATTGGTCAAACTCGATTTTAAAACTGAAACGGTCCGTTGTATCATCAGAAACAATCTGTGATAAACTTGTATTCCCTTTCGGACGTATTCCCACATTACTATAGGTTTGCCCGTTAATTACCACATCACAAGTTATATACTCCTCGTTACTTGCATTCTCAATCATCGAATTCCAAGAATCTTCATCTACCTTAATATCTACAGTCATAATCCTATCATGATTAAACAATTTTGTCTCATAATCAAAAGAAACACCACCATTTCCCGTTACCAAATCTGTATTTCCAAGATAGATCATAACTCCGGTTAATGCCAAGACAACTAGCGTACAAATTATGATGATTTTATTTATGCCTTTATTCTCAATCATATTTCACCCACTTTTTATGACATATAATCGCCGTTGTAGCTTACTAACACTACATTCTCAACTCCATTTAGGTCACTAATTTTATTCACAAACTCTGTTGTCATATCCTTTAATCGAATCTCTACTGTTAATTCAATCCCATTCTTAGAGACTGTTTTTGATTTCACTACATGTTTTTTAACACTGTCTTTTACTGAAGTTAAAGCTGCCTTTTCAGCAGTATCATTCACACAACTAATCACTAAGATATATGGATTATCTGTGCTTTTCTTATTAACGAATACAAGCATAGTAACACCAATTAATATAGTTCCAATAACTGCTAGTGGGATTAATCCTGCTCCAACCACGATACCAACTGATATCGACCAGAATAAAAACGAGATATCAAGTGGCTCTTTTACTGCTGTTCGGAATCTCACAATCGATAACGCACCAACCATACCAAGTGATAATACTACGTTCGACGTAATTGCTAAGATAATGAAAGTTGTAACGAGTGCCATCGCAATCAATGATACTCCAAAAGATGCAGAATACATAACACCACTAAAGGTTTTCTTATAGATAAGAAAAATAAAAAGTCCTAGTGCAAACGCAACACCCATTGCTAGTATCGTATCTATGATAGAAAAACTAGTCACCTTATCCATAAAGCTTGATTTAAAGACATCATTAAATGTAGTTGTTGATAAAAATACTGTACCCATTGTTCCTCCTTGGCCTTTGCCTACTTCATTTATTTTTTATTATCCATACAAACGACATGCGACATATTTTGAAAAAGCAGTTGTTCTTCTGTCCCTCATCTGAATACAATTCTCAATTATTTCAGGTAAGAAATGATCATATTTGACTTCTAGGATTGTAATATTCTCTTCATTGGCAGCAACGGTTGGAGCTTCCAAGTCAAAGAAATCCTTACTACTAATTCCTGTTCTCACCTTACTGTCAAATGTGATACGAACATTACCCGTTTGATATACAAATGGCTCCCTTGTATACTCAACAATCGTTTTAGGCCTTAACTGCTGATACTTCATCTTGGCGTATAATTCAAGTAACAGCCCTTGTTTGCACTCCCTCATCCATTCAATATCTCCCTGAATTATCCTTTCGCATTCTTCTTTTGTAACTGCTGCTGAGAGCTTATTACATAAACCATATATTTTGCTTTTCTTCTCTAATTTTATATAAGAGAAATCATCGTTATAGTATCGAATACGAAACTTTTCTCGCTTATTAACCCCATCAATCTTTTCTCTTAATGCCTTATCCTGATAATTATCAAAATATAAACTTCGTATTTGATACGTGCCATCCTCACCTACATTAGCATCTTGTTTTGCAACTACTTGTAATCGGTTCCTAATAGCAACATAGTCTAGATAGTTAATATGATGTTTTAATTCATGACGTAATACTAAATCATTCACTGTAATCACCTCCTTGTATTTTTGTTACCCACCATTATTTCACTCATAATCAAGGTTACAAAGAAAATGTGTAAACTCCATGTAAACTTTGTGAAGATTCTGTGTAAATTCTCATAAAATACCAGAAAATATGACTTATCGTACTATCATGCCAAACGGGTCACAATTGCTAATAAAAAAAGGTTCTATAATAAATGTTGGGGTACACGATTTAACTCGTAAACTCCAACATTTTATTTTATAATAAAAAAGACCTCCAAGTGCCAGTCTAGCCAACAAT
>JAHAJA010000030.1 GCA_018372435.1 Clostridiales bacterium | reverse complement strand
TATCAAAAGTTTGAAAGACTTACTTCCACTATATAGTTTGAAAGACTAACTTCTATATGTATGAAGAGGTAGGGTCGAATTTAAATTTACAATTTAGAATAGTGATACATATTACTAAAATAAGGAGATTATGGTTGACAGATGGGAATTCGTAAGATATTATACATATATAAATGAAAAGAAAGCTAAGTGTAAACTATAAATAAGAATTTGTTTACATAGTATGGAGGGACGAAGATGATTATTATTACTTGCTAATTTAAATGGAAACTTAACAACACATTCAGAAGCATAACAACGTTAGTTTGTATATGCAATGTTTTTTGAATGCCATTTAGCAAGTATAGTATCTTTTGTCTATCCCGGTTGGAGTGAAATCCGACTAGATAAATAATGCGAGTATCTTATGTTTTATATACTTGTATTAGATAATCGGAATAAGATTATCTAGTATTGTGTGACGTACATAAGATTAATTTACGCTTTTATGTTGATAAAAAGACGCTAGGTATTTGCCTCGCGTCTTTTTTGTGTTATAAGACATTGAAACTTATAGCTATCAAAACACCTTGCTAATGGCATGTCACGGGGATAGACCGTGTACAGATTGGAGTCATTATGTCATTAATACAAGTAAACAATCTTTCCTTTTATTACGAAGGAAGTTACGATGAAATATTTGATCAGGTTTCGTTTCAAATTGATACGAATTGGAAGTTGGGTTTTATTGGAAGGAATGGTAGAGGAAAGACAACATTCCTTAATCTTTTACTGGGTAAATATGAATATACAGGGACAATAGACGCTTCCGTTATGTTCGATTATTTTCCTTATGAAGTAAAGGACCAAACTGAATCGACCTTAAGGGTATTAGAACGCATTAATCCTGATTATGAATTTTGGAAAGTTTGTAGAGAGTTAACCTTACTACATGTTAGTGATGATATATGGGAGAGACCATTTGAGACGTTAAGTTATGGGGAGCAGACAAAAGTACTATTAGGAATTTTATTTTCTAAGGAAAATCACTTTTTGTTAATTGACGAACCAACAAATCACCTAGACTTAGAAACAAGGGAGATTGTAAAAGAATATTTAAATAAAAAGAAAGGATTTATTCTTGTCTCACATGATCGAAATCTCTTGGATGGGTGTATCGACCATGTATTATCCATTAATCGTACCAATATTGAAGTTGTACAAGGAAATTATTCTACTTGGTTTACTAATAAATCAAGGCAAGATGCGTATGAGTTAGCGGAAAACGAACGACTTAAAAAGGATATCAATCGTTTGAAGCAAGCGGCAACCCAATCGAAGAGATGGGCAGACGAAGTAGAATCAACGAAGATTGGTGCCAAGTCGGAGAAATATGAGAAATGTATTGATACAAGAGCATTTGTTGGAGAAAAGTCCAAACGGATGCAACAAAGGAGAAAAAACCTACAACGCAGACAAGAAAAAGAGATAGATGAAAAAGCGGGATTACTAAAGAATATTGAAGAGAAAGAGGAGATTATTCTAAAACCGCTTAAGTATCACCAAAGCGTTGTTGTAGAGGCCAAAGATTTATCGCTTGCATATAACGAAAAAATAGTTTGTGAAAGTGTGAATTTTCAAGTGAAGACAGGAATGTGCCTTGCCTTACAAGGTAGAAATGGTAGTGGAAAATCTACAATACTAAAAAAAATCATGGGAGAAGAGATTACAATGACAGGAACGATGATTGTACCTGGCGGTGTAATAATCTCCTATGTACCGCAAGATTCCTCCTTCTTAAAAGGAAATCTAAGAGAATATGCAAGAGAATGCGGAATTGATGAGAGTTTATTTAAGCAATTTTTACGTAAATTAGATTTCACTAGGGAACAGCTTGATAAGAATATGGAGGAATTCAGTGCAGGACAGAAGAAGAAAGTTTTAATTGCCAGAAGCTTATGTGAACAGGCACATCTTTATGTATGGGATGAACCGTTGAATTTTATAGATATCTTATCTCGCATTCAGATTGAGGAACTAATCCAAAGATATAAACCAACAATTATTATGGTGGAGCACGATCAAGCTTTTGTTGAACATTTGGCTGATGAAATAGTGAAGTTATAAATGATTAAGAAAGGAGCCATGCACTGCATTTAATTATAAAGCAGTATCGCAAGAAGGATTGCGATTTGCATGGGTATACAGATGAAATATCAAATTATTGGTGGTATCGTTCGGTTTGCAGCAACCACCATCTTAGATAATATTAATTTTGAAATAAGAGATAATGAAAAGATTGCAATAGTAGGCCGAAATGGCTGTGGCAAAACTACTTTACTGAATGTTATTGCAGGAAATATATCACTAAGTAATCTAGACAGTGATGAAGATTGTGGAATCTATATGGCGGGAGATTTGAAGATAGGTTTCTTAAAACAAATTGATTTCACAGACAATACCTTATCAATTGAAGAAGAAATCATGAAGGTGTATGAACCAATACAACTTATGAAGCGACGAATGGATGAGCTTGTAGAGAGAATGGCGACGGATTCTTCTGAGAAAATCTTGAATGAGTATGGGAAACTATCTGGTCTATATGAAAGTTTAGGCGGATATACCTTCAGGCAAGATATGGAGACTATATTCCAACGATTTGGATTTCCATTAGAAGACTTGCAGAAACAGGTAATGGCATTATCGGGTGGACAACAGACGAGAATTGCATTCGTCAAATTACTACTTAGTAAGCCAGATATTCTTTTGTTAGATGAGCCAACAAACCACCTTGATATGCCAACCATCGAGTGGTTAGAGGGATATCTTAAGAATTACAACAAAGCAGTTGTTATTGTTTCTCATGATCGTATGTTTCTTGACCATATCATTGATGTTACGTATGAGATTGAATATACACACATGAAACGGTATCCAGGAAATTATAGTGCATTCATTCAAAGGAAGCGTCTTGATACAGACAAACAAGAGAAGGATTATATCGCACAACAAAAGGAAATTGCAAGATTGCAAAAACTTGTAGAACAGTGGAAGAACACACCAACGAAAGTTGCTATGACAAGGTCCAAATTAAAGGCAATCGAGCATATGGACAAAATAGAGAAACCAACCAGATTTGATACGAAAGCGTTCCATGCTCAGTTTTCTCCACGAATCGAATCTCATAAAGAGGTAATGAGAATTAAGAAACTAGGCATCGGCTATGACCATATTCTTAGCACCGTTAATCTAGATGTTATAAAAGGTGAAAAGATTGCAGTTATAGGTGAAAATGGGAAAGGAAAATCAACCCTATTAAAGACGTTAGTTGGACAAATACCAGCACTAAAAGGTTCGTACGAGTATGGTATTGATGTGGAGCTGGGATATTTTGAACAGCAAATGGCACAGTATTCTAGTGAAGAAACAGTACTTGATGATTTCTGGAACGCTTATCCTAATTTGAAGCAGACACAAGTGCGAACTGCATTAGGACATTTCTTATTCTCCGGAGATGATGTGTTCAAGAAGATCAACCAGTTATCCGGAGGTGAGAAGGTACGACTTGCACTTCTTAAGATATTCAAGAAACAACCGAATTACCTGATATTAGATGAACCTACGAATCATATGGATATGATAGGGAAGCAAGCGCTAGAGAGTATGCTAAGGGCCTATACAGGAACTGTATTATTTGTATCTCATGACCGCTTCTTTATAAAAGAGGTTGCAACGGCGATGCTTGTGTTTGAAGGAGATCAAGTTGTCTATTATCCATGTGGGTATGAAGAGTATGTAATAGAAAGACAGAAAAAAGAAGTGATAGTTTTAGAAAGTAAAGCAAAAGAAGCAAGCAGAAAACTGAAAACGCAAGCATCTGTTGGTGGTACCGTTGGCAATCGCATAGACAATCCGAAGGACTCATCGAATCCTGGTAAGGAAGAAGCAAAGAGAAAACGCCAGATTGCTAAGCTGGAAGAAAAGATAGCTATATGTGAAGAGGAGATGGAAGAGTTAAAAGATGAAATTCTAAAAGAGGAAAACGGGTCGGATTATAAGAAGCTAGAAATATTAACGAACCAGATTGATGAGAAAGAAAGAGAATGGGAAGAGCTGGTGGAAGCCTTAGACCAGCTACAGTAAACCATAGCTTGCAATTATACTCGGTACAAATTATAATGTAACTTATGAGAATCGGCGTAGTCGATTCTAGGGGTTACACGAAGTGTAAGACCGTAACTCCAAAGGAGTCATAAGTTAACGAGGGAAATTATAAAGTAATTTCTCGAGTCTAACTGTTTGATTTCACCCGACAAGTTAGCGATAGAACGGAGTTCTAGAGCTAGGGGTTACACGAAGTGTAAGACCGCAACATGGTCAAGTAACTTGACCTAAAGGAGTCATAAGTTAACAAGTCTAACTGTTTGATTTCACCCGACAAGTTAGCGATAGAACAGAGTTCTAGAGCTTGGGGTTACACGAAGTGTAATGCCGTAACATGGTCAAGTAACTTGACCTAAAGGAGTCATAAGTTAACAAGTCTAACTATTTGATTTCACCCGACAAGTTAGCGATAGAACGGAGTTCTAGAGCTAGGGGTTACACGAAGTGTAAGACCGTAACATGGTCAAGGAACTTGATCTGAAGCAGTTATAATTTGGAAAATTAAAATACGGAGGTATTGCGTCATTATGGTTCGATTAAGACGGGGCAAAGTGGTTTTAGCATCAATGGTACTTATGCTTGCAGTTACTGGTTGTAGCGGCAATAAGAGTGCTAGTGATTATTATAAAGAAGGAATGAAACAATACAAAGCACAGAAATACGAAGAAGCAAGTGAAAGTCTGAAAGAGGCAGTAACGAAGAATCCGAATAAGGCGGAGTATTACATTGATTATGGTATGACACTTATTCAGTGTGGTAATTATGAGGAAGCCTTAATCCAGTTTAACAAAGCAATCCTTAATAAAGATAATAAGATTGTTAGAGAGAATAATAAGATGGCTTATCGTGGTATAGGGATAGCTTATTATGATTCGGCGGATTATGCGTCTGCTATAAAAGAATTCAAAAAAGCGCTAAAGATTTCGGAACGTACTGATCTTGATTTGGATATTCTATTCTATCTTGGTGATGCACAAACAAAAACCTTGGATCAAGAAGGAGCAATTGCAACATATACTAAGATTATTGAGAAGAAGCCGAAACAAAGCGATGCTTATTATAAGCGTGCAGTATTAAAAGGACAGATGGGTGAACTTGAAGGTTCTGTTGCGGACTTTGATAAGGCAATTTCTTTTGATAAAGATAATTATGAATACTACTTTGGAAAGTATGCCATCCTATTACAACAAGGTGATAGTACTGGTGCAGAAGAAGTTCTTAAGAATGCATTAGCGATTAAGACAGAATCCAAAGAGGACTATTATAATGTGGCAATATTGCATTTCTATCAAGGTAATAACGATGTAGCAAAAGGAGAATTAGCTACCGCTATAGAGAATGGATTTACTGGTGCGTATTTCTACCTTGGTGAAATTGCTATGTCGGAAAAAGAGTATGAGACCGCAGTATCTAATTATGAGCAGTATATTCAGAATACGCCAAATCTAAAATCTGCAGTTGTTTATAATCAACTTGGCGAAGCTTATCTTCAGTCGGAAAACTATGAACAGGCCCTGAAGGCGTTCGAAGAGGGAATCAAACTGAATGATAGCGCTATTATGCAACCACTGAAATATAATGAGATTATTGCCCTTGAGCATCAAGGTGATTTCGAGCAAGCATATAAAAAAGCGAAGAAATATCTAAAAGAATATCCAGAAGATGAGGGCATGACAAAGGAAATTGAATTCCTTAAAACCAGACAGGAAAACGCCCTCATAGATAACACGAAGTAGGTTATAGAAAGGGCATGGTATTAACATGGCGGAAACATTTGAAATAAAAGAACAAGAAGAGCGTATGATTCTTGTAGGTGTTGCAACCAGTGATGGTGATGATACTGCAGAATCGTTAGACGAGTTAGAAGAATTAATAAAGACAGCTGGAGCAGAGACAATTGCGAAGGTAATTCAGAATCGTGAGAGTGTCCATCCGGGTACGTATATCGGTAAAGGTAAGATTGAAGAAGTAAGATTGCTAGCACAGGACTTAGATGCGACAGGTGTTGTATGCGATGATGAATTATCACCTGCGCAACTTAAGAACTTAGAGGAAGCTCTTCAGATCAAAGTAATGGACCGTACGGTTACAATTCTTGATATATTTGCACAGAGAGCCTCAACACGTGAAGGTAAGATTCAAGTTGAGTTAGCACAATTAAAATATCGTTCATCACGTTTGATTGGTCTTAGAAGTTCATTATCAAGACTTGGTGGTGGAATAGGTACGAAAGGTCCAGGTGAGAAGAAGTTAGAGATGGATCGTCGTTTGATTAGGGATCGCATCTCTCAATTGAATCGAGAACTAGACGATGTAGTACGAACAAGAGAAACAACAAGACATCAAAGAAGTAAGAATCCGGCTCCTGTTATTGCAATTGTAGGTTATACCAACGCTGGTAAGTCTACGTTGTTGAACACATTAACAAGTGCAGGTGTATTATCTGAAGACAAGCTGTTTGCGACACTAGATCCAACGACTAGAAATCTTAAGCTTGAAAGTGGTCAACAGATTCTTCTTACAGATACGGTAGGATTTATACGCAAATTACCACATCATTTGATTAATGCGTTCCGTAGTACCCTTGAGGAAGCAAAATATGCGGATATTATCTTACATGTGGTGGATAGCTCCAATCCAGAAGCATATAAACATATGCATGTAGTGTATGAAACGCTAGAAAATTTAGGCGTTAGGGATAAAACAATCATTACAGCTTTTAATAAAATGGATAAAATAGAAGAGCAACCAATTCTAAAGGATTTCAAGGCAGATCGTACTGTTCAGATATCAGCTAAAACTGGTAAAGGAATGGATGAACTATTAAATATAATCGAAGAAATTTTAAAGGAACACAAGATATTGATTGAAAAAGTTTTTCCATATTCCGATGCTGGTAAGATTCAAGCTATCCGTAAATATGGGCAATTGCTACAGGAAGAGTACCAAACAGAGGGTATTTATGTAGAAGCATATGTACCAAAAGAGATATATTTGCAACTAGAAAAATAGTCTTTTGTTACCATTGAAAACACAACATATGGTGTTTGTGTGCGAAAATGTGTATATATATGGTGGATATATTGCTTGACTTAGAAGTTTAATTCTGCTACAATTTAATCGATAGGAAAATCAAGGATGCTACATTTAGCTATGACATATATTTTTAATATAGGGAATAGCGAAATGTACAGATTAAAGATTTTCTTGTCGGTTTTTTTGTTTCAAATATAAGGCATGTTACTTGGGGAGCTTTATATTATACACAAGATATAGTGGTGTTGAATGGAAAAAATCAGTTGCGAAGGGAGAACGGTTTTATGTTTAATGTTGTTAAGAGAGATGGGGAAATTACAGAATTTACGATTAAAAAAATATCGGATGCGATTTCAAAAGCCTTTAATGCTACAGAAAAGCTTTATAATGAAGATATCATTAATCTCTTAGCGCTACGAGTTACTTCGGATTTTCAGAGTAAAGTAAAAGATGGCGTAATTAATGTGGAGGATATTCAAGATTCAGTTGAACATGTATTGGAGCAAACAGGATATACGGAGGTTGCAAAAGCATATATCCTATATCGTAAAAGTCGTGAGAAAATCCGCAACATGAAGTCAACAATTCTTGATTACAAAGAAATTGTTGATAGTTATGTGAAAGAAGAAGACTGGAGAGTAAAAGAGAATTCAACAGTTACCTATTCTGTTGGTGGATTGATTCTTCACAATTCAGGTTCAATAACTGCAAACTATTGGTTATCCGAAGTGTACGACGAAGAAATAGCAGCTGCACATAAAAATGCAGACATACATATTCATGATCTATCTATGTTGACAGGATATTGTGCTGGATGGTCATTGAAACAATTAATTAAAGAAGGTCTAGGCGGTATCCCTGGTAAGATTACTTCATCACCTGCAAGCCACTTATCTACATTATGTAATCAAATGGTTAATTTCCTTGGAATAATGCAAAATGAATGGGCAGGTGCGCAGGCGTTTTCCTCCTTTGATACGTATTTGGCTCCTTTCGTTAAAATAGATAACTTATCATATAGAGAAGTAAAGCAATGTATACAATCTTTTATCTACGGTGTGAATACACCTAGCCGTTGGGGAACGCAAGCCCCATTCTCAAACATCACTCTTGATTGGACAGTTCCTAATGATTTAGCAGAGCTCCCTTGTATTGTGGGTGGTAAAGAGGTGGATTTCAAATATAAAGATTGTAAGAAAGAGATGGATTTGGTTAATAAAGCCTTTATCGAGATCATGGTTGAAGGTGATGCCAATGGTCGTGGTTTCCAATACCCAATCCCTACATATTCTATTACAAGTGATTTTGACTGGTCTGAAACAGAAAATAATAAATTATTATTCGAGATGACAGCAAAATATGGTACTCCATATTTCTCAAACTATATCAATAGTGATATGGAACCAAGTGATGTTCGTTCTATGTGCTGTCGTTTACGTCTTGATCTTAGAGAATTAAGAAAAAAAACTGGTGGTTTCTTCGGTTCAGGAGAAAGTACAGGAAGTGTTGGTGTAGTTACAATTAATATGCCACGTATTGCGTATCTTGCTCAGAATGAAGATGAATTCTTCAAACGTTTGAATCGAATGATGGATCTATCAGCACGTTCGTTAAAGATTAAGAGAAAGGTTATCTCTAAATTATTAGAGGAAGGCTTATACCCATATACAAAGAGATACCTTGGATCTTTTGAGAATCATTTCTCTACAATTGGTCTTCTTGGTATGAATGAAGTTGGATTAAATGCTCGTTGGTTAGGAAAAGATATGACAAGTAAAGAAACACAAGACTTCACAGCTAAAGTATTAAACCATATGAGAGAACGTTTATCTGAGTACCAAGTTGAATATGGTGATTTGTATAATTTAGAGGCAACTCCAGCGGAATCAACTTCGTATCGTCTTGCAAAACATGATAGGAAACGTTGGCCAGATATTAAGACTGCCGGTAATGAGGGAGATACTCCTTACTATACAAACAGTTCACATCTACCAGTTGATTATACAGATGATATCTTCTCAGCATTAGATATTCAAGATCGTTTGCAGACATTATATACATCAGGAACAGTATTTCATGCATTCTTAGGTGAGAAACTTCCAGACTGGGAAGCAGCTGCGAAACTAGTTCGTACCATCGCAACCAATTATAAATTGCCTTACTATACAATGTCTCCAACATATTCAATTTGTAAGCACCATGGATACCTTAGTGGAGAACATTTTACTTGTCCGGAATGTGGAGAAAAGGCGGAAGTGTATAGCCGTATTACAGGCTACTATCGACCAGTGCAAAACTGGAATGAAGGAAAATCACAAGAATATATAAATCGTAAACTTTATAAACCAAGAAGTTCTTTTCATGTAACAAACTGTGATGCTCATAAGGAAGAAGAGGAAGTTACTACAAAAAGTTGTATGATAATAGAATCTGATGAGAATAGTAGTGCATCTAAAGATGGATTATACTTGTTTACAACGAAGACTTGTCCGAACTGTGCTATGGCTAAAACATACCTTGAAGGTGTGGATTTTAAGGTAGTAGACGCAGAGGAGAACATGGAAATAACATCTGAACTTGGCATAATGCAAGCACCAACATTGGTTGAAGTCAAAGATGGAGTAATTAAGAAATATGTGAATGCTTCAAACATTAAGCGTTTTGCTGAAGCTAATTGCTTAACAGTATAAGAGACGAACAGGCTTTTGTAGATTTAATTGCAAAAGCCTGTTTTTTTAGTACTTGTATTTTGTAGATAGATACTTTAGAATAATTAGAGGACTTTAAGCAGAAGGTAATATCAAATAGTTATAATTAGAGTAATTAAGGAGGATGCAAATGAGTTTAGCGGACAATTTATTTATAGATATGTGTAAAGATATATTAGAAAATGGCGTGAGCACAGAAGGAGAGAAGGTTCGTCCAAAATGGGAAGATGGTTCTTTCGCTTATACTATTAAAAAATTCGGAGTTGTTAACCGTTATGATTTATCGAAAGAATTTCCTGCTATAACACTACGTAGAACAGCCATTAAGAGTTGTATCGACGAAATGTTATGGATCTGGCAAAAGAAATCGAACAATGTTAATGATTTGAATAGTAAGATATGGGATAGTTGGGCGGATGAGACAGGTTCTATTGGAAAAGCGTATGGATATCAGTTGTCAGTAAAACATCAATATAAGGAAGGAATGATGGATCAAGTAGATCGTGTTATCTATGATCTCAAGAATAATCCTTATAGCCGTCGTATTATGACGAATATCTACGTACATGCGGATTTACATGAGATGCATCTATATCCATGTGCATACAGCATGACCTTCAATGTAACTAAGAAGAAAGATGGTAAGATGTATCTGAATGGCATACTTAATCAACGTTCACAAGATATACTTGCAGCTAACAACTGGAATGTATGCCAATATGCAGTTCTTATTCACATGTTAGCACAGATATGTGATATGGAAGTTGGAGAATTAGTTCATGTAATCGCCGATGCTCATATCTATGATCGTCATATACCTATTATCGAAGAATTAATAACAAGACCAACTTATGATGCACCAACCTTCTTTATGAACCCAGAGATTAAGGACTTCTATCAATTTACAGTAGATGACTTCCGTCTTGATAACTATGTAACTGGACCTAAGGTTGAAAATATTCCAGTTGCGGTGTAATTGCTAACAAAATGGAGCGCTGATAACATGAGATTTGCGAAACTCTCAAGGAGTCCATCTGCTTCTTTCTGACGTATTATAACTAAAAAACAATAGCGGAGCACCTTTAGTACTTCTTGGTGTGTAATGAGTAAATTAGGAGGGCGAGGCATGGAGGCCGAGCCAGCCTGAGGTGAGGCAGGATGCCGAATCGATGGTGGTTCCGTATCAATTGTACAAGCTTGCTATACACACATAGAAGTACTTAGGGGAGTAGTGTGTTTTGTGTTATAGTACGTTAGAAAGAAGCTTCGAAGATAAAATTGAGTTTCGCAATTGCGAAACAAAGAAAGGAACAAGAAAATGAATTTAATCGTAGCAGTAGATAAGAATTGGGCTATTGGGAATAAGAATGATTTACTTGTTAGAATCCCTGCAGATCAACGATTTTTTCGCCAAGAAACCACGGGAAAAGTGATTATTATGGGACGTAAAACACTAGAAAGTTTTCCACAATGCAAACCACTACCAAACCGTACGAATATTGTCATAACAAGAAAAGCAGATTATAAAGTTGATGGAGCGACAGTTGTAGGTAGTATAGAAGAAGCCTTAGAGTTAGTTAAGGAATATAAGACTGAAGATGTTTTTGTAATTGGTGGGGATTCGATCTATCATCAAATGCTTCCATATTGTGATGTTGCACATATAACAAAGATTGATTATGCGTATGAAGCAGATACGTATTTTCCAAATCTAGATGAGATGCCAGAGTGGAAAATTACAGAACAATCTGATGAGCAAACGTATTATGACCTGGAGTACTGGTTTATCAAGTACGAGAAACAAAAATAAGTAAACGCATAACTATGATGAATATAAGCCATGAACAATTGATATGCGTAAAGATGTTGGGAAACTATTGAATTTCGATTTTAAGAAGACTAATATATACTAAAGTATTCGCATAACATGTACAGAATTGGCATAACGACGGATAAATCACAATTAGGAAGGTGAATGACTATGTTAAATATCAGATATGAGAAAACAACTGCACCAAAAGAATTGCCTAAGGAAGACAATCCTTTAAAATTCGGTACAATCTTCACAGATCATATGTTTATTATGAACTATGAAACAGGTAAAGGATGGCACGATGCAAGAATCGTACCATATGCACCACTTAGCTTAGATCCTTCAGCTATGGTATTCCATTATGGACAAGAGATGTTTGAAGGTTTGAAGGCATACAAGACAGAAGATGGAAGAACGTTATTATTTCGTCCTGATAAGAATATTGAGAGAGCAAATAATACAAACCGTAGAATCTGTATTCCAGAGATTCCAGAAGAAGATTTCTTAGATGCAATTAAAGCGGTTGTTAAGACTGATGAAGCATGGATTCCAACAAAACCAGGGACGTCATTATATATTAGACCATTTGTTATCGCGACTGATCCATTCCTTGGTGTTCGTCCATCGGATACGTATATGTTCATTATTATCTTATCACCAGTTGGCGCTTATTATCCAGAAGGTCTGAATCCAGTTAAGATTTGGATTGAAGATGAATATGTTCGTGCTGTTAAAGGTGGTGTTGGTGAAGCTAAGACAGGAGCTAACTATGTTGCTTCTTTAGCTGCACAAGTGAAAGCACATGATGATGGATATTCACAGGTATTATGGCTTGATGGTGTTGAACGAAAATACATCGAAGAAGTTGGTGCCATGAATATCTTCTTCAAGATCAATGGTACAGTAGTTACTCCTAAGTTAAATGGTAGTATCTTACCAGGTGTTACAAGAAATTCAGTTATTGAATTATGTAAAACATGGGGCGTACCAGTAGAAGAAAGAAAAATCTCTGTAGATGAATTATATGAAGCTTCTAATAACGGTTCGTTAGAAGAAGTATTCGGTACTGGTACAGCAGCAGTTATCTCACCAGTAGGCCATCTTCGTTTTGAAGATCATGTAATGCAAGTTAGTGACGGTGGAATTGGAGAACTTAGCCAAAGAATCTATGATACGATTACTGGTATTCAATTAGGTGATATAGAAGATACCTTCAACTGGACAGTTGAGGTTAAATAAGTAGTATGTTAAGGAGAGGTCATTAGATAGATAATATCTAAAGGCTTCTCCTTTAGTTTTAAATATAGAAATTGATGGGAAAAAAATAGAAGAAATTATAGTTGATATACCAAAATTTATTTGTTAGAATAGTTTAGATTAAAGAAAAGCAAAGTTATAAACTATATACTTAGATTTCAGAAAAGAGAGGTACAATGTAGTGGCAGAGAATTTCAGAAATACGGCCGTGATAACGAGTGTAGTTAAGTTACAAGATGATATTGTCAGTATGTGGCTCAAAGATGAAGAAATTGCGATGGCTTCAAAACCAGGACAATTTGTTTCTTTCTATTGTAAAGATGGAAGTCGCCTATTACCAAGGCCAATTAGTATCTGTGAAATTAATCATAGCGAAGGTACATTACGATTTGTATTTCGTTTAATTGGTGAAGGAACAAAGGAAATCGCTACATACAAAGTAGGCGATGAAGTGGTGGTAATGGGACCACTTGGCAATGGATTTACCCTAGAAGGGAAAAAGGCAATCTTAATTGGTGGTGGAATTGGAATTCCTCCTATGTTAGAGTTAGCAAAACAACTTGATATAGAGAAAAGCATTGTATTAGGGTATCGAGATGTTACATTCATGGACAAAGAATTTGAACCATATGGAGAAGTATATGTTGCGACAGAAGATGGTAGTAAAGGTATAAAAGGAAATGTTATCGATGCAATTCGTGAACATGTAATCGATGCAGATATTATCTTTGCTTGTGGACCAACTCCAATGTTACGTGGCATTAAGGCATATGCATTAGAACATGGAATCAAAGCACAACTTTCTCTAGAAGAAAGAATGGCATGTGGTATCGGGGCATGTCTTGCTTGTGTATGTAAGACAAAAGAGGTTGATCATCATACCCATGTTCATAATACAAGAATATGTAAAGACGGTCCAGTATTCTATGCGCAGGAGGTAGAACTATAATGAATCTAAAAGTGAACATAGCTGGTGTTGAACTTAATAATCCAGTAATGACTGCCTCTGGTACATTTGGATCTGGAATTGAATATAGTGATTACGTTGATTTAAATCGTTTGGGTGCAGTGGTTACGAAAGGTGTAGCAAATGTACCATGGGAGGGTAATGCCACTCCAAGAATTGCGGAAACATACGGCGGGATGTTGAATGCAGTAGGATTACAAAATCCTGGTATTGACGTGTTCGTTGATAGAGATCTACCATTCCTTAAGAAATACGATACAAAAGTTATAGTAAATGTATGTGGTAAATCAACAAGCGATTATGTTGAAGTCGTAGAACGATTAGCGGGTGAAGCGGTTGATATGTTGGAAATTAATATATCTTGTCCTAACGTAAAAGAAGGCGGTATTGCTTTTGGTCAAAACCCAAAAAGCGTAGAAGATATCACCCGTGCAGTAAAGAAAGTAGCAAAACAGCCAATTATCATGAAGTTAAGTCCTAACGTTACGGATATTACAGAAACTGCAAAAGCAGCAGAAGCTGGTGGTGCAGATGTATTATCATTAATTAATACGATTACAGGTATGAAGATTGATGTGAATAGAAGAAACTTCGTGCTTGCGAATAAAACTGGTGGATTATCAGGCCCTGCTATTAAGCCAATTGCCATTCGTATGGTCTATCAAGTTGCTAATGCAGTAAACTTGCCAATTATAGGAATGGGTGGTATTATGAATGTAGAAGATGCTTTGGAATTCATAATGGCAGGAGCGACAGCTGTATCAGTAGGTACTGCCAATTTTGCGAACCCATTGGCAACAATGGAAATCGTACAAGGTTTAGAAGAGTATCTTAAGAAGAATAATATTGAAGATATTAATTCGCTAGTTGGTTGTGTAAAATAGGTTGATTATGTGATTGACCTTGAAGGAGGGTTGTATATGACTACGGAAGTTATGTGTGCATAGCAAAGGCTATTGCAAAAAAATATAGAATAAAATAGCCTTTGCTCAATTCCAAGATAATATAGTATTTGGGAGGAGCACAAGTGAGCTATATAAAGGCAGAATTAGTATTACCAAAAGAAGTTTTAGAACTTGTTCAAAAGTACACAGATGGACAATGCATATACATCCCTCGTAAGAAGGAAAATTATAAATCATGGGGTGAAAATACTAGGTTTCGTGAAATGACGAAGGCGAGAAACCAAGAGATATATATAGATTATATGAATGGTTTAACTACCAACGATTTATCTGAGAAGTATTTTCTATCAGTTAAGAGTATTCAACGAATTGTATTGGAACAAAAAAGCATCTAATAACAGGAGGATATACAATGGAACAATATAAGAAAGAGTTTATTGAGTTTATGGTTGATTGTGGAGTATTAAAGTTTGGTGATTTTGTTACCAAGAGTGGAAGAAAGACTCCTTTCTTTGTCAATACTGGATTTTACCGTAAGGGTGCACAATTGCGTAAATTAGGTGAATATTATGCAAAAGCAATTGAAAGTAAATTTGGATTTGACTTTGATATTCTCTTTGGACCTGCATATAAAGGTATTCCTCTTAGTGTAGCTACTACTATGGCAATCAGTGATCATTATGGCGTAGATATCGGATATTGTTCAAATCGTAAAGAAGTAAAGGATCATGGAGATACGGGTATCCTACTTGGAAGTCCTATTGTGGACAAGAATAAAGTTGTTATTATTGAAGACGTAACTACAGCAGGTACTTCTATCCAAGAAACTTTACCGATTATTAAAGCACAAGGTGATGTAGATGTACTTGGTCTTGTGGTATCTGTTGATAGAATGGAACGTGGTCAAGGGACGAAGAGTGCACTACATGAGATAGAAGAGACATATGGTCTAAAAACAACAGCGATTGTTACCATGGAAGAAGTTGTAGAACACTTGTATAATAAACCGTATAATGGTAAAATTATCATTGATGATACATTAAAAGAAGCAATTGATGCATACTATGAGCAGTACGGTGTTAGGGAATAACTTCTATTGATAGATTGGAGGAATGAAGATGAGTGAAAGAATATATAAGACTATGAAGTCAGTAGGCACAAGTAATTTAGTATTAGGTATATGCATTATTGTATTTGGTATTGGAGTAGGTGTTACTACTATTATTAATGGTGGTAGACTACTTAGTAAAAAGTCAGATATACTATTCTAATTGAATATTTTCATGGATTTAAATAGGTGCCTCATCTAGGTCGGAATCGTTCAGTTTAGATACGTAAAAGGTACTTTTTATCGTATTGAGATTCATTTTCTACAACAAAATGTAAGGGAATGTTGCAAGATTGATTTTTTAATCATTCTGTAACATTCCCTTTTTTCTTTCTTTTCTTAAGAGAGTAAGGCAATATGGTTGATTATAGCCAAAAACCTATAGATTAATGATTGACAACAAACAACTGTTAGTATATACTAACTAACTGTAATTAGTTTTAGATAACGTCGAAGGATTTACTAGTGTCAGTATTACAACGAGGAAGAAGTGATGCATATAGTATCATATTTGGAAAGGAGCTTTTGTTAAAATGAAGCGGTTAATGAATAGTATATGTGTAGGTTTGGCGTTTGTATGTGTGGGGTTGGGTGCTATTGGTGTAGTATTACCTTTTGTGCCGGCAACTCCTTTTTTATTGCTTGCGACAGTATTGTTTGCAAAAGGATCAGAACGATTTCATAAGTGGTTTATAGCCACAGCTTTTTACCAGAAGCACATTGTTCAGGTGGTTAAGAATAAGACTATGACGTATAAGTCTAAGATAACTACATTAATAATGCTTGGTGTTATGTTTATTATTGGATTTTTATTTTGTCCAGTTTGGTATGGGCGAGTAGTAATCGTGGGTGTGGCACTGGGCCATTTCTATTATTTTGTATTTCGAATTAAGACAAGCACAGATTCTTAACTAGCGTTGTACTGTGAGTAGCACTGATTAGGCATGTGCTATAACATAAGAAGAAAGGAATTAAAAGACATGTTTCATAAACGATTATTGCAAGAATTTAAAGATAATCAAAAACAAGTTGCAGGAATGGTTTTAACACAATGGATTTCTTTGTTATCCAATGTGACTTTAATGTTTGTAATTGCTAATACAATTAATGCAATTGTGAAAGATACATTTACGACAAAACAAATGGTACTACTTTTCCTTACGTTTGTTGCGGTGATACTGATTCGTGGAGGTATGACGAAGATTAATGACATTATGTCGTACTTAGCTTCTACAAAGGTGAAGAGTAGATTACGTGAAGTGATGAATCAAAAGTTAATGGATTTGGGTACAAGTTATCGTAAAAGTATGGCTACATCGGAAATCGTACAGATTAGCACCGAAGGGGTAGAACAGCTAGAGATCTATTTTGGTAGATATGTTCCACAATTTTTCTACAGCTTATTAGCGCCAATCACGTTGTTTGTAATTGTAAGTTTTATGAGTATTAAGGTAGCACTGGTATTACTACTCTGTGTACCATTAATACCTGTCTCCATTATTGCTGTCCAGAAATTCGCTAAGAAGATGTTGAATAAATATTGGGGTATCTATACGGGACTTGGTGACACCTTCTTAGAGAATCTACAAGGTTTAACAACTCTTAAGATCTATCAAGCAGATGAACGCTATGCTAAGAAGATGGATGAAGAAGCAGAGATGTTTCGTAAGATTACCATGCGAGTATTAATCATGCAATTAAACTCGATCAGTGTCATGGACTTAATTGCTTATGGTGGTACTGCTACAGGTATTATCTTAAGTATTCTTGAATATAGAAGTGGACAAATTACATTTACTCAGTGCTTATTTATTATGTTAATTGCAGCAGATTTCTTTTTACCATTACGTTTACTAGGTTCCTTCTTCCATATTGCCATGAATGGAAATGCTGCGGCTAATAAGATATTTGCTTTGCTTGAAATGCCCGTAGATAAGAATGATTTCAATGAACAGGATGGTAAGAGACAAGATTTGCAAGCAGATATTAAGTTTAATAAAGTAACCTTTGGATACGAGGAAGGTCAGACTGTTATTAATAATATTTCATTTGTGATTCCAAAGAACTCATTTACTGCACTAGTTGGAACTTCTGGTTGTGGAAAGAGTACAATTGCATCGTTAATAATGAATGACAACAGACCAAATGAAGGACATGTACTAATGGGAGATTGTCATATAAATGATTTATCAGAAGAGTTCATACATAAAAAAATCACAAGAATTCGTCATGATAGTTATTTATTCAAAGGAACCGTGGAAGATAATCTTCGTATGGGCAGAGAACAAGCTACTAAAGATGAGATGTTATATGCATTAGAGCAGGTTGATCTACTTGAGACCATAATGGAAAAGGGTGGTTTATCCATGGAGATTACAGAGAAAGCTGCGAACTTATCTGGTGGGCAAAAGCAAAGAATAGCATTAGCTAGAGCTATCTTGCATGACAGTGAAGTCTATATATTCGACGAAGCAACTTCCAATATTGATGTTGAAAGTGAGAATAAAATCATGGAAGTTATTCATAAACTCGCTAAAACAAAGACAGTAATACTGATCTCTCATAGATTAGCAAATGTAGTAATAGCAGATCAAGTTCTTGTTATGAAGAATGGTAAAATCATGGAGACAGGAACGCATGAAGAGTTAATGAGACAACAAAAGTATTATCATCAATTATATACAAGTCAAAAAGAGTTAGAAAAATATACAGAGGAGGTAGCGAACTAATGCAACAAAAGAAAAAGAATGGCTTTCAAATAATGTTAGAGTTGCTTGGCATGATTCGTCCTCTAATGGGATTTATGTTACTAGCAATTTTAATGGGATGTATAGGTAATCTTGTAGCTTCCTTTATCACGATTCTTGGTGGATATGGATTTTTATCAGTGGCTGGTCATTATAATAAGCTTACGCTTACAACAATCTTTACGGTCATTATTATATTTGCTGTAATACGAGGAATTTTACGTTATGCAGAACAAGCATGTAATCATTATATTGCATTCAAGCTACTTGCTAGTATCCGTCACAAAGTGTTTGCATCATTACGTCGTCTAGCACCTGCGAAGTTAGATGGGAATGATAAGGGTAATCTTATATCAATAATAACAAGTGATATTGAATTATTAGAGGTATTCTATGCACATACGATATCACCAATTGCGATAGCCATTATTACGTCTGTATTTATGTGTGTCTTTATTGGTATAATACACCCAGTATTAGGAGTAGTTGCCTTAGTATTCTATCTCTTAATAGGTTTTGTAGTACCAGTATTAAATAGTAGAAGGGGTAGAGAAAAAGGACAAGAGTATAGAGATTCCTTTGGTGAATTGAATACCTCTGTTCTTGACAATCTTTACGGATTAGAAGAAATCATTCAATATGGACAACAAAAGAAACGACAAAGTTATTTGGCTAATAAGACGGAAAGTCTAGAAAAGATAGCGAAGGAATTAAAGAAAGAAGAAAGTATACAAAATATTACTACAGATTGGATTATCCTGTTTGCAGGAATTATTATGCTTGGAGTTTCAGGATATCTTGCGAGTCAAGGTGAGATTGAAGGGGGAATGTCATTAATAGCAACGGTAGCCATGATTAGTTCATTTGGTCCAACAGCAGCTTTATCTGCCTTATCCAATAACTTAAACCATACCCTAGCTTGCGGAAATCGTGTGCTTAATTTATTAAATGAAGAACCAATTGTCCATGATAATGTTACAGGTGAAGAGGAATGCAGTGGAGATATTACTTGCGATGGAGTAACATTCGGTTATGAGAACAAGGTAGTTTTAAATAACTTCAATGAAACATTCAAAGAAAATAAGATTCATGGAATCTTAGGTAAGAGTGGATGTGGTAAGTCAACCTTCTTAAAATTACTGATGCGTTTCTATGAAACAAATCAAGGAACAATATCTTATGGTAAGAATGCTGTGAATACGATTATGACTTCATCATTGAGAAAGAATATTGCTTACGTAACACAAGAAACTTATCTTTTCCATGATACCATTGAGAATAATATTAAGATTGCAAGGGAAGATGCAACAAGAGAAGAAGTAATCGAAGCTGCTAAAAAGGCATCGATTCATGATTTCATACTTTCACTTCCAAGTGGCTATGATACGACAGTAAGTGAGTTAGGAGAATCCTTATCTGGTGGTGAAAGACAACGAATTGGACTAGCAAGAGCATTTCTTCATAAGAGTAGCATCATTTTCTTAGATGAACCAACTAGTAACATCGATAGTTTGAATGAAGGAATTATTCTAAAGAGTTTAGAAAAGGAAAAAGAGAATAAGACCATTATCCTTGTATCTCATAGAAAATCTACTATGGGAATTGTTGATCATATAATTAATATGTAATAATAAGTTGTAATATTTAACTACTGTATTTACGTTGGTAAATCTAGTGTAAGAACTAGGGAAAAAAGACCTGATTTTACAATTAATAGTTGAAATTATAAGATTATTCTGCTAGGATTGTATTTGTAGTCTATGGATTAGAATGCAAGATATAAAATATAAGAATAGCCACATTCATATCTTTAGCATAATAGGTGGCGGGTGTTATAAGGGATCTTATGATACAACAAGGGAGGAATAATGAAAAAATTCAACAAAATTCTAATGGCGGTTCTAACGTTATGTTTGGCATTTGCATTAACAGGATGCTCTGACAAAAAAGCAGAAAAAAAATATTACGATGACGTTATGGCAGCTGTTAACAATGCATCAACTGCAAACTCAACATTAATCACTGATTTACAAACGTTTCTTAGCGATGTAACAAACGAAGATGCAAGAACCGCAACTCTTGAAGATCTTGATACTATGGAAGCGGAATTTACTACATTAAAAGATTTAAAAGCTCCTAAAATCTATAAAGAGGCACAAGTAGTTTTCAAAGAAGGCGCAGAAGCAGCAATCGATGGTATTGCCGTTTACCGTAAAGCAATCGAAGGTTGTACGGAAGAGACAATTACAGATCAAGAAGCATTTAATGCTTTTGAGACTGCAATTGGAGAAGGTGATGAATACATGACAACTTCTAATACAAAGATTTCGGAAGCAGCACAAATCGCTGATGATGCTCAAAAATAAATAAGATAAAAATAGTATAAAATAAATTTAGAAGCTGAAATTAGTTATGATAAACTAATTTCAGCTTTTTACACTTAAAATGTAAAAAAAAGGTTTACAAATGAGAAAATCTGGGATATAATCATTTCTATCTGAAACAAGTCTTAAATTATCTGGTTTATCGTTATCATTCATTTATTTCAACGTTTATCAAGATGTAATCCCGTCACAAAACTATAATGAAGTAAGAAGTATATTCAGATATCTGTAAGATAGGTAGTTACGTATCGTCGTATCGGATATCAAAAGGAGGAGGAATGGCTAAGTCAATAGCTTTTATTGGAGTGCCTAGCCGAGATATCGTATATTATATAGGTAGATTATTGCGTATATGTGGGCAAGAGGTATTGATCGTTACATATCAGGAGAGAGAGGAGAAAGAATATCAACCGAGCTATTATATGGGGCTAGATTGGTTAACCTGTAGTAAAGAATGGCTTCAAGTTCATGAAGAGATAGTAGGCGAATATTCCTATGTGTTATATGAATTAGAAGTTCGTGAGGTAGCTTTATATAATGACACCTTTATTATGTTTGATTATATAGTTGGAATAACGAATCTATATAAGAAGGTGATGGAGGAGATAGCTCAGGCAATTCTTAGCTATAATAGGAATTGCAATTTAATTGTAAGAGATGTTTGCAGTAAGAGGTTAGATAGTAATTATTTCATGCGTAATTATCCTGATTGCAAGGAGCTTTGTACGGTAAGTGAGATTTGGCTTGATAGCTATGATTTTTATTACAAGCAATGTCTAGAGCTCGAAGAAGTGAAGAATTTCATAAGAATGTCAGACGATATGATTGGAACCTTATCTTGTATATTAAGAGAACTACAGACATTTACAAACAAGGAGATTAATGATGCGATAAAACAATTAAAGAAAGGGGTGGTGGAATGCTAATTGCTTTCTATAGTAATGTTAGAGGGAATGCAGGAACCACAAGTAATCTTTGTTGCTTAGCTACTTATCTAGCGATTAGAACGAAGCAAAAGATTTTATTATGGGAAAACCATACGAATTGGAATATGATTGAGGACAATGTTACTCCAAGAACGAAACTATCGTTTCTTAGTAAAAGCTTTGCATCCTATCATATTAGCGGTTCGAAAGAGTTGTTTTGTAGGTTGCAGCAAAAAGAAAATCTTGATCTATCATGGCAAGTAAAGGAATTAGCCAAAGAACTGTATCCGGGTACCTTGTATTATCTTCCTAATCGTCAGATGGAAAGTTCACTTTTTGAAAAAGAGATTGCTAGTATATTGCCAAAGTTGGTAAAGTTATGCAAAGAGAGTGATGATCTTGTGTTTATGGATTTGCAGGATATCACCAAGGAAAGTACGCGTTTTATTCTAGAGCAGGCAGATCTTGTTATATTAAATCTTATGCAACATGTTAATTCCTCTAAGGGAATATTAACGTGTACAGACATATCTATATCGAAGATTCGATATCTTATAGGTAATTATCAACCAAATTCCAAGTTTAATGTTAAAAATATAAGTAGAAGGTACAAGATCCCTATTATGGATATTGCCACCATACCTTATAATACACTATGTAGGGAGGCTATGGCCGAGGGGAGATTACTTGATTTTATATCAGCCAATGTAGAATGCACTAAGGGAGATTCTAATTATTCCTTCCTACATGCAGTTAAACAAGCAGCAGAGATGTTAAATGAAGCGATTGAGGAAGCCAGACAAGATAGAAACGAACAAGTATCTGTGCTTCCTATAAAAACAGAAGCGGTATTACCGATGCAATCTATTAGTAAAGGTAGGTGTGAAGACTGTTACATATAGGAAAAAGACAGAATACGAAAGTAGAGACAAAACAAATTGTTAACATGGATAGTTTACGAGCAGAAGTTGAGAATACTTTTCGAGATATCTTACGTACGCATATCTTTGATAGTAATGCTAGTTTGGTAGAACAGCAAAGACAGATACAAAGAAGGAGAGAATTGAGAAGTGCATTGAAAACATGTACGTTCGGTGATTGGCAAGCCAAGTTATATATCAAGGAATATATCGTAGATATACTAATAAGCAAGTTTCAATTCACGGAAGGAGATCTCGAACATTTCATGGCCTTTGAAAGTGGAAATCTCTCAGCTAGAGACAAATTTGATATCTTGTTATATCAGTATATTCAAAAGCATGAGAATCGAGCTCTGATTTTTATGATAGAAGATAACCTGTTAGATCAACCTAAGGTCAATGAAGATGGAGAAGTCTATTATGAAATCTCAGAGGAACAAATACATGCGATCTATCGTCGCAATCACGTGTCGTTAGATCTATATGATAAACTGCAGATTCTTAGCCAGAGGTTGTATTCATGGTATCGAGGAAATGGTGTAATTGATGAGATACGTGACATGACCATAGACGGTGTGTCAGCAGGGGTATCAGGAATTACGAATGGTATGGAAGTGGAAAGGTTTGGAGAAATGCGTGTATTACCTGCCTCCTATGAAAGTATCTGGTTGTTCTATAAGGGAAAATCCATACATCTATCGTTCTTAGGATTTGAAAGTGAGAAAGAGCTGATACGTGTATGCAAGAATATCTATCGATATAATAATCCAGGTCAATTATCAGAGGTACGTGGGTACATAGTGAATGAGATGATGGACGGTTCTCGTGTCGCAGTTGCTAGACCGCCGTTTTGTGAAGGCTGGGTTCTGTTCATTCGTAAGTTCCACCATGAGTTACAAAGAGATATTCATAGCTTGATTACTGGTAACAATTGTATGATTCCGATTCAATTATTGAAATGGCTGATTAGAGGTTGTCAAGTCATTGCGATAACAGGGGAACAAGGTTCTGGTAAAACAACATTATTGATGTCGTTGATTCGTTACATTCGTCCTACGTATAATCTGAGAGTGCAGGAATTATCCTTTGAATTACATCTAAGAAAGATATACCCGCGTAGAAACATTGTATCCTTTAAAGAAACGGATTATGTCAGCGGTATTGAGGGTCTAGACTTTGCAAAGAAAACGGATGGCAGTGTTAATATTCTTGGAGAAGTGGCCACTGCAAGTGTCGCTAGTTGGATGATTTCAATGTCACAGGTTGCATCTTTATTCACGTTGTTTACACATCATGCAAAGACCACAAAGGACTTGGTTTATTCAATGAGAAATGCGCTACTTACTGAGGGCGGATTTCATAATGAAGTTGCGGCAACCAGGCAAGTTGTTGATGCCATTCAGTTTGATGTACACATGTGCAAGCATGCGGATGGCCATAGATACATAGAAAGAATCTCACAAATTATCCCTGTGAGACAGAGTGTTATACAAACTTGTTATCGTCCTTCGAAAGAGGAGGGAGTGGTTGAAGCGCAGTTCATAATTCAAGATATCGTTGTTTATGAGAATGGGAAGTATGTACTCAAGAATCCTATAAGTGAAGAGATAACGGATCATATTATGAAACATCTTACTTCCTCAGAAGAAGAGGAATTCATTAAGAATCAACAGGAATGGGGGGATGTATACCTATGATGTTAAGGTTCTTAAAAACAAGAAGATTAATTCAAGAATGGATCATACCAGGTGAAGAAGAACGAATCACTTGTTTGACCAGAAGGTATCTATATACAGAACTGTCTTTATGTATTGCGTTCTTATGTATCGCTTTCTTTGCTTGGGAGCTATCCTTTGAGAGCCTATTGATGATTATAATGGGAGTCTATTTAGTGAGTCTTTATTATCGTTTTCATTATACCAGAAAGAAATATATGAGTTTGTTATTACAGTTTGAACAGTTCTTAGTTAATATGAGGAATATATATCAGAATACGGGAATGGTTGAAGAAGCTCTGCAAGAATCCATATGGGAATCACAAGAAGAGATAGCAAGTCACATGCAAAGTTTATTCATGGCTTTGGATCTAGAAGATAGTGAGGAATTACAAGAATACAAAGAAGGAATAGCATTCCCCTATATACTGACATTCTATATATTATGTAAAACATGTATTACGTATGGTGACTCTTATACAATGGGGAAATCAGCTTTTCTCAGCAACATGAATCATCTTAAAGAGGAGATACATAATGAAGTATTACGTAGAAAGCGTTTAAATCATGTATTCAGTGGTTTATTGTTCGTTACGGTATTCCCTATACTTTTTATAGACTGTATACGAAGGTGGAGTATAGGCAATCTTCCTGAATTAATAAGGTATTATGATGGAGGATATGGATTACTTGTCAAATGTATACTATGTATAGTTACTATAATAATTTTTCGGTTGATTCAATATCTAATAGAACCTAAAGAGTTGGTAAAAAGACCGCATATTTATCTAGATAAGCTTTGCAATATACATATAATAAAGCAATTCTTAATAGAACATATTCACAAAAGAGAAGACAAGTGGCAGAAAGTATATCGTAATCTTGTAAGGATTTCATCGAGTTATACGGTTTACCAATTTTTATTTGTGAAGATATGTTTAGCAGTTTCTTCTTGTATAATCACTTGTATTGTTATGATATCAATGATTATTCGAGAAAATAGTATAGCATCTATTACATCATCTTTGCTATATACACAGCAAGAAATTGCTGTGGCAGCAAGAGATACGAATTATCTTCTAATTATCTTATGTATTACTCTAATTACGATTTTCTCGTATTATGTTCCAAACATACAATTAATTATTAAAGTAGCATGTGGCAATCGAGATGCAGAGGATGAGTTAATGCGTCTACAAGCGGTGCTTATCATGTTGACACCTATAAGAAGAATGACGGTAGAAACTTTATTAGAGTGGTTAGCTTATGGCAGTGAGATATTCCTACCAGCTATACTTGAGTGTATCGATTGTTTTTTGCAGGACAATGAGAAGGCGTTGGATATCATGTATCAATCCTGTGATAATGAATCTTTTAGGCATCTTGTTAAGAATCTGGAAGTTAGTGATCGAATAGGAATATATCCTGCTTTTGAAGAAGTACCAGGAGATTATTCTTATAATATAGAAAAAAGGAAGCAGGATAATGAGATACGAACGGATAATCAAGGCGCTATAGGAAAATTTATTGCATTTTTCCCTATGGTTTTGTTAATTGGTGGATATCTAATAGTACCATTTATTCTGGAAAGTATATCGCAGTTTATGACTTATGTCAGTCAGTTACAGGGATTGACTTAGTGAAATTGCAAAGAATTTTGCAAACAATTAAACAACATAGTAACAAGGAGGAGTAACATGGATAATAGTTTAAAGGGATTAATCTTAGCAGCAGGTACAATAATTACTTGTATCGTAATATCATTAGGGTTCTATATATCTAGAGAAGCAAGAGATACAGCAGCAAGTGGTGCAGGTCAAATCTCAAAGTTAAACGCAGAATTTAACGAAAGCGATAAGGTTATGTATGATGGCTTGAGCGTATCAGGAAGTGAAGTAGTCAACGTAATTAATAAGTTTAAGAATGGGGATATTGCCATTCAAGTAAATACGAAGAAATGTTCTACATATTACGATAATGTTCTTGATGACAAGCAGACTGAAATCATCGGAACAAGCAGTGCATCTGTTAAGTCGGCCCAGAATTCTCAAAGTAACGTCTATATCAATCCCAATGGGCAATTTCTAGGTAGTATTATACGAGATGTGAACTATACGATTATTGGAATCATATTTTCGCAGGTTAATTAAGATGGATAATGCAAAGGAGTTATTAGTTAGTATGGCAGCAATTGCATGCTTTTGTATCGCTGTATCTCTTCTTGTTTACACCACACATGCGGTGAACCAGGAAATAGATTTAATATCGAGATATACCTATGAACAACATGCAATCTACCCATATCGATGAGGTGTATTGAATGAATGCATTTGGAAAGATTGTAGCTATATTAATCGCTATCGTTCTGCTGTTTCTGTGCCCGATTCAATACGTAGCCCAGAAACAAGATATACTGATGCAGCAGTATGTAACAACAGAGACAAGTTATTTCATAGATTCTGTTAGAAATCTTGGTTATATAACAAAGCAGATGTATGAAGAATATATGCAAAGTATTGAATTAGGGAATAATCTGTATGAGGTTGAATTGACTCATTACCATGCTTTGTATTATAAGGAGGATGGAGAAGAAGTTGGTAACGGTTACGAGGCTATATCCGGTTATATAGGAGAGGAAGAAGATACGTATAGACGATATATGTGTTATTACACACCAGATATTCAAGAAGAACTCTATAATGAGGAGAAGGGTTATATCTATAAGATGAATCAAGATGACTATCTTACCATTAAAGTTAAACTTAAGAACAAAACACTAGGAAAACAAATACAGGAACTACTATTAGGCGTAGATTACGCAGATGGAAATTATGTTACGGTGTATGGAGGACTTATACGAGATGAAGCATATTAATCTTAGTATTATATTTGTTTTTATTATGGTATCTGTTTTCTTAATACTTAATCAAAAGGTTGATACCGTAGTGGCTATAACGAAACTCCAGAGTCAATATAATAATGCTATTGATAATGCTGTAGAAGATGCTCTTATGCAGATTGTTGATCAAGATTCCTTATCGTCTACCTCAATTGATTTTGCTTCTGTAACCGATTCTTTCTTACGTTACTTAGCTTGGAATCTAGGACTTAATGCAGAGTCACAAAGTGGTAGATCACTGTTAAACTATGTTCCGGTTATTGCATATATTGTTCAAGATGGTCTGTATATGGCATATCAAGATGTTGAAGGAGGAGAAGTGTCTACTGGAGAGGATAATGGTGGAAAATATAACGGTGGAAAATATAACGTTGTGGAGGGGCATGCGCTGGAGCAATCAAAATATTGGCTTGTAGGAGAATGGAACACAAGTATTGACATAAGTGAACGAATACCCTTTGAACGTCGTACAGATTCCTATCTGATTCAATATACACTTACGGATTACATAAGGGTAATTAACCTACAGACTAAGGAGAATATAGAAGGGTATTATGGGGACTTAATCGCATTGTTTCCAGAAATACTCCCTGACACGCGGGAGGAATTTGATAAGGAGAGACGGTTGGTAATTATCAACTGCTTAACGGAAACAATGAATTCGTACATAGAGAAACATAATAGAATTGCAAAGCATTATGGAATTAAGTATCAATTCTCGTTACCGAATATTGATATGGAAGAATGGTATCGAACCGTTGACGATATCAGTATGTTAGTATTGTTTCAAGGATATCCATATGGGAATTCTACACTAGGATATTACAATAGAATAGCATTAGGAGGTGCAAGAGTTAGAAAGGTAGGAAACTAAAAGAAAAACTAAGAAAAGAAGAACTAAGAAAAGAAGAACTAAGATTATAAAAAACTAAGAAAATAAAAACTAAGAAAATAACAACAAGAATAACGGAAAAAAGAATAATTAGTATATATGTAGATCGATTGAATAATTTGCAACATGTGGTTATCAATCGATCTACTTTTTTGCAATGTGGTTAACAGATATATCCAATCATAATATAATCTGATATACTAAATATAAAAAATTAAATAAAGGGGTAACTTTAGGCCTCTAACCGATTAATTAAAACTGAGTATATGTGCAACACACAGTATCCAGACTAAAGAGAGGAGTATGTTTGGTATTATGAAGAATATTGATATATTAATCGTCGATGATGATTGTGACTTAGCCATGATTACTTGTGATTTATTAGAAGACCATGGTTATAAGGTGATACATACCCGTTCAATTGAAGAATCCTATGATGCGTTAGATCAGAACCAAGTTAAATTGATTATACTTGATATCAATCTTCCAGATGGAGTAGGATTTGAATTCTGTAAGGAACTTAGGGTACATTCTACAGTCCCAATTATATTCATAAGTGCAAGAACAAGTGAAACAGATCGAATCAAAGGTCTTGATATTGGAGGCGATGATTACTTACCCAAGCCATACTCTTTGCAAGAGCTATTATCAAGGATCAATGCGACAATGCGTCGTACCTATGGTTTTGATACGGGAGCAAAGAAGATAACATTCGGTGAAGTGATCGTAGATGAAGCAAATAGGACAGTAACACGTAATGGAATTGTAGTGCCCTTAGCATTAAAGGAGTATGATTTATTAAGATATCTAATCGATCATAAGAATATAATATTAAAGAAAGAGACAATACTTGCGGATGTGTGGGGGATATTCAATATGGTGGAGGTTAGTACGGTAGCAGTACATATAAGATGGTTGCGTGAAAAATTAGAAAAGAATCCTTCAAAACCGAAATTTATACAGACCGTATGGGGTGTTGGTTATCGATTTGAGGTGGGAGAATGAAAAAGAGGTTAATTCAGATTATTGTGATATGTATTGCAATTATTACGTGTATAACGGGGATATGCCTTTATCAAGTACTTACAATTAAGGAAGAATCGTCGCAGAGGGAATGGATTGTTAAGCTTAATGAAGTAGAGAAATTACTTGAAAAGTCGATAATGGGAGAAAACAAGGAGATTGCGGAAACAGATTATATCAAAATACAAGAAACTATTCATGATTTACAAGATAGTATGCGTGGACAAAAATCAAAGAGTGGTTTGGAACAACATAAAAAGCAATTGTTCTATCTAGGGACGTTATTATATATTATCTTCATTAGTAATGTATTACTTTTGTTTGGATACATCTATCATGTGGTAATTAAGCCATTTGATCGACTAACGGATTTCGCGACATCTGTTTCTAGAGGTGATTTTGATACTCCAGTGCAATATGAACGCAAAAATCTTTTTGGGGCATTTACTTGGGCATTCGATAGTATGCGGTGCGAAGTAAAGGCATCAAGGAAGGCTCAGGAGTTAGCAATTGAGAATAATAAGACGGTTATTGCTACGATTTCTCATGATATTAAGACCCCAATAGCCTCAATACGCGCCTATTCAGAAGCATTGCAAGCCAATATGGATACTAATCAAGAACGTAGGCAACGTTATTATTCAACAATTATACGCAAATGTGATGAGGTAACAAAGCTAACCAACGATTTATTCTTGCATTCAATATCAGATTTGCAGAGATTAGAGATTCAGATGAATTCTTGCAAAATTGATGAAGAGCTCCCTGAGATGCTTACAGCAATTGCGGGGGATAATTCTAGAATACGATTGTGTTCAAAATTACCTAATGTGATGATTGAAGTGGATCGACGTCGTTTCGAACAAATATTAGAGAATCTTGTTACTAACGCGTGCAAATATGCTGGTGATGGTACAATTGAGGTATCAGTAAGCTTAGAACAAAACCATAGTCTACAAATATACATACAAGATCAAGGACCAGGCATTCCGGACGGGGACATGCCGTTCATCTTTGAGAAATTTTATCGTGGGCAGAATGCATTTGATAAACAAGGAGCAGGCTTAGGACTCTATATAGTTAAGTACCTTGTTGAGGAGATGAATGGATCCATTCAATTAGAAAACAAAAGAGAGGGTTTAGGAGTGAAGTTAACTTTTCCTGTTCAATAACATTAATAAGGCTGTCGTACGATTTACGACAGCCTTATTAGGGGGAGGGTTATGAAAATTTTATCTATATTAAAAAGGTAGTTGTTTTATTTGATGTATATAGAATACCATTCAAATGTGTAGTAATTATGGAATGAAAATGAAGTTTATGTGAACGTTATGTAACTTTTTTATTTTAACTACCAAATTACAAGTAATAAAAATTATGCATTCTGTTTCTTTCTTAAAGACTTCTTAATAACTTCTTTGTTAGGATAGATTATGTAATAAAATGAGTGAAGGAGGAATGACTTTAAGATGAGTTTAAGGAAGAGTTTTATAATTATAAGTGTAGGTTTGATTTTGCTGTTTATTGTATCGGCAATAAATAGTATCACAGGTAATCCGATATCCAAATTCTTAGCCCAAAGAGCAGCGGGAGATTATATTGAAGACAAGTATAGTGAATTGGATTTAGAGATTAAAGAGGTATATTATAATTTTAAGTTTAAGACGTATGGAGTAAATGTACAATCAAAAACAAGTGAAGATACCAGTTTTACCATCTATATAGATGGTTTGGGTAATATTGATTATGATGATTATGAGCATAGGGTTACTAATAACTTTAATACATGGAATCGATTAAACATGGAGATTGATGAAAGAGTTAACCAATTAATTCGTGGAGAACTTGATTATGTATTTGATAAGATATCTATTCAATTTATTGAGACTAGTAAAAATAATCAAGATTTATTAAAGCTTCGTAGGGATATGAAATTAGATATCTCTAGTCCACCTCTTCCACTAGAAACGTATACAATTGTATTTACAGAAGAAGTTTCGTATGCAAAGATTGCAGAAGTTGCAAAAGCCATTGAAAAGGTTCTAGAAAATCACAATATACCAATTGATACTTATAGTGTTCGACTAATACCCCTATCAGATAAACCAAAGAATGAGGAGGAAGGAGTATCTTGGGTGAATTCGTTAGTAGTAAATGACTTCCCTAAAGAGTTAATGTCTGAAAAAAACCTTCCAAAGGTGATGGAAGATTATGAGTTAAAGAATTCTATAGAATAGTATATATGAGAGTGGGAGATGAAAAGAGATGAAAGAAGCGATTATTCAAGCCAAAGATTTATGTAAGAGTTACGCGAACAATGGTATGCAAAATCATGTATTAAATCATATAGATTTGGATATCTATGTAGGAGATTTTACTGTTATAATGGGAAGTTCAGGTTCTGGTAAGTCAACACTTCTCTATACATTAAGCGGTATGGATAAAGTGACCTCAGGAGAAGTATGGTATAAGAAGGAAGACATAACAAAGAAGAAAGAAAAAGGATTGTCCTATCTAAGACGAAAAGATTTTGGATTTGTATTTCAACAGATTCACCTTGTATCGAACCTATCACTTTTTGAGAATGTTGCAGTGCCAGGATATTTAGTGAAAGAGTTTACGAATAAGGAAGTGAATGAAAGGACGGATGAATTATTAGAGCAGGTTGGGGTGGAAGAGTTCAAACGAAGATTACCTTCTCAGACATCGGGAGGCCAGCAACAAAGAGCTTGTATAGCAAGAGCTCTTATCAGTAATCCTTCGTTACTCTTTGCAGATGAACCAACGGGGGCTCTTAACAAAGCTGCGGGGAATGAAGTACTTGATTTATTATCAAGATTTAATCAACAAGGTCAAAGTATCTTAATGGTTACCCATGATGTGAAGGCAGCAATACGAGCAACTAGGTTATTGTATCTAGAAGATGGTAAAATCGTTGGTGAGATGGAGATGCCTCCCTATAGTGAGGAAAACAAAAAGTCCAAAGAGACTATGATTGTATCATTCCTAACAAGTAGGGGGTGGTAAAATGGCGATTTGGAAATTAATTAAAGCAAATATTAAGTCAAAGAAAGAAAGCTTTGTAGGAATCGCTATCTTAGTAGCTATCATTACATGTATGTTAGCCACGATTATTAGTGTGACTGTATGTTTAGACAGTCAATATGATAATGCTATATCGAAGACAAATACAGGGGATATTGTATATATATATAATTCAGATGAAATTGATAATGACATGATAAAAGAGATTACTTCTATGGATGAAGTTGAGAAAGTCATACAAATACCGTGTATAAGTAGTAGAAGAGTTTCAACGAAACTAAGAGAATATCGGAGTATGGTGTTTTTCTTTGCCTATGAACCAGATAAACAGATGTATCAATTCTTTGATGATAAAGGAAGCAATTTGGTTCCAAGAGAAGGAGAAATCTATCTCCCTAAGGCTATGAAAAAGAAATTAGGTTGCAAAATAGGTGATAAAATTAGTGTTGATACTGGTTATGGGGAAGAGAGTTTTACAATAACGAGGTTTTTCGAGGAGCCATTTATTGGAGCGGAGATGATTGGTTATAAGAATGTACTAATTAATCAAGAAGATCTTAATCGCCTAAGAGAAGATACGGAAGAAATTTGCGTTAATATGGAGTCTATTCACGTATTTATTAAGGACGAAATCAAGAATCAAGCTAACTACAAGGAAAGTAAGACGCTTGATAAGATTAATAAACAAACAGGAGTACAGAATGGTTGTGTTACTTCTATGACAAAATCTGAAGCAAAGAGTTTTACCTTAATGATGGATAATATTCTTAGTGCAATCGTATCGTGCTTTGCAATTTTACTATTAATAGTAGTATTAATTGTTATTAGTCATAATGTAAGTAGTAGTATTGAGATGGAGTACCTTATTTTTGGAATTTTGAAATCACAAGGTTTTACGAATGGTTTAATTCGTATGAGTCTAGTTCTTCAATATTTAGTAGCAGGTATTGTAGGGAGTCTGCTTGGATTGCTTGGAAGTGTTTTTGCAACTAATCTACTGGGAAAAGAGTTTGTTTCATTAACAGGATTGATTTGGAAGGGTAAACTTGAGTTAGGCTTAAGTCTGTTAGCAGTAATTGCTCTGTTTTTATTCATAGTACTTTTTACATTTATTAAAACAAAAAAGATTGCGAAGATATCGCCAGTACAGGCATTTTCCCTTGGCCATGAACCTGTTTATTTTAAAGGGAGAATGGATTTTTATATGGATAAGATGAAACATTTGCCACTTAGTATGAAACTAGTCATAAAAGCCCTTGTTTCCAATGCCAAGGAATATATAAGCACATTGCTTATCATTATTCTATTGACAACATTTACAATTATGGCGACTTCTATGAATCAGTTAACTAAAGATGAAAATCTGTACTCTATGGTTGGTACGTTAGACTCACATATAACAGTGCGAATTACGTCAGATGAGTTGCGACCATTGTTAGCGATTATACGAACATCAATAGAAGAGGAAACTAGTATTACGAAGGAGTATTCAACGAATAATGCATATTTTATGGTAGATGGAACACAATTTCTTGGCAGAGTGCTTGACCATACTGATGGTGTGTTGCAGCCAGCCCTAGAAGGGAAAAATCCGGAATATAATAATGAAATAGCGATTACCGAAGTTATGAAAGATGAATTAGGTAAGGATATTGGTGATACGGTAATAATTGATAATAGTGGTGTACAAAAGGAATTTTTGATCGTTGGAACCTGTAAGAACATGAATGATTTAGGACGAAATTTCACAATATTGTTAGAAGGTGTCCATAAAATGAATCCAGAGTTCAAAATTATGGATGTAAGTTTTTGTGTAGCTGATGACTCAAAAGTAGAGGGCATTGTAACTACATTAGAGACTAAGTTAAGAGAATATGAAAACGATATACGAGTTTCTAATAATCAGAAAGAAAATGATTCTACAAATGAAACCATTCGTATGGTTATCCTGGGAGTTACAATGGTAATCTATCTAATAAGCTTATTCTTTATCGCAATAGTAATTGGAATGATATGCAAGAAAGCGTTCTTACGAGAGAAAGTAGATTTGGGAATATACAAATCAGTCGGATTTACCACAGGAAGTTTACGATTCCAATTTAGCTTTCGATTTGTTACGGTTGTTCTAATTGGGACTATTCTTGGAACGATTGTAAATGTCCTAACCAATGACGTTTTAATGAATAATATGCTTTATAATATAGGAATTACACATTTTAATACAAAGTATACTGTGCAGAATATATTGATTCCATGTCTATGGATTTGTTCTTGTACATTCGCTTATTCATGGTTATTATCAAGAAAGATTAAGAGAGTGTCTTGTAGAATGTTAATTCAAGAATAATTAATAATAGAAAACTAAATTTTATTTAATACCCTTAATTAACCAGTTGTATGAATAACCAAGGAATATATATACAAAATTGATAAAATGATGTAAAATACTTTAATACGACAAAAATTTTGGAATACCATTTATAGGTAAAACATATTGTTTATTCGAGTATATTATTACTTTAAATGGTAAGTCAATTTTAAATTATATTATAGGGGGAAGAATAGTATGAATTTAGATCCAAATGAAACAAGTAACACAAATACGGAAGAAGGAGGAAGTATATTAAATGATATACCAAAACCTAACGGTGATTTATATTCTCCAGAAGAGATAAAGCAAAATATTCAAAATAATAACAACCAAGTTCCTGAGTTTATACCTGATATAAACACCAATACTGAAGATTTTAACCAGTCTTTAGAGTATAATAATCAGCAACCGATTAACAATCAGCAACCTTATAACAATCAGCAACCTTATAACAATCAGCAACCTTATAACGATCAACAGCCTTATAGCAATCAGCAGCCTTATAACAATCAACAACCTTATAGCAATCAGCAGCCTTATAACAATCAACAGCCTTATAGCAATCAGCAGCCTTATAACAATCAACAACCTTTTAATAACCAACAATTTTATGGCAATCAACAACCTTATAATAACCAACAACCTAATGATTTTCAAGCTACGAATACAGGGGGAGCAGGACAGAATGGAAATAAAAACAAAAAAAAGAAGAAAACAGTCATTGCTGTAATTTCTGTCCTAGCAATTGCATTGATAGCTATTATTTCTGTTTTTATGTTCAAATTATTTAGCGATCCCAAAGCCAAAATGATTAAGGCGATGAATGAAACTTATGATAGTTATGTAGGTATTTTTGACAAGAAAATCAACTTTGAGGCAATTAAAGAGAATTCGAAGAATAAGAATTTATATTCTAGTTTTAAATTAACATTAAATGAGATATCAGGTGATTTTGATTCAGATATTTTGAATGATATAAATACTTATCTTAGTGGCTCAGAATTATCGTTTGAGAATACGGTAAATGCAAAAGAACAAAGACAAAGCGGAAGTTTTTATCTGAAATTATCAGACTCTGCTATTGATACGAAATTTTTTGCAACAAAAGATTTATTTGGAGTATCAATTCCAGAATTCTTTGACGAAACTTTAACATTTGATACAAAGAATTTTTCAAAGGAATTTAATGAATCAGATTTTAGGGAATATTTTGGACTTGAAAAAATGAAAGATGATTCTGATATTGATATTTTTAATAAAGAATCAAGTAGTGATGTTGACCTAAAAAAAATAGAAAAAGACTATCGTGCTATATATAATAACATGGTTGTAAAAGATAAAGGAAAAGTTAAGAGAGAGATCAATGGTAAGACATTAAAATGTACAGAATATCAAGCAACTATTTTAAGTGAAGATATTAGGACGTTGTTTAATGATATTGTTGAATTTGGTGGGACTAGTGATATTGATACATTAGATGAAATACTTCAAAATGACATAGTGTTTACCGTTTATGTGTATAAAAACAAAATGGTTGCTTTACATAGTTCCTATGATATGCAAGTAGAAGGGAAAACAGGTACACTTGATGTTGATATTGATTTTAGTAAACATAAAATATTGGGAACAGTAGAAATAAACGACTCCTCTAATACAGTTACAATGTTATTTGAAAATAATATTACTGATACTGCATCAGACTTAACTATCTCAATAAAAGAAAATGGAGAAATATTGGAAACAGCATCTCTTTCTTCTAAACTTGATGGGGATAACATATCTATTAATGGAGATATCCGTGATACGGAAGATGAGGCAATTGTAACTCTTAAGTGTGAGGGAAGTTTATCTAATGTTAAAAAAGGAAAATCATATTCAATTGATTTGGATAAGATCGAGTTTATAATTGGTGATATTATTACTTTTGATATGTCAGCGGAAGTGAATGTGAATTCTGATGGAACTATAGCAATTCCAGATGATGCGGATTGTACAAAGGTCTTTGATATGACTACACAAGACATTGATGAATTCATAACTGATATGCAAATGAATGAAAATGGAACTTTCCTAGATTGGATAGAATCAATCATGGATTTGTATGGTTCAACATCATCTCCAGACCTTTACTATGATGATAATGATTTCGACGATATCTTTAATGATGATTATGAAGATCCTTATGATAATGAGCTAGATACAGATGATAATAGTACGAATAATGATAGTATTACACTTAAAGATTACGAGGATAATGAGATTCAACTATTATGTAGCGATAAAACAGCTACGATAGAAAACAGTGATTCATATGCATTTGCCGATATGAATGATGGAAATTATTATGCTAGTTTCTTTGTTTTAATGGGTGATGGTGAAGAAGATATATTTAATGATGAGTTTGAGTATTATATAGAAAATTACGATGCAGAATTATCAGATCTACAATCTTACAATGGATATAATTATAAAACAGTGACTTATGAATTTGAAGGCTACACGTCTTCTTATGGGTATGCAGTAATGCCATTAGGAGATTATTATATTGTCATTACAGTTAATATAAGTGCCTTAAATGAAGATGATTCCATTGATGATGCAGTAAAGTTTGTATTAAAAAATATAACACTTAAATAATTAAAAGAAAGTGACTGAATTCTGTGTGGAACAGGATTCAGTCATTGTCGTCTAATTACTAAATAATTAGGTTAATTCAGCCGATGTATATCATAGATGGGTCAGCATAGATTATAGCAGGCCATAGCCAAGAATGCCAAGGTATTCTTGAATCTTAAGGCAAGGATGCGATGAGTATGGATATTTTTGAATATTTTAAAAAGAAAGATGGAGAAATAGATAAGGATGAAGGAATTCACCCTTTTGCATATAAAGATAATACATTCAAGTACAGTTATTGTTTTGGACTTGGAGTTTTGGCATATGGCACGGTTAAAAGTATGAAAGAATTGTTAGGGGAGTATCAAAAGATTCTTACTAACATAAAACTTCCCTCCTCTTATGCAGGTAAGTTAGTTGAAGAAATGAATAATAATTTTGACTATAAAATCAATGATGTGTTTACTATGCTTGACACAAAAGAGAAGCAGTACACGTTCACGGCGGATTTATTAAAGCTTAGTAATTTCGCGTTATGGTCGGAAGACTATGGGAAAAAGGTTTGCCAGAATTACTTCGCTATCTTCAAATTCACGGGTGATGAAAGGGAATTTTTCTTGCAGTACAATGAAGCGGCTCGTAAGAAAGATACGGAGGAGGCTATACGCCTCTATCACCGATTTATTAAAGATGGGTATACCATTAGCTACAATTTATTGAAATATATATGTGAGGATATCCTTATTGAGGATATATACGATAATCTGATCTTGAATACAGGGGAGATCTTCATAATAGATAAGCCATCTAGGATTCACGGTCAAGTTGCAGTAACGAATGGTGCAGTATTAATAATTAAAAACTGTGAAGTTAGAATTAATGGTAGCATAATGGTAGATGGAGGGAGAATTGTAATTGATACTGTTAAATTAACTGTGGAAGATTGTACCAGTGATACTATGCTTCATATATCTAATACGGCAAAGGTAGATATAAGTACAGTAGAATTAAATTGTAATTTTAAATGTGGTGCAATTTGGCAAAAAAGAGGATGTTTAACTATTAATAATGTTTCCATATTGAATACAGATTTGGCACCAGCGATTCGTTTTACTGGTGATTCACTTATTATGAATGGAACAACGCTTGCAGACTGTTTAGCTGGTGGTGTTAGGGTTAAAGAAACAGGACGGCTAGTGGTCGATGATTGCGATTTCTACCATTGTGAGGAAGAACACGGTGGAGCAATCTATTCGGATTCCTTATCAGATTCAAGGATTACGAATTCTAGATTTACCAATTGTGTTGGTAGATACCTTGGTGGAGCGATTTATTTTGAATATGAAAAATATGGACAGAAAATCTACCGTTGTGAATATGACCACTGTTTACCAGAGGATAGTATTGTATTCAATGCATGTGAGGAGGAACGACCATGATTCAGACAGACTTATTAACCAAATTCAATCGAAAGAAAAAGTCCTTCCTATCACCAAAACACCCACTATTCATTGAAGACTCAGAACAAAAGACCATATATTGTGCAGGCGTATTCGCTCATGCAGGACTTAATAAGTCAAACAGTACGCTTACCAACTATGAATTAGAACGATTAATGGTGAAGGGGTTAGGACTTGAGCCTAAGCAGATTGCTAAAACCATTCGTCTAGCAACGGACGGTTCCAGATTAACGGATAGCTTATTGTGGTATATGAATGATTCCTTGAAGAAATATCTTTTCCTTATGGATTTGATTCATATAAGTTTACGTAAAGAGCCACTTTCAGAGGAAGAAATAGAGTCTATTGAGCGTTACCGTGTTCTGTTTCAGGTACCAAAGGATATACTTCGGTTACTATGGCAATTCGTTCAAGCTGCCTATGAGAGTAATATGGAACAATGCATTCGATTGTTTTCTTCTATGAGAAAGATTGATTTACCACTAACTATGACAGAGTTGAAATATTATATGCCAGATATGGAGTATATAACGGAAATTGAGAATAAATCGGTCTTACCAGGTAAAGAAACTAGAATTGTTGATGCTTGTATAATAAAAGATAAACTCATTGTCCCTAAAGATGGTACGTTGGTATTAGATCATGCAGTGATCAATCTTCATGGGTCTATAATAGTAGATGGTGGGACTTTGGTAATAAGAGATACAACCATAATTAATAAATCTGATAGAGGTAATGCATTAATAGAGATAAAAAGTTACTCAGAAGTGCAGATAACAAATTCCATTATGGATTGTCGTTATATTGGAAGTGCAATTAATCAAAAAAATGGAAACCTTACAATTGTGGATTCAAAAATATATCACACAACTAAGAATAGTGCAATAAAGTTCTGGGGTAATCAAATAGAGATTAATAACTGTAGTTTTCACAAATGCTATACGGTTGAGAATGGAGCGGCAATACAGATTCAACAAGGACATGGGAGCGTAACGCATTCTACCTTCAAAAAGTGCGAGGCTAAGAATGGTGGGGCTATCTACGCGGAAGCAGATATTATGATAACATGCTGTTCTTTTAAGCATTGCTACGCATTAGAACATGGCGGTGCCATCTTCTATAATAACGAAGTGAAGTCTAATGTTATGGACTGCCAGTATATTGAATGCTATCCTCAAGGAGAAGAAATCATACAGTATCTTCATGGGCATGATGAAAAAGTAATTGATAAGGATTACCGAATTTCTATTGCATCAATAATTGATATACCAATACGAGTGAGTGAACTAGGAATTCTTAGTTTTAATCATGTTGTGGTTTACTTAAGACAACAGGTTCAAAGTAGAGGTATTATAGAGATTAAGGGATCGAGAATACTTGCAGATGGATTAAAACAACGTGATATGTTTGATATTAGCCGATCTAGGGGCTGTGTTATTGACCACTCTGAAATAGATGGGAGAGCAACTAATGCTGGATTCCGCGCTACAGGGAGTAGAATGATAGTGATACATGCAATTTTTCGTAATATCAAGAATGGACGTGCCATATACGATGCCATGGAACCAAAGATAACAAATACGATTTTTACTTACTGTCAAGATGGAGCAATTTATTCATGTGCGGGAGTAATCGCCAAGTGCCTATTCATTAATTGTAGACAAAAAAGTGGTGCCGGTATTATTATGTATGGTTCTAGAGGAGAAATTAAAGAGTGCAGGTTTGTTCGATGCATCTCTGAGTATAGTGGCGGTGCAATTGATAAATCGGGAGGTCATAGAATAGAGAATTGCGAGTTTACAGAGTGTAAACCCAATAACATAGCATAATAGAGAAAAAGACAATCATTCAGATGGTGCGTAAATGAAGTACGGACATTACATCCATGAATCCACATACACACAACATGAAGATTGTCTTTTTTATTGATGTGTGATTACTATTAAAATATAAAAACAGTCACTAATTTATTCTGTAGTAGGTAATACAACAATGTGCACTTTATCGATACGATTCTTATCAACTGCATCAACTGTATAGATTACATGATCTTCTTCAACAGTTTCCCCTTGTGAAGGAAGATGATCTAATAAGCCAATTATATGACCAGCGATGGAATCATAGTCATTTGATTCAATATGAAGTCCAATAACTTCATTAATGTCATCAAGTTTGGTATTACCATCTGCTATAAATTCATTTTCATTAATGCATTGAATAGAATCTTCCTCATCAGAGTCATATTCATCACGAATATCACCAACAATCTCTTCAATCAAGTCTTCTAAAGTAAGAAGACCAGCAGTTGCACCGTATTCATCTAATACAATAGCAATAGGAATCGATTCTCTTTTCATCTCTATGAATAATTCGGAAGTCTTCTTGTACTCATATGTGAAGTAAGGATCTCTCATGATATCCTTCAAACAGAAGTCTTCTTTTTTTCCTTGATAGAAAAAGACGTCTTTTAAGTTAACAATACCAACGATATTATCTCTAGTTTCCTGATATACGGGCATTCTAGTGAATTTTTCGATTGAGAATGCAGTAACAAGCTCATCATAAGTAAGGTTGATATCTGCAAATTCCATATCGATACGAGGTACCATTACGTCTTTGGCAAGTGAATCACCAAAATCAACAACATTGGTTATCATTCTACGTTCTTCACTTTCAATTATACCCTCTTCATGACTTACATCAACTATAGTACGAAGTTCGTTCTCTGTTATTGCAGAAACTCTTGTATTGGGATCAACACGTAACAGACGAAGTATCGTTAGTGAAATTTGATTCACGATATAGATAACTGGTGTTAGTAGTTGAGTTAAAAAATAAATAATCCCTGAATAAGTTAAAGAAAGTTTTTCTGCATGAATAGTTGCTAAAGTTTTTGGAGTTATTTCACCAAAAATTAAGATCATGATAGTAACAATACCTGTTGCTATACCAGCACCAACACTTCCAAAGTGATCAATTGCAAGAGAAGTAGCAATTGAAGATGCGGATAGGTTAACAACGTTGTTACCAATTAAGATTGCGCTTAGCATCTTAGAAGGATTTTCAATAAGTTTTACAACTGTTTTTGCACCTTTTACATTCTCGTCGGCTAAACTTCTAATACGTAATTTGTTTACTGTAGTTAATGAAGTTTCTGCTGATGAGAAAAAGCAAGATAGTAGTAATAGAATTAGTAAAATAATAATCTGCGTGACATCACTCGGGTCCAAAGTATCATCTCCATTTTGTTTTAATATAGTTTGTTTTAATATAATTTGTTTTAGTATAACATATGTTGAAATATGTTCGTTAATAAAAATTTTAATAAAGAATTATAAATCTAAATTTATAAAATTTGAAGATCTATAAAATTTGAAGATCTATAAAATCTTTGTTATAGTTAAGTTATGAGTTTTAGATAAATCAACTATTGTATCTTTTATCTTAATTACAGGTTTGGATAATGCGTTTTTGTTAAGTAGGATAATTTCACCTCGCCTACCATCACTTAGTTCAACGTGATTGTTAATGTAAGCTTGACCAATTCTTTCTAAGAAGTTAATAAGGATTTTTGCATCATATTTTTGGAAACCTTCATCTTCGAATAGACGAATAACTTCGAATGGGCAAAGAGCTTCACGGTAGGAACGTTTAGAAGTCATTGCATCGTAGACATCTGCAATAGCAATAATTTTAGCGAATTCATTAATATTATCACCTTTTAACATAGACGGATAACCAGATCCATCACATTTTTCATGATGCTTTAAAATGGCCTCTTTTATACGTGGATCGAGGTTTTCATCTTTAATTAAATCATATCCCATAATCGGGTGTAATTTAATTAATTGGAATTCTTCGTCCGTTAGTTTATCTGGTTTTTTCAAGATATCTTCAGGTACCATTAATTTTCCAATATCATGTAGCAGACCAGCTAAGGTAAGTACTTCAAGATCTTGTTCATTGTAGCCAATCCAGTTTCCAATAACATTACTGATTAAAGCGACATTCAATGAATGTGAGTATGTGGAGTCATTATAGTCTTCAATATTGTGTAACATATCGAAAACGCTAATGGTTGTATCGCTCTTACTTAAGACAGAGTAAGGTTCTTTTTTTAGATTTTTCAAATCCACCTCATCGGTTTTGTTAACAAAAGTAATGATATCGGATTGAAACTGTTTTACATTTGCACTAAAAGATTTCTTGAACTCTTGAAATCTTTCGCTATTTTTAACTCGTTGTGAATATGTGTCAGTATTAATGACGGGTGGAGCTGGTTTGACTTCAGTAGAAATCTCTTTATCATATACGTTAATTTTCATAACGGAGTAAAAGCTAAGCATCTCTTTTACTTTGCTATTAATCTCTGTTCCCTCAGCAACTAATAATTGTCCAGTTGAATTAAATACATCTTTTGATATACACATTCCATCTTTAGCTTGGAATGTAAAAATAGTGCGTGACTTCATTAGTGAAAACCTCCCTATCTACATTAACATCCAAATCCTTTTGAGCTGTTGTTTGATAAGTGAACCTACTTGTCCCCCTCGATTCGACTTATCAATATGCAATAGGAAGATTCATAACTGAACTTCCTATTGCATCTATTGGTAATAGGTATATCATTGATTGTTCATAAACAGGCGATCGACGTGACTTTATTTAGTCTTCATCTGTAGCCATATCCATAACTTGACGTTTTCTAGCTAATTCGTCATTATCAAGATATTCATCATATGTTGAAATCTTGTCAATTAAGCCTGTTGGAGTAATTTCCATAATACGATTTGCAATAGTTTGAATAAACTGATGATCTTGTGATGTGAATAATAAGACACCAGGGAACTTAATTAAACCATTGTTTAATGCTGTGATGGATTCCATATCTAAGTGGTTTGTAGGTTCATCCATAACTAATACGTTAGAACCAAGAATCATCATCTTAGAAAGCATACAACGTACTTTTTCTCCACCAGATAATACATTAACTTTTTTAACGCCTTCTTCACCAGCGAATAACATTCTTCCAAGGAATCCACGAACATAGGTAACATCCTTTTCTGGTGAGAACTGCATTAGCCAATCAACGATCATCTCATCGCCAGAGAAATCTTTCGTATTATCTTTAGGGAAGTATGAATGGTTTGTAGTAATTCCCCATTTGTATTCACCTTCATCTGGTTCCATTTCACCAGTTAGAATCTTGAATAGAGTAGTAGTAGCTAATGTATTAGGACCAACGAAAGCTACTTTATCATCTTTACCTATTATAAAGGAAATATTATCAAGAACTTTTACACCATCAATTGTCTTAGAAAGATTCGTAACAGTAAGTACTTCATTACCGATATCTCTAGATGGTCTGAAATCGATGTAAGGATACTTACGGCTTGATGGACGAATATCATCAAGTTCGATTTTTTCAAGTGCTTTCTTACGAGAAGTTGCTTGTTTTGATTTTGATGCATTCGCACTAAACCTTTGAATAAACTCTTGTAATTCCTTAATCTTTTCTTCTTTCTTTTTGTTTGCATCCTTCATCTGCTTAACCATTAATTGGCTTGACTCATACCAGAAATCATAATTACCTGCGTATAATTGGATTTTAGCATAGTCAATATCAGCAGTATGTGTACAGACTTTGTTCAAGAAGTAACGGTCATGGGATACAACGATTACAGTGTTTTCAAAGTTAATTAAGAATTCTTCTAACCAACGAATTGCATCAAGGTCAAGGTGGTTAGTAGGCTCATCTAGTAATAGAATATCTGGGTTACCAAACAATGCTTGAGCAAGTAACACTTTGACTTTTTCGCTACCAGTTAATTCTGACATTAATTTGTAGTGTAAGTCGTTATCAATTCCTAAACCATTTAACAAAGTAGAAGCATCAGATTCCGCTTCCCAACCATTAAGTGTAGCAAATTCACCTTCTAATTCACTAGCTTTGATACCATCTTCTTCAGTAAAATCTTCTTTTGCATAGATTTCATCTTTTTCTTTCATGATATCGTATAATCTTTTGTTACCCATTATAACAGTACTTAAAACATCGAATTCATCGTATTTGAAGTGGTCCTGTTGTAAGAATGATAATCTTTGTCCTGGAGTAATAACGACATCACCTTGTGTAGGTTCAATTTGTCCTGAAAGTATTTTGAGGAAAGTAGATTTACCAGCACCGTTGGCACCAATTAATCCATAACAATTTCCTTCGGTAAACTTAATATTAACCTCTTCAAAAAGAGCACGTTTACCTAATCTTAGTGTAACATTACATGCTTGTATCATAATTTAAAACCTTTCTATGTGTTCTTACTAGTTTCTATATACATCTCGTATCAGTTTTAACTGACTCGGTGACTAGTATAAAAATGAATATTTAGTCTCAGACTCTATTTTACCGTAAATTTGGCATTTTGCAAGTGTTTTTTGTTTAATATAGGGAAAGCAAAGTGGAAAAAGTAGGTGGAATGCTACCTATTTTGGGGATTGTAACAACTTATCCCATAAGCTATAATAGAAAATAGTGAAATTAGACCGATTATTCGTAATTGAATGTATATTAAAGCACGTAATCGGTTGATAAAAAAGTAAAGTGAAAGTGAGTAATTACATGAATTTGTTAACAATAGATAAAGTTACAAAAGGGTATACAGATAAAGTATTATTTAAAGAAATCTCTCTTGGAATCCAAGAAGGAGATAAGATTGGTGTTATTGGTGTCAATGGTACTGGTAAATCTACCTTATTAAAAATCATTGCAGGTATCGAAGAAGCAGATGAAGGAGAGGTTACTACTGGCAGAAACATTAAGGTTGAATATCTAGCTCAGCAACCGGAATTTGATTTTGCTAAGAATATTCTTGAGAATGTTATGCTTCAGGATCAGGATTCTCATGAGAAAGATTGGAACAAAGAAGCAGATGCCAAGTCAATGTTAGATAAATTAGGGATTCGTGACTATGATGGAAGAGTTGATGTATTGTCAGGTGGACAAAGAAAACGTCTTGCACTTGTTAGAGCAATACTGAACCCTGCAGATATTCTAGTATTAGATGAACCTACGAACCATTTAGACAATGATATGGCAGAGTGGCTTGAGAAATATCTCAATCAATACCGTGGTGTGATTGTAATGGTTACGCACGATAGATATTTTCTAGATAAGGTAACAAACCGTATTGTAGAGATTGACAATGGAAACATCTACAGTTATGCAGGTGGGTATTCAAGCTTTCTAGAGCTTAAAGCGCAAAGAGAAGAGATGGAACTTGCTACTGAACGAAAGAATAAGAGTTTGTATCGACAGGATCTTGAATGGATGATGCGTGGTGCTAGAGCAAGATCCACAAAACAAAAAGCTCATATTGAACGTTTTGAACAATTACGCGATAGAGAGAAGCCAAAAGAAGCAGCATCTGTTGAGATGAATTCAGTGGCTTCTAGGTTAGGTAAGAAGACGATTGAATTACATGAGGTATCAAAATCTTATGGGGAGAAGGTTTTATTCCGTGATTTCACTTATATATTACTCAAGAATGACCGAATTGGTATTATTGGTAAGAATGGTTGCGGTAAATCTACGCTATTAAAAGTAATCAATGGTATTGTTACACCAGACTCTGGGTATGTTGAGATTGGTGAAACGGTTAAAATTGGTTATTTCTCACAAGAGAATGAAGAGATGGACCCAAACATCAAGGTCATTGACTACGTTAAGAGCGTAGCTGAGTATATTGCTACCAGTGAAGGAAGCATCACAGCTTCTCAGATGTTAGAAAAATTCTTGTTCACAGGTGCTATGCAGTATTCGCTAATAGGTAAGTTATCAGGCGGAGAGAAACGCCGTCTTTACTTATTATATGTATTAATGGGTGCGCCAAATGTTTTAATTCTAGATGAACCTACTAATGATTTGGATATTCAAACGTTAACAATACTTGAGCACTATCTAGATACATTTCCAGGTATCGTAGTAACTGTATCACATGATCGTTATTTCTTAGATCGTATGGTTAATCGTATCTTTGCCTTTGAAGGAGATGGGTTGGTTAAACAATATGAGGGCGGATATAGTGACTATATGCTTACAAAGGGCGATGATGTTCCTGAGGAGAAAAAACCAGAGAAGCCAAAAGAAGAGAAAAAGAGTTATCAAAAAGATCGTTCTAGTCAATTAAAGTTCACTTATAGTGAGCAGAAAGAATATGACACAATCGATGATGATATCGCTAAGTTAGAGGCTAACATTGAAAAACTAGAAGCGGACATGGTAAGTAATGCATCTAATTATGGGAAATTGAATGAATTAATGAAGGAAAAAGAAGAGAGAGAGAAACAACTAGAGGCTAAGATGGAACGATGGATGTATCTAACGGAGCTCGCACAGAAAATTGAAGAAAGCAAGTAAGGTAATAACCTAAAAACAATAGTGACAGTAAGGAGACGAAATATGAATCAATTAAGGTTTAGAAAAGGAACTCCATTACCACTAGGAGCAACAAAAGAGAATGAGTCTATTAATTTTTCAGTAGTAGCACAAAATTGTGAAATATGTAAACTTGTGTTACTGCATAAGAAAAATAGTAAGAAAAATCATTATGTTCTAATTCCAGCTGAATATCGTACTGGAAATGTCTATTCTATAATTATAGAAAACCTACCATATGAAGAGTATGAATACGTGTATGAGATAGATGGACAGGTTATAGTTGATCCATATGCTAAGGTTATTACTGGAAGAGAAAAATGGGGAAAGCATAATCATTATTTTGATCCTTACTCGTTACGTGGTGGTTTTGCTTTTCAAACATTTGATTGGAAGGAAGATCTGCCCCTTGAGATTCCATATAAAGATCTTATAATCTATAAGATGCATGTTAGAGGATTCACCAAACACACTTCTTCTAAAACTGGAAAAGTTGCAGGTACGTTTAGAGGGGTTAGTGAGAAGATTCCATATCTGAAAGAACTTGGAATTAACGCAGTTTTACTGATGCCAATCGTTGAATTTGACGAGATACTGATCGAAGAAAATTATATGCGTTCTCCAGGTACTCAAGATAAGAAGGAAGAAAAAGATTACGAGTTTATCAATATTGCAAAAGATGAGGATACTTATCGTGAGACGATGTTACGGGAGGTGTATGTGAGGGACGGTAAGCAAGAGGAGAAGATTCGTATTCCGTATAGAATCAATTATTGGGGATATAGCAAGAATACTTATTATTTTGCACCAAAGGCATCGTATGCGTATGAGCCAGCTAATGTAGTGGCAGAATTAAAGACAATGATTAGGGAATTACATGATGCTGGTATTGAAGTGTTAATGGAGTTTAATTTCACACCGGATATGACGCAACAGTCGATTCTTGATTGTTTACATTATTGGTATTTTACGTATCATATCGATGGGTTTAGCGTGAATAATAATGTAGTATCTACGAAAATACTATCTTCAGACCCTGTTTTATCACGTACTAAATTCTTAGCAACATCGTGGGAAACAAATCATAACTTTACAGATACAAATCGCAAATCATATCGTAATCTAGCTGAATACAATGACGGGTTTTTAATTGATGCAAGAAGATATCTCAAGAGTGATGAGGAACAAGTGAATTCATTTGCTTATCGTGTAAGAAGAAATCCAGCCGATTATGCAGTTATTAATTATATAACGAATAATAACGGTTTTACATTAATGGATCTTGTTTGTTATGATGTGAAACATAATTATGCGAATGGGGAAGACAACAAGGACGGAACGGATTACAATTATAGTTGGAACTGTGGAACCGAAGGTAAAACTGGTAAGAAGAAGATTAAAGAACTTCGTAGACAACAGATAAGAAATGCTTTAGTAATGTTACTGTTAAGTCAGGGAACTCCAATGATTATGATGGGAGATGAGATTGGTAATTCACAAGAAGGCAATAACAATGCGTATTGTCAGGATAACGCTATCTCTTGGATTAATTGGAATAATAGGGTGCAGAATGAAGATATCGAACGCTTTGTTAAGGAGTTAATTAGTGTTCGTAAGAGACAAGGGGTATTTGGTAGAGAGAAAGAATACCGTATGATGGATTATCAATCCATGGGGTGTCCAGACATGTCTTATCATGGAACGAAAGCGTGGTACCCTGACTTTTCGTACTATAGTCGTATGTTTGGTGTTATGTACTGCGGTCAGTACGGATCAAAAGAAGAGAACAAGTTGAATTCCTATTTTTATGTAGCGTACAACATGCATTGGGAGAATCATGAGTTCGATTTACCACAATTACCGATGGGACAACGATGGGAAGTCTATATCAATACGGCATCAACCAATGAGAAGAATATGCGTCTGAATAATCGTGCAGTTTTTGTTGCACCTAGGTCAATTGTTGTATTAAAAAGTGTGGATAGAAATTGTTCTTAGTGAGATAGTAAAGGAGGAGACAAGTGAGCGTTTTCGCATTAAAAATACTAGCAATACTAGCGATGTTACTAGATCATATTGCGGCAGTATTTTTATCATCTACAACTATGCCATATGTATTAATGAGAGGTTTTGGTAGAATTGCGTTCCCAATCTTTTGTTTTTTTATTGTTGAAGGATATTATCATACAAGAGATGTGAAGAAATATATGATCAGATTAGCAGGATTTGCGCTTGTTTCGGAGATACCATTTGATATATGTTTCTATCATAAATTATTCTATTGGGGACATCAAAATGTATTCTTTACGTTGGCATTAGGGCTTATTGCAATTTATGCAATTGATGAGATAAAAAAACGTTTTTCAGCCTCATATTTAAAAGCGTTAGTATTACAATTCGCAGTAATCATTCTTGCGATGACAGCTGCTTGGTTATTAAGTACGGATTATAGTATGTTAGGAATTTTAATAATCATAGCATTCTATGTAAGTCGTGGAAACATAATACAGATTGCAATTTCAATATGTATTTTAACTTTATACTTAAGTAATACCTTTCAGTTGTATTCCCTTTTGGCTCTAATTCCGATTTATCTCTATAATGGGAAAAAGGGACCAAGTATGCGGTATGTATTCTATGTGTTCTACCCGGCGCACTTGTTGATACTGTATGGGATATCAACGTTGCGTTAAATCCCATAAGCTGAATAAACAGTTGCTAGAAAACATTATCCTGTTTTTAGCTTTAAAAGCAATGAGTTGCAACATAAAAAAAACAATCTCCGAAAGGTGTGTGCCAATGTCGGATATAAACTCGTCAAATGGTATTCAACTTACGGAGATTGTTTTTAACAGTGTGTGAATGCTTTAGGAGCTAAAAACTAAATACATACTTAACAGCAACTGTTTATAAAATTACGTCACTTTCCAGAATCTAGTGCGACAGTCATACAAATCTATTCTTCTTCATCAATATGATGATTTCTTACGATACGGTCATATAAATCAATCTTGCAGAAACTCTTATCCGTATCAAAGTGACGGCAAGTAACACAAGATTTCTTATCACAATTACTACAATTAGAAACATTACCTTTTTGAACTGGTAAGTATTCACTACAATGACAGGCTACATCTTCATATGCTTTACTGCTTGCTCTCATGGTAAAACTCCTTTCACAATTGGCTATTGCTTAATATATATATTATGAACGAATTTTTACGGTTTATACGAGACGGATTACCAAGTTTAGCTATCAGCCTATTTAATTACTTAGCGGTAAAGAAAGTATGAAGTAATTGATTCATATACGTTTGATCCTTAACGCCCATTAATTCTCTTGCAGAATGCATTGCTAGCATTGGAATACCAAGGTCAACTGTTAACATAGGAATCTGTGATGATACTAAAGAACCAAGAGTACCACCCCCTGCAATATCAGAACGATTTACGTATTTTTGATATTTCACACTGCCAGATTCGCACAATTGTTGAAGAGTGGCAATAGCCTTTGAATCAGTCGCGTATTTTTGGTTGTTATTGATTTTGATGACAACACCTTCGTTTAACTTAGCGAATGTAGTTGGATCGCTTTTTTCTGAATGATTTGGGTGGATGGCATGTGCCACATCAACGGATAAGTGCATACTACGCATAATCGCTTCTAAACAACGCGTATGTGAGAATCCAAGACCTTCATAGATCTTTTCTAATAACATGGTCATAAGCGTGGAATCAGCACCTTGTTTTGTTTTGCTTCCAACTTCTTCATTATCGAATAAGGCAATAACATTAATGCCGTCATTACGATTTTTATTCGTAATGGCACGAAGTGCGCCATAAGTAGAAGTAAGATTATCTAGACGTGGACAAGAGATGAATTCTTCTTCAGCTCCAACTAATTGTCCTTTTTCTGAATTATAGATATATAATTCGAAATCAAGGATCTTATCTGCGTCAACACCAAGTTCTCCTGCTAAGAAGTTCATAAAATATCCATCTTTGTTAAGATTATCGTTAACTAGACCAATGATAGGAATCATATCGGTTTGGCGATTTAGTTCTACACCTTTGTTTACTTCGCGATTCATATGAATTGCTAAGTTTGGAATAGTAAGAACAGGTTTTCTTATATCAATAAAACGCATCTCTGGTTCAAAGACCTTGTTACTTGTAATTGCTACGCGTCCTGCAATTGATAGAGGACGGTCAAGCCAAGTGTTCAGGATAGGACCACCGTAGATTTCCGTATTAATCTTTCTATATCCATTGCTTGACATATCTGCAAGTGGTTTAATCATTAAGCATGGGTGGTCAGTATGTGTAGCTACAATTCTAAAATCAGAAGAATCTGTTGTATCATTGCCAATACTGAAAGCAAATAAAGTTGATGGATAAGGAATTGTATAGTAATTCCCTCCTTGTTGTAATGCCCATGGTTGTTTCATATCTAATTCAGTAAAACCATTTTCTTGAAGTATTGTTGCACTCTTAGCTACTACATGAAATGGTGAAGTTGCTGTTTCAATGAATTCCATTAATTCTAATGCATCTTTTTCAAAAGCCATATTTGTATCCTCCATAATTCTTGGTTTTCTCTTTTCATAATTTATATTTATGTTTTGTGAAAAGCTACTCTGTGTTATAATGTAACTTATAGGAAGAAAATCAAGCGACGCGAAGCGGCATTTGATTTTACCCTATAAGTTAGCGAAAGAACGAAGTTCTAGAGCTAGTTATACGAGGAACGAAGT
>JAHAJA010000029.1 GCA_018372435.1 Clostridiales bacterium | reverse complement strand
TGCAATGTTGATGCAGTGGGGTATCGTTAATGGAAATGATCAATATCTTTACGGAGAAAAACTAAAGGCTTATTTAATAAAAGGAGCAAGACATTTACCTGGATTTAATACATATCCCAATCCACAAGTAGGTTGGGGAGCGTTATGTGTCAGAGATAGTCTTCCGATATAATATTTAACCATATAAGAACGAGGCTGTTTGATGCACCTCGTTCTTATGGGCAATAGCTTAGGAATGCTTTATAATAATTATTCAGGTTTACGAATAATCAATGACAATGAGATAACACTACTAATTATAAATAGTGGTTACTAAGTAAAGGAATGGTGTAACAATGAAAGAACGATATGTGAATAATTCAGAGATAAAATTGGAGAATACCTATATTACATTGCCCAAAGAGTTTTTTTCGGAACAATTGCCATGGGAAGTACCTTCACCAGAATTAGTGATTGGGAATAACGCCTTAGCAACTGAACTTGGGTTAAATCTTGAGTTCTTTTTGCAACCACAGGGAACTGAAGTACTAGCGGGAAACAAAATAATAGAAGGAACAACACCGATTGCGCAGGCATATGCAGGACATCAATTTGGTTACTTCACTATGTTAGGAGATGGACGAGCAATTCTTCTAGGAGAATATGTTACAAGTAAGGGAGAAAGATTTGATATACAACTAAAAGGTTCTGGACGAACGCCGTATTCTAGAGGAGGAGATGGGAAAGCAACACTTGGTCCGATGTTACGGGAGTATGTTATTAGTGAAGCAATGAAAGGGCTTGGTATCCCAACCACAAGAAGTCTAGCAGTTGTAACCACGGGCGAAAGTGTTCTGCGAGAAACGGTTTTACCGGGTGCTATTTTAGTAAGAATGGCTAAGAGTCATATACGAGTGGGTACTTTTGAGTATGCAAATCGTATGTTGAATAAAGAAGCGCTAAAAGCTTTAGCGGATTATACCTTGGAACGACATTATAAGGAAGGGAAGACGAAGGATCAACCGTATGTGTATTTATTACAGGAAGTAGTTAAAAGGCAGGCAAGATTAGTTTCTCAGTGGCAATTAGTTGGGTTTATTCATGGAGTAATGAATACGGACAATATGACAATAAGTGGGGAAACCATCGACTATGGACCTTGCGCATTCATGAATCGTTACAAACCAGAAACGGTTTTTAGTTCCATTGATACTAGTGGAAGATACTCTTATCAGAACCAACCGAAGATGGCTGCCTGGAATTTAGCCAGATTTGCAGAAGCCCTACTGCCTTTGTTAGCGAAGAAGCAAGAGGAAGCGGTTCAAATCGCACAGACGGAGATTGATCAGTTTACCACGTTATATCGTACGTTCTGGCATAAAGGAATGAGGGAGAAACTTGGTTTGTTTCATTCTGTTAATGGCGACGAGCAGTTGATAGAAGAGGTGTTACGCATTATGTTAAAGTATCGTGCGGATTATACGAATACCTTTCGAGATTTAACATTGGATTTGAAGACACAATCCGAATTAATGGATTCCAAAGAATTTGAAGAGTGGTATGGATTATGGCAAAAACGTCGTAAGGAACAGAAGGAATCTCTAGAGGAATCGAAAACGTTAATGGAAAATAGGAATCCTACAGTAATTCCAAGAAATGAAAGAGTAGAAGAAGCACTTGAACGGGCTGTGGAATATAAGGATTATAGTGCAGTTGAAGACCTTGTTTCTGTGATTAGTCATCCATTTGCTTATAATAATAGAAACGAATACTATGAAACGCCATCTGCTTTGAATGACCTTGGATACAAAACCTATTGTGGTACGTAAGTCGAAAACGTCTAGTTTGAATTATAGGGAATAATTTGGTATACTATTGTTATGGACTGTAATGATTACACTTAGTGTATTCATTATGAAAGATAATATTTATAGGAAAAGGATGGTATTCTAATGGCGAAAAATCATGTGGAAGAATTTCGTGAAGATCTTAAAGAGTTTCATGAAATGACAAAAAAGTTTTATCAAAAAGAAATTACGGTACCAGAATATAAATCGTTCTCTGGTGGTTTTGGTAGTTATGCTCAAAGAGGTGGTGAGCATAATATGTTAAGGTTGAGATTAGCTGGCGGAGAGTTGAATAAAGAAAATGTGAAATTTGTAGCTGATAGTGTTAAAAAATATAACATAGATCTGGTACATTTTACGACCTGCCAGTCAATACAGCTTCATAATCTGACGGAAGCTTCGGTATGTGGTCTGATTGAGGAAGCATTTGATCATGGTATTATAACTAGAGGCGGGGGTGGGGATTTCCCAAGAAATGTTATGTGCTCTCCACTTTCTGGAGTAGAAGAAGGGGAATACTTTGATCCACTTCCTTATGCAAAGGAAGCTGGAGATTATCTGCTTGGTTTTATTAAGAAGGTAAAACTTCCTAGAAAGTTAAAGGTATGTTTCACTAATTCAAAAAAGAATGAAACACATGCTACCTTCCGTGATTTAGGGTTTGTTGCAAAGGAAAACCAAACTTTTGATGTATATGCAGCAGGGGGACTTGGAATCAAACCTAAGATGGGAGTATGTGTAGCAAAAGATGTAGAACCTTCGAAAATCTTGTACTATATTAAAACTATGGTTGATGTCTTTACCGAACATGGTAATTATACGAATCGAGCAGCATCTCGTACAAGATTCTTGCAGGACACACTTGGAGTTGAAGGCTTCATTAATGTATACCAAGAAAAATTAGCTTATAATCTAGAGAATGAAAAACTTGATATTAACGTAAAGCCAGATGTAATAAATAAAACTGGTGATGGTGAAATCTCAAATCCTAGAATTATTAAACAGAAACAAAAAGGGCTTTATGCTGTAGAGTATCATCCAATTGGAGGAAATCCTAATCCAGAATTTTTTGCTAAGATTTATGAAGTTATTAATAATATGAAAGAAGTAAAATTACGTATTACACCTGATCAAGGAGTGTATGTAATTAATCTGACAGCAGCAGAAGCTCATAGAGTATTAGAAGCTACAAAAGACGGAGCTAATACCCTTTTTGAAAGATCCACGGCTTGTGTTGGTGCAACAATATGCCAAGTAGGAATTGGAAAGTCACAAGCTCTTTTAGATGCTTGTGTTGAACGCGTGAAACAAGAGAATTTTAACGACAAGGTACTTCCTCCGATTCATATATCAGGTTGCCCATCTTCTTGCTCTGCTCATCAAACTGGTACCCTTGGGTTTAGAGGTGGCAAAAAACCAACAGTAGATGGACCGAAATTTGCGTTCGCAGTCTATGAAGATGGTTGTGAACTTCTAGGTGAAGAAAATTTTGGTAAAGAAATGGGAGTTATGGTAGAAGATGATATTCCAGAATTCTTAGTTGATATAGGCAAAGAGGTTACTTCATTAGGTTTAACCTATGAAGAATATCGTAAGGAATATCCTGAGAATTTAGAAAAATTAGCAGCAAAATACTTATAATAGTTATGACAGTCAAATGTAGAAAAACGGCTTTAGGTTAGTTAAAACCTAGAGCCGTTTTGTTTAACATAAGCCATATTCTTGAATTTTAATCGATAATCGTAACAAGTCTCTTCATCTGTGCCTTCTCTAAATTCTTCACCACATACACTCAGTATTAGAATATGTACTTGACAAACTATAAAAAAAGAAGTAATGTTAACCTAGGTTAACAAAAGGGAGGCGTATGATGCGAATTTCAAAATCTTTAGAAGAATATATTAAGACGATGTACGTTCTACAAAACCAAAAGGGAGAAATCAGAGTAACAGATATAGCCCAAAAGATGCAATGTACTAAAGCAGGGGTTAATAAAGCTATAAAACTACTTGCTGAAAATGGACTAGTAAATTATGAAGTATATGGAAAAATTGAGTTGACTGATGAGGGAACAAAAACTGCAAGAAAAGTGTTAGAAGCTTATGATATAGTCTATCTGTTTTTGACCGAATTACTAGAAATAGAAACAGAAGAGGCAAAAATAGAAGCAGAAAAAATAAAAAAAAGTATGGAGGATCATACACTAAATAAATTAGCTAAATATGTACAAAACACACTAGGTATTCAAGGATTGAAATGTGATTATGACATTAACAATGAAAGATGTCTCGATTGTGGAAGAAGAAAAAAATCAATTCATTTTTAGGAAAGGGAAGGATACATTATGAATAATACTTTATTAGATATTAAGGATCTATATGTAAATGCAGAAGGACAAGAAATTTTAAAAGGACTAAACTTAAAGATAAACAAGGGAGAAGTTCATATCGTAATGGGACCGAATGGAGCTGGTAAATCTACACTTGCCCATTCCATATTAAACAATCCTACTTACGAAAAAGTTAACGGAAACATAATTTTTGAAGAAGAGGATATTACTGACTCGAAAACAGATGAAATTGCTAGAAAAGGAATCTTTATGTCCTTCCAATTACCTGAAGAGATACCAGGTGTATCTGTAACTAATTTTTTGAAATATGCAAGAAACAAAATGACAGGAAAGCCAGTAAGGTTAATGCCATTTAAAGAAGAAATAAAAGGATATATGGAACAATTAGAGATTAATCCAAGTAATATGGAGAGAAATCTAAATGTTGGGTTCTCTGGAGGAGAAAAAAAGAAAAATGAAATTCTTCAGATGCTTGTTTTGAATCCAAAACTTGCTATATTAGATGAAACAGATTCTGGACTTGATGTAGACGCTATACGAACTGTTTCAAAGGGAATTCAAATGTATAAGAATGATGAAAATGCTGTTCTTATCATAACACATAATGCAAAAATACTAGAAAACTTGAAAGTAGATTATGTTCATGTCTTAGTTGACGGTAAAATTGTAACAACTGGAACAGGAGAATTGGCAGACCAGATTGAAAAAGAAGGGTATGGAAAATATAGATTAGAATAAATAAAGTGAAAGGTAAGGCTGTTAATATGAAAAAGACGAATGTAGAAGAAATTAATCGGAATATATATGACATCAAAAATGAAGACAAGTATGAATTTAAGATAAAGAAAGGCTTAACGCCAGATATCATAGCAGAAATCTCTAACCAAAAGCAAGAAGCAGAATGGATGAGAGAATTTAGATTAAAGGCCTTAGACGTATATAATTCTTTGGAGTTACCAACCTGGGGACCTGATCTTTCTGAATTAAACATGGACGAGATTGCGACCTATGTAAAGCCAAAATCAAAATTAAATAGCAGCTGGGATGATGTCCCTGATGATATTAAAAACACGTTTGAAAGCTTAGGAATTCCAGAGGCAGAAAGAAAATCCTTAGCAGGAGTAGGTGCACAATATGATTCAGAGGTAGTATATCATAGTATTAGGGAGGAATTAGTAAAGCAAGGGGTAATCTATACAGATATGGAAACCGCAGTTAGGGATTATCCGGAACTTGTTAAACCATATTTTATGAAATGTGTATCCGTTCGTGACCACAAATTCGTAGCATTGCATGGAGCAGTTTGGTCAGGTGGTTCCTTCGTATATGTACCAAAAGGAGTAAAAGTGGATATACCTCTACAATCGTATTTTAGATTAAACTCGCCAGAAGCAGGACAATTTGAACATACTTTAATTATCGTGGATGAAGGAGCAAGTCTTCAGTTTGTGGAAGGATGTTCGGCACCAAAATACAATAAGGTAAATCTTCATGCAGGATGTGTAGAGCTATATGTCAAAGACAATGCATACTTGAGGTACTCAACTATCGAAAACTGGTCGAAAAACATGTTGAATCTGAATACCAAAAGAGCGATTGTAGGTAAGAATGCTCAAGTTGACTGGGTATCCGGTTCCTTTGGTTCTAAAATATCGATGCTATATCCAATGAGTATCTTAAATGGAGAAGGAGCAAAAACGGAATTCACAGGAATTTCCTTCGCGGGTAAGGGACAGAATCTAGACAATGGATTTAAGGTGGTACATAACGCACCAAATACTTCTAGTGTAATAGATGGCAAATCAATATCCAAGAACGGTGGAACTTGTACTTATAGGTCGCTAGTAAGGATAAGCGAAAATGCTAAGAATTCAAAATGTTCAGTATCCTGTGAATCACTTATGCTAGATAGTTTATCAAAGTCTGATACCATACCTGTAAACGATATTCGAACAGATGAAGTAGAATTCTCTCATGAAGCAAAAATAGGTAAGATAAGTGACAAGACAATATTTTATCTAATGTCAAGAGGGTTATCAGAAGAAGATGCGAAAGCGATGATCGTAAGAGGATTCGCTTATCCGATTTCAAAAGAACTTCCGATTGAATATGCAGTGGAGATGAATAACTTAATTAATTTAGAATTGGAAGGAGCGATTGGATGATGGAGAAACTTAGATTAAACGAGACACCTGTTAGGACAAGTGTGAAATTCGGAATTAATGACATTGTCCTAGATGACTTCACGGTTCCAGAAGAAATCACTACGTTTGATTCTGTAACGATTAAAGCTAGAGAAGGACAGGTAACTACAAACGAGAGAATCAAGGATACTTCTTTGATATATGGAGTCGGAGAGGTATTAGAAGACCAAGTAAATGAGCAATCAAACCAAAATATTAAAATTGCAATGGATCAAAAGAATCAAGAAAATGTAGAGCTTGTTTTTGATTTTCAAGGAAAGGATCATTGCTTAGTTGATAACATCGAAATCTTAGCAGAAGAAGGAAGCAAAGGAACGGTTATCCTTAAGTATAAATCTAGTGAGGATAATGCTGATTTACATGAGAAGGATTATCATAATGGAATCTGTAGAATTAAAGCAAAGAAGAATTCAGACATTCGGGTCATTGTGATTAATTTGTTGAATGAAAATTCTAGGAATTTCATTAGTCTAGAAAGTAATGTAGAAGAATCAGCAAACGTAGATATTATCACAGTAGATTTTGGCGGAAGAAGTAGTGTTTCAAATTACTACATGAATTTGGCAGAAAACAATTCCGAGGGTACTATTAATAGTATTTATCTAGGAAAAGAAGAGCAAAAGATAGACATAAATTACATGGCTCATCTATACGGTGAGAAAACGAATATAGATATAGAAGTGCAAGGGGCTTTAAAGGACAGGGCAACGAAAAGCTTCAAAGGTACCCTAGATTTTAAAACGGGAGCAAAAAAGGCAAAAGGAAATGAAAATGAATTCTGTATGCTATTATCGGATAAAGCAAAATCAAAAGCATTGCCAATGTTATTATGTACAGAAGAAGATGTAGAAGGAAATCACAGTTCAGCTTCTGGAAAAGTAGATTCGAAAGAATTATTTTATCTAATGACTAGAGGATTTAGCCAAAAGGAAGCGATGAAGTTAATCGTTAAAGCAAAGTTTTCGCATATTATTGAAAGAATAGAACAAGAAGAGCTAAAAGAAGAAATCCTAGCCGAGATTGATAAGAGATTAGATTAGACAAGGAAGGAATAATGCTATAATGGATATAGGAAAGATAAGAGAAGAGTTTACACTTTTACAAAATAGAAAAATAGCATATCTAGATAGTGGTGCAACAACACAAAAACCAAAACAAGTAATAAAAGCAGTGGAAGAGTTTTATCAAAGCAATAATGCAAATCCCCACAGAGGAGCATATGAACTAAGTGTTGAAGCAACAAATCTATATGAGGAAACAAGACAAAAGATAGCAAGATTTATTAATGCGAAAGAGTCGGAAGAAATTATATTTTCAAAAAATGCAACAGAAAGTCTAAATCTAATTGCGTATTCCTATGGAATGGATAATCTGAAAAAAGATGATGAAGTTGTAATATCTATTATGGAGCATCATTCTAACTTGGTTCCTTGGCAAATGGTAACGAAAAAAACAGAGAGTAAATTAACATACATGTATATTAACGAGCAATTTGAACTAACTAAGGAAGAAATAGAAAGTAAAATAACAGATCAAACTAAAATTGTTGGTATAACACATATATCAAATGTTCTAGGAACCATTAACCCTGTTAAAGAAATCATCGAATATGCACACAAAAAAGGAGCAATCGTAATCGTGGATGCTTCTCAAAGTATTCCACATATGAAGATAGATGTACAGGATTTAGACGCGGACTTTTTAGTATTCTCTGGACACAAGATGCTCGCACCATTAGGAGTTGGAGTACTGTATGGAAAAAAAGAAATCTTGAATAAAATGTCCCCATTCCTAATGGGAGGCGATATGATTGAATATGTGTATGAGCAAGACACAACCTTCGCACCTCTTCCTAATCGATTCGAAGCAGGAACACAAAACGTAGGAGGAGTGGTTGGATTAGGTGCTGCCATAGATTATATGAATGATCTAGGATATGAGACCATTCAACAAAGAGAACAGGAATTAACCAATTATGCATTACAGAGGCTATCACAATTAGATTATATGAATCTATATGTAACGCCAAATAGAGAGAATCATTCCAGCGTTATTTCGTTTAATATGAAGGGAATACATCCTCACGATGTAGCAAGTATCTTAGATTCTAATAATGTGGCAATACGCTCAGGTAATCATTGTGCACAACCGCTGATGAGATTCCTACAAACGGATTCCACTTGTAGAGCAAGTCTTTCTTTTTATAACACGAAAGAAGATATCGACCAGTTAGTACAAGGCATTGAGAAGACCTATAAACTGTTTGAAAAATATATTAAAAAATAAATAACAGAGAGGAAGAGAAATGGTGGAAAGCTTAAGTGATGTATATAATGATTTAATTATGGAACATAGTATGTATTCAGAAAATAAAAAAGATATAGAAGAAGCAGACTATTGCGAAATGGGTCATAACCCTAATTGCGGGGACGAAATTAAATTAGAGCTTAAATTAAATGGAAACAAAATAGAAGATATGGGGTTTACGGGACATGGTTGTGCCATATCACAGGCCTCTACTTCCATTATGATAGATACTATTAAAGGAAGAACCATAGAAGAAGCAAAAGAGATTATATCCACGTTTATATCTATGATTAAAAGAGAAATTACAGATGATCAGGAATTGAAAAAAATAGAAGATGCCATAGCATTTAAAAACATATCCAATATGCCAGCAAGAGTAAAATGTGCTCTTTTGGCATGGCATACAATGGAGGATATTATCCAAAAAAGTGAGGATGGCTCTGAAAAGTAAAACATAAAAAGAACACATTATTTAGATTTTGCTAACCAAAACATAGAAAGGGGTAATTTAAATGAAATTAGTATTATTAAGACATGGTGAGAGCGTATGGAATGAACAAAATCTGTTTACTGGCTGGACAGATGTGGATTTGTCTTTGAAAGGACAAACAGAGGCAAAAGAAGCTGGAAGAACATTGAAGGAAAATGGTTATGATTTTGACGTTTGTTACACTTCTTATCTGAAAAGGGCAATTCATACGCTTAATTTTGCGTTAGATATGATGGATAGGACATGGCTTCCGGTAACAAAGACATGGAAACTAAATGAACGTCATTATGGCGCACTTCAAGGGTTGAACAAAGAAGAAACTGCTAATAAATATGGAGAAGACCAGGTAAAGATATGGAGACGTTCCTATGATGTTGCACCTCCACTTCTAGAAGAAGCAGATGAGAGAAATCCTAGGTTACAAGAACAGTATCGTCAGGAAGAAAAAGATCTTTTACCACTTGGAGAAAGTCTAGAAGATACCATTGCTAGAGTAGTACCTTATTACGAAGATTATATTGCTAAGGATATGAAAGCAGGAAAGAGAGTACTGATTGCAGCGCATGGTAATTCTATACGTGCTCTAGTGCAATATCTTGAAGGGCTATCTAAGGAAGAAATAATGAATGTCAATATTCCAACAGGAATCCCACTTGTATATGAACTTGATGAACAAGGAAGATTTATCAGTAAGGAATATCTAGGGGATCAAAAAGCAATTCAGGAAAAAATGCAAGCAGTGGCTAAACAGGGAAGTAAACAAAAGTAAAAACAACAAAAGAAAAGACAACAAAAGAAATGACAACCTTCATGGTTGGTATGTAGATGCATGGATATTATGTATTCATTATCTACAAATCAACCTTTGAGAGGTTGTTTTTTTCTTAAAATACAATATAAAAATATAATAATAGTAATTATTATTGATTTTGGTATTGCAATTTTTAATTGTACGTGTTATTATATATTCACAGGTTAGAGATAACTAACCAATAAAAACAAATCAATATCAATACAAAAAACAATAACAATAATAAAAAGTTAAACAAAAAATTACAAACATTAGGAGGATTTTATTATGTCACAAATTAATAAAGAAGTTTCAGATTTTGCAGTACAAGCATTTGTAAATGGTGAGTTTAAAGAAGTTAAGAAAGAAGATATTCTAGGTAAATGGTCAGTGTTCTTCTTCTACCCAGCAGATTTCACATTCGTGTGCCCTACAGAATTAGAGGACTTAGCTAACAAATATGATGAGTTCCAAAAAATTGGTTGTGAAATCTATTCTGTATCCTGTGATACACATTTCGTTCATAAAGCATGGCATGATGCATCAAAGACAATCAAGAAAATCAATTACCCAATGTTAGCAGATCCAACTGGTGCATTAGCTAGAGATTTTGATGTTATGATTGAGGCTGATGGTCTAGCTGAAAGAGGAAGCTTTATCGTAAATCCTGAAGGTAAAATTGTTGCTTATGAAGTAATTGCTGGTAATGTAGGAAGAAATGCAGATGAATTATTCAGACGTGTACAAGCATCTCAATTCGTTGCAGAACATGGGGATCAAGTTTGCCCAGCTAAATGGCAACCAGGCGCAGAAACTTTAAAACCAAGTCTAGATCTTGTTGGATTAATCTAATAGATTTGAAATACTTATCCATAGAATGAATGATACCCCGTTTCTTATATAAGAGCGGGGTATTGTAAAAAGGAGGTTCGCTTATGGAAGATTTAAGAAGTCTATACGATCTGATTATTGTAGGCGGAGGTCCAGCAGGGCTCTCAGCTGCACTTTATATGGCGAGAGCAAAATATAAAGTTCTTGTTATAGAGAAAGAAAAACTGGGTGGACAGATCACAATTACAGCAGAGATTATTAATTATCCTGGAGTTAAGAAGACAAGTGGCAAGGAACTGACTGATAGTATGAGAATGCAAGCAGAATCTTTTGGAGCAGAGTTTTTGATGGCGGAGGTTCAGGAGATGGAATTAGAATCTGATGTCAAGATAATCCGTACTACCAAGGGAGACTACAAGGCATTAGGAGTCATATTAGCGGTTGGAGCCAATCCAAGAAATCTAGGCTTTGAAGGAGAAAAAGAATTCCAAGGAAGAGGAGTGGCTTATTGCGCTACCTGTGATGGAGAATTCTTTACTGGAATGGATGTTTTCGTGATTGGAGGAGGATTTGCCGCGGTAGAAGAGGGAATCTTCCTAACAAGATATGCAAAGTCGGTTACTCTAATAGTGCGAGAAGAGGATTTCACTTGTGCAAAAACAGTGTCAGATCAATTGAAGGGCAATGATAAAATATCAACAGTATTCCATACTGAGGTCGTGGAATTAAAGGGAGATAGTAAGCTAGAGAGCGCTAGATTTCGTGATAACATAACAGGAGATGAATGGATATATGAGGCTAAGGAAAACGAAAGCTTCGGTGTCTTTGTTTTTGCAGGTTATGTACCTAATACACACTGGCTACCAAAGTCAGTGGAATTAAACGCACAAGGATATATCCTAACAGATGCAAATCAACAAACAAATATAGATGGAGTGTTTGCTGCTGGAGATGTATGTGTTAAGAATCTAAGGCAAGTAGTTACAGCTGTTTCAGACGGTGCAATTGCAGCTACCTCTTTGGAAAAATATATATCTGATTTACATGCGAAACTTAACATTCCGGAGCTTAAAATTACTAAGAAAACTAGTAAACATCTAGAGGATGAAAGTAATCATAATGCTGGTGAGGATTCAACAGATGGTGGATTTTTAAGTAGTGAGATTAAGAATCAGCTAAGAGGAGTATTTGGAAAATTCGATAAGCCTGTTATCTTAAAAACTTGGTTGGATGATAGAAAAGTCTCAGAAGAAGTAAGAGGTTTTGTTGAAGAGTTTACTAGTTTAACAGACAAAGTTACTTGGACAGAGGGTAATGAAGAAGAAGCTAGTTCACGTCTACTTCCAACAATTGAAGTTTGCTATGCCGATGGTACTAGTAGCGGAATACAGTTTCATGGTGTACCAGGAGGACATGAAATCAACTCATTTATAATTGCGTTATACAATGTTGCAGGACCAGGAAAAGAAATTGAACCAGACGTGGAAAAGAAGATTAAGGAAGTATCAAAACCAGTAAATCTTAAGATTATGGTTTCTCTATCTTGTACGATGTGTCCGGAATTAGTTATGGCCGCTCAGAAGGCTGCAACTCTTTCGGATAATATTGAGGCAGAGATGATTGATTTAATGCACTATCCTGAATTAAAAGAGAAATATCAAATTATGAGTGTGCCATGCATGATTATTAATGATAAAACGATTCATTTCGGTAAAAAAGGGATAAGTGAAATTGCTACTTTAATAAATCAATAATATTTTTGCATTTTATATTGCTTTTTGTACCAATATATGTTATACTTCAGTTAAGTTAGTTGTAACTAACCAAAAACATGGAGAAATATATAGGAGGTACGAATTATATGGAGATAGCAATTATCGGTTTAGGTATCGTTATGATCTGTATTATTGGTATCAAAAATAATATAAGAAAATTATTATAAGATACCAGATATACATTTAATCTAATATAGTTTTGATTATATGATTTTAGTATATAAATTATAAATTATAGATAATAATATATAAATATGAATTTTAATTATAAAAAGATTAGTTTGAAAATAGAAAGTTCGTTAAGCGTACTTTCTATTTTTTGATTTGGTAGGGAAAATTAGTATACCGATAAAATAGATATACTCACTCATACAAAATAGGAGGTTTTTGTTTGATTTATAAACTTGTAAGCCGCTCTTGATTTTTGTATAATCAAATTAGGAGGGCGGTCGTATGTTCAGCTATGAAAATATTCAAAAGTTAAATAATTTGGAATTACTTGTTTATGATTATGTTATTAAGAATAAACAGGTAGTAAGATATATGACAGTAAGAGATTTAGCGGCGGCAGTACATGTTTCAACGTCAACGGTTATTCGGTTTTGTAAAAAGCTTGGGTGCGATGGCTACTCAGAGTTTCGTGTGAAGTTTAAATTATACTTAAATGAGCAAAGTAGTCGCCAGTCAAAAGATGATATTGAGGAATTGCAACATTATTTTAAAAGTGTAGAGACAACTGCATGGGAACAGGTGATGAATGATGCTGTTCAGATGATTAGAGATGCAAAAAGAGTAATCTTTGTAGGGGTTGGAACCTCTGGAATCCTTGGTAAATATGGAGCAAGATTTTTCTCTAATGTAGGAAAATTTGCACAGAGTATTGATGATCCTTATTATCCGGTCTTAGAAGATATTCTCGACAATACAGTGATTATTGCATTATCTGTTTCAGGTGAAGTGAGTGAAGTAATCCGTATGATCAATGAATTCAAACAGCATAATTGTAAAATCTTAAGCATTACCAATAAAAATTCATGCACACTTGCTAAAATATCAGATTTGAATCTGTCGTATTTTATAGAAGAGCAAAAAGTTGGCGGTGAATTAAACGTTACTACGCAGGTTCCTGTGTTATTCTTAATTGAAACCTTAGCTCGCAGTATTAAATAAGGTCAATAAATAAAGCAGATACAACATAGATATAATAGTGTTGTATCTGCTTTTTGCTATAGTTTCTAAGTCTTATGAGGTATAAAAAACATGTTGTTTCTTTGGCGTAACAAATTACAAATACATGGAACACAAATCAGAAGCTCCTAAGAGTATAGTAAGGAAGTTTTGATTCATGATATACTTAACTCAAGTTACTAAAGGAGGATATTTCAATGGCAATTGATTATAGTATCACTGCGAAAGCATTGGTAAAGGAATTAGGCGGAGATGAGAATATTAGGAACGTAACTCATTGTGCCACAAGATTACGTTTTATATTAAAAGACGCGAAGAATATTAATACAGATACTGTAAAGAAGATTCCTGGAGTCATTACGACAGTAGAAGCAGGAGGACAATATCAGGTTGTTATTGGTAATCACGTACAGGATGCTTACAAAGAAGTTATAAAGCTCGTAACTATAGAAGAAGGTAGTAGCGAACCAGCTCAAAAAGTAGGGGTAGTCAGCAGGATAATTGATGTAATATCAAGTATTTTTGCACCATTTTTATATACACTTGCAGCATGTGGTATCTTACAAGGTATTCTTGGGGTACTAGTAGCAATGAATGTAATGGATACAAGCTGGGGAACATATAAGATTTTGAACTTTATCTCTTGGACAGCGTTTACATTCTTACCTGTGTTGATTGCTGTAACTGCATCAAAGAAATTTAAAGTAAATGAATTTATTGGTATAGTAATAGCATGTGCATTAGTTAGTCCAGATTATATTGCAATGGTGAATGCAGGTGAATCACTAACATTCTTAGGAATCAAAGTTCAGATGCTTAGTTATACATCTACAGTTATTCCAATTATTCTAGCAATTTGGATTACATCTTATGTGCAGAGATTTTTTGATCAGAAATTACCGATAGTAATTAGAAACCTATTCACTCCGATGTTTACTATTGCAATTATGGTACCATTAACATTACTAGTATGTGGTCCATTAGGAAATATGGTAGGTGGAGCAATTGGTGATGTATATAATTCCTTATATGATTTAAGTCCAATTGTTGCGGGTGTTGTTGTTGGTGGATTATGGGAAGTACTGGTTATCTTCGGCGTGCACTGGGGAATCACTCCGGTTACAGTTGGTAATTATGCTTCTCTTGGATACGATACATTCACAGGTATTCAAGGATCTGCCGTATTCTCACAGGCAGGTGCAGCTTTAGGAGTATTCTTCCGTACGAAAGATAAAGAATTAAAACAAGTTTCACTTCCAGCAGCAATTACAGGATTGTTTGGAATCACGGAACCAGCAATCTATGGTGTTAATTTAAGATTAAAGACACCAATGATTTGTGGTTGTATAGCTGGAGCCGTGGGTGGTGGTATAGCTGGTGCTTTCCATGCATATTCATGGAGTTATAACATGCCAGGTATAGCAACATTGCCAGCATATTTTAAAGAAGGATATATGTCAAACTTCCTAGGTTACGTTATATCAATTATTATATCATTCGTACTAGCAATGGTGCTTACTATGATTGTAGGTTTTAAAGAAGATAAAGAAGAAGTAAAAAAAGATACAAAAGTAAAATCAAAAGAAGAATCAAAAAAAGATACAAAAGTAGAAGCTAAAGAAGAAGTAAAAACGTCACAACCTGCAGAAGTATCTGTAACAACTAAGAAGATGAGAATTAATTCACCTCTAAGTGGTAAAGTTATTGCCCTTACTGATGTGAGTGATGACGCGTTCTCTAGTGAAGCTATGGGTAAGGGCGCAGCTATAATACCGAATGAAGGAAAAGTCTATGCACCTTTTGATGGAACAGTAGCAGCACTTTTTCCAACAGGACATGCAATTGGTCTTATGTCTGATTCTGGGGAAGAATTACTAATTCATATTGGAATCGATACAGTAGGAATGGGCGGAAAAGGTTTTGAGGTACATGTGTCACAAAACGATAGAGTGAAAAAGGGTCAGCTCTTAATCACATTCTCTTTAGAAGAGATTCAAAAAGCAGGTTTTGAAACGACAACAATGGTGATTGTATCTAACACAGAAGAGTTTAAGAGTGTAGAATCATTGGCAGTTTCAAACGTGGTACAAGGTCAAGAATTGTTAGAAATTCAGAAATAGAGGTGCGTGAATATGTTATCAGATAAATTTCTCTGGGGCGGTGCGGTAGCCGCCCACCAGGTAGAAGGTGGTTGGAACAAAGGTGGCAAAGGAGTTAGCATCGTAGATGTTCTTACTGGGGGTACTCATGGAATAGATCGCAAGATAACAGATGGCGTGTTAGAAGATTGCTATTACCCAAATCATGAAGCGGTAGATTTTTATGGACATTATAAGGAAGATGTGAAATTGTTTGCAGAAATGGGATTCAAATGCTTCCGAACGTCTATTGCTTGGACTCGTATCTTTCCAAAGGGTGATGAAAAAGAGCCAAACAAAGAAGGATTACAGTTTTATGATGACTTATTTGATGAATTGATTAAATACGGAATCGAACCAGTAATTACTTTATCACATTTTGAAATGCCATATCATCTAGTAAAAGAGTACGGTGGTTGGAAGAATCGAAAGTTAATCGAATTCTTTGTACATTATGCCAAGGTGGTTATGGAACGTTACAAAGATAAAGTTAAGTACTGGATGACATTTAATGAAATCAATAACCAGAAAAATTATGAATATCCGTTATTCGGTTATGTAAACTCAGGTGTAATTTTCAATCAAGAAGAAAATCCAGAAGAGTGTATGTATCAAACAGTACACCATGAATTAGTTGCAAGTGCCTTAGTTGTTAAAGAGGGACATAAGATTAATCCAGATTTTCAGATTGGTTGTATGCTCGCTTGTGTGCCGTTATATCCGTATTCTTGTAATCCAGAAGACATGATGTATTCTTTAGAATCGATGCATGATAGATATTTATTTGGAGATGTTCATGTTCGTGGAGAATATCCATCCTATGCTTATAAAGAATGGGAGCGAAAAGGGTATCATATTCATATGGAGCCGGAAGATGCGAAGATTTTGAAAGAAGGTATCGTAGACTATATCGGACTTAGTTATTATATGACTAACGCAGTGAAGGCAGATGCGGTGGTGCAAGGGAATGGGTTAGATGGATTCCCAGGAAGCGTTCCTAACCCTTATGTTAAGGCTTCTGACTGGGGGTGGCAGATTGATCCAATCGGTCTTAGATATGCACTAAATCTACTATATGAGCGTTACCAGAAACCCCTTTTCATCGTGGAAAATGGATTTGGTGCGATAGATACACCAGATGAACAAGGATATGTGGAAGATGATTATCGTATTGAATATCTTAAGAACCATATTATCGAGATGAAGAAGGCAGTTGAACTTGATGGGATAGACTTGATGGGATATACCCCTTGGGGCTGCATTGATTGTATCTCCTTTACTACAGGAGAGATGAAGAAACGTTACGGTTTTATCTATGTGGATAAAGACAATGATGGTAATGGAACTTTGAATCGAAGTAAGAAGAAGTCTTTTGAGTGGTTTAAACGTGTTATTGAAACCAATGGCGAAGATTTATAAGAAAAAATTAATTAAGGGATATGCTGTATAAGTATATCCCATTTTGTGAATAAGTGGGAGAATTTGATGGATATACAGGAATAATATTAGAAATTGTACAAAATTAAATACTGGGGAAAAATTACTGGATTTTTATCTGAAATAGTGATATATATATTGGTATAGATTCATTATTTGACAACAGGGTTGTCACTACATCATTCTGTGTATACAATATACAATACACAGTACACACATACAAAAGTTCATATAAGGAGGACATAAGATATGTTAGTAAAAGAACAATGGGAAGGATTTAAAGGAAGACTTTGGAAAGAAGAAGTTAATACAAGAGATTTTATTCAAAACAATTACAAACCATATGATGGTGATTCTTCATTCTTAGCAGATCCTACAGAAGCAACTAATAAACTTTGGGGTAAACTTCAAGAACTTCAAAAAGAAGAAAGAGCTAAAGGCGGCGTGCTTGATATGGATACTGACATTGTATCTGGAATCACATCACATGGCCCAGGATATATTGATGAATCTGCTAAAGATCTTGAAAAAGTAGTTGGTTTACAAACAGATAAACCTTTAAAGAGAGCATTCATGCCATATGGTGGTATCAAGATGGCAGAAGAAGCTTGTTCAACATACGGATATGAACCAAATAAAGAACTTCACAAAATATTTACAGAATATCATAAAACACATAATCAAGGAGTTTTTGACGTATATACTCCAGAAATCAGACAAGCTCGTCGTAACAAAATTATAACAGGACTTCCTGACACATATGGTCGTGGACGTATTGTAGGTGATTATAGAAGAGTTGCTCTTTACGGTATTGATTTCTTAATGGAAGAAAAAGCAAAAGACCATGCAAACTGTGGTGATGGAACAATGACAGATGAAATTATCCGTCAAAGAGAAGAAATCTTCAATCAATATAGAGCATTAGCAGATATGAAAAAAATGGCTGCTTCTTATGGCTATGATATTTCTGAACCAGCTAAGAATGCAAGAGAAGCTGTACAATGGTTATACTTTGGTTATCTAGCAGCTGTTAAGACTCAAAACGGTGCAGCTATGAGTGTTGGTCGTATCTCAACATTCCTTGATATCTATATCCAAAGAGATTTAGAGAACGGAACTCTAACAGAAGATGAAGCACAAGAACTTATCGACCATATGGTAATGAAATTCAGAATGGTTAAGTTCGCAAGAGTTCCTTCATACAATCAGTTATTCTCAGGTGATCCAGTATGGGCTACACTTGAAGTTGCAGGTATGGGTGTTGATGGTCGTTCAATGGTTACTAAAACTGACTTCAGATTCCTTCATACACTTGAAAACATGGGACCTTCACCAGAACCAAACTTAACAGTACTTTACTCACCAAACTTACCAGAGAACTTTAAGAAGTACGCTGCTGAGATTTCAATCAATACAAGTTCAGTACAATATGAAAACGATGATGTTATGAAACCAGTATGGGGCGATGACTACTCAATCTGCTGTTGTGTATCTGCAACACAAACAGGTAAGGAAATGCAATTCTTCGGTGCAAGAGCTAACCTTGCTAAGTGTTTATTATACGCTATCAATGGTGGTGTTGATGAAAAAACATTAGTTCAAGTTGGACCTGAATACAAACCAATCACTTCTGAATACTTAGATTATGATGAAGTAATGAAGAAATATGATGTAATGATGGATTGGTTAGCAGGAATTTATGTTAACTCACTTAATATCATTCAATACATGCATGATAAATATTACTATGAAGCAGCTGAGATGGCTCTTATCGACACAGATGTAAGACGTACATTCGCAACTGGTATTGCAGGATTCTCTCATGTTGTAGATTCACTTAGTGCTATCAAATATGCTAAAGTTAAAACAATCCGTAATGAAGACGGTATCGTAGTAGACTATGATGTTACTGGTGACTTCCCAAGATACGGTAACGATGATGATCGTGCAGATGACATCGCTGTTGAATTACTTCGTACATTCCTTACTAAGCTTAAGAAACGTCACACTTACAGAGATTCTGAGCCAACAACTTCAATCTTAACGATTACTTCAAACGTAGTTTACGGTAAAGCTACAGGATCTATGCCAGACGGACGTAAAGCTGGAGAACCATTAGCACCAGGAGCAAACCCAAGTTACGGTGCAGAAGATTCAGGACTTCTTGCTTCATTAAACTCAGTTGCTAAGCTTCCATATGAATGGGCACTTGATGGTATCTCTAATACTCAAACAATCAACCCAGAAGCATTAGGACATGACGAAGGAGAAAGAGTAACAAGCCTTGTTAACGTTCTTGACGGATATTTTGCACAAGGTTCACATCACCTTAACGTTAATGTATTTGGTAAAGAAAAATTAATCGATGCTATGGAACATCCAGAAAAAGAAGAATATGCTAACTTCACAATCAGAGTTTCTGGTTATGCTGTTAAGTTCATCGATCTTACTAAAGAACAACAAATGGATGTTATCTCAAGAACATTCCATGGTACTATGTAATACTAAGACTTCAATGGATATCGTTTAGTAATGTTAGAAAGCATTGCCAAAGTTAATCTATTATTTGTAAGTTAATTTATTTGGCGGGTAGATACTGTTATGCAGTTTTACCTGCCATTATTTGAAAGGGGCGAAAAACATGGGACTTATTCATTCTTTTGAAAGTTTTGGTTCTGTTGATGGACCTGGAGTACGATATGTATTTTTTCTTCAAGGATGTCATATGAGATGCAAGTACTGTCATAACCCGGATACGTGGGATATGAAGGGTGGAATAGATATGACGGCATCTGAGGCTTTCGAGAAAGCTTATAGATACCGTACGTATTGGAAAGAAAAAGGTGGCATAACTGTAAGTGGTGGAGAAGCTCTTTTACAGATTGATTTTGTCACTGAGTTATTTAAGATTGCAAAACAAAATGGAGTGAACACGGTGCTTGATACATCGGGTAATTCATTCACAAGGGAAGAACCTTTCTTTGGCAAGTTTAACGAGTTAATGAAATATACGGACTTGTTCATGCTTGACCTTAAGCAAATTGATGACAAAAAGCATAAAGAGCTTACTGGTTGGAGTAATGTGAATATACTTGATATGGCACAGTATCTATCAGAGCAAGGAAAAGCAATGTGGATTAGACACGTATTAGTACCAGGAATCACAGATTCACAAGAAGATCTAACTAAGCTTGGTGAATTTGTGAAATCATTAAAATCGGTAAAACGATTTGAGGTACTACCATATCATACACTCGGTCTATTCAAATGGGAACAACTTGGAAAAGAGTATCCGTTATCAGATGTAAGACCACCTTCCAAAGAATCTATTGCTAAGGCAAATGAAATTTTGGAAACGGAACGTTATACAGGGTATCTGGAGTAGATTAATAGGCTATAATGGAATATAGATTATGACAATAGATTTTGCAATACGTAAGAGCGATACAAAGTATAGAGCAGTGTAATTGATAAAAATGTAATCAATTACGCTGCTCTATTGAGTTTAAGATTAGGAGTATGGTAATATATTCACAAAATTTAAGAATATGTGATATAATACAACAAAAAGTAATTTTTTTAAAATAAAATGTTTAGGAGGTTGTTTATGGAATATGTAATAGGTTTATTAACACCATTTATAGGAACGACATTAGGAGCCGGTTGCGTACTCTTTATGAAGAATAAGATTAAAGATGGTGTTCAAAGAGCATTACTTGGATTTGCATCAGGTGTAATGATTGCAGCATCGGTTTGGTCCTTACTAATACCATCAATTAATATGGCGGAGAACATGGGGAAATTATCCTTTGTTCCTGCAGTTGTGGGCTTTTTCATAGGAATAGCATTTCTGTTTATATTGGATCAAATTATACCCCATCTTCATTTGAATGAGAAGGCTCCCGAAGGTCCAAAATCAACATTAAGTAACACTATTATGCTTGTATTAGCAGTGACACTTCATAATATCCCAGAAGGTATGGCTGTAGGTGTAATATTTGCAGGTCTTTTAGGCGATAATGGAAGCGTTACAATGGCATCTGCCTTCGCGTTATCAATAGGTATCGCGATTCAGAATTTCCCAGAAGGTGCTATTATTTCACTCCCATTAAGAGCAGAAGGGAATAGTAAGAGAAAATCATTTGCTTATGGAATGTTATCTGGAGTTGTTGAACCAATCGCTGCTGTAATTACATTATTAATGTCAAATGTGATTTCATCAGCATTACCATATTTCTTATCCTTTGCCGCTGGTGCTATGATCTATGTTGTAATCGAAGAATTGCTTCCAGAAGCATCAAAAGATGAGAAAACAGATATCTGCACATGGGGATTCGCAGTAGGATTTGCGATTATGATGGTTCTAGATGTTGCTCTTGGATAATACATTATAAAGGTTGAAAATAATAATGATAATTTTTATTATTTTCATATTGAATAAAATCTGGTAATGTGGTAGAATATAGCTAAGTTAGATAGAACTAACTGAATAAATCATTTGAACTCCTTCTACTTTGAAATTGGACCAAGGTAGAAGGATAACTTCAAAGAAAGGTGAGACTATGAATTATTTAGAGATTGAAAAAGTAATTGGAAGAGAGATAATAGATTCCCGCGGGAACCCTACAGTAGAAGCAGAAGTATATTTGGTAGATGGAACAATTGGAAGAGGAGCAGCACCTAGTGGAGCATCTACTGGTGAATTTGAAGCATTAGAATTACGTGATGGAGATAAGAATCGTTTTGGAGGAAAAGGTGTATCTAGAGCGGTAGAGAATATTAATAGTATTATAAATGATGTACTATGTGGTATGGATGCATCTGATACTTATGCTATTGACCGCGCTATGATCGAAGCAGATGGTACAAAAGATAAATCAAAACTTGGTGCGAATGCAATACTTGCAACATCAATTGCATGTGCTAGAGCAGCTGCAATTTCACTAGATATTCCTCTATACCGTTTCTTAGGTGGAGTAAATGGTAATAGACTTCCTGTTCCAATGATGAATATTATTAATGGTGGAGCACATGCTGCTAATACAGTAGATGTTCAAGAATTCATGATTATGCCAGCTGGTGCAGCAAGTTTTAAAGAAGCTTTACGCTGGTGTACTGAAGTATTCCATGCATTAGGAGCATTATTAAAGAGCAAAGGTCTTGCAACTGGCGTTGGTGATGAAGGTGGTTATGCACCAGATCTTGCAAGTGATGAAGAGGCGATAGAAATTATTCTTGAAGCTGTTAGGATTGCTGGATATGAACCAGGCAAAGATTTCGTACTTGCAATGGATGCAGCATCTAGTGAGTGGAAGACAGGAACTAAAGGTGAGTACTTACTTCCAAAGAGCGGTAAGAAGTTTACTTCTGCTGAATTAGTTGAACATTGGAAGAAATTGTGTGAGAAATATCCAATCTATTCTATTGAAGACGGACTTGATGAAGAAGATTGGGATGGTTGGAAACATATGACTGAAGAACTTGGAGATAAGATACAACTTGTAGGTGATGATCTTTTCGTAACTAATACAGAAAGATTACAAAAAGGAATCTCAATGGGATGTAGTAATTCAATCTTAATTAAATTAAATCAGATTGGTTCTGTCTCAGAAACTCTAGAAGCAATTAAGATGGCACATAAAGCTGGTTATACAGCAATTTCATCTCATCGTTCTGGTGAAACAGAAGATACTACAATTGCTGATTTAGCAGTAGCGCTTAATACATGCCAGATTAAAACTGGAGCACCAAGTAGAAGTGAACGTGTTGCCAAATACAATCAACTTTTACGTATTGAAGAAGAATTAGGAGCAGCAGCAATATATCCTGGTTTCGGAGCTTTTTAATAGTACTCAATAATAGTTATAAATTTAAATAAAAACCAATATAAATCTATAAAAAATAGCTATGTAAACGAAGATGAACTTTTGTTTACATAGCTTTTTTATGTTTTGTAGAAAGATTTTTCTGTTGAAGATGAACTATTTGATACTATCATCAGATTTTAGTAGATTAAATTAAACAATTCACTTAAAGTATTGATTTCATAATAATTCTCTGTATTAATTCCATCAACTTGATTACGATTGATGAACACAGGCGTAAAACCAAAATTCTTAGCCCCAAGAACATCTGCAGCAAAACTATCGCCAACGAAGAAGACTTCTTCTTTTGAAACCGTATCATTATTATTGCTTATTTCTTTTGAGACAATTTGAAAAAATTCTTTGTTAGGTTTCTTCACTTTATAATCTGCACTAAAATATGTATTAACGAAATATTTATCCAAATCATATTGTCTTAGAAATCTTTGCATAACGTTCTTTTTGAATATACAGTTACTTAATAGATAAATAGGAATACCTAACGAATATAGTTTTTCTAATGTTGAGATAGTGTCATTGAATAACTCGGTAGAATTCATTGCAAGTGCACAATGATACTGGATTTCTTCAATTGACCAATTCACTTTAAAACCATATTTTTTTTGAAAATCTAAAAGTTCTTCTTCGAATGGTAGCTCAGAATGATCTTCACTTCTTATGTCATAAAGGTTTTTCCAATAGGTATTAGCATAATCTAAGAATCCTTCTTTATCAGTACCATCTATTAGAATATATTCATATAAATACAATAAGCCAGAAGTAAAATCAAATATAATATCATGAACCAATGTCTCGAATAAGTCAAAGACAATTACTTTTGCTTTTACCATAATAATATCTCCTTATAAAGACCGATTTATTACTTGTCTCCAGGTTTCACCAATGTACGCTACTGAAGGCGAGTTCAAATTGGCGTTGTCAAGTTAAGTACATTATACATGAAACAGCGAAATGTCACTAGCGAAATTTGTATTTTTAGTTAATTTACTTGTTATTAAAGATGAAAAAGTTACTTTATAAATTACATTTAATTAGATGTTTTGTAAATCCAATGAATAAATGTCATTTACAAAAAATCACTTAAATGATATTATCTAAAATATGGAAGAAAGGAGAAGTAATGAGAGTTTCAAAGCCACCAGAGGAAAGAAAACGAGAAATGATTGATACTGCTATGAAACTTTTTGCAAGAAAGGGATACGAAGCTACAACGATGACCGATATTGCAAAGGAGATGAATGTGGTATCTGGCTTATGTTACCGGTATTTCAAATCAAAAGAAGAGTTATATTATACGGCGCTAGAATTATATGCCAGTGAATGTGCTGCACCTATAATACAGGTCTTAGATGCTGAATATGACTCTATAGAAGAATATATGAAGCAGTTGGCTATAAGATTTAGGCAAACAGACGGAAGAGAAAGATATCATGATTTCTTTCATGGAATAGGAAATGAACTGTTTCATAAACAATTGGAATACCAGATGTTGAAGGTAACACAATCTCATATGATTGATATGCTAGAAAGACTGAAAGCAAATAGGGTAATCAGAGTAGATAATTATAAGAGCATGGGACTTTTTATTCTTCACGGGCAGATGCCAATTATTAATGATGATTCTTTATCTACGGAAGATAAGATACGTATAGTAACTGATTTAGTTAGTAAATTAATTTATTAAACCCTGGGTATTACCAGGGTATTATAATGGTTTTTGAATGAATATATGTCAATGACATATATTCAATATTGGAGGTGCTTTATGAATAATTTATCGAATGTGAAAGAAAGCTCTAAAAGTCACTTTGATGACATTGCTAAAGACTATAATAATAGCCATGATGGAAAGTACGTAAATTGTATGTACCATGAGATTGTAGAAAGAATAGTATCAATGGATGATAAACCATCCAGGATTTTAGATTTAGGATGTGGGAATGGAAATGTAATATCGTTATTGTTAGATAAAATAGATGCTCAATTATTTGGTGTTGACTTATCAGAAAATATGATTTTGGAAGCAAGAAGCAATCTAAAAGAAAAAGCAGATTTTCAAGTAGGTGATGCAGAACAATTACCTTATAAAGATAAAATGTTTGATGTAGTTATATGCAATGCGTCTTTTCACCATTATCCCAATCCCCTAATAGTTTTAGGTGAAATTAAGAGAGTATTAAACGATGATGGAATATTTATTTTAGGTGATCCAACAGCTCCATTTCGGTGGATTCTTAGATTGTTTAATTGGACATTGAGATATTCTGACAATGGGGATTATCACATCTATGGGAAAAAAGAGATTATTCCTATGCTAGAACAAGAGGGTTTTAAGGTTATGGAATGGAAAAATATAAATATGAAATCATTTGTATTAACTGCCAAGATCAATTGATCTGGCAAGTCCTGATGAAATAGATGATGTAACAATTGACATTACATCAAAAACGAAGTAGAATGTATGGAAAACGAAAGTGAGGACACTTCATATGCAGATTTCTAGCAGATTTACAATTGCTATTCATATATTCGCTTGTATAGATACCTTTGAAAAAGAATATAAGATTACCAGCGATTTCTTAGCTTCTAGTACGAACATAAACCCAGTTATTATAAGAAAGCTGTTGGCACAGTTGAAGGCAGCCGGTCTTGTGAATGTTGTGCGTGGTAGCGGAGGAGCATCTATTGCAAGGCCACTTAATGAGATCACATTCCTTGACATCTATCAGGCGGTGGAATGCGTGGAAGAGGGAGAATTATTTCATTTTCATGAGAATCCGAATCCGGATTGTCCTGTCGGTAGGAATATTCATCACATTCTTGATGATAAATTGCAGAGGATACAATCGGCTATGGAGAAAGAACTGGCATCTATCACATTACAGGATGTGATGAACGATACCTTAAGATACTTAGCAAAGAGCTAACTGAATAAGGCAATACAAAAAGGCATTTGGAGGGATTCCAGATGCCTTTAATTTTTTTCTTGTTGTAACTATTGACATTACAACAAGAAGATGATATATTAGTTGTAATGTTGAAAGTTACAACGAAAGAACTACAATAATCAAAGTTACAGCAAAACATACATCGGAGGTAATGAATATGAAAATAGCAGTTGTAGGTGCAAATGGAAAAGCAGGACAGTTAATCGTTAAAGAGGCGGTAGAAAGGGGAATTGATGTAACAGCAATCGTAAGAAGTGAAAACAAGTCAGTGGCAAATAAGGTCATTAATAAGGATCTCTATGATTTGACAACAGCTGATTTAGTGCAGTTTGATGCAGTAGTGGATGCATTTGGCGCATGGACACCAGAAACACTACCACAGCATAGTACTTCATTGAAGCATCTTTGTGATATACTATCAGGAAAGGAGACTCGTCTTCTGGTAGTAGGTGGTGCAGGAAGTCTTTATGTTAATTCTGAACATACAATGCAGGTAATGGAGACACCAGACTTCCCTGAGATGTTTAAACCGTTGGCTATGGCTCAGGGAAAGGCATTGGAAGAACTTCGTCTTAGATCGGATGTAAAATGGACATTCTTAAGTCCTGCTGGAGATTTTCAAGCAGATGGAGAAAAGACAGGGGAATATATCCTTGCAGGAGAAGAACTTACCTTAAACAGTAAGGGAGAGAGTATTATCAGTTATGCTGATTACGCAGTTGCAATGGTGGATGAGGTTACAAAGGGAAATCACATTGGTGAAAGAATCAGTGTTGTAAGAAAGTAAGCAAAACGAGCAAGCTCTGATAAGTAGGAATGGATTAGGTAGAATAAAGAGTAATATAGCATCGTGTTATATGTAATAATTAATTATGAAAACAAGGTTTATGTACAGCTGTTATACGTACATAAGCCTTGTTTTTGTATTAATATAAAAATATTATTGACAAGTAAAATTTAATTGTGTAAAATTAAATTTATAAAAACCAAATAGAAAAGGAGAATCTTATGGAGTTATACGATTATAAAGTCGAAGATAATAAAGGAAATTTACTAGATATGAAACAGTATGAAGGTAAAGTTTTATTAATTGTTAATACGGCAACAGGATGTGGATTTACCCCACAATATAATGGTTTACAAGATCTATATGATAAATATAAGGATAAAGGTTTTGAGATATTAGATTTTCCATGTAATCAATTTGGTCATCAAGCACCTGGTGACAATGATGAGATTGCATCATTTTGTACTATGCGATATGGAATAACATTTCAACAGTTTAATAAAGTGGATGTCAATGGAAATAATGAAGAGCCTTTGTATACGTATCTTAAGAAACAAAAAAATGGTATTATGGGGAATAAAATTAAATGGAATTTTACTAAGTTTTTAATTGATAGAGAAGGTAATGTGGTTGAACGGTTTGCGCCAACAGTTGAACCCAAAAAGATTGAAGAATATATCAGTAAACTACTATAAGCAATGTGATTTTTGGGAAGAAAGGTGATTTAGTTGAATATTTATGATTTTAAGGTAATAGCAAAGGATGGAACGGAAGTTTCTTTAGAAAAGTATAAGGGAAATGTATTGTTAATCGTTAATACAGCAACAGAATGTGGATTTACCCCTCAATATGATGAATTACAAGATATGTTTGAGAAGTATGCTCATGCTGGATTTGTAATATTAGATTTCCCATGTAACCAGTTTGGAAATCAAGCACCGGGTACCGACGAGGAAATAATTACTTTTTGTGACGCAAGGTTTGGTATCAAGTTTCCACAGTTTTCTAAGATAGATGTTAAGGGTGAACATGCGATACCTCTCTATCAATATCTTGTAAAGGAACAGGGCTTCAAAGGCTTCAATAGAGATAATAAGCAGGCGGTTGCCTTCGAAGATTTTATGAAACAGTCGAATCCTAATTATAGGAATGAGCCTGATATTAAATGGAACTTTACTAAATTCCTAGTTGATGGTGAAGGTAACGTAATTGAGCGATTTGAACCGACGGAAGACATGGGAGATGTTGAATATAAGGTTCGGGAGTTGTTAGTTGCATTGTAGAAAACATTACAACAATAAGGAATTGAAATTGAGCAGAAGGTATGGTAAATTAAATTGTAAACAATGAAAAGAAAAGAGGGTTTTGAATGAGTAATAAGTATGATATTCTAAAACTTGAAAATCAACTATGCTTTCCATTATATGCGTGCTCAAAAGAAGTAGTAAGACGTTATAAACCATTTCTTGATGAAATAGATTTAACTTATACACAGTATATTGTAATGCTAGTGATGTGGGAAAAGAGTAAAATTACAGTAAAAGAACTAGGAGAATGTCTATATCTTGATTCTGGTACTCTAACACCTGTACTTAAGAAGTTAGAAGCCAAGGGGTATGTGTCTCGTTCTAGGTCAAAAGAAGATGAGAGAAATCTGGATGTAACTTTAACAAGTCAAGGAAAACAGTTAAGGGAAGAAGCAGTGGATATTCCTAGCAAGGTAGGAAGATGTATCGATTTGAGTAAAGAAGAAGTTTTGAAGTTATATGAGTTGTTATATAAAGTGTTAAAGGATAATTAACTTTCATAAAGTAATAGGAAATCTTTTTACATGGAAATATATTATGCATTAGGCTATACATATGGGTATGTGCCGATAATCAAAAGATTTATGGCAATGAATGAAAAGTAAAATATCGCATATAAAATGGGCTTATGTATATTATATAAAATGTGCATAGGCTCGTTTTAAATTAATAAATCAAAGAAAGGAAGAAAGATTATGACAATTTATGATTTTACAGTTAAGAAAAAAGATGGAACTGAGGTTTCTCTTAAAGACTATGAAGGCAAAGTGTTATTGATTGTTAACACTGCAACAGAATGCGGATTTACTCCACAATATGAGGAATTACAAAGATTATATGATGAATATGCGGATAAAGGATTTGAAATTCTTGATTTCCCATGCAATCAATTCGGAAATCAAGCCCCTGGTACAGACGAAGATATCAAACAATTTTGTACGTTAAATTATGGTGTTAAATATTCTCAATTTTCAAAAATAGAAGTAAACGGCGAAAACGCTACTCCATTATACAAACATCTTGTAGAGCAAAAAGGATTCGCTGGATTCGATCCAGCGCATAAATTAACATCAGTGTTAGAAAATCTATTGGGAGAAGCGAATCCTAACTTCAAGAATGAGCCAGATATCAAATGGAATTTTACTAAGTTTTTGGTAGACCGCAGCGGAAATGTTGTAGAACGATTTGAGCCAACAGAAGACATGAAAAATGTTGAAGCGAAAATAAAAGAATTACTATAATCTATAATGTTCATAGGCTTTGCCAGTGAGAAAAGTGATGTAGGGTAATAGAAAATGAAGGTTCCTTTTTTGTTAGTGAAGATCTGACAAAAAGGAACCTTTTTACTATAATACGTATATTTCTATTTACGGTTTAGGTCTAACGTATTATTATATTACTATACAAGTGTTGCTTTTTGATACACGAATCCTATATACAATAATGTAAACCAAAGGAGAATGGTATGTATACAGTTGTAGTAGCAGATGATGAAGAAGAATTACGTCGTGCGCTAATCCGCAAGGTTGACTTTGAAAGCCTTGGATTTTCTGTTATTGGGGAAGCAGAAAACGGAGCAGAAGCACTAGAACTAGTTGAGAAACTAGAACCAGATTTGTTATTAACCGATATTCGAATGCCTTTTATATCAGGTATTGAACTTGCAAGACAGGTAAGAGAGATTAGACCAGCCATGCAAATTGCATTCATCAGTGGGTATGATGACTTTAGCTATGCACAACAAGCAATACAATATAATATTGTGAGTTATATGCTAAAACCAATAACATCAGCAGGACTAACAGAAGAGTTAAAGAGAATTAAAAGTAAGATTGATGATAAATTCAGCGAATTTGCATCACAAAACTCTGAACAAGTAGAAGGCTCTAGCTTCCTTATGTCATTAATTCTAGATGGATATCAAGAGAGAAACAAGGAAAGTAAGAACGAACAAATTATGAAGGAAGCAGTTTCCTACGGTTTATTAAAAGAAGAGAATAGTGAGTTGCATTATACCGTAGTAGTTACTAGTATATTGGATTTAGAGGACAATAATTGTACTACTAGAGCAAGTGTGAATGCAATTGATAGTATCTTACGTAAGTACATAAAGCATGTTAGTTTTTATACAGAAGGCAAAGTGGTATCTCTATTAATGGCCACGTTATCGGATTTTGATAAGTATCTACATATTGCGGTAGAAGAGATCGCACAGAATGTAAAACGTATTATGAAATTATCTTGTTCTATAGGAATTAGTAGACCGGTAAAACAAATAATTGGTGCCCATGAAGCCTATATTGAGGCGATGAATGCGATTGGATATTCTAGAAGAAGTGGAACAAGTGTATATTTCATATCGGATGTAGAGAGAACAGAAGACTTTGATTTAGAGAAGATTCAGGACTCTATAAGTGAAGTTGAAGATCTAATTCGAGGAGGCTCGAAACAAGAGTTAGAGAATTATCTGAATGCTTTTTTTGATACAATGGATAAGCGATGTATATCACAGGTGGTAGCCAATTTTATGATGACACAACTGATATCGGAAGTAATTCGTATTGTTTACGCAGTAGCAGAAGAAGATGCGGTAACGGAGCTTGAGAAGCATATCTCTTTTTTGAACCAGATGTTTATGGCTGACTCTTCGCAGATACGTAAGCGTTATATCGATTTTTGCTTAGCCGCAAGGGACTTAATAGCAGAACAGAGAAAAAAGAGTAGTAAGATAATCTGTGAAAAAGCTCTTGAATTAATAGAGAGACAATACATGGATACTGATTTATCCTTGGTCTCTATAAGTAATGAGATTGCCGTAAGTCCCAATTATTTAAGTGCATTGATTAAGAAATATACAGATAGTACATTTATTGAGTTACTAACGAAGAAAAGAATTGAGATTGCAAAGGATTTAATCCTATGTTCCTCTATGAAGATTAGAGAGATTTCGGAAAAATGCGGTTACAGTGATCAACATTATTTTAGTTATTGTTTTAAAAAATATACTGGGGAATCACCTATTATGTGTAGGAGAAACAATGAAGAAACATAATAACAATAAGATAAATAAGAAAAAGAGGCTTGATCCTAGACTTCCCTTAAACAAAGTCTCTTTATCTACAATTATGACTACGTTAGTGATAGGAATTATTCTAATTGCTGTAGTAATTGTGTTAGCAACCTTAATTAAGATTTACCAAGTATCTATGGAGCAGAGTGCAATTACTAGCAGTGAACAAGCAATCGTACAAGTTCAGAACACAATTACAAACTACACAGAAGATATCGGTGAAATTATGGAAAGCATACGAGATAATATCAGTGTGGAAGAAAAGACAAAGAATGATTTCTTCACGAATTTGTTGAAGATTCATACCGATGTAGTATCTGTGGTTGTTTATGATACGAATGGTAATCTAATGAATTGTTGGTCAGGTGACTTCAAATTAAAGGATAAGACTATTAGAAATCTATCGTATAATAAGATTATAGAGAGTAAAAAGATATTAAACATATCCACTCCGCATGTGAATTCCCTTCTTGAAGGATATTATCCATGGGTTGTTACCATATCACACGTAATGGATAATCCTAAAGGGGAGAGGATGCAGATAACAATGGATATTCGTTTCTCTAATATTGCAAACTATATTGATGATGTAGGTATTGGTCAACATGGGTACTGCTTTATTATGGATGGGAGTGGAAACATAGTCTATCATCCACAACAACAATTAATCTATTCTGGTTTGAAGGAAGAGAATACGAAGGAATTAGCAAACCTAGAAGATGGTCATTATACCAAATCCAATGTAATGTATACAATGTATACGGTTGAAAATTGTGATTGGAGAGTCGTAGGTGTGAGTTATGTGGACGAGCTAATTACAAGTAAAGTAACGAACATGATTCAAATAGTTGCTGTGTTACTTGTGGTTGTCCTAATTGTGGCATTTGTAATTGGATTGTTCATCTCTAGATTAATATCAAGACCTGCTAATCGTCTTGCTAAAGCAATGAGCGGTTTTGAGAGTGATGCTGAAAACTTTAAATATACTCACATTAATGGAACTAGGGAAATCGCGGCTCTGTCAGATTCTTTTGAGCATATGGTTGTACAGATTCAAAGTCTTATGGAAAAAGTTAGACAAGAAGAAATCAGTCTTCGTAAGACAGAATTGAATGCATTACAATCCCAGATTAATCCACATTTTCTGTATAATACGTTAGATTCTATTGCGTGGATGTGTGAGGAACATCGTTCCGAGGAAGCGGTCGAGATGGTAAGTTCTTTGGCGAAGTTATTTCGGATTAGTATAAGTAAAGGGCATGAACTAATTACGTTAGAAAAAGAACTTCAGCATGCAGAAAGTTATTTGAAGATTCAAAAGTATCGGTATAAGAGCCAATTTAGCTACGATTTTAACGTCGATGAAGAATGTTTATCTTACTTATGTAATAAGATAACTCTGCAACCCATTATTGAAAATGCTATCTATCATGGTCTTGATATGGTGGATAAAGGAATCATAACCATAGATGTAAGCGGGCAAGAAGAGGATATTGTGCTTCGAGTAATTGATAATGGTGTAGGAATGACAAATGAACAATGTAATGAGATACTGCAAAGAGAAACCAGTGACAAAACAGGAATTGGTATTAAGAATGTGAATGATCGAATTAAGATTTACTTTGGGGATCAATATGGAGTCACGATAAAGAGTGAACTGGATGTGGGTACAGAGATTTCTATTTTGATACCTAAGATACAGGAGGACAGATATGGTACAAAATAGTGAAAAACGAATACTAAGGAAATTCTTATATGTAGTGTTTGCAATCCTATTTCTTATAATCTGTATTGGTGGATGTATCTTCATATGGAATTCACTTAGTTCGAATGGTAAAGCTGTTGTTGATATTAATAAACAAAAGATTGCTGTTATTACGAAATCTACAACTTCTCAGTTTTGGAAGTCTGTATTCTCTGGAGCGAATGCAGCAAGTACAGAGTATAATCTAGGAATCACCTTCGAAGGTCCAGATAATGAGGAAGATTATGAGAAGCAGAATGAATTAATTAATAAAGCAGTGAAAAACGGAGTAGATGCAATTGTGTTTTCGGCAGTTGATTATAATGCCAGCGCAGAAGCAATTAACTATGCAGTAAGCCAAGGGCTTAAGGTTGTTGTTATTGACAGTGATGTGAATAGTGATAGGGTAAGTTGTCGAATCAGTACGGATAATTACTTAGCAGGAAAAAAAGCAGGGGATAAAGTGCTTGAAAGTACAGAAAAAGCGATTTACGTAGGAATTGTTAATTTTGATAAGAACTCAGCCAATGGTCAAGAGAGGGAACAAGGATTTCGAGATGCAGTAGAAGAGGATTCAAGAGTTACCATAATTGATTCAAGGAATGTATTATCAACGTCTGAAGATGCCAAGAATGAAACCGAGTGGATGGTACGTCAACATCCGCAGATTAATGTTATCGTAACCTTTAATGAATGGACAAGTCTTGGTGTTGGATATGCAATTGAAGAAGAGAACTTGGCGGACGAAACAATGGTTATTGCATTCGATAGTAATATTGTATCCGTAGAGATGCTAGAAAAGGGTGTAGTAGATGCATTACTCGTGCAGAACCCTTATGCGATGGGATACTTAGGTGTAGAATGTGCATATAAGCTAATTAATAATCAATCGCCAAAGCAAACACGAATAGACACATCGACACAGCTGATCACTAGGGATAATATGTTTGATGAAGAGTGTCAAAGAATTCTATTCCCTTTTGATTAGATATGTTACATATTACGAAAAAAGAGCGTAAAATCGATAGATTTACGCTCTTTTTGTATGTTTTATTACACTATATGTATATGAATTAGTTAAAGTAGACAAAAGATAGTAAAATTTCATACATTCATAGTACATAATCACATGGAGTTAAAAGCTGTAAAATGATATCCTTACAGTACAAAGATAATAACTGATCAGTTACATTTTCTTTTAGGATTGTAGTACAATATGTGCTAACAAAGAGGAGGTTAGTGTGAAAGATAAATCTTTCACACGGCGATTTGGTGACCAAAGTCAACAAGTTGACTTGCACAAAGTCGCCATACTTTAGAAAGGTTATGGTGATTAATATGAAAAAGAGATTTTTAGCAACAATGTTATGTCTTACAATGGCGGTTACATTATTTACTGGTTGTAGTAGTTCTAAAAACAATACTCCAAAAGACAATTCATCCAAGGAAACAAGTACAGATTCATCAAAAGCAGATAATGAAGCAGAGAATGTAGTAGATGCAGCAGGTGATAAAGCAGACTTGTCAGATGCTAACGTTGCAGTTTTCTATTATACATATTCAGATACTTACATTGCTTCCGTTCGTACTGCACTTGACAAACAACTTGATTCCATAGGTGTTACATATCAGGATTACGATTCAAACAGTAACCAAACAACACAGAATGAACAAATCGATACAGCAATCAGTACTGGAGCTACATTACTTATTGTAAACATTGTTACGTCAGGATCCGTTGATGCATCGCAAGCAATTGTAGATAAAGCATCAGCAGCAGGTATACCAATTATCTTCTTTAACCGTGCAGTTGAAGGTGATGCAGAAGAAGGAACGGTACTTGGAAGCTATGACAAATGTGCCTTTGTAGGAACAGATGCTCCAGAAGCTGGTCATATGCAAGGAACTATGATTGGTGAATATGTTGTTAAAAACTTTGATTCAATTGACTTAAATGGTGACGGAAAAATTAGCTATGCAATGTTCATGGGACAACTCGGTAACGTAGAAGCAATCTATCGTACACAATATGGTGTAGAAGATGCGAATGCAGTATTAAAGGAAAATAATCTCCCAGAATTGGAATATTTTGATTCTTCAAACTCTGATCGCTACCAAGTTGACCAAGATGGTACATGGAGTGCAACAGCAGCAAACAACTATATGACAACAAATCTTTCTCAATTTAATGAAGAAAATAGTAATATGATTGAACTTGTTATCTGTAACAACGACGGTATGGCAGAAGGAGCAATCTCTGCTTTAAATGTTAAAGGATATAATCTTGGTGACGGAAGTAGTAAAACAATTCCTGTATTCGGAGTAGATGCTACAGATGCAGCAAAACAATTAATCGCAGATGGTAAGATGACTGGTACAATTAAACAAGATGCAGAAGGTATGGCAGACTGTATCGCATTCTTAACTCAAAATGCAGCTGGTGGTAAGAACGTAATGGATGGAACAGATTCTTATAACATCTCAGCAAATGTTAGTAACAAGATTTACATTCCATATGCAACGTATACTGGAGAATAAGTAAAGAGCTGATTCGATAGATAGTTAGGTATCAATCAACTTATAAGATAGGGCGGCCATCAGAAGGTGGTGGTCGCCTTCTCTTCCTATTTGGTAGTTAAGAGGTGAAAAGATGGGAGGACAGACCATGGAGAAGGACGTATTGTTGCAAATGACAGACATCTGTAAGACGTTCCCGGGTGTCAAAGCCTTGGATACTGTTTCGTTAACAGTGAAAAGAGGAACCGTTCATGCGTTAATGGGAGAAAATGGAGCAGGAAAATCTACATTAATGAAATGTTTATTCGGAATTTATGGGAAAGATAGTGGAACTATCGAACTCGAAGGTAAGGAAATTAACTTTAAGAATTCAAAGGAAGCTTTGGAAAATGGTGTAGCTATGGTACACCAAGAATTAAATCAGGCACTAAAACGTAATGTAATGGATAATATCTGGTTAGGACGTTACCCTAAGCGAGCTGGATTAATGGTAGATGAGAGAAAAATCTACAATGATACAAAGAAGATATTTGAAGAGCTTGGAATCGATGTTGATCCAAGGAAAATCATGAGTACTATGCCGGTATCACAACGACAAATGGTAGAGATAGCAAAGGCTGTTTCATTTAATTCGAAAATAATTGTATTTGATGAACCAACTTCCTCACTAACAGAAGAAGAGGTAGAACATTTATTTCAGATTATAAATATGTTACGTGACAAAGGTTGTGGAATTATCTACATATCTCATAAGATGGCGGAAATATTGAAAATTTCCGATGAAGTAACGATTATGCGTGATGGAACATATGTAGCAACAAAACCCGCTAAGGATCTTACAATCGATGAAATTATTAGGCTTATGGTTGGTAGAGAACTGAATAATCAATTCCCACCAAAGACAAATGAACCTGGTGAAATCGCACTCGAGGTAAAAAATCTAACAGGACAGTATTCGCTGTTAAACGATGTATCCTTCTCTGTAAGAAAAGGTGAAATCATTGGGTTAGCAGGTCTTGATGGAAGTGGTCGTACAGAGTGCCTTGAGAATATATTCGGTATCGCAACTAGGAAGTCAGGAACCATTAAATTGGACGGAAAAGAAGTACTTAATAGAAACTCAAGAGAAGCCATAAAGAATGGATTTGCAATGTTAACAGAAGAAAGACGTTCAACTGGCATCTTCGGAATTCTAAGTATCAGAGAGAATACTGTTATATCTAGCTTGAAAAAGCATAAGAAACATCATCTATATCTGAGTGAGAAATCAATGATGAAAGATACACAGTGGTCGATTGATGCTATGCGTACGAAGACGCCACGTCAAGAAACGAAGATTAAGACTCTATCAGGAGGTAACCAACAAAAGGTTATCTTAGGAAGATGGTTGTTAACAGATCCAGAGGTATTATTATTAGATGAGCCTACTCGTGGCATTGATGTTGGTGCCAAATATGAGATTTATCAATTGATATTAGATTTGGCTAATAGAGGAAAAATTGTTATCATGGTTTCGTCAGAAATGCCAGAGCTCCTTGGTGTGTGTGATAGAATTCTTGTTATGTCAGGTGGACGATTGGCTGGCGAAGTCGATGCTACTGATACAACTCAAGAAGAAATTATGACTCTAGCAGCTAAGTATGTATAAGAAGAAACGGGTTGAAAGATTAAAAAATCTTATGAAAGGAGCCATGCATTGCTTTCTTTCAACCTATTTATTTTAGCAGTATCACAAGAAAAATTGTGATATGCATGGGTGTAAAAATGAATATGGTATCCAATATAAAACAGGGCTATGTTAATTATAAGGAACTGGACAAGAAAGATAAATTCCGTTTCTGGAAGGAGGCTTTAATCAACAATGCGTTATATATCCTCCTTTTTATTGCTGTAATTTATACATTCACGCAAAATCAACGTTTCTTAACAGTAAACTCAATTGTTAATATTGTATCGTTATCAGCAGCGAACATTCCGATTGCATGTGGTATTGCAGGTTGTATCGTATTAACGGGTACTGACTTATCGGCGGGTCGTATTGTTGGCTTGACAGCATGTATCTCCGCTTCGTTGCTGCAATCTGCAACCTATGCAACGAAGATGTTCCCCGGTTTACCTGATTTACCAGCTTATGTGTCAATTCCTTTAGTTATTATTATAGTCGTTATAGTAGGTGGTATTATCGGTTGGTTCAATGGTTTCTTTGTTGCAAAATTCCAACTGCATCCATTTATCGTAACATTAGCAACACAGTTAATTGTATATGGTATACTATTAATGTACATCATGCTTAATGGTAATAATGGTCAGCCTATTTCTGGGTTAGATAAATCATTCAAAACATTTGTAACAGGTAGTATTGTTTCCTTGTTTGGTGTTCCAATTCCTAATTATGTATGGTATGCATGTATTGTTGTCATTATAATGTGGTTCATCTGGAACAAGACTACGTTCGGTAAGAATATGTTTGCTGTTGGATCGAATGCAGAAGCGGCTAATGTATCTGGTGTAAATGTAATGAAAACAACAATTATGGTACACACACTTGCTGGTTGTATGTATGGTATTACAGGATTTATTGAGTCTGCTCGTATAGGCTCAAACCAAGCTAACACTGGACTTAACTATGAATGTGATGCCATTGCAGCCTGTGTTATTGGTGGTGTTTCCTTCGTAGGTGGTACTGGTAAGATTCGAGGTGTTGTATTAGGAGTATTCTTACTTCGTATTATCTTCGTTGCATTGAATTTCCTATCAATCAACCAAAACACACAATATATTATCAAAGGTTTGATTATCCTAATTGCTTGTGCAATTGACATGAGAAAGTATCTAGTACGAAAATAATAACAGTAATTGAAAGAATGGGGGAATGTATCATGAAGGATAAAAGAAGAATTGCTATTTATTCTATGGCAGGAGTATATCTGATATTCTTAGCAGTTAGTATGTTTAAAAACCGATTAAATAGTGCTGGAAATGAATATACGTTTTTGATGATCTTTATTATAGCATTTGGTGCAATTGGAGTTGGAGCAATCGGCTATGGTTTTTATTCAATAGTAAAACAAGCAAAAGAGATGAAAAGTTCCCCTGTAGTTGAAACATGTGAAGAAGAGATAAGTACTGAAAAACTTTCAGAGGATAAAGATAACTTATAGAATTAAACATAAGAAAAACATAGGATAAGAGTTTACTAAAATATATAAACTAAATAGAGAAAAACATCTAAGGATAACCAAAATTAAAGACTTAAGTATTAGTCAAGGATTTTAACGGTTATCCTTTTGAATGTAAGAGGAGAGCTTAAGGGGGAAAGGAGCATGCTTACAATTATGTTTAAGAAGATGAGGATAAAAAAGCGGCTTACAAGTTCTTATATCTTGATTTCAGCAATTACAAGCATTGCAGGTATATTAGGGTGTATAGCAATGATATTAATAGCAAATCAATATGCATATGCATTAAAAAATTATGGCTTTTCACAAGGTGATATAGGAAAAGCTTTAATCACTTTTGCAGATTGTAGAAGTGCTACTCGTTCCATTATTGGTTATACAGATAAAGATGTTGTTGCAGAAGCATTAGCTACTCATGATAAGAATAAAGAAATTTTTAATACATATATAAAGGAGCTAGAAGAAATCTTAACTACGGATGAAGAAACAATCCTTTATGAAAGAATTAAAAAGGAACTTACAAACTACTGGGTTACGGAGTATGACATACTAAAGCTTGGGAATTCATCAGATGAATCTAGAAGCATAGAGGCACAAAAGAGAGCTGTAGAGGAACTAGATCCTATATATGAACAAGTACGTACGGATATGTCAGAATTCATGGATATATATATAGAACGTGGTAATGAATTAGAGGTGAAATTAGAGATATTAAAGATTGTTCTTATAATAGTTATTATAATAGTCATTTTAATATCGTTTGTAATTGCTGTTAAGTCGGGAGATCGCATTGCAGCGGGTATAGCAAAACCTTTAGGAGAATTATCAGAACGCTTAAAAACATTTGCAGGAGGGGATTTATCTTCACCATTCCCAGAAGTAGATTCAAAAGATGAAGTAGCAGAAATCGTAGAAGAGGCAAAGAGTATGGCCATGAATCTAAATCTTATTATCAAAGATGCAGAGCAATTGCTTGGAGAGATGGCAAATGGAAATTATGCAGGGCATTCAACGATGGAAGAATGCTATGTGGGGAGTTTTATAACTCTGAAGGAAGCGATGAGTCAATTAAATGTTCAAATGAATGAAACTCTACATCTTATTGATGATGCAGCAAACCAGGTGTCGTCTGGTTCAGGAAATTTAGCAGATGCCGCCTTAAGTCTGTCAGTAGGTGCATCAAACCAAGCGAAGTCTGTGGAGGAAATTGAAGTATCCATAGCGGATCTATCAGAAGGAGTTCAGAAGACTGCAAATAATGTAGAACTTTCTTATAATCAGGCAAAGCAGTATGCAAAGGAAGCAGATCATAGTCGTCTAGAAATGGAATCCATGGTTAAGGCGATGGAGCGAATTGATGGAACTTCTCACAAGATTGAGAATATTATTTCAGAAATTGAAGATATCGCAGAAGAAACGAATTTACTTTCATTGAATGCAGCAATTGAGGCGGCAAGAGCAGGAGAAGAAGGAAAAGCTTTTGCAGTTGTTGCACAGCAGATACGAAGATTAGCAGAGCAGTGTGCCCAGTCCGCAGTTGTTACTAGAAAGTTAATTGAAGGGTCAATTCAAGAAATTAAAGAAGGAAATTTGGTTGCTAAGAAAGTAGCAATGTCTATTCATTCCGTGGTTACAGGAATAAAGGTAATTGAAGAAACTTCTAAGGAATTAAGTGTCATCTCTATGAAACAAGCGGATTCCATGAAACAAACGAAAACAAGAATCAAGCTGATTTCTGAAGTAATTCAATCAAATTCTGCAACTGCTGGGGAGACATCAGCTACCAGTGAAGAATTGTCGGCACAGGCAATATCTATGACGGAATTGGTTAATCGGTTTCAGTTAAAATAATATATAATAATTTGATAAGACCTTAATAGAATCAATCTAGGTTCTATCTAGGTCTTTTTTTTCTGTTAAATTATAGAAAAATATTGTATACTTGTTCTAGTTAATAAAATTTATAGAATGAATGGAGAGCTAGATAGTGAGAACAATAATCTTAGGAATTAGCTGTTTACTAGAAATAATATTCATTGTGTTTTGCATATCTAATAAGTCAAATCATACACCAGCAGGATACTGTTGTATATTGGGAGGGGTAGCGTTACTTGTAGCTACAGTTATTCTTATGCTTTTTCCAAAATATGAGTTACCAAAACCTACTGGACAATATGTAGTGGGAACCTTCACTGCAACCTATACAGATAAAAACCGATTAGAAACGTATTCGAATCAAAAGGAGAATCGTTGGCTTAACGTGAAGTTTTGGTATCCAGAAGAAATGGAAAAAGAGAATTATGGTGAATCACCTTTGATTGTGTTCTCTCATGGTACGTTTGGGGTGAAAGAAAGCAATGTGGCATTATATGAGGAATTAGCAAGCCATGGATATGTGGTATGCTCTATCGACCATACGTATCAATGTTTTGAAACGAAAGATAAGAAGGGAAAGAAGATACCAATGTCTTCCGCATTTCGTTCCGAAACAATGAAGGAGAACGCTAAGAAGAATAAAGAACAAAGTTATGAATACTATCAAAAATGGATGTCTGTACGTACAGGAGATATGAATTTTGTCATTGATACAATTGTATCCAATGCAAAGATAGATGAAGGTGAATATGTATATCAACTAGTTGATCCATCAGCAATCGGTGTAATGGGGCACTCTATGGGAGGTTCTGCAGCAGCAGGGGTAGGACGTATGAGAGATGATGTTAAAGCCGTAGTTGTCCTAGAAGCGCCTTACATGTGTGATATTATTGGTGTGAAAGACAATACTTTCCTATGGAAGGAGGAGCCATATCCAGTTCCAGTATTGAATGTATATACCGATAGTTCGTGGAAGAATCTTAGCAAATGGACTCAATACGAAGAAAATTATACGATGTTAACGGATGATAGAGTCGTTGAAGAACATATCTATATAAAAGGCGCTGGGCATATGACACTAACAGATTTGGCGTATTCATGCCCACCTCTTACCTTGGTATTCGGCCAAGATATAACTCATAATGTTGATAAAACTGTAAGAAAGCTGAATTCGTCAATCTTACAATTCTTTGATTGCTATCTACATAATTAATTACATATAATGAAGCACGCCTCCGACGTTGTCTAAGACCTTTTGATGCCGAATCCAATCATTTCATATACTCAATTCTTGGTTTCCGAAGCAGTTTATGATAGAATAGAAAGTAATAATAAACTCAAACTTCGTACATGAAGATTGCGAAGAGTAGTTAACTGCCATATTCAACGAAAAACCCGCTCTCGCTTAGCTTTCACACGTAGCAGTACTAAGATTTCGCGTTGCGAAATCAGGTGCTGACGTGTTCAGATAGTTTTTCTTATGAATATTGCAATTACCCACTCTAATTGAAGTTTTTTATGTACGAAGTTTGAGTAATAAATAATAAAATTACGATATCGGAAAGGTCGACAGACCCCAATAGGTAGTTAGATGGTATGTCGGTTTATAAAAGAAGAAGTGAGAATATAGATGAAGAAATTAACAATAGGAATTTTAGCACATGTTGACGCTGGTAAGACAACTTTATCAGAGAGCATGTTGTATATGAGTGGAAGCATACGAAAACTTGGACGGGTGGATAATGGTGATGCTTTCTTGGATACATTTACCCTAGAAAGGGCAAGGGGAATCACAATCTTTTCAAAGCAAGCGGTATTCAACCTGAAAGAGAGCAAAATCACACTACTTGATACTCCAGGGCATGTGGATTTCTCCGCAGAGATGGAGAGAACGCTTCAAGTACTTGATTATGCAATCCTAGTAATCAGCGGTGCAGATGGGGTCCAAGGTCATACAAGAACCTTGTGGAAATTATTAGACAAATATAAGGTTCCTGTGTTTCTTTTTGTGAATAAGATGGATCAAGCGGGAACGAATAAGGGAATAGTAATCGAAGAATTAAGACATGTGTTAGATGATGGCTGTATTGAGTTTGGAGATACGGGGTCAGAGGAATTCTATGAGAATATAGCAATGTGTGATGAAACATTGTTAGAACAATATATGGAATCTGGAAGTATCGCATTAGAGAAGATAAGGGAAATGATCCAAAAGAGAAAGATATTCCCTTGTTTCTTTGGTGCTGCCCTAAAGCTTGAGGGTGTGGAAGAATTAATGACTGGACTTGAGAAATTTACTTTAGCTCCAATCTATCCGACAGAATTTGGAGCAAAGATTTATAAAATTGCAAGAGATGAACAAGGCAATCGACTTACGTATATGAAAGTTACTGGTGGTTGTCTGAAAGTAAAAGATGTATTAACTAGTAAACAAGAAAAGGTGAATCAGATTCGTATCTATTCTGGAGTGAAGTATGAAGCGGTGGCTGAAGTTAATGCAGGTACAATCTGTGCAGTAACGGGACTAACGGATACACATCCGGGAGAAGGGCTTGGTGTGGAAGAGGCGTCTATGGCACCGATTCTAGCACCCGTATTAACCTATCAAGTTAGGTTGCCAGAGGGCTGCGATGCCAGTTTAATGTTACCGAAATTACGTCAACTTGAAGAGGAGGAACCAGAACTTCATATTGTCTGGGATGAGAATCTACAAGAGATTCAAGCAGGGATTATGGGTGAGGTACAGATTGAGATATTACGTAGTTTAATTGCAGAACGATTTGGAGTGCAAGTAGGATTTGGAACAGGTAATATCGTTTATAAGGAAACCATAACAGATGTTGTGGAGGGGGTTGGACATTTTGAACCGTTAAAACATTATGCAGAAGTGCACCTTCTCTTAGAACCAGGTGAACCAGGATCTGGACTACAGTTTGGAGTAAATTGTAGTGAAGATGATTTGGACCGAAATTGGCAGCGTCTTGTACTAACCCATCTAGAGGAAAAGGAACACCTAGGTGTATTGACGGGGTCAGGTATTACAGATATGAAGATTACCTTAGTGGGAGGTCGAGCCCATCAAAAACATACAGAAGGTGGCGATTTCAGACAAGCAACGTACCGCGCGGTTAGACAGGGGTTAAAACAAGCTAATTCGATATTATTAGAGCCATATTATGAATTCCAGTTAGAAGTTCCAGAGAAAGTAATCGGTAGGGCCATGACCGATATTGAGAAGATGTATGGAACATTTGAGATAACAGAAACAAAGGAAGGTATGGCAACCCTAGTAGGTAGTGTGCCTGTTGTTACAATGCGTGATTATCAAAGGGAAGTGATTGCTTATACAGGTGGACATGGGAGGCTGTATTGTGACCTAAAAGGATATGAGCCATGCCACAATGAAAGCGAGATCATTGAAGCATTCGGTTATGATGCAGAGAAAGATCTAGAGAATCCAACGGGTTCTGTATTCTGTTCACATGGAGCAGGATTTGTTGTAAGCTGGGATCAAGTAAAAGATTATATGCATGTGGAAAGTTATCTAGATGCATTAAGAAAGAATTCAGGCAATGCAGATAAGGAACTTATGGTACAGACATCCTATCAAGAGCAATGGATTGATACGGATGAGATAGATCAAATTCTTAATCGTACTTTCTATGCAAATAGTGGGGCGAGGGTCAACTATTATAAAGGTAATTCCAGTAAGAAGGCAGATAGTAATGCTTCACCAGTTGTACGAACATATAAGAAGGCTGAGGTTTTAGAGGAGTATCTTTTGGTGGATGGATATAATATAATTTATGCGTGGGAAGAATTGAATACGCTTGCTCAGACAAACATGGACAGTGCGAGAGGAAAGTTACAAGATATCTTATGTAACTACCAAGCAATTAAGAAATGTAATCTTATCGTAGTTTATGATGCTTACCGCGTACAGGGACATATGACAGAGATTATGGATTATCATAATATTCATATTGTATTTACGAAGGAGGCAGAAACAGCAGATCAATATATCGAGAGATTCTCTCATGAGAACAAGCGTAAATATAACATTACAGTAGCGACTTCTGATGGAGTGGAACAAGTTATTATACGAGGGCAAGGTTGTAGATTGTTGTCAGCAAGAGAATTAGAGGAAGATGTAAATTGTGTGAATGAAAGCATTCGTGAGAATTATCTAGAGACAATGCCAACAAAGCAAAATCGCTTATTTGATGCAATCACTGGAGAAACTGCAGAGCATATAAAAAAAATCATGGAGGAAAATCCTTAAAGTGAAAGTGATTAAGATATATGCTCTCTGAATATCATTTGTTATCAGGCTGAGCTATCATCCTTTGAGGCTGAGGGTGAAGTAGCGATTATAGCAGCTGTCTAAGGTAGGAAAAGATACAGTTACAAACTAATGGTTTCGACATAAGGTATTAAATAGGTTATCATATATGGAATAAATCATGTCGTCTCTTAATGGAACATAACAGTTTGCCATTAGTCGACCTTGTTTCGTCATAACATTCTCTGTAAAGGAAATTAAGTCACTTTGTGAAACACCATATTCACAAAGTGGCTTTTTCTCTATTAATAGGGAGAGTAAATCATCTAACTCTGAATATACCTCACTTGGAGAACAATCTATAATGTCAGCGATGATTTCATTTAGCTTGGCAATATCACCGTCTGGGGATAGTTCTTGGTATTTTTTGAAGACCTCACTGAACATAACATAATTCGATTCTCCATGTGGAACATGATATTTAGCACCGAAGGGATAACTCATAGCATGGACTGCTCCAGTCCCAGCATTACCAAAGGCAATTCCTGCATAGGTACTCGCAATGAGGAATGAATGGAGTAACGGAATACGGGCCTCTGCTCCCTCTTTCTTGATTTGCATGTATCCAGAAAGAAGCAACTTTGTGGATTCGATAGAGTACAGTCTGGAAAAATCAGTGGCTTTAGGCGAAAGATATGATTCTAAGGCATGGATTAATGCGTCAATGGAGCTTGTAGCGAAGACAGAGAAAGGAAGTTCTTCTAACAATTCAGGAATTAGAATTGTAGCATCTGGGTATAAAGCATCATGTGCTAAACCAAGTTTAGTTTGACGGGATTTTAGCTCCAAAATTGAGATATTAGTAACTTCACTGCCAGTTCCGCAGGTGGTAGGGATAGCGATGAATTCTTTATCTTTAATTGGCTTGATCTTATGGTCGAATAAGTCAAGCACGGGCGAGAACGTCTTAAGGCAGAATAATTTTGCTGTATCAAGAATGGAACCTCCACCGATTGCTATGATACGTTTGTATGGGAGGTCTTTGATCACTTGGTAAATCAGTTCCACCATCTCATCCGTTGGTTCACCACTACCATAATCACCGCGAAAGAGTATAGTTGCATCACGTGTCTGACCCTTGAAATACTTTGAGTAAGTAGTATTACTAATAAAAAGTAGGTCGTCTTTATCAAACTCGAAGTTTTGAATGAAAGACGAGCAAGTTGGATATTCAGTGATCGTTGGGGTTAATCTAAATGTATTCATAATATAATCTCCTTACAATTTTGTTTTAGGGAGGGATATGGAATGAAATGCTGAGGAGTCTTGCTCCATAGCTGACAATCCATTACATACAAGCAACAATTGCTTCTTCAAAGATCTCAAAACCAGCTTCCAATTGCTCATCTGTAATGACAAGTGGTGCTAAGAAACGAATTACATTACCGTAGATACCTGCATTCTCAATCAATAAACCGTGATTTGCAGCATAGCTAATAATTGCGTATACTAATTCGGTTGCAGGCTCTTTGGTTGTCTTATCCCGTACAAATTCTATACCAATCATAGCGCCAAGTCCACGGACATCACCAATAATGTCGTATTTTTTTTGCCATTCATGAAAGCGCTCCATACAGGTCGCACCAATCTCACACGAACGTTCTACAAGGTGTTCTTCCTCAATAACATTAAGTACCGCCAGACCAGCAGCACAAGCTAGTGCATTACCACCGTAAGTACCACCAATAATTCCAGGCTTCACGCTGTCCATAAGCTCTGTGCGAGCGATGACTGCACTTAGTGGAACACCTCCTGCGATTGATTTGGCGGTGGCAATCATATCAGGCTCGCAACCAGCATCTTTCCAGTACTCTGAAGCAAAGATTCTACCAGTTCTGCAAAATCCGGTTTGTACTTCATCGGCTATTAGAATAATACCGTTATCGTCACAGATTTTACGAACTGCTTTAACCCATTCAATTGGGGCAGGGATGAAACCACCTTCTCCTTGGAGAGGTTCCATAACGACAGCAGCCACATATTCAGCAGGGGAAGCTTCCTCAAAGGTTTTATAAAGAGCGTTAGTATAATATTCAATTGCTTCTGTTTCCGTCATATTACCAGATGTGCGATAAAGATAAGGATATTCGGCGCGATATACACCGTCAGGGAACGGACCCATACCCATAGAATATGCCTTCTTGGAAGTCATAGTCATTGTTAATAGGGTTCTACCATGAAAGGCACCTGAGAAGACAATAATATTGGGACGACTTGTATAGGCTTTGGCAATCTTTACCGCATTCTCATCGGCTTCGGCACCACTGTTGGCAAACATAACTTTGTTAGAAGTACCACGGGTGGGGGAAATAGCAGCAAGTTTTTCAGCTAAATCGACATAACCTTCATGAGTTACGACATTGATCATACCGTGAAAGAATTTCTCGGATTGTTCTTTCACAGCAGCAACTAGTTTTGGGTGGCAGTGACCAACGTTAAGTACGCCAACACCACCAATCCAGTCTAAGAAGAGATTCCCGTCGACGTCTTCAATCATAGCTCCTGCGGCTTGTTTCATAACACAAGGATAGGCGCAACGGATTCCATTTGGTACTGCATCTTTACGACGATTTATAGTCTCAGTAGCTTTTGGTCCTGGTAACGTATTGGTTATAATCATAGGTAATGCATTCTTTAACATATTGATTCCTCCTAGTTTGATTTACTTTGTAAAGTTGATATTGAGATAACCGGATATACTTGACAAGAAATAGATTTCTCTATATTGTGGATATATTAGCACAAGAAATGATGGGATACAATGAACGAATAGCCTAAATATATCCATTGTAATTGTGCTGACAACACGAATGGAGGAAAATTATGAAATTAAGTTTATTAATGCATACCGTAGCGAAAAAGTACAATGTAATGAGCTATAGGAATGCGGATAATTATGATCCCATTATATCGTGGGTTCATTACGTGGAAGATGCAAACACGATTGATTTTATTCGAGGTAAGGAATTGATTATAACAACAGGGATGGGGATTAAGGGAACAAAGGACTTGATTAGAATGATTCAATCGTTGATTAATTCCAATGCTTCTGCTTTAATAATTAATATTGGTAAATACATAGAAAAGGTGCCAGATGAAGTTATTACTTTATGTGAAGAGAATAGGTTCCCGTTATTTACTATGCCATGGGAAGTTCATCTAGTGGATATCATGCAAGAGTGTTGTAATCTGATATTGAAGGAGCGTCAAGAACAAGAAAATATAAGCAATATCTTATATGAATGTATCTTAAGTAAGAAGAATCCAGATTCCGAGATATTAGACCGTAATGGGTATCAGCCAGATGCTAGTTCAACGGTAGTTCAAATTGAGTTGAAGAGTTCTAGTCAAGATTACGAATCAAATATAACGAATCTTAGCAATTATGAATGGATACGACTGATAGGATATGAGTGGGGAGGTAGAGAACGAAGCGTCTCGGTTATAAAACAAGAGAAGACATTATACGCGATCTATCAAGTTTCAAGCCAGGAGGACGCAAATGGATATGCACGATTATTGTATAAGAAGGTATGTAATCTAGGGTATAGTAATTGTATCGCTGGTGTTAGTACAAGTAACTCTTTAACTACTGGATTTCAAAGCTTGTTAGAACAGGCAGCAGAGGCAGCTCAGTTGGCTAAAGTGCAAGGAAAATCCTTAGTATTTTATGAAGAAATGGGCATCTATAAAGTACTTTTTCAAGTAAGGGATCGGAACGTACTTGTAGGGTTAATAAAGGAACAATTAGAAAGATTACTAGATTATGACCAAGAACATGGAACAGATTATGTTATTACCTTAGAAACATATCTTAAATGTGATCGAAGTATACAGTCAGTTTCAGAAAAAAGTTATACGCATAGGAATACAGTGAATTATAGAATAAAGAAAATAAAAGAAATCATGGATTATGATTTTAGTGATGCAGAGAAGAATTTTTTGTTGTTACTAAGCCTATATGGTAGAGCAATAGTAATAGATAAGGTGTAACTTTATAATGCTATTCAGTACCCTAAGAAAAATTTGCAATCCAGTTAATTAGCACCAAATTGAATATATTTTATTCAATTTGGTGCTTTTAGTTCTGAAAAAACTAGGTTCTGAATAGCTACTTTATTTTAATATTAATGAGTCTTTAATAAATTAGCATTTACAAACTCTTTGATTGCATTAAAACTTTGTTTACTTAATACATGCTCCATCTTACAAGCGTCTTCGGAAGCTATTTCTTTGTCTACTCCCAAAGCTTCAAGCCAACCAGATAGTATATCATGTCTTTCATAAATCATCTCAGCAATTTCTTTGCCTGCATCTGTTAGATAGATGAAGCCAGCATCCGTTACTGTAATGTAGTTATTTTCACGAAGATTTTTCATAGCTACACTAACACTGGATTTTTTGAAGCCAAGTTCTGTGGCAATATCGACCGAACGAACGACAGGAAGTATTTCGCTTAATCTAAGTATGGTTTCTAAATAATTTTCAGCTGATTCGTTAATGTGCATTGTTAACCTCCCATAATATCTTACTTCCTAAGTTTTATATCGATTACATAGTACTTATAAAACTTTAGTTAGTATATCATAGAATCCATAGATATGCAACGAGTGTATCCACTCTAAATTTTCAGAAACCTTTCAAAAACTTTACAAAAAGTTATTGACATCGAATATCAGTTAGAGTATACTAACCTTACAAATGTAAATGAAAATCATTATCAAAATCTAATATGATTAATTTGAAGAAAGAAGATGAGTGTATGCCATTAACAATGATCGAACCTGGTGAAGTAAAAGTAATTAAAAAAGTTGGAGGAAAAGAAGAGACGAAGAGGTTTTTAGAAAGTCTCGGATTTGTAATGGGCGGAATGGTAACGATAATATCTAAGATACAAGGCAACGTTATCGTGAATGTGAAAGATTCAAGAGTTGCAATTGGAGAAGAAATGGCTAGAAAGATATTAGTTTAACAAACGTGATTTACATAACAGATAGGGAAAGGATTTGAAGTATGAAAACATTGAATGAAATTCCTAGTGGAAAAACAGTAATAGTTAAAAAACTTACAGGAGAGGGACCTGTGAAGAGAAGAATTATGGATATGGGAATCACAAAAAGTGTTGAGATATTCGTTAGAAAGGTTGCGCCATTAGGTGATCCGATGGAATTAACCGTAAGAGGATATGAGCTATCTCTAAGAAAAGCAGATGCGCAGATGATTGAAGTAGAGGAATAAGAGAAGCAGAATAAGAAAAGAGGAGTGAATACAATGGGAATTAAGATTGCATTAGCAGGAAATCCTAACTGCGGTAAAACAACATTATTCAATGCGTTAACTGGTTCGAACCAATTCGTAGGAAACTGGCCTGGTGTTACTGTTGAGAAGAAGGAAGGTAAGCTCAAGAAAGCATACCTTGTAAACCAAGGAGAAGATGTTTTGGTCATGGATCTTCCAGGAATCTATTCCTTATCTCCATATACATTAGAAGAAGTAGTAGCTAGAAATTATCTTATTGATGAAAGACCAGATGTTATTCTAAACATCATTGATGGTACAAACTTAGAGAGAAATCTATATCTAACGACGCAATTAATAGAGTTAGGTATACCAACTATTATAGCTGTTAACATGATGGATGTAGTGGAAAAGAATGGCGATCGTATACATATCGACAAGTTAAGCAAAGAATTAGGTTGTGAGGTTACTACGATTTCAGCATTAAAAGGAACTGGTATAGAAGAAGCAGCTAAAAAAGCTGTAAAGCTAGCAGATAAATTAAGTAGCAAAAAGAAAACAGCTCAAGTCTTTTCAGACGAAGTGGAGGCTGTTTTAGTAGAGATAGAAGAAAAATTAGCTTTAGAGGTTGAAGAAAGTCAAAGAAGATTTTTTGCAATCAAGTTACTTGAAAAAGATGAAAAGATTAATACCAAGTTAAAAGTGGTTCCTGATGTTTCGGCAGAGATTGCAAAGATTGAAGAAGAACTGGATGATGATACAGAAAGTATTATAACGAATGATCGATATGTATTTATCTCTTCTATTATTAAAGACTGTTGTACTAAGAGAAATCACAAGAAATTAACAACGTCTGATAAGATTGATCATGTTGTTACCAATCGATTTCTTGCTCTACCTATATTTGCCGCAATTATGTTCCTTGTGTATTATGTTTCTGTTACTACCGTAGGAACCTGGGCTACTGACTGGGCAAATGATGGTGTGTTTGGAGAGGGATGGAGTTTCTTTGGATTACATGTTTCGGGTATACCTGTCATATTAGAGTCTGCATTACAAGCAATTGGATGTGCAGATTGGTTACAAGGTTTAATACTTGACGGTATCGTTGGTGGTGTTGGTGCAGTATTAGGTTTCGTACCACAGATGTTAATTCTATTCGCATTCCTAGCTTTCTTAGAAGCTTGCGGATATATGGCAAGGGTTGCATTCATTATGGACCGTATCTTTAGAAAATTCGGATTATCCGGAAAATCTTTCATTCCTATGCTGATTGGTAGTGGTTGTGGTGTTCCTGGAATTATGGCATCAAGGACAATAGAAAGTGACCGCGACCGTAAGATGACAATTATGACAACAACTTTTATTCCTTGTGGAGCGAAGTTACCAATTATAGCTTTAATTGCAGGAGCTTTATTTGATGGAGCATGGTGGGTTGCGCCAAGTGCTTATCTTGTTGGTATTGCAGCAATAATCTGCTCAGGAATTATACTTAAGAAAACCAAGTTATTTGCTGGAGATCCAGCACCATTTGTTATGGAATTACCAGCTTATCATATGCCGACTGTTAGTAACATTCTAAGAAGCATGTGGGAGAGAGGTTGGTCATTTATTAAGAAGGCAGGAACCATTATCCTACTATCTACAATCATAGTTTGGTTTGCAACATATTTTGGCTTCGTTGATGGAAAGTTTAGAATGTTAGATGATCTAGAGATTGATCACAGTATACTTGCAGCAATTGGTGGGGCAATTAAAGGTATCTTTGTTCCTCTTGGTTGGGGTAACTGGAAAGCAACTGTTGCAGCTATCACAGGACTTGTAGCCAAAGAAAATGTTGTTGGAACCTTTGGTGTATTATATGGATTTGCGGAAGTAGCAGAGGATGGAAGTGAAATCTGGGGCACACTTGCTTCAAGTATGACAACAGTAGCAGCATATTCCTTCTTAGTATTTAACTTATTGTGTGCACCTTGTTTTGCAGCAATGGGTGCGATTAAGAGAGAGATGAACAATGCAAAATGGTTCTGGTTTGCAATTGGATATCAAACTGGTTTGGCTTATCTTGCTTCTCTTTGTATCTATCAAATTGGAACGCTAATTACAACTGGTGCATTTGGAATTGGAACAGTTGTAGCATTTGCGATAATTGCTGCATTCATTTTCTTGTTAGTAAGACCTAGTAAAAAGAGAGCATAGTTTGAGGTAACGGTGTTCATTCAAACATTGCTTTGAGCAATGGACAAATTCTTTTGATTAGAAAGGGGAATGTAACAATGGGTACTATTATTGTTGGTGGAATTCTTGTCGGCATCGTAACGTTAATTATTAAGCACATGCTTAAGGAAAAGAAAAAAGGTAAATCAATGGTATGCGGTGGAGATTGTAAGCACTGTGGGGGACATTGTTCGTAATTAGTTGCTTGTCTCCCGCGATAGAAACTAGATAAGGTTGAAAAACCATGTTTTTCAACCAGAGATTTGTGTTATGCACAAGATCTCCAGACGTAGCAAAGGAGATGTTTATAAATATGGCAACGCAACAATGTACATGTAGTAATAAAGATACACTGGATAGAAGAAGCTATCATAGATCAAAGATGCAGAAAGAACGCATCATTGAAAAGTTAAAGGAAAGTGGCTGTAGAATTACCAAACAACGATTGCTTATACTAGATATAATATTAGGTCAAGAGTGCTCTTGTTGTAAGGAAATCTATTATCAAGCCTCCAAAATCGATCAAAATATTGGTAAAGCCACTATTTATAGGATGGTTAATACCCTAGAAGAAATTGGAGCTATTAATAGAAGTAACATGTATAAAGTATTGTATTCAGGGGAAAGCAACGATGACAGTCAATATACAGTTACTTTGGACGATGGTGTAATACATCATGTGTCAGCAAAGAAATGGAATGACATAATTCTAGCAGGACTCACAAGTTTTGGATATGTTAATGGACAACAGATTACATCTGTAAGAATTGATAGTAATAAGTTTAATTAGGGGTTTGAGTGTCAAAAGCCAATTTTAAATTTGGTCTCGTCAATTTGCACAAATTTATGTATGAACATGTTATGCCAAACGTAGTTCACTCGCAACACGCTCTCGCTTGGATGAAGTTCGTAGTGGTACATAAGGCTCTAAAATACAGAGCCTAAATACCAACGACTTCATACAGCTGCTCATCGAACTACGTTCGACATAACATAATTCAAGTTTTATATGTGCAAATTGACGAATGGAAGTTTTACGAGAGGCTTTTGACACTCAAACCATTAGAGAAACTGTGATAACATTATAATTGAAGTGATTTTAAAGTAAAGTTATAAAACCAAAAACAAAATAATATAGTTGCAAATAATATAGAAAAGGCGTAGATATAGGCAATCTACGCCTTTTTACGGTTTGCCCGACATGGGCAAACTCTAACGGGTGAATGTCCCGAGTGTACCTAGGCAATGGGAAACACATAGCTGAACAGCAAGGGTGTCTA
>JAHAJA010000058.1 GCA_018372435.1 Clostridiales bacterium | reverse complement strand
TGCGACTGAGGTGCCGATCATCTCCTTTGATGCCTGTTTTGTTGCAACTTTTAAGCAGATTCTAGCCTTTGAATTTACTCTTATATCATCTGTGATAGCACCTTCGATATTTTGAGATACCAATACAATATGAAATCCCAAGGTACGTCCCACACGAGCAATTGTCGTAATCTCTGCAATGAAATCTACATCATTACTTTCATTAGAAAATCGCTTTAATTCAGTAAATTCATCAACAACGAGTATAAGATGTGACAGTGAAGCAAGTTCTTCTAATTCCTTGTCCAAAGCTTCTATCTGTTTTTCGTTCAATTTTTTTTGTAAGGAAGCAATTGTTTCACTATTCGCGCTTTGCTTCTGCAATTCTTTAATTTGTTTTATAACACGAAGTGCTCTTATGTATGAGTCTACATTATCGACACCGAAACTTGAAAGAAGTAGCTTACGTCTCTTTATCTCCGCATTTAAGGATTCTAGAAAACGCTTTAACATATATGCTGCAGAAGTTCCTTCTTCCTCCCCTGCAGTATCCGTTACAACTCCCACGCAATGAGGTAAACTTCCCAGACGATCTGAGAATCCTCCACCTTTCATATCAACAAGCATTAGATTCAGGTCCATAGGTGAGAACTTCATGCATAATCCAATTAGATAGGTAATGATCGTTTCAGACTTACCAGATCCCGTTGTTCCAGCTACAAGCATATGCGGTCCGTCAGCTTTCTCATATAGATCAAGATGTAAAAGACCATGTTCATTCTTTCCGATAGGAACACAAAGGTTTCTAGTTACATCATTTACATCTATCTTCTTCCAACTTTCAAGCATACTATTCTTTATCTCATTATTCTGTACTTTTTCAGAGTTATACCCGTAAAGTTCAAAAAGTGTAACCATCGATGGAACTTTACCATTTTCTGCGATCCTAGTGTAATAGATTGCACTTAATTGTTTGAATACCAATTCAAAGTTTTCTCTATACTTTTTCTCATCGAATATGTAATCATTTCCAAAATGTTTGTATTCTATTAATTTATCTGTATCATTTGCTTTTGTATCATCATCATTGCCTTCACTTAAAACATTTAAAATCTCTCTAGTGAGAACATTGTACCGTAAACTACATTTTCTTTCATTAGCGTTGACATTGTGTATATCAACAATGTTACCGCAGTACTTTGGTAATTTGTCCTTCACAGACTGAATAAATATAAAAGTAAGTCCATTGGTATTCACATAAGGTTCGCCTTCTTTAGGTACCTCTGGTAGGAATTTTGAAAAGCCCGTCTCCTTAATATTATAATCATCAAAAACAATACAAACGATTTGTGTAAGATTTTTATTAGGACTTTCCTCTTCTTTCTCTTCTTTCGTTGTTTTGCCACGTCCATTCATAATACTTAAGAGTTGTCCAAACACAATTCCTGACTTATCTTTATCAAATACAAATTGTGAAGTTTCTTCAAATAGTTCATTGGCATGAGGTAAATATTTATAATTTCCTAATATTTCATTTTTCTTGGCTGCGTCCTCTTCTTTATTAAAGAAGAATACAAACTGTAGATCCTCTGGGGAATGATAATAGGATAATTCAAATACAACATGTTGAACAAAGTTCTTAGAGGTCTGTTCATCGTTTGATACCACCCCCAAAGCACCACATGATTTCAAATCAAGTAACAGTGGTGGTTTCGTATCATCATCACTTCTTAAGTAATTGAATCCAATAATTTCATTACTGTCCTTAGGATCGACTCCTTTATTAGCAAAATTATAAGCCAAATCTGTAAGTAAGAATTTATTCCTGTCCTCTGCTTCTCTTTCATCAGGTGTCAGTTTCTTTCTTCTTTTGTCATCTTTTTTAGATGGAATCTGTATTTTGATCGTATCACCATATTTTTTATAATATACATCATAAAAAATATTATCCTTCTTTTCACTCTTGATTTCAAACAATGGCTTCACTTCATTGGATGTTCCTAATGATATTGTCATGAAATCATTATCATTTTGAGAACGCGAAAAAATCGCACTACTTATTTCTCCTGTATTCTTAAAAAGGGTATCCATATTAGGATATACACTATTTAAATACTTGATATCACTTTTCTGCCATTCATTAATTGTTTTAATCTTCCTATGTATATAGTTTTCATAATTTATTTTCCACTCAGCTACATCTTTTTTGTACTTCGTCTTTTGTCTTACATAGTTATAAAGAGTGGTTACCAGTGCCACAACACCCATGGCTCCTGACATTAACAGCATGGTATCTCCCATACTAGAAGCACTTGGTGATAATGACATGACAAGAGATCTGGCTAGCAACATACCTCCAGTTGACAACAACGTTGGAATCATTACATCAATAATAGAGGCCTTATCTTTCCTTGGCATCTCATTAGCTGGAATAATATCAATGATCGATGGTTCGATTACATTTAGACGTCGTGTACTAATGTTATATTCAAGAGAATTCTCTGATTTCAATATATAACTTTTCTCATTCTTTTGAAATAATCCAGATGACATTACTTCTATGTCAGTCGTGAATAACACACAACTAGATGTAACAAAACCAAGTTCATCTAGTTTCATATCATATACATATTGATCCTCAATTTTTTCTGTAAAATCAATTATATTATAATCACCTTTTGCATTATAGGATACCTGCAACTCCTTACGAGTTCGTAAATAATTATTCAAAAGCTGAAAGGCATCTTCATGGTCACTTAATTTCTTTACGCCATAATATATAGCCTCAATAAATGATTTTAGTGATATATCTTTTAACATAAGAAAAGATATTTCTTCTGAAATACTGTCACTTACAAATTTAGCAGAAATCATTATCTCGTTGTTCTTCATCTTCTAATCCTTTCAAATCCTCAGTTTCTCCCTTTAGCTCATAAAGTAGTTTATTCAATACTAAACTCGCATCCGGAATTTTAATAGAATCTTTCATTATAGAATGTAATGTATAATCTTTAGTAATTGCAACTTGATTTTCCTGATTGCCAGGCTGGTTATGTAAAGGTTTGTTTATATTTATGATTGGAATTGAAGTTTTCACTACTGGCATATTTGGTTTCGGTAATTCTGTCAAGTTGAATTCTTTTGATTTTACAGCTATTTCACGAACATTAGGCAACTTTGGTGTATCAATTTTTAGATCTTTGGTGTATGTAGATTTTGGAATACTCATTTCTGGAACCTTTGTTACTTTTATTTTTGACTGACTAGATCCGTTATATTCTTTTATATTAATGTTAGGCCTGAATCGTTTCGGTAAATGTACTGATGGCAAACTTTTCATTTCAAATTCTTTAATATTTACGTCAGGTTTAACAACAGTTGTCAACTTAACACCTTCAATTGGTTTCATTTCACCAAATGGTTTTCTATCATTATAAACCTTTATTACCTCTTGTAATTCTGGTAATTCTGCCTTAATTATTGGTATTGTAACCGAATGTTCTGGTATACTTGTTTCTTTAACAGTTGGCAGACTAGGAGAAATACTATTTTCAATTGGAACCGAATGAATCGGTGCCTTTATTTTAAGAACCATTGGTAAGTTTTGAGGAGCAATTTTTGAAGACTTTTCAAACTTATCTATGTTTGTATTAATATCTAATTTTATAGATGATCTTTGGATACCTGATAGATTCAGTTGAGTATCTATATCCATTGAAGCTTTTTGGATCGGTATGTTCATTTTCTCTACTTCTGGTAAATTAGGCCTAGTATCTACGTCCATTGCAACTTTGTGGTTTGGTATGTTTGTTTTTAGAACCTCTGGTAATTCAGGCCTAGTATCTACAGCCATTGCAACTTTGTGGTTTGGTATGTTCGTTTTTAGAACCTCTGGTAAGTCATGCCTAGTATCTATAGCCATTGCAACTTTGCGGATTGGTATGTTCGTTTTTAAAACCTCTGGTAAGTTCTTTGTATTAACATTAGAAGAGGTTGCAAATTGTTCTACATTCATATCTAAATTAATAGATGGTTTTGTTATAACAGGTAAACTTGGGTGATCATTCGTAATTGGTTTGTGTGTTTTCATTGACATAGTAATCTTTTCAACACCAGGAAGATCAAGGTGTTCTAATTTTACTTCATTATAATTTCTGCTGCTAACCACAGGTTTAGTAATCAACGGCAGCTCTTTACGAGCAGATTCTTTCTGATGAAAGTATACTACCTGAATCCTCGGCTTCTTCATAATCATTGGAAGAACTGGTTTATTTTGTTCCAATGACTTAAAACCTACTACTTGTAGATTTGGTTTTTTTACAGAAACACTAGTTTTTATTATAAATTCTGGATTTTGGTACTGGTTGATCTCTCTATCTTGAATAATTTCAATTGATGACATCTCCATTTTGTATTGCTCAACTTTAACATCTTCCAATTCATCAAGTCGATTAACAAAATCAACCCTTTGCTGATACACATTACGTTCTTCTTCATACTTTACTTTCTGTTCTACATTCAGTAAAGATATCTCTTCTTCGCTTAGAACCTTAAAGACCATATTGAAGCCCCCTTACCAATTGATTCGTTACTACATATAAACCTAGACCCGAACCATAGTTCATAGCAAATGATTCGGGTCTACATTAACTTTATTTACCGCTTATACTATCAGCTAATTGTTGATCTACTTTTTCAAAATTATCTCTATTACCTTCCAGTAATTTAGACATACCATCCACAGCTGTTGGTAAATCATCTTCAACAAATGTTTTTACAGCACCATCTATTAGCGTTTTCAATGCATCCTTTGCTGCACCCTCCATTTCAGTAATTGCTGAATTAAAATCAGTCACAAAATTTTCTCCCGCAGTTTTATAATCTCCATAACACTTTGTAATTGCTTCCACCGCTGTCACCACTTGTGCATTTACTATTCTACAACCAGCCATTCACTTTCCCCTCCTTATTTTTTATTTTCTTCAGCCAATTGATCATCTAAACCAACTGAATCTTGTGGAATTGCTTGAAGAATTCCTTCACACATTTTCTGTAAACTATCTAGTAAGTTAGTTAATCCCTCACCTACTGCAGGTTCAATTTTATTTTCATAAAAGATCTTAAACCCATCTGCAGCATTCCCGCTAAAATTACTTGGAATTAATGTTGCCACCGTATCACTTAATTGCGTATGTAGATCGACGGTCTTTTTTCGATAGTCACTAATCACATTCAATGCATTATTCATCATTTCTGGTGTGATATTTACAGTACTTGTCTTTCCCATTGCCATAATAATATCCTCCTATTTCTAATTAAAATTTATATTTTGATTAAGCTCATCGAACTTAACCCAAACATCTTTGTAATATCCTGTCCCAATGATTTCATTTAATGTATCCGATACATGTTGAATAACGAGCGAAAGATCTTCAATCGGTTTGATTAAAACCTTATCAGCCTTCAATTCAATTGCCTTACCAGCAGGAGTAATCAGTGCATTTGACAGGTCTGAATACATCTTTTCAAGTTTCTTTTTCAGTTCTTCTACTCTTTTTTTTAGAGCAAGCATCTCAGACTCCGCTGTTGTGAATGCATTATCATCAAGAATTATATCATAATCCTTTGCCATGATTATTCTCCTTTCGACTTTGCTTCTTCAATTTTTTTCAATATTGGTTCTTTCATCTCTTTTGCTAGTAGATTACAAAGTTGTTCTGCCTCATTATATTCCTTGATATCAATATAGCACTGTATTCTAAAATTCAATGCAGCCAAATCACTTGGATCTTTGATCATCGCATTTCTAAAGAATCGTATTATTTCTTCATATTTCTTTGTTGCATCAGGAGAACACATTTCCATCAAAGCATTTGCTTCTGTGTAATTACCTATGTATGAATTGTGGATATTTTCACTTGCTTGTAAAACTTTTGCGTACTCAATAACCTGTTCATAATCCTTTTTCAAGGTATATGCACCAACATACAGTCTATTGATCTGATCAATATTCTCCCTCGTATATTCTGCCTTCTCCGTTTCAGACAGTTTATGTACCTCTTCTTTTTCTTCTGTATCCTCCTCAATCTCCGTGAAATAGTTTCTATTTCCGTCTTCGTCAGGTTCAACACTTTGGACCATCTCTTCCAAACCATAATCTCCATATTGTTCTATGATTTTTTCTTTATCAGCTACCATCATTTCTTCTACATCATATTCTGTTAATTCTACCGGAACAAACTCCTTATCCAATATTTCAAACCCACTATTATATGCTCCAATTGGATTTTGTGCCGCATTTAGACAATGAATAGTTTGATCTGGTTTTTCAAGTTGAAGATTTATCTCTGCAGCATTTATATACCCTTCTATTACATTTGTAATTGTAGGCTTAACCGATTTTAAGGCTTTTGCAATAATTGTAAGTGCTGCTTCAAAATGTGAACTTTCTTTATCAATATTGTATTTTTCAAGCTCTAATGTCATACTATCAATATATAAATCCATTGAAGGACTTGTATATTTCATTGCTCTTTCTAGTTCTTTTTCTGCTGCTTCTAAACGTTTATCCTGTATTAACAATTTAAACGCAACCTCATATCCAATGTATTCTGTTGGTGCAATCAGTTTCATCTGATTAGCAGTGAGAATACCGTTTCTAATATCTCCCTTAATACCATATAGAATAGCTTTCCGTTGTAAGATATCCATATCGACTCCTACTATTTGTTCCGCTTTATTAAGATTGATAAGAGCATCATCATATCTCGCAATATCGAAACAACAAATTCCCAACACATTATACAATTGTGCAAGGTTTTCTGGACTACAGCCTAATTCCTCTGCTTTAGCAAAATTTCTCATAGCATCCGCTATTTTCTCAGATGTCGCAAGTGCAAATCCCAAATCAAAATATCTATTTCCATTCTTGGGATCAATTCTAACTGCTTGACTATAATTATGTATGGCCTCTTTGTAATTTTCTAATGACATACATGCATTTGCTGCACATTTGTAGGTTTCTGGATTATCTGGTTCTAATCTCTTTGCTTGAGTCGCTAATTTCAGTGCTACGTTATCTTGCTGGTTCATAAGTGCTAGTCTTGAGTCTGCAAGAAGCTGTAATACATTTTCCTTATTGTCTGTCATATAAACCTCCTTACTATCTTTATGTTAATTTAGGTTTGCGAAACTCTTTTCCATGCCGACAACATATCTGTGTTTTAAGGCTGCCTACTACATACATGTTAATCCTCATCTTCTTCACTCATCTTTCGACTATAGTACTCCATATCTATTGATGCACTTGATCTAGCTGACTGCCAATCTCGTAAACTTGCTTCTGTACTTTTTATACGAGCTTTAATATCCTCCAAATTTGCCTTTGCAATTCGCAATTTCTCTTTTAGCTCTACAATTTTATTAGTTAATGTCGTCTTTTTTGTCTTCAATCCATCTATAATACTACTTAATGTACTTTTTGTTTTTACCATCTCATTACTATAGACGTCTCGTAAATCTTTACTTTTAATGTCACTTGCTTTTACCATTCCGATAAAGTTGTCTGCAGCATGATCTGTCTTAGTATTAATACTGCTGATATCCTGATTTAGATTACCATCACTCTGAAGCATTTTATCTACACCAGAAAGAGCCTCCTCATGATCCTTGATATCAGTCTCAAGCTTATTAATCTCCTTGATCTTCTGTTGTTTCTGCATCTCTAATTCTCTTAATCTGTTATTACAACTATTAATTTCGGAGCAAGCGTTATAATATCTGCTACAACTACTACTATATTCACTCTCATAAGACATAACAATCCCCCTTAAATTATCCATGTATATATAGGTTTAAAATCCTTTCTACATGTATACAGTAATAATAAAAACACGACATATTCTTCCTAGTATTTATATATTTTACCATTTTTTACTTGCAATTGCAAACATTCTTTCTAATACAGTTATTCCGATTCAATTCTTCTTTTCCTTCTTATTTTTCGTAAAACAATTATAAATATCGTAGTAAGAGTAATCCCTGATAATATTGCAATAAACCACAGCCAAAAATATCCAACGTGCATGTATTCCCTTTCACTAATATTAGTGGCATTTCCTGCCATATCATTGATAATAACTCCAACACTATGCCATCCTTTGGTAAGCGTAAATTCTAATGAATTGTTCTTACTTATATACGTATATGGGATCTCTTTTCCATTATCGTACACTTTGCACAGATCTGTATCAATTGGCTCACTTATGTTAGTCAGTGTAATAGTACGGTCAAGTTCCCCATAATACCACTGCCAAGATTTAAACTCATTCGGAATCTCACAAGTGGGCATAATATTATCAATATGCATTTTACCCAAATCAACTCTTTCATCTTCATTCTTAACAGTTAGATGCAATTCCATATCTGTATCATTCTGAAAATTATCTTTGAAATAATTAGATTGTAATGAATAGCGATATATTCCTATTCCATATAAACTATTATCTGTACTTATGGTCGCATTTGTATTTATCTCTAATTCATTGTTATCTCTCAAAACGATTTGGGTATTTGATTTCTTTTTTGCAAATACAAGTATATTAATATCACTAAAATCATCTGGTCGTTTACTGATTGCATCTCCATTTTCATATTGGAATGAATACAAACCTGTCTTATTAACCAAATTACTATCCATAATATATGCCATAACGTCGCGATCCACCAGCCTAGCATATGTACTTTGATTTACTATACTTTTATTTCCAGCCACATCGACTGCTGTTATTTCCAGCGCATAAACACCGTCTTTATCAAAATTAGGAAGTGTCAATTTCGCTTCTTTAATAATACCAGTTTTATTCTTGTCTTCCTTTACATAGGTCCTAGCAGGTTGAACAATTGTTTGTCCTTCTGCTCCTGTATAATCTGGTATGAAAGTGGTTAAAACATATTCTAGATGATCAAGATTCAGATCCTCAAATTCAATACTCGGTGCTAATTCATCTTTTCTCGAATATGGATATATATCTAAAAACTCAGTATCATCTGATGCGACAAAATTGTCATTTCTTGTTTTCACTACTGGGATCGTTTTGTCTATTTCAAAAACTACTGTACTATATGTATCCTGGCTATTTTCAGCCAAATCAGATGTTTTCAATTCTACCTGATAAACTCCATCTTCTGATATTGTAAATGATAATTTGTGCTTATCTCCAGACGATATCCACTTACTAAAAGATGCAATATCACTCACATCAGTAAACCCATCCCCAGTATGTGATGATCCTGCTGCTTTTCTTTTAATCGTCAAGTGAATTAATTGTGGATCAAAGTTATGCTCTGTCACTTCAATTGAAATTGTTTTGTCCTTATTAAAACTATTATTGGTTTTACTTGAGCTGAATGTAGAAAAATTATCCACCGTAAGAGGCTTTGTTTTATCCACATAAAATAGTTTTTCATTCCCTCCACTATAACTAACGATTGCAGAATGATCACCCAAATCTTTACCTTTTACATCTAAAGTATAGTCTCCTTCATCAAAATTAATAGTAGCCACATATTTTATATTGGATTCTTTCTTAAATGAAACACTTGGTACATTACCAAACGTATTCTGAATAATTGTCTCGATCAGATCTGCGTCAAAATTTCTTTCAAGTACAGTTATATCTGCAATACGATTGGAATTATAATAATATGTACTCTTACTTGTATCTTTACGAAATACCACATCAATTTTAGGGGCTGTTTTATCAATAGTGATTTTCTCTGTCTTTACATTATCTTTCTTGTTATTACAATTATCCGTTACATCAAAACCAAGTACTACATCGTTATCCTCTGACTTTAGCACAAATACCTTTGATACTTTGGTTATAAGATTACAGTCCATCTCAGATATTACCCAACCATCTCCAATATCATCTCCAACATTATAACCCGAATTATTTATCGTAATAACTTTTCGTTCAAGTGATTCCTTTTCTGATTGTTTCGAGTATCCTATTTCTTTAATTCCAGAAAGATTATCCGTAAGCGAGACCGTAAAACTCATATCCGAAACATATAACTTATTGCCATCTGCATCAGTATAGGAAGTATCATTATTGTTTACAATACTGATTTCCGGATTACTATCATCACTTACAAAGGCCTTTGAAGTTACTTCCATAGAACTGTTTTTCGTATTATCAAATGCCTCAAGAATGATTTGCCCTTTAAAACCTTTTGGTACAGTAATAGTCGCCAATCCATCAACTATAACTACTTCTCCACTATTCTCCCCCGTTTTTTTACCATTCTGGTAAGATATCAAATGGTATTTTATTCGATTTAAACCCGATGATGGCTCCTTATCTGAAACGTGAACAACAGCTGTAAATTCCTCCTTAAAGAAAAATCCATACTCTAACGCATCTATAAACTCAGATGTATCACTGATTCCATCTGATGTAGATGGGACAAAATTAATTCCTGTAATACTCGGTCTATCCGTATCCTTATATACCTTTTCACTTGACACAAACTTATTCCCAGCATTATCTATGACTGTCACCTCAATAACATAGGATCCATCAGCTGCCCGTATTCCTTGACTCGTGCTAATTTGAAAGACCTCTGCATGTGTTTCTGTATTACTAAAATAAGCATTTACTTCTTTTCCATTCATATCTTTTTGTATCTCTGCTCCATTGATACTAATTTGAACTGAACGTATACCAGAATCCACATCTTTTGCCTGTACACTTAGCATTACATCATCGTTATAACTCTTATTGTCATCTTTATCAGTGTAGATTGCTTGAGGAACTGAGAATTCAATTATAGGATTAATTGTTTCAATCAATAACAGATCACTTTTAATATTCGAATTCACACTAGACGGAGTCGTAGTAAAACTACTGTTTTTGACATTATCAGTTGCTACAGCTGTCAATTCTGCTTTCAAAATATTTGAATTACTAATTATTTCTTTTGGCAAAATAAATTCAGCTTGACTCTTCCCGTCGCCTAGAGCCGTAGTTGTTTGTGCAAAATCATCTGCTGGGTTACCATTAACATATAGAGTAATTGTATTAATTCCAGATGATGCACCATAATTATCATCAGCAATTACAGTAATCCTCACCTTATCATTAAAGAAATTACCAAACGATAGATAGTTCAACAATGTACTGTTCATATCACTATTCAGTTTATCAATATTAAATCCAATAATCTTTGGCTTAGTTGTATCTATATATATTTTTTCAGTTATAGTTTGTTTATTCCCATAATTATTAACAGCAGTAACTTCAATTGTGTTTTCTCCATCAAGTGGTTGAAGATCCGTATTTACATTGAATGTTTCTAGTAATGTTTGAGACACATAGTAATTAGCATCTATCTTTTTCTTTTTTACATCCGTTGTGATTTCATGTCCATTTATCTTAATACCGATAGCATAAATACCGCCACTTTCCGTTGTTACCTTAATATCGAAGCCTACATTGTTGTTATACCACTTTTTCTCCTCTTTAACATAACTAGTGGGACTCGTTGGCTCAATTGATATTATAGGCCTTTCGTTTTTTATACACACCTTATCACTGTTAGCATTAGTTACAACATCGGAAGGTTTTGTCTTCCCTTCTGATTCATTACCTGCCACATCATTTATTGATGCTGTAATCTCATTACCACTGAAGTAGTCAAATCCTAAATTGAATTTAGCTGAAGAGCCAACGACTGGTTTAGTTTCTACTGCATTTCCATCACTATATATTGTTATTTCTTTTAGACCAGAAGAAACACCTTCGTCTTTGGCTGAAACTTCAACTTCAATCGTTTTATTG
>JAHAJA010000028.1 GCA_018372435.1 Clostridiales bacterium | reverse complement strand
GTTTCAGGTTAAGTTGATTGAACCGCCGTGTACCGAACGGTACGCACGGTGGTGTGAGAGGTCGGGAAATTTAGTTGAATTTCCCTCCTACTCGATTTTGGTGAATGAAGATGAATGAAAATGAACAATATGATGGTGGGAATGAATGAGTATGATTTTATATGAATGAATATGAATTAAAATGATAGAAAATGATTGACTATGAAAGGAAATGATGATAGTATATGACTATACTAGTAATAAAAATTCGTAGGGGGGATAAATATGCTAACACAGGAGAGACACAATCTAATACTACAAGTATTGCAAGAAAGAAAGGCTGTAACTGTAACAGAACTTACTAAAGAGCTAGATGCATCGGAATCAACTATAAGAAGAGATCTCCTTACACTACATGAGATGGGAAAACTAATCAAAGTACATGGTGGAGCAACGGTATTAGAAGATATAACATCGTTTGAAGCAGATGTAGAAACAAAATCATCTTTGAATATTGATGAGAAGAATGAGATAGGACGTTATGCAGCCTCCCTAATAAAAGATGACGATTTTGTCTATATTGATGCAGGAACAACAACATTAAAGCTTGTTGACTATATAACGAATAAGAAAGCCGTCTATGTGACTAATGGTTTTGCACATGCTAAGAAGCTTGTACAAAAAGGTTGTAGGGCTTATGTAATTGGTGGAGAACTTAAGTTAGCGACAGAAGCGTTAGTAGGAGCTGAAGGTATTCATAATCTTAGAAAGTATAACTTTACAAAAGGATTTCTAGGAACGAATGGTATTAGTATTAATCAAGGATTGACAACACCTGAAATCGAAGAAGGTCTTATGAAAAAAGAAGCCGTAGCACGCAGCTATATGACATACATATTAGCTGATCATTCGAAATTTGGTAAGGTTTCTTCTGTAACTTTTGCGTCACTTGATAAAGTGTGTATCATAACTGATTATGCACCAGATGATAAATATAAAGAAGTAGCCATTGTAAAGGAGGTATGTAAGCAATGATTTATACAGTAACATTTAATCCAGCACTTGATTATGTAGTAAGAGTAGAGCAATTAATAACAGGGCATGTAAACAGAACAACTAGTGAAGAAATCTACTATGGTGGCAAGGGAATCAATGTGTCGGTGTTATTACAAACACTCGGATTAGATAGTGTTGCTCTTGGGTTTATAGCTGGATTTACGGGAGAAGAGATTGAAAAGGGTGTCAAAGCACAAGGAATTCAGACAGATTTTATACGATTACCAGAAGGTATAAGTCGTATTAATCTTAAGATTAAATCGGAGAGTGAAACAGAGATTAATGCGAACGGTCCTTCTATTACGAAATCTGCAATTACTGAACTGTTCGAAAAGTTAGACAAATTAGTAGCGGGTGATACTTTAGTATTGGCAGGAAGTATACCTAGTACCTTACCAGATAATATATATGAGCAGATTATGGAACGTTTATATAAGAAAGATATTCGAATTGTAGTGGACGCTACGAATGACTTATTAAAAAATGTTCTTAAATACAAACCGTTCTTAATTAAACCAAACAACCATGAACTTGGAGAGATGTTTGGCGTTACGTTAGAAACGGAGGACGATATTATTCGATACGCTTATGAATTACAAAATATGGGCGCTCGTAACGTATTAATCTCTATGGCTTCGGAGGGAGCGATTTTAATAGATGAGAATAACATTGTACACCGTATGGGAGTTCCAAGTGGTAAAGTTGTTAACTCAGTAGGTGCAGGGGACTCTATGGTGGCAGGATTTTTAGCAGGTTATATGAAAAGTGGTGAATATAGTGAAGCATTACGACTGGGGACGGCTTCAGGGAGTGCGACAGCATTCTCGCCAGGACTAGGAAGTAAAGAACTGATTGAATCTTTGTTACAAAAGTTATAGAAGCTAGAGTGAAATTTGGAAGCTATTTAGTAGATAGTGGTCCATTGAATGGAGCTTATATCAAGTCATAGGAATGATAGGAGGTAGTAGAATGAGAATAACAGATCTTCTAAAAAAGGAAGCAATCGCTTTAAATGAGACACCAAATTCAAAAGGTGAAGCATTACAGATTTTAATCGATTTACATGCAAGCGCTGGTAATATTAAGGATAAGGAAGAGTACAAAGCAGGTATTCTTGCGAGAGAAGAGTTAGGTACCACAGCAATTGGAGAAGGATTAGCAATTCCGCATGCAAAAAATAAAGCAGTTTTAAAACCTGGACTTGCAGCAATGACAGTACCAGAGGGTGTGGATTGTGATTCTATGGATGGAGCACCTAGTAACCTATTCTTTATGATAGCGGCGCCAGAACATGGTGGAGATGTACATCTAGAAGTATTAGCTAATCTTAACGTTACGTTAATGGATCCTGCATTCAGACAACGTTTATTAGAGGCGAAGACTTCAGAAGAGTTCCTAGCAGTTATTAATGAGAAAGAGATTGAGAAATTCGGAGAACCTGAGAAAGAAGAAACAAAAGGTTATCGTATCTTAGCAGTAACAGCGTGTCCGACAGGAATAGCACATACTTTCATGGCAGCTGAAAGCTTAGAGCTGAAAGCTAAAGAGTTAGGTTATACCTTAAAGGCTGAAACCAATGGATCAGGTGGAGCAAAGAATGTCTTAACGAAAGAAGAGATTGAAGCAGCAGATGGTATTATCGTAGCAGCAGACAAGAATGTTGAGATGGCAAGATTCAATGGAAAACCAGTACTTAAGGTTAAAGTTGCTGATGGAATTCATAAACCACAGGAATTAATCGATAAGATTATTAATAAAGAAGTACCAATCTACCATCACTCTGGAGATGATTTGGGTGATGTGAATGAAGAAAATGAAAGCTTTGGTAGACAATTATATAAGCATTTAATGAATGGTGTATCGCATATGTTACCGTTTGTTATTGGTGGTGGTATTCTAATTGCCTTGGCTTTCTTATTAGATGATTATTCAATCGATCCTGCTAACTTTGGTACGAATACGCCAATAGCTGCATTCTTTAAACATATTGGCGGTACCGCATTTGGATTCATGTTACCAATACTGGCAGGTTATATCGCTATGAGTATTGCAGATCGACCAGGATTAGCTGTAGGTTTTGTTGGTGGATCCATTGCAGCAACTGGTATGACATTAACAGCAGAGACAGGTATTCCTGCCGGTTTCTTAGGTGCCTTATTAGCAGGTTTCATTGGTGGTTACCTAGTAGTTGGTTTAAAGAAACTATGTAACAAATTACCTGATAGTTTAGAAGGAATTAAACCAGTACTGTTATATCCTCTCTTTGGTATTCTACTAATTGGTTTGATTATGTGTGCCATCAACCCAGCAGTTGCCGGAATCAATACAGCATTAACGGATGGATTGAATGCAATGGGTAGCGGAAGTAAAGTACTACTTGGCTGTGTTGTAGCAGGAATGATGTCAATTGATATGGGTGGACCATTCAACAAAGCAGCATATGTATTCGGAACAGCAGCGATTGCCAGTGGCAATTATGATATCATGGCAGCAGTTATGATTGGTGGTATGATTCCTCCATTAGTAATTGCATTATCAACAACTTTCTTTAAGAATAAATGGTCAGAAAAAGACAGAAAATCAGGTCTTGTAAACTATATCATGGGATTATGTTTCATCTCAGAAGGAGCAATTCCTTATGCAGCAGCAGATCCTATTCGAGTAATTCCTTCTTGTATAATTGGCTCAGCAATAGCTGGAGGTATTTCGATGGCAATGGGATGTACACTTCGAGCGCCTCATGGAGGTATCTTCGTATTTCCTGTAGTGGGTAATGTGTTAGGTTACATTATAGCGTTAGTAGTCGGATCTGTAGCTGGTATGTTAATTCTATCATTCTGGAAGAAACCAGTTAGTAATTAAACAAAAGATTCACTAAAGCATAAGAATAATAAATAGAGATATAATAACTGAATGAAATAAAATTATAGACTTGTGATATGTCTGTTTGATTTGTAACAACTTGTAATTAATTATAATATTAAGATATAAAGGAGATAAAAATATGGTAAGTAGAAAATACACAATCAAAAATGAACAAGGACTTCATATGAGACCAGCTGGTTTAGTAACAAAGGAAATGATGAAATTTAATTCAGATGTTAGTTTTGAAGTTAATGGAGCAACAATTAATGCGAAAAGTATTATGAACGTAATGGCAGCTTGTATCAAATGTGGTACGGAGATTGAAGTACAGTGTAATGGTGCAGATGAGGAAGCAGCATTAGCTAAGTTTGATGAATTATACAACAATGGATTTGGTGAATAAATCCTAGGTTGATGGCGCGTCGACATAGGTAGATAGGAGGTATTGCTATGTATCATGGCATTGCAGCGTCTGCTGGAGTTGGTATAGGACATATTGTTTTACTAAGAGAAGCAGTAATTGAATATGATAAGGACAAATCAGTTGACGTAGAAGCAGAATTAGAACGATTCAAGAAAGAATTGGAAGTATTCACTACGAATACAATGCAAGTTGCAGAAGATGTAAGAGAGCGGATTGGAGATAAGGAAGCAGAAATTATTGAAGGACAAGTTATGATTATATCTGATCCAACCTTGAAAACAGAAGTAGAAGCAGCAATCAAATCTGGCAAATGTGCTGAACAAGCGATGGAAGAAGTTTGTGACACATTCATTCAGATGTTCTCAGCTATTGAAGATGAGATGATGAGACAGCGTGCAAGTGACATCCATGATATCAAGACACGTTTCTTAAAACAATTAATTGGAATTCATGATGTAGATATAAGTAAAGTACCAGCAGGAACGATTCTAGTAGCACGCGATTTGACTCCGTCAATGACTGCCGGAATTGTGAAAGAGAATGTAGTTGGTATCATAACGGAAGTTGGTGGTGTAACTTCACATTCAGCAATCCTAGCTAGAGCTCTAGAAATACCTGCGGTTTTAAGTATAGAGAACTGTACTACAAACTTACGAGATTCTGGGCAAGCCATCGTGGATGGAGATAAGGGGATTGTAATTACCGATCCTTCGAGAGAACAAGTAGAGGAATATGAAGAAAGATATAAGAAGCATCAGCAAGAGAAAAAAGATCTATTAGCATTCCAAGGTATGAAAACAAAGACTGCCGATGGGATAGCGGTTGAGTTATTCGGTAATATTGGAACGCCAAAGGAAGCGAAGACGGTTGTTGAATCTGGCGGTGAAGGAGTCGGTTTATTCCGTACAGAATTTTTATTCATGGACAAATCCTCACTTCCTTCTGAAGAAGAACAATTTGAATCATACAAAGAAGCTGTTATAGCAATGAATGGAAAGCCAATTATCATTCGTACACTTGATATCGGTGGAGATAAAGAGATTCCTTATCTGGAGATCCAAAAAGAAGACAATCCGTTCCTAGGATATCGAGCAATTCGATATTGTCTAGATCGACCTGAGATTTACCGTGCTCAGTTACGTGCATTGCTTCGTGCTAGTGCATTTGGTGATATACGAATAATGGTGCCACTTGTAACTTGTATGGAAGAAATCCGAAGTGTGAAAGACTTACTTAAGAAGTATATGAAAGAATTAGATGCGGAAGGTATTGCATATAATCCGAATATTCAAGTTGGTGTAATGATTGAGACACCAGCCGCATCTCTAATAGCAGATTTATTAGCGAAGGAAGTCGATTTCTTTAGTATTGGAACTAACGATTTAACACAGTATACGATGGCGGTTGATCGCGGTAATGCTAAGGTTGCAGCATTGTATTCTACTTATCAACCAGCGGTTTTACGTAGTATTCGTGGGGTAATTCAAGCTGCAAAAGCAGAAGGTATTATGGTAGGAATGTGTGGAGAAGCTGCCAGTGATAGAAGATTAATACCCTTACTTCTTGCATTTGGCTTAGATGAATTCAGTGTGAGTTCCTCAGCTATTCTAGCAACAAGAAAGGCTATTTCTGAGATTTCACTTGATAAAGCAAAAGAGATTGCTGAGAAAGCATTGCAACTTACTACAGAACGAGAAGTGTTTGAGTATCTTTCTCAGAACATGCAATAGTATTATTATATTCCCCAATCAAACAATTAATATAGATGTGTATACTATGCAAAAAAGGACAATTTCCGAGAGAATTGTCCTTTTTTGTAGTGCGTTCAGCATGGGTGCAATCTAATGAGTTAAAGCCTAAACTTTCTACTTATTAGTGTTATTCATTAATTTGTAATTTAAAGAAACTCTCTTTTGGTGTGATTAGCATACGATAAATCTCGTGTTCCCAGGCAGTTTGTAATCTTGCATCTGTTATCTCGATCTCTTCAATAGTAAGATCAATTTCTGTAAGAATAGATACGGTCCCTAGGTTACCGATTTGAATCGTTGTTATATAATCAGCTGAATTGCCGAAGTGGATAACGCGAGGTTTTTCATAGGTCATTAAGCTTATTACGACTTGTCCGGCTTCATTAGAATCTAACTTAAAAGAGTCATCAATTGTAATAGAAGAATCTTTATTAAAGGTTACAAGACGTTGATACGTTTGAACATCAGCTTCTTTTGGATAGGCAGAAGCGATATCCATACGAATATGACAGTCGTTATTTGCTAACGAAACATCAACATTAGTAGCACAGTAACTAGTTCCTGCCTCTTGCATCATTCCGTTAATTGTTGGAAGATTGTGATACGCTGATTGCATAGTCCAGATTTCATATCTTCTTGGTGAGAATGTTTTTTGACAGTATGTCTCAACACCAACATCGATTATGAAAGGATTACCTTCTTTGTATATGGTAAAACTTCCAGTATCATTATGATTGTGGCTGTCACCGTTATCACCTGCTTTAACAGCTAGACAGTACTTAGAATCTCTGGCAATGAAAAGCCCAACACTTGAATAATAGATGTCAGGGTGAAACAGTTCTTCATCCGTTAGGTAGTTTTTGATTTCAGTAACTGTGAATGCATTCTGTAAGCGGTAATATAGATTGATTTCGTCTGGAAGGATAAGATCATTTGAGGCGTGGAAATCCTGTGCCGCAAATTGCATCATTGCAGGAGTATTAATTCGTTTAGCAAAGAGGTATTCTCTAACACCTGCCCGACCAGCAACAGGTGAGCAATCAGCAAAATTGGTATAATACTTGTCATGAATATGTACATTCATTATGTAAGTAGCCATGTTCTTTATTTTTTCATCTCTATAGACATTAATAAAGAAGTTGTTGGTAATAGCATTCAAAATCTCAATTGTGTTAAAAAGACATAGACCGGAATGTCGGTAATACTGGGCACCTTCATCGCAACAACCATCATCTCCATAGTCTTTCATGAAGTAGTCTACACTTTTACACGCCTTTAGGAAGACTTGTCCCATAAAAACAGGATCATTAGGTAGTAAGAAAACAGATAATAGGACGTTTTGTGTACACCAGATTGTCCAGTTACACATTGGCTCATCTCCATTGCCCATCCACCAGAAGTGTTTAGAGAGATAAGGTGCGTATATTCGGTACTGTAATTCGTTCCGTATTCTTTTGGTTATGAATGGACTTATAGCGTTGAGCTTATCTACTAATAAATAGTGAATCGTCGCTAAAAGTGCCCCTGTTTCGCACGAGAATAGATCAAGAACGGGATCGGTCGAATCAGGTAACGGTAAGCAAGGGGTATCTCTAATATAAGAGTTATGTGCTGGTAGTTGCCATGCAGATTCCTCACATATTGAGAAGATGCCGTTAATAATGTCATCTATGAATTCACCAGAATCAGATGCGCATTCAGCTAGAACTAATGCATTAAGCGCACGTCGTTTATTAAAGTAAATATCTTCATAATTGGAACGATTTCCAATTCGTGTAAAGTCTAAAAAGAGGGTTGCTGGTAGGGGAGCAAAGGAAAAGGATCTGAAAGAACGTCCCGCTTCAATGGTAGATTCTTTCCATATAGGATCAAGACAATTCCATTCTTTTCTTTGTGTAGCAGTAGCGTAAGGTACAAAATTAGTTAGCGTTCCTTTGTAATTTTTAGCAAATTCATAAAACATAGTATGTCCCTTCTTTTATATGATAGGTGAGTTATTGGCTTGCAGATAGTCTCTTGGGGAACAGCCTTCAACCTTTTTGAAAACTTTACTAAAATAAAATGCATTCTCAAATCCTAATTGGTCAGCAATTTCATAGATTTTATAGTTACCAGAAGCCATCATGAGTTTGGCTTTTGAAATCTTCCGATTTGTTATGTACTCGGAGAATCTTATATTGGATTCCTTTTTGAAAATCAGGCTGAGATAATTTGGAGTAATACCAAACTCGGAGGCCGTTTCATTCAAGGTTAATTTCTCGTCAATATGAGAATTAATATAGTCGATAATGTTGTCAACCAACTCCTCTTTGGAAGATTTATGGTGACTTTGTAGGTGTTTGCATAAGTTAACCTGGAAGAATTCTAACCAGGATAATAATTGATCCATCGTAGTTTGCAGATAGATAGAATGATATCCATCTGGGTAAGAGGAGAAGATTTTATTGATTATAGCTTCTCCATCAGTAAGGAGCGAAACGGATAGATATAGGATATTACATGCTGCATCCAGTGCTTGGATATATTTTGTAGGATGCATTCGAAACAATTCAATAATCTCTGATATTGTATCGGAGAAAGCAACGGCATCATATTCCTCAAAAGCTTTTCGAATAGACGCTTTGAATAGACTTAAATTGAAGATGTTCGAATCAATTTTGTGAGAACCCTTTATTAATGTATCATACATAAGCAGTTTTTTTTCTAATGTAACATAGGTGTTAATTTGGCGAGCATTCTCATACGAATCCGCAATTTGAAGGGGTTCTTCATATTGTCTACCAACACTTGATAATATCCAAACATTAAAGTAATTATGAATCATATTGCTAGCAGATGTAAGTGCTTCTTCAATCAGAGCATTACATTCCTCTACATTGGTATTAGGTAATAGAAATATAATGCAAAAGTGTTTAGTGTCTAATGAAGTACAATAGCAAGTTACGTACTTGCTCACTATGTTTTGTAGCATCTCCATAGCACTAAAATACAGATCCATTGCTTTTTGTGGATTTAATTTCTCTACCTGTTCGGGTATTATATTACATAGACTTACTGCGTAACTTTTAGCTTTAAAATCAATGGAGAGTGCCTTTGCCTCTTCATGGAATTCATCATTGGACTTGAATAAATTATGAAGGAGTGAGATGAAGAACTTATCATGAAAAGCTTTAAAGGCTGTTTCCGTCTTAGGTATTGAAGCAGTATTATTCTGTTCTTCTAGTATTTGAAGCGCTTTTTGAAGCACTTCACGTAAAGATTCTGCAGTTAATTCCAGTTTTACAAGGTAATCGATAATACCATATTTAATAGCTTCTTTAATAAAACTAAAGTCCTCATAACTAGTAAGAATTATAAATAGTGGTAACTTTCCGTAGAGTTCTCTGCAATTTTTGATTAGCTCTAAACCATTCATAATGGGCATTCGAATATCAGTGATAACAATTTCTGGCATATATTCTCCGATATATTCAAAAGCTTGTTTTCCATTCTCTGCAGTGCCACATATGTCTATATCGAATTCATTCCAGTTTATGATTGATTTAATTCCTATCTGTACAAGAGGTTCATCATCAACAATAAGTAGTTTATACATCTAAATCTTACTCCTTCCAAGGTCTCATTCATATCATTGTCCCAGTAATTGATCTGGTGGTATAATTAATTTTGGTATTAAAATGGTTATTATTGTGTACTCACCCTCTTTACTTTGAAACTGTAGTCCGTAGTTAGCACCAAAAGCATACTTAATTCGTTGGTTTACATTTTTAACACCAATCTTTTTAAATAAGCCAGAACTAGAATTATCGTTATTAGTTAAAATAGAAGATATTTGTTCTTCAGATAGTCCAATTCCATTGTCTTCTATGGTAATTCGAATCGTTTGAACGTCAAGGTATTCAATGGTTATTAGTATCTTACCAGCAGATCCTTTTGGTTCAATACCATGAAAGATTGCATTCTCAACCAATGGTTGTAATGTGAATTTGGGAATCTGGCATTGATATAGTTCTTCGTTTTTTACATTAATATCTAATCGAATTGTTCCACCATAGCGGTAATTTTGAATGATAAAATAGTTATTAAGTAAATCTAATTCCTGTTGTATAGATATGATTTGATTGGCATCCTTCGATACAGACTTCATCAGCCGTGATAAAGAAGTAGTCATCTCTGCTATACCTGTAGCATTCTGGATAGTAGCCATCCATTTTATCGAATTCAAAGTATTATATAGAAAGTGTGGGTTAATCTGGCTTAGTAACATCTGATATTCCAAAGATTGCCGTTCTTTTTCATCTTGTATCTTATCATTAATTAATTCAACGATATCACCGGATAGTTTATTAATACCAATGCCAATGGTACCAAGCTCGTTATTCCATTCGATTTCTTTGTCGATGCTAAAGTCACCTTTTGCAATACATTCGATTTTTTCCTTTATTTTATGGATTGGTCGGTTAATCTTTCTATTAAGATAGATTAACAAAAGTACACCAAGTAACATTACGATTCCAACGACTAAGACTATAATTAGTATGTACATGGATTTTTGCTGATTAAAGACACTAGCAGAGATTGTTTGAGAAAGTGACCAACCACTCAAATTACTAGTATAAGTAACCAGTGTTTCTTTAGTACCTGATTTCGTTCGAATAGTACGTATGGTTGTCTTACCAGGCTGTTGATTTAATGAATTAACAGCGTCTAAATCATTTGTTAACAAGAACGTTTCGTTACCAATTAAGTAGGTCTTGTCTTCAATCGTTAGATACACCTTACTATCACTAGGAATCGAATACAAATCGAGAACATCTGTTAAGATGTTTGAAGTTACACTTATGAATACCCAGCCTACTTTATCAGATGTATTTTTGCTATAGATCGGACGAATAATAGGAATAATCAAATCCTTTGTGTTATCGCTGTATTCATTATTTAGTAATCCAATCCACTTGATTGAGAATGAATTATAAAGTTCATCAAAATAGGAGGATTCTTGTATATTCTCTGATATCTTAGTAGCTTTCGTAGTGCTTCGACTGGCTGTTTGTATATACTTACCTTCGAAATTACTAACCACAATTCTTTCTATATAGTAGTTGGCAAGATTATTCCTATATTCTTCATTTAACCGGTTCCACGCTTCTAGTAATAACTTCTTGTTATCATCTTCATTAGCAAGATAATTAGCTAGAATGTTATTCACGCTACACCATCTGGCTAATGTTTGTACATCTGTCATATTCGCGGTAAATGAGTTCATTATTAACTGCAGATTCGACGAAGTAGAGAGCTGCAAGCTGTTTTTTAATAGAGATTGGAAGGAAATATAGCAAATAGAAGAGATGGAAACAGATAAAATTAAAGTAAATACCATAGTTATTTTAATAATTGTAAGTTTTATACTGCGCGACTTGTAATATTTCATCTTTTGTACCTACCTTACCAATAAGATATATTTATGATATACAAGTAATTGTTTAATGTCAATAAAATTGAGACTGTATTTTCAGGAAAATAAGGCAAAATACTGGTAAGAGTAATTAATTATATGTTTTGAAATAAATAGTATATGTTATTTTGAATAAAAACGAAAAAAACACTAAAAAAGATTAAATATTGAATATTATGATAGAAATATTACATTTTATAAACAATTTAAAAACTATATAATAAATTCATGGTTGAAGAATACATACAACTGTATTCCACAAAAAGGGAGGTCATTGCTTAACAACCTCCCGTAAAATAAAGGTTTAAAAAAAGTAGTGTAAACTTGACACTACCCAAAATTTCTAGGAGGGTATTTTATGAGAAAAGGAAAGAGAATTATTAGCTTAGTACTAAGTTGTGCATTAGTATTAACAATGTTTACTGGTTGTGGAACTAAGAAAAACGACAGTAAAGAAGAAACAAAAAAAGAAGATGTAGCAACAGATACTACAGGCGAAAAGACTAAAATCAGATGGGCTGTTTGGGACGTTGCAGCAACTCCATATTATCAAGTACTAATCGATGCTTATGTTGCAAAAAATCCTAATGTAGAAGTTGAATTAGTAGACCTTGGTTCACAAGAGTACACGACAGTATTAGCAACTCAGTTAGCAGGAAACGATACAAACTTAGATGTTGTTACTATGAAAGATCTCCCAGGATATACAAACTTAGCTGCTAAGAATGTATTAGAACCAATTGATACAAGTTCACTTGATTTATCTGTATATGGTGGTATTACTGATCAAATTAAAGTCAATGACCAACTCTATGCATTACCATTTAGAAATGATTTCTGGGTAATGTACTACAACAAAGATATCTTTGATGCGGCAGGTGTTGATTACCCAACTAACGATATGACTTTTGAACAATATGATGAATTAGCTCGTAAAGTTACAAAAACTGATTTAGGTAATGAAGTATATGGTTCTCACTATCATTCATGGAGATCAACAGTTGAATTATTTGGTATTCTTGATGGTAAACACACATTTATTGATGGAAACTACGATTTCTTAAAACCATATTATGAAATAGTTTTACAACAACAAAAAGATGGAGTTTGTCAAGATTATGCAACAATAAAGACAAGTAGTTTACATTACTCTGGTGCATTTGCTCAAGGTAACGTAGCTATGATGAACATGGGGTCATGGTTTGTCCCAACATTAATCGAAAAGATTAAAACTGGTGAATATTCAGATATCTCTAATTGGGGTCTCGTAAAGTATCCTCATCCAGAAGGAGTAGAACCAGGCTCGACTGCAGTAATTATGACTTCATTAGCAGTAGCGAGTGCTTCTAAGAACAAAGAAGCTGCCACTGATTTCATGAACTTCGTATGCGGAACAGAAGGTGCTGAAGTATTGGCATCAACTGGAAATTTCCCAGCTATCATAACTGATGACATAATTGAAACTATCTCAGGAAGGGAAGGATTTCCAGAAGATGCTAACAGTGCAGAAGCATTAAGAACTGCTAACATTTACCTTGAAATTCCAATCTCTGATAAGAGTGGAGAAATTGATGTTATCTTAAACGACGGACATGATTATATCATGACTGAGACAATGACAATTGATGAAGGTATTGCTTATATGAACGAAGAAGTAGGTAAGATCCTTAACAAATAGTCAATAGGAAAAGCAAATAAAGGCTTGATAACAAAACTTGCTCTTAATAATCTGTATAGATATTAACTATTTATTAACTATTAAAGTAATATGTTATTGGCAGGGTCAGGTGGTTTTTAACCACCTGACCAAAAAAGAACAAGGTAGCTAATTAGTTACAGGACAACAAATAGTGACAGTACTTTGCTAATACATGTAGAAATGTTAGTTCGGGTGTCAAAAGCCAAATAATCAGGCCACGAAAGTAAATATTATCGATTATTATAGGTACTATGACTTTTGATACCCGAACTAATATTATGCCCAAATGTTATGGCAGTATATTAGAAATACGAAAAGGAGGAGGTAGGCCATAACTGGCTTATGATCATATGAAAAATAGAGAATTATCTTTACAAGAAGCAGAAGAAAAGCAAAAAAAATTAAATGAGCTTAATGCGAAGATGAAGCAGCTTCAAGAGAGATTGATGACAGAATTCAATACTTGGGGGCTTGATAGTAAGAAGGATAAAGACAAGATTAAAGAAAAAGATAAACTTCTCAAAGAGATGCAAAAGACGCAGAAAACTATAGAAAAATTAAAGACAGGTAAATTACTTAGTAGAGATGCAAAACGTAGTTTAGTAGCTTACTCTTTTATCGCACCAAACTTTATAGGTTTTGCAATATTTACTTTGCTTCCTGTTATCTTTGCATTCATATTAGCATTCATGTCATGGGATGGTAATAATCCAATTCAGTTTGTCGGCTTAGCAAACTTCAAACGTTTAGCAGATGACACTCGTTTCATAGCAGCATTTAAGAACACGATTATATATTGTGTTGCAACCGTACCGTTCACACTAGCAGCAGCTCTTGGATTAGCAGTCTTATTAAATAAGAAGATAAAAGGTAGAGCAATCTTTAGAGCTATTGGATTCTTCCCATATGTAGCTTCCTTGATAGCAGTAGCAACAGTATGGAATAATATTTTTAGCCCTGGTGCTGGTCTTGTTAACGTTATCCTTAGTAATTTGGGAGTAGCAAAACAAAACTTACCAGGTTGGGCAGCTGATCCTAATTGGGCAATGTTCACCGTAGTAGCATTCAGTGTTTGGAAGTCTATGGGCTACTATATGGTTATCTATCTTGCGGGGTTACAAGGTATCTCAGGTGAATTATATGAAGCAGCAAGCTTAGACGGTGCCAATGCATGGCAAAAATTCAGGAATATTACATGGCCACAATTGAAACCAACTACATTCTTTGTAATCATTATGCTTACAATTAACTGTTTCAAAGTATACGATCAAGTGTACATGATAACACAAGGTGGACCGGGTACATCAACATTAGTTCTTGTATATCATATCTATCAAACCGCATTTGTTACTGCAACTGATTATGGTTATGCAAGCGCGATTTCAATGGTATTGTTTGCACTGGTATTATTAGTAACCGTAGTTCAGTTCAGAGGAGAGAAGAACTATGCAAATGACTAAAGAAATTGAGATACAGGAGGTGGCATAATGATGAAGAAAAGCAGTAAACGTAAAATTAATAAGGTTTTATTATATGTTGTACTCATTACAATTACAGTAGTAATGTTGGTCCCATTCTTATGGATGGTGTCAGCTTCACTTAAATATGATAAAGACATATTCACAGTACCAATAAGATGGATTCCTGAAAATCCAAAATGGGATAATTATAAAGTAATATGGACTAAGATTCCTCTTATGAAGTTTGTATTAAATACTTCAAAGATTACATTAATCGTTACTGTTCTACAAATATTAACAAGTAGTTTTGCTGCTTATGCATTTGCAAAATTACAATTCAAAAGTAAAAATGCTTTGTTTCTTGGTTACATAGCAACCATTGCCGTTCCTTGGCAAGTATACATGGTTCCTCAATTTATCATGATGCGTTCAATCGGTTTAAATGATACACATCTTGCAATCATATGCTTACAAGCATTCTCAGCGTTTGGTGTATTCATGATGAGACAGTTTTACCAAGGAATTCCGGATTCCTTATGTGAAGCAGCTAGAATTGATGGAATGAGCGAGTATAAGATTTATAGAAAGATTATGCTTCCACTATCGAAACCAGCATTATCAACATTAACAATATTCACATTCGTTGCAACATGGAATGATTTCCTTGGACCAAGTATCTATCTTACTACAGAAAGTAAGAAAACATTACAGATTGGTTTGCGTATGTTTATAGGGCAATATTCATCTGAATATGGATTAATCATGGCGGCTTCTGTAATATCATTAATTCCTGTATTGATTGTATTCCTATGCTTACAAAAATACTTTGTAGAAGGTGTAGCTGCAACAGGTATTAAAGGATAATTAAACTTAAACTAAGTAAGAGGTGTAAGGGGGGTACTGCCACTGCACCTCCTATTTTGTTTTAGGCTGATACAACAATGCAAAGGACTTTGAGAAGACGTGTAGAAAACAATACATATATACGCATAATCTGCGAGAAATACTGAGGGAAAAGGAGGCGTTTCAATGAAGCGTTCAAAAAATAAGGGGTTTGGGGTTAGGATTAAGATGACCTTTGTTTTTTTATTATTAATTGTTATGATGATATGGATGGGAATTCTTAATTATACTAGAGCAAGAGAAGCGATTGTTAAAACTTATGTTAGTGATAAAGAGCAAACATTCATGATTACAGGGAATTTCATGGAATTAATTTTTGAGAATGTAGCAACACAAGCGGTTAGAATTATGACTGACTATAATGTTACCAGATTCTATTCACCAGTGTATCAGTCTGATAAGAGAGTACGTCTAGATGCAAAGAAGAATATTGATAATACAATCATATCTATCGTTAACACAGACAAATATATTGACGGAATCACGCTAATAGTGAAAGATGATATCATAATAACGTCAAATCCAGTACAGACAACAAGCACTTTTTATGATGAATTTGTTACTTCCGCAGAAGGGCAGAAGATTCTAAGTACGCCTAATTCAACTAATTGGCTTGGCACACATCCTTACATAGACTCTGTATTAAAGACAACTGAGAATTCATATGCAATGAGTATGGGAAGAAGTGTTGAGGGGGTTATAAGTGGTAAGGAAGGAGCTATTATTATTGATATTAATAAATCGGTAATAGTTGATTTGTTAAATGAACTTGCGAATAAAAGTGAAAGCATGGCATTTATAACTGGTGATGGGCGAGAAATACTCGCTGATGGAGCTAGTGAAAGTATAGTGGACACCACATTTTATCAGAATAGCCTAACATCAGAGATGATATCAGGTTCAGAATATGTAACATTCAATGGCGTTAAGTATCTATATACATACTGTAAGGTTGGTGATACGAATAACATGCTATGTAGTCTTATTGAAGAAAGTGTAATTCATCAAAGTGCAGATAGTATTAAACAAACTACGGTTATGATGATTATATGTACAAGTATTCTAGCATTAATTATTGCATCAATCTACGCTTCAAGTTTAAGTAGTGCTATTAAAAAAGTAGTACAAGGGATTTCAAAAGTTGCAGAGGGTGATTTAACGTATAGTATTAAAACTCGAAGAAAAGATGAATTTGGATCACTAACAGAGAGTCTAGATCATATGCGACATAACATGAAGAAATTAATATCCGATACATCTATAGTTAGCTCTGAGGTGAAGGAGTCAACGATAGAAGTATCTAAGTCTTCTGAGATTATTACTAGTTCAATGGCAGCAATATCAAGCGCAGTAGGTGAAATTGAACATGGAATGGTTGAACAAGCAGATGCAGCGAATAGTTGTTTGAATCAGATGAATATATTAGCTGACAGTATTAATGAAGTAACAGAAAGTACAGAAACAATGGTTTCTCTAGAGAATCATACCAAGACCATAATAGAGACAAATTATGAATCATTACATGAACTACGTAAGAAGGCGCAAGGCACTTCTGACATAACAGCCAAGATTGTTATAGATATGGAGGCGTTATCTACGCAATCTAGTTCGATTACACAGATTATAGATACCATAGAAGATATTGCAACGCAATCAAATTTGTTAGCTCTTAACGCTTCCATTGAAGCTGCAAGGGCAGGAACTCTTGGTAAAGGTTTTGCAGTTGTTGCTCAGGAAATCGGTAAGCTAGCAGGACAATCACTAGAAGCCGCTCAGAATGTGAAAGTAATAGCAGAAGGCATATCAAAGCAAACAAAAGAAACATCAAAGAACGTTATGGTTGCTAAAGATACTGTTTCGGAACAATCGATCGCTTTGAATAAGACGATGGAAGGTTACAATGAAATCAGTACACAGATGCAAGAATTAATGAAGCAGATCGAAAAGATTAAAGAAGAAGTATATGCCATTGAGAAGATTAAGAATGATACATTATCTGCAATCAGTAATATCTCGGCAGTATCACAACAAACGGCAGCAGCAACAAGGGAAGTGAGTGATAAGACTGAATATGAGTTTGAAAGTGTAGAGAATTTAAACAAGATTATTATTACACTGGAGGAGAAAGCTAGGAATTTAGAAAAAGAAATAGGTGTATTTAAGATCTAAATTAGCTACATAAGGTGGAGAGATAGGCTAAGTTGACTTAAGGTGGTATGAAGATGTTTATGTTTAGTGTTTCATTTGAATTAGTAGTGATAAGAATATAAAATGTCTTGAGATCGGTTAAGTCAAAGGCGTCAATTTGAAGCAAGTCCAAATTGGCGCCTTTGACTTAACTTAAAATACCCCCTTCTGAAAAAGACACTTATTATTGTCAATATCATAATAGGCATATAAAATAAGAATGGTGTAGTATTTAAGATTATGTTGAAATATCATAATAATTTGTTAAACTTAATATAAACATAGTTATTGGAGGATCTTAGATGAAAAAATTACTCTACAGGAACTTAGTTATAGTTGTAGTGAGTGTACTTTTGCTTATTGTGATGACAGTTGGAAAGTATGGTATTTCTAGACAAACATTGATATCTATTGTATGTCTGATGTTAGGATTAATAGTATCAATAGGAATTTATTATAGTAGACTTATATTGGATCAAAAAGCAATTGGTATGTTATGGATTATATCTGTTTGTGCTATTGCCTATTCGGTTGTTATCGGCGGTAGTTCAACAGCATTTGTAACACTTTATGTAACATTAGCTATGGCAGCATCTTATTTTAGTTGTAAGATAGTGAAACTATATTTTATTCCAGTCGGAATATTATTATTGATAATAGGAATAATTATGCCAGAGGTAATTGAAGGACCTAATGGGGCTACAATATTAGGAGCTGTATCTAAGGGTTTATTGTTTACGTTCACTGGATACGTTATCTATCTAGCCACAAAACGTGGAGAGGATATGGTTAAAGAGTCAGCTTTGATGTTGCAGAACTTATCTGAGAATAAGAAAGTAGCAGCTCAGGTTGCAACGAATCTTAGTAGTTCTTTAGAGCAGACCACAGGTGAAGTACATACAATGGCTAGAGAAGCGAATCATATTCAATTATCTACGGAACAGATGAGAGAAGCTGTAGGAAGTATGACACAGGCAGTAGTGACGGTAAATGAGAAAATCGGAGATGCAGTTGTAGTTGTTGACAAGAATTATGAACTGGCAAACAAGCTAGATGAACGATTCAAAGAAGTTACTAATGCTGTGAAAGAAGGTAATGAAGGGGCTAACGATGTGAAAACGTCGCTTGATGATATGGGGAAAACAGTACAGTCTGCACAAGAAGCCACTGGAATACTACTAGAGGAGATGAGTAGAATTACAGGTATTTTGGACGAGATTAATTCCATTGCATCACAGACGAATCTTTTATCATTAAACGCTTCCATTGAGGCAGCAAGAGCAGGTGAGCATGGAAGAGGATTTGCTGTGGTAGCTGATGAGATACGTTCTTTATCAGAAGAGAGTGCGAAAGCTTCCACTAATATTCATAATATAATTGTTAAATTATCAAGTACTGTAGAACTGGTTTCAGAAAGGACCACAAAAGGAGCAGAGGCTGCTAGAATTGGCGTTGCTAAGATGGAGGACTTAATGAAATTGTTATATAACATTAATCGTAATGCAAATACTGCTGAAGATGTAGTACAAGAAGAATACCAACTAATTCATGAAATAAAGCAAAATTTCGAATTGATTAATGGTGAAATAGAGGCATTAGTAGCCTGTTCCGAAGAAAACGATGCAATGATAACGAGCATTTCTGAGAACATTACTATCCATAATAAAGCAATTAATAATTGTTCAATTGAAATTGATAAAATTGAGAAAATTACGAATAAATTAACAGAGGTATCTGATAAACACTAGAAAACATGCTTTCTAGATAGATTGTGAAACAAAACAAAGCTGTTACGAAACGGTTAAGAAACCATTTTGTAACAGCTTTGTTTTGTTGTCTTGGTTAAGGAATTTAGTAATAAGTATGTTATAGATTTCTTCCTTCTTTTTATCCGTTGAACCTCTGAAGACATATTTTTACTATTTTCCTTATAAAGTTGTTTATTCTCACATGTATATATACTTATCAGAAGAAGATGTAAACATACAGGCAATATAAATAAATAATAGTAAAAAAAATAGAAAAATAAATTGACATAAAACAATATTTGGAATAATATAGTGTATGTGTGATACATACTAATGTGTGTGACACAATAGTTTGTATCATGTAAGTTTTATGTATGTATTTATATTATATGTTTATAACTTCTGTAGTGAAATTACATGAAAATGAGAGAAGGTGTAATATGGAAGCAAAACTTGTTACAGAGATGAGTAGGGGTTATCTTCAATTAATTGTTTTGGAGTTACTTGACGAGCCTATTCACGGTTATGGATTGTTGAAGAAATTGAGAGAGATTGGATATGATTCAGTCGAGGCAAATACTTTATATCCGTTACTATGTCGTTTTGAGAAAAATGACTGGGCTCAAAGTCAATGGTTGCTAACAGAAGGGCAACCACAGAAGCAGTATAAGATAACTGAGACTGGAAACGAGATTCGAAGACAGCTTAACTATTTATGGGAACAACAATGCGAGATTATGAAGAAAGTAAAGGGGAGATTAGATGACTAGCAATTTGAAAGAATATTTAAGTGAAGTAAATCGTTATCTTTATATGAATGAAGATAGTGATAAAGAAGATATTATTCGAGAAATACAAAATTATATTCAGGATGAGACAAAAAATTTGTATGGTATTGAAAATGAAGAAAATGTACAAATAGTTATTAACAAATTTGGTACAGCAAGGGAAATAGCAAACAAATACATGAGTGAGTTAGAAGATACTTCCTTACCAAATAAAAAGTTTTTTTCCGTAATTCTGGGTGTTGTTTTTGTTATTAGTACAAGTATTTATCTTTTTATGATTGTTAATGGTGTAAATGGTTTTGAATTCTTAGAATCTTATTCCGATAGTAATCAGATTATTTTACGAGTATTAAGTATTGGTATCATTTTAATCATTGATTTAGGCATATTATTACCTTTTGCAATCGGAATGCGTGGGAAACAGGACAATTATAAAGTTGCACGTTTCATCTATAGTGCAGACAAAGAGACTAATTTAGCGAGTATCAGTTTCTTTCGTTCAAGATCAAGAAATAATAATTTCATTCAATTTCTAGTAAGTACAATAGTGCTATTAGTAGAAGGTATTATATTAAAAAAATACAACACGTTATTTGTTATAGCAAGTACAAATCAAGAAAATGTATTCAAAGCAGATAATGAGGTTTGTAGAGTTATATCTATGATTATCTTATTTACAACATTACTACATGTGATTTTTTATCTTGTATCTATGTTACTTCACAAAACATCAGAAGGTATTGTTTTATCCTATGTTAGATTTGTCTTATTATGGGCCGTTTTGAATGTACTTGCTTTTTATCAGTTAAACGATCCTAATATACAGGCGATTACTGAAGATATGACATATTTGAAAACCGTTTATAGTATTGTAATTGTTATATTTGCATTTGATTCCATTAAGAGAAGTATTTCATCAAGTATTAAATATAAATTAAGAAGTAAATAGGCTTAAATAATAAGGATGTAAGTAAATTGATTCTAGATGTTAAAAAAATAACTAAAAAATACAATAAATTAATAGCCGTTAATGGTATTAGCTTACATCTAGAGGAAAATGAAATATTAGGATTTTATGGGTAATATGTTCAACCAACTCATAAGTACAAGCTCAGTAATATTTAATTATTAATTTATACAAAAAGGAAGAGAGTGATGCAAATGATTGCTTTCGAAATCATTTGCATCACTCTCAATAACGGGGCTGTTACGAAACGGTTAAGAAAACCATTTTGTAACAGCTTTGTTTCATTTATCTTTAATTAGATATATTAGTAACAAGTATATTATATACTTCGTATGTCTTTTCATCTGTTGAACTGCTGAAGACATATTTTTTACCATTTTTCTTAGTGATCATGATGAAAAGGTGATTTTGTGGATTAAAACATACGGTACAAGAACCATTTCCGGCTATGCTATAAGTACCCTTACAAAGAGTAGAGAAACCAGTTCCATTGTCTTTTGAGATATCAGGTAATTCATCCCATGTTTCAACTGTCTTAACATCATCAAAGTCTATGTCATAGGTGGTATGAAAGTGTTTGGCTGTGATGCTATCTTCATCAATGGTTAGTAGTAAGGGTGAAAATTCACTTTGAATTATTCCAATGGCAGAGATTGGCATAGCTAATATAACTAGTGCTATGAAAACGGCGAGGACTTTGCCTGCGGGTTTTGCGTAATTCATATCCGTTCCTAGCCCTACTCTTTTTTGCACTATCAAATGCTTATCGTTGGGATTGTAATAAAGCAATCCATAAATCCAATAACAATCTTCATCTGTAGTTAAAGAGTCCTCAGACTGTATACTGAATTGTTGTTGGGCTAAGCGAACCTTAAACTCGGCACGAAGTACCCACCATAATAGAAAGAAAGTATAGAGTAAGGTAATAATTAAGAAGAGAATAATACTATCTATATAGTGATTAATATACAGCCAAAATAAGATTGTGTAAACAGCGTTGGTATATGATAGACCGATAAAGCATTTACCAAAGTTATATCGGCGAATTCTTGTAAGGGTTTGATTCCGTAAAGAATCTTGACTAACAATTTCTTGTTTCGTCTTATATGCAATATGAAACAAGAAAGGGCATAGGAAGGTTACTAATCCAACCAATGTAGTCGTTGCAAGGGATAACAGGTTAGAATCCTTGTTTGTAAGTGTACATAAATCAATAATGATTGGTATACAGGTTAACAATATAGCTGGTAAAAACCAATACTTGCTCAAAGGATTTGGTTCTTCTAAAGTTACTTTAAGATCAACAATTGTTGTACCTTCTTCATCAAGATGCCAATTCTGTTCTTTCTTTAGTTTATGTAGTTGTAGATTGCCTTTAATGAATGGAAGGAAGAAGATAAAACAAAGTACTGTTATCCAAGTGATGAATATGGCATATACAATGGAATCGTACTTGGTTAAGAGTGAGGTGAAAGGAAGGATTGCAAGAACAATAGCTATTCTTCGCATGCTTATCTTAGCCTTAGATATAATCTCCATAACCTTTGGATTCCCTAATTCATCGGATGGTAAGGTTACTCCAAGAATAATATTCTTGTGTGGTTCTAATTCGTTCCTTATTATAAAGTACATAATTGGAAGTATGGGATAACAGAAAACAAACATAATGATTTTCATGAACATAGATTAACCCTCCTTATTATAAAGCTCCTTACAGAGAGATAAGAATTGATCTTTCTTGACTCCTTGTAGGTGAAACTGAGATATTAGCAATTGAAGTTCATTATGAAGAACTCGAGGTATTTCACTAGAAGAAGCGTTTCGTGGTGCTACTTTAGCTCCGTTTCTACGGTCAGCGGTTATATATCCTTCTTGCTTTAATAGTTGATAGGCTTTACTAACAGTCATCATATTAATTCCTGATTGATCTGCAAGTTTTCGTATCGTTGGTAGTTGGTCACCAGGGAGTAATTTCCCATCAGAGATAGCGATAATTATTTGGTTCCTAATCTGCTGATAGATAGGAATATCACTGGAAAAGTCAAGTGACAGAAGCATGTAATTCCTCCTTATCTATAGGGGTTCGCTGTTTCTTTGTATTAGTTACAGTAATGCAAATAATGCAAAGTGTCAAGGTATACTTGTATTATGTTTGTTAAAAACTATTGATAGCAACAAGTTGGTGAAAAGAATTCTTAAGAAACCTAAAGAAATTTATAGGAAAATTATTCAGACTTATACACCATACTGTTAGACAGATATAAGATTATTATGTTAGAATTAGGAAGAAGGAGTGTATAGTAATGAATAAGAGTCTGTTAAGTAATTTAATCAAAAGAATTAGAGGAAATATCTATGCAGAACTATTAGGCTGGTTATCTCTTTGTGTTATTCTAGCTCTAGGCAGCGGTATCTTATGCATAGTTGCATTAGATTGTACAGGTCTTGCTAAGGTTGAACGTGTCGATTACAGTTATAGTCGTGCAATTAGAACGAATGAGATTATGGCAGCGATATCTAATTTATATGATTTGGGAAAACTCTCAGACCCATATAAATATCTAGAGAAGGAGATTAAAAAGAGAGAGGGAGAAGATTACCTTACTGACGAGAAGGGGAATGTACTAATTGGAAATCTAGAAGGATATATCAAAGGCATTAGCGTAGATATACATAAATGGAAAGCTCTTGTGAGAGCAGGAGATAAGCATGGTGATGACGAATTAATTGGAATTTATCCTATTATGGTGAATGGTGCTGTTCATTATTGGTTAGTACGGGAGCAATTAAGTGGAATCTCAACGTATACTAACGAGGTTATTTATATTATCGGAGGTAGTATCGCCTTAGTATTGTTCCTGCTATTAGCATTTATAGGAATTAGAAAAAAAGTATTCTACCTTAGATATATAGGAAAATGCATGATAGAAACTAGCGAAGGTAATTTAACAACAGAGATCGAGGTGCATGGGGAAGACGAGCTGGCTGTTATTGCAATGAACATGAATGCGATGCAGAAAAGTGTAAGAGAAAAATTAGAGGCAGAAAAATGTCTATATGATAAAAATAAGGAACTAATTACGAACATGTCTCATGATTTGAAAACACCCCTTACGGTAATACTCGGCTATCTAGATATCATGAATAAGAAACAGTATGCTTCTGAACAGGAGAGAGATTCCTATACGAAAATAGCATATGATAAGGCAGTTTCCCTGCATGAGATGGTTATACGTCTATTTTCTTTTGTAAAAGATTCTAAGACTAAGAAACAGTGGAATCGTACAGAGGTGAATTTTAGTAGATACATAAGACAAGTTTCTATGGAATATGAACAAGCGGCTAAAGAAAAGGAGTTAATGTTAACATGCATACTACCAGAGGAAGATATCCATATGGTGATAGATATCGAGAGCATTAAAAGTGTGTTGGACAATTTACTTGGTAATGCACTTAAGTATTGCAGAGAGCATGGAAAGATAACAATTGGTATGGAAGATGAGGAAAATACAATTCATCTGACAGTGTCAAATGATTGCTTACCAATACCAAAAGGGGAATTAGATAAATTATTCGATAAGTTCTATCGTGCAGATAAAGCAAGAAATAGTGATGTCCCAGGGAATGGGATTGGTTTGGCTATAGTAAAAGAGAATATTGAAGAACACAATGGTAAGGTGTGGGTTGAGTGGAAAGAGGGAGTGATTTATATACATATAAGGTTTCATAAATAATATAATAAATTTAAGGTAATGAAGTATGCAGTTTTAAAACACAGATATGTTTTTGATATGGATATGAGCTTCGCAATTGATAAGGAGGGAGTATGACAAGCGTATTAGTTGTAGATGATGAGAGAGATATTAGGGAAATCTTAGGGGTTTATTTAACCAATAGTGGATATGAGGTGAAGAAAGCTAAGAACGGAGAAAAAGCATTAGAATTGTTAGAAGAGAATAAGACCGATCTGGCAATCCTTGACGTTATGATGCCTGATATGGATGGAATTACATTGTGTATGAAAATACGTGAACATAGTAATATACCAATCTTGATGCTATCAGCCAAAGACCAAGATATGGACAAAGTAATAGGATTATCTGCAGGCGCGGATGATTACTTAGCAAAGCCGTTCAATCCAGTAGAATTGCTAGCAAGGGTTCGTGCACAGTTAAGACGCTTTCATGAGTTGAATCCTGTTATTGGAACTGATACAACGCTTAAATATGAGGGATTAGCATTGTCTTTAGATACACATCGAGTAGTTAGAGAAGGTGAGGAAATCCGATTAACACCTACTGAATTCAAGATTCTACAATTACTTTGGCAAAATCGAGGCATTGTATTCTCTACAGACAGAATCTATAACCGAATTTGGATAGAAGATGAGTATGAGGTAGATAATACGGTTATGGTTCACATTAGAAATCTGAGAGAAAAGATAGAAAAAGATAAAAAAAATCCAATCTATATAAAAACCATATGGGGTGTTGGATATAAATTTGGTGAATAAAAGAAACAACCCCTTGTAATTTCGTGAATTTGTGTATATAATAAAACAAAATGTGTTATTAAGTATTTGACTTATATATAACATACTAACGTGAATAAGAAACAATAACGATGATGAAAGCTACGATTAAAGAATTTCTGCAGAGAGCCGATGGTTGGTGCGAATCGGTGAAAGGATTAATCTTTCCACTTTCGGAGTTGTCAGCGATGAGCTGAAAGGTTCGTACCCTTTATCGTACAATGAAGTGGCTGAGAAATCAGCAATTTGGGTGGCAACACGGAAACCTTTCGTCCCATATCGTTAGATATGGGATGGAAGGTTTTTTTATTTATAGGAATCGAGTGTTAAAAGCTAGTTTATATTTGTTATCTCGTTAATTTGCATTAATTTATGTGGAATAAGTTATGCCAAACGTAGTTCACCCGCAACGTACTCTTTATTCCAGGAAACCCCACACTATCATTACCTTATTCTTATTCATGAGACTACTATTTTAAGGCTATTAAAATTATTAAAATAATGGAGGAACAATCATGTTAGATTTAAGATTTGTAAGAGAAAATCCAGAAGTTGTAAAACAAAATATTAAGAACAAATTCCAAGATAGCAAATTACCTTTAGTGGATGAAGTAATAGCACTTGATCTTGAAAGCAGAACAGCAAAACAAGAGGCAGATGCCCTTCGTGCAGAAAGAAATGCTATATCAAAACAAATCGGTGGATTAATGGCACAAGGCAAAAAAGAAGAAGCGGAAGAGTTAAAGAAAAAAGTTACTGCTGAATCAGAACGTCTAGCTGAATTAGAACAAAAAGAAACAGAATTACAAGAAAAAATCACTCAGATTATGATGACTATTCCTAATATCATTGATCCATCTGTTCCAATTGGTAAAGATGATAGTGAGAATGTTGAAATTACACGTTATGGTGAGCCAGTTGTTCCTGATTTTGAAGTACCTTATCATGCTGAAATTATGGAAAAATTCGATGGTCTTGACCTAGACAGTGCGCGTAAAGTAGCAGGTAATGGATTCTATTATCTTATGGGAGATATCGCTCGTTTACATTCAGCAGTTATCTCTTATGCTAGAGATTTCATGATTGAACGTGGATTTACTTACTGTATTCCGCCTTATATGATTCGTAGCGACGTTGTTACTGGCGTAATGAGTTTCGCTGAGATGGATGCCATGATGTACAAAATCGAAGGAGAAGATCTATACCTAATCGGTACAAGTGAACACTCAATGATTGGTAAATTCATCGATACAATTAATCAAGAAACTTCATTACCATATACGTTAACTAGTTATTCACCATGTTTTAGAAAAGAAAAGGGTGCTCATGGTATTGAAGAACGAGGTGTATATCGTATTCACCAATTTGAAAAACAAGAAATGATCGTAGTATGTAACCCAGAAGATAGTATGATGTGGTTCGAGAAATTATGGCAGAACACAGTTGATTTATTCCGTTCACTTGATATTCCAGTTAGAACACTTGAATGTTGCTCTGGAGATTTAGCTGATCTTAAAGTGAAATCAATTGACGTGGAAGCTTGGTCACCAAGACAACAAAAATACTTCGAAGTTGGTAGCTGTTCAAACTTAGGAGATGCACAAGCTCGTCGTCTTAAGATACGTGTAGTTGGTGAAAGAGGTAAATACTTTGCTCATACACTAAACAACACAGTAGTAGCTCCACCAAGAATGTTAATCGCATTCTTAGAAAACAACTTAAATGCAGATGGAACAGTTAATATTCCAAAAGCATTACAACCTTATATGGGTGGAAAAACTGTTATTAAATAGATATGACCGCACTATAGTTTAATATAAACTAAAAAAGTTATAACTGAAAATTTTCAGTTATAACTTTTTTATATTATGAGATCTTCGACCTTACATCCCGTCTATAATAATACAAACATCTCCCATACATATAATCAAACAAGAAGATGAAAACTTCCACTACTGGGATGAATAAGATGAAAGATGGTATTTTAAGTGCTACAAACAGTTCCTTGCAGGTGAAATATATTGTAAATACACTGATATTCGCCACGAGATAATTTACGGCATGTACAAGGTATTTATTCTTTGTTTTCGTATACCAATAGTACCAGATTCCATAGTGTCCAAAGAATAAGATATAAGGTACAATTGCAAGCTTATTCGGTAATACCAGTAAGGCAAGTAAAGAAGACGCAACATAAAAAGCGATACCTGCTTGTAGATTACTCTCTTCTAGAATAATAATTACGAATATTGAGCTTAGACAGTAGGATATCATCTGAATATTCGTTATACTACCAGCAAGGAATAAGAATAATAAGGTGAATACTAGGAATATACCACATAGACTAATTGTCTTAGTGGAAAACGTCTTGGAATGTTTTGGTGGATTCGTTTTAGACATAGCTTTATTCTCCTTATATAATATGTTTAGTTTAGGCAATTGCGAAACTCTTATTTTATGTCTGCCGTTACAATTGCCTATATATGGTTAGGGTGTCGAAAGTCACTCGTAAAACTTGCCTTCGTCAATTTGCACTTATAAAAACTTGACTAATGTTATGCCGAACGTAGTTTGATGAGCAACTGTATGAAGTCGTTGGTACTTAGGCTATGTGTTTTAGAGCCTTATGTACCACTACGAACTTCATCCAAGCGAGAGCGTGTTGCGAGTGAACTACGTTTGGTATAACATATTCACTCATGAAATTGTGCAAATTGATAGACCAAAATTTAGAAGTGGCTTTTGACACTCTAACCATATATATTTAGTCGCAAGTATTACAATGATATCTTTTGTATATTGCATCAGTCTTTTCACGTATGGAAATACATAATATATTGAATACAATTCCTTTGTAATCTACAAAATCCATCTCTGTATAGAGATAGACGATTTGAAGTAATAAGGAATTGATATGTTGTTTCACTTCTTTTAGGAACGTTTCCTTATCCTCTTGATAAGCTGCAAGCATTGGATTGAAAGCATGTTCTTTTGCATCTTTCTCTAAATCATCTAACGCATCAATACAATATACCCATTGTCCAAGATAATCGAATAGCTTGCTCACGGAATCTTCCTGTACAGTGATTACTTCCCCTAACATATCACGAAGTGTTTGTCCGAATAATTTGCCAAGTTCAATATAATCAGTACAGTTTGCAGACTCCATTTCATGAAGCTTTTTAGTGTATTGCTCAAAACATTTCACCTCATATGGATACTCTTTGCAGATCTTTTTGTAATTTCTATGATAAACTAGATTACTAGTTCTAGCTTTCATTCCACCTTCATCGTGTAGATTATCCTGTATTTTACCATAAGCAAATATCACATTCATGTCTGCCATGAATTTGGTATAGGTGTTTAGACGAATGGGCTTTTTTTGATAAGCATGAAGAGCACAACGGTGAGTAGTCTCTACAGTATTCGTATCTGCAAGGGATGACAGTAAGAGAGCAAAGAAGGCCACATCATTACTAAGGAGTAATCTTGGTAATTCACCTTGATGTTTCTTTAACTCTACGCAGACACCACAGTAGAAGGAACGGTATTGTTTATATTCATAAACACGAAGATCATCTACCTTCGGTTTTAGATATCCTATCATCTCATGCCTCCATTAACAACAATTCATACAGTCGCAACACATCATGCAAGTGAGGCATTGGCAACAATCGTCACATCCATCATTTCTGGGAGGATAACTTGAATTCTGACCGGAGCCATAGAAACCTCGATTACCACCATAGAAAGCACCACCAGATTGTTTTGCTGCAAGAATCTGATCTTTTACGGTATTACCAACAGCACTATATAGGTCACCAAGTTCTTGATCTAGATTGTGACCATATTGTCTACATGCTGATTCATAAGTTTGTTTCGTAGTACGGCGAACATTCTCAAGTTCACTCATAAGACCGATGAATTGATAATTAGCTTGAGCGGCTATAGGAGTTCTTTGCATCTCTTCGTAAGCTACTTTTAACACGGTAGGTATATCAATATAGATACGAGCTGGATCATGAGCGATTAATTTATCATATTTGGATTGAATGGCTGGGTAGATACGTAATGCTTGGAGTACAACTGTGATGGTTTTGTTCATCTCTTGTTCGATAATAGGACGAACCATGTTACTGAAATCATCAGTTGAGGTATAGGCGTTGTTATTGCCATATCCAGAATAAGACGAATAATCAGAATAACCAGTGGCGCCTTTTTCAAAACGATCACATAATTCATTGTATTCCACATTGATTTCTTGCATCTTATCTAAGTCACCACCATTATCCGGATGGTAAACACGTATGAGAGCTTTATATTGTTTTTTGACTTCATCCATAGAAGTCGGATTATTAAACCATTTCATGGAGATTCTCCTTTATTTTAACAATTGGGTTGCCTTATAAAAAAGCTAATCTGATTATAACACGACATATAATTGTTTTGATAGTAACATATGTCATATTTAATAAATTTATAAGATATGATATGAATAAAACATATATTGTTTTGCATCAAAATTGAAATACATTAGAAGAAAAATGAATGATTGATAAGTTTTGATTTTTAATTCAAGTATTGAAAGAAGAATTACGTAATTCGTGTAATCGTAATATTATATAGAAGCACAATTAGAAACTAACTCATGATGTGACTTCTTATTGCATACAATGAGAGTAAAGAAGGTTACTAAGGAAGTAAGAAATATGGGAGAGAAAAGGATTATCCTTATATTGGTTATTATTCTACTGCTTATAATGGGTAAATTGTTTAGAGGAGATATCTTTGAACCAACGATGCAGTCGGATACAATAGAAGATTCAGCGATAGAGGTGGAGAAGACAGAGCGAGAAATAATACAAGAAACAAAGCAAGAAACAAAGCAAGAAGAAACTGTGAAGAAGGAAGATAGTGCTGAGATTGCGCACAAAGAAGAGTATATGGAACTATACCCTGATATGTATGTTAAAAACAGTGCTAAGATTCCATTAGCAACAATTGATACAAATGTACTTAATTATAGAAAGTATATATTTAAATACCCAATGAGTGATATTCAGAGTGATAAGAAAGTAGCTTATCTTACATTTGACGATGGACCAAGTGAGAATACACGCAAAGTTTTAGAAATCCTTAAAAAGTATGATATTAAGGCTACTTTCTTTATGATTGCAGGGTCAGTAACGCCAGATCGCTATGATCTTATTAAAGAGATGATTGACCAAGGACATGTGGTAGGCATCCATACATATTCACATAACTATAAAAAGATATATGCTTCAGTTAAGGATTATCTTGATGACTTTTATCTTGCTTATACAAGGATGTATGAAGTTACTGGAGAACAACCAATTGTGTTTCGTTTCCCTGGCGGCAGTTACAATAAGTATATGAAGGGAATAAGAAAGCAAGTAATGGCAGAGATGGAGAGACGTGGATTCACATATTATGATTGGCAAGTATCTGCTGAAGATTCCATTGGTAAACCTACAAGAGCTTCTATAACTAGGAATGTGTTAAAGGACTTAAAGAGGTATAGAAAACCTATCATACTTCTACACGATTCTTCTGTAAACAAAGCAACAGTACAATCATTAGAGAATATAATTCAAACAATTAAAGAAGAAGGGTATACCTTTGATACTGTGGATAAGAGATAAAAGAAAGATATGTTTGAGATATTAAGTATTTTGCTTAAGATCATTCAGAAATTATAAAATTAAAATTAAAATAAAAATAAAATAAAAAACACGGCATATCCGCATGTTACTTATATAAGTTACATAGGGAATGTGTCGTGTTTTCTTTTTAATACTGAATCACATTAGTCATGTTTGTGAATGTGCAGATTGACAAGGTCAAGATTTCTGGAGGACTTTTGACACCTTAGCCAGTCATTAACTTAAACAAGTTCAGCAATTCTTGATACACCTACATAGATTTGCGAAATCTTATACCAAGTTGGAAAGTCAACAACTCCAGTAGCAGGAAGATTGAAGATTCTTTGGAATTCTTCTACGGCTTCTTTTGTCCTTTGACCAAAGATTCCATCAGCAGCAATCTTTGGAATTAACGGATAGGCTCCAGCGATAACATTCAATTGTTCTTGCATTTGTTTTACTTTAGCACCGCTACTACCTACCGTTAAATCATAACCTGGCCATGAAGAAGGAACACCAGCAATCTCGTCAGCGGTATTAATGTACATGTTTTCTCCGTAGAAATTACGAAGAATTTCAATTGCAGTGTATCCCTGATCTCCAAGAGTTTTAGAGCCCCATTGGGTCAGCCTTATTGCAATAAGGGGCGTAATAGTAGAAGTGCCCTTATGTTGAAACAGCTCTGTATCAGGTCGAGAATCTTTCAACAAAGTTTGTTGGTAATATGATTTTTTGTGGCAGTGATTGATATCCCTTGATTCTTGAAAGAAGTAAGTTTGCTGCAACCGTTCCAATTTCTTCTTTTGGGACATGAAAGGTAGTCAATGGAGGATTGGAATATTGGGACATTTCAATATCTGACATACCAATGACAGCAACTCTTTTTGGGACAGGAATTTGATTGGTATAGAAGCTTTTCATTGCAGCCATAGCCATTAAGTCACTTGCAGCAAAAAATGCTGTTGGATAGTGGTTACTTTTACATAATTCATCTACTTTCGCAACACATTCATCTTCATTCCAGTTACAATCAATGATCCATTCATTATGGATAGGTAAGCCAGCTTTATGCATAGCAATCAAGTAACCTTGGTATCGCTTACTATCTTTGATATCTTGGGACTCACCGCTCCCTCCGATAAATCCGATTTCTTTATGTCCTTTCTTGATTAGATGATTGGTAGCTAAGATACCATTCTGCAAATGGTCATACCCAACATCATCAATATCATCTCTTAAAGTATCAATACCTACAATATGGGGAACACGCTTTTTAATATAGTGGTAGCTATCATCGTTTAAAGGGTCCATTAGAATCAAACCGTCTAAAGAGTCGCTGAAGGTTGTAATCAAAGAATTCTTATCATTTAATACTGTTGATGATTTAATAAAAGCTAAATCAATTCCTACAGTTCGTAACTGTTTCTCTACACCAGCTAGAATAGACATGTAGTAGGGATCGTTATAACCTTTTTTGGTAACTCTTAAGATGCATCCGATCTTAGCTGTAAGTTCAGTTGTAGGGAGGGTGTTTGATGATTTCTTATGCTGTGCTTTGGTAGGTACATAATTTAATTGCGTAATGGCATCAAGCACCCTGGCTTTAGTTTCTTCGGTCATTTTATATTTGGTATCTTGATTTAGAACACGAGAGACAGTAGCAATGGAGACATTTGCTAGTTTTGCAACTTCTCGTATAGTACTCATAACTGAAAACTCCCTTCCATTTACTATTGCGTAGTCTATATAGTTTACCTTATGTTACGTTATGTGTTTACTTTAACTTATCTATAGTCAATTGTCAATGAAAAGTAGTAGATATCAGTCTAGAAATCAGTATGAAAAATAATTTATGAAATTCTATTTTATCTGTTTACAAAGTGTGTAACAAATGCTAATATAAAAGCGTAACAAATGAAAACAAAACGTAACAAACAAACTTTGTTACGTAATCTGTTCTGAAATTTAAGGAGGATAGAGAACGATCCAGGAATTACAAGCATATAAGAAAGGAAGTAGGATTATGGAAAAACCAGTTTTAGTAATTATGGCTGCTGGTATGGGAAGTAGGTACGGTGGTCTAAAGCAGATTGATGCTGTTGATGTACAAGGACATATAATTATTGATTTCTCAATCTTTGACGCAATACGAGCAGGATTCAGAAAAATAATTTTTATTATTAAACAAGAGATGGAAGAAGAGTTTAAAGAAGTAATAGGAGATCGAATTGAAAAAATTGTTGAGGTTGAATACGTTTTCCAAGAGGTTACGAATGTGCCAGATAGCTTTACTGTACCAGAAGAGAGAGTGAAACCATGGGGGACTGGTCATGCAATTTTGTGTTGCAAAGAGAAAATCAAGGGACCTTTTGCTGTAATTAATGCAGATGATTTCTACGGAAGAGAGGCATTTACTAAGATCTATGATTTCTTAGACGCTAGTAAAGAAAATCAGAGTACTGTTTATACCATGGTTGGTTATCAGTTAGAGAACACTTTGACAGAAAACGGCTCTGTAGCAAGAGGAGTATGTGACGTTAATGACGAAGGCTTCTTAACAGAGATTACGGAACGAACAAAGATTGAAAGATTTCCTGATGGTGCGAAATATTTTAATAGTGAGCAGGAGATCTGGGAAGATATTCCTTCCGACAAAACAGTATCTATGAATCTCTGGGGATTCAAAGAAGATATTATGGAAGAACTTGAGGAAGAATTTAATAGATTCCTAGAGACAGAAGTTACGATTAATCCGACAAAAAGTGAGTTTTTCTTACCAACTGTAGTTCAGCATATGATTGAGAAACAAAAGGTACAAGTAAAAGTATTGAATTCTGATGATAAATGGTTTGGTGTTACCTATAGAGAGGACAAAGAGGTTGTCCAAAAAGAGATAGCGAAGTTAAAAGAACAAGGAGTTTACCCTACGAACCTATGGTAGAGAGTGGACTCATAGTGTAGATACTAGGTAGAGAAAGATATTTTTCAACCGGAGATTTGTGTTATACATAAAGTATCAGGACTTTGGAAAGGGGCATTTTAATTTATGGCAAGAGAAATAAAGGCAGAGTTAATAGAGAATGCAATCACACAGTTTCGTGTAGAAGGAGATGTTGTGAATTATGAAAGGTACGGTAACGGGCATATTAATGATACGTTTGTCGTAGTCTTTCAGAAGAATTCTGAACAAACAAGGTACATATTACAACGCATCAATAACAGTATATTTAAGAATCCAGAGCAATTGATGTTTAATATCTCTCGGGTTACCTCGTTTTTAAAAGATGAAGTGAAAAGACTTGGAGGAGATAGTAAGAGAGAAGTAATAACGGTAATCAATACGAAGGAGGGAGCCTCATTCTATCAGGATCCTGAAGAAAATTACTGGAGAATGTATCTTTTTATAGAAGATGCGAGCTGTTTTGAGCAGGTAAGTAGACCAGAAGATTTCTTTCAAAGTGCAGTTGCTTTTGGGAGATTTCAAAAATTATTATCTGACTTTGATGCATCAAGTTTGTATGAGGTAATACCAGATTTTCATTATACACCGTTACGTTATAAAACATTTCTACAGGCTGTGAAAGAAGACAAATGTGATCGTGCCAAAGAAGTACAGGATGAGATTATGTTTTTCATCAAAAGAGAAGAGGATATGGAGTATTGTAAAAGATGTTTAGAAGAAGGCAAGCTCCCACTTCGTGTCACCCATAATGATACGAAGCTTAACAATGTAATGATTGATAATAAAACAGGGAATGGTCTATGTGTTATTGACTTAGATACCGTGATGCCTGGATTATCTATCTTCGATTTTGGAGATTCTATTCGCTTTGGAGCGAATACTGCTACAGAGGATGAAAAGGATTTGTCCAAAGTTAATTTGGATTTGGAATTATTTGAAGAGTATGTTAAGGGCTATCTAAAAGGCTGTGAAGGAAGTTTAACAGATACAGAAATTGCAATGTTACCTTATGGAGCAAAAACAATGACACTGGAATGTGGTATGCGCTTTCTAACAGATTATATAGAGGGTGATGTGTATTTTAGAATTCACAAACCAGAACATAATTTAGACCGTTGTCATACACAGATGTCACTGGTACTTGATATGGAACGAAAATGGAATGAGATGAATGAAATCGTGTCAAAGGCAAAAGGAGGTAATTTATAATGGCTATATTAGTTACAGGTGGAGCAGGATACATAGGAAGTCATACATGTCTTGAGTTGTTAAGAAAGGGTTACGATGTAGTAGTAGTAGATAATCTCAGCAATTCTTCAGAAGAGTCACTGAAGAGGGTAGAAAAGTTAGCGGGTAAAGACTTAACATTTTATCAATTCAATGTTGAAGATAAAGATAAGTTAATTAAGGTGTTTGAACAGGAGAATATTGAAGCTGTAATTCATTTCGCAGGTCTAAAAGCAGTTGGGGAATCCGTACATAAGCCACTTAACTATTATTATAACAATTTGGTTTCAACCCTTGTGCTTTGCGAAGTGATGACACAATTTGATGTGAAGAAGTTAGTATTCAGTTCTTCTGCTACCGTATATGGTAATCCGCACACAGTTCCAATCAAGGAAGATTTTCCGCTTTCTGTAACCAATCCATATGGTAGAACAAAGTTAATGCAGGAAGAGATGTTAAAAGATTTGGTGGTTGCTGATAGTGAATGGAAGATTATCATATTACGTTATTTTAATCCAATAGGTGCTGATCAGAGCGGTATGATTGGAGAAGATCCACTTGGAATCCCTAACAATCTAGTTCCATATATCACGCAAGTAGCGGTTGGTAAGTTAAAAGAACTTCAGGTATATGGTGATGATTATGATACAAAAGACGGTAGTGGTGTAAGAGATTATATCCATGTTACAGACCTAGCAATTGGTCATGTGAAGTCAATTGAAAAACTTAATCAGATCGAAGGTGTTAAGACATATAATCTAGGTACCGGTAAGGGCTATAGTGTATTAGAAATGGTTGCTGCTTTTTCGGAAGTTAGTAAAAAACCAATTCCTTATGTAGTGAAAGAAAGAAGGCCAGGCGATATCGCAACCTGCTATGCAGACCCAAGTTTAGCCAAAGAAGAACTTGGATTTGTTGCAGAGAAAGAACTCCCTAAGATGTGCGAGGATGCATATCGCTGGCAGTGTAACAATCCAAACGGATATCGAGATTAAGAAGGTTCCCTAACGTAAAACTGATATAGAGGCTTGGCACATTCGCTTATATTCCTGAGGAGTAGTATTTGTCATCTTCTTAAATGCTTGTGAAAAATAGCTTGGTGACGAAAATCCAACGATTTGAGAGATGGACGATAAGGAATGGGAAGTATTTGCTAAAAGGTGTTTACTTTCTTCAATTCTTCTTTTATTCAAGTAATTAATCGGTGAGGTGCCAAATTGTTTTGAAAAGTTATGTACAAAGTAATACTTATTTAAGTGAACCAGAGAACTTAGGGTATCTACCGTGATATTCTCTCTGAAGTGTTCCTCAATATATTTTTTAGCGATATTACATTCTCTAGTTAAATTAGGACCTGTGACCAAGGAAATCTTAAAAGCTTCATTACGAAGGATAAGTGTGAAGATGATATTTAATAAATTCTGACAAACAAAATCACGATATGGCTGGTCACGCTTCATCTCATGAGCAAGTGTGTTAAAGTACAGATGCAAATCAGTTTTATAAGTAGAACTATTTAAGATGATATAATCTTTGTCCTCAGCCTGAAACTTAATTCCCTCTACTCCTAATACAATATACTCCATTGGCTTAGAGGAATTGGAGATTTCAGTATGTACAATGGTTGGGTTAAGAATGATTAAGTCATTTGCTTTGACATCTAAGATCTCCGACTCTACGGAGAACTGCCCTGTACCATTTGTAATATAGAAGAATTCTGTAAAGTTATGAGAGTGTGGAAGACTAACCCAGTCATTCCCGTATTTTGATAGAGCAACATAGAGCAAATTTACATTAATTGATTGGTTACCATGCTTGACATCAGGGTTAAAGGTATAGGAAAGGGTTGAATCATCTTTGTGAGTTATGGACGCTTCACAGTCATTATCTGTTGTAAAATTGTATCGACTATTACTCATATATTACCTCCTACTTATTATGTGGAAAATATACAAAAAGATTCCTTTTATGTAATGGTTGGTTGTTTATATTATATATTATACAGCAAGATTCATAAAGAAGAAAGCAATATTTCTATTGTTTATTTAATTAATTATTGTATACTACTAACATAGTCATAAAGGAGGATAAATATATGAAAAAAATTGGTAGTATTTTATTAGTACTTGCATTGATGATGAGCTCCCTTGCTGGGTGTTCTAAAAAAGACACAACAAACAACGGGGCTACAACAACACCTGCAACGACAGAATCTACGGATGCGTCTCAAACGGAAGAAACTACTTCACCAGAGGAAACAAAGAAAGATGTTACAATAAAAGTAGCAGCGATCGAAACAGCTTATGGTGCTGAGATGTGGACGAAGGTTTGTGCGGCATTTGAAGCTAAGACAGGAATTAAAGTGGAACTTACAACAGATAAGCTATTAGAGGATGTTATTGGAGCTGGAATGAAAGCTGGAGATTATCCAGATGTCGTACATTTAGCTACAGGTCGTCCAGCAGCTTTAACAGAGACTTTAATTAAAGAAAATGGCTTAGAAGACATTACTGATGTATTAAGCATGACTGTTCCAGGAGAAGACAAGAAAGTTATCGATAAGATTGCTGGTGGGTTTACAGAATCTTCTTTAACAAATCCTTATAACGATGGAAGAACTTACATGGCACCTATGTTCTATAGCCCATGTGGATTATTCTTCAACCAAGGCTTATTCAATGAAAAAGGCTGGACAGTTCCAAAAACTTGGGATGAGATGTGGGAACTTGGAGAAAAAGCCAAAGCAGAAGGTATTGCTTTGTTTGCATACCCAACAGCAGGATATTTTGATGCATTCTTCTACGCTCTTCTATATGAAGCAGGCGGTGCAGACTTCTTCGAAAAAGCGACTACATATACAGAAGGTATTTGGGATACTCCGGAAGCAAACACAGCATTTGACATAGTTGAGAAGTTGGCTTCTTACACAGAGAAATCAGTTCCTTCCAATGCAAACAATGATAACTTTGTAAAGAATCAGCAGTTAATCTTAGATAACAAAGCATTATTTATGCCAAATGGTACTTGGGTTGTTGGGGAAATGGCCGATGCTCCTCGCGCCGATGGCTTTGAATGGGGGCTTACAGCACTTCCAGCTATTACTGAGGGAGGGGATGCTTATTCCTTTACTTGGTTTGAGCAATCATGGATTCCAGCAGCAGCAGAAAACAAAGATGCTGCAAAACAATTTATAGCATATATGTATTCTGATGAAGCAGCTAAGATTTTTGCAGAATCAGGTGCTATCCAACCAATTGTTGATTTTGCTGATACGCTAGAAGGCGACAACAAGATGTTTTACAGTATCTATGATAATGGTGCTAAAGCTGCTTTAGGTGGCTTCGCAACTACCGATCCAGTTGAGGGTGTTAATTTCTCGGATACCGTATTCGGTACAGTAAACTCCTTAGTAAGTGGAGATAAAACAAAGGCTCAATGGATTGACTTAATTAAAAAGGATAGTGACTTGCTCCGTGCTGCATTAAAATAAACATAGAAGGTATACTTCTTAGTAACAAGTAGGCGAATACAAAACGGTGAGCAGAATTTTTACTCGCCGTTTTTTTTCCAATGGGAGATAGACATGAAAAATAAAGAAAAATCTATATTTATATTCTTATGTGTAGCACCTGCAGTAATTTTGTTTACGATCTTTATGATCGTACCAACGATTAATATATTCAAAATGTCTCTATACAAATGGGGTGGATATTCGCCGGATAAAACCTTTGTTGGATTCGATAACTTTAAAAAACTTGCTAAAGATATGAAGTTTTTGCAATCCTTTGAGAATACGGTGCTATTAATAATTATTGTTAGTGTAGTAACGATAGCGTTAGCTCTTGTATTCGCCGCAATATTAACTAGAGAGAAAATCGTTGGTCAGAATTTCTTCAGAATAGTTTTCTACATACCAAACATCTTATCGATTGTAATCATCAGTGCAATTTTTAGTGCAATCTTTGATTCACAAAATGGATTATTTAATAGTATTTTATCTTTGTTTCGGGATAAAGGTAGTGAACCAATTTATTGGTTAGGAGATCAGAAAATAGTTATCTTCTCCATTGCAATTGCGATGATATGGCAGGCCATTGGTTATTACATGGTTATGTATATGTCTAGTATGGCAAGTGTTCCAGAAAGCGTATATGAAAGTGCTAGTATTGAAGGTGCTAGTCGAATTCGTCAGTTCTTTACATTAACAATCCCACTGATTTGGTCCAATATCAGAACGACATTAACGTTCTTTATTATCAGTAGCATTAACCTTAGCTTTATGCTTGTAAAGGCAATGACAAGTGGGGGACCAGATGGTAGTACCGAGGTGTTCTTAAGCTATATGTACAAACAGGCTTACACCAATTCTAGTTATGGATATGGTATGTCGATTGGTGTTGTTGTGTTCTTGTTCTCATTCGCATTAAGTGGAATAGTGAACTTGATTACTAAGCGCGAAACGATAGAACTGTAGGAGGTGGGGCACATGAAAAAAAGAAATAACCTTTCATTAACGAAAATAGTTATTTATATCATACTGGGCTTATTAGCAATTTCAATAATTGTACCAGTAGGCTGGGTATTCTTAGCTTCAATTAAGCAAAATAGTGAATTTTATCAAAGTCCATGGAAACTTCCTGCGTCCTTTTACTTAAAAAACTTCAGTGAGGCTTGGAACAGTGCTCATATGGGAGAATATATGTTGAACAGTGTGATTGTTACAGCTGTCGCACTTGCCATACTTTTAGTGGTAGCTCTACCAGCTGCTTATTGTTTAAGTAGATTCAAATTCAGACTTCGTAAAATATTAAATATACTTTTTATGGCCGGACTTTTTATCAATGTGAATTATATTGTAGTTCCAATCTTCTTGATGTTTATTGATGCAGATAAGGCACTCAAAAGCTTCGGATTGTCTCCGCTTTTCTTGAATAATATATATATGTTAGCTCTCGTTTATGCTGCGACTGCACTTCCTTTTACCATTTACTTATTATCTGGTTATTTTGTAACGATACCAAAGACCTATGAAGAAGCTGCATATATTGATGGAAGCGGATATCTAAGAACAATGGTGAAAGTTATATTACCAATGGCTAGACCAAGTATTATTACGGTAATATTATTTAACTTCTTATCATTTTGGAATGAATACATCATAGCAATCACCTTGTTATCGGATCCAAAAGGTGCAAAGACGTTACCAGTTGGACTTATGAATCTGATGAAAGCACAGAATGCTGCAGCCCAATATGGTCAAATGTATGCAGGCCTTGTATTAGTTATGTTACCAACCTTGATTCTATATATTATAGTACAAAAGAAGCTAACTCAGGGTATGACACTAGGCGGATTGAAAGGATAGGTGCTATATGGAAAATACAATGAAAGTTCTAGGAATTATTCTAAAATGCATATGCCTTGTTGTTTGTGTCGGATTAGTCATCATTGGCCAAAAAAGCGTTAGTTATCAAGGCTTAGTAACAATGCTTGTAGGTTTATGTGGAATATTAGTGTTGTTATATCTGTATAACAGAAAATACAAGTAAAAGAAGTTTATATAGATATCTTCTAGTGGATTGTGCCTTTCCTCGGCATAGTCTTACTAGATGTGTGCAAAAAAAGAGTAAGTGCGTGGTAATCATGCGCAGGAATAGAGGTTAATATGAATAAAGATAGAATACTATCTGGACGCGTTACTATACCAACAGATGTTGACGTTGTTCCGGAAACGATAGAGCTACTGAATAGATGGGGAGCGGATGCCATCCGTGATTGTGACGGTACCGATTATCCAGAAGAATTAAAAGCCATTCAGGCTAAAGTTTATAGCACATATTACACAACTCGTAAGGATAATGAATGGGCAAAAGCAAATCCAGAAGAAGTGCAACAATGCTATATTATGACAGCCTTTTATACAGCTACAGATAGCTCTTTACGTATTCCCTTGTTAAAAGGAATCGCATCGGATCTAATGAAGGTCAATGACCGTGACGACAAATATCGCTGGTGGGAAGTGATTGATCGTAGTACGGCTAGTGTAGTTCCTAATAAGGACTGGACTTATGATACAGAATCAGGAGAAGTTGTAATCACGAATTGTAGTCCATTTCATAATTATACAGTTAGTTTTCTAGCGTATCTAATATGGGATCCCGTACATATGTATAATGCAGTAGTAAATGGATGGCAGGGAGTAGAACACCAGATAACCTTTGATGTTAGGCAGCCAAAGACACGCGAGTATTCCATGATACGACTTCGTAAGTTTATAGAAGAGCATCCTTACGTTGATGTTATACGATACACAACCTTTTTCCATCAGTTTACCTTAATCTTTGACGAGATGTTACGTGAAAAGTATGTAGATTGGTATGGATATTCTGCATCGGTATCGCCTTATATCTTGGAACAGTTTGAGAAAGAAGTGGGTTATACCTTCCGCCCAGAGTTTATCATTGATCAGGGATATTATAATAATCAATATCGTATTCCAAGCAAAGAATTCAAGGATTATCAAGCATTTCAGAGACGCGAAGTAGCAAAACTAGCGAAAGAAATGGTGCATATTACCCATGAATATGGGAAAGAAGCCATGATGTTTCTTGGTGATCACTGGATTGGAACAGAACCTTTCATGGAGGAATTCCAGACAATTGGGTTAGATGCAGTCGTTGGTAGTGTTGGAAATGGTAGTACACTACGTTTAATCAGTGAAATTGAAGGGGTAAAATATACAGAAGGAAGATTCTTACCGTACTTTTTCCCTGATACTTTCTATGAAGGGGGAGACCCTGTGAAGGAAGCAAAAGTCAACTGGGTTACCGCTAGACGTGCCATTTTAAGAAAGCCAATTGATAGAATCGGATATGGCGGTTACTTAAAGCTTGCTTGTCAGTTTCCTGAATTTATTGAATATGTGGAATCTGTTTGCAATGAATTTCGTGAGTTATATGAAAACATTAAGGGTACAACACCTTACTGTGTCAAACGTGTCGCTGTGTTAAACAGCTGGGGTAAGATGCGAGCTTGGGGCGCTCACATGGTACATCATGCACTATACCAAAAACAGAATTATAGTTACGCGGGAGTTATTGAAGCATTAAGCGGAACACCATTCGAAGTGTCTTTTATTAACTTCGACGATATAAGAAATGACCAAGATCTATTAAAGAATATTGATGTGATCATTAATGTTGGTGATGGAGATACTGCACATACCGGTGGAGATGTTTGGGAGGACGCCTCTATCTCAAGTGCAATTCGTCAGTTCGTTTATGAAGGTGGTGGGCTTATCGGAATTGGTGAACCAAGTGGACACCAATACCAGGGGCATTATATTCAGTTAGCAAATGTGTTTGGAGTGGAGAAAGAAACAGGATTTACGTTAAATTACGATAAGTATAACTGGGAGGCGATTGACTCTCACTTTATCACGAAAGATTGTACGGAAGAAGTGGATTTTGGTGAAGGTAAGAAGAACATGTATGCCTTTGAAGGAACCACAATTCTAGTACAAAAAGAAAAAGAAGTACAGATGGCAGTGAATGAATTTGGTAAAGGAAGAAGTGTTTATCTAAGTGGTCTACCATATAGTTTTGAAAACAGCAGAGTCCTTTATAGAAGCATACTTTGGAGTACACATGAGGAAGATAATTTGAAGAAATGGTTCTCTAGCAACTTCAATGTAGAGGTGCATGCTTATGTGAAAAACAATAAGTATTGCGTGGTTAATAATACGTATGAACCACAAAAAACAACGATTTACCGAGGAGATGCTAGTAGCTTTGAACTTGAGTTAGAGGCAAACGAAATCATTTGGTATGAGATATAACAATTAATATAATAAAAGATAACTGTGGGTGGCACAAGAGTGCCAAGATGCAATGTAAAATTATCTTCGTCGAATTGTCTGTTAGGAGTAGACAGGTAGTGTCTAAATCAGGACAGACAATTCGAGAAGATTATTTTTAATTTAGTACCTACTCACTCAAACTAGGGGCATTATAGTAGAAGCGTAGTGTAGCATTGGTTTTATCATATACAATATGGTGAATTAAGCTTGATAATATGATTTGTTTATCGGATTGGGAGACGATTTCAGATTGCAATATCTCTGCAAGAGAAAGGTATATTGGGTTTGATAATTCGGTATTCGTGGAATTAAGAGCCTTCTGTATATTTTGTTCTATTAATGTAATCTCTTTCGTTACTGCTATCTTAGTAACTGTGTATTCCTCTAAGGTATCAACACCGTTAAGATAAGCATCTTTTGCTCGTTGTAATCGTATGGAAAGTTTATGTATGGCTTCTTTATTAGCCTGCATATCTTCGGTAGGAGTGTTCATAGTGTGCACAGATAGTTGGTAAATATTACTGTTTTGTGGATAGACTTCCATTAAAGATGAGGTCAATGTGGATAACAGCTTCTTCTCACTCAGTTGATGGGATTGAAGACAGCTACCCTTTTGATAACCGCAACATTGTAGATTATAATATGTTTTGTTTTGATTTTCAAGTTTTCGTTTAAAAACAAGAAGCGAATTACCACAATTGCTGCATTTAACCATTCCGGATAACCAATGTTTACATCCTATTGAATGTTCTCTTGGTTTTCTAACTCTACTTGTATAATAAGTTTTAACAGTTTGGTATTCTTCTTCGGTTATCAGTGGTTCATGAAGTCCTTTCGTAAGTATGGAAGTTGCTGCATCACGTTTTAGTTGAAAACGTATATAGCCTGCATAGAATGGGTTTTTTAGGATGTATTCAATGGTACGTTTTTCGAAGGGGTTGCTACGTTTGGTTAGGAATCCTTTGCGATTTAGTTCCTTTGCAATTTCGTATGGGGATTGGTGAAAGTTTATGAATCGATCAAAGATTGACCGAACAATTTGGGCCTCATCCTCCTTAATCTTTGGGATTTCTCTAGCATACCTGATTTCGTAGCCAAGTGGAGGAGCAGCTTGATATCCACCACGAATAGCTTTTTCAGTCATTCCTTTTAAGACTTCATCCGATAGATTTAGGGAATAGTATTCCGCCATTGCTTCTAATATTGCTTCGAGGATGATAGAGAATTTGTCGTCTTCTAAATGTTCTGTGGTACTAATGACACGTATTCCACACTCTCTTTTTAATAATGATTTATATAAGATACTATCTTCCCTTGAACGACTAAAACGATCGAACTTATGAACTAGAATAACATCAAAGGGACGTGGTTTTTTCTTAGCCATACGAATCATCTGCATGAAAGCTGGGCGTTTATCGGCTCTTCTTCCGGAGATCCCTTCATCAATATAGATATAATCATCCGGAACTAAGAAATCATTTTGTTTGGCGTAAGATAATAGAAGACGTTTTTGAGCATCGGGAGAATAATCAGTTTGATCCTCTGTACTAACCCGTATATATATAGCAGCAGTATTCATAGCTTTAATTCCTTAGGTATTCAGTTATTATATGATATTACGTAATATTTGACCAATATGCTTGATATACTATTTTAAAAGGAATAACTATGAAGTACTGCGCTTATTCATAGTTATTTAGAAGTTAAAATAGGGAGTAAAGTTCCATGGAGAAGCTGAGATTTGAGAATTATATATATTTCCCGGATAAAAACATTAAGTTTGACGAGTTAAATGACGATGAAATGGATGAGTTTCGTAGGCAGATGATAAATATCTTGGAAGAGCAAACGAATCTAGAGTGTAGGGAAAATAGTGAAGAGCAAATGAATAAAAAACTAGAAGATGGAGAAAATATTCCCAAAATGAATAAGTGAATGGTTAATTGCGGACCCTTATACTTCGCAATTAATTAACTTAGTGAGGTAGAAGGAGAACATATGAAAAAGATTATTTCAGTAATGCTAGTGGTAATTATAGCGGTTGGTTTAATTGGGTGTAAGAAAGCCAAGGAAGTAGACGTGAAAACGCAAGATTTAATTAACTCCATTGGAGAGCGTATTGCAAAAGATGCGAATCTTTCCTCTAAAGAAGAACTTGGCTGGAACGAAGTGGATCTATTAAGCGAGAATGGTTCTGCTATTCTTGAGATGATGAATCTTGACCCAAATCTACTAGAAGAAGCAATCTATTATGAGAATCCAATGAATGTGAGAGCAGATCGTATTATTATAGCAAAAGTAAAAGAAGAGAAAGATGTGAATACTGTTAAGCTTGCATTTGATGAATTGAAACAGGCGCAAGAAGCTGATTGGGAACAATATCTTCCTGACCAATATCAAAAAGTAAAAGAAGGCCAGGTCATTGTTAAAGATAAGTTCGTATTCTATTTAGTATATGATGATATAGCAAGTATTAAGAAGATCGTTGATGATGCATTGATACAATAACTAACGTATTCACTCGTAACATGCTCTCGCCCCGCTGAAGTTCGTAGTGGTACGAAGGCTCTATAATACAGAGTCTTTCGTACCAAGGACTTCATACGGTTGCTCATCGAACTACGTTCGGTATAACATTAGACAAGTTTTAGTAAATACAGGAGGAAGCAAATGAAGCTTATATATGCAAAAGATTATTCTGATTTAAGTCGTAAGGCGGCGAATATTATATCGGCACAAGTAATTTTAAAGCCAAATAGCGTATTAGGATTAGCAACAGGATCTACGCCAATAGGTACCTATAAACAGTTAATTGATTGGTATGAGAAAGGGGATATTGATTTCTCTTTAGCGAGGTCTGTAAACTTAGATGAGTATGTAGGAATTAATTCTGATAATGAACAAAGTTATCGTTATTTTATGGATAAACACTTATTCTCACATATTAATATTAAGCAAGAAAATACATATGTACCAAATGGAAAAGCAGTGGATTTACAAGAAGAATGCAAGGTATATGATGCTTTGATTCAAAAAGTTGGTGGTATTGATATGCAGTTACTTGGGATTGGACACAATGGGCATATCGGTTTTAATGAACCCGATCAAGCATTCGAAAAAACAACCCACATTGTAGAGCTTGGCGAAACAACAATTAATGCCAATGCTAGGTTCTTTGATTCGATCGAGGAAGTCCCAAGGAAGGCAATCACAATGGGTATTAAATCTATTATGCAAGCACAGAAGATATTATTAATTGCTAATGGCAAGGATAAAGAAGAGATTATTAATAAGGCTCTTAACGGACCAGTAACTCCAGCCATACCAGCTTCTATACTTCAATTACATCCTGATTTGACCGTGATTTGTTGTTTTGAATCATAAGATAATAAAAAGGTGCTCTCTACCAATGTCGTAGAGAGCACCTAAGTTTTATTCTTCGTCGTCTATTATGTCTTGGAATTCTTCATCATCAAGAAATTGATCGAATGCGTCAGCAACAGCTTCGTATTCATCATCATCTTCGATGTTAAGAAGTTCGATTTCTTCGTTTTCTAATTGTTTGAAACGGTATAAGAAAACTTCACCTTCTTCATCACTTTCTGCTTCTTCAACAGGTAGTAATGCAATATAATCGTTTCCGTTAACTGGGAAGATTGTTAATACAATACATTCCATCTCAGTACCATCATCAAGAGTTAATGTTACCATTCCTTGTTCTTCTTCGTTGCATCCGCAATCGCAATCGATATCATGACGTTCGTCGCTCATTAAAAATACCTCATTTCTTTATAATTGAGATTGTCACAGTAAGTATCCTAGTTATCTTCTGTGCATTAATTTACTGTAACTTATTTCCTATTGTAACAAGTGAAAAATTAATTCGAGTAAGCTAATGTTTCTCTTTATTATGAATGTATCAGATTGAATAAAAAAAAGCAAGGAGTTATTTTGTTAAAGTCTCATAAAATTCATTGATTTAATTGCAAAAAACAGTAAAAATATATTGACTTTATTGTAAAATAGCATAAAATAATTAAGAGCGGTATATTATGCTACTAAAAGGTATAATTGAAAATACCTATTTATTGAACATTCACAGTTTAGGAGGAGAACATTCAGTGGTTACAAGCAATGCTAATGATAGCAGACCAAGAGAAAACCGTAGCAACGAGACGAGAAACAACAATTATAAACCTAGAGTAAATCGTGATAATGAAAATCGCGGTGAAGGTAGAACTTATAATGGAAACCGTGAGAATCGTCCGTTTAATAAGGAAGGAAGACCTTATAACAAAGACGCTAAACCATTCAACAAAGAATCAAGACCTTATAACAGACAAGGGGATTCAAACAATCGTACCGATAGACCTGCAAGACCATATAAAAGAGATGGTGAAACGTCTGAACGTACAGGTGGTTATCAAAGAGATAACAATGGATTTAGAGGCAAAGATACAAGAGGTGGGAGCTATAATAGCTACAATAAGGATCGTGGTTTTAATAAAGATCGCGATGATGCGGACAGAAATGAAGGTAGATCTGGTAAAAGCTACGGCAGCAAAGACCAAAGAATGAAAGATGCACCTACTAAAGAAAAAGAACAACAACCAGACAAATTTGAGACTATTAAGCGTTTAGAACGCGAAAAGAAGGCTATGCAAAAGAAACAAGAAAGCAAGAAAACAGAGAAACAAGCAAAGCCTCAAGTGAAGCAAAAAAGAACAAATAATATCGATTGGACTCGTGGATATCAGAATGGTCTATATGGCGATGATGATGAAGATTACACTATGTTAATGTAATACAAGTATTCGATATATAAGATAAAATTCGTATGATATATTTTTAATATATCACGTATAAGAATAGAGGAAAGAAGAATTCTAATTTTCATAAGAATTCTTCTTTTTTATTTCCGTTGCATTGCGGATTGCGAACAAATGTACTATAATTGTAATTAATTGAAGGAGTCTTAATATAGTATTAGTTACGAAAGGGATTGCAGAATGTACAAGATTGTTGATCATGTTATTAAAGTTTCTGTGCGAAATCTTGTTGAGTTTATTCTTCGAAGCGGGAATATTGATAATACACAGGTAACGACAGCAGACGCCGACGCGATGCAGGAAGGCAGCCGTATTCACCGTAAGATTCAAAAGCGAATGGGAAGTGAATATCAAGCCGAGGTACCGCTAAGCATAACTGTACCTGCATTTATTCTAGACGAGGAATATTCACTTTGTGTGGAAGGACGTGCAGATGGTATTATCCACACAAGTGAATTAAATGAAGATAATAACCTATATGAGAATGTAGTAATAATAGATGAAATAAAAGCCATATATATGGAACTTAGCTTCTTAAAAGAGGCTTCCCCGGTACATCTTGCGCAGGCTATGTGCTATGCCTACATTACTGCAAAGCAGGAGAAACTTGACTCCATTGGTGTAAGGATGTCTTATTGTAACATTGAAACGGAGCAGATGAAATATTTTGAAGAGACCTATACCTATTCTTTCTTAGAATCATGGTTTAAGGATTTGACTTCTGAATTTGCTAAGTGGATGGAGTGGCAGTGTAATTGGATGCAGAAACGAAATAGCTCTATTAAAGGGATAGATTTTCCGTTTCCTTATAGAGTGGGGCAAAGAGATCTTGTAACAGGCGTATATAAAACAATTATTCGTAATAAGAAGCTTTATATCGAGGCACCAACTGGAGTTGGCAAGACAATCTCAACGGTGTATCCATCTGTTAAGGCTATGGGTGAGGGCTACAGTAATAAGTTATTCTATATGACAGCTAAGACGATAACAAGAACTGCCGCGGAGGATACATTCCGTATCTTACAAGACAAAGGAATGCAACTGAAAGTAACTACGATTACAGCGAAGGAAAAGTTCTGTATCTTAGAAAAGACAGACTGTAATCCAGGTGCCTGTGAAAGAGCAAAAGGACATTACGACCGTGTCAATGATGCTGTATACGATTTGATTACCCATGAGAACGCCATTTCGAGGGAATTAATACTAGAATATGCAGAAAAGCATCTCGTTTGTCCATTCGAAATGTGCTTAGATGTTACGAATTGGTCAGATGCAGTAATTTGCGACTATAATTATGTATTCGATCCTAATGTATATCTTAGAAGGTTCTTTGCGAATGACACTAAGAATGATTATATATTCTTAATCGACGAGGCGCATAATCTTGTTGAGCGTGCTAGAGAGATGTATAGTGCACAAGTATTTAAACAACATTTTCTTGATGTGAAGAAGTTTGTTGCTGGATATAGTAAGAAGTTAGCAAAGCGATTGGAAGCATGCAATAGTAGCATGCTCAAATTAAAGAGAGACTGTGAAGAGTGTGAGATCGTTGAAAGTATAGGTGACCTTGTACTTAATCTGATGAGACTACTTGCTGAGTTTGAAGAATTCATGGTAGAGTGGAAGAATTTTGATAATCGAGATCGTTGTATGGAGTTGTATTTGCAGGTCAGACATTTTCTTAATATGCATGAGCTGTTAGATGAGAACTATCTTATATATACGGATTATGATGAGAAGGAAGGATTTCGAGTACGATTACAATGTATGAATCCTGCAAGAAATCTAGCAACTTGTTTATCAAAAGGAAAAAGTGCGATTTTCTTCTCTGCAACGTTATTACCAATTCATTATTATAAAGACCAATTAGCAGGAACAGAGGAGGATTATGCAATCTATGCACCTTCTCCATTCGAAAAGGAAAAGCGCTTACTTGTTATCGGCAATGATGTTAGTACCAAATATACGAGAAGGAATCAGAATGAGTATCAAAAGATTGCATCATATATAATCCAGTTGGCGGGTGCAAAAGTAGGTAATTACATGGCATTCTTCCCTTCTTATCAGTTAATGAATGAAGTAGGAAGAATACTAGAAGAGAAGATTCTTATAGGTGAGCTTAAAGCTCAAGTTGATTTGCAACATAATTCTATGACAGAGCGAGAGAAGGAGCAATTCCTAGAGGATTTTGTGGAAGATCCGGATGAAACAAGAATTGGCCTGTGTGTAATGGGGGGGATCTTTAGTGAAGGAATTGACCTACGTAGCAATCGCTTAATTGGAGTGATCATTGTGGGAACAGGACTTCCTATGGTGTGTAATGAGAGAGAGCTCTTTCGTTCTTACTATGATAGGTGTAACGGCAATGGCTTTGATTATGCGTATCTATATAATGGAATGAATAAAGTACTACAATCTGCTGGGCGTGTTATTCGAACGCAGGAAGATCACGGAGTTATAGTACTATTAGATGAAAGGTTTACCAATAGGCAATATCAGAATCTGTTCCCTAGAGAATGGTTCCCTCATGAAGTGACGGGGTATACGAAGTTCCCATCTTTGGTAGAAAAGTTCTGGAATGAAGTGAGCATAAGTTAAGAAAGTAGCTATTCAGAAATCTAGTGAAAGAGCTTGCTTTATAGTACGTTAACTGGATAGCTATGAGTACGACTTTATTAGTAGTTTTTTGAAGAAAGAAGGGTAAATATATGAAGAAGAAAGCAGCAATATTTGATTTAGATGGAACAATTGCAGATACAGTGGAATCAATCGCATATGCAACGAATGTCACATTAGAATCATTAGGACTTAGGAAAAGACCAGTTGAAGAGTATAACTACTATGCTGGTGATGGTGCAGATGTATTAGTTATGCGTGCCTTAAAAGCGGCAAGTGAGAGTGATGAGCAAGCAGAGGTATTATTCCCACGTGCCAAGGACAAATATAAAGAAGTGTTTTTAGAGTATTGTATGTATAAGGTGAAGCCTTTTGGAGGAATGGTTGAGTTACTTGGTGAATTAAAAGCTAGAGGAATTAAGATTGGTGTTTTATCTAATAAACCACATGATAGAGCGGTAGATGTAGTGAATGAGCTTTTTGGAGAAGGATATTTTGACCTTGTTTGTGGACAAAGAGAAGGAGTACCGAAGAAACCAGATCCAAGCGGTGCAAGAATGATGTTAGAGGAATTTGATATAGATCCAGCGGAATGCCTTTATGTTGGGGATACGAATGTAGATATGCAAACGGGTAAGAATACTGGAATGTTTACAGTTGGTGTATTATGGGGCTTTCGTGACCGAGAGGAATTAGAGAATAATCATGCGGATGCTATAATAGCACATCCGCACGAGTTATTAGAATATATTGATTCGCTATAATGCAGTTTTTATGAATAACTCAAACTTCGCACTTGAAGATTTGGATGAGTAGGTAACTGCTATATTTACCAATTAAAATGTTTTCTGCCTTCCAAAAATTCATGCCGCTTAAGATGAGAATAGCGGCTATTAAGTAGAAAGAAGAAGCAAGATCCAACTAATCCTCCAAGCACTCCTAGTAATATATGTTCAACATCTGCAACTTCATGAGTGATATAGTGTTTACATACTTCCATTACTATAGGTAACAAGAAAAGTAAGAATAGTCTTAGTATGTGCCCTTTGTTCTTGAATAGTAAGCTGATGTAGAAACCATAAGGCAATGTAACAAGTATGGAAACAGTTATATATTGAATGAGTGGACTAATATCTGTTTGATTATAGATGGAATCTTCGATATAGCAAGCAATTCTATAAAAAGGTATTATATTACGATTGGTATCTTCCGTTATAGACTGCCTCATTGTGTCACTTATGCAAGGCAACGTAATCGGTTTTATAACAATAAGAAGTGCCAGAAATCCAATATAATAGATTATAAATTGTGTTGTACTCTTTTTGAAAAAGCTAGTAAAGTGGTGATATTGTTCTCTTGAATCGTGAAGGTCATGCAAGATGGAGCATATCATAGGCATTAACCAATTAAGCAGTACAAGAATAAGTAGATTTTGGCTATATTCGAAGGAGAAGGTTTCTCCCTTCATGTAGATAAAACCAATGATACATGAGCTGAATAAGACAAGAATAAAGCTATATAAGAACCCCGAGTCAAAACTTTTGGAAGTTCGAATGAACATACTAGTACATAGGATGAGAACAAAACTTATTATGACTAGTGATAGTATACTGTTAGTGCAATAATAGATTAAAAAGAATTCGAGTCCCAAGGTGAGTAAACTTATAAGGTCAATAATTGTAGTGAGTCGTACAGAAAGACGATTCATATATATCACACAACCTTTCTTTTATTAAATTATCTGACGAAAAACTTAACAATCTTTTGCGTAGATACCAAGAAGGATTGGATTATTAAGCACTGGAATAATATATAATTAATTAATTAATTAATGGGTAATGCATATCTAATACTAATTTACTATATATTTAAATATTTGTATAGGGTAAAAATGGATATATTTTTATCATGTTGGTTTTTTATACTAGTACTGATCATTTGTAAATAGTATACTTCTATGTTTCGGTGAGTTATGCTTTGAAATTTTTATAGTATGTAAGATGTATCGCATCTATTTTGAAAATGATAAACGATCTTTTTGAATTTATAGTAACATAAGGTATTCAATTTTTGGAGAATATTACATTTGTAAAAAAGAAGAGAATCCTTTAAAGTAAATAGCAAGTAAAAGGTTTGGTGCTATACGTGCTTATTGCAAGGAAAGGATAAATTAAATGAAATATTATAAAAGAGTTTTGATTGCGATAATTGGTATCTTCTTTGTAGGACTCGGTATTGCGTTTAATGCGGGAACCATGTTTGGGAATGATCCGATTGCAATATTATATGATGGCATGCGTAGTGTGCTAAGAATGGAACCTGAACAGTTGGGATTGATATCTAATATAGTAAATGTAGCTATGATAGTTATCTTATTCTTTCTTGGGAAAAGATACATTAATATCGGGACCTTGATCTATATAGTACCATTTGGTTTCTTTGTTTCAATAGGGACGTATCTATATAATGTGGTAATAAATCAAAATAGTTTTATACAAAGAGTTATAGGTGCAATAATCGGATGTTCTGCAACGTATTTTGGAGTGGCACTATTCATTGTAGTGGCTATTGGACTTGACCCATTCACTGGAGTAGTTATGGCAATAGCAGATAAGATAGGTTGGAACTTTAGAAAAACAAAAATATGTTTTGATATAGTAATGGTGTTAATAGGATATCTAATGGGTGGTAAATTAGGTATAATCACATTACTAACAGTAGCGGCAGCAGGACCGGTAATTCAATACTTCTCAGATGTGATGAAAAAATATATAAAGATAGAAAATGAAATAAAGCAGTAATAGGTAAGCAGTCAGCCTGTCGATAAGGTTGGCTGTTTTCTGATATTCTCTAATGAAAAAAGCAATGAATTAATGTATAATGTAACTAATGAGAAGCAGCTTGCTGCTTCTAGGGCTTGAACGAAGTGAAAGACCGTAACTCCGTAGGAGTCATTAGTTAACGAGGGAAATTACGAAGTAATTTCT
>JAHAJA010000007.1 GCA_018372435.1 Clostridiales bacterium | reverse complement strand
AGTGCGGTTGGCAAATCCATCAGGCGCTCCCGGGCGCAAGCAGGAAATAGCCCCTTATAGGGGCAGAGCAAGCCACCAGCTAAGCTGGTGGTCTTGACTTATTTTATATTGAGTAAGATGTATGGAAGGGAAATTTATTTTGATAAAACTACTATATCAAAGTAATAAAAGGATGACAATAATGTACATTTTAGTTAGTAGTATTTTCCCGTTCAAATGGAAGATTGATATCAATGATGGTACCATAGTTTTCTTTGCTTTCTATGGTTAGGCCATATTCTTTTCCATAATAACTCTGTATACGATGATGTACGTTCCGAATGCCGATGGAGTGATGCTTACGTTCATTGGAATTCTCTAAGGAAGTAGTAGATAGATTATCTTGTGATAATGTATCTTGAATTTGTTGCAGTGTTTCTTTCGACATACCAGAACCATTATCCACAATAAAGAAATGAAGAATGTTATTTTCTATATTGCAACTGATACTGATATAGCAGTCAGTTTCTTTTTTTCTAAATCCGTGTTCAATACTATTTTCCACAAATGGTTGCAAGATAAAGGCGGGTATACTAAGGTTTTGCAATTGTTCCGGAATACTATAGTCACAGATAAACTTATCTGGGAAACGGATATTTTGTATGGTCATATATCGGTTAATTTGTGCAATTTCTTCTTTTAATTTGGCAATTGGAAATTTGTCCAGATTATAACGAAGAAGATCAGACATACAGACCGCTACTGTCTCAATAGCAGGGACGTTGTTAATGTTTGCTAATGATTTGATTACATTTAGTGTGTTATAGAGAAAATGATGATTAATCTGGAACTGAAGCATCTGTATGTGCATTTGCTGTTCGGCTAGGCGAATTTGATAATTTTGTTGAAGGCTGTCAGTAAGACGTTGATTCAAATTATTAAAGCTGGTAACAAGCTTTCTAAGCTCTTTATTGGAAACGCAAGCTTCCATACTGATAGCACTGTAACTATCCGTATTGTAGGAATCCATCTCATCGCATAGCTTGGAGATGGATACGGTCATTTTTTTTGATAATATAATTGCAAGTACCAATCCCAGAATAAGAATAAGAGAAAAGACACCAAGATAATTTAGAAAATTATTCTGATAAATCTGGTTGATGATATGGCTATCAAGTAGCTGAACTAGATGCCAGCCAGTTGTTTTATTATATACACCGTTTATCAAGTAGGTTTTTTTCCCAATCTCTAATTTCTGAGTTTTGATAGAATTGCTATCTACAATAGAATTATTAAATTCAGACAAGGATGACAATAGTTCAGTATAGGAGGTTTGGTTTTGTATGTAATTTTCATTGGAGGAAAAGGTAAGATCTCCCTCTGCATTATATATTAGAATGGTATTTTCTGCGTTTTGTGCAGAAACAAGAATGTTCTCTACTGATTCAAAGTTTATTTCCGCATAACAGATACCAATTTCTTTAAAGTCATAACCGTCAAAAAGTATTTTAATCATAGGTAATACATTTTTCTGGGAATCAATGGATGTCTGTTGAAGAGGTGCAAAATATGTATAGTTAGGAGCACTCTGTGCAATGCTTTTCCAGTTTCTTATATTTTCAGTAATTTGAGTCTGGCGTTGGACACCAATAATATTATAATCAAATGTATAACCAAAGCGATTTTTAAAGACACAGGTAACTAGATTCTGATTCAGTCTATTTGTCTGACTAAAAAGAGTCTTGAATTTAGTTGAATCATGAGAGTAGGCGAGATAATTATCCTTATAATTAGTAACCATTGCTTTTTTAATATCCTGATTTAGAAGTGGTAAATCAGCAATTTTTGTTGCATCTGCAAGTAAGGTATCAAGGGCTAGATTAGCTTGTGAAATAATAGTTTCCATCGAAGTGTTATAATCGGACACGAGGGAGGTTGCATTGCGCTTTGCTGTAATGACACCGACTAAAGTAATTGGTATAGTGACTAACAGCAAGGCTGCCAGAAAAAGTTGAGTACGATAGGAAAGATTTTTAAACTTCATTGTGGTCTCCTTTGTTGATTATTCTGTTAGAATTTAAGGATATTATACCATAATGATAATCAATTAAATATAAAAAAACTAAGTAAAGTACCATAGGACACCCAAGTAAAGTTCTACTTTACTCTGAGATGATTCGATATAATAAGGTTGTCTTAAGAAAGACATGAAGCAATTGGTTCATTAAAAAAAGGGTGTGTAATACACAGATAGGAGAAGTGTTAAAATGAATAATGTAGAGAGAATACAAGCAGTGATAAAAGGGGAACCAGTAGATTATGTTCCAGCAGGGTTTTGGTTTCATTATAGCTCTGATTACACTGTAGAAGAGATGATAGATGCCCATATGAAACTCTATAATGAAACGGGAATGGATATCATCAAAATAATGCAAGATTACAGTTACCCAATTAGCGGAAAAATAACTTGCGCACAGGACTGGTACAACATTAAAATCAAAGGTGTGGATTCAGAAGAGTTTGAAAAGATGGCGGCTGTAATCAAGGGGATTCGTGCTAGAGCAGGTGAAGATGTACTTTTAATCCAAACAATGTTTGGACCTTTTAAAGCCGCATCTATCGCATTTGGTGAAGATGTTCTTATGAAGTATAGTAAAGAAGCTCCAGAGGCAGTCATTGCAGGTATCAAGATTATTGCTGACGGATTGGAGCAATGGGCAAAAGGGTATCTTGAGGTAGGAGCGGATGGAATTTACTATTCTGCTCAGTATGGCGAACTAGGAAGATTTACAAAGAAAGAATGGGAAGAGCTTGTAAAGCCTTTTGATATTCAAGTTCTCAATGTTGCTAAGCAAACAGATGGAAAATATAATATTCTACATATATGTGGTGAACCAGAATATGACTTTGAAACACATATAGATCGATTTGGAGATTATCCAGCTGATTTAGTAAACTGGTCGGTGAAGGATAATGGGTACAGCTTGGAGAGAGGTAGAGATTTCTTTCATGCAGGTATTCTAGGTGGTATGGATAACAAAGGAAATGTATTAAAAGGACCGAAAGAGAAGATTGAAGAAGAAGTTAAGTCAATTTTAGACAGATTTGGAACCACTGGAATTATGATTGGTGCGGATTGTACAATACAAGGAGAAAACATCCGCCTAGATTATATAAAAGCAGCGGTTGATGCCGCTCATAACTACCACAAATAAACAGGAGGTAAGAATTATGAAAAAGAAGTTAGCACTAGCATTATGTGCGATGCTCACTGTTACCAGTTTAGCAGCATGTAGTAAAAAAGGAACAGGAGATTCTGCGAGTGAAACCAAAGGGGATGTACTTACCATCGAATTCTTCCAACAAAAAGGTGAAGAGGGACCACAGAAGGGGTATAAGACTATTATTGACAAGTTTAATTCAGAAAATCCTGATATTAAAATTGAGATGAATACAGTTCCAGACCCTGGTACAGTACTGACCTCTAGAATTTCATCTGGCGATATACCAGTTATCTTCTCCGATTATCCTACACAGCAACAGTTTAAACAGAAGGTAGCGAATGGATACGTTCAGGATCTCTCTGGTCAAGAATTCCTTAAGAATGTGAATGAGTCCTCTCTAGATATGACAAAACAGGAGGATGGTGGTTATTATGCATTACCTTATAGCCGAAATTACATAGGTGTTTACTACAATATGGACATGTTTGAAGTAAACGGATTAACTGTACCAACGACATGGGAAGAGTTCGTAAATGTATGTGAAACGTTAAAAGCAGCAGGCATAACACCAATGGGTCTCCATGGTAAAGATCCTGGTCGTGTAGGTCACATGTTCCAATGTGCAACAGTTGCTTGGGCACCAAACGGAATCGAAACCATTGCAAAAGCTACAGCTGGAGAGGCCAAACTTGAAGGCGACCCAGAGTTTACAAATGAATTTAATAAAATGGCAACATTATTTACTTATGCAAATGAGGATGCACTAGCACTTTCTGATACTGCTTGCTATGAAAACTTTGTAAATGAACAGTATGCAATGTGCATTACAGGTTCCTATGCAAGAGGTACATTATTATCTAGTAATCCTGACATGAAACTAGGCGTATTCCCACTTCCAAACGATACGAAAGAAACAACGCGTACGCTTTCTGGTATTGATGCCGCTATCTGTGTATCTGCAAAAGCAAGTGATGAAGAAAAAGCTGCTGCGTATAAGTTCTTAGCATATCTAGCAGAAACAGAGAATGCACAGACGTTCTGTGACAATGATGGAGCACCTTCCTGTATCAATGGAGTTGTTAATGACGACAAAGGAATTGCGCCTATGGTTGAACTCATTAATAATGGACAGACACATGATTGGATGGCATCTACGGTTAGTAATAACGTTATTTCAGACTTGTACAATGTAGTACAAGGATTCTGGGCTGACAAAGATGTAGAAGCAGTTCTTAAGAATATGGATGACTCCATTGCAGTAACATCTGCAGAATAATTAGTAATAAATTCGTAACTATTCAGAACCGCTATTCCGCGAGGTGTTTTTATGCGTTTTTTGCATAAAAATCCCGAGTTCTGATTGCGCCAAATTGCGTTTTTTGCAATTTGTGTGCATCGTTTGTGACTATGAAGGACAGAGTCCTGAATAGTTACGATAATTCCTTGTAGAATAATTCCGAATAGTATAAAGGATAGCGGAAGTGTATACGATACTTCCGCTATTTTAATAAAAGACATTTGTGAGCAATGACAAGTTTTCTTCAGAGAAAGGAATGATGAGATGAAGAAATTTAAACCAAAAAGGTTGGCAACATCCTCAAGAGCAACCTACTTTGGATTTACGATAATACCAGTATTACTGTATACGTTTTTTTATGTGTTTTCTGTCATTAATGGCATTCGATATAGCTTCACCAACTGGGATGGTATGGCCCAAAACTATGATTTCGTTGGATTTAAAAATTATATTTCATTACTGAAAAATCCATATTTTTGGAATTCTATGAAAACAACCTTGTTATATAGTATTATGCTTGTAGTTTGTGTTATTTCGATTTCTCTTACACTAGCAATTTCACTGAATTCCTTAAAGTGGTTTAAAACATTTACAAAATCTTTATTTTTTGTGCCAGCCATGATTGGTGGTGTGACAATCGCTTTAATTTGGGATCAGATGTATTATAGGGTGGTTCCAGTAATTGGGCAGGCACTTGGAATCGATTGGCTTTCCCAAAGTCTTTTAATGACCGGGAAAACGGCACTACCTGCAGTAGTATTTGTTCATGCATGGCAGGCAGTGGCACTTCCTACTATCATTTTCATAGCAGGACTACAGCAAATTCCAGATGAACAGTATGAATCTGCGCAGATTGATGGTGCAACTCTATTTAAGAGATTCAGATATATCACATTGCCTTACATACTGCCTACAGTAACGATAAACCTAGTACTGATCATCAAGCAGGGATTTACTTCTTTCGATTTCCCATATGCACTTACTGGTGGTGGACCGGTGCGTTCTACGGAAGTTATAGGTATTCTTATCTATAATGATGCGTTTAAGAATCTCAAATTCTCTACAGCCAATGCAGAGGCGTGCCTTTTATTTGTTGTAGTTGCTATTTTCTCATTGACACAGTTGAAACTAACCAGTAAAAGGGGGAATGATTGATGAAATTAAAAAGAGAGGGATTGGGATGGAGAATTTTAAGAAATATCTTGGTTCTAAGCGGACTCATCCTGATTTTATGCCCATTATATCTAGTAGTAATCAACTCCTTTAAAACGTTAGAGGAAGCAGGAAAGAATTTCTTTGCTCTACCATCCAGTTTGAATTTTACGAATTTTATTGAATTGTTTACAAATAGTAAATATTGGGTTTTCTTAAGAAACTCGCTTAAAATAACCTGTATATCAGTTGGATTAATTTTGATTATTGTACCTTCTTTGTCATATGCTATTGCAAGAAATTTTAATAAAAAGTATTATAGAAGTATTTATTACTATTTATTAATGGGATTGTTTATTCCTTCACAGGTTATTATGTTGCCAGTTACTAAGATGATGACAGGTCTTAACATGCTCAATCATACTGGGTTGATTATTCTGTATCTAGCGTTTAGCTTGACGCAGGGGATATTTCTTTTTGTAAATTATATTAAAGGCCTTCCCTATGAAATTGAAGAGTCAGCACACATTGACGGATGTAGCGTATTTCAAACCTATGTTAAAATAATACTACCACTTGTAAAGCCGATGATTGCTACACTTCTTATTATAGATACATTATGGATCTGGAACGATTTTATGTTGCCGTTACTTATGCTAAACAGATCCCAGGATATTTGGACATTACCATTATTCCAGTATAACTTTAAGACAGAATATTCATTTAATTATACGATGGCATTTACGGCTTACCTAATGGCAATGGCACCAATGTTAATTATATATTGCATGGGTCAAAAATACATCATCAAAGGCTTGACCGCAGGGTCTGTGAAAGGTTAATATTTTCCCAGGTTGCAGAGGAGAATTCTAATGATTACTATTTTAGTTGTTGAAGATGAAGAATATGCAAGGCAATCACTGATTAAGAAAATTAAAGAATATGATGTGCAAAAACAATTTCAAATTTTGGAAACGACAAATGGAGAACGTGGATTCGAAATCTATTGTGAGTATCTACCTGATCTTGTTATAACTGATATTCGGATGCCAAAGATGGATGGTTTAGAACTTTTAAAGGTTATTAAGAAGAAGAATCCAAAAGCTCAAGTTGTTATGCTTAGTGCTTATTCGGAGTTTGAATATGCCAGAATGGCACTAAAGGACGGAGCATGTGATTATATTCTAAAACCTATCGAGGATGAAAAACTCAAAGAGTGCATCGATAAATCTCTGAATAAAAGTCGAACAGAGAAAAGGGAGATCATGATGACCGGTAAGGATATAACAACTCGGTATATCCTAAAGTGCATTCAAAATGATGGAGAACCTGATTTTATAGAACAAAATATGTTTCAAAAGGTATTTCACAAATTTCAGGTACTCACAATCTTTTTACCTAGATATCAGGAGATAAATAAGGAAGATATCTTACAAAATATTGGGAATATATTAGGAGAAGAAATGTGGACGGGGTTTCGTTTCGTAGAAACAAAAGGGAAGGTATGGACATTAGTAATTAATATTACTAGAGAAAATTTCTTTATCCCGAGAAAGATTCTACGTATCTTTACTGATGCTGGTTTCGAAGTTTATATTGGTGTGAGTGGGGAATATACGGAGCCCGAGAGAATTAAGGAAGCATATCAAGAAGCGATGGAATTATTGGAATATAGAATATTTATTCCAGGGCAGCTTATTACTGGTAGCCAGATTAATAAGGATATACTGAAAAGCTATTGCCTGTCAAAAGATAAGGAAACGCTTCTTAAGGATGCATTGGAAAAGAAAAACGCAAGCAAGACGGAATACATTCTGGCACAGATTTTTGAAGAAGTGCGAGAACAAGGTTGTATAAAAATAGACTACCTAGAATTACTCTTATCACAAATTAGTATTATCATGCGCCGGGCATTGCAAATTAGTGGAGATGATCAGCTTCGTCTGAGAGAAAGCAGGACGAGTGTTATGGATTTTTCTGATCTTGATGAGATGGAGAATTATCTTCAGTCAATCGGAAGGAATATCTGTAAGTTGAGTGAAAAGGCTGGTGAAGAGAGCACTAGAGATGTGGTAGCTATGATGACAGAGTATGCACAGGTGCATTTTAATCAAGAAATTACAGTAAAAGAACTGGCAGAGAAAGTATTATTCATGAACCCCACATATGTAAGCCATGCATTTGTTGAAAAAACGGGAATCAGTTTTTCGGCTTGGTTAAGAGGTCTTAGAATGGATCATGCTAAGAAGCTACTTACAAGTAGTAAGCTTTCTATTACGGAGATAGCTTCTATGTCAGGATATAATGATACATCCCAGTTCATTCGGATATTCAGGCAGGAAACGGGAATGACACCAAAAAAGTATCGTGATTGGATTCATATGGAGGAGTCAAAGAAGAGAAAGGATTCAAACAAGTATGGATGAATTGGATCAATGGCTAAACGAAGTGGAAGAAGGGTTTCTAGAAGATATTGCGCAACTTGTAGAGATACCAAGTGTTTCAAACTTTGATGAAGATGAACGCCCTTACGGAAAGAACTGTGCGAAAGTTCTTCAGAGAATGCTTTCCTTGGGAGAACAGTATGGTTTCAAAACGATGAATTGTGATGGATATTGTGGAAGAATCAGTTTTGGTGAAGCCGACAAAGAAATTGCAGTTTGGGGACATCTCGATGTAGTGCCAGCTGGTGACGGATGGGTTTATGAGCCTTTTTCCTGTACTAGAAAAGGAGACTTTATAATTGGGCGAGGTGTGCAAGACAATAAGGGACCACTTATAGCGGCACTGTATGCAATGCGATACCTAAAGGAAAAGAAAATGAAGCCAAATGTCAAAATTTCTTTGATTTTTGGATGTAATGAAGAGAGTGGCATGGATGATGTTACCTATTATCTAGCACATCAAAAAGCACCGGATTGGTCCTTTATTGCGGATTGTGGATTTCCAGTATGTCATGGAGAAAAAGGCATCTGCCATGTGCATTTACAATCGGAAAAGCTGGAGGGGAATATCCTTAATTTAGCTGGAGGAAATGCCCTAAACAGTGTACCTTCAAGTGCCCAAGCTATTCTTAAGAATGGAGAATTGACAGAAACAGTTTGTATTGAAGCAGAAGGAGTTTCTGGTCATGCAGCTTTTCCAGAAGGGACAATAAACGCTATTGGTGTACTAGGTAAGAAACTAGAAAAATTAGATATTGATGCAAATGAGAGAAAAGTAGCTAAATTTCTGAAAAATATATGTAGTGATGGATTCGGAACCGGACTTGGAATTGCCTGTGAAGATGAAGTATCTGGTGCATTAACTTGTAATCCTGGAGTAATTTCAATGCAGGATAAATGCATTCATATTGGTATGGATATTCGGTATCCGGTAACAGTAAATATTGAGACAATCTTAGATAAATTAAGAGTCTATGTAAATAAAGAAGGCTTTAAGGTTACGCAAATAGTAGATAATCCACCTAACTATATCGAGCCTAGTCATCCGCTCGTAGAAGAACTGATGAATGCGTATAGAGAAGAGACAGGTGATGACAAACCAGCATATGTTATGGGTGGTGGAACCTATGCCAGAAAGATTCCGAATGCGGTAGGATTCGGTCCTGGTCTTAAGGTAGATTATACAGAACTTGGTTTAACGAATGGTCATGGAGAATGCCACTGCGCTGATGAGGCACAGTCAATTACAAACTTAAAAAAAGCAGTGAGAATTTATGTACGTGCACTGCAAAGATTAAATAAAAGATGATGCTGTACAGAGATATGTACGGATAGGAGGATTCATATGAAGACAATTTCAATAGGAAATGGGAAAATACAAGTTCCAGAAATCGGACTTGGTTGTATGAGAATTAATGGATTAAAGGGAAAGGAGGAAGTTCGATCTCTTATTGATACAGCAATGGCAGAGGGGATGAATTTCTTTGATCATGCTGACATCTATGCTGGTGGAGATGCAGAAGCAATATTTGGAGAGTGTGTTCCAAGTAATCTTCGTGAAGAGATGATTCTGCAGACAAAATGTTCAATTCGTCCAGGCTGTTGCTATGACTTTTCTAAAAAATATATTATAGAATCTGTAGAGGGTAGTTTAAAAAGACTACGCACAGAATACATTGATATCCTACTTCTTCACAGACCAGATACATTGATGGAAGAGGAAGAAGTAGCAGAAGCTTTTGAATTATTAGAAAAATCAGGTAAGGTACGTTATTTTGGTGTAAGTAATCAGAATTCCATGCAGCTAGAGCTGATGAATAAATACTGCAATAATAAGATTTTGATTAACCAGTTACAGTTTAGTATTGCACATTGTAGTATTATCGATTCTGGCTTGAACGTAAACATTCACAGTGATGCAGCAGTTAACCGTGATGGTAGTGTCTTGGAATACTGCAGATTAAAAGATATCACAATTCAAGCATGGTCTCCGTTCCAGTATGGAATGTTCGAAGGAATCTTTATCGGAAGTGATAAATATGTGGAATTAAACAAAAGTTTGGATCGTCTTGCACAGAAGTACCAAGCTACAGCTAATACAATTGCAATAGCATGGATTTTGCGTCATCCTGCTCGTATTCAAACGATTGTGGGTAGTACGAATGAAAGTAGAATTAAAGATATTTGTAAAGCTTCGGATATTCATTTGACAAGAGAAGAATGGTATGAATTATATCTAGCAGCAGGGAAGATGCTTCCTTAAAGATACCACTTCTTAGTGAATGTCATTATACTAATAGAAATGTGGAGAGTTACAGCTGAAACTTACTGTTTTTACACAATAAGATGAAGAGGATTGAATATGGATAAAGTATTATATCAGAATTATCTGATGATTTTAAAGGAAGAATTGGTTCCGGCTCTTGGATGTACAGAGCCAATCGCGCTTGCTTATGCGACTGCAAAGGCAAGAGAAGTGCTTGGTGATTTTCCAGATCATATGGAGATTCGATGCAGTGGTAATATTATTAAGAATATTAAAGGTGTTACAGTTCCAAATTCAGGAGGACTCAAGGGTATCGAAGCTGCGGCTATTCTAGGAGTGACAGGCGGAGATTCCTCTAGGGAATTGGAAGTTTTGGAAAGTGTTACACCAGAGAATATTAAAAGAACACATGAGTTGTTAGAAGAAGACTTTTGCGAATGTTCTTTGGCAGAGGGTGTTGAAAATCTCTACATTTGTGCACGCTTAACAAAGGGAAGTCATTCTGCTGAAGTTACAATCGTGGATAAGCATACAAGAATTACACGTATTACAAAAGATGAGGAAGTAATTTTTGAATTAAAAGAGGAAACGTGTAATTCACAAGTACACGGGGATAAGTCTCTTTTGAATGTAAAGGACATATTAAATTTTGCAGATGAAGTAGAAATTGATGAGATAAGAGATGTCATAGGAAGACAGATACAAATGAATAAAGCCATTTCGGATGAAGGCTTAAAAAATCGCTATGGAGCTGAGGTGGGTAGAACCTTATTAAATGTATACGGAGATGACATTAAGGTCAGAGCAAGGGCTAGAGCCGCCGCAGGTTCGGATGCACGAATGAATGGCTGTTCCATGCCAGTTGTTATTAATTCGGGAAGTGGTAATCAGGGAATGACTTGTTCTCTTCCAGTTGTGGAGTTTGCGGAAAGTCTCAATATGCCCGAAGAGAAGATGTATCGGGCCCTAGTAGTGAGTAATCTGATTTCCATTCACCAGAAAAAGTTCATAGGTAGCTTATCTGCTTATTGTGGAGCTGTTAGTGCAGCCTGTGGAGCGGGAGCGGCCATTACCTATCTATACGACGGAGACTATCAGAAGATATCAAAAACCATCACCAATACGATAGCAAATGTAGGTGGAATTGTTTGTGATGGTGCAAAATCCTCTTGTGCAGCTAAAATAGCATCAGCAGTGGAAGCGGCTATTATGGCTCACTTTTTGGGAGAAGAAAATCTCTGTTTTAATCCAGGTGATGGAATTGTAAAGAATAATGTGGAAGAGACGATACGAAATATTGGTTATATTGGGAAAGTAGGAATGAAATCCACAGATGTTACAATTTTGAATCTTATGATTGATAAGATTGCTGATGTATGATAACGAGATAGAAATATTAGGTGGTAACACGGACTTATAGTTCGCCCTAAGTTGACAATATTATATGTCAGCTTAGGGCTTTTTTTGAATTTCTGAATTAACTTGATTAATTCTAAAATTAAGTTCAAAGATGTTTAAATTAATAATGATAATCCTGCTAAACCAAGCATTAAAATATCAAATAATACATGTATTACCCAAGGTAAAATAATAGAATTAGATTTCACACCAGCGGTATTGAAAATCAAACGTGACACACCTTGTAATGCAAGTACGTGAAGAGTAGTTATTAAAAGACTTCCATCCCAGTATGTTGGAACATGTAATAGAGCGAATACTATTGCACTACAAACAGTGGCAATAAGTAATTGTTTCTTATTATTTTTGCATAAACTTGCAACAAGTCCAGTTAACTAGGGATATAAATTAATTTGGATAAAGGGGACTTACTGTAAGGTGGTAAGTCTTCTTTAAATATATAGAATTAAATTTTAGATAGACAGTTGACTTTATGTTACATATGGTAGTAGACTGTCTATATTTTATTTTAGCGCTAGGAGGCATATAAATATGGACAAGAATGTTGCATGGTATATTGAGAAACAAGTTGAGAGAACTATAAAAAACCTAAATAGTCGTAATATGGAAGGGTATTATGTTAATAATAGAGAGCAGCTACTTCAAAAATTAAAAGAGCTTATCGCAGAAGGTTCTACTGTTGGCGTGGGGGACTCAATGACCCTATTTGAAACTAAAATAATAGATTTTCTGAGAAATGGAAGTTTCAATTTTTTAGATAAATATGAAGAAAAATTAACAAAGAATGAAAAAAGAGAAATATATATTAAGAATTTTTCTGCCGATACTTTTATTAGTAGTACAAATGCGATAACAGAAAGTGGTGAGTTATATAATATAGATGGAAATGGAAGTAGAGTTGCTCCTATGTTGTATGGTCCTAAACAGGTTATAATTGTAACTGGTATTAATAAAATTGTTAAAAACTTAGAAGAGGCAGAGATTAGAGTAAGGCAATACGCTGCACCAATTGATGCAAAAAGATTAAATAAAGATACACCATGTGCAAAACTTGGATATTGTATTGATTGCAAAAGTCCAAATAGAATTTGCAATGATTTTGTGGTTATTAAAGGACAATTTAATAAGGGAAGGATAAAGGTTATATTCGTTGGTGAGGTTTTGGGTTTTTAAAGTATATGGTGTATATGTTTTTATTTAATGAGTAGAATAATAACATTAGAGTTGTTTGATATAAGTGAAAGGATGATATGAATCAAATAGTGAATTCAATCTTATTTTTAGTAATAATTTTAATTGCAAACACGATTCAAGTACTTACAGGATTTGCAGGAAATATGTTAGCAATGCCTTTTTCTATTCATCTAATAGGAGTTAATGAAGCGAAAACGGTACTGAATGTATTTACTTTGGTAGCATGTGTTTATATTTGGTGGAAGAATAGGGATTATGTCAATAAAAAAGTTTTTACCAAGATAATAATTTTTATGATTATTGGTATGCTGTTAGGAATCTGGTTGTTCGAAATACTTCCACTTAATTTTTTACTAACTGCATATGCTATTTTAATTATAATTATTGCTTTGTATAAGATGTTTTGTAAAAAACAAGTAAGAGTTCCAGAGTTTTTCATGATATTTGTTATTTTGATTGCAGGAATTATACATGGTATGTTTGTTTCGGGTGGAGCGTTGCTTGTGATCTATGCAGTGAGTGTGCTAAAGGATAAGCAAGAATTCCGAGCCACATTATCTCCTGTTTGGGTTGTATTAGCTATTATCCTAATGTTTACTCATGCAAAAAGTGGTTTTTATACACCAAATACAATAACACTTATTGGATTAAGTATGATACCACTTATAATATCCATTTGGTTAGGGAACAAGTTATTCGATAAGATAAATCAGACGTTGTTCTTAAAAATCACTTATATTTTGTTATTGATCTCAGGATTAACTTTGCTGTAAGACATTAAGGATACACCTTCAGGAGTTTTTCTGATAAACATGCTGAAAGAAAGAGATTTTACCTTTAAGGTAGAATCTCTTTTATATTGGAATCAAATATCGTCCACCATAATTTCTATCTTAATACAGTATTGATTTTCATCTTTAGTTGAAAGTTCATTTAGGGGATATTCCTCGTAGGCATCGCTACATATGCGTAATTTATTTTCTTTTATAAATGCATATAATTTTTCATAAAGATCATCAGATTCTCCATAAGCACATCTTCCATAGAAAACTGCATACTTACCTTCAGGCTTATATGATTTTTGCTCATTTATAGCTTTAAAATAATATTGCTGAACATTTAAAGTATTTCCTGATTCAAGGTCCTCTTTACTAATAATAGCACCAAGGGGATAACCAATATCAATTCCATTTTGAGCAGCAAAATTATAAAATGATATCGCATACTCATCAGATGAGCCTTTAGGGATAATAGGTCCTAAAAAGATAGGCTCTTTATTTTTGTATTCAATTGTTATACTATTTTCTTTATATTTCATAGCATCCTCTGCCATTTCCACATAAAGTTGCATAACTTCTAGTATGCGTTTCAGTTTTTTTATTTCAGTTAATATATGTTTTTTCTGTGAGCTGAATAAGGAAAACATTTCTTCGGGTGAACGTATATCAATATATCGTCTTATCTCTTCAATTCCAATTCCAAGTTCTCTAAGAGAGATAATTAAATATGCTGTAGTTAATTGACTTCTATTATAATAGCGATAACCATTATCACCACGAAATTCCGGTGATAACAGTCCAATTTGATCATAATATCTTAGATTTTCACGCTTAATACCTGTAAGAGCAGAAAATTCTTTAATTTGCATAGTAGTTTTTTCTTTCATAAAACCTCCAAATTTTACTTTGAATAAAATTGTTGACATTAAAGTTACTTTAAGCTTTATAATACCACTGCACAGGAATATTAGCAAAATTATTTACAAGGCGGAGGAAAATTATGAAGTATTTAAAATTATTCCTACAAGAAAGAAAAGTTAAAGTAGGAATCACCCTAGTTATGCTTTTAGGACAAGTAGTAGGGACATTATTAATTCCATTTTTAATGGCAGGGATTGTAGATAATGGAATTTTGAAGGGTGATATGAATGAGATTCTTCACATAGGGGTTCAAATGATCGTAGTTCTTTTCGTAACAACAGTGGTAGCTGTACTCGGAAGTTATTATTCTGCAGATCTTGCTGCAGTGTTTGGATATTATATGAGAGATAAGATTTTCCGAAAGAGTCAAGAGTTATCGATACATGAATTTGACACTATTGGAGTATCTTCTATGATTACACGTACAACTTCAGATATATCTAATCTACAACAGACACTTGGATTGTTCTTGCAGCTTATAGTTCCAGCTCCACTTATGATTGGGGCATCTATTGTCATGACCGCATATACTAGTTCTAGTTTAGCTTTAATACTTATTGTATCTGTAGTAATATTTATAGTTGTAGCTGGATTAGTACTTAAGAAATCAATATTTATATCTAAAAAGGTACAGGCTAAATTAGATAAAATCAATCAAGTAATAAGAGAATCAATTACCGGAATTCGTGTTATTCGTGCTTTTGGAAATGAAAGATATGAGGAAGGAAGAGCAGATAAAGCGTTTAGGAGTTATGCAACAGATATGATAAACCTAAATAAGCTATTTGCTGTATTAAATCCTACAATATGGCTTATCATAGGCATATCCATAGCTATTATAGTTTGGATTGGTGGAGTGCATTCTATGAAAGGGACAATGGAAATTGGCCAAATAACAGCTGTAACTGAATATTCTATTATAACATTAAGCTATCTAATATTGGCCACCACAACAAGTGTAACCCTTCCTAAAATGAAATCATGTCTTGATCGTTTAGAGGAAGTTCTAGAAATTAATCCAGAAATTCAGGATTTAAATATAGAAAAGGAATGTATTAAGGATCAATATGCAGTAGTTGAATTTAAGAATGTTTCTTTCTTTTATAACGGGGCAGAGGAGCCAGTTATAAAAAAAATATCATTTTCATGTAAAAAAGGTGAAACAACAGCCATTATTGGAAGTACAGGTTCTGGCAAGAGCACGATTGCTAACCTTATGTTAAGATTACATGACATAGATCAAGGAGAAATTCGTATAAATGGTGCGGATATAAGAAGCCTTTCACAAAAGGAATTAAGGGATACTATTGGTTACATTCCTCAAAAAGCGTTTTTATTCAGTGGAACAATTGAGGATAATCTAAGAATGGGATATAAAGAGGCAACGAAGGAGGATATGGAAAGAGCATTAAGGATATCTCAATCAGCTTCTTTTATAGATAAACTGCCTCTAGGGATAGATACGGAAGTCTCACAAGGTGGTTCTAATTTCTCTGGTGGACAAAAACAACGATTATCTATAGCAAGAGCTCTTATTAGAAAGGTACCAATTTATATTTTTGATGATAGCTTTTCTGCGCTAGATTTAAAAACAGATTCAGCACTTCGTAAATCCCTAAAAGAGAATATGACAGATGCAGTTAAGATTATAATTGCTCAGAGAGTAAGTACAATTATGGATGCAGATCAAATTCTTGTATTAGATGAAGGTAAGCTAGTTGGTAGTGGTAAGCATACAGAACTAATGAAAAACTGTTCTGTATATCAAGCAATTGCAAAAAGTCAAATGGATATAAAGGAGTCTTGATTTTATGAAGAAGGATAAGATTAAAACGAAAGATAAGATTAATAAGAAAGATACAATCATGATTCATGAGGATATGCCTCAAAATACGAAGAAGACCATGAAAAGACTAATGAGAAGCTTAAAAACACAAAACAAAAAGCTAATCATTGTAGGTATATTGGTACTACTTAGTAGTATATCATATGCAATTATACCACTTATGGTAGGAGCAGCAATCAATAATCTAGTAGATGCAATTCGCAGCTTTGATAAATCCGTAAGCGTTCTATCAATGGTGACACAGGCAGTGGCTAGGCCAGTTATGATAATAGCAATAACATCAGTGATTAACTGTGTTCTTTCTTATATTCAGCAATATATAATAGCTAGCATAGGGGAAAATCTAACACTGTCATTACGTAAAGACATTAGCAAAAAGATAAATAAGCTTCCACTGAAATACTTTGATTCTCATAAAACAGGTGAGGTTATGAGTCGAGTAACAACTGACCTTGAAAAAGTATCTCACGTAATGCAAGTTGGATTTATACAGTTTATTTCTTCTTGTTTTACAATTATACTCTCAATGATTTCAATGATAATAATAAATCCAAAGTTATTTGTAATATTTTTTGTATTCATTGGAATTAGTGCGATTGCAACAAATTATGTATCAAATTTAAGTCAACGATATTATGGATATAACTTTGCTGCAATGGGTGAGCTAAGTGGAAAGATTGAAGAAGTGTATTCTGGTAATCGTATTATAAAGATCTTCAATCAACAAGAGGATATCATACAACGAGTTGACGAGCTTAATAAAAAGCAATTGGAAGCAAATAGAAAGGCTCAATTTGTTGATTTTGCTATTTATCCAACGATTCGACTTTTAAGTCAATTAGGTTTTGTAGCGACAGCGATTGTAGGTGGAATAATGACACTGAATGGTCAAATTACCTTAGGTGGAATTCAGGCATTTTTACAATACGTAAATCAAGTTTCTGAGCCTATTACCCTTGCGTCTTATGATATTATGTCCTTACAATCTGCAATTGCAGGAGCGGAGAGAGTTTTTGAACTATTAGATGAAGAGGAAGAGATTACAGATAATAAATTGAATGAAGTTTCATCGAATGAACATTCTATATCTAAGGGAAGAGTAGAGTTTAACAATGTAAAGTTTGGATATACAGATGATAAGATTTTGATAAAAGATTTAAATCTGGAAGTAAAACCAAATGAGATGGTAGCCATTGTCGGGCCAACTGGTGGAGGAAAAACTACATTAATCAACTTGATTATGCGATTTTATGAATTGAAGGGAGGAGTTATATCAATTGATGGGGTCAATATTAATGAAATCCCAAGAGATACATTGCGTAGACAAATTGGCATGGTACTTCAAGATACATGGCTGTTTGAAGGTACAATAGCTGAGAATATTGCATACGGTAAGATGGATGCTACCCGTGAAGAAATAATTGCTGCAGCAAAAGCTGCTTGTTGTGATCATTTTATTCGTACACTGGAACATGGATATGACACAGTGATATCTAGTGAGACATCGAATATTTCTCAAGGACAAATGCAGCTCTTAACCATCGCTCGTGCTATGTTGACAAATCCTACGATTATGATATTAGATGAGGCTACCTCAAGTGTAGATACAAGGACGGAAGTAGAAATTCAGAAAGCTCTATCAAGACTTATGAAGGATAAAACAAGTTTCGTCATAGCCCATAGATTATCAACAATCCAAAATGCTGATATGATTTTGGTTGTGAAAGATGGTGATATTGTAGAAAGAGGAAATCATCAGAGTCTTCTTGAACAAAATGGTTTCTACGCTTCTCTTTATTATAGTCAATTTGAATGTAAAGCTAGTTAAGTAATATTGATTATGAAACTTTGATGTCGTGATGACCTAGGAAAGAGGTGATTACCATGAGACTATTTATAGCAATTAATTTTACACCGGAAATAAAAGAGCAATTATATAAAACAATACAGGATTTAAGTAAAGAAGCGGTAAGTGGTAATTTTACTAGAACCTCAAATCTTCATCTGACTGTTGCGTTTTTAGGAGAAGTATCTTCGAATCGGATTAAGGATATAAGGAATGTAATGAATCAGTCAGCTTTTGGGAGCGATGTTTTTGATATAGAAGTAGGCGGGCTCGGTAAATTTATCAATAATGGAGAACTCCTATATTGGTGTGGAATTCGTGAAAATGATACATTGGACAAGTTGCAGCATACGTTGATTCAAGGATTAAAAGCAAATGAATTTTCAGTAGATGATAAGCCGTTTAGGCCACACATTACACTTGGACGAAGATGTAGAATGAATTCCAATTTTGATGAGAAAGAGTTTGCAAAAAAGATATCACCGATACGTATGAAGGTAACAACAATTAACCTCATGAAATCGGAGCATAGGGAAGGAAAGTTGACGTATAGCAGTATTGGGGAAGTAAAGTTGAAAGGATAGTATTTTCGCTATATGACACATTTACATTGAATCACTAGAATTATAAGCGGAGATACTTTATAATAGAGAAAAAAACAGTAGGAGGCTTAACTTGAAAAAAGGAATTTATTTAAACGATTCTATTCATGGTTTGATTCCATTAACCGAATATGAAAGAAGAATTGTTTCAACACTTGGATTTAATCGTCTCCATGACGTATATCAAAATTCTACGGTATATCTAACATTTCCTTCTAACCGAACCAAACGATTTGAACACTCTATTGGTACGATGAAACTTTGCTCTGATATGTTTTTTCAATCGTTACTGAATACAACGGATTCCATGCTAGGTGAATTCTTTGAAATCTTTGATAGAGAATATGCCGCGATTTTAGATATAGTAAGACAGCAGACGGAGGTTTGTGAAGAAAAATTAGGTGGTAGGCTACCACAGGCAATGCCACAGATTGAGCTGGATAAGTTACAGCATTCCCTTATACCGAACAATATCCCGGATCAATATACGGTTATGTATCTTATCCTCATTCAATCCATTCGGGCAGCAGCATTGTTACATGATATTGGACATCCTCCATTTAGTCATATTGTCGAATATGCGCTTAAGGATGTTTACCTAGAATATAAAGACAAAGCAATAAGTGAAAAGAAAAACGCAAAAGAATTTGTAGAGATCATGTCGAAATACTTTGAGGGTGATAAGAAATTACACGAACAAATGGGTGACGAGATCAGTGAGGGTATTTTAAATAAAATTATTGCACCTATCTCAGAGGAGGATGAGAAATACGATAAGAATTTATTTGAACTGCTTGTACTAGAAAGTGTAAAAAGAATCTTTGCAGAAGATGGAGCATTCGGGTATCTTCATAGGATTATTGATTCTAGTTTGGACGGAGACCGATTGGATTATGCGACGAGAGATGTAATCAATTCAGGAAAGGATTCTGGAAAGATAGAGTATAGCAGAATTATTAATGATATGCAGCTGATAGTGGAGAATGGAGAGATTTTTTTCTGTGTTCCATTGAAGGCAGTAAGTTCAGTAGAGGATTTTGTTAAGCGTAGATATAATAGTTATAAAGATATTATTTATCATCATAGAGTCATCCAATCTGATTACATTCTAGAAGGAATCGTAAAAGATTTGGTGAAGAAATATTTGAATGAATCAGTATTGGAAAAACATCGTGACAACGAAGTATTAATACCATTTGACATCTCAGGACTTTGGTTTCCACTTGGGGATAAAAAGTCAGCAATCAAAGCAAATGCACTTTCTCAATGGAATGATTCTTGGTTAACGACCGTACTCCGTCAGATTTATTATACCGAATATTATCATAATAAAGAGATTGTAGAGGGTTCGGAGGACTTTGTGTTAGCACAACGTCTGGCGGAATTGCTACGTAATAGCAAACGGTATCATTCACTGATTAAGCGGAGTGAGAATTTTAAGATTATTGATGATGCTGTTAAACTGGAGTTAATGAAGCATAAAGACAAGATTGAAGTATTTCTAGAGAAAGAAAATGAGCTATCTTCTTGGGAAAAATCTACGGAGCTAATTCATCAAATGTTAGAGAATACGGTGAAAAATTCTTCTGGATTTGTATTATCTTTTATTACGAGACATAGTAAGGAAATGAACATTGATTCTTTTGAACAAATGGTCAGTGAAATCGTCAAAGAGGAAACAAACCGTATCGTGACCAACCTTAAGACTTATGATACGGTTACTTTATTTAAACGGATTTCGCTTGGATTAGATTCTCCAATTTATTTCTATAACCATAAGGGGGCAATCTCTACCTTAAAAGATATCAGCGGGATTGCAGATATTTTACAACTCGATTCCGATTATCTGCCTGTATTCTATATTTACATTTTAGCAAAAGATGAGGAAGAGGTTCTTAAGGAGAAAAGAGAAGAGCTGTTAGTCAGCATCGGTAAACGAATCGGTGCTCAGATTGTGAAAAGATTTCAGATATAGCAAAGATAAAAGGAGCTGTGCACTGCTGATTTTAATCGGTTAGTGTGACAGTCCTTTTTTTGCGTTCGACCAGTATGGGATACAATAGCAACTAGAGTTTATGCGATTAAGTTATTAAATACAATTATTGTGCAGAAAAGCATGCATAATATGGTTAAATGTGGTAATATAAAGAACAGGTATTTCCATTTGGGAATTATCATTATTAGAGAACATTAATCATAGGGAGGGTTTATTAATAAGATGAGTCAAACAAAGGTAAAAAAATCAATATTAAAAAGATGGTGGTTTTGGGTTGTTATAGTTATTATCGTAGCAAGAATTGTAGGTGGTTCTGAATTTAATGATTATAAAGACAAAAACAATTCAACAGATGTAGCAGCTGTAGATACACAAGATACCAAAAAAGAAGAGAAAAAAGCTGATAAAGAAGAAAAAGACAAAACAAAGGAAAAAGAAAAAGAAAAAGAAGAAACAAAAGATAAAACAGATAAAGCAACAATGGGAGAAAAAAATGCACTTGATAAAGCAAAAGATTATTTATCATTTAGTGCTTTTTCAAAAAGCGGCTTAGTAAAACAGCTTGAGTTTGAAGGATTCACGAGCGAAGAAGCGGAATATGGAGTAGATAATTGCGGAGCTGATTGGAAAGAACAAGCAGCAGACAAAGCAATAGATTATCTATCGTTTAGTGCTTTTTCAAGAAGTGGCTTAGTAAAACAGCTTGAGTTTGAAGGATTTACAAGTAAAGAAGCAGAATACGGCGTTAAACAATGTGGAGCTGATTGGAATGAACAAGCGGCTAAAAAAGCAAAGGATTACTTATCAATATCTTCATATTCAAAAAGTGGCTTAATAGATCAACTTGAGTTTGAAGGATTTACAAGCGAACAAGCAAAATATGGTGTTAGTGCTGTAGAAAATTAGAGTTATGTAATTGTAGTGGATGAGCTTTACTTGAAAAAGACATTTGAAATCTTTGATGGTTTTCATATGTCTTTTTTCTTGTATCAACTATTTGTTCGATTTACATATTTTCTACACATCTATTTAATAATATTTATATTATCGACCAAAGTTTACCTGATGAAGATGATTAATTAATAGTGTGGTGATTTGATGAATAGAAAAAAATTTACAATAATTATTCTAATAGTAGTTGTTATAGCAGGAGGAATTATAGGAATTGTAGTTAATTCTGGAAGAAGTAGTAGAAAGATTGTATCAGGTTATTCCTTTGAAATAAGTGAAAAAGATGTAATTAAGAAAAAATACGATGGAAAATACTTAGACAGTTTTGTTACCGTTGCTAAGGTTCAAGACAATTTTACTATTAATCTTGAAGAAGTAAGTTCGGACAGGAATGTATATATAATAGATCCTTCAGATGGAAGTATGATTCCTATGGAATATATAGATGATAAGTTTTCAACAAAGGCCAAATTAGATACAGATAAAAATTACGGAATAATAATTGACTATAGTTTAGTAGGTGCAATTAGAGTTGTAGAGGACATAAATAAAATCAATGAAGATAAGTTATTTGAAGAAATATTAATAGGAATAGGATGTGGAATTGAGAAAAACGAAAAATAATAACAGTAACAATAGGAGGAGATGTTTTGGAGAATATTAATTTTTTTATAGTTTTTGTAGAAGGGATTTTATCAATTTTTTCGCCTTGTATTTTACCTATATTGCCGATTTATTTAAGTATGTTATCTAATAGTAGTATAGATGATATACAGAGTTCAGATTTTAAGAGTAAAGTATTAATAAAGAATACCATATTATTCGTACTAGGTATTTCTACTACATTTTTTATATTAGGTTCATCAATAAGTGTTTTAAGCTCATTCTTTAATAATAACAAATATATTATAATGATTTTAGGTGGATTTATAATAATCATTATGGGATTATTCCATATGGGAATAATAAAAATTGATTTGTTAAATAGAGAAAAGAAATTAAATGTTAAGCATAATAAGATGTCTTCGTTTTCAGCATTTGTATTAGGTTTTACATTTAGTTTCGGATGGACACCTTGTATTGGGCCTATTTTGGCATCAGTACTTGTTATGGCATCAGGTTCAGACAATATTGTTACATCAAATTTATTAATATTAACTTACACGATTGGATTTATAGTACCATTTATAATTGCATCTTTATTTTATAGTAAACTTTATAAAAGGTTTAATGCAATTAAAAAGTATATGAACGAAATTAAAAAGCTAAGCGGTGCTTTTATTATAATTGCTGGTGTAATTATGTTGATAAATGGAGTTACTAATATAAATAGAACATTAGCATATAAAAATAATTATCAAAGTCAAAGTAGTCAAACTGTAAATGATGAAGACAATGAAAAAGGTGAAGCAGATGAAGTTGATGAAACAGACGAAACAAATGAAGACAGTGGATTGTTACCAATAGATTTCACGCTATATGATCAGTATGGAGAAACACATACACTTAGTGAGTATAAAGGCAAGGTAGTTTTCCTAAATATCTGGGCAACTTGGTGTCCACCATGTAAAGAAGAAATGCCGTATATTGATGAATTGTATGAAGAGTATAATAAGAATCAAGATGATGTAGTCATACTTGGAGTGGCAGCACCTAATTTAGGAAGAGAAGGATCAGAAGAACATATTAAGAATTTCTTAGAAGAAAATGATCACAAATTCCCAGTAGTTTTTGATGATGAAGCCTCAATGGTTTATGGATATGGGATAAGTGCATTTCCATCCACATTTATCATTAATAAAGAAGGATTTATAACAAGATATATTCCAGGTGCTATGAATAAAGAAACTATGAAGTCTTTAATAGAAGAAGAAAGATAGTGGTATAATAATTATATTAAAATGACACGGCCCTCTAGATATTAGAGGGTTTATTGTCTAATAAAATGTATGAATAAAATACAGGCGAATTTAATTTGAATATAAATATTATTCGTAATACAATAAAGGAAACTTTATAAAAAGGAGGAAACATGACTAAACATAATATATATACAATGAGCTTTGCTAGTGTCTATCCCCATTATGTTGCGAAAGCGGAAAGAAAAGGACGGACGAAAACAGAAGTAGACGAAATCATCTGTTGGCTGACAGGATATAGCCAGGAAGGGTTAGTAGAACAATTAGAAAAACAGACTGACTTTGAAACCTTCTTTGAGCAGGCTCCTAAGCTGAACCCTTCTAGGGCTTTAATCAAAGGTGTAGTTTGCGGTGTCCGAGTAGAAGACATTGAAGAACCAACTATGAAGGAAATTCGATATCTGGATAAGTTGATAGATGAATTAGCCAAGGGAAAAGCAATGGATAAGATTTTACGGAAGTAATTAAACAAGATTGTTTATGTAAACAACGAACTAGTCAGTTATATGATATGGGGAACCGTATCACCAATAAGAAATGAGCGCGTGATAGCGCTCTTTTCTTATGTGGAGTGTACGGTAGAAAAGGGGTGTTAAAGAAGAACATAATTTGTTGGATTTTGGATTGGCAGCGATCCCTGAGCGAAGTATAATAGGAGATAGTTGGAAGGGGGAGTTGAAAGTATGGTTCAAATAGTACCAGTAAAAAATGAAGAAGACTATCAGTTACTACTATCTGTTGAGAGTTTAATTTGTAAAGAGACGCCAGAGTGTTGGCACTGTCATTTTGGGGGGATTGGCATAGATCGATATTTTTTTGGAAACAAAAATGATGAGATTTATGGATATGGAAAGTTGATTTATCTAGAGAATCATCTAGTAGGGTATGCTCTTGTTTATCTGGAGGATTATAAATATAATATGTGGCTTTTATCTGACTGGAGAGAACAGATAGTAGAAATTGTACCACAGATTGAGGCGATGTTTAAGAAAGGGCAAAGTATTCGTACAGTATGCAATGATAATTTAATTAAGGAGCGGTTAATTGAATTAGGATACGCCAGTGAGGGAGAGGAAACATATTCAGCTACGATCGATTTAAATAATTATCGTCCAGAAGAAGTACAATGGGATTTAGAAGTAATAAGGATTATAAGCGAGCAGGATATTGACGAAAGGGTGAAGTATTCTTCATTACCAACAGGATCAATGATTACTAAGGATAGATTCGAAAAATATCTGAATACGGATGACGCGAAACACGTTTTAGATTTTGTTGTCGTCGACAAGGTAGCAGGTAATCTTATGGGATATTATTCATGGTGGCTAGATGTAGAAAGTAATACTGCAATGCTAAATCCAGTAGCTTGTATTAATGTGTATCGGAGAAAAGGTATTTCGACAAGGGCAATCCAGTATGGACTTAACAAATTAAAAGAGCGTGGATTTAATTATGCATATGTTGATACATCGGCAAATAATGGAGCAGCTATAGAATTGTATAGTAGTGTGGGATTTAACAAGTGCATAGATGTAATTGCATATAGCAAAGTGATTAGATAAATACTAAAAATTATATAGGAATTTATTGAGTAGTAAAAAATTATTTATAGTAAGAACTTATTTATAGAAAGAACTTCAAGGGTAGGAGCAGATGCTCCTACTTTTTAATTATGTATTGACAGTATAACTAGTAAGTGATACTATATAGCAGTAGTAAGTATTACTGAATACAAGTAATACTAGATAGTGAAGAGGTGACTTATTTGGAAAATATTACAGAAATGCTAAAAGGTGTATTAGAAGGCTGTGTACTTGAGATAATCAGTCATAAGGAAACATATGGTTACGAGATTACTAGGAGGCTGAATGAGATTGGATTTTCAGATGTTGTAGATGGGACTGTATATACTATCTTGTTGCGCTTAGAGAAAAATAAATTAGTGGAAATTACGAAAAAGAAATCCGAGTTGGGACCGCCGCGAAAGTTTTTTACTTTAAATGATGCGGGACGCAAAGAGTTAAATAAGTTCTGGGAAAAATGGGAATTTGTTGCGACCAAAATAAATCAATTAAAAGAGGAGAGAAAAAATGATTGATAATTTTATTAAATTGGTAATAGGAGACTTAGATGAGAAACGTGAATATAAACAAATGATGAAGAGGGTTGATGCATTACCAAAAGAGTATAGATTTGCATTAAAAGAAATACAAAAGTATATGTATACTGTTGGCGCACCTGACGGTGACATGACCATGTTTACGGATTTAGTAGATTTATTTGAAGTTAGCTCGGCAGATGGAAGAAAGGTCATTGATGTTATTGGAAGTGATGTGGATAAGTTTTGTGATGAATTTATGCGTGCACATATTACTGATTCTGAGACATTGCGAGAAAAACTAAATAAAGAAATTATGGAAAAATTTAATAAGGAGGGGCAATAATATTGATAAAGCTTATTCAAAAAATGATTGGTGACAAAAAAGAGTATAAAGAGCAAATGGCAAGAATAGAAGCAATGCCAGAAGATTATAGATTTGTATTTGAAAAAATACAGGGGTACATGTGGGGTTTCGCGGGAGGAGACGGTTCTGATATGTTGAAAGCTCAGCAGGAATTGATAGAGTTATTTGAGACTAGCGCAGCAGAGGGCAAGCATGTTCTTGAAGTGACAGGAGAAGATGTTGCTGGATTTTGTGATGAGTTTATACGTGACACGAAAAAATGGACCGATAATTACCGTGATAAATTAAACCGTAACCTGTTGAATAAATTTGGAACAGATAATGATAAATAAAGGTGTTAGTCACTTCTGTCTAGGGATAAAACACTTACAATATCAGAAATAGTAACAATACTTTGTGGAAATGAGGATATTATGAAGATAGAACATATTGCGATGTATGTAAACGATTTAGAGAAAGCCAAGAGTTTTTTTGAGAAGTATTTTGATGCCAAATCAAATACTGGATATCATAACCCAAACACGAATTTTAAATCATATTTCCTAACATTTGACGATGGAGCACGTTTAGAAATTATGAAAAAACCGCAAATGGAAGACGGTGAGAAAACGTTGACAAGAACTGGTTATATTCACTTAGCATTTAGTGTAGGAAGTATAGAACAAGTTGATATGCTAACAATGAAATTGAAATCAGATGGATATAATGTGATAAGTGGACCAAGAACTACAGGTGATGGGTATTATGAAAGTTGCATTATAGGAATTGAGGGAAATCAGATTGAGATAACGGTTTGATACTCAAGAGGTACATCTCAACACACACGCTAAGACAGCGTCTACTGATAAAGAGTATCTTAGATGAATATTATGAACAGTATTAGCATAATGCTAATGAATAACAATATTAAGAAAACTAATAGGTGAATAAGATGCTTCGAATGATTAATTTAGTTAATTATGATTCAGAACTTGAGCGTTTTGCAGATAAAGAAGATTTAATTCAATTTTATTCTAAGTACGGGATAGATGGAATTGAATTGCAAAAAGTACAGGAACTACAGGATAAGTATCTACATCAGGATATGATTATGGGGATGCATCTTCCTTTTTTTAATACATGGGTGGATTTTTACAAAGGTGACATGGATAAGGTGTTAAAAGAATATGGAACCATGGAAGTAGTAGAACAAATCTATGGAGGCTCAGATAAGTCTGCCTTATTAAAATTATATAACGAACAATTAGAGTTCGCAGATTGCATTGGAGCTAAGTATGTTGTATTTCATATTTGCGATGTGTCGATTGAGGAATCGTTTATTGGTAAGTTCAATCATTCGGATGAGGAAGTTATTGATGTATCTTGTAGTTTAATAAACGAATTGTTAGATGGTAAAGGCTATCAGTTTGATTTCTTAATGGAAAACTTATGGTGGCCAGGATTAAATTATAAGAATCCGTTAATAACAAAAAGACTAATTGATGGAGTGAACTATGCAAAAAAAGGACTTATGCTTGATACAGGGCATCTTATGAATACGAATCAAGAATTAAAGACACCGGAAGAAGCCTTACAATATATCAGAACAGTTGTTACGGAACATAGTTCATTGCAACAATATATTAAGGGGTTCCATCTTCATCAGTCTTTGTCTGGTGAAAGGGCAAAAAGAATAAGCGATAGTAAAGTTGAACTGAAACAGGACTATTGGGAACGAATGTATCAGGTTTATGAATATATCTTTCAATTGGATGAACACAAACCTTTTGTCTGTGAAGGTCTGGAAGAGTTTATAGAGGGAATGAAACCTGAATATATCACGTATGAATTCATTACCAGAAACCGGGAAGAGCATGAAGCTTATCTTAAGAAAATCAGTGCACTAAAACCGTATCACAACTAAGTGATACGGTTTTAGTACGCCAAGTATGGGAGCAATCTGCAGTACAAGTCATACCTTTTGTCTCATAGCATCATTGTAATCTTCATTTATCTTCTGATACATTATATTTGTCTCATAAGTTATGTGTAGTATTCTTTTATAAATCTTATCTTTATTCTTTAAAAACATTTGTAACACTACTGGGCAAATTTTATTATTTTGACACATACCATTCAAGATGCCACATATCTTATCTAATGATAAAGGTGATTTGTAACTTCTTTCTTGCGATAAAGCACTTACAATATCTGAAACAGCAACAATTCTTTGTGGCAATGTTAACTGACTACCAATGATTCCATATGGATACCCCATACCATCCAATGTTTCATGGTGTCTAATTGCAATCTGAAGAATATCATTATCAACATTGGTACTTAATATTTCTTCCGTAATCGTTACATGAGATTTCATAATTGCCCAATCTTCTTCGTTCAATTTTCCTGTAGACTCTAATATATGATGTGGAATTGCTATTTTACCTAGATCATGAAGCAAAGCCCCCATACATATGTTTTTATACGTACGCTCATCCACTTCGAATAATTTCGCTAGCATACTACTTGTCTCTACTACTGTTGTACAATGCACAGCGGTAACACGACTTTTAAAATCAAAAGAATAAGCTAGTATCTTCAACATCTTATACTTTTGAATTGGAGACAGTATCATATTTTCTAAAAAACTTGCTAAATTATTTTCTATTTCTTTTTGTGATATTTCTTTTTTATTTTCAAAATAAGAATTCACTTTCTTTGCAATAGCAATTTCATATGCATCCCATTTGATTTTATCTATATCTAATTGTTGCTTATATATATTATATAAATCAATGATATCTATTACTTTTAATGTCACTATTACATCTTTTATTTTTTCATCTATATCTAAATCTTTGAATTCTCTATATGAAGAATGATGGAACTTAATAATTTCATAGTACTCCGGAAATGAACTAAAATATTTAACAAATAAACATCCGTATTCAGCATGAGAAAAGCCACCATTCTTTTTCTCTAACTCTTCTTCTAATAAATCCTTAACAGATCGTTCCTCTAAAATACCAATATCATGATATAAAACCGTCCAAGCAATTTTACAAACTTCTTGATATGTAAACCTAGGATCGTCTTTTAAGATACAAACTAAATTATAAGTCACACGCATACAATGCCCTGTCAAATCTTTACTCATATAATTCAGTGTTGTATTAATAATTGATAATAAATTTTCCGTTTTCAAATCTTTCATTGTAAACTTCTACCCGTTTTTCTTCAGTTATTTAATAAATAAAAATTTTCACTTACACATGATATACAAAGTTTTTTTTTATGTCAAGGAATATATTAAATATAATGATTTATTTGTGAAGTGTTTGTGGAGTGGAGGAGAGAAAAGGGTTATAAAAAAGTTGACTTGCTAGAATTACTTTTGAGGAATATAATGGGTATAGTTTTGAGTGATGTAGGAATTTTTAATCATTCTAATTTAAAACTAAAGGTGAAACAAATGAAAATAAATTATTTAGTCTTACATAATAAGAAAGAAAGAATATCGATAATTAAGAAGAAGTTAGTACTTTGCTTACTTGCATGTCTTATAGGGATTAGTGTTGGTTTATTAGATGCCTTTTTTGGAAGAATACTATTGGGAATTACAGCATTTAGAGATGCTCATGTATTATGGTTAATACCATTTTTGACAGTTGGAGGTTTCCTTACGATTTTTCTTTATCAGAAGTTTGGATCAGAGTGTATGCAAGGAATAGGACTAGTTTTTTCTGTGGGACATCATGAGAAAGAGAAAATACCATTTCGTCTAATCCCATTAGTTATGCTGTCCACTTGGATCACACATTTACTTGGAGGTTCGGCTGGACGCGAAGGTGTAGCAGTCCAAATCGGAGCTACTATCTCTAGTGCAGTAGAGAGTAAAACAAAGATTGCTTCAAGACGTGAGATGATCGTTATTGGTATGGCAGCTGGCTTTTCTGGGTTATTTCAGACACCGGCAGCAGCAGCCTTTTTTGCACTCGAGGTTTTAACAATAGGGAAGTTGGAGTACTCTGTATTAATTCCAGTTTTGATTACCTCATATACGGCAAGTTTTACAGCTCACCTTTGTGGACTTGAGAAATTTACAGTAGTGTTACAGGATACACTGAATTTCACACCTAATGTCTTAATTAAGTTAGTTGTCTGTGGGATTTTATTTGGATTGGTGGGAGCAACCTTTGCACAAGGATTGAAATATACTAAGTCGTTTTTTTCAGAAAAGATAAAGAATCCATATATTAAAATCACCACTCTCGGTTGTATTATTTCAATATGTATATTACTGTTTGGTATCGGTCGATATGCAGGACTTGGTACAAATCTAATTGGCGCAAGTTTTTCTGGACAGACTATTTATGGCTGGGACTGGGCGTTAAAACTAGTAATAACTATTCTGACTTTGGCAGCTGGTTTTCAAGGCGGTGAGGTTACTCCTATTTTTTCTATAGGAGCGAGTTTGGGCTGTGTGCTTGGTTCAATTATGGGACTTCCTAGTATGATGATTGCAGCTTTAGGATATGCAGCTGTATTTGGTAGTGCAACGAATACATTTTTAGCGCCTGTATTGATTGGAGCAGAGGTATTTGGATTTACATATTTGCCATACTTTTTAGTTGTATGTGCAATTGCACGTGTATTTAGTGGAAATGCTTCGATATATGGAAAACAGAAAACCATAGAATGAATAGTTTTTCGTAAGCTACAAATACTATTTGAGCAATAGGAGGTATCGCGATGGCAAAAGCAGGTATGAGAAGGCCTAGTCCTTATGACTCAAAAAATCATGGAACAGAGAATCATCATCAAATGCATCACCCTAAGAATGTTCAGGATCAGGTACCTGAGATTCAAGGCGCTGCCAAGACAGGGAATGCTAAGGCAGGTACTATTAATGCTCCAAATTGGGCAAGAGACGATTACAAGACATCAGGTAAGCATGAAGGAATTTAATATCGTGTAATGGAATACGACTTGAAGATTAAAAAATGTTACACAGGTAAATGAACTTGTGTAACATTTTTTGATAAATAAAAGTGAGTTTTATTTCATATCATCAGCTTCGTTTTGAGTACTTGATTTAAACTTGTGGGCTGTTGAAGTTGGAACTTCACCACTTACATAATTAGTAGTAGAATTCTTTGGGGATTCGTTTTTGATTATCGAGTTACCATTTCCTTTACCTGAATTGTTTTTATTACTTACACTTGAGTTTTTGTTGTCCATAATTTCACCCTTTTCCTATTTTCTTTTTATTATGGTTAACTCAAACTTCAAACATAAAAAACTCCACTTATAGCAGTGAGCTACTCCTTGAGATCTTCTAGTGTGAAGTTTGAGTGAATAACCTTAATTTACAGATTTATTATGTACAAATCATTGTGAAGTATACTTTAAGTTGAATTTATTAAATTATGGAGGAGAATAAAGTGAAAGAGATCTTTGTTTATTATTTAATCTTTTTAATAGTTTTTACTATGCATGAATTTGAAGAAGTATTATTTTTGACCAAGTGGTTAAACAAAAATGGCAACATATTAAAAAATAAATTTAGAAAGAGACCTATCAATAAGATTGTTAAAGAAATGGATGAAGTGAAATTTGGACTAATTGTGCTTGAGGAATATTTATTATTATTGGGTTCACTAATTTATGTAGTATTAACCGATAAGAATATTATTTTCGTTGGAGTTGTAATTGGCTATACCTTTCATATAATTGCTCATATTATTCAATCTTTAGTAGCCAAGAGATATATTCCTGGGTTAAGTACTGGAATTATATCCGGAGGTGCTTCTATATATATAGCCTATAAGATGATAAATATATATGCTTATCAATTCACAGATATAGTCAAATCTGCTTTTATAATTTTTAGTTTTATAGTAGTAAATCTTTTGATATGTCATTATGTAGCTAATAAATTATTTGAAAGGAGTGATCAAATATGACAGAGTTTTGGGAAAAAAGCTTTAAAGAAAAACAAACAATGTGGGGATTTACACCATCAGAATCAGCTATTATTGCCAAGGATATTTTTATTGAAAATAATATAAAAGATATATTAATACCGGGTTTTGGTTATGGTAGGAATGCAAAAGTATTTATTGAAAATAATATAAATGTGACAGGTATTGAAATCTCAAAAACAGCTATTGATTTGGCAAGACAGTATGGGATTAACAGTAATGTTTATCATGGTTCAGTCGCTGATATGCCTTTTGAAAATAAACTATATGAAGGGATATTTAGTTATGCACTTATTCATTTATTAAATGAAAGTGAGAGAGAAAAGTTTATTAGTGATTGTTATAAGCAATTAAAACACGGGGGATATATGATTTTTACTACTGTTTCAAAAAAAGCTCCTATGTTTGGAAAAGGAAAAAAACTTGATGAAAACTATTATGAAACAATAGCTGGAGTAAAAATCTTTTTTTATGATACGGAATCAATAAAAAAAGATTTTCAAAAATATGGACTTGTAGAATTTTCGGAGATCGATGAAATAGATAGTGATAATAAGGATAAACCACCAATGAAGTTTTTAATGATAAAATGCATTAAACAGGAAAAATTGCTTTGTATTTAGTTTTGTAATTAAAAAATATATACTTTTGCAATAATAATTTATCGTTTTTCGATAAAAATGTATTGTTTTTGTTTTAGAATAGTGATATTATACCGTTATAGGAAATATTAAAAATAAAAACTCAAAAAACGGAGGTAATATCATGAAAAAATATTTATTGAATTTAATTCCATTTATTATTGCAGGGATATGTTTTCTTGCCTATAACGTAATCGGTTCAGAGGTACTTGCTGATGGAACACTTTCAGAACCATTTTTCTTAATTACAATAGCCTATCTATTTGTATTAATTGGGTTGGTTTGGTTAATAGTTAATGTAGTATCGTTATTTACAAAAAAAACAAACTAATATAAAGTTAGTATTGAAGTAGTGGTTATACATCTAAAAAGGTTGTTCATTTTGAACAACCTTTTTTTGATGACTAAAACTATAAACATATTTCCTGATTTTTAGATATGCAGTTCTTAGGGCAAGCAAGTTGGCATGCTCCACAATCGACACAAGCCGATGAATTTATTATTCGCTTTTTATTCTCTAAGTGTGTTATAGATCCGACTATACATACTCTTTCACAAGTTCCACAACCTATACACATAGATATATCAATTATTCTAGGCATATTATAACCTCGCTTATAAGGTCTGTTTACAAGAGTTAACTGTAACTTCTAATACTCTAGTTAAGAAAGGATACTTTGCTTGCATCATTTTGAAGTGTTCCCCATCTTTTAAGAATCTAGCAGTTCCTTCAAGTAAAAATCCAGTTCCCATATATCTATATCCCATAACATCGTGGCTACCTAGCGTCAATTTGACATTAGGATTAATATTTATATTATTCTCTGTGTTTATCATTGCAGCTGCTGGAATTAATATTTTGTTTTCTTCTACTATAACTAGATAGCTGTTCCAAGTATTTGATACATGTGCCTCATTATTTGCACAAGTAACAATGGAAACAACTCCTTCATTTTTTAAAACTTCTAAAAATTTTTCTGTAAACATTTTATTTTCCTCCATTTATAGATGTTTTATATCGTCGATAGATATTGTCTTTAATTATAATATAATTATTTTTATATTATGTCAACAATAAAATGTAATTTTAATTCAATGTAGTATGGTGTCTTGAATCAAATTTAATAATAATGTATGATAAAGATATTATATTTTAAGGAGCGTAAATTCAATGAAATTTTCAGTGGGAGTAGAATATGCACTACATTGTTTGCTATACATGGTTAATTTAGAAGAAGGTAAATCAATTGGGATTAGGGATTTGGCAACTTTTCAAGGTATATCAGAAAGTTATCTGTCCAAGGTTTATGCAAGATTAAGTAAATCTGGAATAATAAAATCTGTGCCTGGAGTAAAGGGAGGATATACTTTAGCTCGTAGTGCAGATAAGATAACATTTTGGGATGTTGTAGAAGCGGTTGAGGGAAGAGAACCATTCTTTCAATGTGCAGAGATTAGACAAAATAATATATTACTAGATAAGGATAATTTACCAGATACCCATACGAAATGTCCTTGTTTAATAAAGGTAGTAATGTTAGAGGCTGAAAACGAAATGAAAAAATATTTAAACAATAAGACATTAGAATGGCTATATAATCAAGTATATGGTAATGTACTTCCTAAAGAAATGGAAGAAGCAACGATTGAATGGTTTAAGAATACTAGATAAATAAATAATATCTAAAAAAAGCAATGAATGTTTTTTCTTTGCTTTTTTACTTTTACAAGAATTATAAGATAAGAAAGAATTTGGAGATTATAGATGAATTATAGAAAAGAATTTGAATCCTGTTTTGCATATATAGAAGCACATATAAAAGACGAGATAACAACAGAAGAACTTTCAAGTTTTATGAATTTTGCTGAAAAGATTAGAGAAACATGGAAATACATATTTACAACATGGTTTGAGATTGTTCAGTATGAATATGATGACTCGCGTGAAGCTTTTGAATATTATGATGAACGATGCCATTATAGAGAAGATTCCGTTATGGATATATATATTCCACTCCAATAATAGCAATACGGAAACAGAAAAATGAAGACCAATAATTTACAATGGCTATTAAGAGAAGGAGTGATAGTTATGGAAATTATTGAAATAAGAAGTGAGTTTTTGAAGGACGTAGTTGAACTTGCCGAATGTATGTATTCAATGGAATGTAAATATGTTGCTGAATTAAAGAGGGAACGTAAAGAGGAACTTCATAAGTGGATTGAAGAAGCCATTGATAACCAGCAAGGAGTTGTGTGTATCGTCCAAGGGAAAGTGGTAGGATACATGCTTTTTACAATATATTCGAATGAAGACAGTATATGTTGGTGCATGGTCCCAGTTTGGGGATATGGAGCAATTGAAAAAGCCAGAGAGAAAATACTATCTAAAATGTTTCAAAACGTTGCAGACATATTATGTAGGAAGCAAAAGGTCCACTTTGAGATTAAAGTATATGCGCATGATGAGGAAGCAATTAGACTATTCACATTATTACAGTTTGGAATACAGTGTGAAGAGGAAATTCGTAATACAGAAGTATGTATTTTAGTAAAGACAGATGTGAGCATACGAGAACTAGGCAAAAATGAAATAGAAAATCGTTGGTCAGAAGTATGGAAATTAATTTTTGGGCTGATTGAGCATTTGCGAAAAAGTCCGATATTTTATCCAGGGACTGAATTTACGGAGGAGCTATATAGAGATTACTTTATGGATATTGAAACTCATGTATATATAGCTGAAAAGGAGAATCGTATTATTGGATTAATGGATGCGAATAGGGAAGGAAATAGTTTTATTACAAACGACGAGAGCTGCTTCAGTGTAAGTGATATCTTTGTTATAGAAGAATATAGAGGAAATTGGATAGCCAGGGAGCTGTTAAGTTATGTTAATGATACTTTAAGAGATAAAGGAATAAGGCGATTATGGGTAGAACATGGTACAGCCAATCCTAATGCTAGAGGGTTTTGGAATAAGTATTTCAGTACTTTTAGTTATACTTTGGTTAGGGATATCGATTATTTTTCATTATTACGCTAAAACAGGATAATTCCATCAATATAGAGTTACCCTGTTTTTCTTATAAGCGAAAGAGTTCCAGGTTATTTATATGTTTCTTTAGTTTCCTCATCTAACTGGGCTTCTCTTCGTTCTCACATATTGTCACCATCCACATATAATAATTCGAGGTGAATAAATATGAGATTTTATAATTATTATGATTCTCGCTACAACCAAATAGATCAAGGGCCTTACCCATTTGTTACAGATCTTTGCCAAGACACGATTCAAAACAATAATTTCCGTACAACACGTTGGACAGGAATGGATTTACAGCTTACCCTTATGACAATCCCATGTAACTCTGAAATAGGATTAGAAATCCATCCTGATACTGACCAATTTTTGTACATTGAGTCAGGGAATGGTATTATGATGATGGGTGAATGTAAGGATAATCTTGACTACCAATGTAAAGTTATACCTGGTACTGGAATCTTTGTTCCTGCAAATACGTGGCATAACCTTGTTAATACGGGTTGCTGTCCAATTAAATTGTTTTCGGTGTATGCTCCTCCGCATCACCCACATGGAACAATTCATGTTACAAAAGCGGATTCTGATAGAGAAGAAAATTACCACTAGTCACTCAAAAAGCCACTCAAAAAGCCGTTATTGGCCCAATGTGTGGCTTTTTTAAGTATTAGTTTAGAAGAGTTATTGTTTTTACTATACAAACTTAAATAGGTTTAATCGTACTTCTTCATCAAAACATCTATCAACCTTGCCAAGAGGATCAATATCCAATATAATTCTATATAACGAAAAACGAAAAACGAAAAACGAATAACGAATAACGAATAACGAAAAACGAATAATATTTTATGGAGGAAATTACATGATTGTAGACATAACACAGAAAACTAGGATAGGAAGAGTCTATAGAGAAGGTTCGAAACCCTTAGAGGTCCAACAAGTTACCCGTTCTTCAAAAAGTGGGAAAGAATATACGACAACTTCATTCTCATGTGATGTACATAACATGGGAACTCATATAGATGTTATGTCATCGGAGGTAATTCTTGAGAATGAAAGATTAATTGGTACAGGCATTAAGTTTGATGTTTCACACATAGTAGATAGGCCAGTGGAGTTGAATGATTTAGATCTTTCACTTGTAGAAGAAGGAAAGTTTGTATTTTTTCAAACAAATTGGGATAAGTACTTAGATGATGAGGATAGATATAATAATCATCCTGAGATTTCTATGGAAGTAATGGAATACTTAGTAGAGAAGAAAGTAAACATGATAGGAATCGATACCTTAGGGTTAGGTTTAGGCAAAAATCATGGATTAATCGATGTATTTCTAGGGAAACATGGAAGCTATGCTATAGAGAATCTAGCTAATCTGGATCAAATACCAGAAAAAGGTTTTAGAGTGTATTGTCTACCAATGAAGATTGAGGGAATAGATGCGTTTCCAGCTAGAATATTAGTTGAATTTTAAATGAATGGAAAGTGAAAATAGCCGATGATTTCTTAGGAATCCATCGGTTATTGTTACTGTATAGTAATCTTATATGGTATGAAACATAAGAAAAAGAGTAAAAAAATGTATATGGATACAACGTATATGAATTCATTTAATAGGGGCGAAAAAGTATGAATAATATTTTTATTGAGTACAAAGATATACGATTAAAACAAAATTATATAGAATTAATAAAATTTTTGAGTTCTATGAGTAATAAAATAACTTATTCAGTAATTATGGAATATTACCTGCTTTCTCCAGAAGAATATCTAGATTCAGTTAAGGACATTGCTGATGAGTATAGTAAGGAAGATTTAAGTAGAAGATTACGATATATGAATGATTTAGAATACCGAGAAACTTTATTCAAAACATACCATACATATGAGGAAATATTCGCTTATTTGGATCGATTGAAATATTATGATTTAGTGGAATTAGAACAAGTAAAAAAACAGTTACAACACTATGTAAATGATCATAATTATGATAAGAAGAAAAAAGAATATTTGACATTGGAGAGTAAGAAGGTGGAACATGAAGTACCCTTACCTAAAGAAAGTTATATAGGGAATAGATTTACCTATAATTCTCATTGCACTATAGGAGGCTTATATAAAGTATATTATTTTAAAATGGATGAAATGATGATAGAATATTTATATAATAAGGGAGATCTAATAAAATTTAATTCATTTAATGAGATATATTTTTTGGAAGACCCTTGTTTTTATAAAGGTGACAGAGTTATATGTTCTATTTGCTCTCATGAACAAACCTTTGCACTATTTTTAGAAGATAATGAGTTGGAGGATTTTCGTTTGTTGAAAATTCCTTTTTCCTATTAAGATTGTTTAGAAGGAGTTAACCTATATGAAGATAAGAATGGCAACTATGGAAGATTTACAAGCAATCGCTGCTATTGAGTTAAGATGTTTTCCTGTAGAGGAAGCCGCAACAGAGAAAGATTTTAAAGAGAGATTGACGGTATATCCGAACCATTTCCTAGTTATGGAAGATGACGGGAAAATAGTTTCATTTGTGAATGGAATGGTGACTAAAGAATCCATACTAGAGGATAAGATGTTTGAAGATGCTAGAATCCATGACGAAGAAGGTCAATGGCAAATGATCTTCGGTGTAAACACGATACCAGAATATCGTAGACAAGGTTGTGCAGAAGCTATAATCAATAGAGTGATTTCTGATGCTAGGGCACAAGGGCGTAAGGGTTTAGTACTTACCTGTAAAGAAAAACTGTTGCATTATTATGAGAAATTTGGCTTTAAGAATGAAGGAATATCACAATCAACACATGGTGGCGCAGTTTGGTATGATATGCGCTTGACTTTCTAATAGTATTACAAAATAAGCTATTGTATTTTGCTGAATCCAGATAAAAGACTATCCTATAATGTAAAAGTTATAGGATGATTTTTTGGTATACTTATAGATAACGGCATTACCAATGTAGTAGATAACTGAAAATAAAAGCAGTAAGTGAATAGAGTTAATAAGTGTAAAGTACAATATAAATAAATGGAAAATATTGAAAAAATTGAATAATATGATAAAATAAATGTTAGTGAAAGAGTTTTTTCTATTAGCTTAAATAATGAAAGTTGAGATGGTTAATTAGATGAATGGTAAGGAAAATGTAAGATTTATTAAAATGCTACCAATGTTGGCTGTAGTAATCTCCTTTATTAATCTCATAATTACTATAGTAAGTGGTAAAGACTTTAGTACAGCGATTATAATCTTTATATGTATGGTTGCAATGTTGTTAGCGACAAGAAAAAAAGGATATTAATTTGGTAACAAGAATATTTTACAAAATTATCTGTTGCAATTTTGTTGGCACAAGTAAAAAGACTATCCTGTAATTTCAGAATAGTCTTTTTATATATTTCAGTTTTTATGGAATCAAAATCATTTCGCGGAGCCTGCCTATTTACAACTACCTTCTAATTCCGGATAATATTTAACAGACCAATTTTCCAATTCTTTAATAAGTTTAGTAATTTCTTTTCCTTTATCAGTTAGAGAGTATTCAACTTTAGGAGGAACTTCAGCATATACTAACTTAGTTATTAATCCGTCTCTTTCTAATTCTTTTAGATTTTCATTCAAAATCTTCTGGCTGATACCTTCAACAAATCGTTGAAGCTCTAAAAATCTTTTAGGTTCCTTATATAAATTACATAGTATAAGAGCTTTCCATTTACCACGTATGAAATCCATTGCAAAGTCTAATAAACAAACATACTCTTTATTATTGAAAGAAATCATATACTTTTACCTACCTTCAACTATTTTATATAAGCTATTATACTAACATTATCGATGTAAATAAAGAAAATTGTATTTTAATAATAATTTTTTTCTAAAATAGACAAGGTATTCTATAAAATCTTACCTTTAGGTAAGTAATTAACCTAAAAGTACGTACTTGTTATTGAGAATTGGTATCTATATAATAAACACATCAGCTGATAGGTATGAGGCGGCAGATATAAGGAAATAGTGTGAAAGTTGAATCTTTCACATGCAAATAGGAGTCTGCAGCCCAAAGTTTGCAGGCTATGGAAAGGCATGGTTATTAATATGAAAGTAGTTGCTTTTAATGGAAGTCCTAATAAGGCAGGGAATACGTTTAAATCAATAGAGAGTGTGGCAAAAGAATTAGAAAAAAATTGAGGTAGAGATTATCCATGTTGGTAACAAGGTAATACGTGGCTGTCTAGCTTGCGGTGGCTGTAGTAGAAATATGAATGAAAAAAGCGTCGTTGCTAACGATGAGGTTAATGAATGGATTGCAAAGATGAAAGAGGCTGATGGGATTATCTTAGGATCTCCTGTTCATTATTCAGCAATTGCAGGAACCATGAAATCGTTCTTAGACCGTGCATTCTAAGTAGCATACGTAAATAACGGTATGCTTAGACATAAAGTCGGAGCAAGTGTTGTTGCAGTTAGAAGATCAGGAGGAGTTCCCGTATTCGATCAATTGAATAATTATATCAATTATTCGGAAATGTTAATGCCTACATCAAATTATTGGAATGTAGCGTATGGGAATGCAGAAAACGAGGTCCTTTAAGATGATGAGGGAATGCAAATAATGAGAGTATTAGGTAAGAATATGGCCTGGTTAATAAAACTTGTTAAATTTGGAAAAGATAATGTTGAAGCACCGAAGAGAGAAGAAAAGAGTTTTATGAATTTCATAAGATAAGATAAAGATACTAATAATAATGAAAGATTCGAAAGGAAAAGAATAATATGATAGATAATATGAATAATACAATCAAATTAAACAACGGAATTGAGATGCCCAAACTAGGACTTGGAGTTTTCAGAGTTGAGGATAGTGATGAATTAGTAAACGCAGTCAAAGTGGCAATAAAGAATGGATATAGAAGTATTGATGGTGCAGCTATCTATGGAAATGAAGAAGCTATGGGAGAAGGTATAAGACAAGGTATTAAGGAAGCAGGGATCTCAAGAGAAGACTTGTTTATAACATCTAAGGTTTGGAATGCTGATTTGGGATATGAATCAACCATAGCAGCTTATGAAGCAAGCTTGAATAGAATCGGTGTGGAGTATTTAGATTTATACCTTATTCATTGGCCAGTAGAAGGGAAATATAAAGAGGCTTGGAAAGCAATGGAATATCTATATAAACAAGGTCGCGTTAAAGCTATTGGAGTATGTAATTTCCAAGTGCATCATCTTGAAGATTTATTAAAGGATGCCGAAATAAAACCTGTTATCAATCAAGTAGAATTACACCCATACTTAAGTCAGAAAGAGGTAAGAGAATTCTGTGAATCAAATAATATTCAAGTAGAAGCTTGGTCACCTTTAATGGCTGGTAATGGATTATTAGAAGATGAAACTTTAAAAGAAATCGCTAATAAGTACAATAAAACAACAGCTCAAATCGTGCTACGTTGGGATTTACAAAGTCATGTAATTACAATTCCTAAATCTACGAATGAAGGAAGATTACTTCAAAATATTGATATATTTGATTTTGAATTAAGTAAAGAAGATATGGAGAAGATAGATAGTTTAAATAAAGGTCTAAGAGTGGGACCAGATCCAGATAACTTTGATTTTTAATATTCTAAGTTTGAGGAATTAATAATATTATAAAAACCAAATGGGATGAAATACAACATCACATTTGGTTTTTTCTATATATAGAATGCTAATTTGCAGCTGTACTTCTATATTTATTAGATATAGGAATATTTTTGTGGATTAGCAAGTAAGTCAGGGAGATCTTTAAGATCATTAATCTCGTAAGTTGGTCTTATTCCTGTTTTATTAACATGTTTGTCAGGGTTATACCAACAGGTATCGATTTCAAAGTTTATACCTCCTTGTATATCAGAAGATAAGCTATCGCCTATCATGATTACCTTACATTTGTCTACTTGGTTAATGTTTTTAAAAGCGTGTTCAAAGATTTCTTTATTAGGTTTGGATACCCCGATTTCTTCAGATATTACGATATTCTTAAAGTATTGTGATATAACTGATTTTCTGATTCTTTTTTCTTGAACAGAGGTAAGTCCGTTAGTGACTATAGTGAGGGTATAATCGTTATGTAGAGTTTCTACAAGCTCTATACTATCCTCAAACAAAAAGGAGGCATCAGCCAAGTGCTTCATATATGACTTCGCAAATTCTCTAGCATCAAATTCTAGATTTAATTTATTAGACAATCTTTCAAATCTTTCTACCTTTAATTTTTCTTGGGTGATAAGGCCTTCTTCGAATTCTTTCCATATAGCTGTGTTTATAACCTGATAGATCTTTAGATGATAATTTTCATCGTATTGTATATCAAATTCTAGCATAGCATTTTTAAATGCTTCTCTTTCAGACTTCTTAAAGTCAAATAGAGTATCATCTGCATCGAATATTATAACTTCATAGTTCATAATTTATGTCCTCCAAATAGTTGTTTACTTCCCCTTCTCGAGGTAGTTTTATGATTAATATAATGATAAATTGCTGATAAGTAAAGTATTAATTAAAAAGCTTTCTCTTTATATCTACTAAAAATCCACCTATCCTTTACAGCTCTTTATAAATAAGATACTATATCTAAAAGAATTAAAATATGACATAGGTCATGTTAGGAGTATTTATGAAAAAAATAGTAGACAGTAATCTTTTGACGCATTTCATTAAAAAACATAATATAGATCAAGTATTTGAGGAAGACATATTTAGATATGCACAACTTTATTTTTATGAAAAAGGAGAGCATATTTTAGAAGCCGCGGATAAACTTGAATATTATTATTTGCTTGTAGAAGGGAAAATTAAAATCTATTATATCTTAGAAAATGGGAAGTATTCAAATTTAAAATTCTACCACGATTTTATTACGATAGGAGATATGGAACTTTTAAAAGATGAACCTATAATCTGCAACATAGATGCAGTAGAGGATACGTATATGGTAGTGATATCTTCTGATATACTTAGAAAAAAGTATTTTGATAATCCAAAGTTTTTACGACATCTAGTAGATTCCCTAAGCGAGAAACTCAGCGCTACGATTAATAATAGCTCATATAATGTTGTTTATCCACTTATTAATAGATTGGCTAGTTACCTAGTGGAGCATATATCAAAGGAGGATTATATAATTTTAACTTCATCCTATTTAGAAATTGCTGAATTCTTAGGAACGACGTATAGACACTTGTATAGAACATTTAAAGAGATGGAAGCTAAATCTATTATAAGATGTGAGGACAAGAAAGTTTATATTTTGGATAATAAGAGGCTAAGGGAATTATCTAAGAACCTTTTTATAAATCCACTTTAAAATTATTGTTGAGAATAACGGAAAATCTTATTTGGTCATATTGGGGTCACATTACTGATGTATATTTTACAAAACAAAAGAAAGCACATTAGTAAGGAGAGATTGAATATGTTTCTAGCAATGAAAGATTTAAAGTACAACAAATCAAGATATTCGTTAATCGTAGCCATGTTGATATTATTAACCTTTATGGTTTTGTTTTTATCAGGATTAGCAAATGGATTATCTTTAGCAACCAGTGCCTCAATTAAGAATGGGAAGGCAAATCATTATATATTAAGTGATGATGCAGACTCTATAATTACGAGATCTACATTAACAAAGGAACAATTGCAAGAAGTTAGTGATATGACAAGTAGCAAGGTAACACCAATTAACCTAATGAGAATGAGTATGTACAAGAAAGATGTGCAACAAAAGTTAGATGTTACGTATCTAGCAGTAGATAAAGACAGCTTCATGATGCCAAAGGAAATTGATGGAACTAAATTATCAGATGAGGAAAATACCATTTATTTGAATAAATCTTTCGTAGAGGAAGATCTTTCTATAGGAGATACGATTATAGATTCAGCTTCTGGTGTTGAAATGAAAATTGCGGGATTTGTTAAAGATGAGATGTACGGACATTCTGCGGTAGGTATTGTTTCCTTAGATACATTCAAGAACATAAGAACAAATATTAATAAAAATGATGAAGTACCATATAACGCCATTGCTATCAAAGGAGACGATATAAACAATATTAAGTTAGCAAATTCAGTAGTTCTATCAAAAGATGATGTTATAAAAAACATTCCAGGTTATGCTCAAGAACAGATGTCCATTAATATGATTTTATGGGTTCTAGTTATTGTATCAGCAGTTATCTTAGGGGTATTCTTCTATATTATTACCATGCAAAAACTAACAGAGTTCGGGGTAATGAAGGCACTTGGAATGGAGATGAAAACTCTATCTGCAATGATTATTTCTCAAGTACTTATATTAGCAGGTGGCAGTGTGCTTGTAGGTAATATTCTAACATTTGCCTTATCAAGTATCTTACCAAGTAGTATGCCTTTTTCTTTACTTCTTGGTTCTGCGGTGATAATTTCCATAGCATTTGTAATTATATCTGTATTAGTTAGTTTGGTATCGTTAAGAAAAGTTGCAAAGATAGACCCATTAATGGCGATTGGAGGACGTGAATAATGATGACAACATATGCATTAGAATTAAACAATATTTCAAAAGTATATCAAGATGGAGAAAGTGAAAAAAACGTCTTAGATAATGTATCAATAAAGGTAAAACCAGGAGAGTTTGCAGCGATAGTAGGGCCTTCTGGCTCAGGTAAGAGTACAATGTTATCAATTGCAGGAGCATTACTTTCAAGTTCAAAGGGGGAAGTAATCATTGGAGATACAAAACTTGATAACAATAATAAAAACTGGAACCGTGTAAGAAGAGAAAAGATTGGATTTATATTTCAATCACATCAATTAGTACCTTATCTAACTGTTAAAGACCAGTTGAATTTAATTGCTAAAATTACTAAGAATAAAGACAAAAAGGGATTTGAAACATATGCAGATGAGCTATTAAAAGATTTGGGGCTAGAAGATAGTAAAACGAAATATCCTAATAAGTTATCGGGTGGGGAAAAACAACGTGTTGCAATTGCAAGAGCGTTTATGAATAAACCTGATGTTATACTAGCAGATGAACCAACAGCAAGTTTAGATGGTCCTAGAGGAAGGCAAGTAGTTGAGATGATTCGGAAAGTGGTTAAGAAGCAAAACAGAGCTGCAATCATGGTGACACATGATGAGAGAATATTGGATTTGGTTGATGTGATTTATAGAATTGAGAATGGCAAAATTGTAAGAGTCTAAAGAATAGATTTGATTAGATAAGCCACACTATGTATGTATCGTACTATAAGAAAGGTGGATTTATCCTATGATTAAATTTTTTAAATGTAGTAATAATGGACTTGTAATTCCAATTTGTAATTGCTATACAGATGCTACATCACTTACAGACGCCAATGAAATCACACCAAATACCGTAGAGGCAGCTACTGAAAAACATATTCCAGTCATCACTTGTAGTGGAAATACGGTAACTGTAAACGTAGGAAGTGTTACACATCCAATGACAGAAGAACATTCTATTACTACCGTAATATTAGAGACACAAAAAGGTGGACAATATCAGATTTTGTCTCATGATGTACAGCCAACCGTTAAATTCCAGATAGCAGACGGGGACAAGGCAATCGCGGCGTATGCGTATTGTAATCTTCATGGATTATGGAAAGCGGATATAGATTAAGAAAATGATTATGTAATCAATCTTGTGTCTATTATAGAAACTCCTTATTAGTAAGAATTAAGACTTAATTCCAAACTAAGAAGGAGTTTTTTATGTAACAGAGAAAGTGAAACAAGATAAAGAACTAGATGGCATACGTCATCAATTAGAAGATTACCGTATTTCAGACATATACCGTCTAACATAAGTGAAAATGGTTTGATAAGGGATTATCAAGTATTATGAATATAGAAGATAAACATCTGGCTTATATAAATGATTTTTGCATTTATATAAGCCATTTTTGTATAAAAAATGAAAAATAACTGAAATATGACAATTAAATAGTTAATTTAATATCAAAATTGCATTACTGAATAAAGTGTGATACAATAACAGCAGTTACTAAGAGTTTTCGAACAATTACAAAGCGTAATAGTTGATATATAATTATTATGGAACATGGAGGTAAAGTATGAATTTACAATTACAAGATAAATATAAACTATATATAAACGGAGAATGGAGAGATGCATCAGATGGTGCAACTATTAAAACCTACAATCCTTCCAATGGTGATTTATTAGCTGAAATAGCAGATGCTACAAACAGTGATGTTGATGAAGCAATTGCTTCTGCGAGAGAGGCTTTTAAAACTTGGGGGAAAACAACTCCTGCTGAAAGAGCAGCAGTGCTTAATAAGATAGCAGACATTATTGATGAAAATGCTGAGTTTTTAGCAGCGGTAGAAACTATGGATAATGGTAAACCAATTAGAGAAACAACTGGTGCAGATATTCCATTAGCAGCAGATCATTTTAGATATTTTGCAGGGGTTATAAGGGCAGAAGAGGGAACTTCAACTATGATTGATGAAAATACCCTTAACTTAATTCTGAGAGAGCCAATCGGTGTGGTTGGTCAGATTGTACCATGGAACTTCCCATTCTTAATGGCTGCTTGGAAGTTAGCTCCAGTACTTGCAGCAGGTGATGTCAGTGTCTTTAAACCATCTAGTACTACGTCACTTAGCGTATTAGAATTAATGAAATTAATTGGAGATGTTGTACCAAAAGGTGTAATTAATATTATCACTGGTAAAGGCTCTAAGAGTGGTGAGTATTTACAACATCATAAAGGGCTTGATAAGTTAGCCTTTACAGGTTCAACAGAAGTTGGTAGGGAGGTTGGTATCTCCGCTGCGAAGAATCTGATACCTTCTACACTAGAACTTGGTGGTAAATCAGCAAACGTATTCTTTAGTGATGCAGATATGGATATTGCCTTAGAAGGTATTCAATTAGGTATCTTGTTTAATCAAGGACAAGTTTGTTCCGCAGGATCAAGAATCTTTGTTCAAGAAGATTTCTATGACGAATTTATTGAAAAAGCGGTTGCAGCTTTTGAAAAAGTTAAAGTAGGAAATCCACTAGATCCATCTACACAAATGGGTGCTCAAGTAAGTGAACAACAATTAAAGAAGATTTTAAGCTATATTGAAATCGGTAAGAATGAAGGAGCTAAAGTTGCTACTGGTGGTGAAAGATTGTTAGAAGGAGATGCTTCGAAGGGTTACTTTATGAAACCTACTCTATTAGTAGATGTAACAAATAATATGAGAGTTGCAAGAGAGGAAATCTTTGGACCAGTAGGAGTTGTTATTAAGTTTAAGACAATTGATGAAGTAATTGCCATGGCTAATGATAGTGATTTTGGCTTAGCTGGTGGAGTATTTACAAAAGATATTAATAAGGCAATAAGAGTTGCGAGAGGTATTAGAACTGGACGTGTATGGGTAAATACTTACAATACTTTCCCAGCAGGAGCATCCTTTGGAGGCTACAAAGACTCTGGTATTGGTAGAGAAACACACAAGGTTATACTTGATCATTATAGCCAAATGAAGAATATTATAATTAATCTATCTGATAAACCAAGCGGAATGTATGTGAAGCAAGAACAATAATTTAGAATAATATAGAGTCAGGGAAGAATTTATTTGAAAAATTCTTCCCTGATTTTATGTTAGTATTAAATCCAATTTATGTTAGCTTCTTTACGGGGAACTGTTCTTTGATATCTCACATCAGGATAGCCAATTACTAGACAGGATATTAATTGATTCCCATCCTTTACACCAAGTAAATCTAAGATCTCTTTATTATCTTTTGCGGCAGCAATAGTGAAGCCACTAAAGAAAGTTCCAAGGCCTAGAGCGTCAGTCATAAGTTCCATATTGGACGAAGATAAGCCCCCATTAAGTGGTGATGGAGAGGTAACAAAAATTGCAAGTGGAGCATTGAAGAACAAGTTATCGTTCTTTGCAGGGTCTTCTTGATACTTATTGTACATATTCACCCACATGCTTGCATAGCCCTTTAAGTAATCTGTTTCGGGAGTTGAATTTGCTAGTATATACTCGCCTTTTTGCTTTAGGCTTTTATAAGTAAGGTTTTTTAGTTCATTTAATTTTTCTCTTACAACTACATAAGATACATCTTGGCTGTTAGTTCCGGTTTGCGTATATCGACCTGCTTCAATAATCTTTTGGATATTTTCTTGTTCGATATCTTTATTCTTAAATCTACGAATACTTCTTCTAAACTTAATGAAATTTAATAGAGTGTCAGAATCAATGGAAAAAGTATCCTTGTTATAAGGTTTTACCTCATTCATATTATATTCATCGGTTGATACGGCTTCTACTGGACATACGGCTACACAGTGACCACATTTTAAACAGTTATCCCCATAGATTTCTGCTCTACCTTCTTTTAGCGAAATTATGTGTGTAGGGCAGTCTTTGATACATTGTTCGCAAGCGATACATTTTTCTTTGTCTACTGAAAACATGTAAATCTCTCCTTTTTATGATTTGTTAGGTATATAGCTATAGGGAGTCAAAAGGTTTATAGTATTCACATTCAACAATGTTTATGACCTTTTGACTTAAGTTAGTAAAAGTTACTTTCTTATTATTTTCTATGAAATAATTTGACAATAGTATGCATAAAAATTATAATTCAGTAATGATACTAAGTTATATTTTTTTGGAACTAAGTGATTATACCATTATTGATATTCTTAAGTCTATTTAAAAAAAATTATGAATATATAACGAAAAGTTAAGAGTTTCCTTAGTATGCTCTGGACGGGATAGTGAAAAATATGAATTTGCAACAATTAGAGTACTTTAAAGTAATAGCAGAAACGAAAAAGATTACATCTGCGTCTAATCAATTATCAATTAGTCAACCAGCATTGAGCAAGGCAATATCAAAACTGGAAGAAGAATTAGATGTTCAATTATTTGAAAGAGATGGAAGGAATATCAAGATAACGAAATATGGTGAAGTGTTTTTAAAATATGCCGAATCAGCCCTTGATGATATTGATCGGGGTATTAAAAAAATTGAAGAAATGAAGTATGGGAATGACCAGGTCATTTCAGTAGCAGCTACCAACTGTATCGGAATAACCTTTATTCCTTTTCTGATCAGTGAATTCTTGAACCAACATGGTCATACCAAATTCAATTTTAATATTCGGGATACAGAAGAGCTTTTTAAAGATCTACGATATGAAAGGATTCATATGGCTTTCTTCGATACAAAAGAAGGTATTGATAAATATCCTGAAATAGAATCGGTTTTAGTTAAGAAGGAAGAGTATGTTTTAATAGTTTCAAAAAATCATTATTTAGCAAAAAAGGAAGAGGTTTACTTAAAAGATCTACAAGAGGAATATTTTATTGCGTATAACGGTAAAAATCCAAACCAAAAAGTATCCTATGCTGAGCTACTTGGCTATACACCTAAGATATCAGTAGAACCCAGCGAGGAAAGTATGCTTTCGGGATTGGTTGCAGCGGGTGCGGGTATTGCAATCGTGCTTAATACCCCTATGATTAATACAAACAAGATATCAATACTTAAAATCAAAGATGATATTGGATATAAGAATATCTATATGGGTTGGAATAAGAAAGTTGACCTTCCGACTAAAGCGGATGAGTTTAAAGCTTATGCCATTCATCTAGATAAGCAATTGTAAAATTCTTAAGCCAGTTTGGTGGGGAAGTAAGTTTAAACGAAAGAAAATGAAAGTAAGGAAAGAAGCGAATACAATGAATACAAGGAACAAAAATAAACAAATGTCAGAAAAAATAATAATAGGAATGATGCTTGCCTGTGTTGGTGGATTTCTTGATGCATATACGTATATTTGCAGGGGTGGCGTATTTGCGAATGCACAAACAGGAAACCTCGTTTTGTTGGGGATTAGGATCGCAGAGGGAAACTTACTTGGAAGTTTGAAATATCTAATTCCAATTATAGCATTCGTACTGGGAATTTTAATTGCAGAGAGCGTTAGAAAAAGATACAAAAACAGTGTAAGAATTCATTGGAGACAGATTATCATAGTAGTTGAATTGCTCGTACTCTTAGGGATAACATTCATACCGAATGGAAGTTGGTATGATATGATAGCCAACGTTTTAGTATCATTCGTATGCTCCCTACAGGTGCAAAGTTTCCGTAAATTTAATGGGAATGCAATGGCAACAACGATGTGTACGGGAAATCTACGAAGTGCTACAGAATATTTTTATAACTATTTGTCTAATAAAGATAAAAGCGAATTACATAGAAGTCTTCAATATTTAGGGATTATTATTGTTTTTATTATAGGTGCAGCAATAGGAGCAATCGTATCCATTATTCTTGGAGTTAAAGCGGTTATACTCTCTTGTATTGTATTGAGTATTGTATTTCTGCTTATGCTTATTAATAATCAGTAATATAATTAATTGGTTAAAAATAGTCTGAAAATCAAGTTGACAATATCACTAATTAGTGATATATTTAGTTCATGAAAACATTAAAAAATCTGATGAAAGAAAGTGAACTAGATTTATCTACTTTGGTTGTCTTCACAAAAGCGGAACACGCTATTCATAAGAAAGAGTATCAGACAATCAAAGATAGTGGACTTACACCAACACAATTTGGAGTTTTAGAAGCGCTATATAGCAAAGGTGATTTAAAGATTAATGAGTTGATAGAGAAAATATTAACGACATCTGGCAATATAACAGTGGTAGTGAAAAATCTGGAAAAGGAAGGGTTTATACACAGGAAGGTGGATCCAAGAGATAAACGGTCCTGCATAATATCAATAACGGACAAAGGAAGTCAATGTATAGAAGGAATTTTGCCTAAGCACGTTAGTAATATCAGAGATATTTTTAAAGTTTTAAGTGATGAAGAAAAATTAATTCTAAAAACTATACTTAAAAAGTTTAAAGCTCTATAAAAAGTTTAAGACTCATTAAGTATAAAAATTTAGACAAATATCACTAATTAGTAATAAATTTGAAATATGCATTGAAAGGAGGATTATAATGGAACATTTCAGAACTATTGAAAATATATTTAGAGGACCAGAGCCTCATATGGTCGGAGATGGATTTAGGGTATCTCAATATCTACCGGCAGGATTAAGTGATATGAGACGCCTATCTCCAATGTTTTTATTAGACTATCACGAACCACATTATTACGAACCATCGGCTAATGCACGTGGAGTTGGAGCACATCCACATCGCGGTTTCGAGACGGTAACGATTGCATATGAAGGCAAAGTAGAACATCATGATAATAAAGGTAATCATGGAATTATCGGACCTGGCGATGTCCAATGGATGACAGCCGCTTCGGGAATCTTGCATAAAGAGTACCATGAAAAAGAATTTAGTAAAAATGGTGGAACGCTTCATATGATACAACTTTGGGTTAATCTACCAAAGGATAAGAAGATGTCAGAACCCAAATATCAAACCTTATTAAAAGAAGATATGGGAAAGATAAAACTTGATGATAATCAAGGAGAAATTAGTATTATTGCAGGAGAAGTAAAGGGAGTACAAGGCCCAGCTAGTACGTTTACTAAGATGAATATCTATAATGTAAACTTAAGTAATGGTGGAAAAGTTATTCTAAACGAACCTAGTAACTTTAATACAGGAATGCTTGTATTAAAAGGTGAAGTTAAATTAAATAAAGATACAGTAGTGAAAGAAAAAGATTTTATTCTATTTGATAATATACCTGGCGAGATTTTAGTTGAGTCAGTAGGGGAAGAAAATCTATTTGTGGTATTAAGTGGAGAACCAATTGATGAACCAATTGCTTCTTATGGACCGTTTGTTATGAACACAACAGATGAAATATATCAAGCGTATGAAGATTTTGAGAATAATAAATTTGGAACACAAGACTTTTAGTTTAAAATAAATAAATTACACGAAATAATCGGAGGAAAAAAGATGAGTAAAGTATTATATATTAAAGCAAATATTAAAAATGATGGAGAATCAAGAACATTCAAGGTTTCAGATGCCTTTGTGGAAGAATATAAGAAAAAGAATCCAGGAGATGAAGTAATTGAATTGGATTTATATAAGGAAAATATAGATTTCTTAAGACCAGAGGATTTAGGAAAAATCTTCGGACCTAAAGATGAAGAAAGTAAGAAGAATCCAATCTTAAAATACGCATATCAATTTGCAGAGGCAGACAAATATATCGTTGCTGCTCCAATGTGGAATTTAAGTATTCCTGCAATTTTAAAGGCTTATATCGATTATGTAAGCGTTACAGGAATAGCCTTCAAATATACTGCAGAAGGTCCAGTTGGTCTTTTAACTAATAAAAAGGCAGTTAATATTGTGGCTAGAGGTGGTGAATATGCTGACTCTCCATATGAAATGGGCGATAGATATTTGAAGACTATCTTTGGATTCTTTGGTATTACAGACATGGAAACAATTGCTATAGATAATGTTGACGTTATAGGAGCAGATGTTCAAGGGAAAGTTGACGAAGCAAATGAACGAGCAAAATTATTATTAGAAAAGTTTTAAGTTAGGTTACTATACGTGCATAACGTATTGTAATGATAGACAATGATACTATATAATACGGAGGAAAAAATTATGGCAAAAATATTTAAATGTTCTATTTGTGGCTATATCGCTGAAGGGATTGAAGCACCAGAGGTTTGTCCAAAATGTGGTTTAGGCAAAGAAAAGTTTGTTGAACTTAGTGAAGAAGATGCAAAAAAAATCTATGCATCTGATAGAACTAACAACATCCACGCTGAAATCATTGTATTAGCAGATAGAATTGCTGAGCTTTCAAAAGAGGGGATAGAAGAAAATCTTGATCCAAAATGTGTTTCTGCATTCGAAAAAGCTAAAAATGAAGCTTGGGTTATCAAACAAAGATGTAAAGCAGAACTTGCAGGACATATGGCTAACGGTAAGTGGTAGAATTCAATATTATCAAGTCAAAGAAAGTTTGATATAGTAAGAAAAGTAAAAAATATACTAAAGGTAGAGACCTAATAAAAAGGCTCTACCTTTTTTTATGTTATGATGTGTACATTTGTCTGAATTGTGTGGGTGTACAAGTTTTAATAAGCTTAAACATTCTGACAAATGCTGATGGACTTGAGAATCCGGATCGTAGTGCTACTTCTGTTATGGTAAGTTCTGGATCAATCAAAAAACTTTCTGCAAGAGCAATCCGCTTTTGATTTACATATTTGTAAAATGAGACATTAGTAAATTGCTTGAATAATCGTGTGAAATGAAATTTACTGAAGCCTGCTAATACAGAAATCTCATCGAGTGTTAATTCCTCTGCACAATGATTATCAATATAGTAACAAATGGATAAAAATTTCTCAGTATATTCTCTTTGTTTTAAACTACCACTTTCTTCTTTGTCCCAATTTACAGAATAGTTACGGCCGATAAGAACAAACATCTCAATAAGACGAGCATAAATTATTGCTTCTGATAAGGTATTGTCTTTGCTATACTCTTCTTCAATTACTAGTAAGGACTGATGTAGTTTTGGGTGTATAGACGGAAAAGAATCTTTACTTATCTTAAAAACAGGCGGTAGGAAGGATATTATAGATTTAAATTCCTTGATGGAATTTAATACGGATAGTTCTGCTTGGAAAATAATTCTCTTACCTGTATCGGGTGCTTTCAATGTGTGAATTACGCCTGGTAAAATAATTACTATTTCATCAGTTTCGATGGTATGAATGTCTTGGTTGTGAATAATGGTGTACTGGTTTTCTAAAGGCATTATAATTTCCAATGCTGTGTGCCAATGAGCGGGATAGTTCTCTGCTTTTTCGTTCATGTATAAACATATATTTGTGTTTTCTTTATAATCTACTGTTTCGTGTATTCCCTTTAAATATTTAATCATAAGAGCATCCTTCCTTGGTATGTAATTGCAATAATTGTCAGTTCTTAATTTATATTATATAACTCAATTCACTAATTTTCAACAAATTCGATAGTAAATGTATGATACTTCATGAGGGAGTTAGACTTGATATATAAAAAAAAGATAATATTTAGGATATAATTGTATGTGTTGTACAAATTCTTATTTTGGGGTATTGATTTAAAATAGCAATAATTAGGTGTTATAAGACAACTATTATGAGGAAATAGGTGAATTCATCTGCTAATATATAATCATACAATATAAATCAAGTTGAACATATTGTGTAGCTGGATTTAATATGAAGGAGGACATGTTATGAAGAGAAGATTAGTATCATTATTATTAATGGGGTGTCTTGTAGCTGGATTATTAGTTGGGTGTGGTAATTCAGATAAGAAAGATACCACTGATAGTAGTTCCGTTAATAGTGGTAATGAAGCTAAAGATGATGGTAAGGTGCAAGAAATCACTTGGATGTTCTGGGATGACTTAGAAGCAACGGAAGACTTGGTTACAAAAGGATATAAAGAAATTATTGACAGATTCAATCAAGAATACGAAGGAAAATATCACGTAAAAGCTATTACAACTAACTTAGAGGAATACGATACAAAATTAAATGCACTTGTAGCTGCTAAACAAACACCAGATGTTTTCATCTGTAATCCAGGACCAAACCTAACACAATACGTTGAAGCAGGTGTTGCAGCAGATTTAACCGATATTCTAAAAAATCAAGAGAGTGAATGGTATGGTACATTTACTGATGGAATTTTTGAGAGATTAACCTATGATGGAAAAATAATGGCTGTCCCAACAAATTTCGCAGCAGCTTGTGTATTCTACAATACTGAAATCTTTGAAAAAGTTGGGGTTGAAGTACCATCGACGTTTACTGAATTAATCGAAGTGTGTAAAAAGATTAAAGCTGCAGGATATGACCCAATCGCTGTATCAGCAGGTACTCCATGGTGCTTGTCTATGATAGCTGGTTATTTATGTGATAGAGCAGGTGGTCCAGATAACTTATTAGGTGTTAATGCAGGAACTTTAGATTGGACAAGTGAGTCATTTATTAATGCGGGTAACAAATTAAAAGAATTATCAGAGTACTTCCCAAAAACTGCAGCAGGGGATTCGAATGATCAAGCAGTGGCTAACTTCTACAATGGGGAAGGAGCTATGTTAGTTCAAGGTTCTTGGGTTATCGCTCAAATCAATGGTAATAATCCAGACTTCGAAGATAAATGTGGAGTATTCAGATTCCCAGAAATTGAAGGTGGAGCAGATCCTAACCGTATGATCGTTAAAACAGATAATTTAATAATGAGTTCTACAACAAAAAATCAAGAAGCAGCTATTGCATTAATGAAAATGTTTACTGATGATACTGCTCAAAAATACACAGCAGAAGTAGCTGGTAAAATTCCAGTAACTAGTGTTGAAATTGATTATTCAAAGGCACCAAAACAATTATCTTACATTCAAGAAATTTTGAAAAATACAACTGGTACTTTCGGATTTTACAACGAATCATTAGCAAGCGTTGAAGCAGGTGATGTCTTTGATAATGCGATGATAGATATATTCCTTGGTAACAGTGATTCACAACAAGCGTTCCAAAAAGTACAGGATTTCTATGAAAAAAAGGTCTGGAATAAATAGTTAGATTTATTTCGGTTGTGAGGTATACGGAAGTTTACTATTCCGTATACCTTCTCTAAATAAGAGAAGTTTTTCTCTAAGGAAAGGAAAAAATATGGAAAAAATACTTCGTAATAAAAAGGCAATATTTATTTTCATAGCGCCAGCTTTTGTTTTGTTTTCACTTATTCTATTTATCCCGATTGTTCAGGTTGTTTATTATTCTCTTTGTGATTACAATGCTTTGACAAAACCTGAATTTGTAGGCATAGGAAACTATATTGAGTTATTTACTGAAGATGATACTATGTGGGTCGCTTTAAAAAATTCAATTTTCTTTATGTTATTCTCAGCAATTACACAACAAGTTATTGGTCTTGGCTTAGCTGTTTTATTGACAAACATAAAAAAGGGAAGAAACTTATTTAAAAACATTTATTATCTTCCTTGCGTATTATCATCAGCAGCGCTTGGTTTGCTATGGGCGTTTATGTTTAACCCAAGAATGGGTTTAAATCAGATATTAGAGATGATGGGTATTGAAGGTCCAATGTGGTTATCATCTACAAGCGGAGCAATCCCATTACCGATGTGGGTTATTGCCTGTGTTGCATTATGGCAATATGTAGGACAGACAATGGTGCTTTACATGGCACAGATTACTGGTATATCTAAGGAATTATATGAAGCATCCTACATCGATGGTGCTTCTAAGATGAAAACATTTCAACATATTACAATGCCATTGATTAAACCGATGTTGGTAACGACTTTGTCATTAAACTGTATCGGTTCACTGAAATTCTTTGATCTAGTGTATAATATGACTCAAGGTGGTCCAAATCATGCAACTGAAGTAATGGCAACGCATTTATATGCGCAAGGATTTAGTTATTTTAAATATGGTTATGCAAGTGCAATAGCAATCGTCTTGCTAGTACTATGTTTAGTTGTTACGTTTGGAATCAATAAAAGTATTAAAGTAGAAGTTTACGAGGCTTAGGAGGTATTAAAGATGAGCGTGAATAAGAATAAGAAGTTGAATAAACCAATAAGTCCCGTTAAGATATTGATATATATTTTGTTATGTGTCCTGGCATTAGTATATATTCTGCCTTTATTATGGATGCTGTCTGTTTCGTTTAAGACAAATGGAGAAGTGTTTGCGAATCCTTTTTCATTACCGGAAGTTTGGCAGTTCAAGAATTTCTCTTTTGCTTGGAATAATGGTAAGTTAGGTATTGCAACTTTAAACTCAGCAATAGTGTGTGGGATCTCTCTAGTTGTTAGTTTATTCGTTGGGGCAATGGCGGCTTTCGCAATTGGACGCATGAAATGGAAATTTTCTTCCACTGTTATGTCCTTTTTCTTAATTGGGATGATGGTTCCTGTTCATTGTGTATTGATTCCTTTATTCGTTAGATTTTCTGGACTTAACTTAACTAACTCATTGATTGGTTTAATTTTACCATACATTACATTCTCTTTGCCAATGACAATCTTCTTGATGACGGGATTCTTCAAAAGTATGCCGAAAGAGTTGTTTGAGGCAGCATGTATTGATGGATGTTCTATTTATGGATGTTTTGGTAGGATTGGATTACCACTAGCTAAGACAGGTATGTTTGTTGCTGGTCTTATGACATTCGTAGCGAATTGGAATGAATTACTTCTTGCTATGGTATTTATATCCGATGCCGCGAAAAAGACACTTCCTGTAACATTGACATATTTCGTTGGGCCGTATTCAACGAATTACGTTCAAATGTTTGCGGCTATTATCATTGCAATAGCACCAACAATTGTAGTTTATTGTATCTTCAGTAATCAAATTGTAGAAGGATTAACAGCTGGAGCTGTAAAAGGTTAATACATAAGGTGAAAAAATGTGCGTGTTACAAAATAGGGTATGATACTATTTGTAACACGCATATTTTGTTGTTGAATGAAATTACTTGCACCTTCCGTAAGAAGCAAAAGTCCAGCAGTAGTGTGAAGACAATGAATATAAACTGCATAAAACTAGAATAAAAATGCATGAACTATATAAAATATGCATAAAAATAAATATATATGTTGCCAAATACATAAATATACACAAAACTATAAAAATATGCATGATTATGTATTTTTATACTTGATTTTTAATGAATATACGTTATAATTAGAATATACTAAGTAAATGACAAAAATTAGTTTTCATTATTGGAAATTATTCTAATGCATGATAACTATTTTATAGTCTACTATGAGTTTCATATTATCTGAAATTATAAGGAAAAGGAAAAGAAAAGGGGAAATTAAATGAAGAAAAAATTAGTATTAACAGGATTATTAGTAGCAATGGCAATCTCTACGATGGCATGTGGCTCAAAAAAAGATACATTAGTAATGGCAACGAATGCAGAGTTTCCACCATATGAATATCTTGAAGGAAGTGATTTCAAAGGTATCGACATTGAAATTGCACAAGCGATAGCAGATGATCTAGGAAAAGAATTAGTTATCGAAGATATGGCGTTTGATTCAATTATAACAGCGGTACAATCAGGCAAAGCGGATATCGGTTTAGCGGGAATGACAGCTATGCCAGATCGTTTAGAGAACGTGGATTTCAGTAATTCTTATACAACAGCAACACAGGTTATTATTGTGAAAAAGGGTAGTGCTATTACTACAGCAAATGATTTAGAAGGTAAGACAATTGGCGTGCAATTAGGAACAACTGGCGATATATATGCAGATGATGTAAAAGATGCTACAGTAGAACGTTACAATAAAGGCTTTGAAGCAGTGCAGGCATTAAGTCAAGGAAAGATCGATGCAGTAATCATTGATAATGAGCCAGCTAAAGTATTCGTTAGTCAAAGTGAAGATATCGAAATCGTAAAAGAAGAATTTGCAGTTGAAGAGTATGCAATAGCAATCAAAAAAGGTAACTCAGAACTTCAAAAACAAATCAATAAATCTTTAGATAAGCTAAAAGAATCTGGTGAACTTCAAAAAATTATTGATAAATATATCAATGAAGACTAATTAACCGCATATAGGACCTATAGTAGTTTGAATTATATGAAAGGAGCCATGCGTTGTATTATGCCAACTTAAATGGTTTAGCAGTATCACAAGATAGATTGTGATAGGCATGGATATAAAAATGGAGAAAATCATCGATCAATTTACGCAGAATTTTATAGAGAAAGATCGTTGGATGTATATCGTAGATGGTCTTAAAGTTACGTTGACGATTACATTTTTAGCAGTATTAATAGGTATCTGCATTGGTTTTATAGTTGGGATGATACGATCTACCCACGACAAGACAGGAAAATGTAAGATATTAAATGTTTTATGTAAGATATACCTTACGGTTTTTCGTGGAACACCAGTTGTAATACAGTTATTAATTATTTATTTCGTTGTATTTGGTAGTGTTCGAATTGACAAAGTATTTGTGGCTGTAATTGCATTCGGTATAAATTCCGGTGCATATGTAGCTGAAATTATCCGAAGTGGCATTATGTCTATTGACGAAGGTCAGTTCGAAGCAGGTAGAAGTTTAGGGTTTAATTACATGCAAACGATGCGATATATTATAATGCCACAAGCAATCAAGAATGTATTGCCAGCGCTCGGTAATGAATTCATCGTATTGTTAAAAGAAACGTCAGTATCAGGCTATATCGCACTTGCTGATTTAACAAAAGCAGGAGATATTATAAGAAGTCAGACATATTCGGCATTCTTACCGCTATTCGGGGTAGCAGCTATCTATCTTGTACTTGTTATGATTTTTACTTTCTTAGTAGGACGATTAGAGAGGAGATTGAACAATGGAGCACACTAATATCGGAGATTCTCTCATTCAAGTAAAAAACATAAAGAAACAGTTTGGAGAAAAATTTGCCTTAAATGATGTAAACTGTGATATTAATAAAGGTGAAGTAGTATTTATTATTGGACCTTCTGGCTCTGGAAAAAGTACCTTTCTAAGATGTTTGAATCTATTAGAGACTCCAACATCAGGCCAGATCTTTTTCGAAGGGAATGAGTTGACGAAAAAGGGTGTGAATGTTAATGCTTTACGCCAGAAGATGGGAATGGTATTCCAACATTTCAATCTATTTCCTCATATGACTATCTTACAAAACCTTACCATTGCTCCAATGAAATTACAAGGAGTGAGTAAGGCAGATGCTGAGAAGGAAGCTATGCGCTTACTTAAGCGTGTAGGATTAGAGGATCGTGCTGATGCGTATCCATCGCAATTATCCGGTGGACAAAAACAGCGTATTGCAATTGTACGTTCTTTATGTATGAAACCAGAGGTGATGTTATTTGACGAACCAACATCTGCTCTAGATCCAGAGATGGTTGGTGAAGTTCTTGGTGTTATGAGAGAGCTTGCAGAAGATAATATGACCATGGTGGTTGTTACTCATGAAATGGGATTTGCAAGGGAAGTAGCAAGTAGAGTGATTTTTATGGACCAAGGACAAATCGTTGAGGAGGATACTCCTGAAGAATTGTTTTCACATCCTAAGAGTGAACGTTTACAAAACTTTTTAAGTAAAGTATTATAGATCATAATAAGATGAATCAAGATTGAAAGATTCCCAGATGCAAGTTTGCTTGACAAACATTTGAGAATACTTCAAATTGATTCATCTTTTTTTGGTAAGAGAATTTCCTATTATATATTTTACTGAAGAGATTGATGATAAAGATAATAATATGTATGTAATTGTGATATACTATGTATGGAGAATAAGGTAGATACGATAATTTAGTCTAGAATGAATTTTAATATATAGCCGTGACTATACCAAGAAAGGAAGAATGATAAAATGAAATGTTTTATAGTTGAAGGAACACTAAGTAAAGAACAAGTTGAAGAAAGCAAAATGCAAGAACATATAGCGTATTCTCAAAAAGCAATGGACGCAGGGTTAATAGTAATGTCTGGGCTTAAGTCTGATATGAGTGGTGGATTATTTATCATGAAGGCAGAATCTCTCGAACAAGTAGAGGAATATTTATCCGCTGAGCCGTTTCGAGTAGCAGGAATACAAGAGTATAGAGTAATTGAGTATATGCCTCATTATATTAACCAATCCCCAGCTGAATGGTTTGATATGAAATAAGCTCATAGAATATTATTAATACATATAGAAGTATTAATGCATAGAAGAATCAACTCAGCTGATTTGTTTGAGTTGGTTTTTTTATGCTTTTCAAAACCTTCTTGACTTTGACACTGTGTCGTACTTTAGAATGAATATGTAAGTTAATAAAAAATAAAGTAAAAGGAGGTAAATATGATAGAGTTAGTTAAACTAGTAAACAATAATATGGATGAATTTACAGAAGTAGCAATACAGTCTTTTGAAGAGGATAAGAGTAGATATGGAGATTATCCACCCCTTATAGACATAGAGCACCGTAGACTTCGTTATATCCATCAGGGTTATCCTTACGAGATCTTAAAGGAGGGAAAGCTAATAGGAGGAACCGTAATATTTGATAATAAAAACGGACGTTATATGATTGGAACAATCTTTATTCTTCCAGCCTATCAGAATCAAGGAATCGGACAACAGGTAATGAAACTGATTGAGGGAAAATATTCGGATGCCAAGTCTTGGATATTAGACACTCCGTATTTAAGCTTTAGAAACCACCATTTCTATGAAAAGATGGGGTATGTAAAAACTGGTGAAGAAGTCCCAGATACGGGAAAGGATTTTAAATTATTCATATATGAGAAATTTCAAAAATAGAAGTACTTACTAGCATTCAATTGTATAGTAATTATGATTTTGAAAGGAGATGAGTGCATGAAAACAATGACTATCAGCCAACTATCTAAAACATTTGATGTATCAACTCGAATGCTTCGTTATTATGAAAAAATGGGACTTCTAGCCAGTCACCGTAGGGAGGACTATGCATATCGAATGTATGATGAAATTGCTGTAAGGCGCCTACAACAAATCATCGTACTCCGTAAGCTACATATTCCTCTGAAGCAAATTGCATTTATATTCGAGGATAAAGAACAAGTGGATACACTCAATATATTTCAAGAAAATATTAATGAAATTGAAGATGAAATTAATGCCCTTAGTACCATACGGGATATCTTGAAAGTTTTTGTATCCAGGCTTAGTATAAGCTTACAAAACAATATAAGGTTGGATTTGTTGGAGGTTAGTGAACTAATAAAGGTCGTGGATACTCTTTGCCTTTCGAAATTAAATCTAAAGGAGGAACGGTCAATGAATGAACTTAATAAAGCAAATGAAACTTTGAATAAAAACCTGGAGGTAAGAATGGTGTTGTTACCACCTTGTACAGTGGCTTCCTATCATTATGTGGGTGAAAACCCAGAAGAGGTAGTTGGGGAACAGATGAGTAAATTCGTTCAGGATAACAAGATTTATGAAATAAAACCAGATGCGAGAATGTTTGGATTTAACCATCCGAATCCATCAGAAGATAGAGAATTTCATGGATATGAGGATTTGATAACAATTCCTGAGGATATGGAAGTTTGTGCACCTTTTACTAAGAAGTTTTTTAAGGGAGGGTTATATGCTGCCCATACTATTACATTTCCTAATTTTAATGAATGGTCGGATTTAGCAGAATGGGTACACAATAGTGATAAGTATGAAGCTAATTACAGCGAACTTGGTGAAGAAATCATGGGAGGATGTCTTGAAGAACATCTTAATTGGATCTATTCAGCACACATGGGCTGGCCAGAAAACGGTATCGATGGACAGTTAGATTTATTATTACCTGTTAAACTTAAATAATCTTCTGAATAAGGTGTCAGCATGTATCCACCGTCTGCTGGCATTAGAAAGCGTAGTTTTTGTTAAGAATCATATAGTTTCTGAATAACGTTTCATAAGTTGAAAAGTGTCGGTATAACCTGTATTTATAGGTTTTACCGACATTTTTTATTCCAAACTATACTCTACATATAATGAGTATCATACGTTTACTTTAGGGATTCACTATTCGTAATTCTCAAACATTGGTTCAATATACTCTTTTATAAATTCCAGTCTATCCTTGACCTTTTGTTCAAAAAGTGATGCGATAGAAATTACTATCTTTTTCTTAGTATTAACATAAATCACATTTCCTCCATCTCCCATGGCTGCAAAGGAATGTTCTTTATCATCAATAATCCACCACAGATAGCCATATGCTAGATTGCGTTTTTCCCATCTACTATGTTCCTTTGTACTCTCATCTACCCATCTTGCAGATACAATTTGTTCTCCATTCCACATTCCGTTATCTAAGTACAATTGACCGATCTTTGCCATATCCGTAGGAGAGAGAGTAAGCCCCCATCCTGCTGTATTAGTTCCAGCCCCGTCAGCAACCCAACCGCTGATATTTTTAGCTTTATTAAATGCGAGTTGCTCCTCTTTACTATGAAAAGTCACATTACTCAGGGCAGTAATTCCCAGTGGTAAGAATAAATGTTCTGTTGCGAAATCAAGTACAGATTGCCCAGTTGCTTTTACAAGAATACCCGACAAAATATCTGGCCCTATTAGCGGAGTATATCTAAATTCCCCGATTTGCCCCTTACCACCTAATAAATCAAGCGTAAATTTTACCCCGTCATCACTGGTGAAATACTTTATATAGGGAGCAAACTTATATTTATACGGAGCTGTCATTGTCAGCAAATTCTTAAGTGTAACATTCTGTATTGTTTTTTCTCCTCTTTTAATTATATAGTCAGGGAAAAAGTCCAATATTTTTTGGTTGATACTTTTGATGTACCCTTTGTCGATGGCAATCCCAATCAATATGGATAGAATACTTTTGGTAACGGAATAAACATGGATACGGCTAGTAACAGTGCATTCATTAAAGTATTTTTCATATAGTGTTTTACCGTCTTTTAATACAACTATACCTGCAATATTGCTATAATCATTGTTTATTATCTTATCAAGCGCTGTCACTTTTTCTAATCCGTAGGATGTATTCATATAATTCTCTCCTTTATCCTTTATTATCTTTTCACTCAATCGTTTTTGTTTTTACAGGGTATGTTACGTAGTCTTGGTTTCTTGATCTAAATATTTGAAGATTTCTTTTTAACAGGATAATAAATCTCAGTTATAAGTTCACTTTCTTGTGAAACCCCAGAAGGGTCGGTTACATATACTTCATAAAGGGCATTGTTAGATTCATAGCCTTCCTTTTCTGCCCATTCACGCTGTTTCGTGTATACAGAAGATAGGTCAGAATAAGGGCCATTCAAAACTGTTTTTAAGCATAGCCCTGGGTAGAAATCTCTTGTACCTGTAACATACTCTTTTACAGGAATAGCAAATTCAATATCTAAACCAAATGGACTAAATTCTTCGCTGTGAAAAAGTACCATTGGTGGAGCGAGTACAGTTAATTTGTCGACTTGAGTTTTCCTAAATAATTTACGAAAGCAATTGCCATATTCTTCAGCAACTTCGTGTTCATGGACCATTTTTCGGATAGAAAGAAGATACATCATTGGTACTTCTACAAGCTGAATATCAATGCTTTCCATATAGGACATAATTGATTTACCCTGTTTCAAGTTTGATAGATCAGTATTTAATTGGTCTAAAGTTTTTTCGAATTCCTGCACTTGTTTCTCAATCTCTTTTTTCTTTCTGGTAAGTTCTAAGTAAAGTTTTTCGTCCTGTAATTCTTCTGATTCAAGTATGGTTTTTATTTCCTCTAAAGAAAAATTGTATGATTTTAGTCGGTTGATAAATAACATCGTTTCTAATTGTTCGATAGAATAATATCGATAACCATTTTCAGAGTTGATTTCATCGGGCAGAAGTAACCCTATTTCAGCATAATAACGAAGCGTCTTTGTAGACACTTTACATATATTTGAAAACTCTCCAATCGATAACATAGATTCTCCTCCTCTAAGCGTATCCTATATGCTTACATTTATCTTACACCTTACCCTAAGGGTAAAGTCAATATGATAAAGTCTACATAATACACATAAAAATAACATGATATGGAAATCTATTCAAGTTTAAAGCTTACTAATCATACCGATGTATAGAGAAAGCCTTTTTTGCTAAAAAATAGCTTAGAAAACAATAAAACGTCTTATGTTCTGAAAAAAGTACAAGAAATCCTATCATTTACAGCGATTTGCATTTGCTAAATGTTGAATAGCTTATTATAATGTTGAATGATGTATTATTAATAAAGATAAAGTAGAAATAATACATAGCAAATCAAAATGATCAAAATGAGGTTAAGTATGGAAAAAAATTATTATACGCAAAGCGAAATCATTGAAAATACCATTAATGATTATACGCACAAAGCAAACTATTCAGTAGTTAAAATGGCACTATATGGTCTGATTGCTGGTTTATTTATTGCCATTGGTGCACAAGGAAGTTTATTAGCTATTCATAACATAGCCGATCCAGGTGTTGCAAAGACAGTAGCAGGTGTGGTATTCCCTGTTGGTTTAATGCTTATTGTATTAATTGGTGGACAATTATTCACAGGTAATTGCTTATTGTTTATGGCTGGCTGGGATAAGAAGATATCTTGGGCTAAAATTGCAAAAAATCTTGCGATTATTTGGTTAACAAACCTAATTGGGGCACTATTTGTTGCAGCTATGTGTTATTTCTCAGGACAATTTGATTTTAATCATGGTGCTCTAGGTGCCTATACAATTAAAAATGCGGTTGCAAAAGCTAACGTAGATCCGTTCCAAGGATTCTTATCAGGAATTCTTTGTAATATCGTTGTATGTGCAGCAATTTTAACTGCTGCTAGTGCAAAAGACGTAGTTGGTAAAATATTTGGAGTGTTCTTCCCTATTTTCGTATTCGTAATTTCTGGTTTTGAACACTGTATTGCCAATGCATATTACTTACCAGCTGGTTTGTTTGCTGCAAGAAATAATGAATATGTGGAAATAGCAAAAGAAGTGTATCATCTAACAGAGGAACAAATTAGTTCATTAACTGTATCCAATGCATTCCTTAATAATTTGATTCCAGTTACGATTGGAAATATCATAGGTGGTGGAGTTATAATTGGTGGAATTATGTTCTTATGCCATAGATCAAAAAAAATAAAATAAGATTGCAGAATAAAATAAGATTGCAGGATAAAGTAAGATAAAAGAATATTATATGAATCAAAGAGCCAAATTACGATTGAAGTAATTTGGCCCTTTTGGTTTTAGTGACAAGTGTTAGGAACGTTCGTCTCAGGAATATTAGCCTCAGGAACGTTAGCCTCAGAAATTGTGACATTGCCTTCTGGTATGGAGATTCCAAGTTTATCTAGAGTAATTAATCGAAGGAGTGTGTCTAGAATCATTGGTGAAGAGGAGTTGTTATTCTCAGAGTTTCCACCAAGTGATACCATCGTTTTTGGAACTATATCCACAGAAGTATTCTTAATCGCATCAGCTAATTTTTCAGTAATTTCTTGTATGATTCGGTATTGTGCACCGCCATAGGCTTTTACTTGAGCATCAATTGCCTGTGCTTTGGCAATACCAACATTCGTCTCTTTGGAGGCATCGGCTTCTCCTTCTAATCGAACCTTGGATGCATTGGCTTTGGCAAGTGCAATAATTTGATTGGCTTCTTGCTCTGCTTTGCTGGCAAGAGCAGCACCACTATTGCCTTCAATTTCGATTTGAATCTTAGATTTAGTTAAGAAACTTTGTTGTTCAGCGACTGCTTGCGCTTCACGAAGGGATTTTTCACTTTCTGCCGCAGACTGTTGCTTTTGATATGTAATTTTCTTTTCTTCTGCAATTTGTCGTTCTCTTAACTGGGTAAGGATATTCTCAATCTGTACATCACCCTTGGAGGACTTTGGAGTTCCAATTAAGACTTCTTCTAGTTGGAGGTTATATTTTTCGAATTTATTCTTCATCTCAATAACAGCGCGCTCTCTGATGGAACTTCGTTCTTGAATCAGTTCAATTAAGGTTTTGGTCTGGGCAACATCTTTAAAATAAGCACTTACTAATGGGTCAAGGGATTGATTTACAAGCATACTGATGTCTCCAAAACGTTGGATGACCCAAGGAGCCTGTTTGTAATCAATGTGCATAACAACCGAAAGTGGAAGAGATGGCTCGAATGCATCTTTGGTGATAATATCAACCTCTGATAGGTTTTGATCATATTTATGTTCACCGACTTCCCCACGATTCCATTTTAAGATGATATTCGTAGTAGGAACTAGAATTACTTTACCAGCATCGGTATTGAAGGCATATTTGCCTGGCATGAGTGGTTTTTGTAATACACCTTTGCATCCGTTTTCAACTAGTTCGCCGTGACGATATTCGGAACCGGTGGTATCAACGCCTTGTATCCCAAAGAATGAGACTACGACTCCTACATAACCAATTGGGACTACGGTCTTTGGACGAAATTCTACAGTAGCGAACAGACGATTGATATAGTAGGTACCATCTGTTAGCACCTCGATCTGTTTTCCGCGACGACCACCAAGCGTAATGAATTGCTCGGGATCTTGGTAGCTTGCATGGCCTTCCCCTACTTCTGGAGCTATGATTTCTCCTTGTTGTAGAGGAGAACTGTCGTGAACAGTTACAATTCCCATTAAATCGCTGATATCATTTCCTTTTCCCATGATAACTACAGGAACAAAGGCATCTCTTAGTATCAAAGTCCCTTGCATACTTTCTAGTTCTAGTCTTTCTTGTTTATTACCAGTATAGATTGCTTTAATTTCTTTCTGGGTAATTACTACAAACTGTGCTAAGTTAATTGCATAAGTTCCTTCTCGTAGAATTCCACGCTGAGGACCTCTCTGACCACCGTTTTGTAAGAAACCTCTTACATCTTGAAAATTGTTAGCTTCTGGTACAATTTTGCCAAGTGTTTGATTTGGTGTTAGGGGAACACCATCTTTAGAAAAGATATAAGCAATCTGTCCTTGTGGGATGGTTATTAATGGATAGCGATGAATGCGATACATTAATGTGGAACGAAAATGGATACCACCACGAAGAAGATCAGGTGAATAACCTGCTTCCCCATGCAAAGCAATGATAGAATCTTTTAGTGAACCATGAATGCTCCACCATTTCTCTACTACAGCAACTTCGTTTGACTTGATTATACGTAATCCTAGAATCTGAAAAATCAACAGATACAGGAGGAAGACCCCTCCCACAATTAATAAAACAACAAGGCCATAAGTACTCATAAAAACACTCCCTTCATAAGAAAATTGAATCTAATATGATATAGCACGTCTGAATCAATCTATTATATTCTACTATTTCTTGGGATAGAATTAAAAAGGTCCTTTATGCAAGGGAATGTAAAAGAAGAATTAAGTAAAAAGAACTTGATTTACATGAGATATGACTATATGATATTCTAAGTTAGGAAAATGCTAAGAAACAAAGGAAGAATGGGATGGAAAAAAACGTTAATTTATTAGATGGACCAATTTTTAAAGGGTTAACAAAACTTGCGGTTCCGATTATGGCTACATCGATGGTGCAGATGGCATATAATATGATCGATATGATCTGGATTGGAAGACTTGGTAGCGGCGCAGTTGCGGCAATAGGGGCAGCAGGTATGTACATGTGGCTAGCTAATGGCGTATCAACTTTATCAAAGATGGGAGGCCAAATCAAGGTTGGCCAAACTCTAGGAGCAGGTAATAAAAAGGAAGCAGGGGAATATGCCACTAGTGCGATACAACTAGCACTTATATATGGATTGGTTATATCACTAACCATTCTGATAATGGCCAATCCTTTCATTCGCTTTCTAGGTCTGAATGGTGCCGATGTAATAGCAGATGGAATTGTGTATCTTCAAATTGTCAGTATAGGTATTGTATTTACCTTTATCAACCAAGTATTAACGGGAATATTTACAGCGATGGGTAATAGTAGTATCGCATTCCGTGCCACCGCTGTGGGGTTAGTAATCAATATTGTGTTTGATCCGGTTTTAATCTTTGGTGTTGGTCCGATTCCAGCATTAGGTGTCGCTGGTGCGGCAATAGCAACGGTTATGGCACAGGCAGTGGTAATGGTCTTGTTTATCGTAGCTTGTAAAAAGGATCAAGTACTATTTAATCAAATTAAGATTCTTTGTAAACCGAATACAAAGGATATGAGACAAATCACTAAGATTGGTTTACCAGTTTCTATACAAAGTATGATGTTCACAGGAATATCCATGATTATCTCAAGACTAGTTGCTGGATTTGGAGATCAGGCGGTTGCAGTACAAAAAGTAGGAAGTCAGATAGAATCCATTAGTTGGATGACGGCGGAGGGATTTTCAGCGGCGGTTAATTCTTTCGTAGCACAAAACTACGGAGCAGGAAATCATTCCCGTGTTAAAAAAGGATATAAAGTTTCTATGCTTGTGGTTCTTGTGTGGGGAATCTTATGTACAGTATTATTGGTATTCTTACCAGGGCCGATCTTTAGAATATTCATACAAGAGAAAGAAGTACTGCCTATGGGAATCAATTATCTTCAGATTCTTGGAATATCACAGCTTTTTATGTGTATGGAGATAGCAACACAAGGCGCTTTTGGAGGAATGGGAAGAACAATACCACCATCCATTGTCAGTATTACATGTTCAGTAGCTAGAATACCATTAGCGATGTTATTGTCTACGACAGTACTTGGACTAAGTGGTATATGGTGGGGGATTAGTATTACTAGTATTATGAAAGGTATACTATTAGTAACTTGGTTTGCTTTCTTCTTACGTAAGTATGAAAGAAAGGTTTCCACAATAAATTAGGTTGACGTCAAACTAGGTGAATAATGCCTTAGACAAGGAGATTATGATTTGCAAGAAAAGATAACGAAATTATTAGAAGAATATAAGATATCATTTGGAGAACTAGCAGAGGAATTGGGGATAAGTAAGCAGACGTTAACGAAAAAAGTTACAGGGAATATGGACTGGACATATCCGGAGATGACTAAGTTAATGGAGATCTTTCATATTATTGATCCACAAGAGTTTTTCTTTGGATAGAAAAGAAAAGATTCATTGCCTCAATTTTGCCATACTGGAGATATATATTAACTAAAATAATTATAATAACATATATACCTGTTGTAAATAATCAAACTTCATGACAGAGAGGGTGACAGTATGAATAATTTAAGTAAGGAAAAAGAGCTACGAATAAAGAAATTACTAAGTTTGATGTTGATGGTAACATTACTAATTTCAGCACTAATTCCCTCACAAATGAGTAACGGGAAAGTAGCACATGCAGCAACTAATACTTCCAAAGTAACAATTGGGGATTTTGAGGGTAGTTGGAAAGCTTCTGGTTATGCGCTTGGTAAGTCGGAGTATACCGCATATTTAGCTATGCGAGTAAAAGCAGATGGAAGTTTCTCTATATACGATCAAGAAGCAGGGAATCCAGGGATTTCAGGAAAGATGACGGTAGTCGATGACGATACTATTTCGGTAGAATGTGATTCCGTAGATTTTGACTCACCTTGGCCAGAGCTACAGTTAACGGATGAGCTTAAATACCACTTCTATAATGAAAATCAAGTTCGTATTACGTACAATGATAAATCGATTGTATTTTCAAAAGATGGAAAGAGATTTGATTTTAATAAAACATTTTCTGGTAATTGGAAGCAAGATCATTATAAAACTTGGTATACGAATAACGGAATCAATGTGTCTGCAACGTATAAGCTTAAACTAGAAGGCGGTTCGATTTTGTTATATCGTGTATACAAGGACAAAGAAATATTCTTAACAAGCTTTTGTGGTTTGAGCTACAATAAGAAAACCCAAGTTGTTAAGACAATTACAGAGTTAACAGATGCTTCAAAATTGCCGAAAAATTGGCGAACAATGAAGGAAGGTAGACATTTTCAGAGTTTTAAGCTAAGTTATAATTCTAAAAAACATTGTTTAACTCTTACGTTTAATAAAAAATCATATTCGTTCTATACGAATATAGTTTATGGAGTGAAAAAATAATATAATATAGCAAATTTATTGAAAAAAGATGTACACGTTAACGGTACATCTTTTTTTGTATAAAATTATAAGGTTTACGGGGTGAAATGTAAAAAATAGTAATAAAGTAATAAATGTAATAAAATAATAAAGGTATGAATAGAATACTTAATGATAGGTAAAATGCCAAATGACTTATGAAGGCTTGATAGTATATTGAGGATTATCCTGTCATATACAAAGGATACAAACATTTGATTCAAAACGATAGGAAGTGCATATAATGTACTTCCAATTAGTTTTCAGAATACAAATGGAATGGGGAGATATTTATTGTATAGAGAGGAACAACATGATGATCTATGAGAGTTTAATCAACAAGAAAGACAAAATAGCAATAGTAGGGTTAGGATATGTAGGTATGCCTTTAGCAGTAGCCTTTGCCGAATCATTAGAGGTTATAGGGTTTGATTTAAATCAAAGAAAAATAGAGAGATATCAACAAGGGATTGATGAAACTAGGGAGATAGGAGATGAGAAGATTCAGTCTACTAGTGTTGATTTTACCAATGACGAAGAGCGACTTAACGAAGCTAGATTTTTTATCGTTGCAGTACCAACTCCCATTAAGGCTGATAAGACGCCGGAATTAGCGCCGGTGCAAGGTGCTTGTGAAGTGATTGGACGCCATTTACAGCCAGGAAGTATCATAGTTTTTGAATCGACCGTATACCCTGGAGTTACAGAAGATATCTGTGTACCGATTTTGGAACAAATGTCAGGGCTTACTTGCGGGAAAGATTTTGGAGTTGGGTATTCCCCAGAAAGAATTAATCCAGGGGATCAAATACATAGAGTACATAACATAATAAAGATAGTATCAGGAATGAATGAAGAGGTCTTAGAAGAAATCGCAAAGGTTTATGAAATAGTGGTCAAGGTTGGAGTACACAGGGCACCTTCGATTAAAGTTGCAGAGGCGGCGAAGCTCGTAGAGAATGCGCAACGTGATATCAACATAGCATTCATGAACGAGTTAGCAGTTGTTTTTGAGCGTATGGGAATCTGTACGAATGAAGTGATTGAGGCTATGAATACAAAATGGAATGCGCTTGGTTTTGCACCTGGGCTAGTGGGAGGACATTGTATCGGTGTAGATCCCTATTATTTTATATACGAAGCATCTAAAAAGAATTACCATTCACCGATTATATCTGCAGGGCGTAAGATCAATAATGATATGGGGAATTTTATTGCAGATATTACGATTAAACATATGATTCAGGCAAATAAACGTATTAAAGATTCTAAGGTTTGTATCTTTGGTATTACATTCAAAGAAAACTGTCCAGATGTTCGGAATACTAGGGTGATGGATATTATTACAAGGCTACAGGAATTTGGTGCTCATATCCTCGTAGTAGATCCAGTAGCGAATGTAGAGGAGTTAAGGAATGAGTATGGTGTGGAACTTGTTTCATTAGATACAGTAAGAGAGGTGGACTGCGTTATTGTTGCAGTTGCACATGAGAGATTTAGAAACATGGGAGTGAATGAATATGAGTGCTTGTTCAAGAAAGATAACGAAGAGAAGAATGTATTGATTGATGTAAAGAGCATTATGAATAAAAGCATAATGGAATCACGAGGATATTCTTATTGGAGTTTATAGGGGAAAGATATGATGAAGAGAAAAAGAAAATGGTTTGTAGCAGCAGGAGTAATTCTACTGGTAGCGTTAAGTGTAGTTTTAGTACTGTATAGTAAGAATAAGAAAGATACACCGACGATTAATAAGGTACAACAGTATGTAAAATATGACGTTGAAAAAGCCTATGCGTTAGCATTAAGTGAACTGGAAAACAATTGTGACTGTGCAAGTATTTTAACTGACGTGAAGACACTAGATTATGTAATGTCTTTGAATTTTGTTGGACTTTCTGATAGTAAGACCAATAACGAGATTGTTGACTTATTGTCATCCTATGATGGTAAGGCAACTTTCTTTATCTCTGGAATTGTGGCTGCGGAAGATTCTGATTTATTACAACGGCTAGATAAGGAAGGACACGATATAGGTAGCAATGGACTAAATGGAGAGGCCTATATGGAGAAACTTCCGTCCAAGGAGTTGGTGAACTCCTTTGTCCGTACCAATGGAATAATTAATACCTATATAGGTCAAAAGGAATCTACACTCTTGTACTGTTCTGCCACGGAGTATACAGATCAGGTACTACAAGCAGCATATGCTAGTGGGAATGAGCAAGTAGTAAAGAGCAACTATGTGGTTAATTACGGGAGTTTCACTTCCTACGAACAAGTAAAGGGTTACATACATAAGCTTCCAAGAGGTGCAATACTTACTGTAAAACTAGAGGGAGAATTAGAAGAGATAGAGTATCAACCTTCCGTTAGCGAAGAAGATCCAGCTAAAGATATGCAAGCAGGAATTGAAGAATCAGAGGTAATCGAAGGTACGAAAGAAGAGAAGATTGTTAAGATTACGGAATGGATATTGCGGGCAATACAAGAAGAAAGAATAGAGAATGTATTATGTGCAGACTTGTCTGCTTATTATGATGCATCTTTGGAAAAAGACTATAGTAATGTATTACAAAAATTAGGAGAGCCAGCAATAGCATATCAATCCATACCGAATAAGCCAGGGAAAGTAGGTTTTGTATTCAGAGGTATTAGTGATGAAGAACAGTTAAAAACTGCTCTAATGTTTTTAAAGGAACAAGATTACCGTGCAACTTTCTTTGTTACAGGGGATGAGGTAATTCGGTATCCAGACAGAATTACAGAAATTGTCGCTAATGGACATGAAATAGGCAATGGGGGTATGACTGGTAAGGACATAACTATGATGAATCCTCAGGAAGCATACTTTGAGATTATGAAGTGTGATGAGTTATTAAAGGAGCAGCTAGGTGACACAGTGAAAATCTTTATGCCTAGCTTTGGTAAATACAATAAAACAACCGAACAGGTTGCGGGGCTACTAAAATACACCATAGTTACTTATAACAAATATCCGATTGCTAGCAAAGAAGTGAGTGTAGAGCAAGTAGAAGAATACTTTAAATCACCACTTAAGTCAGGGGACATTATCTATATTCCGTTCGGTGTTAGCACACAGTTCAAAGAGATTCTTAATGCTTTGGCTAAGAAAGTAGAGGAAGGCAATCGTGCAGTGGATACAGTAAGTATCTTGTTACAAAATATTGTATTACAGGCGGAAGAACAAACAGTAACGACGACTATCACTATAAGTAAAAATCAAACCAAGAAACCTGTGAAAGATTCCACGATAACGGTTGTAGATAAGAAAAAGGAAAAAGAAGAAAGAGAGAAAGAAAAGGCAGAAAAAGAGAAAGAAAAAGAGAAGGAGAAAAAGCAAAAGGAAGAAGAAGCAATAGTAAAAGAAGCGAATAAGCTGAGAAAACAAAATAAAGGTCAAGTATCCAAAGTGAATCGTTTGGTTCATACCACGGATTTAGTAGTTGGATACAGTTTCTCCGGTGTTAGCCGTGGAGATGTTGTAGATAAAGTGTTAGCAAAATTAAAGGAACTAAATATACATGCGACTTTTTTTGTTTCTATAAAAGATATCCAAAACTCTAAAAAAACCATTGATAAGATAGTGAAGGAAGGGCATGAATTACAGATTCTTCTACTAGATTCTAATGGAAAGACATACACAGAAGTGGCGACAACAATTTTGAAAATAAAAGATTTTATCAAAGAGAACTATCAACAGAATGCTAATCTAGTTAGATATGCATATGACGTTGATTATCAGATGGAAGTTTTGGAGGCAATCTCAGCTACTAATTGCCAAGTAATTGGTCAGAGTGTTTCTATTGCAATTTCAAAGGTAGAGAAAGATGCTTCAGCAAGTGAAATTATGGAAGTCATATCTCATCAAGGTCATTTGATAGCAACAAGAGGATATATAGCTCATTTCCGTATGGACTATTATGAAAATTCGACGGTAATTGCGAAGGTTTTAGAGCTGATAAAAGAAGAAAAAGTGGACACCATTGGCTACCTCGATGAGGGAATCAAGAAGAATGGATATCAATTTGAAACCTTGAGTGAGATTGCATCAGGTGAGGGAGTCTATCAATATCCACTTACAGAATCATCTATATTAGAAGCAACAAAAGGAAAGATAGGTAAAGGTAGATTGGCTTCTGAAAACATATTTGAGTATATAGCAAAACGTTATGTAGGCAATAATTCAATTAAAACGATTGCAGCGTTACCAGGATTTACAGAGGAAGAGATTGAGAAGATTGATAAGACGGGAAGGTTTACCACCGACAAGGTACTCTTTTTAAGTTTTGATGATTGGGGTAGCGATGCTGCCATTACGAAATTATTGTATGTACTGAACAAATATAGTGTAAAAGCCACATTCTTTATCCGTACGAATTATGTATTAGAGAATCCAAACCTATTACGTGCAATTGCCCTTAATGGACACGATGTTGCAAGTCATACGAATTCTCATATGGTATTGGCAAATTCTACGGATCAACCAGGGGTTTATAGCAATCTTGATGATAAACAGGCAGAGGAATTACAAGATGATTTCATTAAATCCTACGATATCTTACAAAGTATAATTGGAGACTTCCAGATTGATAATAGACCATCATTACAAACATTTATGCGACCACCAACGCTTGCAGTTAGTAAGAAGGGCCTTGAGGCAATATTTGATGCAGGAGCTTCTCTAGTTATATCAGGTGATTTTTCTACCCATGATTATGAAGCGAAGAGTGTTTTGGAAGTAGTAGAAACAATGAAGAATGGAATTGTAGAGAGCAAAGATAAGAAAAGCTTGATTCAAAATGGAAGTATCATAGTTATGCATATGTCAGATAATGCAAAATATACAGCAGAAGCGCTTGATATAGTAATTCCATATTACTTATCGCAGGGGTATCATTTTGCACGAATAAGCGACTATTTAGGCAATGGAGAGTTGATTTCTAGTAAGGAGCAAAGATGATTAAGATAAGAAGAAAGAAAAAAGTGCAAGATATCCTACTGGAACCTAAAAAGGACAGAAGGTTATTACCTAATGTTCCTGATGCTAAGAAGATGCGATCGGGGCAAGAGAGAAGAGGTAGTAGTATAGAACACTTGGATACGATTAGTAGCACGAGGTACTTAGTACAGTATCCAGTTACGATTACTTGTCACCTGCAAGGATTTGTGAAGAAAAAAATTAGTGGAAACGCAGTTGATGTTTCTACCAGTGGAATTCTAATCCAAGTGGAACATAAGGAAGATATTAAGATATTAGAGGATTCTGGAAGCGCGAAATTGCGCTTCCATGTTAAACCAGGAACAATGCCAGAAGGTTATGAGATGAATATGCGGATAAAGGCAGACTTTGTCCGTAAGGTGGAACAAGAAGATGAGATGCTCGTCGCTATGAAGTTTAGAAAAGACTTAAAACAGAAGGCAAAAGAAAAAAGAGGAAATTATGCCTTAGCATCGTCTTGTATACTTCTAACATTTATCACGCTGTTTATTATGCTAATGAGAGCAGAAAGTATCCTATATTTCAAGTTTAATAAGTGGTTGTATCTGTATAGTATTATTACAGCTGTATTCTTATTAACGAGATATTTGTTTGGCTCCTTTTATCGTCCTGTGAAAGTAGATCCTGAATATACACCTTCCGTAACCATTATTATTCCGTGTTTTAATGAAGAGGTATGGATTCAGCAAACGATACTGAGTTGTATGAATCAGAATTATCCGATGGATAAATTAGAAGTAATTGTTGTGGATGATCACTCGAATGACCGTTCGGTGGAGAAGATTAAGGAAATCACGGAACGTCTTTACCTCGAGGGAGAAGAATATGCAATTCCAAATCGATTACGATATCTATTACAGAAACAAAATGCAGGAAAAAGAGAGGCCCTTGCAAGAGGGACTTTAGAAGCAAAACATGATCTTGTAGTATTCGTTGATTCCGATAGTTTTCTAGACCCTGACGCAATTCGAAATCTAGTGCAACCATTCAAAAATCCGAAGATGGGAGGGGTTGCTGGTCGTACGGATGTAGCCAATACGTATACGAATGTACTGACTAAGATGCAGTCTGTTCGTTATTATATCGCATTTCGAATTATGAAAGCAGCAGAAGGGTATTTTGATGCAGTAACTTGTCTATCGGGTCCACTTGCATGTTACCGTAAAGAACTTGTAAAGAGCAATATTGATGCTTGGTTACGTCAAAGTTTTTTGGGGCAAAAAGCTACCTTTGGTGATGACCGCGCTATGACGAATTTCATACTTAGGGGGTATCGAACGGGATATCAAGACACTGCGGTATGTTCTACCGTTGTACCTAATAAATATAAGGTATTTCTTAAGCAACAGATGAGATGGAAGCGTTCTTGGCTTAGGGAGTCTTTAATGGCTTCAAAATTCATGTGGAAAAAGGAACCCTTTGCTGCGGTTAGTTTTTATATGGGGTTAATCGTTCCAGTCGTAGCACCAATTGTAGTAGTCTACAATTTAATTATCGCACCGCTTAGGTTTGGAATCTTTCCTACCACATTTTTAATTGGCATGCTTATGATGGCTATGATGATGAGTGTGGTACAGCTTTTATTACGAAAAAGTACCACTTGGATCTTTGGATTGGTATTTTGTTTGTTTTATGAAGGAGTATTATTATGGCAGATGCCAATAGCATGGGTAACCTTTTGGAAGTCAACTTGGGGAACACGTATGACACCAAATGATATCATGGTGCAAGAAAAAAGAGAAAGTAGGAAGTAAATAGTGTGAAAAAAAATATAAGAAAGAAAGATATTAGAAAAATAATTCGTGGGACTTTACAAGGAATTATAGTACTTCTACTAGTTTTTCTGTTACTACGTGCATTTTTATCTACGAATGTATATACTCCATATGAGGATACCAATATGCAAACAAAAGATACTGGATTTGTGGCTTTATCTTACTTTGGAGTTAGTAGAATTGGTGACGATGTAACGATAACAACGAAAAGATTTGAAGAGCATATAAAAGCCCTCAAGGAAAATGGTTATGTAACTATAACACAACAAGATATATTAGATTACTATCTTAAGGGTAAAAAACTCCCTGACAAGTCACTTTTTCTCATGTTTGAAGATGGATATGCAGGAACTGCTATTTTCGCAGGCAAAGTGATGGAGAAATACAATTTGAAAGCTACTATGCTTACATATGGTGATAAGTTAGCAATAAAAGACCCCAAATTCCTTACCCCAAAAGACCTTAAACAATTAGAAAAGGAGACTTACTGGGAGATAGGAACGAATGGATATCGGTTATCGTATATTAACGTGTTTGATAAAGAGGATAAGTATCTTGGGGAGTTATCCTCTTATGAATTCATAAAGGTTAGAAAAGAATTGAATCGAAAATACAATCAATATCTTATGGATTATATACGAGATGAGTATGGGGTCCCAAAAGAAACCTATCAGCAGATGAAGAATCGTATAAAAACAGACTATCAGTTGCTAGAGAGAAGTTATGAAGAAGGAATTAATTATGTACCTAAATTACATGTGTTGATGCATGCGAATACAGAAAGGTATGGAAACAATCAAAGGGTAAGTGATGTTAATGAAGAGATGATCAAAGAGATGTTTTCTATGAATTTTAATCGCGAAGGCTTCAGCGTCAATAATCAGGAATGCAATCTCTATGATTTGACAAGAATGCAACCACAGGCATATTGGTCCCCAAATCATCTATTAATGCGAATATGGGATGATACCAAACAAGATGTTAACTTTGAAGTTGGAGATAAGAAAGAGAGTAAACAATTTGAAACAATAAAGGGTGCTACACAATTTGCGGAGGAATCGATAGTCATTACATCACTTCCTAGTGACGCTGGATTAATTCGATTGAAAAATAGTGAGAATTTTCAAGATGTGCAATTAGATGTAACCGTTAGTGGGAATGTTTTAGGAGGACAGGGAATATATCTTCGAGCAGATGAGGCTTTACAGAATTATGTTAAGGTACAGATTATCAATAACGAGTTAAGAATTATTGAATGTGTAGAGGGCACAGAGTTTATCATGAAGAGCGTAGACCTAGAATGTTTAGACGATATTGATACTTCGAATATTCAACTATTCACTACTGCAAAACGGCAACTTATGATTAAACTTAACGGCAATTCCATTACCGTCTTAGTTAATGGGAAAGACTTTAGTCCTGCTGATACCTTACATCAAGTAAAACCAGGTTCATTGTTTTTGGAATCCATGTGTAATGAGGAGGCATATAGTCAAAGAAATCTGTATGACGATGTTTATGATGGTGTCTTTGAACAGATCGTTGTCGCTACCAGTGATTCGAAAAAGATCTTATACGATAATCAACTTCATGGCTTAGATAAAGTGCAGAATAGGATAGAGAAAACGTGGAGTAACATAGTAAACTGGTTTGTAGAGAATCTATAAATGGAGGAATATATGGAAAAGAAGTGCATGAAAAAGAAATGCATGAAAAAGAAATACATGATAAAGGTAAAACGGTTATATCTAGTTGCAATTGTATTATGCATGCTTGGTGCAACTAGCTGTACTAAGATGAAAGAAAAACAGAAGGTAGGAACTGAGAATACTGGAACTGAGAATACGGACGTGCAAGAATCTGAATCGTCGGTAGTGAATATAGAGGATGAGAATAAAGTGAGTGTTTGGGTTACCTATTGGGATACGTCTGGGCTAATAGAGGAGTTACAAGTGTGGGAACCATACATCAAACAGATAAACTACTTTGCAGCTTACTTTAAGGAAGATAGAAGTCTGTTTGTACCAAAATCTACAGAGGAAACGAGGGAATCTATAAGTAGGCTTTTTGAAGGTAAAGAATATTCTACATATCTAACTATAGTAAATGATCAAGAGTTAGAGGATGGAACGTCAACGCTAAAGAGTACCGACTTATTATACTCCTTATTCGAATCGGAAGAAACCATGAGGAAACATGTTGACGATATTCTTCAAGTTACTTTAGACGGTGGATATGATGGGATAGAAATTGACTATGAGGCGATTCGTGAGGATAGGGTCTTATGGGAAAAGTTTCTAACCTTCCTTAATTCACTTACGAAGTTAGCGAAGGAGTATAATCTTTCCCTTCGTGTGTTGTTAGAACCTTCCACTCCAGTCGATGATATTCAGTTTCCAGAAGGAATTGAATATATAATGATGTGTTACAATCTATATGGTTACGGAACCAAACCAGGGCCTAAGGCGAATAGAGACTTTCTAATTGAATTAACAGATAAGATGAGGAAGGTTTCGAATCGCCGAGGGTATGCGCTTGCAACGGGGGGATTTGACTTTTCCTCTGATGGTACTACGGCAGCAGTAACCATGGCTGAGGCAATGGAGATACAATCGACAGAGGGAGATAATATTCACCGTGACGAACAGAGTCAGTGTATAGTTTTTACCTATACGAAACAAAACATGACCCATGAAGTATGGTGCGCAGATGGAGATACATTTAAGTATTGGATGAAAGTATTAAAAGAAGAAGGAGAACAGAATATATCAATCTGGCGATTAGGTGGAACCATTCTCAAATAAAAATCTTTCATAGTATATTTTTAGATGAATTATGTATTCTATATTTTATGATGGGATTATATGTGGTTCGAATGTCAAAAGGTCATTTAAGAGTTTTGCTTAGCTATTTTGATGATACACAAGTACAGGTTAATATTTGAATGAATAAATATTTCATAGTATTCATTACAATATTGCTTAGTACCTTTTGACATTTGAACCCTATCAATAAGATATACTAGAAGGAGACCAAGATGAAAAAAATATTATACATTAAAGCAAATATTAAAAAAGATGGGGATTCAAGAACTTTTAAGATATCAGATCGTTTTGTAGAAGAGTATAAGAAAAATAATCCTGATGATGAGGTAACTGTATTAGATTTGTATAAAGAAAGAATTGGTTTTTTAAGACCAGAAGATTTAGAGAAATTATTAGGAGAAAAAGACGATGAAGTTAGGAAGAATTCTATACTAAGATATGTGTATCAATTCGTTGATGCAGACAAGTACATTATTGCAGCTCCTATGTGGAATCTAAGTATTCCTGCTATTTTAAAAGCATACATTGATTATGTATGTGCTAGTGGAATTACCTTTAAATATACAGAAAACGGACCAGTAGGTCTTTGTAAAGGGAAGAAAGCAGTTCACATAGTATCTCGAGGGGGTAATTATTCAGAAGGTCCAGCGAAAGAATATGAGATGGGTGATCGGTATTTAAGAACTGTTTTTGCATTCTTTGGAATTACTGATTTTACAACAATAGCAGCGGATATGCTAGATGATAAATCAGAAGATGTAGAGGCAATTCTTAATAAGGCAATAATAAGAGCTACGAATGTAGCAAAAGAGTTTTGATTACTCCCCAGTATTTACACTGGTATTATTTCTTTGTTTGCGATAAAATGTCATTATCAATGTGAATGAGACCAGAAACAAAGGAGATTAATAGAGATGAAGCAAACAAAGAAATTGTATGATTTGGATGCATATGCTATAGAGTTTGAAGCGACGGTACTATCCTGTGAAGAAGTCCAGTTAGATCAACAGGTGATTTACCAAGTTATCTTAGATCAAACCCTCTTCTTCCCAGAAGAGGGGGGACAAAGTCCAGATAAGGGGACAATTCAGGAGGTACCTGTTATCAATGTTCAAATCCAAGATGATGTTATTGTCCATACGTTAGAAGCACCATTACAAGTGGGAGAAAAAGTACATGGCTGTATCGATTGGAAACATCGTTTTAGCAATATGCAACAACATTCAGGAGAGCATATCTTTTCTGGATTAGTGAATAAGAAGTTTGGGTACGATAACGTAGGATTTCACCTAAGTGATCAGATTGTAACGATGGATTTTAATGGAGGATTAACTGCAGAGGAGGCAGCAGATATTGAATACGCTGCAAATGAAGTGATTCTTAAAAACATCCCAGTTCAAGTGACATTTCCGTCAAAAGAGGAGTTATCTGATTTGAACTATCGTAGCAAGATTGAAATAGATGGACAAGTACGTATTGTCACCATTGCAGGTGTGGATGTGTGTGCTTGTTGTGCACCACATGTGAGAAGAACTGGTGAGATTTTGATGTTAAAGATTCTGAATATGCAGAATTACAAGGGTGGAGTCCGAATTAGTATTCTATGTGGGTTCCGTGCATTAGAAGAATATCGTCAGAAAACGGTAATCTTATCAGAGCTTACATCTTCCCTATCAGCAAACCAAGATTCTTTGGTAGAAGCAGTTACTAAATTAAAGAATGTGAATCAATCACTAAAAACTGAAGTATCTGTTGCTAAACAGGAGCTTATGGCGGCGAAATTAGAAGCAGTTCCAAAGGATCAAGTAAATGTATATATGTTTGAAGATAATCTAGACGCTCAAGTTATGCGTAATGCTGTAAATCAATTAGTAACAGAGCATTCTGGAATCTGTGGAATCTTCTCAGGAGATGACGAAGAGGGCTACCGTTTTAATATTGGTAGTAGAACGGAAGATGCCCGAACGATTGCTACGATATTAAGAGAAAAACTAGGTGCAAAGGGCGGTGGAAGTGCTGCCATGGTACAGGGATCTGTTCTTGCGAAGAAAGAGATGATCTTAGCGTTAATCTCATAGATTGTTACGTAAGAAAAACTGAATATAATAGAGATTACAGCAATTATAAGAACTATGTTAGAAAAGAAAGAGTATAGTGAAAAGTTCGTAGACAACAAGGTAGTGTAATGATTTACTATAGAATCTATAGATGAGGTGTACGCAATGTATCATTTTATAATTAACTCCCATGCGAAGTCTAGATTGGGACATCGAATATGGAACGATATTGAAAGATATCTAAGGGAGCAAAAGTTTGAGTATAAGAAGTACTTTACTAGAGAAGCTGGACATGCAGCTAGGGTTGCGAATCAGATTACTAGTAATAAGGAAGACGCTCCAACCATTGTTGTACTAGGTGGCGATGGAACGTTGAATGAAGTGTTAAACGGTTTGCTATGCATTAATGGAGTAACATTAGGATATATCCCTATTGGTTCTAGCAATGATTTTGCAAGAGGTATGAATATATCAAAAGATTATCTTAAAGAAGTGCATAAGATTATATATCCTAAGAAGTTTATGCGACTGGATTATGGAGTTGCTACATACGGAGGTAAGAGTAAGCGTTTCCTTGTTAGTTCAGGAATCGGATTTGATGCGGCTGTATGCCATGAGGTAAATCATTCTCCACTTAAAAAGATAATGAATCGCTTAAGAATAGGTAAGCTTACGTATGGGCTTGTAGCAATAAAACAGTTAGCAGGTATTCCGTATATTAAAGGGAAGATAATCATAGATGACAAGAAAGTTAAGTCCTTCGATAAAATCTTCTTTTCATCGGTACATGTACAGAAGTACGAGGGTGGTGGATTTATGTTTTGCCCAGAAGCAGATGCTACAGATGGATATATCGATCTATGTGTGGCAGAGAATATTACTAGAAGTAGAGTTCTAAGTATATTACCGAGTGCTAAGAAAGGCAAACATGTTACTTGTCCTGGTATCCATATATATCGTTGTAAGAAGGCAGTATTCCAGATGAGACGAAAACAATTCGTACATATCGATGGTGAAACAGAAGAGAAGACGATGTTTACGGAAGTGAGATTTGAAACCTCACCAGATAAGATTCGTTTTATTGTCGGATAGATTATAGTGTGAATTAAGAATTGAATAAGGAAATCAAAAACGCACTCATATAATATAAGATGGGTGCGTTTTCTGATTCTATCAAGTTTTCTCTTATAGTTGCGCACGCAACTAAAATGTGATACCATATTAGTTGCGCATACAACTAATTGGATTCGGGTGACCTTAACACCAGAATCCTAATTAAAAAGGAGAGAGAAAACATGAAACAAAGTAATGATAATATCCTAGGTACAGCACCAATAGGAAAACTATTAGTTAAATATTCTGTGCCTGCAATTATTGGTATGTTAGTAAATATGTTGTATAATGTAGTAGACCGTATTTACATTGGGCAAATTCCTAATGTCGGAGGATTGGCCATTACTGGAGTAGGAATTACAATGCCTATAACGAATATTATTACAGGTATCGGTATGTTAGTTGGAATCGGTACATCTGCTAGTATTTCATTGGCACTTGGAAAAGGGGATAAGAGAAAAGCAGAAAAAACTTTAAACAATGGCTTTTTATTAATTGTAATTGCTAGTTTATTAGTAGCAACGCTAGGTACTTTATTAGCGCCTTTTATTGTACATCTTTTTGGTGGTAGTGATCGCACAACGCCGTTTGCACTACTTTATCTAAGACCGCTATTAATTGGTACGATTTGTAACTTGTGTGCATTCGGTTTGAATCATTCCATAAGTTCAGATGGTAGTCCAAGGGTTGGTATGTTTACTATGATTATAGGGGCAACAATTAACATTATACTTGATCCAATCTTAATCTTTGGATTAGATATGGGAATTCAAGGTGCAGCAGTAGCAACGGTAGCATCTCAATTAGTAGCAGCTTGTTGGGTACTTTTCTACTTTACGAAAGGTAAGAAATCATCTATCAAAATCAAACTATCTGAACTACATCTTCATAATCAGACGACCAAAGGTATCTTAATGATAGGTCTTGCGCCATTTTGTATGCAATTAGCGGGAAGTTTGGTACAAGTAGTTTCGAATAAAGCACTGTTTGCTAGTGGCGGTGATATGGCTATTGGGGCAATGGCAGTAATTACTTCAATTTGTAGTATCTTTATTATACCTATATTCGGTCTAAACCAGGGAGCACAACCAATCATCGGGTATAATTATGGATCAGGAAGATACAATAGAGCTAAGAAAACGTATTTGGTAGGGCTATTTTGGTGTACCGTTATATTGGTAATAAGTACACTTGTGATACAACTTATTCCAGAAACATTAATCAAGATGTTTAACAATGATCCTGAGTTAACGGAAATTGCATTGAATGGTATACGAGTATATCTAATTGCACTACCTATAATCGGTGTTCAAATGGCAACGTCCAACTATTTCCAAGCGGTAGGAAAACCTATGAAGGCAATGATTATTGGATTAACAAGGCAAGTAATCTTTTTAATCCCTGCATTTATTATTTTCTCACGTTTATGGGGGATAAAAGGTGTTTGGATTGCGGGACCTATCTGTGATAGTCTGGCTGCTTGTTTATCATTAGGTGTAATCATTCACGAATTCAAATTATTAGAAAACAAATCAATACCTGATCACTAGGTTTAAAAGTACGTATAAAGGAACATAGTGTGAAAAATCAAGATTTTTCACACGCAAATTAGTGCCTGTAGCCCAAAGTTTGCAGGCTTTAAGAAAGGCAAGGTTATTATTATGGATCAAAAGCATAACGTAAATGATATTACTTCGGTAGGAAATTTTATAAGTTTGTTTTATCGTAATGGAGTAACTAATTTATCACATGAATTTGCAAAATATAATATAGGATATGGGCAAATTCAATTTCTTGTAAAGCTATATTTACAAGATGGTTTAAAACATGATGAGTTGACAAAGATTGTACATGTTGATAAGGCAACAACTACACGAGCCATTGGTAAGTTATCTGACAATGGTTATGTTGATGTAAGGCAAGATTCAGAGGATAAAAGAATCTACCGAGTATATCTTACCGAAAAGGCGATGGAAATCCGCGAGGAGGTATTAGCGATTGTAACCGCTTGGGAAAACCAGCTATTAGGTGCTCTTACAGAGGATGAGAGTAAGACGTTATTTGATCTTTGTAATAAAGTAGCAATATATAATCAGTGGATAGAACCAAGTAGCAAGGATAACGGCTTAACATAATTTGCTACAATCAAGTTAAAACATAAATAATGGCAAACATCTTTCTTTTTTGCATATGGGAGAGAACTTTATAGAATACTATAAGAATCAAAGTAGATTTTACAGCGAATCTAGCGTAGCTTACGTTACGAAGAATAGTGAATATAAGAGAAAGAAGGAATTAAAATGCCAACGAATCAAGGAATTCCAAAAGAAAAAGGGATTGACCATACTGTAGATCTTATCAGAGAAGGATATCCATTTATTCAAAATCGCATTAAAAAGTATCAATCACCAATTGTAATTTCACGCGTATTAGGAAAGAGAGTCATCTTTCTAAGTGGCGTAGAGGCAGCAAAGGTCTTCTATAATGATAAATATTTCATACGGCATGGTGTAGCGCCTATGCGTGTTCAGAAAACATTATTTGGTAAGAATGCTATTCAGGGACTAGATGGGAAAGAGCATCTAAAACGAAAAAGCTTGTTCATGTCCTTATTAACACCTGAATATGAAGAACAATTAATAGAGTTATGTTTGAAGAACTTAGATCGTCAATCGAAAGAGTGGGAAAAGAAGAAGAGTATCAAATTGTTTGATGAAAGCAAAAAGGTACTGTTTTTAAGTGTATGTGAATGGACAGCTGTTCCTTATCCAAAAGAAAAAGAGAAAGAGTTCTTAGAGGATTTTGGATATATGATCTACTCTTTTGGCAGAATAGGTTCTTTTTATAGAAAGGGAAAACGTTCTAGAAAATGTGTCGAACATTGGATAGAACAACTTATTAAAGAAGTTAGATTGGGAATGTTTGCAGTAGATAAAAGAACACCTTTATATCAGATGAGTATGTGCAAAGATATAAATGGTGAACTTGTAGATATAAAGATTGCAGCAAGAGAGTTGATTAATCTACTTCGCCCTATTATTGCTATTGCCACATACATCACTTTTGTTGCGGTAGCACTATATGAAAATCCAGAATGTAAAGAGAAATTAAAGAAGAAAGACCCCATATATCTAGAGATGTTTTGTCAAGAGGTAAGACGGTATTATCCATTTAGTCCGTTCATTGGAGCAAAAGTAATAAAGAGCTTTAGATGGAATCATTGCGTATTCAAAAAGAACACTTTAGTGATGCTTGATTTATATGGTATGATGCATGATGAGAAGCTTTGGAAGCAACCGTATACATTTAATCCAGAGAGGTTTAAAAAGCGTGAAAAGTGCTTATATGATTTGATGCCACAAGGCGGTGGAAATATTCATACGGGGCACCGATGTGCCGGTGATATGATAACATTAAAGGTAATGATGGTCTTTACTGACTATTTGGTGAATAAAATAGAGTATACGGTACCAAATCAAGATTTATGTATTCCACTGAACCAGATACCAACATTGCCAAGAAGTGGATTCGTTATGAAGAATGTTAAAAGGAAGAAAGCAAAAAAGAAGAATGTAATAATGCAGAAAGTAAAAAAGAAGAATATAAAAACAAAGAATATAAAAACAAAAATATAAGTTAAAGAGTCACTTGCACTTATTAAGAGTTGCAAGTGATTTTTATTACCTTTATTTATTACATTCGTTATATTATGTTAAATTGGCAGATATAAATGGACAATGTAGGGAATTAATATTATAATATTGTAAATATATACTATTTTTGCGTTCTGATATTTAGTATTATTGAAACCGTAGCTGATTACTTATAAGGGGCATATAAGATGGAAGATAAAAATTATATTGGAAATTTAATTAAAGGTTTACGAGAATCAAAGGGAATCAGTCAAAGCAAATTATGCAGAGGTCTATGCGACAGAGCAGCATTAGTACGGATAGAAAGTGGCAAGTGTACACCACAAAAACTATTAACCGATGCACTATTTCAACGATTGGGTTTCTCCATTAATAAATTTGGAATATCCTATACCATGGCTGAATATAAAGCTGTATTTTTGCGAAGGAATATACTTGAATCGTTATTATTAGAAGAGTATGACAAAGCTTTAGATCTATTAGGGCAGTATGAAAAAGTAATAGGAAATACAAGCAAAAATGTACTTCTAGAGCAATTTTGTTGTGTGGTGAAGATTGTTTTGGCAATTACACAAGATGTAAATTCGGAAGATGTTATTGACTTGATACATAAGGGGCTTCGAAAAACATTTACTCAATTTAAAGTAGATGAGATGTTAGATTATCTTTTGCATGATGAGGAGATAATGCTTATTATATTGTTAGCAGAGAGTTTGTATGCCCAAGGAAAAAGAAGTGAATCAATTAACATCTTATTCAATCTGATTGAGTATATCGAGAAGAATGTACTAGATGATGAAGAATTAGTACGTCTATATCCTAAAATTGCGTTATTATTAGCAGAAAAACTAGTGGATGAAAACAGATTTGCAGAATTATATATCTGTGATAGAGCAATTAATATCCTCATCAAAGAGAGTAGGATTACTTATTTAGCGGAATTATTAAATATACAGCTAAATTATGCCCTTAATGGGGAAGATAATGATTATACTAGGAATAAGAAGTTCTATTATTCTGCTATACAAGTTTTAGAGGAACTTATAGGGAATCTTGAAAAAAGTGGGGCTGAGAAGATTTTGATACCAGCGCCCATATCTCATGGCCATGTTATTGGTAGTCAGATTCGAGCACTTCGTAAAATTCTTGGAATCACACAAGAAGATTTAAGCGACGTATGTGACCCTTTAACTGTTTCAAGAATAGAAGGGGGGAGAAAGCCAACTGACAGGCATTATGAAGAGTTGATGACTTATATGGGAAGGGAAGGAATTCGGTACTACCCTTTTATAAAATCTAATGATTATGAACTTCATGTGCTAAGGAGAGATTTTGGAAGGCATATGGAAAGCTATGATTTTGAGGGTGCTGGGAAAGTACTCCTATTGTTAGAGAGAAAACTCAATCAATCAGAAGCAGTTAATAAGCAATTCATATTAAGAAGTAGGTCCTTACTAGAGGCATGTAAGGGAGAGATAACTCAAGAAGCGTTAATAGAGAGATTATTAGAAGCTCTTAGAATAACTGCCCCTATTAACGAAACTCCTCATCGAATAAGAAAAGAACTAAGATCGCAGCTAACGGAAGAAGAATTAGTTAATTGTTTAGAAGGATGGCCCTTAACCCAAACTGAGACAACAATATGGAATAATATCGGAAATGCCAAAGGGCAACTAGGAGATAGTAATGAGAAAATCAGAATATTGTCTATCGTTAAGAACAATTATGAGAAAGATACAGTAGGTTTATATAATAATCTGAAAGGATATCTTCTTACGTGTTATAATTTAGCAAATGAACAAGGCCGTATTGGAGACTATGTGGAATCCTTGAAAACAAGCGAGGATGGAATTCATTACTGTCTGTCAGCAGGTGAGGGTTTTTCATTAACTGGTTTATTAGCAGTTAAAGCTGAATGTTTAGTTAATATTAGAGAAAGCAAGAAAGATTGTAAAAAAATATTATTACAAGCTTTCTTGCTAGCAAAGTTACTTAAAAAGAAAGATATTCACGAATGGGTTAAGATACAGTATTATGAGATTTTCGAACAGGATATAGAGAACGAATACTACTTTATATCATGTTGATCAGATGGTAAACAAAGCTGCATAACTGTGTTTGTATTTTGATTATTGGTAGAGTTGTTAAAGTTTTTGGAATTACTAAGAGGTAATACAATAGCCCCTAATAAAAAAAGTACAACAAGTGAATTTTTTAATTTTTTTAACATAATGAATACCTCCTCAATTATTTTATGTTTTTATATTACTACAGAGTTATAACATTAACCATGACGTTTGGTGAACATATTTGTTTATTCTGCGTCATGGTCTTTTTTTCGTCATTAATTATATAATTGATGTTGGAAAAAGGAATATTTGAACTAATAGTAAAGAAATTAGGAAGGTGTGAAGGTATGAAGGATTCATTTTCAGTTTTTATATTTGACTCGAATGTTAAATTATTAATGCAAAAAAGGGCGGTTAATACGTATAACTCAGATGGGCTTTGGACCAATACTTGTAGCGGTTATCCTCAAGAAAATGAAACTATTGAAGTAGCCGTTCATAGAAGCTTAGAAGAAGAATTTGGGTTTGATTGTAAATTAGACAAGCTATCTGAATTTTATTATAGAATGGAACCTGGTGATATTTTATATGAGCACGAGTATCACCATGTATATATAGGATTTTACTATGGAGTACCTGAACCAAATAAAGAAGAAATTATGTCATGGAAGTGGATGAATGTTTTTGAGATATTGGATGAACTTAGAAACAATCCTGAAAATTACAAGTACTGGTTTCGATACACCTATAGAAATGTACTTGATAAAGTATCAAGGAAACAGAAAAACAAAATATTAGGTCTCTTTATATAGGGAGAATATTTAGAATCTAAGACAAGCTCACTATAATTTCAGATTGTATCTTAATAAAAGGCAGTGTATACTATTAAGGACTATAAAGTTTACTGTAACAAGAAAAATAATTTTTAAAGAAAGAAATGTAGTGAGATGACAATAGAATTAGAAAAACATTATAATAAATTTTGTGAAGATAAGAGATTAACGAGAAGACATGGACAAGTGGAATATATCACCTCTATGAAATATATTCACGAGTATCTAGAAGACATGCCAAGTGCTAAGATCTTAGATGTTGGGGCAGGGACTGGAAGATATTCCGTACAACTAGCTAATGAGGGATATGATGTTACGGCTATTGAACTTGTAAAATATAATCTTGGTATATTAAAGTCAAAAAAAAGCACTGTGAAGGCAATGCAAGGCACGGCACTCGATTTATCAAGATTTGCAGATAATACCTTTGATATGACGTTAGTATTTGGTCCAATGTATCACCTATACCAATATGAAGACAAGCTAAAGGCACTGAAAGAGGCAAAGCGAGTTACTAAAGTTGGTGGTGTGGTTTTGGTTGCCTATATTATGAATGAATATAGTGTAATTATACATGGCTTCAGAGAAAACAATATCAAAGAATGTATAGAGAATGGAAAGTTAACTGAAGATTTTCACGTAATTTCAAAGCCGGAAGATTTATATGATTATGTAAGAATCGATGATATCAACAAATTAGATGAAGAAGTTGGTTTACAGAGAATCAAGTTAATTGCAGCCGATGGTCCAGCAAATTATATGAGACCTGTTTTGAATGAAATGGAAGAAGAGACCTTTGAACTATTCATTAAGTATCATCTATCTACATGTGAGAGACAAGAGTTATTAGGAGCAAGTTCACATACCTTAGATATCTTACGCAAGGAATAAGGAAACTGAAAAGTGCTACTACACGAACGATTAAAAATCGTTCGTGTAGTAGCACTTATTTACTTTTTTTATAGTCTTTTATTAATTTTCCACTTCTCTTTTTAAGTAATGCCAAGCCCACCATATACATACTAATTCCCAACCTTGTTTTCCGTATTCAGTTAGTATTCTGGAGGTTTTTTCTGCACCACCACCTATGAACACACATTTATACTCATATTTTTTCATTTCAATACCCCCCATTCTAAATTTATTCGTTGTTAAAACAATTGATATATATGGTAATATTATACATTGCATACTTATCGACATCAATAGCTTTATACCAATAAAGAAAATTCTCCGAGTTCTCTACGATGTAGCCCTCAAAAAATCACATTGCAAATATAAGAATATTGTTGTAAAATTAAATGTATATGCGTCTTTTTATGTAGATACATGTGAATGCAAACTTATTAACTTAGTTATTGAACAATGAAGGAAGAGAGAGATGGCATATAAAGATTTACATCATTTTATAAAAGCGTTAGATGAAACTGGAGAGTTAGACGTGATTCATGAAGAAGTTTCATCGGATCTAGAAATTACGGAGATTGCTGACCGTGTTTCAAAAGCACACGGAAATGCGTTACTATTCAAAAATGTAAAAAACTCTAAATACCCAGTTTTAATTAATGCAATGGGAAGTTATAAGAGAATGAGTATGGGACTTGGAGCGAAACAACTGGATGATATCGGTACCGAGATTGCTAATTATCTAGATTTAAGCAATTATTTATCCATCAAGAAACTTATAAAAAGTATTCCACGTATGTTTCGCCTTCTTCATGTTTTCCCTATAAAGAGTAGGTTTAGAGGTTCCTGCCAACAAGTGATTGAAAGAGAAGTGAATCTTGATACTCTTCCTGTATTAAAGTGTTGGCCGGAAGATGCCGGAAGATTTATTACCCTTCCTTTGATTTTTACAAAGGATCGTTATTCCAAGCAACAAAATGTAGGAATGTATCGTATGCAGATTCTTGATCAAACAACTACTGGTATGCATTGGCACAAGCATAAAGATGGCTCAGAGATATTTAAGGGCTATGCTGCAGATAATACAAGAATGCCAGTATCCGTTGCATTAGGATGTGATCCAGCTATTACTTATGCAGCGACTGCACCGATGCCAAAGATGATTGACGAGATGATGCTTGCAGGGTGGTTAAGAAAATCAAATGTAAAAATGGTGAAGTGTATTACCAATGATATCTATGTTCCAAGTAGTGCAGAAATAGTATTAGAGGGGTATGTGGACCCATCAGAGGATCTTGTATTGGAGGGCCCTTTTGGTGACCATACGGGATATTATTCGTTGGCAGATTATTATCCTAAGTTCCATGTTACTTGCATTACTCATAAAAAGAATGCAATTTATCCAGCTACAATCGTAGGAAAACCACCGATGGAAGATTGCTATATGGCTAAGGCGACAGAACGTCTCTTTTTACCAGTACTTCGTATGCAAATGCCAGAATTAGTAGATCTTAATTTACCATTAGAAGGTGTATTTCATAACTGTGCAATCGTATCTATACGTAATAAGTATCCAGGCTGCGCGCGTAAAGTAATGAGTAGCATCTGGGGAATGGGCCAGATGATGTATACGAAATTGATTGTGGTGGTTGATGAAACAATTGATGTACAGAATTTGAAGGAAGTTCGTGATGCAGTACTAAGTAATGTGCAAGGTAGGGAGAGTTTAATAGTATCAGAAGGACCACTAGATGCATTAGACCATTCTTCTGATAAGGCATTGTATGGTAGCAGACTCGGCGTTGATTGTACTGTGACGAATAAGGTGAAGGACAACAAGGTAACCAACTCGTATCAGATACTTACCATTAACAAGGACAGGCCTTATAAGGGAAGAGATACAGCTGTTGAGTTTTTAAATCATAATCCTGATAAATTTGTGATAGTAGTTGATGATGATGTTGATAAGAATGACTTATCTACTGTTATGTGGAAAGTATTTAATAATATAGATGCCAAAAGAGATATTACGGTCATCGATAACAAGATTGGCATTGATGCTACGAAAAAATGGCGAGAAGAAGGACTAACAAGAGATTGGCCAAATGATATTAAGATGAGTGATGATATTAAAAAAATGGTAGATGAAAGATGGGATAGTTATGGTATTGGTGAAAATAATTAATAAATTAAAAGAGTATGGTAAACTTGTTATGTTTTCACATACAATATTTTCTTTAAGTTTTGCACTTGTTTCAATGGTAATAGCAGCAAAGGGGTTACCTGAGATTTCAACCTTGATATGTATTTTAGTATGCTTTATGGGGGCCAGAACAGGTGCCAATGCCATTAATCGAGTGATTGATGCGGAGATTGATGCACGCAATCCAAGGACTGCTGGGCGCCAATTACCAAAAGGAGAGATGAAAAAAACAGAAGTAATTATATTTACAGCGGTATGTTTTTTAGTTATGCTATTTGGTGCATACAAGTTGAACTGGATTTGTTTATTACTGTCTCCAATTGCCCTATTCTTAATGATTATCTACTCGTATTGTAAACGTTTCACATATTTGTGCCATTTAGTACTGGGAGTTACTTGTGCTTGTGCACCAGTTGGTGCTTGGCTAGCGATTACAGGGGAATTGAGCTTAGTTCCATTGTTTATGGGAGCTGCTAATACTCTATGGGTTGCTGGGTTTGATGTTATATATGGTTCTCAGGATTATGATTTTGATAGAGAGAATGGGCTACATTCCATTCCTGCAAAGTTTGGTGTAGCAGGTGCTTTGTTGATTGCCAAACTTTTTCATATCGTCACTTTATTATGCCTATTAGTGATTGGAATATTGGTTCCACAATTCGGAATTATTTACTATCTAGGCTTATTCCTTATTGCCGGATTATTTATTGCAGAATATAAGATAGTATCACCTACAAACCTAACAAACGTTAATATAGCATCCTACAGTATCAACCAAATTGTTAGTATTGTTTTACTAGTATTTGGACTTGCAGATGCATTTATATAAAATTCGAGGTATAGTATGAAAAAAATTATAATAGGGCTTACCGGAGCAAGTGGTAGTGCCTATTTCCTTCGCTTAATTGAAGTTTTACTGGAATATGAAATAGAAATACATGTCATAGCATCGGAACATGGTAGTCAAGTGCTTAAGTATGAAACAGGAGTTGTCTTAGAAGAGCAAATTAAGCTTTGGAATGACAAATCTCCTGATACTACGATTACCTTAGAAGATAATAATAATATGTTCTCCGCAGTTGCTAGCGGATCATACCGCTGCGATGGTATGATTATTATTCCTTGTTCTATGTCTACTATGGCTGAGATAGCAAATGGTGTAACGAAATCCCTGTTAACTCGTGCAGCAGATGTAATGATTAAAGAACAAAGAAAATTAGTGATTGTACCGAGAGAAACACCACTCTCAACCATTCATCTAAAAAACATGTATGAACTCTCAAAGGTTGGAGTGACAATTTTGCCAGCGATGCCAGGGTTTTACAATCATCCTAAAACATTAGAGGATATTATTAATCATATAGTTGGAAAGACTCTGGATTGTATAGGAATAGATAATAATAATTATAAGAGATGGAAAGGTAAGAACTAGAATGAAAAGAAATAGTAAAGTAATTGCATTGTTATTAGTAATGGTATTCTTAATTACTGGATGTGCAAAGAAAAATGAGACGAATAATAACAATCAAAAGGATAATGTAGAGAAGACAGAAACAACTGAGGAGACACAAACACCAGATTCAGATGCAGTAGAAAAAACTGTGTTACGTATTGGGATGATATCTTCAACTGATGCAATTCCTTTTGTATTGATTGAAAAAAACGGATTAGCTGACAAATATAATCTTGACATACAGTTTGAAGTTTTTAAGTCAGCAAAAGATAGAGATGCGGCATTGCAAGCAGGAGAATTAGACGGATTCTTGGCAGATCTTATTGCGGTATGTATGTATCAGAATGCTAATTTAGATGTTAAGATTACTGGAAGTACTGATGGTGATTTTGTTCTTCTTGCAGGTAAGAATTCAGGAATTACAGATATAAGCCAGATTAAGGGTAAAAGTATCGCTATCTCAGAGAACACATTAATTGATTACACTTTAGATAAGATATTAGAGAGTAATAATTTTGAAAGTAATGATGTAAAAAAAGAAATCGTAGATAGAATTCCAGATAGATTTGAACTTTTACGTAATGATAAAATCGATCTTGGTTTAATGCCAGAACCATTTGCTTCATTAGCACTTGAAAGTGGTGCCATTAATTTAGGTAGCGCCAGTGAATATGGCCTATATCCTGCAATTAGTGCTTTCACACAAACTGCTATAGACGAAAAAGCAGATGCTATTAGCGATTTTTATAAAGCTTACAATGAAGCTGTTGAGTATATGAATAATACTGATATTTCAGAATACGAAGAAGCTGTAATTGAAGCAGCAGGATATCCAGAAGAGATGAGTGGAAAAATCAAATTAGGAAAATTCAGAACGAATGAACTTCCATCAAAAGAAGGAGTAGAAGCAGCGATTACTTGGGCAAGTGAAAAGGGATTATGTAGTTCTTCACTTACTTATGATCAATTAGTTTATGATGTATCTAAATAATATAGTTGCAGTTTAGAATAGTAACATAAAATCTTAGATTAAGCGGTGAAGAATATGCTTCTATTGAAAAATGTATCCATAAACTATAAGAGGAAAAAAGAAACAATAAACGTGATCAATAACTTCTCTTTACAGATAGAACAGGGAGAGTCGGTAGTGATTCTAGGAGCTTCCGGTTGCGGTAAATCAACCTTGGTCAATACGCTTGCTGGAACCATAACTTCTGCAAGTGGAGACATAGTCTATGTAAAAGAACAAAAAAGTAAACCCTTGAATCCGAAGATTCATAAGATTGGAATTATTCCACAAAACTGCGGATTGCTTCCTTGGAAGACGGTAAAAGAGAATTGTTTATTACCGTTGAAAATCCGTAAAGAACAGGTGAATGAGAGCCGAATTAAAGAAATAACTAACATCTATAAGTCTCTAGACATTGAAGAGTTACTTCACAAATATCCAAAAGAATTAAGTGGTGGACAGGTGCAAAGAGCTGCAATTGCAAGAGCCTTTATTATGCGTCCAGATCTATTGTTGATGGATGAACCGTTTTCTGCATTAGATGAAATCACTCGTGAAGAAGCGAGAGAGTTATTTTTAAAGATATGGAATCAGCATAAACCTACCACAGTATTAGTTACACATAGTATTGAAGAAGCTCTTTATCTAGGGAATAGAATAATCGTTATGGGAACAGATAGGGGTAATATCAAACACCAGATGGATAATCCTTACTTTGGACAGCTGAGCCCACAAAGTTTAGAGTACCTTGCTGCAAAACAACTACTGCGAAAGCAATTGATTAAGACAGAAGTGGGGGAACAGACAAGTGAATAGACTTATTAAACATGGTATAATTTTTGTACAAGGTTTTTTATTAATCAATCTATTGTGGTGGCTGGCATCCACACTATTAGATATTAATGTTATTCCGAATCCTATTCTAGTCTATAAGCAGTTTCCTACTATCTTTGAAGATAATATATATATTCATATTGGAGCAAGTTTAAAAAGAATTGGATTAGGACTGCTTCTTTCACTTTTGGTCGGGATACCAATTGGAATACTAATGGGTTATTCAAAACTGGCAAATAAAATATTATATCCATTGATTTATTTTAGTTATCCAATTCCAAAGACTGCGCTGTTGCCAGTTACTATGTTATTATGGGGCATGCGCGATGGATCTAAGATAGCAATCATATTTTTGATTATTGTTTTTCAGGTTATTGTCTCCGTTAGAGATAGTGTATCACATATAGACAGAACCATGTATCAAGTGACTAGGAGTGCGGGAGCTAATAAGAGACAGATTATACGTCATGTCACATTACCAGCGATTCTACCAGAGTTACTTACTAATATTAGAGTGTCTCTTGGAACAGCAGTATCCATCTTGTTTTTCATAGAGGCATATGGTACAAAGTATGGAATGGGCTATTATATTCTAGATGCTTGGTCAAGAATTAATTATATTGATATGTATCTTGGAATTATAGTAATCTCAATTGTTGGGTTTATTCTTTTTGTTTCTATTGATATAATTGCGGATAAGATTTGTAGATGGAGTAGTCTATAGAATGAAATTTTTATTGAGCTTTTTTACAGTATTTGGTGTATAATAAAACTAACTATAAATCAACCTATTTATGGGTGGACGTTTTTACTAGGAGGTAGCAATATAAAAATAATTTTAGGTCTATCGTTAACTATAATACTAATATTTTCTTCCGCTATAACTGTATTAGCTCAAGAAGAAAAACTAAATAATGATGATAAGTTATCAATTTCTGATTACAACAATGTTTATCAACAATTAGAAGATGATAATCTATTATCATTAGACAAGTACAATCAGAAATACGCAAATGGAACTGATTCAGAATAAAATTTAGATAATACAGCAAAAGTGATATGCTACCCTCATATAGGACAATGAAATATAAAAGTCCTATGTGGGGGTATTTTTATGTCAAGGAAAAGTAGACTTTTAACTGGTGAATCAGATAGTAATGAGACTGAGTGGCTTACGATGATTGCAGAAAAATAGAGGCTTATGATATAATTGTGAGAGAATAAAGAAACGGAGATAAGATATGATTTTATATTTTACAGGTACAGGAAATAGTAGCTATGCGGCAGAGATGATTCAATCAATTACGAAGGATGAAATCGTGTCAATGAACGAGCAATTAAAAAAAGGAACAAGTGATCCCTTACAATCGGAAAACCCATTTGTGTTTGTCTGTCCTACATATGCTTGGAGGATACCAAGGGTAATAGAAGAATATATAAGAAACACACAATTTACTGGAACAAAAGATGTTTACTTTATACTGACTTGCGGAGCAGAAACTGGAGATGCGATACAGTATGTGAAGAAACTATGCAAAGAAAAGGACTTTAATCTTAAGGGATTTGCCGCTATTGTGATGCCAGACAATTATATTGTTATGTACAATCCGACACAGGATGAAGAAGCTAGAGTAATCGTGGAGAAGGCAAAGGAGAATATTAACCTTGTAGCAGAATCAATTAAGAATAGCAGGGAACTTAAGGAGGAGAAAGTTCCATTCATGGGAAGAACGAAGAGTGGAATAATTAACACGATGTTTTATTCCATGTTTGTCAGTGCGAAGGGGTTTCATAGCACGGATCAATGTATTAGTTGCGGTAAATGTGCTCAGTTATGTCCCTTAAATAATATACAGTTAGTAGAGGGAAAACCTCAGTGGGGAAGTAATTGTACTCATTGTATGGCGTGTATATGTAGATGCCCAGAGGAAGCAATTGAATATAAGAAGAAAACAAAGGGAAGAAATCGCTATAATGCAATGAAGTTATGATGAAAGGTATAATGATGTAAGGTATAAGGGTGTAGTGTATGGTATTAATTTAATCCCTTTGACTTAACATTTAAGAACTATGACAGGAACAGTTATAATTGTTCCTGTCATTTACGGTTAAAGGGTTGCTATGCTAGAATATACAAGTGTAGATAGATAATCGTTGTAACTATGATTCAATGTTAGGGGGAATACAAGTGCGTTATGAATTTAGTTTTTATAAGAAAGAAGATTTTGAAGAGATTGAACAGTTGGTATTAGCATCTTATAACCTGGAATATCCTGTTTGGGGACTTAGTAGACAAGAGTTTGTGTTTGGATTACATCCCGCTTTCACAGGTCGTTATCATGCCTTTGAGCATACAGTTGGGGTATACAAAGAAGATGGTAAAATCGTTGCAGCTGTAATGAATGAGGGGAATTATGATGGCGAGGTTTTCTTCCTGTTTGATTCACAGGATCGTGGAGAAGATAGAGAGCTTTTAATAGAGATGATTCGATTTGCTAAGACGAATGCATCTGGAATAAAAGAGGATAGACGGACAAGATATGTAAAACTTCATGTGCCAGAATGGAATCAAACCCTATTAGAATTGGTTGGAAAATCAGGATTTACAAAAGAAGAATGGGGCGAATCATTATACATTCTACCTTTTAAGGAAGAGTCTTTTGAGGTCAAACTACCTGAGGGGTATACCTTTGCAGATGGAAATTCAACACCAGATTTTTATCTTTCTAATACACATAGATTATCTTTTGGATATGGAGCAGATGACTATGCATGTGAACATGGGGAGCAAGCTTTTCATGATTTACGCCTTATGAAACATTACAGAAAAGACCTAGATATCTGCGTTCTTGATGAATTGAAAAGACCAGTTGCTATGGCAATTATCTGGTATGTTGATGGGATGCCATATTGTGAGTTGGAACCGCTTGGAGTGGTATGGTGGGAGAGACGAAAAGGGATTGCTACAGCACTCCTACATGAAGCAGCTAATCGAGTTATGAAACTATCTCCTACTTGTACAGGTATGCTAGGTGGGGATCAGCAATATTATCGTAGTATTGGATATGAGAAAAAGGCAGTAATTCCAAGATATTATTGGGAATTAGAGGTTTTTATCTCATGGGAGAAAGAATCTTATGGTAGAGATTACGCGAAAGAAATGTAGATAGTAGCACTAGATCCAAAAATTGTAGTTCAAATTGGGATTCCTTATGCCAAGGCACATGCAATATACACATAGTAATATGACAATTGTCACTTTTATTAAATACTATATTGCATTGTAGAATAGCTTATGGTAGTATATACACTGCAAGGGAGAATATAGCTTATTTAACTGAAAGTGAGGGGGAATTCGATGAGAGAGCTATTATGGAATAAGAGAGGAAAGTTTGTACAGTATCTGTTTGCTTCATTTTTGTTTATCGTAGATCATTTTGTACAGATTATAACATTCTCTGTTATATTGGGAGTTATTGAGCAAGGTGCAGATGCTGATTTGAATAAGATTATTTGGATTGCAATCTTAGCAGGGCTATATAACGTAGTTAATTTTATTATTTCAAGGTTACTACGTATTGGATTTATGAGAGATATTATTCTTGAAGTAAGAAAGCAGGCATTTGATAAAATCATGCGAATGTCATTTAAGCAGTTTAGTAGAAAATCTAAAGATGTGTACTTATCTAATTTGGTTAATGATATTAACACATTTGAGGAGAGCTTTTTTGTAAGCTTATTAAATTTCTTAATTAATACGGGAATGTTTATTCTAAGTTTTATTGCATTACTTTTTTTAGAACCAGTGTTAGCCGGATATATGGTGATTGCTTCAGCAATCTTGTATATAATATCTCATTTCTTCTCTAAGAAAACAGTGACATTACAAGAAGAAGTATCAATGCAAAATGAAGTATTTACGACTAACATCAATAATACTTTTCAAGGTCTTGAGATACTTAAGTTAAACCGTATGGACGATAAATTCTTACATAAGAGTTTAGATGGACTGCGTAAGTTAGAGCTTAGGAAATATATCTTCAATATCTTTGCGGAATGCCAGAAAAACTTAATTAATGTAATTGGTTACGTTATTTCTTGTTTTCTGATGTTATATTTATGTCTTAATTTTAATAAGGGAATGACATTAACAAATGCAGCAATAGTATTTCAATTAGGAGCGATGATGTCATTTAATCTGATTGAAGCGTTCCCTTTATGGAATAAGGTCAAGGCTTCTGCGAAGATTTATGAGAAGATTACCAAGGACGATGAAGAAGATAGTGAGTCAGTAGATGAAAGTGATAATGAAAAGACAGAAGAATTCACTATCAATCAACAAATTGAAGTAAGAGACGTGTCTTTTAACTATGGAGACAAAGAGATTCTACAACATGCCAATTTTGTGATAGAAAAAGGCAAGAAGTATCTAATCAAAGGTGTTAGTGGTGCAGGCAAATCTACGTTAATGAACTTACTATCTATGACGTATGATAACTATGATGGGCAGATCTTAGCGGATGGCGTAGATTATAAGAGAATAAAAGAACGTACTTTTCATGATAAAGTATCATTCATATACCAAAACGTATTCTTGTTCGAAGATTCGATTCGAAATAATATCACCTTATATAAGGAGATTCCTGATAATCTGATTCAAAAAGCGGTAGAGGCTTGTGATTTATCGGAATTAGTATCAAGTCAAGAACATGGTTTAGATCAGGTATTAAAAGAAAACGGCAAGAATCTTTCTGGAGGACAAAGACAAAGAATCTCTATTGCAAGAGCCATTGCCAAAGATTCAGAGATCTTATTCGTTGATGAAGGAACTTCAAGTTTGAATGAAGAACTTGGACGTGAGATAGAGAAGGTATTCCTATCTCTGCCACAGACTGTAGTAGCTATTAGTCATAGATACTATGAGGGTATATCGGAACAATATGATTACGTATTAGAAATCAAGAATGGTGAAGTATTACAAAGTGTTGCAGCAGATTATTTTGGGGAGGTGGTTACATGCTAAAGAGAGTACTACGACCATTTCCACAACTTATAATAGCTTTGCTTTGTCTTGCAGCTGGTACGATCTTAGATGGTGTGGTATTTGTTAAGATGATGGGATTCCTAGATTATGCACTTGTAGGAGATATGGCTACTCTTAAGGCAGAGATTCCAGGATTTTTGTTGCAAGCATGTTTGCTAATCCCTATAGGGTTATTAGGTACCATAACAAAATCATGGTTTCGTAAAGATGCCAATCTAAGTATGAAGCGATATTATATTCGAGGCATATTTAAGAAGAATATCTCAGAATTCCAACAAGAGAATACAGCAACATATATATCAAGATTGACAAATGATTGCAATACTCTAGATACAAATTTTGTTGACGGTATATTCACTGTATTCAATGGTATTACCAACTTCTGTGTTGCTGTCTGGATTTTATCTACAGTTGGTAAAGGAATGATTGGTTTTGCAGTAAGTATTACCTTGCTAACGGCAGTGGTATCTATGCTATTGTCAAGACCAGTCTCTAAGAAGGTAAAAGAACGAAGCGATCAATTTGATGGATATACGTCCTATATTAAAGAAGTATTATCCGCATTCCATATTGTTAAGAGTAATAATCTTCAAGATAAGGTTACGAGTGATTATTATGATAAGAGTGAAGAGATTCAGCATAAGGGATACGTTATTGAAAAGATATATACATTCATGAATGCATTGCAGAATGGCTCGTTCTCTTTAATGATATATCTAGGGCTTTGCTATCTAGCTTATCAAGCGATTCAAGGCAATATTACAGCAGCAGGAGCCTTAACAGTTTCGCAGGCAATTCAACGTATTGCTTGGCCGCTTATGATGATGAGTGAAGCAATGCCTAAAATATTTGCCTCTAAAGGTCTTGGTAAGAAGATTAATGAGAGTTTATTGAATAAGAATAAACATGAAGAAAATATAGCATTGCACGAATTTACAGATAAGATTGAATTAAAAGATGTTGGTTTTGCATATGAAGATGCGGAAGATAAAGCAAAGACACTTCATGATGTGAACATGGAAATTAAGAAGAATGGAAAATATCTAATAATTGGTCCATCAGGTGGTGGTAAATCTACATTATTGAAATTACTTCGTAAATACTATAATGCTTCAGAGGGAAAATTAATAATTGATGGAAAGCCATTAGCAGATGTGAAGAAGGAAGATTATTTCTCATTGATTGCCAATGTAGAACAACAGGTGTTTATCTTTGAAGACACCTTGAAGAACAACATTACCTTATACAAAGAGTATTCGGATGAGGAAATTAAAGAGGCAATCGAGGTAGCTGGTTTAACTTCTTTCATAGAAAATCTACCAGATGGTCTTAACACCATGATATATGATAATGGAAAGAATATCTCAGGGGGAGAACGTAGCCGTATCGTTATTGCAAGAGCGATGTTAGCAAAAGCAAGTGTCCTATTCATGGACGAAGCTTTCGCAGCACTTGATATGGAACGTGCAAGAGAGATTGAACAGACAATTCTTAAACTTAAGAATATTACGGTCATTAATGTAAGTCATGTTATCTTTAAGGATAGCAAATCACAATATGATAAGATATTCCATGTGAAAGGAACTGTGACTGAGGGGTAATAGAATAGAATAGATGAAAAGGCAGTAGCAAAAGGTTTATCTAAACCATTTTCTACTGCCTTAGTGTTGGTTGTGGAATTGCTTTCTTATGGGAGAGAGAACGATGGTTATCTCTTATAGAATTGGTGGATTAATGATAAGGATAGTCTTTATGATTCAAAGCCTATTAATAAGCCACCTTTTTCGGCATAATAACTGCATAAGCCACTTGTTTTCATGATTTCAACATCGCAATCGGGGTATTTATCTCTGATTTTTGATTCAACATAGTTAGCTACTTCTTTAGCAAAACAATGAGCAATAACAACTCTGCCACCATGATAATTTCTCTCTAACATCTCTGCAATTGCTTTGTCATAAACAGCCATTTTACCACGACATTTATGTAATAAATCAATCGTTCCTTCTTCACTAGCGATCCCTAGAATTTTAATACCAAGTATTCCTGCCATGCTAGCTTTTAATCGGCTGATTCGACCATTCTTAACTAGATTATCAAGTGATTCAAGAATAAAGAGTAGATTCGTATGCTTACAGTAATCATCTATATTCTCACAGATATCTTCAAAATCCATATCTGCCTTCATGTATTCAGTTAATTTACGAACAATAAGTGACATCTCTGGACCAGTTGATTTGGAATCTATAACATAGATGTTTCTTTCTGGATATCGTTCTTTAAAAAGTTCCATTCCGATTACAGCACTTGAGTAGCTAGCTGATAGCGTTCCTGTAATGGTTATGGCAAATACATTCTCTGATTTCTCATATGCGTTTAGCCATTCGTCAGGACTTGGAGCAGCACTTCCTGTCTTTCCTTTATAAGAGTACATCTCCTTCATAAATTCTTCAATATCAAGGTCGAAGGAATCAATGAATTCTTTTTCTCCAATATCAAGCTTTAATGGTGATCTTGTAAAATCTATTTTGTCAGTTACATCCTCTCGTAAACGAATCAAGTCGCATCCTGAGTCAACAACAATACCATATTTCATAATTACCTCCAAACTAATCTAGTAAACACTAGAGTGCTTACAAATGTTTACAATGTGGTTTTTAATACTACATTACATTGTACTACAGTCTATAATGTGATACAATTTACAAAAGGTACAATAATGTAAACATATCAGGGTCGGTGGAAACATTGATCTAAGAAAAAAGGTGATAATATGAGAGTATCAGAAGGCGGAGCCAATCTTACCAATAGAAATCAGCATGTGCGGCTGTGTATTGCAAGATCATTACTTAAGTTAATGGAGGATAAGTCATTCGAGAAAATAACAATAACAGAGATTGTTAACAACGCCAATGTATCCAGAATGACATTCTATAAATACTATAAATCTAAGCTAGAAGTTCTGTCGGACTATATGTATGAGATCGTGAATGATTATATGGAAGAGACAAAAACACGTACAGATATTGGGGAATTTCATGATTATAAGCATATCTGTCATTGTTTTACATTCTTTAAACAGTACAGTTTATTCATCTTAACGCTTATTCATTCCAATATGCATGCAGTAATAATGAATGCTTTGAATAGCTATATGGACACTTACGTATTGCCGACATCGAAGTTTTCTCGATATGAGTTATATTATTATGCGGGAGCTTTATGTAATACGTATTTGAAATGGATTGAATCAGGGATGCATGAAACACCAGATGAAATTGCTACGATGGTTAAGTTTGCGGCGGGGGCTAATGAAAGTAGTTAACCAATATCGGTTTAGATGAACGAGTTAGTTATTGGTAAAATCATTCATACAAATGCCAAAATACTGACATAATCAAGGTTTATCATATAATTAGATTGGAGGTAAACTTATGGAAAAAATGAAAAAAATAATAGCATGGGCAATGTTAATTGTCTGCACCATTACAAGTGTTAATCTTATTCCCAAGAAAGTAGAAGCTGCTGAGAATGTAGCACAGTCATCTTCGCTTGTAGTAAAAGATCAAGGTTATCTATATTATAAAAAGGGGACAGAAGGATCTAGCTATAAACTAGTCTCACAGAAAGTTGGTTCCTCAAAGACAACTACGTTGACGACGAAAGAAGTAAAGAACTTCTATGTTCAGAATAAATATGTGTATTATGTTGTTAAAGATAATAAAACAGCTAAGAATAGTATTTACCGGGTAGGACGTGATGGTAAGAATACAAAGTGCCTAGTAACCGTGAACAAAGGAGAGATTATTGGAGTAGTTGGTGATTACGTATACTATTCATATTATAAGAGTTACAGTAAGATGATTATCGCAAGGATTCATGTTACTGGTAAAAAGGGAACGAACAAAGTCCTTAGTACTACAAGTACAAACTATTATAACTTTAAGCCAGTCATCGCAAATAATCGTATCTATTATACGAATAACAAACGTACGATAATCTATTCTATGACCTTAGGTGGAAAGAAGACGGAGAAACTGATCACAGGTACTTCTGTAGATAGTTTGACAGTAGGAAAAGATGGTTTATATTATCTATGTAATAAGAATAAGGGAACAATCAAGAGTAGTACCACGGATGTAATGAAGGTTTCTTTTAAAGGAAAGGTAACAAAGCTTGATTCCTTCGATCATAAGAAAATCAGCGACTACCGTGTGAATGCGGGAGGAGAACCAGCAACAGATTATACCAGCTTTCGTGTAGAACTACATCAAGTGACAACCGATAATGTGTACTATTCTTTATCAGATGATCAATATATCTCTTATCTCTTCAAAGCAGCTACTGGTGGTAGCAGTGTTAAGATGATACTGGATGAGAAATCATATGAGTCCTACGAAGGTTATGTTCTTGGAGTAAGTGACTATGTAAGCGCTAAGAATTATAAGTTATTTGCTTTTGGTAATGGAGAAGATCCAGATCATTATTACTATCAAGATCAATATGGAATCTATACCTTGAATATTGCACCTAAGGAGATTAAAATATTAGATGGAATGGCTTATTATCAAATTGTGCAAGCAAAGAAGAAAGTATTCAAAAGCATTACGGTGGATAAGTTGTTGAATAAATAATAGCTATAAATACGAGGCTAAGAAATCTGGAAAAGGTCGTTATCAGATTAAAGAAACGAATAGTTAGTTGTAAATGTGAGGGATATTATGAAAGATCGTGAAGTACAACAGATATTAGCTATATTAGATCAGGAATATGGAACAACAAAGGAAGGTTTCTTACATAATGCAGATTGGCAACTTCTACTTGCAATTATGTTAAGTGCACAAAGTACAGATAAGCAAGTATATGAAGTTTTACCAAGACTTTGGGATAGATTTTCTTCATTAGAACTAATGGCAGATGCTCCTCTAGAAGAGATAGAAGACTGTATTAGATCCATCGGATTATACAAAAGTAAAGCGAAGAATATGAAGCAATGCTGCAATCAAATCATTACGGAGTATAATGGTAAGGTTCCTACAACTATAGATAAATTAGTGAAGTTAGCTGGTGTAGGAAGAAAAACAGCTACGTTGTTTTTGGCAGATGCGTATGGAATACCAGGGGTAACGGTGGATACACATGTGTTAAGAATTGCTAAGAGACTAGGATGGGCAGTAGGAAAGAATCCAGTAGAGGTGGAGATAGAACTGATGCAGGTTCTACCGAAGGAACATTGGAATCGTATTAACTTTCAGTTGATTTATCATGGTAGGAGTATATGCACTGCAAGAAAGTGTAATTGTGATAAGTGCTTTTTGAGTGAATGGTGTGAGAAGAAGGATATATAGAAGCTATAATGGCAACCAATTTGTGTATGAATTGGTTGCCATTTTTTACATTTGATAAAGTTATAATTTATTTCATCCAATTACATTTTTCATACGTCTAATATTCAGAAGGAGAGTACAGAGAGGATAATACGGTATCTGTACAATGAAAAATATGAGAAAAAATTTAAGATTCATTATGGTATGTAGTTTAAGTGTTTTAGTATTACAGGGTTGCGCGAAACAGAGTAATGATATAAATGGATCAAACAAATCAAATCAAGAGGTTAGTGATTCAAATACAAATCTTGACTCAGAAGATAATGCTTTAGATGGGGTATTGGAATCAGAAAGTGAACAAAACCTACAGGATAAGAAGTTGCTACTTGGATTATCAGACTTATATGGGAAGACGGAAGACAAAGCAGACGAACTTTTAGGAAAAGGTCTTATAGAAAAAAATGAAGATGGAACTATTGTTAATCGAACCTATGAGGAGGTTTCTTTATTAGGTGAAAAAGTACAGATATTAGTAGGGTATGATAATGGGACATGTTTTAATATTACGGTTACATTGAATGAAAATGATTATAATACTTATAAAGACAAGATGGTTGCACTCTTAGGAGAAGGGCAACAGGCAGATGGAGAATTAGTTGAAGAGGGAAGTGGAGTTATTCGTACCTCTTGGACAGTGAATGATCAAAAGATTAGTTTATTAGAATCTTATGGTGTCATTTGCATTGTTGTGGAGTAGAATGCTATGAAAAGAAAAGGATTAGTGATAAGTAGCCTTGCAATTGTAAGTTTCGTAGTATTTCTTTGTATCATAGGTTATGTTTATAAGAATGATGAAAACAATGATAAAAACAATGAAGTTACTGTGGGAACGTATGATATGGGGGATTTTGTGTTTGAAGAAAATGGTGTAGAGATTACATCGCCCATTAAAGGAGCAATAGGTATTCCAAAGGAAGACAATTCACCCGTTGTATTTATTCTTCATGGTTCCCATAGAATTGACGGTGATGTGAGACAGCCATATGCAGAAGGGTTTGAGTATCTTGTTGAACATCTAGCGAACCAAGGCTATCTAGCGATTTCAATTAATGTTAACCGCGCTTATATGTTTGAACCAGTGGAAGGAAATGAGTTAGAACGTTCTATGATTATCTTTGAAGAAAATTATAGAAGAGTAAAAGAAGCGATAGAGGGGGAGAAGTTATACCCATATTCTCTTAAGGGAAAAGGGGATTTAACAAAAATCAATCTTATTGGTCATTCTAGGGGCGGTGAGAATATATTCAATATTATTGAAAGTAATAAATTCAACAATATAGCGTTTGTGAGTGCAATTTCTGTTGCACCTTCGCAGAATAATGGTTTTCATGATACGTATACGGATATACCAACGGCAGTAGTCATACCCCAGTTTGATACGGATGTATCCACACAAGATGGTGTAAATTACTTCAATTATGCATATTTCAATGATCAAGCAAGAAGAAGTCCGATTCAGTATGCGTATTATCTGAATGCGGATCATAATCCATTCAATAGTAATGTGGATCAAAAAGGACTGTTTTCGTATGATGATGTAACATATGTTACTGAAGAAGAGCAGAGATCATTCTTGAAGGAATACTGTGTAGATTTTCTTAATGTGTATAACAAAGAAGCAGATTTCAATGACGTTTTTATAAATGCATCTGAAGATAGGTATGGAAATTCTTTCATCCCGGCATACTATTTTAGTGAAAAAAACGGGAAAAAGTTAATTCGTCCAAGCGCATCAATGAAGGATGTTATATCTGATGGGGTAGAGTTCAACTATATGCAAGCAGCAGTTATTACAAGTGAGGATTCATCGGGAGCTTTCAATCTACCCGGAACTTATAGTCCTGTTCCATTATATAAAATGGCATGGACAGAGAAAAAAGGTAAAGTATCAATTGAGATACCGATAGGGTTTCATAATTTCTATGATTATAACGGAATATCCTTCTTAATTGGTTTGGATTCAACAGATGATAGGAATGGTGAAGATGTAGAAACAGCAATTGATATTAAGTTAATTGATTTTGCAGGAGGTGAAGAAACTATAAGAATCTCTAGTAAAACGGAACGAGCATTGCAGTTTATACAAGGAGAAGTGAATGATTATGGAGATGGTTTCAAAAAATATAACCATTACACACCACTTGGTTCATTTATACTATCATATGACTTACTTAAGGAGATAAAGGCTAAAGATGGTATCGAGAAGATAGAGATATCACCTGCTTCGGATACAGGAAGTATTGTGATTGGAGGGATTGATTTCTATCAATAAATTCAGGAGAAGATGGATTTGGGAAAGAAAACATTTGAAGAAAAACTTGAACCAATGAGAAAGAAATTATACCAATATGCTTTTTGTTATGTGAAAGATGAACATGATGCATTAGATATCGTATCAGATACCGTGTATAAAGCATATATTTCATATCCGAAATTAAAGAACAAAGACTATTTTGAAACTTGGATTACTAGAATATTAATTAATACAGCACTGGATCACTGTAGAAAAGGCGGTAAAGTATTGCCTATGGACAATCTACCAGAACAAGTGATGCAAGAATCAAGTGTCTCACGCGAAGAGCAATGGGATTTATATGAAGCTTTGGATACGTTAGAAGATGAGAAAAAAGCCTTTATAATTTTGAGGTTTTTTGAGGATAAAAGTTTTCGAGAAATAGCCGAAATCTATCAGATGCCTGAAGGAACTGTGAAGAGTAAAGTATATCGAATCCTTCAAGATTTAAGATTCAAATTAGAGAAGGGAGGAAAAAATTATTAATAATCAGGAAAAATACAATAGTATACCTATACCGGATAGTTTAGATGATGTAATACAACAATCTATTAGTAAAGGGAAGAAAACACAAAGAAATTATGTATATAAACAATTAACTGGTGTATTAGCAGCTTGTCTTGCCCTAGTTTTAATAATACAAGTACCAGCTGTTGCAGCTGCATTAGATGATATTCCGATAATCGGTTCGTTAGTTAAGACTTTCCAGTTTGGAGAGGGTGGTGTAAGAACGGATGGAATTAGTACACAGCCATCAACGAACGGTGAGAAAATCATAATTAACTTTTCAAATCAAGGGGATATGGTAAATCAGGTACCAAGTTATACAATCGAAAAGAAAGTAGCACCATATCGAATTGTATGTAACTTTTCTGGAGTTAGGTATTTCCAATATGAGCAATTTGTTGAAGAAGCTAGTCAAATTAGTGGGGTAAAGCAGGTCTATCGTATAATTACATTAGGAGATTCTGAAATTTCGTTTGTTATAGAATTTGAGGAAGATGTGGATTATGAGATCTTTGAATATGAAGATCCAGGTAGGATTGAAATTTCACTACAGAGAAAAGAATCGACACCATATCAAGTGTATTATCTAAAAAGTGAATCAATGATGCAAGGGGAAGCATTAAGTAATTTAAGGGATGAATATGCAGAAGAAGGTGCCTCTATTGTTCGGACAAGCGATGGCAATTACTGTGTAGTTATTGGGGAATATCAAACAGAAGAAGAAGCACTTAGAGAACTCGAGAAACTGAAAAATCAAAAAGATTCTGGTGATATATTCACAATAGAGAACAGTGCTTCAAATGAAAACCCTTAAAGAGGAAGACATTTCATAAGGTGCATTCTTTACTCCGCTAATTTACTTTTTTGTTGAATCATGCTATTGTATTATATGTAGCTAACTACAATTAGTTGGTTAAGATAAAGTAAATTGGTTGAGAAACTTCCAACCGAACCTTTGTTGAACAAAGATTCAGATTTTGGAAAGGAGTATGGTGATAAATGAAATTAATCTCATGGAATGTTAATGGAATACGAGCATGTGTCCAAAAAGGATTTTTAGAATTTTTTAAAGAAGTCGATGCAGACATTTTCTGTATTCAAGAGAGTAAATTACAAGAAGGACAGATCGAATTAGATCTTGAAGGCTATAATCAATATTGGAATTATGCTAAGAAAAAAGGATATTCAGGAACGGCAATTTTTACAAAGCATGAGCCGATAGAAGTAACATATGGTTTAGGAATTGAGGAACATGATCAAGAAGGTCGTGTAATTACATTGGAATTTGAACAATTCTATATGGTAACAGTCTATACACCAAATTCACAAAATGAATTAGCTAGATTGCCATATCGTATGGAATGGGAGGAAGCGTTCAAAGATTACCTTAAAAAGCTTGATGGGAAGAAGCCTGTTATCGTATGCGGAGATTTGAATGTGGCACATAAAGAGATAGATTTGAAAAATCCTAAAACCAATAAAAAGAATGCAGGATTTACGATTGAAGAGAGAACAAAATTCAGCGAGTTATTGGAAAATGGATTTACGGATACTTTTAGATTCTTTTATCCTGATATGGAAGAAATCTATTCTTGGTGGTCTTATCGATTCAAAGCAAGAGAGAAGAATGCGGGTTGGCGTATCGATTATTTCCTTACATCAAGTAGTTTAGATGAACGTTTAGTTGGTGCGAAGATTCATACGGAAGTTTTAGGATCAGATCATTGTCCAGTAGAGCTAGAAATCTCTTTTGAATAAAAAAATAAAAATAAATAATAAAAAATAAAATTAAAGTTGGCATAGTAGGTGGAAATCTAGTATGCCAACTTATTTTTAATTAAGTCATTGAATTTGTGGTTTTGTATTTGTAAATCATTTCGGCATGGTTTTGTTCTTCAACCTGTATATCTGCCAATAATTTTCTTATATTGGTGTCACTGAAGGCAAATACGTCACTATTATATTCAGATGAAACCAATTTTTCAGTTGTAATAGCATCTGTACATAAGAAGCAATCGTTGTCTTTATCTTCTAGATTTGATTTGCCAATCGTATAGGTTGCAGTTGGATTATAGTTCTTACCTGCCGAATCATTTACATCACAACTAGGTACGGTCCCAGTCAAGACTTGATTCAAGGAATTGTAGTGTTGTTGTTCTCTTTCTTGTAATGTGCTAAAGAGATTTTTTAGTTCCATATCTTTTGCATAAGTAGAGTATTTTCCGTATTTTTCTATGCAAGTTTTTTCTTGAGTCATAAGATCGTTGATTACGGATGTTTCTTTTTCTGTTAATATCATAATATATCTCCTTTTCAAAAAATTATAGGAATAACCTACACACAAGGTTAGTATCTACAAATAATTATTTTTTATTAGAAATATATCTGATTTAATAATAAAACAACATTGACTGTTCTAATAATTACTTCTTAGGTCTTACAAAATACTGCGTATGCAATAATTCATGTGCTTTGTGACTCAATGGATAATCCAAATATTTGTCGTAAATCACTTGAATAGTTGGATTTTCATTGGACCTACGTAAAGTGAGGGAGCGGTCAATGTTATTAAGGCCTTCCATACGTTTTTCTAGAGTCTCAGCACGTTTTTTGGCTTTCGGTTGACCACCGCCACCTATGCAGCCACCAGTACAGGCCATAATTTCAATAGCATGGAAGAATTCTTCACCCGAACGTATTTTGTCTAACATCTTTTTGGCTTCTTTTAGTCCATGAGCTACACCAATTCTAAGTGTCAAATCATCATCCACTTTGATCTCGCTACAACGGAATCCATCCCAGCCACGAAGACATTCGAATTCAATAGTTTCAAACTTTTTACCAGTTAACCCTTCTAGGGCGGTACGTGTAGCCGCTTCGATAACACCACCTGTACGACCGAATATGATACCGGCGCCAGTATATTCTCCCATAACCTGGTCGATTTCTTCATCTTCAATCTCTTTCAAATCAATTCCTGTATCCTTAAAGATCTTTATTAATTCATTTGTTGTTAAGACATAATCAACATCATAGTTTAAATCTCTAGAGAATTCAGGACGAGAAGCTTCGTATTTTTTCGCAATACAAGGCATGATAGCTACTGAAGTAATATCTGCTCGATCTAAATTATGTTCCCTAGACCAAAGGTCTTTCGCAACAGAAGCAAACATTTGCATTGGAGATTTGGCACTAGAAGGTACATCTAGCATATCAGCATAATTTTGTTCAATGAATTTAACCCAAGCTGGACAACAAGAGGTAAGGATTGGTAATTTAACGGTTTCATCCCCAGCGAGGTATCTTTTCAGTCGGTCGGTAAGCTCGGCGGCTTCCTCCATAATGGTTAAGTCAGCAGCCCAAGTTGTATCAAATACATAATCTACGCCAAGTGCACGCAATCCAGCCGCGATTTTTTTCTCTACATTTACCCCTGCTTCAAAACCAAAGGCTTCCCCAATCGTAACACGTACCGATGGAGCCATCTGTGTTATAACAACTTTACTAGGTGTAACTAAATCACGTAAGAAGAGAAGACTGTTATCACCATAAGTAATTGCATTAACAGGACATGCGGTAACGCAAGCTCCACAATGTGTACAACGTACATAATCAATGGAATGTTGCTCCTTTAGTCCACCTTCAATACAATCAACTGGACAGACACGATTACATGCATTACAGCCAATACATTTGTCTGTTATTCTAAGTTTAGTCAAATGATGACATTGAGAGGTATAACAACATTTATCTTCAATATGGTCAATTAATTCATCATAAAAGTGGTTAATGATTTCTTCTGTTACATTATGTTTTTTATTAATAGTTTCAATAACAGTATTTGCTAATTCACGGAGAAAGAAGATATCTCTCATATTCGAACGTCCTTTAGAGATTCGATCAAAGATATCACCCATGGATTTCATTTCTTTTTGAATTGGAAGATATCGTGGAATGGCTCCAGATTTAATTTGTCCATTGAGATAATCAAGGTAGAATTTTGCATATTGGATAATACAGTCATCACTTGATAAGATAATAATACTTTGCCGTATTCCAGTTTCGAATAATGAAAAATCAAAAGGTTCATGCAAATTATCTTTCGTTAAAAGGCAACCAAAAGGCATACCAAGTTGAGCTGCTTTGAATGTTCCTGTACCAATCAGACCGCCAGCTAAAGCAATGATATCTTCTAGGGTTGCACCTTCGAATACTTCAATAATTCCAGGTGACTTTACCCTTCCACAAACTGCTAATAACCTCTTATCACTTTGTGTTATTTCATCTAGGGTATCATCACTGAAAACTGTGAAGACTGATCCTAAGGAACTCTGAAGGAGTTTTTGTTTGTTGTTTTCCATAAAGTAATTCACTCGCTTTCGTAATTTAAAGATAGTATAAGATGTTATAACTTATGTATCGTTATAGCATTTGAAAAAGACATTAACAGATAATAGAATTAAGAAATTAATAATATCAATCAAAGATTAAATGTACATGTCGTTTACAATTAGTATAACAATTCATAAAGCAATTACAAGGGGGGATTATAGAATAATTTACGCAATTTTAGTATCCATATTTATAATTATAAAAAAATTATAAAAAATATGGTTGACAATTTAGAATAATTAGAATATATTATATAACATACAATTCATATCAAATCTATATGAATTGTATAGAATGTAAGTTTTTTACAGAAAGGAATTGAATAGTTTCATATAAATAAACATAAATAATATATGGATAGGTTAGCTTGAATTGAGGTTGAAGGGAGAAAGTGCTTAATGGATATAGAGGTTATACAAGAATATATTCCACTTTATGTCGAAGCAGCTAAATTAACATTACGTTTAGCGATAATAGGAATTTTAGGAGCGATTATTGTAGGTCTTTTGTGTAGTATCATTCGTTATTATAAGATTCCAATTATACATAAGATTGTAGGAGGATATGTTGAATTATCTAGAAATACACCGTTATTAATCCAATTATTCTTTTTATATTTTGGATTACCGAAGATAGGAATCGTAATGAGTTCGGAGGTATGTGCTATTGTAGGATTAATTTTCCTTGGAGGCAGCTATATGTCAGAGGCATTTCGTAGTGGACTAGAAGCAATCCCTAAGATACAAGAGGAATCGGGGCTTTGTCTTGGGCTCACGAGGTGGCAAGTAGTAAGAACAATATTATTACCACAAGCTATTATGATTTCAATGCCAGCATTTTTAGCGAACATAATATTCTTAATAAAAGAAACATCCGTATTTAGTGTAGTTGCATTAGCAGACATAATGTTTGTAGCAAAAGATTTAATTGGATTGTATTATCAGACAGATGAAGCACTATTCTTATTAGTGGTTGCATATCTGATTATACTACTTCCTATTTCTATTCTATTTACAATAGTAGAGAGGAGGTTGAAGCGTGTTGCAATCGGCAATTAATGTACTGTTTCAAGGAAGGAATTTCATACGTTTGCTAGAAGGATTATGGATTACAGTTAGAATTTCATTACTTTCAGTTCTACTATCCATAATACTAGGAATTCTTCTAGGATTCATAATGACTAAAAAGAACCCGGTAATAAGAGTAATTACGAAAATATATTTGGAATTTGTTCGTATCATGCCACAACTTGTTCTGCTATTCTTAGTTTATTTTGGATTATCGAAATCCTTACATATTAATTTATCAGGAGAGTTTTCTGCTATTTTAGTATTTACCATATGGGGGACTGCGGAGATGGGAGATTTGGTTAGAGGAGCACTTGAATCGATACCAGTACATCAGTATGAGAGTGGTAGAGCTTTGGGATTAACGGAGAAACAGCTATATATGAACGTTATTTTACCTCAGACCTTCCGTAGATTAATACCTCAGTCAATGAATCTTGTAACTCGTATGATTAAAACAACATCTCTAGTTGTTTTAATTGGAGTAGTTGAAGTTGTAAAAGTTGGGCAGCAGATAATAGAAGCATCTAGGTTAACAGCACCATTAGCAGCGATCATAATCTATACAACGATATTCTTTATGTATTTTATTATATGTTTTCCACTTTCAAAGTTTGCTGGAAGACTAGAACAACGATGGAAAGATTAGAGGTGAGATATGCATGAATACAAATAGTAAAGAGAATATACTACAAATTAAGAATCTTGATAAAAGATTCGATCAGACTACCATTCTAAACAACCTGTCACTTGAAGTGAAGAAGGGAGAAGTTGTTGTAATCTTAGGACCTTCAGGCTGTGGAAAAAGTACGCTACTTCGTTGTATTAATGGATTAGAAACCATACAAAATGGTGAGATCCTATTAAATGGAGAGAATATACGTGAGAGTAAGCAAGCGATGTATGCCATTAGGCAAAAAATCGGTATGGTATTCCAAAGTTATGATTTATTCCCACATATGAATATTCTAGATAATATTACACTTGGCCCAGTTAAAGCACAGGGACGAAAAAAAGAAGAAGTTCGTAGGGAAGCAGAGCAGTTACTAGAGCGTGTTGGACTACTAGATAAGGTAAATGCATATCCGAGACAACTATCCGGTGGACAAAAGCAGAGAGTTGCTATTGTAAGAGCACTTTGTATGCATCCAGAGATTATGCTGTTTGATGAAGTTACGGCAGCACTTGATCCAGAAATGGTAAGAGAAGTATTAGATGTAATGTTAGAACTTGCAAAGCAGGGAACTACCATGTTAATTGTTACCCATGAGATGTCGTTTGCTAGGGCGATTGCAGACAGAATCATATTCTTAGATGGGGGATCAATTGTAGAAGAGTCAGAGCCAGAGACATTTTTTACAAATCCAAGTACAGACCGTGCCAGAAAATTTTTGGATGTGTTTACTTTTGAGAATGTACATAACATTGAGGCAGAATAGGTTAAGAGTTATGCAAACGTTTTAAATAAAAATAAGAATAAAAAGGGGAATTTATTATGAGTAAAAAAGGTATCATTCAAAGAAAATTAATTTTAGTATCAACCGTAGTATTGGTTTTAGCAATGGCACTAACTGCATGTGGCAAGAAATCATCTAATGATGATAAAAAGTCAACTGCAAGAACGTTACAAGAGATAAAAGATAGTGGAGAAGTAGTAATTGGAGTTTTCTCTGATAAGAAACCTTTTGGTTATGTAGATGAGAATGGTGAGTATCAAGGGTATGATGTTTACTTTGGAAATCGAATAGCCAAAGACCTTGGCGTTGAAGTAAAATATGTACCAGTAGAAGCTGCGAGCCGTGTAGAATACTTACGTTCTGCCAAAGTAGATATTATTCTTGCTAATTTTACTGTAAATGAAGAACGTGCAAAACAAGTTGATTTTGCATTACCTTATATGAAGGTAGCACTTGGAATTGTTTCACCAGACAGTGCATTAATTACAGACCCAGAACAGTTAAACGGTAAGACATTGATTATTAGTAAGGGAACAACTGCTGAAACGTATTTTTCTGAGAATTATCCAGACGTTAAACTTCTTAAGTTTGACCAATATAGTGAAGCATATAATGCCTTGTTAGATGGAAGAGGAGATGCGTTATCAACAGACAATACAGAAGTACTTGCTTGGGCAATTGAGAATAAAGGATTCTCTGTTGGTGTAGATTCACTTGGAAATCAAGATACAATTGCTGCAGCTGTACAAAAAGGAAATACAGAATTGCTGAATTGGATTAATGATGAGATACGTTCTTTAGCGGATGAACAATTCTTCCATAAGAATTATGAAGAAACATTAGCACCAGTATATGGTGATGCAGCTAATCCAGATAATCTAGTAATTGAAGGCGGAGTTATAGAATAAGTAGTAAACTAAAGAATGTCATAGAACAGATGGATTTCATGTGTTCTATGACATTTTTTTTGTTAAAAGGTAGTAACTCCATTTAAGTCGGCATGTTCGTTTTCGGACATTGGTATAATGATACATTTTTTACCGTTTATTATTTCATAGGTTATTTCTTGAACTTTTTGTGGTTTAACACGAAGAATTACATCGAAGTTTCCATCTTCTGAATCGAGAGATTCTGTGGCTTGTGTAGAAAGATCGGTATCAAAATCTGTTCCAGGTTGTTGATCGTTAGAACTAGTATCCAGTAAAGAATCTGATCTTAATGATGTTACTTCTTCTAACTTTTCTTGTAGTTGTTGAACCTTTTCCACAAGAGCTTTTTCTTTCCTGATTTGAGCACTTGCTGCCAATACTTTGCTATCTAATAGATGATCTACAATTGGTGGAGTATCACCGAATTTTTCTACGTAAGAGTTCTTAATGGTCTTAGAAATCTCTTCAGGTAAATCGCAAGATTCAATTACTTCCTCTATAGAATCACTGGTAAGAATAACAGGATCCGTCTTTGTGTCTTTATATTGTTCCTGCTCATCCACCAATTGGTTCAGAGATTCTTGTATCTCCATGAATACCCTATTACTTTTTTCCTCATCACGAACCGCATTATTAATTATGCTTTGAAATGCGTGTTTTTGTTCGGTAGCTGTTTCTTTTGGAGGGCAACCTAGTACAAACTCCATGAATTCCTTATGTGGTTCTTTAGCATCCTTTGTATAGTACATTACGGAATGAATATCCGTGCTACGGTCAGAGAAAGAAGGGAATACAAATCCGGTATCAGGAGCATTCACAACCCAGTCTCGATTACGTGGTCCAATGCGATTTTCTATTTCCAAATATCCAAGCCCTGCCTTGGTTAAGGTGACAGGACAGATGGCACAAAGTAAATATTCATATACCTCTTCGGATTCGTCTAATTTATTATTATCACTTGTCTTCGTCATGACATCATAAGCATCGTGGAATACTAAGATAAGATAATTACCTGCATAATCGTAATTGTCGATAATTAATTGGTAGAAGGATTCTAATAAACCTTCGTTTTTTAATCTACTTTCTTTTAATCCCATAAGAAACTGTTGTTTTCCACCTGGCTTTTCTTCTTCGAGTGGAAACTCAAGTTGAAGTATATTATTACCGACTGTTCCAGATAGTGTCCTTTTCGCAATTTCTAAGTACTTATAGAATTCTTCTTCTTTAAGATTTAGAAAGGTTTCTTCTAGATTAAGTATTCTATTTTTTTCGCCGTTTACATAACAGCCGCATAGTTTGGTAAATGTACATTCGTCTTTTTTCAATCTTCTCTTTAGCTCTAATACATCTTTCTTTGTCATATAAAATTCTATGCTCCTTTCAAAGTTGTAATACGAAAGTTCTCTTTCCTATTAACATCCTTACGTATTATTAAGCTTGTCAAATATCTATTATACTTCAAATCTCAATTAAGGACCAATAGTTTTTTTATGATTCACAGTTTAAAAGGGTAATTTTCTTTCTAATAGAGGAACAGTAGGTTTATATAAAGCTAAGAAAGGTAGGAAAAAATAGTAATAAATTACCATATTTACAAAATGTAAAAAAAAGGTAAAATAATAGTAGAAAGAAGTGTTAATTATAGAAAAAATAGAAGATAAAATGATTTAATAAATATTTTGAATAATATATAACATTATTTTATTTATCGTTTAAGCTAATTAACAATTAATTATTATTAGAAAAGTGTAATATATTAATACTATAATCAGTAATTAAAATATATTAAACTAAATTGGGTTTACATTATGAGAATAAATTACATACATAATATACAATAACTGTTGAAAAATTCCAAAAATATCTTATTATTAAGTAGTAGAGAGTATTATACATTTAGAGTATAGAATACTTTTTTACTGAAAGTGTTTGATACGATTGCCAATGAGGGGATCGCTCTTGTATCAGAAGGAAAGGAGGAAAGGAGAAACAAGACGATAGGTAATATTGTATTTTATAGAACTAAGTAATAGGAAAATAGGGAAAAGGAGAGTAGATAATATGAAGAAAAGTATGAAAAGGCGATTATTAAGTTCAGTTTTGATTGTAACACAATGTATTTACCCATTTAGTGGAATGTATGCAGTAGCAAAAACAAATTCTGACACTCAAACGACTACGTATGCGACAGAAGCAGATTCACCAAGTATCTATGAACAAAGATTCCTTGAGCTATATGATGATATATACGATAAGGATAATGGGTATTTTAATAGTCAAGGTATCCCTTATCACTCAGTTGAAACATTAATGGTAGAGGCACCAGATCATGGACATGAATCAACGAGTGAAACTGCAAGCTATTTGCTTTGGTTACAAGCAATGAAAGGTAGAATAACAAAAGACTATTCGGGAATAGGAACAGCATGGGATACCATTGAGAAATATTATATACCTACAGCAGAAGACCAGCCAGGCCAATTAACTTATAATCCGAATAGTCCGGCGACTTACGCTGCAGAATATCCATTACCAGATTATTATCCAAGTGAATTACAATTTAACACTAAAGTAGGACAAGATCCGCTTTACAATGAACTTCGTAATACATATGGAACACCTCAGATGTATGGTATGCATTGGCTATTAGATGTGGATAACTTCTATGGCTACGGTAAACGAGGAGATGGGGTATCAACACCATCATATATCAATACCTACCAACGTGGTGAGCAGGAATCTGTTTGGGAAACAATACCACATCCTTCTTGGGAAACATTCAAATGGGGCGGAGATAAAGGTTTCTTACCTTTCTTTACTGGGGATAAATCTTATGCAAAACAATGGAGATATACCATTGCTTCTGATGCAGATGCCCGTGTGGTACAAGCTATGTATCGTGCTAATGAATGGGCAAAAGAAGATAATCAATCACTCACAACCTATGTTTCTAAAGCTAGTAAGATGGGTGACTACTTAAGATATTCCATGTTTGATAAGTATTTTATGAAAGTAGGTGCACAGGGAACAACAGCAGCAAGTGGCCGAGATTCCGAACATTATCTCTTATCTTGGTACTACTCTTGGGGTGGTGCTACGGATGGTAGTTGGAGTTGGAGAATTGGCTCTAGCCATAATCACTTTGGTTACCAAAATCCTTTTGCAGCTTGGGTTCTTTCTGAGGATTCAGAATTTATTCCTAAATCGCAAACAGCACAAAGTGACTGGGCTAAGAGTTTAGATAGACAGTTAGAGTTCTATCAATGGCTACAATCCTCAGAAGGTGCAATTGCTGGTGGTGCTACAAACTCATACAATGGTTCCTATGATAAGTATCCAGCTGGAACAAGTACTTTCTATGGAATGGCATATGAGGAGGCACCAGTATATGCTGATCCAGGAAGTAACGAATGGTTTGGTATGCAGTGCTGGTCTATGCAACGTATAGCAGAACTCTATTATCAAACAGGGGATGAAAGAGCGAAAGCAATCCTTGATAAATGGGCACAATGGGTAGTTTCAGAAGTTCAATTAAAAGCAGATGGAACCTACTTAATTCCTAGTACTTTAAAATGGTCTGGTCAACCAGATACATGGCAAGGAACTTATACTGGTAATAAGAATCTACATGTTACTGTAGCAAATTATACACATGACATTGGTGTTACCTCATCACTTGCAAACACGTTAACTTACTATGCTGCTGGTTTGCAAAAATATACAGAAGATAACTCATACAATGGTTATGTAAGTGTTGCAAAAGAATTATTAAATCGTATGTGGAATAATTATAAGGATGATAAAGGTATTGGTGATAAGCAAGAACTTACAACAATGTTAGAACGTTTCTTTGACCAAAAAATAGCCGTACCTGATAATTATAGTGGAACAATGGCTAACGGAGATAAGATTGAAAAAGGAGCTACCTTCTTCTCTATTCGTACAGAATATGAAAACGATCCAGATTTCCAAAAACTTAAATATGCTTACGATAATAATTTGTCATTCTCTATGGTATACCATCGTTTCTGGGCACAAGCAGAAACGGCTATCGCTCTTGGTGTAATGGATGAATTCTTCCCTGAAGATGATGTGGTAACACCAGTTGTTTCCATTACGAATCCAGTGAATGAAGCAACTTTTGATTGGGCTAATTGTGAAAATGGTATAACAGTAAAAGCAGATGCATCAATTACAGATGGCTCTATTCAAAAAGTTGAGTTCTATGCAGATGGAGTGAAATTTGCAGAAGATAACAACGCTGACTATGAAGTTGTTTATATTCCAACCAAGACAGGAGTTGTTGATGGTAAGAAGACAGTCGTATTAAAGGCAATCGCCTATGCAGATAATAATACAGTAAGGACCTCAAAGACTGTAACAATAACAATTAATATGCCAAAAGCAGAATTACCGGTAGTTCGTATTGTATCACCAGAGAATCAAGCAATATTTGACTACACGGATGTACAAGCTCCAATTGTTGTTGCGGCAGAGGCTTCAATTGATAAAGGGGTTATTGCAAAGGTAGAATACTTTGCAGATGGTAAAAAGATTGGAGAAACCAATGGTTCCTCAGGAAATGTTAGTTTTGTTCCAACGAATGAGGGGGCAGATGGGGCTGGACTTAAAGTAATTGCACTAACGGCGATTGCAACAACTACAGATGGAGTATCTGCAAGTGCAGAGCCAGTACAGATTAAAGTTCAGTTTAAAGTTAATCCAATACCAGCCGTAAACATCAATGTAGGTTTTAAGAGCCAGGGTGGAGATACAAGTAATACAATTGGCGGACAATTCAGCATCACAACTGATAAAGAGGTTAATTTGTCCGATGTAAAGATCCGTTACTACTACACATTAGAAAATCCTTCAGAGCAAAAAATAATTATAGATAATGTTGGATTGACTGTATCGAAAGCACCATGGTACATAAGTCTGAATTCAGCAACAGAAGCAAAAATTGTACAAGTATCTGGAGATAAGTATTATTTGGAAATCTCATTCAATACGACTCAGACTTTAGATGAGAGTGGAAAAATTGAGATGGGAGTTCGAGTTAGTAAAGACAACTGGTCTAACTTTGATCAAACCAATGATTATTCTTATAAATCTGGAGCAATTGTACTGTATAAGGGAGAAGTTGTTACAGGAAAGAGTCCATATTAAGAAGTAGAAGTATTCTTAAGGACATTGCTATTTCATTAATGTGATTAATAGGAAGTGGTAGATATTATGTGTGAGGTGATTTCGCCAATTTGGAACTTCTAAATTGGCGTCATCATCTTTAAAAAGGAGAATGCTTATGGGGAATTGGAAAAAAACAGTAAGTATGTTTTTGGGTGTCTCACTTCTCGCGGGAACCGTAGGAAATGCAACTCCTGTCACAAGAGCTGCATCAGAGACAAATAATTATGCTACGACAAATGAATATGACTATGGTGATGCATTACAAAAGTCAATTATGTTTTATGAGTTTCAAAAATCAGGAAAATTACCTGAAAATCAACGGAATAACTGGAGAGGAGATTCTGGTTTAACGGATGGGGCTGACGTAGGGTTAGATCTTACCGGAGGAATGTATGATTGTGGAGATCATGTTAAATTCAATTTACCAATGGCATATACGTCAACCATGTTGGCATGGTCATATCTAGAGAGTACCGATATCTATAGAACAACCGGACAAGATACGTATTTATTAGATAATATTCGATGGATTAATGATTATCTAATAAAGTGTCACCCGACAGAAGATGTGTATTATTGTCAGGTTGGAGATGGAGGGCTTGATCACGCTAGTTGGACTGCCGCCGAAGTAATGCAGATGAAGCGTCCTGCATATAAGGTGGATTTAAGTAAGCCTGGCTCTGCAGTTTGTGGAGAGGCAGCAGCTTCTCTTGCATCAGGTGCTATCATATATAAGGACATAGATCCAGAGTATGCGGCAACATGTTTAAAACATGCGAAGGAATTATTCTCGTTAGCAGAAAGAATGAAAAGTGATACAGGATATAATACATTTGCTGGAGCATATTATAATTCAAGTCATTTTTACGATGAATTATCATGGGCAAGTATGTGGATTTATAGAGCTACCGATGAAACTGTCTATCTAACAAAAGCAAAAGAATATTCTAAATATTGGAGCAAAGAAGGACAAACAGATAATATCGCTTATACATGGGCGCATTGTTGGGATGATGTACATTATGGAGCTGAATTATTAATTGCACAATATGATACTTCAAGTGATAGTGCCATTTATAAGAAAGCAATTGAAAATAATCTTGACTATTGGTCAACTGGTAAGAATGGAGAGCGTGTTCCATATACTCCAAAAGGATTAGCTTGGAGAGACCAATGGGGAAGCTTACGTTATTCAGCCAATCAGTCATTCTTAGCAAGTGTGTATGCTAATTGGAAACAAGCTGACCCTATTAAGGCAGAGTCATATAAGAAATTTGCTAAGTCTCAAGCGGATTATATATTAGGCAGTTCGGGACGAAGTTTTATGGTAGGATATGATGAAACTTCGCCTACGCAACCACATCATCGTACTGCACATGGACCATGGGAGAATAACGTAGCAGGAGCACCTTACAAAGCAAGACATGTTCTTGTTGGAGCATTAGTTGGAGGACCTGACCGTAATGATGGATATAATGATGTAATTACGGATTTCCAGCAAAATGAAGTTGGATGTGATTATAATGCAGGCTTAGTTGGATTAATGGCGTCGATGTATGGTGAATATGGTGGAACTATTGACCTTAATCTGAATGCTTTTGAAGAAGTAGGAGAAGAGCTATTTGTTGAAGCTGGTATTAATGCTCAGGATAAACAAAACGTTGTTAATTTCGTAGAATTGAAAGCGGTTGTTTATAACAGAACAGCATGGCCAGCTAGAGTAACGGATCAATTAAGTTTTCGATACTTCGTTGATATTAGTGATGTTCTCGCGTCTGGTAATAAAGCAAGTGATATGAAGGTAACAAGTAGTTATAGCCAGCATAGTGCCAAAGTATCTCAACTAAAACCTTGGGATACTGAGAACGGAATCTATTATGTTGATATTGATTTATCCGGTGCAAAGATTTATCCAGGAGGTAAAAGTGAACATAAAAGTGAGATCCAATTCAGAATCACTGCACCTGGTAAATGGGATTATACAAAGAGTCCATCATTCAAGGATTTATCCTCAAGTACTTCTAATAGTCTTGTTAAATCGGAGAATATACCACTCTACGATGATGGAGCACTGGTATTTGGCAAGGAACCTACTAACGGAAATGAAGGTCAAATAGAAGAGGTATCTATAGCAATCATTTCGCCAAATGATCAAGATAAATATACAGAAGTAACGAAAAAGGTAAAAATTACAGCTTCTGCCAAGTGTGTTAATGGAACGATTGATAAAGTGGAGTTCTATGCAGATGGTAAAAAGTTTACAGAATTGGCTGGAAAACAAGATGGTATCTATGAAGTAGAGTATACTGTTGAGGGAAAAGCAGCGGAAATTGGTGAACTAACACCTATTAAGTTTACTGCAAAGGCGATAACGAAAAAAGGAACACAAGTATCATCAAAAGTCATAACTGTATTCGTGCAAAAAGAGGTCCAAACAACTCCAGGTCCTTCCGATATTGAGATTGAAGTAAGTAATACCAATGGTGCATCTGTTACAACGAATACTTTAGTGAATAATTTTAGAATAAAGAATAAAAAAGGTAAGGCTCTTGATTTATCCAAATTATCCATTCGGTATTTCTATACATCAGATGGCGCTGGTGTGGAATCTGTGTGGTGTGACAATGTTTCAATTACATACAATAAAGCACCTTGGTATGTAAGTTACATAGGAGTAAGTAAAGGAAAGATAGTAAGGATGAATAATAAAACTGACCTAGCTGATAGCTATATTGAGATTACATTTGATTCCATAGATCAGTTAGAGGAAGGAGCTGTTTTAGAAGCTGCAACAAGAACTGCTAAGAATGATTGGAGCAACTACGATCAAAGTAATGATTATTCTTATGGTGATAACGAAAAGGTTGCAGTATATTATGACGGTGTCTTAATTGCTGGAATGGAACCATAGTATTGGTTACCAAAGGAGTAAGTCTTATAAGGCTTACTCTTTTGGTAACATAAAATCATAGCTATAAAAAGTTCGCGAAGCGTGCTTCCTACCGTTTATTAGGTATCAGTACTATGAGGGATAGTATTGTAACATTTCGTATGAACCTAGTTGATAATAACAGTAAATGGGGGATAAGAATGATAGGGATAGGGATTTGTGATACTGATTTAATATTTTGTGAAGAACTTCGCAAAATATTACAAGATTATTTTAGTAAGCAATTAGTAAAATATTCAATTACTATGTATTCCTGTGCATGGGATTTATTAAATAGTAATTTAGAAGAATTTGATTTGTTCTTTTTAGATGCAGTACTGGATAATGATTTTGATGGTATTGAGTTAGCAAAGATAATAAGACAAAGTAATCAGACGGCGGAAATCGTTTATATTACATATCGGCTGGATAAAGCCTATCAGGCTTTTGAAGTTAATACATTTCGTTATCTACCAAAACCATTAAAAATGGGGATATTAATTAATACTTTGGAAGCGTTTTTAAAAAAGAGAAAAGAAAAATCTTCTAAATTAATTATTTTAAAGCAAGGGCAAAAGTATTTAAAGATTCCATATTCAAAGATATTATATTTTGAAACATTGGATAGAAAATTGAAAGTAATTACAACAAACAAAACGTACCTAGTAGATAATAAGATTAATGAAATTGAGCAAAGGCTTGAGGATTGTGAATTCTTTCGTATTCATAAGTCGTATCTAGTTAACTTTGCCTATGTCAAAGAACATGATCGATCCTCGTTGATTCTGCTTAATGGTGATGAAGTGTATATAAGTAGGTTAAAAACAAAGGAGTTTAAAGAAAACTACCAAGTATACATTCAAGATCAATATAGTGTAGGTAAAACTATGCTTAAAAAAGTAATCGTTTAAGTAGATATTATGAACTCATTGATGAGTTAGTAGACCAAAAAAGTCAAGAGAGGTAAAAGAGAAAAGTCGATTTAAGGAATTTGAATCGACTTTTCTTTTATAATATAGCAGTTAGCTACACCTCATAATCTTCAAGTGTGAAGTTTAAGTAAGATATTATGGTATCTTTTGACACCCTAATCAGTAAGCAAGTTAATTAAGTACATACTTCATTAATCCGCTTGCCACCCCGTCATCAGCAACAGAGTCTGTAATTTCCTTAGCGAAAGATTTAACAAAATCGGAAGCATTACCCATAGCAATGCCACAATTAACGGTAGATAACATCTCTGTGTCGTTATCACCATCACCAAAGGCGTAACTATGTTCAACGGGTATTTTAAGGTATTCTAGAGCTCTTAAGATAGCAGTAGCCTTCGTATTCTTCTTATTATATATCTCGAATAAACGAGGATCAATACTCTTAAAACAACCGTATTCTTCGTGGCTTTCAATTATGTCAATGCATTGTTTAGCTATATCACCAGTAGGACATAACGCTTCAATCTTTAGTATGCCCATGTCTTTTGGAGGGAGGTTTCGCTTGATTGAACTGGTTGGAATTCCAATTCCTTTGTAAAAATCATAAAACTCAACCGATTGCTCTGGAATATAGCAGTTCTCTGTACTTTCTAAGATATATTGAATATGACGTGTATTGAATTCTTCTAGGATTGTATAATAGAAGGACTTATCAAATGGACTTTGATATATAGTAGAATTATTAATTATGATGTGAGCTCCATTAGCTAGAATGAAACCATCAAAACCAAATGATTTTATATTCTCATCAATAAAAGCGAAGGGCCTACCAGAGGCTATAAAAGCATAATTACCTTGTGCCTGTACCATCTTTATTGCGTCTTGTACCTTATTTGACATAGTATACTGATTAGTTAAACAGTTAATAAGTGTTCCGTCGATATCAAAAAATATTGCCTTCCTCATGTTGCCTCCTAAGTAGAATGAAATATCTTGTTTAGAGAAGTATTGCTAAGATATTTATTGTTAAAATTATCATTTGTTATTAATTATTATTGGTTATTATCATTCTATACTGAATATTACTAGTTGTCAATTGTAATAATTATGTACTTGTGTTATACTATGTAAAATTAAAGACTAATAAGCGAATTTTAATTAAATAATCCAAACTTCGCGCATAAAACTTCATTTAGAGTGGGTAATTGCTATATTCATAGTAGAAGGAGATAACCAATGTTCACACAAGAACGCTACCAATATATAATCGATAAATTGAATAATGAGGGAAAAGTACTTGTTAAGGATTTGAGTATTGAGTTTCAGATGAGTGAAAGCATGATACGAAAAGATTTACAAGTGCTAGAGAAGAAAAATCTATTACAACGAACCTATGGAGGAGCAATTAGCAAGAAGAGTTCAATTATTCCATGTGAAAGCTTTGGCTATCGAATAGACAAAAAACGAGAAGAAAAAGAAGTAGTTGCGAAAAAGGCAGTAGAATTAATAAGGGAATGTGAGACGGTCTTTCTCGATGTATCAACCATATCATATCTTATAACAAAGTATGTAATTCAACGGAATATGGAGGTAACTATTATCTCGAATATGTATGAGATAGCAACTCTTATACCTGAGAATGGGAAAACGAGGTTTATCTTCATAGGAGGTGATTATAGTCCAATTGTTGGTGGAAGTATTGGCTCTTACACATGTGAGAATATTAAGAAATACCGTTGTAATAAAGCATTCCTTGGTTGTGCTGGAATCAATCTTTCGGACGGATCGATAAGTACAACCATATCGGAAGATGCTAGTACAAAGCGAACAATAATAGAGATTTCTGAAGAACACTATTTACTGATGTTAGGAGAAAAATTCGGAGTGAGTGGTAGTTTTCCATTCTCCAATCTCGAAGACTATATTGGCGTTATTACCAATACTGTACCAGATGAAGAAGTGAAACTTGTATTAGCTGATTATAGTGTGAGGATTATTTAGATTATAAGTAAGAAGATAAAAAATTTAACTTTAAAATTTAATTGATTCTCTTAATCAATATAGTAGTAAGAGAGAACCTCTTATTATGTAGAAAAACTTCTTGTCTAACTCACTATGACTTAAAACCAGTAGTATAGTACTTCGGTATATTTTATGCCATAGTGAGATCGGCAAGGAATTATACATATCTATTGATAAAAGTTATTATTGTTGACCAATATAACTTCGGCTCTACGTCTTTTGATTTGGCATGACCAGCATCAGGAATGATGAGTTTTTCCTTTTCAACCGTAGCAGCGCTATATAGTTCATCCACCATATGAGAGGGAACGAAAGTATCTGCATCTCCGTGAATGAATAACATTGGTGTTTTGGATTTCTTAATTTGTGAAAGCGCAGAGGCATCTCCTAACCAATAACCTGCTCTTATCTTACCAATTAAACTTGCAGTATGCATCATTGGAAAGGCAGGAAGACTAAATAATTCCTTTAACTGATATGAAAATTCGTCCCACGCAGAGGTATAACCACAATCTTCTATGATTGCCTTAACATTACTTGGCAATTCTTCACCAGATACATTCATAACAGTGGAAGCGCCCATTGAAACACCGAATAGAACAATTTTTGAATTCTTGTTATCTTCTATAATATATTGAATTAAGTCAATAATATCAAATCGCTCATCCCAACCCATTCCAATATAATCGCCTTCACTTTGTCCATGTCCACGTAGATCGGGAAGGATAACATTATAGCCCATATCAAAGAATTTTCTTGCGTAAGGAGCCATTAATTTACCTTCAGAGGTATAACCGTGAACCGCAATAATCCATTTTTCAGTGGAATCATTACGAAGTAAATAGTTGTGAAGTTTTAAACCATCTTTTGATGTGATATAAAAATCTTCATAATTACTTTGTTCGAGTAACCAGGTTGTATCATCTTGTGATACAGTACCACTTGTTTCGTCTTCGTTTACATCTTCAGCCGATACGTTGTGATCGGCGTCGAAGATAAAGTCCTTTGGCGTGTCAGGATTTAGAGCTAAATTATATAGATAGTTACCGCCAAAGAAGAGTCCCATTACTAAGCCAATTGCGACTACTATAGATAACCTAATTAAAACTTTCTTATATTTTTTCATAAGTAGTTGTTACTCCTTGTTTCTTTTGTGAATTATTATAACATGGTAAGGGTATGAAATAAAGCTTTGATAATCAAAATATTATAAGGAATTTCTGCCATAAAGAAAACGTTTAGCTTTTGCACAAAATATTGACATCTAATAGTTTTAGAAGTAAGATTCGATAGAAATCACTATATATAGGGATTATGCGCTCTATTTTACTTACATAGGAGATTAGAAAGGAGTACATATATGGATTTTGTTACGTTAATTAGTCTTATATTGTCTTTTGTTGCATTAATATTAGCATTTGTTTTAGATGGTGGAGTATTACATGCTTTATTAGAACCAACTGCGGCATTAATTGTATTCGGTGGTACGTTTGGTGCAATCGGTATATCATTCGCTTCTAGTGATTTGGTAAAAGTTCCAAAATTATTAATGTTAGCTTTTCGTAAGAAGAAACAAAGTAGAGCAGAACTGCTTACTTATTTTGATACCATATCAACTATGGTTAGAAAAGAAGGTCTTCTATCGTTAGAAGGTAAGATGAATGAAGATAAGAATATGGATCCGTTCCTTGTATCAGGTTTACAGATGGTTGTAGATGGAATTGATATTGATGAAGTTAAGGAAACATTAGAAAATCGAATTATGAACATGCAACAGCGTCATGCCAAAGGTATCGGTATCTTTGAGGCGGCTGGTGGATATGCACCAACTATGGGTGTATTAGGAACTGTTATGGGATTAGTGCATGTACTTAGTGACTTAAGTAATCCAGATGAATTGGGCGGTAAGATTGCAATCGCATTCATTGCAACTATGTATGGTGTTGGTTCTGCCAATCTAATATGGCTTCCTATTGCCTCAAAACTTAAGGAACTTGATGCGGATGAAACCATAACAAAATATATGATGTTAGATGGTATTACAATGATTCAAAGGGGAAGTAATCCAAGATTAATAGCGGAGCGTTTGGAGGGATACCTAGATTATGAAAATGCAAAAGAAGCACGAGGGGAATAGTGAGCGCTGGTTGCTAACGTATTCCGATTTAATAACTCTATTAATGATCCTTTTTGTTTTACTATATGCTATCAGTAATGTTAATCAAGAAAAATATGATCAATTAGCGGGTTCTCTAAATGAATCATTGGGTAAGGGTTCTAACAGCTCTTTAAGTGGTTCTGTTTCTGTATTACCAGGTGGTTTAAGTGTGCTACTAGGAGGTGGAGATGTACTACCAGGTGGAAATAGTGAAGAAGCAAACGATACAGGTAATACATCAGATATAAATAATGAAGGTGGCAGTAATTTAACAGATCAATCACAGAATACTTCTACGAAAGAGCAGATGCAAGATTTGAATGATGATATTAATAAAATTATCAAAGAGAATGACTTGGGGCAAGATATCAGTACGAATAATTACAAAGGTGGCTTAGTTATCACATTCCCAAGTAGTGTGTTCTTTGATAGTGGGAATGCGGTTTTAAAAGGTACTATGAAACGGGCACTTGATATTATTGCTGTCAAATTGAATGAGATTGATAATGATATATTAGTGAAAGGATTTACCGACAATATACCTATTAAAGATAGTGTGTTTTCATCTAACTGGCAGTTGTCTGCTTTTAGAGCAGCTAATGTTGTTCAATATCTTGTTGAGAATGCACAGGTGGATGGAACACGATTGATGGCAGTAGGTTGTGGAGAGAATGATCCAATTGCCTCTAATGATACAGTAAAAGGAAGAAACAAGAATAGACGTATTGAGATGATAATATTAGCGAATGAAAATAAAGTAAATTAGAAATTTGGTATATAGTATGAAATATATGATATAGGAATGGATATTTGATGGTATAGGAACCGGTTTGATTATCTTCCTACTCGATTAGTGCTAAATTGATTCATGTGGTGAATCATCAATTTAATATTAATGATTCAGCAATTTCATCTATTATATGTTCTTCTACGGAATTTGAAATAACAAAGAAATCTATTAATATGTTATTTTTTACGTAAAAATAGTGTAATTGTATAGGTTCCGCTGGAGATTTTTTATATTCTTCTGAGGCAGATTGTTCAAAACCAATATTAACCTTTGTTAATGTGTAATTATTAATCTTTTTAGTGTACACCTCATCTTTTATATATGAGTGTACACCATATATATTTGTAATTATTGAAGTGATTGAATTATTATATTTACAATCCTGAAATACTTCAATGGAGATAATATTTTCCTGATTCAAGGATAATTTATTTAAATAATCTCCATTTAAGCTCTTAAGATTCCAATTATAAGGTATGGTTATTGTATAGTATGTGGTATTATAAATTTGCTTTTTAGTAGCATATTTATGGGTTGTTATTAAGCATATAAATATTCCTAAAGCTATAATTCCTAAAATAATATACTTTGATGTAATTGATTTATTTTTCATATATTCACCTCTTGCTAATTAAAGGACCAAATAGACAGTACTAAATATTATTATTTTAATTAATAATACATAAAATAGAATTTTTTGTCAATGAACTGCTAAAGAAGGGTATTTAATCAATGAAGAAGGCGAAGCTATTACTAATGGATTTAATGTCATACCAGAAGCGAGAGCAGGTAACAACCACAAGATAGATGTTAAGGTAGTTATAATAATAATCTCAAAAGGTGACAGCCTCTTGACACAGACGCTTTAACATGATAACCTTTCATAAGAAAGAAGAGCAAAGATATTTGCGGATTATACAGTGATGTAGTCTGCAAGTATCTTTTTTGTCGTATAGAATTCTTAAGAAATTCTTTTTCTTGTTTTAGTACATACTATAACTTATGAGAAATAGCAAGGATGCTAATTTAGAAAATCACAAAAGATTGCTCAACTATAGAAAGGAACAATGAAATATGCAATGGATTAAAGACAAAAAAGTTTGGGTTGATATTTTATGGGAGTGTTTTGGTAGTTTTCTGATAGCAATTGCGCTATATAATTTTGCCCTTAATGCGAAGTTTCCGATGACGGGGTTTTCTGGCATTGCGATGATTTTCTATCGTCTATACCAAGCACCTATCGGTATAACAACAATTATTTTAAATATTCCTGTCGCAATCATATGCTATCGTTTAATAGGTAGAGATTTTTTACTACGGTCCCTACGTTGTATGGTAATTTCTTCGTTAGTGATCGATTATATAGCTCCTCTGTTACCATTATATAATGGTAACAGAATGTTAGCAGCTATTGTTACAGGAACATTAGGTGGAATTGGTTATGCAGTAATCTATATGCGTAATTCATCAACGGGTGGTTCGGATTTCTTAATTATGGCAGCAAAGGCAATTCGACCTCACATGAAACTAGGCACAATTGCATTCCTATCAGATATCGGAATTATCCTAGTTGGTGGAATTATCTTCAAAGATATGGACGGTATCATATATGGTATGATTATTAATTTCTTATTTGCCATAGTTGTAGATAGGGTTATGTGTGGATTGAATTCTGGTAAAGTCGCTTTAATAGTTACAGAAAGAGGAGAAGAAGTCTGTGATCTCATAGACGAATGTTGTGGACGAGGTTCAACAATACTTGATGGTAGAGGTGGCTATAAGAAGAATGAGAAACAAGTTGTTATGGTTGCTTGTAATTCGAAGCAAATGTATCAAGTTGAGAAGACAGTTAAAAGGTTAGATGAAGAGGTATTCATTATAGTAATGGATGCCAACGAGATTCACGGAGAAGGGTTCCGAGTGTTTGGCTAATAAGTTAATAAAATAAATGACAGGACAATGGATAAAATCACGGATTAGATAGCATCTTATTCTTATAATATTTTATATAAGGTTTGGAGAAGCTATGAAGAAAAAATTAATGTTTCCAACTGCATTTACTGTTTTGTTTATCGTCCTTATCTTAGCAGCAGGACTAACCTATCTGGTTAATGCGGGAGCATATGCTAAGTTGGTTTACGATTTGGATAATCAAGTCTTTATTGAAACATTCCCAGATGGAACTACTAGGGAATTAGAAGGAACTCAAAAAACATTAGATGAATTAGGAGTTTCTAGTGATATTGCTAAGTTTCAAGAGGGTAGTATTAATAAACCAATAGCGGTTCCGGGGACATATGAGAAGGTAAAGGCAAATCCACAAGGAATTAGGGAACTGTTGTTGGCACCGATACAAGGTGTTTATGATAGTATAGGTATTATCTTATTCGTATTTATCATTGGTGGAGTGATCGGTATCATCAATGAAAGTGGTGCTATCAATGCTGGAATAGCAGCATTATCAAGGGTAACAAAGGGGCATGAATATATGTTGATTGTCTTTGTTACATTCCTAGTAGCCTTAGGGGGAACAACCTTTGGCTTAGCAGAGGAGACAATTGCTTTCTATCCTATCTTAATGCCTGTGTATCTTGCGGCAGGGTATGATGCAATTGTATGTATCGCAGCTATTTATATGGGATCATCAATAGGTTCCATGTTTTCAACCACAAATCCTTTTTCTGTTGTTATAGGCTCGAATGCAGCAGGGATTAACTTTACACAAGGGGTTTCCTTTCGATTGATTGGTTTGGCTGTGGGATTTATAATTACCACTCTATATATCGTGCGTTATGCAAACCGTATCTCAAAGAATCCAGAAAAGTCTCTTGTATATGACTTAAGCGATGAAATGAATGCACATTTTAAGAAAGAGTCTAAGGAAGTTGAATTCACACCAAGACGTATCATGATATTAATAATTTTCATTTTAAGTTTTGTAGTTATGATCTATGGGGTCGCAAACCTTGGCTGGTGGTTTGAGGAGATGACCGCATTATTCTTGGTTTCGGGTGTTATTATAGGAATTTTTGCTGGTATGGGTGAGAAGATTTTCGTTAATACTTTCATAGCTGGGGCGGCAGATCTGATGGGAGTTGGTCTAGTAATCGGTATTGCTAGGAGTATTAACATTATCTTGGAGAATGGTTTGGTTTCGGATACGATTTTATATGGTTTATCCACCATGGTATCAGGAATGAATCGTAACATCTTCGTAATCTTGATGATGTTTGTGTTTATGATTTTGGGATTCTTTATTGCGTCTTCATCAGGTCTTGCAACTTTAGCAATTCCAATAATGGCGCCATTAGCAGACGCAGTTAATGTTCCAAGAGATGTAATAATAACAGCATGTATCTTCGGGCAAGGTCTTATGTCTTTCATAACACCAACAGGGCTTATACTTGCAAGTTTAGAGATGGTGCATGTAACGTATAACAAATGGCTACGGTTTGTTCTACCATTATTAGCGTTAATCACAATCTTAGCAATTTTTATATTATTACTTGAAATAAATATATAGTTTTTTGTGATTATGTTAGTCAATATTGATTACAGTATGTTCTATCTTGACAAAATATGATTTTTTATCTTGAAATTTTGTTTAATTTGTGCTAAAATGAACTTAAATTGTATGAATGATATTAGATTGTGACTGGTAATGCAGGCAAGACTAACTTGTAGAAGTGTAATCTTCTATTTAGGTTGGTCTTTTTTTAATTGATAAACCAGTTATTGGAAGTTCTGATTTTCGCTAGAAGTTATACTAGTAGGAGGTAGGCAATGTGTATAAGATAGCAAAGCTGATAAATAATAATATAGTATGTTCTATCGATGCAGAAGGCAATGAAGTCATTTTGCGAGGATTAGGAATTGGATTTAATAAAAAGGTTAATGATAGTATTGAAGATGAGAAGGTTGAGAAAATCTATAAGATGGCAAACAAGGACGCATCGAATAAACTTCAAGAATTATTAGCCGAAATACCCATAGAATACGTTACTGTTTGCACAGAAATCATAGAATATGCAACCAAGACGTTGAATAAAAAGTTGAATGATAATATCTATATAACTTTAACCGATCATATAAGTTTTGCGATTACTAGAAAAGATAATAAGTTAGAATATCGTAATGTACTATTAACTGAAATTAAAACTTTCTATGAGGAAGAATATCAGATAGGGGTTCAAGCGTTAGAGATAATTAAAGACAAATTGGGTGTTGAATTATCCTATGATGAGGCAGGTTTTATTGCTTTGCATATTGTTAATGCTGAACTAGATACCAATATGGGAAATATGGTCAAGATAACAGAGTTAATACAAAAGGTAATGGAGCTTATCTATAATTATTACAACAAAGATATTGATGAAGATTCTTTAAATTATAAGCGATTTATTACTCATCTCAAATTCTTTGGACAGCGTATATTCACAGATAAAGCGACGGAAGAGGACGATGAAGAATTTAGAAGTCTTGTTAAGAATCGATATCCTATTGAATACCAATGTGCTGAGAATATTGGTAGATTGGTATTAGAACAATATAGTAAAAAGGTTACGGAAGAAGAATTAATGTTTCTTACAATACATCTAAAAAGACTGCAGATGTCATAAGAACAGAATACAGACCGGATTGTGACTGGTAAAGCAGGCAAGACCGAAGTGATAGTATAGCATATGAGATAGAGTGTGTTATAGCCATTGCTTTGGTCTTTTTTATACAACAAAACATGGGTGTTAAAATGGGTTATCCATTTTTCATATACATCACATAGTAACATGACGTTACTATGTAGAAGATATATAAGTAACAAGTAGAAAGGTAAAGTGAAACAATGAAAGACAAATTATTTGGTGTTTTACAAAGAGTTGGTAGATCATTTATGTTACCAATCGCGATTTTACCAATCGCAGGATTATTCTTAGGAATTGGTGGATCATTTACAAATCAAACAATGTTAGAGACATATGGATTGGTTAAGTTTATGGGGGAAGGTACAGTCCTAAATGCCATCTTAACAGTAATGAATGCAGCAGGTAGTATTGTATTTGATAATTTACCAGTGTTATTCGCTATGGGTGTTGCAATTGGTATGGCGAAAAAGGAAAAAGATGTTGCAGCTTTAGCAGCAGCAATTGCTTTCTTTATTATGCATGCTTCCATTGGTGCGATGATTGACATTAATGGTGGTGTTGAGAACTTATTAGAGGGTGCATCTGCACAAGTATTAGGAATCACCTCCTTACAAATGGGTGTATTTGGAGGTATTATAGTAGGTCTTGGTGTAGCCGCACTTCATAACCGTTTTTATAAGATTGAATTACCACAAGTTCTTTCCTTCTTCGGAGGAACAAGATTTGTACCAATCATCAGTACAGTAGTTTACCTCTTCGTTGGTATTGCTATGTTCTTTATATGGCCTGTAATCCAAAATGGTATCTACAATGTAGGTGATCTTGTATTAAGATCAGGTTATGCGGGAACGTGGGTATATGGTGTTATGGAAAGAGCGTTAATCCCATTTGGTTTACATCATGTATTCTATATTCCATTCTGGCAAACAGCAGTTGGTGGTACTGCAGAAGTAGCTGGAGTACTTGTTGAAGGTGCTCAAAACATCTTCTTTGCTGAACTTGCAGCACCAAATATTCAAAAGTTTAGTGTAGAAGCAACTAGATTTATGTCAGGTAAATTCCCACTTATGATCTTTGGTTTACCTGGTGCGGCACTTGCTATGTATTCTTGTGCTAAATCAAACAAAAAGAAAATTGTTGGTGGATTATTATTATCTGCAGCGTTAACTTCTATGTTAACAGGTATTACAGAACCACTTGAATTCACCTTCTTATTCGTAGCTCCTATACTTTATGTAATTCACTGTGTATTCGCAGGTTTAGCATACATGATAATGCATATGCTAGGCGTTGGTGTAGGTATGACATTCTCTGGTGGTGCAATCGATTTATTCTTATTCGGTATCTTACAAGGTAACGCTAAGACAAACTGGATATACGTTGTAATTGTTGGTATATTCTACTTTGCTATCTACTACTTCTTATTCCGTTTCTTAATCTTGAAGTTCAATTTTAAGACGCCAGGACGTGAAGATGATACAGAGGAAACAAAACTATATACAAGAGCAGATGTTAATGCTCGTAAAGATCAAACTGATAAGACAAGTAGTGAAGCGGGTACAGCTGATGAAACCTCAGTCTTAATTACAAGAGGTTTAGGTGGAAAAGCAAACATTAGTGATTTGGATTGTTGTGCAACAAGACTACGTACAACAGTTATAGATCCTTCCTTAGTTGATGAACAAACTCTTAAAGCAAGTGGAGCAGCAGGGGTAATTAAAAAAGGTAATGGAATTCAAGTAATTTATGGCCCAAAAGTTACTGTTATTAAATCTAACTTAGAAGATTTCTTACAAACTGCAGCAAGTGACCATGTAATGGAACAAGAAGCTCCTGTAGTTACAGAAACATCTAATAAAAAAGAAGAAACTAATAAATCTACAAACTCTGAAATGCATACAATTTACTCGCCTATGGAAGGTAAAGCAATGCCACTTAAGGAAGTAGACGATGGTGTATTCTCAGAAGAATTATTAGGAAAAGGTATCGCGATTGAACCAAGTACAGGTATTGTAAAAGCTCCATTTGATGGTGAGATACTTATGGTATTTGACACAAAACATGCTCTTGGAATACGTTCTAATGATGGAGTAGAGATTCTAATTCATATTGGAATTGATACGGTTAGGTTGAATGGTAAACCATTCGAAATCAAAGTAGAAAGTGGTCAAAAAGTAAACAAAGGTGATATTCTTGCAGAGGTAGATCTACAAGGTATTATAGATGCAGGATATCGTACAATCACACCAGTTATTGTATCTAACACTGAAAATTACGAGGAAGTAACTGCTACAGTTACAGGTAAAGTAACATTTGGTGATGAAGTAATTAGAGTTAAATAACAGGTACTAATCAGAACTTTGAGAAAAAGTTGTGTAAATGAAAAGTTAGAATACTAATAACCAGTTGTAAAACTCTTCTCAATGGCGATAACGAATGTTTGTCCCCAATACGAAGAGTCTTGCAATTGCTAAATATAAGAGAAAAAGTGAGGATAAACAAATGAAACAATTTAATTACGTTATTACAGATGAAGCAGGAATTCACGCTAGACCAGCTGGTCTTTTAGTTAAAGAAGCAAAAAACTACAGTTCAAAAATCACTTTAGAAGCAAATGGTAAAACAGCTGAAGCAACTAAGTTGTTAGCAATTATGGGAATGGCAGTTAAAAACGGTACTACTGTAACTGTAACAGTTGAAGGTGAAGATGAAGAAAAAGCATGTGTAGAAATGGAACAATTCTTCAAAGCTAATTTCTAAGAAGATAAGGAGTTATACTATGCAACAATATAGTGGAAAGTCTATATTTAAGGGAATAGCAATTGGAAAGATTTATTTCTATTCTAAAGGTGAACAACAAGTTAAGAGACATAAAATCGAAGATGCTGCTGCAGAAATCGCACGTTATAATAATGCAAAAGAGCAAGCAATTAATGAGTTAACAAAACTTTATGAAAAAGCGCTTAAAGAAGTTGGCGAAGGGAATGCAGAAATCTTCAACGTTCATATTATGATGCTAGAAGATGAAGATTATAACGATTCCGTTAACAATATCATAGAGAATCAATCAATGAATGCAGAATACGCAGTAGCTAGAACTGCTGACAATTTCTTTGAAATGTTCTCAAACATGGAAGATGAGTACTTCAAAGCAAGAGCATTCGATATCAAAGATATCTCTGAACGCGTTATCTCAATCCTAAACGGAGCTTCTACAGGCAGTGATATCGGTAATGAACCAGTTATCATCGTTGCCAATGACCTAGCACCAAGTGAGACAGTACAGATGGATAAGGATAAACTCCTAGCATTCGTAACGGAATTAGGATCTTCAAATTCCCATACAGCAATCCTTGCTAGAACTATGAATATTCCAGCTTTAATTGGTGTTAAGATTGAGGAATCATGGAATGGAAAGATGGCAATTGTCGATGGCTATACTGGAACATTCTATATTGATCCAGAAGAAGAAATGCTTAAGGAATATAATGCAAAAAAAGAAGAAGAAGAAAACAGTAGAAAATTACTTCAAGATTTAAAAGGAAAAGAAAACGTTACATTAAGTGGACAAAAGATTAATATCTATGCAAACATCGGTAACGTAACTGATCTTGCTGCTGTACTTCAAAACGATGCAAGTGGAATTGGATTATTCAGAAGTGAATTCTTATATCTAGAATCCGATCATTTACCAACGGAAGAAGAACAATTCCAAGTGTATAAACAAGTTGCAGAAACCATGGCAGGTAAGAAGGTTATTATCCGTACACTAGATATCGGTGCAGATAAGCAAGTAGATTACCTAAACCTTGGTAAAGAAGATAATCCAGCAATGGGATATCGTGCTATTCGAATCTGTCTTAATGAGCCGGAAATCTTCAAAACACAACTTAGAGCCATTCTACGTGCAAGTGCATTCGGTAACATCTCAATCATGTTCCCAATGATTATCTCGGTGAATGAAGTTCTTCAGATTAAAAAGATTGTAGCTGAAGTAAAGGCTGAATTAGACGCTGTCGGTATTGAATATGGAGAAGTAGAACTTGGAATCATGATCGAAACACCAGCAGCGGCTATTATTAGTGATTTATTAGCGAAGGAAGTAGATTTCTTCAGTATTGGAACAAATGATTTAACTCAATATACCTTAGCTATTGACCGTCAAAATTCAAAGCTAGATCCTATCTATGATGCTCATCATGAAGCAGTACTACGACTAATCCAAATGGTAGTTGATAATGCTCATAAAGAAGGAATCTGGGCTGGTATTTGCGGTGAATTAGGTGCAGATTTATCATTAACAAAACGTTTCCTTGAAATGGGATTAGATGAATTATCAGTTTCTCCAACTTTTGTATTACCAGTTCGTAATGAAGTAAGAGAAACTAAATAACAATAGAACGTAAATTACTTAAACAAATGAGCCATATGGGTGAATACAATCGTATTCACTTATATGGCTCATTTCCCTTTTCTTTGAAAATTAGTATGCAAATAAACTTGTATTATAGGGATGTAGATGTTAAAATTAGTAAACAAATCATAGGAAGAAGAGCTATGTCAATTGAATCAATCTGAATCTTGCGAGGTAAGCGAGTATCTAGATTGCTAAGAGACAATATAAGGAAAGTGAGAATACGAATGAATTTTATTAGGAAGAACAAATCAGTAATTGCGTTACTTGTAGTGGTTTCATTATTATTAGGACTACCAACTTATGTAAAGGCAGAAGAAACAGCGAATTATTTTCTGCCGGTTCACGAGAAGGCCTTGTCAAACGGGGAGACATTCAGTTTGCAAGTACCAAGTGGGGTAAACTATGAGTACACCATCGAAGGAAATTATTATTCTGTAAGTGTAGAAAGAGATGAGTATTCTAACGTACTTTTGGTTACCGGATTATCGAGTGGAGAAGCTACAATAGTGGTTTCGCTCTATGATCAAGACTTTAATTACATAGCAAGCGATTCGTGTAAAGTAATTGTTACAGAAAAAGAGCTAGGAGAAGATTCGGTAGTATGTGCAGTTGGGAAAACAGCACAGCTACATATGTCAGGTTACTCTCAAGCGCAAGTAGGCACATGGACGAGTTCTAATCCTTCTGTGGCTACAGTGAACGAGACAGGTTTAGTTACAGGGATATCAATGGGGTACACAGACATTACTGTGAATTGTGTTGAATACAATGGTCTGGTAACAACATATACGTGTCGTGTGGCAGTTAGTGATCCCAAAATCCAAATGACGTCTGGAAATCTGGCAATGGATTGTACTCAGGAGTTAGCGTTTACAGGCTTACAACCGGAGAGTAAAGTAACGATGACCACTAGTAACTCATCAGTGGCAGAGGTATGGGAATATTCGAATTCAATCTATGCAGTGAATAAAGGAACAGCGACTATTACTTGTGAGATTGATGGTGTTAGGTTAACTTATAAAGTAACAGTAACGGATCCACAAGTAAATGTGCAATTACTTCCCATTGTTAAAGGTAAGAAAACGAAGATTAAAGTAACTGGTACCAATAAGAATAGTAAAATCAGTTACCAATCTTCTAGTACTTCCATTGCTAAAGTAGATAAAAGTGGATATGTAATTGGTAAGAAAGCAGGATCTACTAGTATTCAAATTAATGTTGATGGTAAAGAGATGTTTGTTCCTGTATCCGTAGGCAGTAGTAAGGTGATAGGTGCATTAGAATATGCGATGAAAGCAATAGGAACACCATATAGTCAGGATAAGAGAATGGAGAAAGGATATTACGATTGTAGTAGCCTAGTCTGGAGAGCCTATCATAGTGCAGGTGTAGATATAGGGAATAAATACTGGGCACCAACAGCAGCTGATATGGCAAAAACCCTAGTCAATAATAAGAAAGCAATTGCCTATAAGGCTCTGCCAGTAGAGAAATTACAACCGGGAGATTTACTTTTCTTTGCTAAGACAGATGGAACAAGTAATGGACGATACAAGAATATCTATCATGTAGCTATCTATTGTGGAACTTATGGAGATGAATATGGTAGTGGTTTGTTATTAGAAGCTAGAACCAGTGATGTAGGTATGTTTACGTATTGGACAACTGATCGAAATGTGGTTGTAGTCGCAAGACCTACGAAATAAATTATAATAAACTCAAACTTCGCACTTGAAGATTACGAAGAGTAGCTAACTGCTATAGCAGGCGAAAGACCCGCTCCCGTTTAGCTTCACACGTAGTCAGTACAGTGCTGACGTGTTCAGATAGTTTTTCTTATGAATATAGCAATTATCTACTCTAAGTGAAGTTTATATGTGCGAAGTATGTGTTAAAAATAAATGTAAGCAGGAATAATTCTGTTAGGAAAATCATAACTGAATTAACGATATAATAAAGAGACAATCTTTGTGGCTATTTATAGAGCGTGGATTTATACTTCCATGCTTCGTGTATAACCATTTATAAGGTTGTCTTTTAAAGTTGCATTGATTTATTAGAAAATTTGTTTAGTAGATTTTTATGGAAAGCTTACTTGACATTCGTTTTAATTGATGTATAATGAAGCTAAGGAAAGTAAGCTTTACATGAAAGGAGTGAAAATTTGAAAAATCGTTTGGAAACAATACGAAAGGAACGTGGAATTAAACAAGAAGAACTTGCAGCAGCATTAGAAGTATCGAGACAAACAATTGGTTCTTTAGAGAATGGAAGATATAATCCTTCAATTATATTAGCCTTTAAGATTGCACGTTATTTTGGTATGAGCATTGAAGAGATTTTTATCTATGAGGAGGAGTCAGAATGAAAAATAGCAAAAGTATTGTTATTAGTGTTTTAGGGGTTTTACTGTGTGGAATTGGTTTCTATTTTGTGAAATCGTTAACGGATCCACAAGGTATCATGAAGACATTGCCATATATTTTAGTCGGCATAGGATGTGGAATGTTTGGGCACGGAATTGGAGATCTGATCAATAAAAAAGTCACTGCTAAAAATCCCGAACTTGCAAAACAAATTGAAATCGACCAAAAAGATGAGCGGAACATTATGATTTCTAATATGGCAAAGGCAAAGGGATATGATGTTATGACTTATGTTTTTGCCGCCTTATTGTTAGCATATAGTTTAATGGGAGCTTCCATGGAGATTATTATACCATTTGTTATCGCCTATTTATTTGTTCAATTTTATGCTGTGTATATTAGGCTGAGAAAGGACAAAGAAAACTAAATAAATATATATATCAACAATCTAGAAAAAACAAGTTTTCTTAGCGAGATGCCATCTAGTGAACATTCAAGTTCATATAGTGCACATAGTTAAAAAACTTGTTTTTTATTTACATTTTTCACATTCTGTTTCAATGAATGTAGATGTGCTATGACTTGCCAAACCATAGTCATAATTCTTATTTAAAGAAGTTAATAAAGATAGTTATAATTGCAGAATTAAAAAAGTCAATGAATAGACAACCAACGATAGGGACAACGAAATACGGAGTATGAACAAAGCCATAACGATTCGTAAGCTCATCCATATTCGCAATTGCATTTGGAGTTGCACCCATACCAAAGCCACAGGTAGCAGAAGCGAATACAGCTGCTTCATAATTCTTGCCCATAATACGGAAGGTTAAGATATAAGCAAAGAGTCCTACGAGTAAAGTTTGAGAGAATAACATCACGATTAATGGGAATGCCAAATCGAATAACTCCCATAAACGTAAGCCCATAAGTGCCATGGTTAAAAAGAATGACAGACTTAATCCACCAAGTGCTTCGATTTCTTTCTCAACAATTTCTTTGTTTCTGAAATCGTAAATATTACGTATAATAGCAGCAACAATCATAGCACCGATATAAGATGGGAATGTTAGCTCAAGCTGCTCAATTATATCAGATAGTATTGATCCAATCCCCATAGCTATGAACAAGAGGCAGGCTCCATTCATTAAGCGTTTGTAGGAGAGAATATTATGATTTTCTTCATTATAGTCACCAACTTCATCTGGTTCTTTTTCTGAATTCTCATCTTTAACCGTCTTTAATTTGTGATGATGAATTAATTGCCTTGCAACTATTCCACCGATAATACTACCCATAACTAATCCAAATGTTGCGGAAGCAACAGAAACTGTGGTAGCACCACTTACACCCATATCCTCAAGAATTGGGCCGAATGAGCCTGCTGTACCGTGACCGCCAATCATTGGTATGGAAGCAGTACAAAGGCCTAGAAGCACTGGTAATTGAAACAAGGAAGCAAGTGTTACACCTAGTAAATTCTGCAATATTACTAATAAAACTGCAAGACATAGAAAGAAGGCTACCTTATTTCCACCTTTTTTTAAAACTTTAAAGCTGGCTGTGAAGCCAATACTAGTAAAAAAGGCTGTCATGAATAGACTCTGTAGAGTTGTATCAAGATTAAAGGTAGCAACTCCTGTAATTTGAAGTATAAGTATAAGCAAAGCAAAGATAAAGCCACCAACAACGGAGGGTGGTATGCAATATTTTTTCATAATAGAAAGCTTATTTCGAACGAATTTTCCTATATAGAATACAATGGAGACCAGTGCCATAGTCTTATAGATGTCTAAATTAATTTCCATAGATCTGTTTAGTCCTTTCCTTTTTTGTTGCAAATAATGTTTTTATCAATAAACGTGCAGTATATATAATATAGTAAAAAGATGAAAAAGTAAATATTAATACCAAATATGAAAAAACTTAGTAGAACTTCTTTGATATACATTATAGTTAGTTTCTCCAGTTGTATTTAAAATACTCAAATGGAATAAACTAAAGCTAAACGTATATGATTCAAGGATCTAATGTAACGAATTTACATTGACAATCATAATAATAATTACTATTATTGATATATGAAATATAGGATTAAAAAGATCCAAGGAAGGAGTAGGTTAATTTGGATTATAGAAAGATAGCCGAAGATATTATAAAAAATGTGGGTGGTAAAGAGAATATTGAATCACTAACCCATTGTTTTACTAGATTACGTTTTATACTTAAGGAGGAGGAAAAAGCGAATAAGCTAAGGATTGAACAACTGGAAGGTGTTATATCTGTGGTACAAGCAGGTGGAGTGTACCAAATCGTTTGCGGAGCAAAAGTCGAACATATCTATGATGCGTTAATTCAACTCTTAGATATGGAGAAATTGAATAATTCTATAAATAATGAAAATAAACAACAAAGAAAATCAGCCAAACAGATAGGAAATCAACTATTACAGACGATAACACAGATCTTTACGCCTTTAGTACCAGCGATAGCAGCAGCTGGTTTAATTAAAGGATTCTTGACTGCAGCAAAGTTGATTATGAGTAATCGGGGAGTAGATATATCAACTTCTGATACGTATATTATATTATTTGCGGTCAGTCAGGTAATCTTTTATTTCTTCCCGATATTCTTAGCCATGACTTGTGCGAAAGCACTTCGTAGTAATCAAGTAATTGCTATGGTAATCGCAGGTACATTAGTTTATCCAGGGATTGATACCATGATTCAGGATGTTGCAACTAAGACTACAATATTTGGTTTACCAGTAGTAAAAGGTGCTTGGCAAATAGGTGAATCAGTAAAGGTTTTCTCCTATACAGAGTCAGTAATACCAATTATACTTGCTGTATGTGTTATGGCGTTCTTAGAGAAATGGTTAAAGAGATTAATACCAGAAGTTATACAATTAATCTTAGTACCTGGATTGGAATTATTAATTATGATACCATTAACATTATCGCTATTAGGGCCTATCGGTATCTATATTGGTAATGGAATTCAAATTGGTTATGATGCGGTAATTGGAGTTAGTCCAATCCTTGGTGGGGCTTTAATAGGTGGACTTTGGGGTGTGTTTGTAATCTTTGGCGCACACAGAGCATTATTACCGATAGGACTTAATGATGTAGCACTTAATGGTCATCAGAATATTCTTGCATTCGCTGGTTCAGCAAACTTTGCACAAGGTGGTGCTGCACTTGGAGTAATGCTACGTACGAAAAGTAAAGAGTTAAAACAAATAGCTGCATCAGGCACAATAGCGGCGACCGTAGTTGGCGTAACAGAACCTGCAATTTATGGTTCTAATTTGAGGCTAAAAAAACCTATGGTGTGTGCGATTATAGCAGGTGCTGTTGGTGGTGCGATTATGGGATTTGGTGGCGTGTATGGTGATGCATTTGCCAATAATGGTGTGCTAACAATCTTCACATATGCCGCATTCGGTATGAGAAAGTTTATGTTTTACCTAGTTGGTATTGCAGTAGCATACTTTGGAGCAGCAGCTCTTACTTATATAGTAGGGTTTGAAGAAGAGTTAAGTGAAGAGCGTAATTCGGAGAACATGAATGTGAATGATGAAATATATGAGGATTCAGAAGTAAAAGAAGAAATAAATGAAAGAGAAGAATCAAATGAAAAAGAAGTATCAAACAAAATAGAAGAGTCAAATGAAAAAGAAGAATCAAACATAGATAGATCAACTACGATATACGCTCCACTTGAAGGCGAGTTAATTTCACTTTTAGAGATAGATGATCAAGCATTTGCATCGGGCGGAATGGGACAAGGTGTTGCAATAGTACCTAGCAAAGGTGAGGTTTTGGCTCCTTGGGATTGTACAGTAAGTATGATATACCCAACCTTACATGCAATTGGGTTACAATTAGATACCGGTTTGGAGATATTAATTCATGTAGGAATGAATACAGTCGAATTGGAAGGAAAATATTTTACTAAGCATGTAGAAGTAGGGCAACACATAGAAAGAGGAACAAAAATCATATCTTTTGATTTGGAAGAGATTACGAAAGCGGGATATGATTTGACTACACCAATTATTCTCCCTGAAGTGAAATTATGCCAAATCACAATAACAAACCAAACTAGATGTAATAGAGATACAATAATAATGGAAGTAAAGGATGTAGATTAGATGAAAAACGATAGATTTCCACAAGATTTCTTATGGGGAGCGTCTTCCTCGGCGTTTCAAATCGAAGGAGGCTGGGATGAAGATGGCAAAGGTAAGACAGTAGCAGATTATAACTCCTTCAAAAAATCAGAACGTCAAGCAGATAGTAAGGTAGCCAGTGATTTTTATCACCATTGGAAAGAAGATATAGCGCTTATGAAAGAATTAGGTTTAACGATGTATCGTTTTTCCATTGCTTGGGCAAGAATCATTCCTGATGGTGATGGTGAGGTGAATGAACAAGGCATTACGTTTTATAGTCAGATTATTGATGAGCTATTAAACAAAGGTATTGAGCCTTTCGTAACCTTATATCATTTTGACCTACCATATGCATTGGTGGAAAGATACAATGGATGGGAGAATCGAGAGTGCGTATATGCATTCGAAAGATATGCAAGGATTTGTTTTGAAGCATTTGGTGATCGGGTTAAATACTGGCAGGTTCACAATGAGCAAAACTTAATGATTCGTGTCGACGAACGTATGAATATTAGTGAAGAGACACTTCATAGGGCAGATAAGGTAAGGGCGCAGATGGATTATCATATGTGTTTAGCACATGCATTCGCAATACGTGCTTGTCATGAAATCGTGACAGATGGAAAGATTGGTCCAGCAATATCATCAACTTGTACGTATCCACTTACCAATAATCCAGAAGATGTGTGGGCGGCTAAGATGAATGATTGGTTTAAGACTGAATACTGCTTAGAGATGCATATGACAGGGAAATATCCAGGATATTATATGCGTTATCTGAAAGAGAGAGATATCGTTCCAGTTATGTTAGAAGAAGATATAGAGATTCTTAAGAATGCTAAGATGGATTATATTGCAGTGAATTACTATCGTACCCTTTGTGCTAGCTACCTTAAGGAAGAGGACACCCATCCTAGAGGAGAACGAGCATACCGTGGTAATGAAGTTGATTTTGATCAATATGGATATTTCCGTGATGAAAAGAATGAGAATCTTGCGGCTACCGAATATGGCGCTCAGATTGACCCGATGGGGCTTCGTATTGTATTAAATGAATATTATCGTAAATACCGCGTGCCACTTATTATTACGGAGAATGGATTAGGAGCGGTAGATGTATTGACTGATGATGAGAAAATCCACGATGACTATCGTATTGATTATCTTAGTAAGCATATTGAAGCATGTGCATTAGCTATTGAAGACGGCGTAGAATTAATGGGATATAGTCCTTGGTCTGTTATGGATTTGCTAAGTTCTCATCAAGGGTTTAAGAAAAGATATGGATTCATCTATGTCAATCGAGAAGATCATGATTTAAAAGATATGCGAAGAATCCCAAAGGATAGTTATTATTGGTATCAGAATGTTATTCGTACCAACGGAGAACAATTATAATAGAAAACATTGAATAATCCTTTCATACTTGTACAGAATAAGCGGAGTACTATTATTATGAGGAAAAGGAGACTTAATATGGAGCAAAAAAACAATACCAAAACTACTAGCACAGTAAATGGGACAATGGACAAAGCAGAAACAAGTACAAACAAAACGACTAGAAATAAAGAAACAGACAATTATAAGTTTACGAATAAGATCAACATGGATTATGATTGGAATTCGGAATATGGAGACGGAGACATTCCGGATATAGACAAGTAAATTGGTTCATTTGTTATTCTAGGATTAATTGCATTCACAAAGCAGTAAAAAGACAATCTTTATGGTTTTGTGGATTCACGAATCGGACGTATCCGTGAATCCACAGGAAAACCATGGAAAGATTGTCTTTTTAAGGTGTATTTGTATGTGTGTTTTGTATTCTAAATTCTTAACTTAATTAGTTTCTTGCAACAGTTCCCTTATAATTACGAAATTGCAATGTTTTCTTCAGTAGTTGTAATTTCATTTTTGTTCTTACGAATTAGTGCAAAAACTACAGTTAGACCCATTACAACAACTAAGATAGCGAGTAATACAAGTATATTCTTCCAGATAAGAGTGGCATCCCCTGTTCCACTGATTGCTTCTTTGAATAGGCCTACGGAGTAAGTCATTGGCATGAATGGATACATTACGTTGTAGAACTTTGGTAATGTCTCGATTGGGAATGTACCACCACAGGAAGCTAATTGTATGATAAGGAAAGCAATAGCTAGGAATTTACCAATGTTACTGAAGAAGAGTAATAATAGTTGTATGATAGCAATGAATACCATGGATACCAGGCAACAAGAAACAAAGTATAAAGGTAAATTCTCTACGGTCAATCCTAATCCAATTTTTAATACAATGCATAATACGACAGCTTGTAGTAATCCAATGATTAAGTATGCAAAGCTTCTTTTAATTACTTGTGTGGATTTTCTTGATAATAGATTGAAATGATTATCTGGATCAAAGTAAATACCGAAGAAAATCATTAATCCACCAACCCATAAGGAAAGTGACATAAAATATGGAGCAAAGGCGGTACCATAGTTAGGTACTGGAGCATATGCTTCCGATTCAATCGTTACAGGATCAGCAGCATATTCATTTAAGCCTTCTAAACTAGTAATCTTATCATTTGCCTCTGTAAGAGAAGTATTTACTCCATCATTAGCAGTTTGAAGACCGTCAGTTAACTTCTTAGCACCGTCATTCAAGGTAGAAGTACCAGTTACTAAAGAAGCAGTGCCATCATTCAAAGTATTAGCACCATCATTAACTTGTGAAGCACCATCATCGAGTTTTGTAGCACCATTTGATAGTGTATTAATACCATCTGATAAAGATGCAAGACCATTTGATAAGGAGTTAGAACCATCGTATAGGCTGTTTGTTCCAGATACGATTTGCTTGCTGGCTTTATTTAACTTAGCTAAACCGTTTTGTAAATCACTTGCGCCTGTTGCTAACGCACTGGAACCTTGTTTGGCAGAAGTTAACCCTTTTTTGATTTGTGTAATACCATCTTTGAGAGTAGTAAGGTTTTGTGTTCCAGCTGATAATGTTTCTGTACCAGTCTTTAAAGCTGCTGCACCTTGTTTTAGTGTAGTAGATGCTTGCTCAAGTGCTTTCATACTTTCAAGATTTTCTTTAGTTGTTAACTGTGAAACTATAGCTTGAATGGTAGCGTCATGTGTTGATGCCGCATATTGGCCTAGTGTATTGGTTAATGTCGATACTGTGTTTATTAAAGTATCTACACCAGCTGTATAAGTATTGATACCATCAGCTAAGGAAGAGGCACCCGTTGCAAGTGAGGCTGCACCATCTTTTAGGTCACCTAATTTACTTGTTCCGGCTTCTAGTTTTGTTGCACCTTGTAATAAGGTATCAATTCCAGTATCTAGCGTTGCCATATTCGTTGCAAGTGTTGTACTTCCAGTTGAAGCAGATTTAACTCCTGACCTGAAGTTTTCCATGTTTTTAGATAATGTGCCTAGACCTTGGTTTAATGTTGTTCCACCTGCTAGAATCTTTTTAATTCCTGCTTGAAGACTCTTAGAGCCAGTGGACAAGGTTGATGTACCTTCTTTTAATGTAGTTGTTGCACTAGCTAATTTGTCAGTACCTGAGTGTAATTCTTCTGACGCATCAGATAGTTTAGTTGTTCCTTCTGATAAATCAGTAGCACCATTTTTTAGGGTTGATAAACCATCAGATAAGGTCTGTAACTGATCAGGTACATTTGTTAATTGGTCAGATAAAGTACTTACTATTTCATCATCTACTGAAGATCGTAAGGATTTTTCAACCTTTTCAACTGCAGTGTTAAGAATTTGAGAGGCTAAGTAATTTCTTTTTTCGTTAGCAGAATAAGTAATCGTTGCAGTTTGCTTTTCCGTCGTACTTGATGAACTGATATCTTTAGAGAAATTCTCTGGAATTACAATAATTGCATAATAATCACCAGCTTTCAAGCCCTCTTTTGCAGTCTTTGCATCTGTGAATGTAAACTTAAGGGATGCATCTTCTTTTAAATTATCACACATCTCTTGACCAAGATTCCTGCTCTTGTCGTTGATAGAAGCACCAGTGTCTCCATTAACAACTGCTACGGGTACTTTATCTAGTTTGGCATATGGATCCCAAAAAGCGCCGAGATAAAAATAACTATAAAGCAGTGGAATAATGATAACACCTAGTAAAATTACATAAGGTATAAATCTTTTTTTAGTATTTTCTTTTTTCATATAGATACCTTTTCTCCTTTCATAGTCTGGAGAACTTGTGTGAAGCACAGTAACTGTGGTTAATGTAACTTCGTCACTTTCTCCTTCGGTAGTAGTATATTGCGAGGGAGAAAAGATGTAATTACACAAATATATTTGTGTGTCGTGAAATACGACAAATGGGATCATTTGTTTAGAATTACGACATTTTATAGTAGATATCTATTTGCTCATGCACGTACGCGTAATATAGTTAGGATATAGTAAAGAGAGAAACAGTTGAGGTCTCTAGACTTTGGAAAGGAGTAAATAGATAACATGTCGAAACATTTTGAGCGGATTACATTGAATATTACGATACCTATAATACTAAGAAGTAGAAAAAAAGCTCCTGAGAGATGCGCTAGGAACCTCATGGAGCTTGGGGAGAATATGGTTGATAGTGTGAATACTGCAAAGAAGCATGATGTATATACAACACTACTACAGTTATGTATAGATGGTACGCAGCAACAGATTATAGATTATTTTTATAAGATATATATACAAGACTTATAATAGTGTAGTGGGATGTTTCGTTGCATACATCTTACACTCGTTTACAATGGAAACTATATGCTTCTTAAGCTCAAGTGGAGAGCGTACCATGCCTTCTTTAACCCAATATACAATGCTATCAACTACTCCATAAGAGAGAAAACGAGATAGAAACTTCTGGTCCTCTTCAGGCATAGAGTAATTTACCTTAATATGATCAATTATACTACAAAAGAGTTCTTCCGATATCGTAAGGAGATAGTTACGAAATTCCTCTTGAAAGGAATGATTAATTGCATTGCGATAGAACGTATCATTTTCTTTCATAACCGTTAACATATGAAATAGATTATCAGGCCAAGTATCTAGTGATAGGTCGTTTGTTAACACTAGAATAACTTCATTATAAAAGATCCAATTCAGCAATTCGTATTTGTCCTGAAAATGATAATAGAAGGTTTGACGATTAAGACCGCACGTCTTAGTAATGTCAAGAATAGTTATTTTGTCAAAGGTTTTTTCCTTCATTAGTTGTTTGAATCCCCTTGCTATCGCCTGTTTGGTTATCATTGACTCTGACATAAAGTTGCCTCCGTTTATAGATTTATTCAAGCTGCTGATAGTATAGAATGTAATGAATGGCGTGTCAAGTTAAGATGTTGCTAGAAATTATATACTTATATAACGAACAGCTTCGTTGTGGTACTGCGCTGTTTACCAGATAAAATGGTTTGACATGATACTGTATTTTATGTATATTTATTAGGTGATTGTTTTGTTAAAACACTTTAGTACATTAATACATATGAGTACTGAATTATAACAAAACATACCGAAACATAAACGACAAAAGAGGATAGGATTGACTATCTTGGAGGAAGAATGGAAAGAGAAAAGTTTAAGTCGAGATTAGGGTTTATACTCTTGTCTGCAGGCTGTGCAATTGGGATTGGTAATGTGTGGAGATTCCCATATGTGGTTGGTAATAGTGGAGGAGGAGTGTTTGTATTATTCTACTTGTTCTTCTTGATTATACTAGGACTTCCAATAATGACAATGGAGTTTGCTGTTGGCCGTGCTAGTCGTAAGAGTGCGGTTAAGGCATTTAAGACGCTTGAGAAGCCGGGGCAAAAGTGGCACCTTCAAGGGTACGCTGCCATGTTTGGTAACTATTTATTAATGATGTTTTATACAACGGTATCTGGTTGGATGTTGAATTATTTTGTTGGAATGGCGTCTGGTAAATTCGAAGGTGCTGATGCAACAGGAATTCAAACTCAATTTTCGAATATGCTAGAAAGTCCGGGAGTACTTACTTTCTGGATGGTAGTAGTTGTTTTAATTGGTTTTGGTATCTGTTCACTGGGGTTACAAAAGGGTGTTGAAAAGATTACCAAAGTTATGATGATTGCACTATTAGTAATTATGGTGATATTAGCGGTGGTTAGTATTACCATGGAAGGTGGAAAAGAAGGATTGTCTTTTTATCTTGTACCCGATTTTTCCAAGGTGCATGAGATTGGAATTAGCAATGTGATCGTATCAGCTATGAATCAAGCATTCTTTACACTTAGTTTAGGTATTGGATCTATGGCAATCTTCGGAAGCTACTTAGGAAAAGAAAGGTCATTACTAGGAGAATCTATTAATATAGCATTCCTTGATACATTTGTTGCAATTGTAGCTGGTTTGATTATCTTCCCAGCATGTTTTGCATTCGGTGTAAATCCTGATAGTGGTCCGAGTTTAGTATTCATAACATTACCGAATATATTTAATGCTATGCCAGGTGGTAGAATCTGGGGAAGTTGTTTCTTCTTATTCATGGCGTTTGCATCGCTATCAACTGTTATAGCTGTGTTTGAAAACCTTATGTCTTCTTGTATGGATCTTTGGGGATGGAGTCGTAAGAAGTCGGCATGGATAAATATTATATTCATGATTATCGTTTCTATGCCATGTGTACTTGGTTTCAATGTATTAGCAGGTTTTGAGCCACTGGGGGCAGGAACGACCATCTTAGATTTGGAGGACTTTATTGTAAGTAATCTGCTTTTACCAATTGGTTCCTTAATCTTTACGTTATTCTGTGTAAGTAGATACGGTTGGGGATTTGATAATTACTTGAAGGAAGTGAATGAAGGCAAAGGAATTAAGATGCCTAGCTGGATACGAGGATATTGTAAATACGTATTACCAATTATAATCGTTATAGTTATTGTGAATGGATTATATTCATTCTTTAAATAAAGCAAGTAGTTGTAGAGGTACTAGCCATCTTAAAAGTTAATACTTTCATACTTTCTGTCGATATTACTATTATATAATGGATAATGGTCAACGAAGTGTAATGGGTCGTCGACCTAGGATGGGAGGAAGATATATGAATGTTAATTTTAAGGGGCTAGGTAATACGGAGAATAACTCGATGCATTTTGGAGTTGCAACCGGTGGAAAGCAGAGTCTTAAAAAGCTTAGACAAGAAGAGAACAAAGGTTTACAAGGAAAAACCTTGAATGCTGCAGATTTATCATTAGGTAAGGATGTGGCGACGCAGAAGAAACTAGATGCTAGAAAAGAAGCAATGAAGAAATTAGGAGATGTTTTTTCTAGCCAGCTTAAGACGGATAACGACCTTGTTTCGCGAACAGAGCGTATGACAAAGTTAGAGGAAGAAGCAGTAAATGCGCAAAAAGAGTTAGATAAGGTTACGCAAAGCAAAGCTGAATTAGCGGAAACTTACAAGGATAACCTTCATAGTGATGCATATATTACAGAATTAATTAATTTAGATAAGGCAGAAGAGGAATGGACCGCTAGAGTACAATCTGCAAAATCTCAAAAGGCTGGTGAAAGTGCCACAATCAGCGCTATTCATCAGGCATTATTAAAAGCAGATCCAATGGTTAAAGCAGCAAAAGCAGCGGATAAAATCATGGAAGAAGCGAATAATGAAATTGTAGATGAATTGGTTAACCAAGCAAAAGAAGATATAGACGAGAAGTTAGAAGAAGAAATCGAAGATGCGAAGAAGGTCAAGGAAGAAAAAGAGGAAGAAGAAAAGAAACAGGTAGAGAGAGAAGATAGTGGAATTAAAGATGCTACACAAGTAATACAGACAGCAGATACAACACACGATAAAATCCAAAATGAAATTCAAAATCTCATTAGGGCGCAACAACTTATTGAGGAAGATTTGAAAGGATTGGAAGTTGATCGACAATTGTAATTATTAAGCGCCTTTCATTCCACTTGTCATGTCTGAACAGCACGAAGTCTTCAGACTTTGGAAAGGAATAATATATAGTATGAAAGTTGTAATTCAAAGAGTAAACCATGCTGCAGTTGCAGTAGATGGAGAAACAATTGGTAAGATTGGTAAAGGATTATTGATCTTTCTTGGTGTAGGTAATGAAGATACCAAGGATATCTGTGATAAATTCATCGATAAAATTAGTAAGATGCGTATCTTTGAAGATGGGGAGGGGAAAACGAATCTATCCATCAACGATGTGAATGGTGAATTACTCGTAATCTCTCAATTTACATTGTATGCAGATTGCAAAAAAGGAAATCGTCCAAGTTTTGTGAATGCGGGTAAACCTGATTTGGCAAATGCATTATATGAATACTGCATAGATCAATTTAAGAAGATAATTCCAGTTGTGCAATCAGGTGAATTTGGTGCAGATATGAAAGTTAGCTTGGAAAATGATGGACCATTTACAATCATATTAGATGAGAGTATGATTAAGTAGTAAACAGTATGGAATAGCTAGTAATAGTATTATTATGACAGTGTAGGCTAGGGATACTTATAGATAGGTAACCCTATAATCTACACTGTTACTATGTGAAAGAATAACAATCAAGTTATATTCGATAGCATATCTGCTAAAAAATCCGTTATAATTCAAATTTAGGATTGACAAATTGGAATATTATACTTATTATATACTTTATAATCCTACATACATACTAGGAAAAGTAAGATATGTAAGATGCGCACGTAATATTGTAGAATATTACAGTATATGTAAGAATAGATATTGCTAAAAGAGGACAATTACAGGGGAAGGAGAACGTATGGAACCAATTATTCAGATTAAGAATGTTTCAAAAACATTTGAGAGCAAATCCGGGCAAGTGAAAGCTTTACAAAACATTTCGATAGATATTGAAAAAGGAGATATCTTTGGAATGATTGGTATGTCAGGTGCTGGAAAGAGTACCTTAGTTCGTTGTATCAATTTCCTTGAGAGACCAACAGAAGGTACCGTTATTATAGATGGCAAAGACTTAGGGAAGATATCGAACAAGGAATTACGTAAGACTAGAATGGAGATCGCAATGATCTTCCAACACTTTAATCTACTTATGCAAAGAACAGTTATCGATAATGTATGTTTTCCATTAGAGATTGCAGGAGTTAAGAAGAAAGAAGCGAAAGAAAGAGCAAGAGAATTACTAAAGATTGTCGGATTAGAGAATAAGGAAAATGCATATCCAGTGCAGCTATCTGGTGGTCAAAAACAAAGAGTAGCTATAGCAAGAGGAATCGCCAATAACCCTAAAATCTTATTATGTGATGAGGCAACAAGCGCTCTTGATCCAGAGACAACGAATTCAATACTTAATCTATTAAAAGATATTAACAGACGATTTGGAATTACTATAGTAGTGATTACTCATGAGATGAAGGTTATTCAAGAAATCTGTAATAAAGTAGCTATCTTAAATAATGGTAAACTTGCAGAGACGGGCTATGTGAAAGATATCTTTACAGAACCTAAAACGGACGAAGCAAAGAGACTTGTATATCAAGGTACTTCAATGACAGCATTAATGAATGGACAGCGATTTGTAAGAATTGTATTTGGTGAACAATCTTCTTTCGAACCAGTTATTGGTAATATGATTCTTTCGTTCAACACACCAATTAATATTATGGGAGCAGATACTCGTAATATCGGTGGTAAAGCAATGGGAGAAATGATTTTACAACTTCCAGAAGATGAAGTAATTGCTGAAAAGATGATTACGTATCTACGAAATAGAAAGCTAGTAGTGGAGGAGGTGGATCTTAATGTTTGATCAAGGAATTATCGATATGTTAAAGACGGGGTTGTTTGAAAGTCTTTATATGATTCTAGCATCTACATGTGTGGGATATCTACTTGGATTACCAATGGGTATCGTACTTACCATTACAGATAAAGATGGAATTAAGCCAAATGGGGTCATCTATAAAATACTAGATGTATTCGCTAATATTGTACGAAGTGTACCATTTTTAATACTTGTAGTATTATTAATTCCGTTTACAAGATTCTTACTTGGTAAGAGCTATGGACCAACGGCAACTATTGTTCCACTTGTTATTGCAGCAACACCATTCATAGGAAGAATGGTAGAATCGTCACTTAAGGAAGTTGATCACGGGGTTATTGAGGCCGCGCAAAGCATGGGGGCTTCCACATGGACAATAATTCGAAAAGTACTTTTAGTAGAAGCACGTACTCCATTAATCGTTGGAGCAACGATTGCAATCGGTACAATTCTTGGTTACTCTGCAATGGCAGGAGCTGTAGGTGGTGGCGGATTAGGAGATATAGCAATTCGCTATGGTTACTATCGTTATCAGACTGATATTATGATTGTAACCGTTGTAATCCTTGTTGTATTAGCACAGTTATTCCAAGGTTTAGGAATGTTCTTATCAAAGCGCTTAGATAAGAGAAGCACGAAATAAAAAGCGTTTTATGTATTTATAAAAAAGGAGGAGTAGTAGTATGAAGAAAAAATTATTAGCAATAGTTATCGGAACTTTAATGGTGGCATCTTTAACAGGATGTAAGAAAGCTGATGATACAGAAAGTAAAGTAATTACAGTAGCTGCATCCACAACGCCACATGCAGAGATCCTTGCACAAGCGAAAACAATCTTAGCGAAAGATGGCTGGGATTTACAAGTTACAGAATTCACTGATTATGTACAGCCTAATTTAGTTGTTGATAGTGGTGATTTTGATGCAAATTATTTTCAACATATTCCTTATTTAGATTCATTCAATAAAGAATATGGGACCAAATTAGTAAATGCAGGTGGTATCCACTATGAACCATTTGGTATCTATCCAGGAACAAAGACAGAGTTATCAGAACTTAAAAAAGGTGATGTAATTGCTGTTCCTAACGATACAACGAATGAAGCAAGAGCATTATTATTATTACAAGACAACGGAATTATTACACTAAAAGATGGTGTAGGTCTTGAAGCAACAGTTAAAGATATTGTGGATAACCCAAACGATATTAAGATTCAAGAGTTAGAAGCAGCTCAAGTATCAAGAGTAATTCCTGAAGTAGCATTCGTTGTATTAAATGGTAACTATGCATTAGAAGCAGGATTCTCAGTAGGTAAAGATGCAGTTGCATATGAATCTTCAGAATCCGAAGCCGCTAAGACTTATGTAAATGTTATCGCAGTAAAAGAAGGTAACGAAGATAAAAAAGGTATCAAGAAGTTAGTTGAAGTATTAAAATCAGATGAAATTAAGAAGTTCATCAATGATACTTATGATGGAGCGGTTGTACCTTTTGAAGAATAAATAAAGTTAATTCAATAAAATTCAATAAAACTCAATAAAAGAAAAACTCGTGAAAGTTTGATATGAAAACCATCACGAGTTTTTTAGCTATTTCCATATACTATATTTGTCTATATCGAATAGGGTAGAAGAAATCGATTTGACACTCGGATCTTAATAAATAAAAGAAAACAACGTATCCTATTATCAGAAGAGCAAAGTATGAAGAATATCAAAAACTAATATAGAATTCTTTGAGAATGGAGTTATACTATATATGGAAATTACTATTTTAATAGCAGATGATGATCCGATATTTCGAGAATTAATTCGAGATATGTTAAAGAAAGAATCTTATATTGTAATAGAGGCAGAGAATGGTAGTGACGCTTTGCAGGCGTTCTATGACAACAGTGAAATAGATTTAATTATCTTAGATGTTATGATGCCAGAATTATCGGGTTGGGAAGTTCTCGATGAGATTCGGATACAATCCGAGATGCCGGTTGTTATGTTAACAGCACTAGGTGATGAAAGGAACGAAATCCAAGGACTTCATGCAGGTGCAGACGATTATATTACAAAACCATTTAGTTATCCAGTCTTTATGGCTAGAATAAAAACCTTGTTACGTAAGATTGAGAAAAAGAAAACCGCAACGTTACAATGTGGTGAGTTAATATTAAATCAATTAGAGCATAAAGTGTTCGTTGATGAGGAAGAAGTGATTCTGAACAATAAGGAATATCAGCTATTAGAATATTTTATGCATAATAAAGGGCTTACTTTGACAAGGGATATGTTAATAAATCAAGTATGGGGATTTGATTTTGAGGGCGATAGTCGAACGCTTGATACAAATATTAAAACGCTAAGAGCTAAGTTACAAGATACAGGAAGATATATACAGACAATTCGTGGGACGGGGTATCGTCTAGAAGAACTTAAGAGGAATGAATAGGAGGGATTACTTGAAGATAACGAACAAACTCATGATAGTTTTTACTGTTTTTACAATACTATTAGTCGGAATAGGAATCTTTATGAATCAAGCTTACCTTGAAAAATACTATATCTATAAGAATGAGAGAAGTTTCTTACAATTTCAAAAAGAGATTGAAACTGTATATAGAGATAATATTGATGAAATTGATACCCTTATAACAGATATAGATAATGATGAAGATGTAAAGATTTCAATCCTAGATGAAGAAATGAATGTTTTACATTCTTCGTATCTTAAAAATAAACTAAAAGATATTGTAGTATCAAAGAGTATACAAAATATGATTAAAAGATATCATTTGTGGCAGGAAGATGGGTATATGTATCAAGTACTTGAGAGAAAAAATGGATTACCACCAAAGATTTTCTTTACGTCAACAATAAGTGAGGATGTGTTCCTTGTAATTACGAAATCTGTTAAGGGGATTCAAGAGAGTGTAGATGTAGCCAATGAATTCTATTTGGCTTCAGGGATTGTAATGATCGTAATTGGTATTGTAGCAGTGCTGTATTTGTCCCATAAGATATCGGACCCTATTATTAAGATGAATCATATAGCAAGGGATATGAGAAATCTTAAATTTGGTGAAAAGATTGAAATAACGTCTAATGACGAGATTGGTGAATTAGCAATAAGCATCAACTTGTTATCTGATAAATTAAGCAATAGTATCAGATCTTTACAAGAAGATATAGAGGAGCGGAAGGTACTTGTTCGCGATATATCACATGAACTAAAGACGCCTATTGCTGTCATTAAAGGGTATGTAGAAGGATTAAAATATAATGTAGCAGAGGATGAACAGACCAAAGAAAAATATTATGACGTAATAGTCGATGAATGTGATCGTATTAATGAGTTGATAAAGGAATTATTAGAACTTTCTAAGTTAGAGGATGTGTCGTTAGAACTTCAGGTATTGCAAGTCTCAATAAAAAAACTCATTCATGAGTCAATTGAAAAGTTCCAGCATATAGCAGATATGAGAAGTGTAGAAATTAGGTTTACGTGTGAGGAAGATGTGTTAACACATGTGGATGAGCATCTAATGGAAAGAGTAATCAGCAATTTGTTGAGTAACGCTATTAAATACGCAAACTCACCTGGGTATGTTAGAATCAATCTCAAAGGGAAAAATCAAGGTTGCGAACTTAGCGTCTTTAATTCAGGAGAGAATATACCGGAAGAAAGCTTGGAACAAATCTTCAATGTTTTCTACAAAGTAGACCAAGTAAGAGGTCGAGATAATGAAGGTCATGGGATTGGGCTAGCTATTGTTAAGAGAATTATGGATATGCATAAAGGAACGTATTCTGTAAAGAATGAAAGTAATGGAGTAACATTTACTATATGGATACCCAATTTGTCTTCTAAAACAAACCCAAAAGCATGAAAAAATTTACAGTGAATTTTCCGTTGAAATTGAAACTAAAATGTAATATTATATTAAAATATGAATCAAAAAATGTGTGCAAATCGATTAAGTAGGGAGAAGAAGTATCAAATGAGTATTAAAAATGAACCATATATGTTAGTCTTTGGTGTTTCCGTATATGATATTATTGGATTCACCTATCAAAATTACAGGGCACAGGATTCAAATCCTGGGAATGTTCGAGTTTCATTTGGCGGAGTGTGTCGAAATATTGCAGAAAATATGGCAAGATTGCATGTGAACACAAAGTTTATATCCATTATTGGTAACGATGAAAAAGGAAAAAGTATTCTCAAAGCAGCAGAAGATATTCATTTGGATATGAAAGATTCCTTAATTGTGGAGGGAGAATCAACACCAACATATATGGCAATTCTTAATGAGCAAGGTGAGATGGAATCTGCGATTGTTGATATGAAGATCACGGATAGTGTAACGGAAGAATTCATTGATAGTAAAGCGGACATAATAAAAAATGCAGAATATATGATTCTGGATACAGATAATCCTAAGATATTGGAATATCTATTAACAACCTACAAAGACGAGACAAGATTTGTACTAGATCCTGTTTCTGCTTCCAAAGTTGCAAGAATTAAACATCTAGTACCTTACTTTCATACAATTAAGCCGAATCGCTTAGAGGCCGAAGTGCTTTGTGGGTTTGAATTAAAGAGTACAGAGGATGTAAGAAGAGCAGGAGCATACTTCCGTAGTATGGGAATACAGAATGTATTCATAAGTCTGGATTCTGATGGGATCTATTACAATGACGGGGAAAACGAAGGAATCATTAAAGCAAATAAAGTATCGGTAGTGAATGTTACTGGTGCAGGAGATTCCTGTGTAGCTGGTTTAGCTTACGGATTTATGAACGATTTATCAATTATAGATACCGTCAAATATGCCATTGCTATGTCAGCAATTACGATCTCGCATGCTGAGACAATTCACCCTACTATGGGACAATCCATTGTAGAACAATATCTACAACGAATGGAATGGACAGCAGTAGAATTTTAATCGATGAACTAATATAATGAAAAAGCAAAATAGAACTATTAATAAGAATGTTACGGTAGCTATAACCAAACGAGATTGGTTATAGCTACCGTAACATTTTTTGTTCTGTAGTGCTTGATTTGTCTGACGAGAATTAATATATATATATCAACTATTTACAGAAGTAACATTACGTGTTATATATAACATATCTTGGTATTCTTATAAGGATGTAATGGAGGAATTGAAATGATACAGTTTGAAACAACAAGATTGATAATATAGTTATGCATTGTTAAAACGAGAATGGACTTCAGATAAATAGAATAGGAGTGAGTAAGATGAATTTTAGTACATGTATAGAAGAAGGATTTCGCGGTTGTGTACTTGTAAACCGTGCAGGAGAACGGATATATGAACAGGCCTTTGGATACGCGGATTATGCCAATGAGAGAAAGAATACGTTAGATACCAAGTTTCCAACGGCCTCGGCAGGTAAGGTGTTTGTTGCAGTGGCAATTTTACAATTAATTGAGGCAGGAAAGTTACAATTTACAGATACACTTGGTAATTTAATTCCAATGGACTGGAAAGCAATTGATACGGATATAACCGTAAGACAATTGTTAACACATACATCTGGAATACCAGATTACTTCGATGAATCGGTAATGGAGGATTATGATGAGTTATGGAGAGACTATCCCAATTATAAGATTCGACGTTCGTCAGATTTGCTACCTCTCTTTCTTGAGAATCCAATGATATATCCAAGAGGGGAGAGGTTTCAATACAACAATACTGGATTCGTAGTACTTGGTATGATTATTGAGTCGGTAACAGGTCAGTTATTTGATGAATATCTGAAAGAACATATCTTTGAACCAGCAGGTATGATGGATACAGGTTATTACGAATTAGATCGTTTACCAGCTAAATGTGCGAATGCTTATATATATGATGAGGAGAGAGGCGACTACTATACGAATATCTATAGTGTAGATGTGAAAGGAACGGGTGCTGGCGGAGCATTCACAACAGTTTTAGATATCTTGAAGTTCTGGAATTGTCTTTTTGAGGGGGAATTCATCTCCTTAGATATGGTTAATGAGATGACAAGTATTCAAGCTAGTGATGATGAAGATAGCTATGGATATGGTATATGGATTGGTGTGATGGAAGATGGAAGGTGTATACCAAACTTCATGGGCTGTGATCCAGGAGTATCTTTCGTAACATCATTTGACAGGACAAATGAGACTTGTATTATTGTAGTAAGTAATTATGGGGATAATGTTTGGAAAATTCGTAAAAATATTGCAGATATGTGATGCAAAATCCTATATAAGATTGTATAATGTAATTTATGGAAAGAAGCAAGGCTACTTCTCGTAGTTATAGTATTACTCAGAGTAATAGAAAGTTGAGAATAACGATGGAAAAAGAACTTATAGTTGCGAAAGATGGAAGTGGGGATTACGTAGATATACAGTCTGCAATTGATGCAGTTCCTGCAGGGAATGCAGTACCTATTACGATACGTATTCGTGAAGGAATTTACAAGCAAGTAATTACAATCCGAGAGGATCAATCTTATATTAAACTTGTAGGAGAAGGCATTGATAAAACAATTATTACATATGATAATTACGCGGGCCTCGTTAATGAAGAAGGTGAAAAACTAGGTACCTTCAAGAGTCCTACCGTTTTTGTCAACGGAAGTCATGTTACTGCAGTTGGAATAACTTTTGAGAATTCTTTCTTCCAACCAGGGTTTGATAAAATGGGTAGACAAGCAGTTGCAGTTAGTACTAGTGGAGAATACAATACCTTCATTGATTGTTCGTTTAGAGGATATCAAGATACGCTATATGCAATGGAGGGGTCCTGTTATTTTCTTCATTGTTATCTTGAGGGAGATGTGGATTTTATATTTGGTGCAGCTCGTGCTGTATTTGAGGAATGTCAGATTCATTCCCTTAATAGAGGATCTATGACTGAGAATGGTTATGTTAGTGCTGCTAGTACAAGAGCAAGAGATGATTTTGGTTTCCTATTCATTAATTGTAGACTTACAGCTGAAGAGGGAACTGCAAAGAATTCCGTATATCTTGGAAGACCATGGCATCCAAGTATGCGAACTGAGCCTGTATGTTCCGCCACAGTGTTTATGAACTGTGAATTAGGTGCGCATATTCGTAAAGATGGTTGGACGAAGATGCATGAGGCATATCCTGAAACTGAACGATTCTATGAATATGGCAATACTGGTTTAGGTGTATGTGTGAATGCACAAAGAAGACAATTAACAGATGAAGAAGCGAAGGTGTATATTAAGACAAAGGTTTTGGGCTGGTGGCAATAGAGATCATGTTTTATAAACTTTTAATTGTGGGAAATTGCGATTAAAACGTCAAAAGACGATTTAATAATAAACGTATGAGGTAAGAACGATGTCGTTCCATGATAACGTTCAATAGGAAAGGAAATAGTATGATGTTACTTGAAGGTAAAGTTGCGATTGTTACAGGTGGGACAAGAGGAATTGGCTTAGCAATTGTTAAGAAGTATTTAGAACAAGGAGCTACCGTAGTGCTCTGTGGTTCTAGGGAAGAGACTGCAACAAAAGCAGTAGCAGCTTTAAAGGCTGAAGATCCTACTTGTAAGGTATCTGGTATTTGGACAGACTTATGTAACCCACAAGAGGTTAAGAGGGATTTCGATAACGTAAAGAAAGAATATGGTTCCATTGATATCTTAGTAAATAATGCTGGTATATCTGCTATGGATTCTATATTTGAATATAAGCCAGAAGAATTCCAAAAAATTATGGATTTAAATGTGAATGCAGTTTTCTATTGTTCTCAGGCTGTTGCTGGAATTATGAAAGAACAAGGTGGCGGTGTTATTATTAATACCAGCTCAGTGGTTAGTCTATATGGACAACAAAGTGGATGTGGATATCCAACGTCTAAATTTGCAGTTAATGGTTTAACTAAATCACTAGCACAAGAGCTTGCACCTTATCAGATTCGCGTGAATGCAGTAGCACCTGGTATCACAAGAACAGATATGGTTGCAGATTTACCAGAAGCTATAATTAAGCCTCTTATCAAAACTATTCCACTAGGTAGAATTGGTGAACCAGAAGAAGTTGCGGATGCATTTGTATTCTTAGGTAGTAATATGTCAAGTTACATAACAGGTATTGTATTGTCGATAGATGGTGCGGCTAAGATTTAATAATTGAATTGAAATTAGATAGCTTGTAATAAAGAAATTATTGTGGTAATCTAGACAGTATGTTTAGATTACCATTTTTACTGTTTTATTATAGGAGGAGCTTTTGTTATGAAGGCTAAGACAAAATCGAGTTGTGAATGTTGTAGCAACTATGTATATGATGAGGAACTGGGATATTATGAGTGTGAAGTAAATCTTGATGAAGACGAGATGGTTCGTTTCTTACAAGATAAATTCTATGACTGTCCTTATTTTCAATTAGATAATGAATATAAGATTGTAAGAAAGCAGATGTAATGATGTTATGTAGCTATACTTCATAGAATTAAAATATTACAAAGATATTACAAAGATGTTACATGAATACTATAAAAATAAAAAGGCTCTGGTAAAAACCAGAGCCTGACTATTAACAACCAAAGTTGAAATATTGACAAATAGTATTAAATAACTCGGAACAATTTGAAAAATTAAAACACATAGTTTCGTCCTCCTTATTTTTATTTGTATTAGCTAAGTACAAATACATTGTAACAATTTTGTAACATTTGAACAATAGGGGATTAATGGAAAGGTTGGAAGTTAGATGACAGAAAGAAAAACAAAAGAGGAATACTTAAAGAAAACAGCAATTGTATGTATACTTGCAATATTATGTTGCACATTATGGGGGAGTGCATTCCCTGCAATTAAGTTAGGCTATCAATATTTCGAAATTGGAGGAAATGATTCTGCAACGCAGATTTTATTTGCGGGATGCCGTTTCACATTAGCTGGTTTACTGACTATTTTATTAGGAAGTATGATGAGTCATAAGATTTTAATACCAAAAAGACAATCTTATCGTAAGATTTTAGTATTATGTCTGTTTCAGACGGTTTTACAATATATATTCTTCTATATCGGATTAGCGAATACATCAGGTGTGAAGGCGGCAATTATTAATGGTTCTAATGTTTTCGTAGCAATCATTATAGCATGTGTGTTCTTTAGACAAGAAAAATTAACATGGAAAAAGATGTTAGGTTGTATACTTGGTTTTGCAGGAGTTGTGGTTATTAATCTAACAAAAGATGGCCTTGATATGCATATGAAGTTTACTGGAGAAGGTTTTATCTTATTATGTACAATCGCCTATGCATTGTCATCTGTTTTCATCAAGAAGTATTCCGAAGATGAAAATCCAGTAGTATTAAGTGGATATCAATTCTTTGTTGGTGGAGTAATTATGATGATACTGGGGGCTGTGTGGGGCGGAGAGCTTACGGTTATTACTGGTAAAGGAATTGGTATGTTAATCTATCTAGCCTTGGTATCTGCTGTAGCTTATTCAATATGGGGAATCCTATTAAAATATAATCCTGTATCAAAAGTTGCAGTTTTTGGTTTTGTGAATCCTATAAGTGGAGTAATTCTATCTTCAATATTCTTAGATGAGAAAGGGCAATCATTTGGAATGAAGGGAATATTTGCACTAATTTTAGTTTGTATTGGAATCTTTATAGTTAATTATCAAGGTAGTGGTTCGACGGCTAAAGGAGAAGGAAAACAGTAGAAAAGGAGTAGATTTATTGAGATGAATAGTGAAAAGATACTCGAGTACTGCCTAAGTAAACCAGGTGCATATATAGATTATCCTTTTGGGGATATACCAATCTGTGTAAAAGTTGATGGTAAAATCTTTGCGGAGTTGTATGTAAATCCTACAGACTATAAAATCACATTAAGATGTGAAGCTATGTTAGCTGATTTTTATCGCCAACAATATCCTGGTATCATTGTAAGAGGATATCATTGCCCACCCGTACAACAACCATATAAAAACACCATATACTTAGAACAATTTGATGAAAATCTTTTGCTAGATATGATTGATCATTCCTATAGTCAAGTAATTGCTAAGATGACTAAAAAGCAGCGTTTTAATGTAATTGGAGCAATTGACAAGAAAGAATTAGTAGATAAGGGAGCGATTTACTTCGAACGAATTGAAGAGGGATTTCGACAGTATGAAAACAAGATACTTGAAAGAAATAAGGAGGAATTAAAGAATTCGGTACATTCACTTTGGCAGGAGAATGGAGAAGAGGGGGCCTATGTAGATTGGTATTATGGTACGCTTAGGCCAGAGGAAAAAGAAAGGATTCGCAGTGTCTTATCCGCTGAAAGTAGAAACATACTTAATCGTTATGAAGCATGGACGGACCTAATGTTTCTTCCGCTTGATCAAGAGTTATTTGATTTGACAATGGAATTAAATCATACAGAGGCTTTATTCTGCACGTACTATTTTTGTAAACTATCTTACACTGTATGGGGCAATTATGATGATAAGTATCCTTGCTTTTTTATAGAAAAAGAATGAAATGAAGCAATAGAAAGTAAAACAATAAAACAATAAAATAATAAAATAATAACAAGAAAAGCAATCTCAAAAAGTTGTGTATCAGTGGTAATCATAAATATTTACCCTAGGTATTACAGTTTGAGATTGCTTTTAATGGCATGCGAATGATTATTATTTGGGCTTAATTATTTTTTCCTTTTAAGAAATCTTTACAACTAAGTAAATCAACAGGTAAGAAATAACCTTGTTCATATAGACAAACTGGGCATTTTAGAGGAGCCTGCGTACCCTCGAAGATGTAACCACAGTTCACACAAACCCAAACGGATGGTGAGGCTGCAGCATATAATTGGCTATTCTTAATTAATTCAGCTAATTTCTCGAATCGATCACAATGAACTTGTTCAACTTTAGCGATTTCAGAAAAGGAATAAGCGATTTTAACAAATCCTTCTTCTTGTGCTTTTTGACTGAATTTGAGATACACATCGTTTGCTTCCTCATATTCATTATGCTTAGCAAAGTTTAATAGATCCTCAAGATTTTCTGAAACATTAATAGGATATGCGGCTTCGGAAATCTCGATATTCTCTCCAGTGAACTCTTGTAGATGATCATAGAATATCTTAGCATGAGCACGTTCTTGGTTAGCAGTGAAGGTAAACAATTCCTCTACCATTTTTTGCTTTTGTCTTTGCGCTACTTCAGCAGCGAAAGTATAACGATTACGGGCTTGGCTTTCGCCAGCAAAAGCGCGCATTAGATTTTCTCTAGTTTCACTTGTTTTAAAATCAACAGGCATATAGTTCCTCTTTTCTTATATTGGTGAGAGATAATAGGCAATTGTAAACGCTTTGTAATTGAGAAGAGTTTGCATTTGACTAACGATACATAAACAAGTATAGTATCTGTACATTATGGAAAACTATACTTTCTATAATTAATTTATATAAAATTAATTATAGAATTTTGGTTGGTCCATATAAATGCTACATTCATTAGCATTGTAATCTCGAAAAAAATATTTTTACTACGAATTTACCATGATTGAACTGCAAACGTAGTGACTACATGATACTATTTTTAAATGCTTCCCTTTTTTCTACTAAATACCACACCCAGAACGATTCCCGCCAGAGTAGGAATCAGCCAACCAAAACCAATCGCATGACCTGGAATCATACGAAGAAATTTAGAAATTCCCGGAATGAGAAGTTTCTGCTGTTCTAAAACTAGAAGAATACTGCTAATCCCACAAAATGCTGCGGAGCATGGATAAACGTAATCAAAACGCTTAAACAAACGATGAGTAAAAGCCAGAACAATCAGCAAAATCGCCAGAGGATAGATAGCGTTCAGTACAGGGACAGAGAATTTCAAAATTGCATTTAACCCAATATTAGCAATCACCACGGATACTGCCGCAAAACTCCATACCCATACCTTGTGACTGATTCTCGGAAAAATTCCGTTAAAATATTTTCCACAGCAGCTAAAGAGGCCCACGCATGTATTAAAACAGGCAATCAAAAAGCTGGCTGCCAGAATAATCATTCCCGTCCGTCCAAATAAAAATTCAGACATTTTCATAAGTACCTCCGTTCCATTCGCCGTTTCTGGAAAATTCTTTCCTGAATTCATTCCCACAAAGGTTAGCATGGCATAAACTATAAGAAGTACAATTCCTGCAATCCAACCTGCCCAGATTGTCTCGTTCATCACAGATTTTTCTTTTCTGATTCCTCTTGCTTGGATATTCATAGCTACAATGATTCCAAAATTCAGAGCCGCAAGCGTGTCCATAGTCTGATAACCGTCTAAAAATCCCTGCACCGAAGCCATTTTCAGATAATTCTCCGAAGGCACAGCAGTCCCACCCTCAGGCTTCATCAGTGTTCCTACAAATATAAACACAATCAAGAATAAAAGAATAGGTGTCAGCCACTTTCCCAGGTATTCTGTGAGCCGTTCTGGGTGCATAGCTACCAAAGCTGCTATTGTAAAAAATAAAAGAGAATAAACAAGCTGTATCGGTCCCAGAGATATTCCCTCAGGAATAAACGGTTTCAATACAATAGAAAATGAAGTACTGGCGGTTCTAGGAATTGCAAGACAGGGGCCGATAGCAAGATAGAGTACTACAATATACACAAAAGCGAATTTTTTATGTACCCTTGACGCCAACTCATTCAGACCGCCGGAAAGGGTCACAGCAACTACCCCCAGTACCGGAAGTCCTACCGCACTGGCTGCAAATCCCAAAAAGGCTGTCCATGTGTGACTTCCTGCCTGTGAGCCCAAGTAGGGTGGAAAAATCAGATTTCCGGCTCCAAAAAACATGGAGAATAAGGTGAAACCCATCAATAGTTTAGTTTTGAAATTAAATTTTTCGATCATATTAGTTCCTCTCATAACTCATTTTATAACTCGAAGTAGGAAAAGCGCGGGTTTCCTCCCCACAATCTTATGAATCTCTCCTTAGCACTTGATTCAACTTCTATTGAGTATTTATCAGAAAGATTTTATCATTAAGAAAATCTTTTTACAAGTATGCATATTGTTCTGCCTTAGCTTTTTTGTTATTTTGCATTATTGCATAGTTGCTATCAATATGATATAGTGGCAATTGGTCTGTAATTATAGATTTATAGTAGTTATCGGAGCAATATAATGAGAAAGTTGTGGTACATAGTATGAAAGATTTAACAAAAGGAAAGCCAATCAAATTAATTTTTCAATTTGCATTACCCGTATTAATCGGTAACATTTTTCAATTATTATATAATTTGATTGATACTAGAATCGTTGGAGAGACGTTAGGAGAGCAGTCATTAGCTGCTGTTGGAGCAACAAATTCAATTAATTCATTAATAATAGGTTTTTTAATAGGGTTAACCAATGGTTTTGCAATTAACGTTGCGAAAAGTTTTGGTGCTAAAGATGAGAAAGCATTACGTAAAGCAACAGCTATGACGGTGACCTTAGGTATATTAACTACTTTGGTACTTACGGTCATAAGTGTAACCTTCTTAATGCCTTTACTTCGGGTTTTAAATACTCCAGAAGAAGTAATACACCAATCGTACGCATTCATTCGAATTATTTTTCTTGGTATGATTGTTACATTATTATATAACATCTGTGCAAGTGTGTTGCGTGCAATTGGAGATACAATAACTCCTCTTATCTTCTTAATGCTAGCAGCTTTACTGAATGTTGGATTGGACTATTTATTTATTAAAGGCTTTCACATGGGAGTGGAAGGTGCAGCTTACGCAACTGTAATATCACAAATATGTTCGGTAGTAATGTGTTTTACATATATATGGAAGAAGTATCCGATGTTACATCTAAAAAGAGAAGACTTTAAGGCGACGTGGTCCTATGTCAAGCAGATGTATTTGTCGGGATTATCGATGGGATTTATGTTATCATTAGTTTCGCTTGGAACTGTAGCATTACAAAGTGCAATCAATACGTTTGGAACGAAAACAATTGTAGCTCATACAGCAGCAAGAAAGATTACTGAAATCTATATGCTGATGTTTGGTGTCTGTGGCACAACGATGACTACTTATTGTGGTCAAAATCTTGGATCAGGTAAGATCTCTCGTATCAAAGAAGGAATCCGTAGCGTAATAATAATTACATGGGTATGGTCAGCAATTATGATGATTTCTAGCTATACAATCGCACCATGGTTGGTACATATGGTAACTGGTACTAATGATTCTGAGATTGTACGAACAGCAACTTTATACCTAAAGATCAATACCGTGTTTTATTTTGTTCCCGCAATGATTACCGTATTACGTAATTCTATGCAAGGAATAGGGGACCATACCACACCGATTATATCTAGTATGATAGAACTTGTGGGTAAAGTATTAATTGTGATTATACTCGTTCCTCATCTTGATTATATGGGAATAATTCTAGCTGAACCTATTGTGTGGATACTAATGGTTATTCCATTAATTATTAAGATTAAGAAAAATCCAGTTTTAAAAGAAAAAGAGATTACGTATAATTGATTTTAATTTAGATAGAATATAGGTAAAAGTGGTTATCGTGTTAACAAAACTCGTTAACCACTTTTTACGGTTTGCCCGACATGGGCAAACTCTAACGGGTGAATGTCCCGAGTGTACCTAGGCAATGGGAAACACATAGCTGAACAGCAAGGGTGTCTA
>JAHAJA010000027.1 GCA_018372435.1 Clostridiales bacterium | reverse complement strand
TGTTTCCGTTTTGTCTTTCGACATTAAAGTAAATTTATTTACTTTGGGTACTAAAAAGTACATATACTTATTGAAAATCTTTTTTCGTATTCTATCAAGCTAAAACTTGTGAATACGTTTAGAATTTTCAGGGTTGTTTCACTGTTCAATTTTCAATGTTCATTGTATAACATCTTTAACAAACTTTATTGATTGAAATTCGTTTTCTAATGTTATTTTGCTGTACAAGCGTTTTGGCGTGTCAGCAAAATTGATTATATCACTAGTCAAAGACTATGTCAACAACTTTTTTGATATTTTTTTCATTTTTTAAATAATTCTAATAATTCGATATATTTAAACGATATTAATGGCATTGGTACATGAAAAAGTGGCAATTGCAAAAATCAAGTTTTGTAATTGCCACTTTTACTGTCTCTTAATTCTTATAAATTATACATTCAATATCAAAATAAAACCTTAGCCATATTCGTGATCAAACGCAATAATAAATTATTGTCATAAAGACAACTTAAAAATTGACTTTCTTTAATCAATTCAAACAATTTTTGCGCTGACTCTGTACTACTGAAAGCTGTTAATACAATACACAACATCCAGATTACTAATAATCCTTCAAACAATCCCACTAATAATCCTGCGGTCTTATTAAGTCCATTAACAATCGGCAGTTTGCTAATTATATTCAATGCAATACATACAACAAATAATAAGATCGTTACAATTAGGTAAGTAATAATGAATGCGATTGCATTAATTACAATTGTTGTTATATATCCATTCACATACTCTTTGAACGTATCTACATGTAAAGCCTTATATACTTCAGAATTGTTTTTGTTCTCAAGTAAATTCTTCTTAATAGATTTAGGTAATGACAATTTATTAATAGCATCTGCCTGTTCCGATACTGTTGCCTTATCCTTATCTTCTACTTTTAAATTAATAACGTCTTCTACACGCTCATTGATATAGTTATAGAATTTTTCATTTGTCCGTAATGCCTTACTTACATATGGGCTTAATGCAGACGATACAACAATTGCAATAATAATTGAGAATATTGAAAATATTGTTTTAATAAAACCGACTTTTCTTCCCTTTAAAGCAAATGCTATTAGGACGGCTGCCACTGCAATCACTAACCAATTCACTATTTCTTATCCTCCACTAATTTAATATGAACAATATTCTGATCATCTATCAATATATACTCATCCTTATCATTACTTGGCATAATACTTATTATTGGTGTTTCAAGTGTATATTTAAATTTCAAATTACCATTTGTATCAATGATTTGTATCTCTGCCTCAGTATTGAATATTATATCTTCACCTGACATTCGAACAGATTCATATTCAAATGTAAGATCTTTCGTAAGAACTTTTTTACCATTTAAATTATATAATAACAGTTTCTTAGATCCTTCATTCGCACTATCTTTACTAATAAATCCAAAATATTTATCTGTATAAAACAAACTGTCAATCTCTCCATCAAATGTCTTTGTAAGTATCTCCCTTGGCTTCTCAAACATCTCGTACAAAGAAAATCCTTTATCTGAACACAATAATATCGTATTAGTATCTAAGAACACAACGTCATGAACAACAGTTTGTTGGTCCGGAATGATTCCTACTAATTGATCCTCATAATTCTCACCAACTTCATCAAAGTTGTAGAACCCAACATCTGATTCTAATACACCATTTTTAATTCTAACATAGGAACATACTAGCTTCTTAGCATCATTCGATATTGCTACATCAACCGGATATCCATTCTCTTGAATTGAGGTTTGCTTCGCAACTAATTCAATACCAGTAGCAGAATCATATAGCAAAATCTGATTATAATCTTCTCCTTCAACGGTAACACAAAGCACTCCCTGACGCGAGATACCTACATCAATAATTGGTAATGTAGTTGTTAATTCATATGTAGTACCCTTGCTATTAAATGTATAGGCTTGTTTACCACCAATGTCTGCCACCGCAACATACCCTTCACAAACAACTGCCTTTGGATTTTTGACATCATAGGAAGCATTCCACAATACTTTTCCATCAGCGGATAATGCAGATATACCATCGCGACTATATTTGATAAGTTTATGATCATAGCTTATATACTGTACTGTATTATTATCTTCTCTTGCTTTTGTATTCAACACCTCAATACCATTGTAGCTTTTTGTAACAATTCTATTGATAAAGTAAAATCCAACCGCCAATAAAGCAATACTAGCAAGAGTGATAATAATTGCTCGTCGTTGTTTATGACGCTTCATTTTATCTGCAAAAAGGGAGGCGTCTTCCATATCTTTTTTCTTCACTCTAATACCCATGCATATCTCAATCTACCTACGATATTACCTACACACATATGTTGAAAGAACGGCATAGCATGGCTCCTTTCTTAAATTTCAACGTTCATTTGACTTTTCATTCCAAAGTGAATTGCAAGTAAACTTGTAATTCAACATTCTCCATGTATTATACCTTATTTTATTTTTATAAGCAATAAGAGGATATTCCTTATATAATTCAAGGAGTTGTTGCAAATGTTCTATTACCAATTCACAACAGCTCCTCTTTAATTATTTGTATTCTGGTATAATAATTTCTTGCCCTTCATAAATCAAATCTTGATTCTCAATGTTATTAGATTCTTTTATCAAATCGACACCTTTAATGGTTCCATATACTGATGTACTAATAGAAACTAAAGTATCGCCTTTTTTCACTGTATACTTAGTATTGCTTGCCATTGTCTGCTTACTTGAATTATCTGTCTCTTTTGACGCATTTTTCTTTGAAGAATCTTTTGTTGTAGCGTCATCACTATCTTTCTTCGATTCATTCTTATCATCATTAGTTTCCGTATCTTCTTTAGTTTTATCATCATCCTTTGTCTCATCTTCTTTCGTTGTAGTATCATCTTTTGATGTACTTCCTTCCTTAGCCGCTTCGTTTTCTTCAATCATAGCTTGTACGTCTGCATTATCTATACTCGAATTCTGTGTATCCGTATTTGCTTCTTTACTACCTTCCTCTATCGTAGAAGGAACTGTTTCCACCTGAGTTACCTCTGTCGATGCGCCTTTCTTTCCCGTGTTTGAAACTGCATCCGATAATACAGCTATGGAATCTCCCGTATCCTTCATCGTATCATAATTACTTACCATAGTCGCACCAATTACAAGCACAACGACAGCAAGCAAAGAACTTGCCGTGTAGACTAATGGCATCATGCTCTTTTGCTTATTTGCTTCATTCTTTGCTTCGAAAATCTTTCTTATTTTCTGTGTAGCAACATCCATATACCCATCATCTGTGCTAACATTCTCTTTATTCTCTACCATATAGTTTTGCATCTCTTCATTTCGGTCATAGTAGATATAATAGCCACTTTGCTTTTTTAACTTACCTTTATCATAGAAATAGAATGCCTCTTCCTTCTCTAATGTATCATATACGAGAAGTGTCTTGTCCTGTCCCGCAAAGTTATCTAGATGCATCTTCGTTATATGCTCGTCCACATCAAAAGGCACATCTTTTTTAGTTATATACCAGCCAACAATCTCAACGTTTGTATAGTATTTTTTAATACAATCATAAATCTCTGACCAAACTTCATTGGAAAACATAGTCTCTTTATCATCGACTGTTTCTATGATTTCTACCGCTCCATTGATAAATATGTGTCTACTTCCTTCTGATTTTATGTATTGGCCTAGTAATACTGCTTTTCGCTCACCGACCGTCGTTTTCTCAGCTAATTGCTTAATATAAGTCATAACGTAATCTTCCGCATATATTTTCTTTGATAAATCAACTTGTCCTATTTGACGAATGTTTTTGGGCATCTTGAATGCCGAACTTTCTTTTCTTTCTTTTGAGTCCATTTCCTCATTACTATATATGCTCTGTATCATACCGAACTTCCTTTCCTAATCCATAACTAATCAATCTGATTGCTTGTCCATGTATACAAATCAACATGAATTCATACTATTCTTGTTTTGTTACCTGTTATCTATATTCTACTGTTAATTGAAAAGTTATTGTTGTTTTACGGTATCTTAGCATAGTATTCAAGATATTTTTGTCAAAATACTAAATGACTACTCCATAACTTTTTTCTATGTAATTACAAATAGTATTTATTTTCATTACTTTACTACCAAATCCATGTAGGATAACGTATGGAAGGAAAATTTTTTGTAGTATTTTGCGTTCAAAAGTTTGTCTAGTTTTTCTGTCAACTGGTAATACTTGCATTATATTAATAAATCGTATATGGTGGTGAAATTTTATTGTTGACACAACAAAGAAATAAAAGAAAAGTATATTACTTTAATTCAGCTGATGGATATTGTGCCTATCAGTTTAGCCAAACACTTGGTGAATTAATTCAATCTTTAGATAAAACAAGCGAAGAAATTGTTTTCCTATGTATTGGTTCTGACCGTGCAACTGGTGATTCTCTTGGTCCAATTATTGGATACAAATTATCAGAACTCAAATATAGAAACTATATGATCTACGGAACTCTTGATGAACCTGTTCATGCGAAGAACTTACGAGAAACCATTACAAAGATTAAAGAGATACACAAAGATTCTATCATTATTGCTATTGATGCCTCTTTAGGCAACAGCAATCATGTAGGTTTCATTACACTAGGAGAAGGCCCTTTGAAACCTGGTGCTGGTGTTTCAAAAGACCTTCCTGCTGTTGGTGATTTATTCATCACCGGTATAGTTAACTTCTCGGGGTTATTAGATAATATGTTACTTCAAACAACACGTCTAAACATCGTTATGAAATTAGCAGATTGCATCTGTTTAGGTATTCGATTCTGCCTTCCTTTTCGAGCTAACTAGACATATGGAGGCCCCATTGGTAACAATCAAACTGAGTTCTTTAACTCAGTTTGGTTTACTATCCATTTAACATCTGAGCTTTATATAGCTTCATGGCTTCTGAGATAACCATTCCTTCTCTTGCTTCCATAATTTTAATCAGTTTCTCAAGTTTTTCCAAATTCATAAATTCCTTGCCTAGATATACCTCGTACGTGGCTGCTAACTGCATCTCTAATTCTTTTACTTTTTGGGAATACTCTTTGCTTAACTCATGCACTTCATCATGCTTTTGTTGAAGATTTAATAATTCAGGTTTGTTTTTCTCACGAATCTCATTCGCTATTACAGTTTTTTGTGTACTTTCGAATTCAATAATTGCCTCTTTCTTCTTACTCGTAATTAAGTCCATCGTATCCTCTAACTCTTTTATCTCTTTGTTGTACTTTTCAAGTCCATAATTACTCTCATCTTTATCCTTTTGAATAGATTTTTTAATTCTTTTAATATCCTTGTTGTTTATTAATATCTTCGCACGAATCTCTTTTACCTTCTTAAATGTTTCATGGTACCTATTCTTAAGTTTTGCATTAATCGCAAGATATATGGCCCCGAATACAAGGATGACACCAAAATATATAAGTCCCATAACAATTGGCTCGTCCGTCTTAACAACATAACGAAATATGATATTGGGCAATAACAAAAATAGTAACACTATACAAACCGAATCAATTCCGATATCAGCCAATCCTTTTGGATAATATAAGGCATGAAATAACCTTGTGTTAAATATTTTAGGTACTCCATCGTTCTTCATTGTATGTTTAATATCTTCTTGTAGCCTGTCATTCTCACTTCTTAAATCAGCTGTCTCTTCTTTAATTCGCTCTGAAACCTTCTTACTCTTTTTCTTTTCTCGTTTGGACTTCACCTTTTTAATTTCTACTTTCGTATTCTCAAGTTGCGAATCGAAAGTGGCACTTACCTCTGCTTTGCGTTTCTTAATTACACCATCAATTTCATCGTCAATGGTTCTTTCTTTTGCTATAATTATTCTTTCGAGATCCTCATCTTCAGCCTCTAACTGCTTGACATTATCTTTATATACCTTCAAATCATTAAGATGACTTTGCAAATCAATAAGTTTGTCAATGCCTGATGACAAGATATTCATATCCTCATATGACCATCTTACATCTTGTATCTGCAAGTTTTGTTCCTGTAATCTCTCAATAATCGTTCCTTCTGGCTTAACTGATTCAAACGATTTTTCTTGTACTTGTTTATCTTCCACGTATGTCGCCACCCCGCTTTTATCATAATAAAATTTATTATAATCTTCTACTATATTGTTTGCAAGTAAATCCCTTGTATTCATTCATCTTCTTCTTAATTAATATATTAAACAATCGTAACTTGTTTCACTTTCTTTTTTAATATGCTATAATTATTAGATGTTAGTCACAAAATAATAAAAAGTAACGATACTATCGTAAAGATAAGGAGCTAAATTATGATTTGTAAGATTTGTGGACGCCATATCGAGAACGAACATGCTAATTTCTGTGAAAATTGTGGTGAGTCATTAAGAGAAAATAAAGGAGCCGAATATCGTGAACCTATAAATCCTACGCCCACCGCTCCCACTCAAACAAATGCGGTTGAATCAAGTGAGATTTCATTCAAAACTTTTCTAAGCGTAATGTTATTGCAGATTATTCCGGGTTTTGGTTGGCTAATCTACGTAGTAGTTTTGTTAACATGGGTTTTCGGTAATAAGCACAGCCAAACACATAAGAATTTTGCTAAAGCGGCATTGATCATTGCAGTAATATCGTTATTAGCAAGTGTTTACCTTGCCACAACACTACTAACCCTTTAACATGTATTCATTTGGCTTAATATTTCAATTTTTCACTACAAACACCATAAATTATAGAAGACAACCCTTGTAAATTATACCTGTACTAGAGTATAATAAGGCTATTGTAAGAATGTCTAACACTGGTAACCCTAGGGTTACAATACATTAAATTAGGAGTGAAACTATGAGCAAAGTAAGAACTCGATTTGCACCAAGCCCAACTGGTAGAATGCATGTCGGTAATTTAAGAACAGCATTATATGCGTATTTGATTGCAAAACATGAAGATGGGGATTTCCTTCTTAGAATTGAAGATACAGATCAAGAACGTTTTGTCGAAGGCGCTCTAGATATTATCTATAGAACACTTCAAAAGACTGGTTTAATCCATGATGAAGGTCCTGATAAAGATGGTGGATGTGGACCATACGTTCAAAGTGAGCGTCAAGCGCAAGGTCTTTACCTTGAATACGCGAAACAATTAGTAGAAAAAGGCGAGGCTTATTATTGTTTCTGTACAAAAGAACGTCTTGAAAGCCTTAAGAGTACAGTTTCAGATGATGCTAGCAAAGAGATCGTTCACTATGACAAACATTGTCTTAGCTTATCAAAAGAGGAAATAACAGCTAACTTAGCAGCTGGTATGCCTTATGTTATCCGTCAAAACAATCCAACAGAAGGTACTACATCATTCAATGATGTTATCTTTGGAGAAATTACAGTTGATAATTCTGAACTTGATGATATGATCTTAATTAAGTCTGACGGATATCCAACTTATAATTTCGCTAACGTTGTAGATGACCATTTAATGAACATCTCTCACGTTGTTCGTGGTAACGAATATTTATCTTCTACACCAAAGTACAACCGTTTATATGATGCATTTGGCTGGGAGATTCCTGTATATATTCACTGTCCAATTATTACGAATGAAGAACATAAGAAATTAAGTAAACGTAGCGGTCACTCTTCCTTCGAAGATTTAATTGAACAAGGTTTTGTAACAGAAGCTATTGTAAACTATGTAGCATTACTTGGATGGAGTCCTTCCTCTAACGAAGAAATCTTCTCATTAGATGAACTTGTGAAAGAATTCGATTACCATCACATTAACAAGTCACCAGCTGTATTCGATATTAATAAATTAAAATGGATGAATGGTGAATATATTAAGAATATGGATTTTGATGCTTACTATGAGTTAGCACTTCCATATATTAAAGAAGTGATTAAGAAAGATCTTGATCTTAGATATATTGCAGAATTAGTTAAAACAAGAATCGAAACCTTCCTAGATATTAAAGATCATATAGATTTCTTAGAAGAATTCCCTGAATATGATATCGCTATGTATTCTCATAAGAAGATGAAAACGAATTCTGAGAACTCAAAAGAAGTTCTTGAAGAAATCTTACCAACGCTAGAAACACTTGATGATTATTCCGTAGCTTCTCTTGAATCAGTAATTATGAATTACATCCAAAGCAAAGGTATTAAAAACGGACAAGGTTTATGGCCTATTAGAACTGCTGTTTCTGGTAAACAATCAACTCCTGGAGGAGCATATGAAATTATGCAAATCCTTGGTAAAGAAGAATCTTTAAGACGTATTCGTATCGGTATTGAAAAACTTACTGCTGCATTACAATAATCTAACACCTGTCACATGGTATGAATGGGAGGCACCTTCCATTCCTCCTATGTGGCAGTTATTTTACTTATCCATTGTTTTGCTAATCCGTTATTAATGAATTAGAAAGGACTTATATTACGTATGAAGTTTAATACTTCTCAGTTAAAAGCTATTCAACATAAAAATGGTCCTATGCTTGTACTTGCTGGACCTGGTTCCGGTAAAACAGCCGTTATTACTCATCGAACCAAGTATCTAATTGAAGAATGCGGTATTAACCCTCTTAACATTCTTGTTATCACCTTCACAAAGGCTGCTGCTACAGAGATGAAACAACGCTTTTTGCGTATAATGAATCAATCCCATGCTCCTGTTAGCTTCGGTACCTTTCATTCCATCTTCTTTACTATATTAAAATATGCCTATAACTATTCATCTGCTAATATCATCTCTGAGGAAGCTCGTCTTACCTTTTTCCGATCTATTATTGCACATCTGAATATTGAAATAGATGATGAGAAAGAATTTATCGCAAGTATTTCCAATGAAATTAGCCTTGTTAAAGGTGACATGCTCTCTCTAGATCATTATTATTCAATTAACTGTTCTGAAGATATCTTCAAAGAAATCTATACCGCTTACGAGAACAAACTACGTAAGGAGAACTTAATTGATTTTGATGATATGTTAGTATTCTGCTACGAGCTCTTAAAAGAACGTCCTGACATTCTTTCCTTATGGCAGAAGAAGTTTCAGTATATCTTAATTGACGAGTTTCAAGATATTAACCGCGTTCAATATGAGATTGTAAAACTTCTTAGTCTACCAGAGAACAACCTGTTTATCGTAGGTGATGATGACCAGTCTATCTATCGTTTTCGAGGTGCAAAGCCTGAGATTATGCTAAACTTCCAAAAGGACTATCCAGATGCAAATAGGGTACTTCTGAATATAAATTACCGTTCATCAGAGAATATAGTAAAATACGCTGGCCGTGTTATTAAGAATAATAAAAGTAGATTTGAAAAAGAAATTGAGGCAAACCGAAGTGCAGGGCCAGAACCTATGATCAAAACCTTCAAGGAACTTCAAGAAGAGAATACCGAGGTAATAACAGCAATACGCCACTATCACGACCAAGGAATTCCTTATAATGAGATGGCTGTCTTGTTTCGTACAAGTACTGGACCTCGTGCGCTTGTCAATAAACTAATGGAATTTAATATTCCCTTTCGAATGAAAGATGCCTTACCAAATATCTACGAACATTGGATTGCAAAGAATCTACTTGCATATATCAAAATCGCCCTAGGTAGTAGGGACCGAAATCTATTCTTACAAGTCGCAAATAGACCAAAACGTTACTTAGCTAGAGACATCTTCGATTCTCCTACTGTTGACTTTGAAGATCTGAAGGGTAAATTCAGTGATAAGGAATGGATGTTAGACCGTATCCTTAAATTCGAGTATGATCTAACGATGCTACAAAAGATGAGTCCTCATGCTGCTATCCATTATATTCGCAAAGGTATCGGCTATGAAGAGTATCTTTCGGAATATGCAACATTTCGTAGAATTAAAGTGGAGGAGCTACTTGATATCCTTGATGAACTTCAAGAGTCAGCAAAACCATTCACAACTTATGAAGAATGGTTTGAGCACATTACCTCTTACACGATGGAACTACAAGAACAACTTCGTGATCGTAAGCAAGTAAATTATAATAGTGTTTCCTTATCTACGATGCATAGTTCTAAGGGGCTAGAATATACCATCGTATTCATAATTGACGCGAATGAGGGTATCACCCCACATAACAAAGCCTTATCAGATGCTGACATAGAAGAAGAACGACGTATGTTCTATGTAGCTATGACCCGTGCCAAACAGTACCTTCATATCTACTCGGTTAAAGAACGCTATAACAAAGAGCTCTCAGTTTCACGCTTTGTCGGTGAGTTATTAATTGATTATGCAGATCTAAAAGAACAAGCACGTATTGAACACAAATCCTACGGAAAAGGAACCATCGTTAAGAACACCGATGGAAAGTTAATTATCTACTTTGATAAACTTCATAAAGAACGTGTCTTAGATATTAATTTCTGTATTGGAAATCACTTGATTAGGGTGATTGAGGAATAGATATGGCAAAAGTCAAGGATACCATATCCAAATATTTATTGGATATACTATCCTTGACTTTTCCTCTATCTCTACTTCTATTATATTATTTAGCTATATTATTTCTTGATCTTATTTATATTTTTCCTTCCAACAACATAGGTAGCTATTTATATTTTCCTGTAACAGAGAATATATCCCAGCCTGCCCCGCGCTCTAACTCATAACTATCATAACAAATATATACTTGCCCTTTACTAAAATAGAATTTATAATCTTCTTCTTTTGTATTCTTAATGATAGTATAGGCGTTTGTATCAGTGTCGCAGTATTTCTTTGCAGCATTCAATATCTTTTCCTTGGCATTGCCCACTATCACATCATTAATCCCTAATTTTTTACCTGTCTTCAAATTATAATTGAATCCATAGTTTGCCTGATTATAAACACCACCCGCATACCACTTTTCATTCATGGATATACTGACTATATCGTTTTTGTTATATGTAAGTGTACTAGAAGTTTGGAAAAAATACTGCTCCTCTTTATCATAAAAATTATTATCTGCGATTGCAGTTTGTACATATTCATCGAAATTTTTCGCGCTTTCACTTTGAAAGTATATAGTACATTCTTTTCTTAACTTGCTATTAATTGTCTTGATTGATTCAGATGTTCCCTTAAACTGCGGATATTGATAAGATATAATTCCCCTTACTTTTCCATCATCATCTGTATATTCTATCTTCCTCTCCTTCATGGTGTACTCTGCTTTTGTGCTTTTGGCTGATACAAATATATTCTGACTCATGACAATGAAGAAAAATAAAATAGCCAACATGCTCTTTGCAATAACCTTTTTCATATATCTCCCCTTTTCACATATTAATAATTAAACCATGATTTCTTTATTCTAATTATCTACTGCTTCAATGAAAAAGTCAACTCGCCTGTTTTTTGTCTTCCCAGATTCGGTATCGTTGTCAGCGATTGGATAAAACTCACTGTATCCGATTGCTGATAATTTCTTCGGTTCAAGCTTAGAGTTCTCCAAAAGCCACCTCAGAACATTTACTGCTCGGCTTGTGGATAACTCCCAGTTACTACCGAACTGCTCCGTGTTTATCGGGCGATTGTCAGTGTGTCCCTCTATCCTTATTATCTTAGTAGAGTCATCATAATTAACCAATATTCCTGAAATTATCTTAAGCAATGGCTCTGCACTGGTATTGATTTCGGCTTGGCCAGAGTCAAAAAATACTGAAGCCGCCACTCGTAACAGAATCTGTTTATTACCTATCTTAGAAACGCTCAGCTGATCTGAGAGACCGGACTCTTCGATATAGGATTTTATGTGTTCATATAGACTATTAAAGTCTTCTTCAGCCAATATACCATCTTCACCATTCAATACGCTATCCCCACCATTTAAGATAGATTCCGTGGAGGTAGTGATTATACTTTGACTGCTTACTGACCTTGCCCTAGCGGTTTCAATTGCTTGACTCATCATTGCAAATGCAAACAGGATAACAAAAATGGCGAGCAAATCTGTCATCAAGTCACTATAACTATCTTGCCAACCAGCTTCTTCGTCGTCTCCATCTTCATGTTCTAAACTAAATTTACTTTTGGATCTCATAGTTAATTAACTACCTCCTTTACTTTAAAAGTATTGGTCTCCTCATTTTTCTCTGGTGTTTCCATATCTATATTGGCAAATGCAGATAGTTCTGCTTTTAATAGGTTTGGATTCTTTCCTTGCTGAATACTCACAAGCCCCTCAATCAGCAGTTCTCTTCTTGATTCTTCATCTTTACTCATTAACTTCAACCTTTTAGCCATTGGCGAAAATATTACATAAGCTATAAATGCTCCATAGAATGATGAAACCAGTTCAAGAGCCATCATAGGTCCTAACGTAGTTGGATCATCTAAGCTATTTAACATAGGTATAAGCCCTACATATGTTCCAAGGAGACCTAATGCTGGAGCGGTAGCTGCTATCATACTTAACATTGCAGCTCCATTTTGATGTCTCTGTTTCATGAAATATGTTGATCCCTCCAATAAGTTTCTGAGTTGCTCCTCATCTGCGCCATCCACTATTAGCAATACCCCTTTTTTAATAAACGGATCATCAGTGTACTCACCCACACTATCCTCAAGAGAAAGTACACCTGATTTTCTTGATATCTCTGCAATCTTTACTAAAGCTAAGATATCTTCTTTTATATCAAATTCATCTTTTTTTAAAGATCTTTTCATAACTGGTACAAGCGTTTTTAGTCTTTTGGGTGGGAAGGCTATAACAACGGCACCAGCTGTACCACCCATAATTATAAATGCCGATGGCACATTCCAGAATGATTGAGCATGTCCAGTTGCAATCATACCACCTACTACAAATGATATACTTATTATTAATCCAATAAATGTTGACTTCCCGTATTTTAACAATACAAAATCCCCCTATCTAGCCATAACCTTATGTAATCTTGACTGTTGTTTATTTAACTAACAGAAAGAACTTACTTTAATCCAAGATATCATAGTATGAGCCATCAGTTTTTTATAGTATACTTAATATCGACTCATATAGCTACATAACTCAGTAAACAATGTAATTATTAACGTGATTTTAGCATTTATTGTATTCTCATTATTCTTAAAACCATATACCAAAAAGGTAACTATTGATTCATTTTTATTCGAGTTTTTATTCGTTAAGAACTAGACTATAAGTTATATTTGCAAAACGCAATATATCTCCAAACTTTATAGGAACCTTAGAATGGGGTTGTATATTTTCTTCATTAACGAATGTGCCATTAGTCGACCCCATATCTGTGATATACAAGTTCTCGTCTTCCTGTGTGATCTTTGCATGTACACGGCTAATCGTTGACTCCATAATAACAGCATCCATACCATCCGTAATTTTACCGATATAGAACGGAAATTCTTTTAGCTTAAGTTGTTTATATTTATCATCTTCCGGCAGTAAAACGTATTGTATTTTTGAATTTGTACTGTTAGAAGGATTATCATTTTCTAAAGCATCTTCTGTATCACTGCAATCTGCTACAATAGAAAGTAATTGTGTACATTCACTTAAATCATCTTCCATTACTTCCTGAGTTTTCTCTTTTATATAAAATTCATTATTATTATCCATATTTATTCTGTCTTCTGATTGATTGAGAGTATTTATCACCGGTTGCTTGTGCGCACTCATCTCTGGTTGCTTAATATATTCTACAATAGGTACCATCTTCTCTACCTTTTTCTTCGGATCAAACATCTTACTTCCAATATACGCAGTTATTGAAGCCACTATTAAAATAACTGCAATTAATTTCTTAACTTCTAGTCCTTGAATTATAGAATACACAATAACAATTAACATAACCAACAAAGTTACTAAAACAACAGAATAGCTTAGTACAGGATACTTACTTACTAATCTCTCACTTTCAAGACGACTCTCCATAATTGGCCTCTTAATTAGTTGCTTCCTTGTTAATTCAACTACTTTTTCTTTTTTAGTGCTCTCATAATCACGCAGTTGCTCTGTTTGCGTAACTTCTCTTATATTCTTTTTATTCTCTTTATCCCATTTATCCTCATCTATCATATCACAGGCTTCTGACCTTCGAATCTCATCTGTTAGTTGATCCTTATCTAGCTTTTGAGCCTCACTTACCTTTTGATTACCATCTAGCTTCTGACTCTTTTCCATAATCTTATTCTCATTTGATTTCTTTTTTTCCTGAAATACTGTTATAAGCGTATCAATTGAAGCCTCTTTTCTCTTACTCTCATGATACATGGCATAGACTAGCAAAACGGCTCTTTCATCCTCATAATCTATATGGTCCATTAAGTATTCCGATAATTCATTAACCTGTAGAAGAATATCCCTCTGATAATACATATGATATATAAAACGATAATTATCCTTGCCTAAATCATAATAGATATACTCTGGTAGAAGCACAAGATTTCTTTCATCTAGTAAATACTCCGAGCACGCATCAATTGCACCAAATATAGAACTATATAGATGCTCACAATCTTTGTTTTTTATTTTCCTTCTTTCAATCCAGTCCAATATAGCTTGGTTACTAGTTATATCATAGGCATGCCTTGCTCTTTCATTCAGATAGGTTATCTGTACATGTAACAAATAGGGTATCTTATTATTGAGAAGCATTGGTATCTCATAATTCTCTTCCCTTTTGTTATCTGGATTATGATCCTCTTGTTTATCGAATATAACATAATTACGGTATGTCTCTCTCCTATACTCCGCTTTAAGCTCCATTACTCGCCTCCCCTAATGATGTCTCTTAATTTCTTAATACTCTCGTCACCAATCTCTGTTCCTTCCGCCAGACTTGTTAGGACCGTAAATTTTCTTACGAAATCAGTAGGATAAAAGACCTCTGCTTTAGATGTCTGCCTATAATTTAGCCTATCCTCACCTAACAATATACGAACTGGCGCTATGGGAATCACTACTTTACAATCTATATTAACTGTTATCTGTGTACAAGTTATATCAACTTTAGGTTGTATAACCTTCGTTATCAACAATTGATCCGCCAAAGTATCTATTAGACGATTGCTATATATATTGTTTTCATTAGAATAGTCACTATCTATAAAAAAGAATATCCCGCGATCATTGATATGAGAATAACTAATATGTTCTCCATCAAATTCCATCGGATACTTCGCAGCTGTATTGCATTCAAGTGCGATTTCGTCAATAATCTGATGTATAACAAGGTAATCATGCAGATACATACTTGCATATATAATAGAGAATATAACAAACATAACAATTGGAAAGACCATAGACATCTCTACCGTTATACTTCCCCTTTGAACATTCCTGCATCTGCCCCTTATAGCATACCGTATTCTATCCATGAATCAACACTCCTACATAGCCAACAAAGATGAAGGGTATGAAAGCTATGGTGTAATGCCTATTTACCTTTTTTATCATTAATAATAATCCTGACCATATAGCACTTAGTGTTAATGCATATAATAGTACGAATCCAATTACTTCAAATCCTAGATAAGCGCCAAGTATCATAACTAATAATCCATCTCCAACACCTATTTTTTGTCTAGTGACATAACTAATACCCAATAAGACAATTCCTACTGCGACTCCCCCTATTAGGTTAATAATTGTAATTGGCCTAAAGATTACATAATTAACAATTACTATGGCTGACACTATGAGTAAAAAAACATTCGATACTTGCTTTTTCTTGAAATCAACAACTGCCAATAGACCTAAGATGCAAGTAATTACTAACTTAATAATCCATTCCATACTTTAACCTCATTTCCTCGCTCTTTTTTACCTCTCAAATTGAGCTGCAACGTAGACCCAAACTTGCAATCCTTCTATTGTTTTCCACACCGTGTGCACGCCCTTCGATTACCAATTTCTGATCGTTTGATCACGTTTATTGTCCTCTTTAACCCACTACAATTCGTGTTACTATGATAACGATTTCCTTGTTTTGTGATATAATAATACTCTTGTTTTTTATGTTCTGGTTTGCAAATCTCACATGCATAATACTTAGCACCAGACGAATTTCTTTGATTATCTAATCTACTTCCTGTAATTTTAGTTATTGATAACTTAAGGTATGTACAGTCTTTACTTTCATGATAAACAGTTCCTGTCTCCGCAATATAAACACAATCTTCATCAGTATCCTCTTCCTCTGAATATGTGTTTCTTAATCCGACAAATACCCTCACCTTGGATCTTTGTATAACATAAAAGTCATCTATAATAGATAAACCAATCGGAATATGCACCTTATACTGTACTATAATATCTGCAATATTGGTTTCAACATCATAAGAAGAAAGTAAAAAGTTCAAACCTTGCATCCCACCTACAACGCAGGACTTATTAATTATATGTTGATCTATTACTTCTCCAAATTTCGCCTGCATTAATCCACTAGTAATTAGATAAGCTGCAATTTCTCTCGGATCTATACTACTATTCTCATTCTCATGTTGTTGGTTTTGATCCGTTTGGTTGCTCTTTTCCTCAACCTCATAATCCAGAACATAGTCATATACATACCCGATTTTCTCACAGTATCTTGCTGTCCTTAAAAGGCCTTGCTGTATCTCTTCTTGTACATTTAACACTTGTAAAAAGAATATAAAAACATACATCGCAAATATGAAAATTGGTAAGACCAAAGATGCTTCTACTGTGATGGAAGCTTTAGATGATTTATTATTATTCATATATTATAAAGGTAGAGAGGGATATTCTTTCTTCTGACACGCGATTTTTCAACCATATCTTATTGGATTTTGCTTGAAGAGAGTTTCCTTTATTTAGCTAGATAGGGATTTCTAGCTTATGGTTCATATTAGAATTGGTTAATAATAATGATTAAATTGAATTTAGAAATGAGGACTTGCCTTATAGAAATTTAATTAAGATTTGTCAGAAGAAAGAACATCCCACTCTACCTTTGAATACCTCCTTATTAATAAATGTTCTTTAGTCAATTGCCTAAAGTGCTATAGTTAATAGGCATATATATCTCTTACCCGAAACGAATAATACCCCTCTGTTTCTCCTAAGATACGTTTCATAAACGGAAATGTTATGAATTGTTCTGGTAACTTCATATATGCTTGTACCTCCATTCCGAAGATACAGTTTGATAGATAGAATCCATCTCCCGATATCATTTGCATATTCATCTGTATAATATCCATAGAACGATAACAGTTTTTCTTAGTTCCATTTATGATCAAAAATAAACGCAGATAATTACTATATGTAAACTCACCTATCTTACCTTGTTCTTTGGGATACTTACTTGCTAATCCAGCAATATTTTTTTTACTCATAGATATCAAATCATTATAGGTAACTTTAAAGGTTGATTTGGACTTAAACAACGGTACACTTCTACCATCTAATAAGGCATAGGTATCTACTAGTGCTTCTACCATCGCCCATACAAACAAAATAACAGTCTTAATTAATGTTACGAGTGGAGCTAGACATGTAAGCCCTACAAGAGCTGCTGCCGTTGCATATGCTGTAGCATTCTTCTCTTTATCTGTATAAACATATACAAAATTCATTATAGTGCGTAATAAAATAAGCTTTGTTGCTACACTTCCCAAATTTTCCTTATCAGTCTTATGCCCCGATATAATATATTCTAGTTCGTACTGTAGCGTATTAGGCTGTTCATCACCAGCCTTCATCTCACTCGACGTTTCCTTACTGTTAGCAGTATTCTTTTCATTCAATTTGCTACTATTATCTGACTTTTGCGTATCACACTGTGTATACTCATTGAAGAAGTCCATCTGATATTGATTTAGCAACAGTTGTTCTACCAAATCACTAACAAAGCTATTATCTACAGCAAACGAATTCGTAATATCAGAATTGTACTGATTATCTTTACATCCTTCTAAAATACTTTCGCAATCCGCTTCAGTCTCTTCAGGCTGAACACTCGCTAGTAAAGAAGGTAGGTTTTCTCCTTTTATGCTTCCATCTGAAATGGAATTCATATCATCCACAACTAAACTTAAAATACCATCTGTAAAAAGACTAAATATATGATCAACAGGACTATCAATCTCTGGTTCAATCACAAGAGTCGAATAATCAAATCTGAGAGTCGATACTTGATATCCTACCAGTAGGTTCTTATTAGATTGCAACACTTTTTTCCATCCCTCAAGAGATTCTGATCCCTTGGTAATTGAATACGAACTAGTCGTATATATTTCACCTAATATTTTTTCGTTTTCAATTAAAGTAGGTCGCATAGATATTACACTCGATACAGATAATGAATCACTATTATCTTGCATTCCTATATACTCTTTCATATCAACAATATCTTCTTGGAATTCCTTATATAATTCTTCTCCGATTTTATCCTTTTTTCCTTCGACTACATCTTCGTATCCATCGACTTCTTTGGCTATCTCTTTGCTCTTACCTTCTATGCGAGAAATTGTATTAAGCGCATCTCCAATACGCAACCCTGTATTAATGCTTGCATCGCAAATATCTTCTCTAATATCCTTTAACAATGTTATATACTTATCTCGACTCTTATTCTCCTCCTGTATGGACGAAGAAACTGTAGTGAGTTCTGCTTCGACCTCCTTTAATTGTTTCTCCTCCGCTGTTTCGCTACTTGAAGCTCCTTCCTCATCTTCGGTATTGCTCTCCTCTTTCGTATCGCCACCATCTTCTGTATCTTCCTTCTTTGACTGCTTTGATTGATTAGCGATCGTTTCTTCTAATTCAGATTTTTCTTTCTCAAGTTTCTCCTTTTGTTTTTCTAACCTTTCAATCTCTTTATTACAAGCAACCGCTTTGTCACAATACTCTATACTATTTTGTAATGCTGATGATATATTGAAATACTTATTCGATAATGAGTTGTATATGATTTCTTTATTAATTCCAAGTGCCTGCATTGATGGGGCTTTTGTAACAATTCTCTTTGCAAATGTATTCTTTACTTTTATAGCACCCGCCTTAGTGACACGAACACCATTCTCATCTGTATCAACACCTTCTACTTGAGACATTAGCTTAAGCATATCCTTACTTAACTCTCCTAATGATTCTTGCGTCTCTAGTTTCTTTTCCATTACCTCGGACGTATCTTCAGAAGATTCATATAGATTCAGTTTTTCTAAAACCTCTTTAATAACTTCTCCCGGAGCACTATATTTCATAAAAGAAAGAACCTGATTCAAAAAGATCTCGCCTTCATAATCGGTAAGCATCGCTATATTACTCACTTCCATTGAATCCAGTTCAACGCCCTTAAGATTGTCTTCCATATATGTACTTATTCCTTCAATAATCTGTTCTTCTGTTGTCTCGCCCGATTCGCCATTTAAGTTATAGCCAAATATGCGATACATATCATACAATTCCCTTTGATAGAGAGAATAAAAGGAATCAACGCTTGCAGTTAGAGCAGATCTTCCTATCCCTCTTGCCCCTTTAATTCTAGCTGATTCAACAACAGTACATAGTATTGATACTACAAGTAACAATATTAGGGTAAGATAAACGGTGATACTTGCTTGCTTTCCTTTATTATAGGTCATCGGTTTTATTTGCTGCTTTCTCAAACAATCCTCTTATGAAATCTTCTACCTGATCTTTAAACAAAAGAACTAAGGCTATTAATATAATAATTATTAATACTAGTTCAACAACCCCAAGTCCATCTTCCTCTTTTATAAATCCTTTTATTACGTTCGTAATTTGATTCTTCATATTAATTCCACCTTTCTTCTACATCTGCATAAACGCAGGAATCATAATAATTGCTAGTACAATGAATAGCATCAAAACCATTGGTCCTAATAATTTAGTTCCAGCTTCTTCTCCAAGCCTCTTTGCTATTTCCTTTCTTTCTTCAAATGCTTGTATCGCCTCATATTCTAATAACTGTAACAAATCTGCGGTACCCTTTTTCGTATTCTGTGCAAGTAGAGAACTTAATTTCATGTAGGGCACTAACTGTACTCTTCTTCCGAAATGATCATACGCCTCTATCTCCGTAACACCGTTTTGAATTTCATTATAAGTAGCCACCATCTCTTCATATACATAACGTTTCACGTTGGAAGCTTTATTAAGTGATTTATTAGCACATTTATTCTCATATTCTAGGCATATCTTTCCCCATGCATTCTTAATGGTCATACCTGCTCCCACAAGTAATACTAACTTATTAATAACATCTGGATAGTCTATAATCATCTGTCTATCTCTCTTCTTTTTTTCCTTCCCGAGTTGCAAATAGCCGCTAACCAAAATACATATAACAGCTGCAATTCCAAGTACATTCATAATATATTTATCCTGGTCATCGTTGTCCGAGTACGTTAACTTCTGGTCTCCAATTTCTTTAGGAAGTTCGATATACTCGCTTTCTGGATCTTCTGCTTGTCTGTTATGTATCTCTTCTTCTAATTGCGAAAAAAACTTCTGCTCATAAGTCTTTTCTTTTGGATAAACTACTACATTAATTGGATATAGAATCTTTGTATCATAATAATTTAGTGTCGCTGTAATCGTTACTAAAGTTCCCTCAACAGACTCCTCATTAATTGTTATCTTTCCATCACCGCTCACAATTCCCTTCTGGTCAAAATCCCAGGTAACACCCACCTGTAAACCAGGGACCTCCTTAACCAAAGATAACCGCTCCGTAACATGTTCATAGGAAACATTATCTCCTATAACAACCTTATCAAGATATTCCATTGCCTTTTCCATGACTTGATCTATTTTTTCGCTTTGCGTGTAGTGCCTCTCTTGTAGCCTAACTTCAACATCCTGCCACTCAGTATTCACACCACCAACATCTAATGTAATTGTTGTTTCACCCTCCCCATAATAGGGCCTCTTAACATAATAGGAGTCATGTATTAGACTTGTACCAGATAAACTCGCTAGAATTGATACCACATTAATAGATAGTATTAAGAATAATACTGTAGAAAATAGTTTACATACATGTAGCGTTGTTCTTACCTTTGGATCTTCTCTTACATAGATCCGCTGCATAGATTCATATACTTTGTGATAGATTTTCTTTCCTATACTTAGCCGGCATATCAAGTGTAGTATGAATAAACTAGACGGATACAGATACACCAAACTTTTCGAGCTCTCTAACTTCTTTGTTAGTTTATGAATCTCCTCTTTTTGGTATCTTGAAGTTACTAGGATAAATACCATAAGAATAATTAAAATACTAGAGTTTATTAAAAGAATAAGCAAACCTCCTTTCCTATCTTAATTACTAGCGCTAGCGACCTAAATCTAAACTTCAATGGCTAGTATACGGTTCATTAGACTAAAACTTATCACATATATAACTAAAGCTATTGTCATTACAAGCCATCCTACTATGTTATGATACAATGGATCTAGAAAACCAGGGGAAGAGATTTTCATATAAAGAATGATTCCTATTGGTATTATACCCATAATGTTTGCTTCAAATTTTTTGGCGGACATCATTGTAATAATCTCTCTCGTTACTTCGATCTTGTCTCCAATCATTCTACTGGTGGAACGCAGAATCTTAATTAAATCACCACCTGTCCTTTTAGCACTAGCAAATACTTCGGATAAACTCTTAATATCATCCACTGTGCTTCTTTGTGCAAAGTCCTCCAGCGCATTCTCTACTGGCATGTTCATCTGTATCTGATACACGATATACTCAAACTCTGGAATAATCATAGTTTCATTCATATACAGTAACTTAAGATCTTTTATAGCCTGCACAAAAGCATTCTCAACGGAATATCCCGTGCTTAGTGCTGCAACTAACGCTTGAACGCCTTCTCGAAATTGTAAGGTTAACTCCCACTTTCTCTCTCTACACTTCTTCTTACATTGTTGCTTAACGTATATGTAGCTTAATGGGCTACATAGTAGGATAATTATTATGCTCTGGTAGAAAATCCATAAAACAACACCAATTACAATTATTCCTTGGATATAGCATTGAATCTTCTCCTCAATACTCATAACATATACATTATAGTCAACCGGGCTCCACCCTTTCTCCTTTATCATATACTAACCAACTCCCCGTTATCATTCTTATCACACTTTTGTTCAAATACCTGTAACCCCGCTCGCTGTAATTTTTCTGTATTCATTAATGGATTCTTCAATCTTTCCAGCTTCCCAATTTCTTTCGCATCTCTATCCTCATTCATAATAAACTGATATAGCGGATTAACTATAATCTCATCATCTGAAACTTCTAATACTTCACTAATCTCTAAAACCTTCCTTGATTTATCTCTTAACCTTCCAAGATGAACGATTATATCAATTGCTGAACTAATCTGCTTCCTAATTGCTTGAACTGGCATATCCACACCTTGAAGAACAAGGGCTTCCAATCGGTTAAGCATATCCTTCACAGAATTGGCATGTCCGGTAGATAAACTACCATCATGTCCTGTGTTGTAAGCTGCTAATAAATCAATTGCCGCAGAGTCTCGAATCTCTCCTACTACAATTCTGTCAGGACGCATTCGAAGACTAGACTTAATTAAATCTCTAATTGTAATCGCATTCTTACCTTCCACATTAGCATTCCTACATTCTAGTCGTACAAGATTGGCGATACTTCTAATCTGTAATTCCGCAGAATCCTCTATTGTAATTATTCGTTCATCCTCTGGTATGTAATTGGACAGCGCATTAAGGAATGTGGTTTTTCCGGATCCAGTTCCTCCTGATATAAATATATTGTACTTTGCTTCTACCAACATACGAAGGAAGTTTGCAACCTCTGGTGTTAGTGCTCCAAATCCAATCAATCCCTCCATTGTAATAGGCTGATCCGGGAATTTACGAATAGTAAGAATCGGTCCATCTAACGCAATTGGCGGTAAAACTACATTGACTCTGGACCCATCTTCTAATCTAGCATCAACGATAGGCGAGGATTCATTAACAATACGATTTGTTTCTGAGACTATCGTTTGTATGACATCTTGGAGACGACTATCAGACTCGAATTCCTGATCACACTTTGTGATTCTTCCTCTTCTCTCAATAAATATATTCTTAGCACCATTAATCATAATTTCTGTAACAGTAGAATCCTCTACTAATTCTTGTAACACATCTAACCTTCGTAAGGTATTGTAGAGTTCCTTTCTCAATCTTACCTTTTGCTCAATGGTGATAAATTCAACTTCTCCAAAACTTAATATCTCTTGATCAATCAATTTCACTAGCTGCTCATCTGCAAGCTCTCTTTGAGAAGTAATTTGCTTCATAATATTTTGCTTTATTTTTGTTTTTATCTCTACTAAGGTACTAACTTCATCAAGTTCGCTTTTTTCCACTTTTACTTTCAGCCTTTCTCTTTCCTATCACAAACAAACTTGCGATACTTCATCAATAATGAGCTGGATAAACCTATGCACAGCTCTTACGAAAATCCATGCACTTATCCACATGGTTAGCTATTTATTAACGGTTCTATGTACATATTCAGTTGGTTTTCTCTAAAAATAATATCTTGAAAGTCCTTAGGATTGAATTGATTGGTATCTATAAACGGCAATTCCTTAACTTCCTCTTTTTTAATAACACCTTTTGCCGTAAGCATATCAAGTAACATTGTATTCTCATTATTATAACGCTCTACATTAGCCTGCTCTATATAAATGGCATTTGACTTAATTAATATCTCCTCCTCTACCGAAGTAATCTGTTTCATGCATATAACCACTTTTGTACAATTAAACTTATCTTTTGCCTCATCAATTATTTGATTAATGTCCTTCGTCTCCATAGAGAATGCATCCGAGTAATGATCAACTTGCGGAATATATAGTATATTACCCACCATTCTATAGGTCTGTTGTGTATCAAGAACTGGCTTTTCTCCTTGTCGATAATAATATAGAATATCACTTAATCCCTTGTTGTGCTCTGTCCATAGAATCTTCTCTAAACAACAAAATGGATTGAGATTTATATATAAAGTTCTCTCTTCTTTACTTATATACCTAGCAATTGCCAAAGTGATAGTAGCTGTACTAATAGAACCTGTAGGTGATAATATACTTATAATCTGGTTATCTAATTCTGACTTTCTTTTCTCCTGTTGTTTCTGACCACCTGCTATTAATCTACTATTAATGCTATGGAGTATATTCTTTGCAGACTGATATCTATAAATCATATCTAGCCCATTCGCATTATCTATCTCTTCAACAAGCTCAATAGTAGGGATCTCCACCTTAATAAGATCTTCATTCACCAAGGAACTGACTGATTGACCTACAATAGCAAGGCTAATCCTGTTTTTACGAATATATACAAGGAACATCTGAACATCGGTAAAGACTTGAATTGTGCTGATATCTGCCCTATTAGTTCTTATATACGTAGATAATGCCGTTGCATAATTGACATCATTATCTAGAATAACAAAACATTTAATGATATAAAATCACCTCCAATTATTAGAATTGTGCTTAATAGAATAGGAAATGAAAAATGAATTACATTTTTCTTCTTACTTGAGATACTGCTATAGGGAACAATTTTTTTTAGATAATACGTTTGGGTAATATACTCTGCAAGAGACTGCAATTGAGAACGAAAGATATGATAATAGAATAATTTAACTATAGAAAAAACACCACCTATTATGAATGCCACGATAATTACTTGTATCCCTTGTTTCATACCAACAAAACAACTAATCATAGCAAAAAGCTTAATATCACCTGCACCAATAGCGCGAATATAATAGATTGGTAAAAAAACTATACAGATCAATAACAAAATACCTAAACTATATAATACGGATAAAAAAGATCCTTCAAGAAATTGGAAGTAAAAACTGATAACCAAACCACTTAGAATTAGTTTGTTTGGGATTCGATATGTCTTAAAATCAGACACGGTAGCAAGTACTAATAGAATAATAAGAACTGTAGATTTAATGATACGATGACCACCTCCATGGTAGTCCCCTATACGCATCTCTATGTTCCATATATTACCTTTTATTTCTTGGTTTGTCAACTATTTTTTGTAATTTTTTTCTTGTTGTAATTCTAACATTTTAATAACAAAATATTCGCATACTCCTATCAATAAACCACCTATACATAGACGTTCGTAGGTCGACGTATCCAATCTGAACGATTCGTCGACCTACCTCTATGCCCTTTGCCTAGCCCCTAACATTATAATAAATCATGATAGCATATAACATTAGTACACCTGGCATACCTAGCAAACCTATAGATGCTATATTGATCTCGTTGATTCCTGGTACTTGCTTTACTCCAAAGTTCACTAGCACACTATTAATACAGTATAACAAAACTACGCCTAACAAAGCACGAAATGCAAAGTTAACAAGCCACTCCATCTTTTTAAAGATAATGGCTAATACTACAACTACTAAACAGACGCCTATTATAATTATATATGTAATTCCTCCCATATCTACCTCCAATATTCAAAACAAGTCCTCCTAACTAAATATATTGATTTTTTCCAAATTTATTCAAATAATTAGTATAAAATTACAATTAAAATACTATAATATATAGAGTAGTAATTTACTCATTTATCATGTCCTTTAAAGGTAGGTGTAAAAGTTGAAAAAGAAATCGAAATTCAGACGAAAAGAAGAAGAGTTGCTGCTTCTTGAGATTAGTAAAGCAAAATTAGCATTAGAATCCGCCTATTCTAATTTTGAGAATGTTGTTGACCCTGATTTGATAGATTGCTACATCTATGAAGTAAATGCCGTACAAAAGAGGTACAAGTATTTGCTAAAACAAGCAAAGCTATTATCAGACGAAGACATGACAGAACAAATTATATAAATAAACTCGAAAGAACCTTGGACATGAGTCCAAGGTTCTTTCTTAGCATACATATTTTATTCAAAGAGACAATTTTGCCCCAAGAATAGCGACTTATAAAAATATCAATTATTTCAATACAACTATGGAATAAGGCGGCATTGTTAATACATCGCCTTTAAGCGTAACAGCAGCTCCATTGGTAGATAAGTATCCACGAATGGCTTCTATATTCATGTCTGTATCTGTCAACTTTACTTGCACTTCTTCTTCCGAAATGTTATATACAATTGCAATACTACTATCTTCATAGGTTCTTGTAATCGCAGCAATTTCTCCTTGATTCAGAGTATCCATTACCTTCGTTGTTCCCCTTGCTATCTCAGGGTTTTCATTTCTAAGACGTACCGCACGTTTATAATAATTATAGATTGACATCGGATCATTAACCTGATCCTCATACGTACCAAAATTATGCGTTACTGCTTCCATCTCCTGTGGTCCTAATGTCATTCCTGTCTGTTCTGTAGTTGACCAGTACATCGGTGCACGTTTATTCTCATCTCGTCCACTGCCGCTCATTCCAAGCTCTTCTCCATAATAGATAAAGCTATTACCAGCCATCATCAGGTTCATTCCTGCTGCCATTTTAATCTTGTCTTCGTCATAATTAAAGTACCCTGCTGCTCTAGCTGTATCATGATTGGTAAAAAAGGAAGCATCAATTGCATTCTCATTGAATGATTTGAATTTATCTTGTACCGTTACCATTGCTCTACCAAAACTACTACCAGAGTTGTTATCACCTGTGTAATTTAATGTTGTAACGATTTTACCTTGCTCTTGAGCAAATGGGAAGTCAAAAAGACTATCAATCCCACTTTCATAGTATTGAGACATAGTTCCGAAAGAATCCCAAACTTCTGCTACTAAGTAGTTATCTGGATTTACGCCTTTTACATAGTCAGTAACCCACTTTAATATCTCAACATTCTTTTCTGTGTTACCTGAATAGAATTCTTTTGCTGCATCAAGACGGAATCCGCCTACTCCCATATCAAGCCAATACTTCATGATATCCTCAAGGTCTGATCTTAAGTTTGTATCGGCTAGATTTAAGTCTGGCATCTGATCCCAGAAAACAGCCTCGTAATACCAATCCCCTTGTCCAGTGGAATAATACTTTCCGGAAGAAGGTAGTCCTTCAACAAAATTATAGTACTTACAATATGGATTATGTTCTCTACAAAGCTCCTTATGCGTACAAGTTTCTTGCCCACATGGTTCTATTCCCAAACTTTTTACTGCAGATTGAAACCATTCATTCTGCGTAGAAGTATGATTGATTACGAAGTCAATGATAACCTTTATACCACGTTTATCACACTCCGCTATTAAGTTCTTAAAGTCATCTACGGTTCCATACTCTGGATCAACATCATAGTAATCAACTACATCATACTTATGATATGTTGTTGATGGCATAATTGGCATTAACCATATACCATTAACCCCTAGATCCGTATCCGTTGTATCATCACCATCATTAAGGTAATCTAACTTAGATATTAATCCATTAATATCTCCTGTTCCGTCTCCATTACTATCATAATAAGAATAAAGAAATACCTCATAATAGGTTCTATAGATGTCATCAATTACATTAAGCTCTTGATTATATGTATATTCTACGTACTTACTTTGTTCTTCGGAAGTATCGTCCTTTGCTGTTTTATCACCCTGGGCTTTTGAATCGTCATCGTTATCTGTATTATCCTGTATACTGCTTGTATTTCCTACCGTAGTCGCATTCTCCTTAGACTTTGAGGAGCAGCTACTCGATACTAACATACAGATTATAAGCACCACTGACAATATTTTTTTGCTTTTCATAAATACTTATACCCCTTCTCCTTGCATTTTGTTTTAAATATATAAGGCTGGCAAAAGACTTTCATCTCTGCCAGCCTTAAAGCATCTTATCTTATCAAGCTTAACCTTTTACAGCACCACCTGTAGCTCCTTCTACATAATACTTCTGCATACAAATAAACAATGCTGCGATTGGAATGGATACAAGAACAGAACCAGCCGCATATCTTGTAAACCATTGAGTTATGAATTCTCTCTCTAACATCTTGAATAATCCAAGTGCTACTGTGTACTTATCATAGTTATCACCCATGATAACACTTACGAAGATATAATCTAACCATGGTCCCATGAAACTTGTTAATACAGTATAAACAATGATGGATTTTGATAGAGGTATTGTTAACTTCGTAAATACCTGCCATTTTGTTGCCCCATCAATCCAAGCAGCCTCATCAATTGCTTTTGGTACGGTATCAAAGAATCCCTTAGCGACATAGAATCCAAGGCCCGCACCACCGGAATATACAAGAACCAATGCTACTAATGACTGTGTTAAACCGATACCCTTTAAGATATAGTATACAGCAATCATTGACATGAATCCTGGGAACATACCAAGAATTAATGCAACATTCATTAATGGCTTTCTCATCTTAAATCTTAATCGTGACATTACATATGAAGTAGCTAATACATAGAATGTTGAGATTAAGCATGAGCATACTGCTACTATGAAAGTATTCGCAAACCATTTTGCAAAGTAGAATTGGTTTGTATCTGTAAACAATTTTTTATAATTATCAAGTGTATACCCTTTAGGGAAGAAATAAGGTGTATATGTACCTGTCTCAGCACGGAATGAAGTTAATATAACCCATACAATGGGTACTAACCATATAACCGATAAAACGATGAGGACAAGATACGAGAAAAAATTAGCTGTCTTTTTTGCTTGTGACATTGATCTGGTTTTTTTACTCATTATTGGAAATCCTCCTCACTCTTATATGCTGATGTTCTTCTATATGCAATTAATGAAACAACTGCCGAAAGAACAAATACTAATATACCAATTGTTGCAGCAAAGGAATAATCCTTGCGGTTAACGGTTAACTTATACAACCATGTAACTAGCAAATCGGTCTTACCCGCTTGATAATAATCAAGGGATGATGGCCCTCCTCCCGATAACAAGAATATAACGTTGAAGTTATTGATGTTACCTATAAACTGCTGGATTAGATATGGACCTGTAACAAATAGTACATATGGTAATGTAATCTTAACAAACATAGCTATTGGTGATGCACCATCAATCTTAGCTGATTCGTAGATATCTTCTGGAATGTTCATAAGTACACCAGTAGTTATCAACATAGTATACGGTACACCAATCCATAAGTTAACAACTAAAACTGTTACTCTCGCCCACATTGTCTGTGTTAAGAATGGAATATATGATGATATTAAGCCTGCACTTTCCAACATACCATTAATAGGGCCTTTGTCTGCAAGCATATTTTTCATAATTAATAGTGATACGAATTGTGGTACTGCGATTGATAATACAAAAATTGTTCTCCACAGTCCTTTGAATTTAACACCTTTGCGGTTAATAAGCATTGCTAATAACATACCAAATATATAGTTAAGTCCTGTAGCAAATATGGCCCAAACAATTGTCCAACCAAATACTGGCCAGAAAGTTTTAGAAATTGTTTGTCCTGAAAATAATACAGTTTTAAAATTAGCAAGCCCAACCCAAGTAAAAAGATTTCCTGGTGGTTGATGAGCATTGTCAAAATTGGTAAATGCAATTAAGATCATGAATACCAACGGTAATACTGTAAATAATAAAACACCCGTCATAGGGAAAAATAATAATGATTTGTGTAACTTTGCATCAAAGTGAGCTTTGATATCATCAATAAAAGAAGGTAATTTCCCACCTTTTTCTTTAATTTTTTGTGCTTCAAATGCAGCTTTTACATTTGCTTTCCACGCAATAAAAAATGCTACTATGATAAATAGTGCAACAACTCCGTAAAGTAACATTAACATAGAGTTATCACCTGGAACTATCTTCATGTAAGGTGGTTCAGATAAAACAACCTGCTCTTGTGTCTTTGTTCCAAGGTTTTGGAGTCCTGATAAACCCGCTACACCTGCCATAACCATGTAAAAAATAAATCCAAGTTCCATTGAAAGGAATATTAAACCTTTGATAATCTGGCCTCTAACAAGATTAGATAATCCCATGATGAAGAACGATAACTTAGTAAGAATATCGCCTTCCTTAAACGCGCGTCCAATGAACTTAAATACATTTTCAGACTTAATTTTGCTATTCTTGTTCACAACTTTGCCTCCCTTATCTCTTGATAAATATGCTATGCTAAATAGACTCTTCAATTCTAATCAAGTACCCGCTAAAGATTAACGGGTACTTGAAATAGAATACTTATTAAACTTAACTGCTTGAATCCCCCGTCTAATCTGGGAATATTCTTCGTTACAATTAAAATTAGTTTAATGTAGCAAGTACATTGTTAACGAAATCATTTAACTTAGTTTGTAAGTTATCTGCTGTAATAGAACCATCCATTAAACCAGTACCAAATGCTTCTGCTGGTGACCAGTAGTTTCCTGATTGAGGAATTGAAGTTTGAAGTGTAGCAAATTCAATTTGTTGTGTCATTGCTGCAAGTGCTTGGTTAGAAGACATTGCTGCTGTATCATTTGTTAAGTTTAAGTTAGTTGGACCATAACTAAATTGTTCAAAACGAGTCTTTTGGCTAGCTTCGTTTGTTAAGTATTCTGCTAATGCCATAGCTGCTTGTGGATTTTTAGTTTGTGAGTTAACACCATATAATTTGAAGTTAGCCATACCACCTAATTGAATTGTTTCACCGTTTGATAATGTTACTGTTGGAAGTGGAGCTGTTCCGAAGTTATCACCTAATGATTCTTTAATAGCTGCTGCATTCCAAGTACCAGTAACATTGGCACCAAGAGTACCTGCTTCAAAAGCTGCTAATAACAATCCATCATCATGGTTAGCGAATTTAGGGTTTTTAGCAAGATTCATTAAGTATTCACCAACTAATAACCCTCTATCGTTGTTGAAATCACATTGTGTAGCATCTGTTCCATCTGGTCCGAATAATGTACAGCCAGCACCAAAGAAGAATGCTGATAAGTACCAACCATTGTCGATATCATAAGAGAAGTTTGTTACACCACTTCCTAAATCTTTTGCCATCATAGTGTCAAGAGATTTAATTTCGTCTTCTGTGTATTTGCTCTTATCATAGTACATGAAATATGTATCTGAAGAGGATGGATAAGCGTATAATTCTCCACCTACTGTACTGGCAGCAATTGAGTTTTCTGTATTGTTAGCTATAATTTGATCCGTGTTCATTTTAATTGGGAACAAAGTACCAGCTTGAACTAATTCAGCAATTTGGTCAGAAGCGAATGTGAATACATCAGCAGCTACTGAAGGGTCTTTTAAAACTTCATTCTTAGCATCTGCTTCAGAAACTACACCAAATTCAATTGTAATATTGTCATTAGGATAAAGCGCTTTAAACTCTTCACACATTGCTTGAATTGAGTCTTGTTGTTCTTGAGGTCCCCATACTTTTAATGTAGCATCACCAAGTGAAACTGTTTCTTCAGCTGCTGTATCATCTGTTGCAGCCGCGTCATCTGTTGCAGTTGTATCATCTGTTGTTGCTGTGTCATCAGCAGTTACTTCTTTGTTATTATCTTTGTTTTTCTTGCCACAAGCAGTCAAACTTGATAATGCTAATACAGTAACTAATGCTAAAGCGATAATTTTTTTCCCTTTTCTCATAATTTCTACCTCTTTCTCCTTTTTTTAACCTACTGGTTAATGTTTCGCAGCGTATTATTGCGCCAACGTAATTTATATGTGATAGAAAAGCCTAACTCCCCTCTATCACATGACCCCAGGAAAAACAAATCCTGTTCTCCCTGTTGTCATGAATAAAATATGCTTTGCATATTCATTCCGATAGTAATGTAACACTTGATACTTCTTATTTTACCTTCCAGATATCAACCGCATAATCATGGATTGTTCTATCACTAGAGAATTTACCTGCATTAGCAGTGTTGATGAAACATTTTCTTCTAAATGCATACGTATCAGAGAAGTCTTTGTTTGCTTGTAATTTAGCATCAACATATGATAGTAAATCTTCTAATAAATAATAGTTGTCTGGTTTGTGCCAGCTTGCACCCTTTAATAAAGAATCATATAATTCTTTGAACATTCCAGTACCGTTATCATCAAAGGTTCCATCGATTAATGTGTCAACAACTCTCTTAATTCTTGGATTTGAGTTGTAGATTACATTTGGATCATAGCTATCTTTAATCTTTTCTATGTCTTCAACTCTTGCACCAAAGATGTAGTTATTCTCTTCTCCAGCTTGTTGTACAATTTCAACGTTAGCACCATCATAAGTTCCAAGTGTAACTGCACCGTTTAACATGAATTTCATATTACCAGTACCAGATGCTTCTGTACCTGCAGTTGAGATTTGTTCTGATACATCTGCTGCTGGAGTAATCTTCTCCGCATAAGATACATTGTAGTTATGAACAAATACTACTTGAAGTTTATCGTTAACATCTTTATCTTCTGAAATCATCTTACCAATTTCGTTGATAAATTTGATAATACCCTTTGCTCTGAAGTATCCAGGTGCTGCCTTTGCACCAAAGATAAATGCTGTTGGATTAAAGTCTTTAATTCTTCCTTCTTTTAATCCGTAGTAGATATCTAGGATAGAGAATGCATTAAGTAATTGTCTCTTATACTCATGTAATCTCTTAACTTGGATATCAAAGATGAACTCTGGATTGATTTCAATTCCTTCTTGCTTCTTGATGTAATCAGCAAGTTGACGTTTTTTAATATTCTTGATATCTCCAAATTGTTTGATTACTGCTTTATCATCTTTGAATTTCTCTAAGTCTTTTAATTTATCAAGATCAGTAATCCATGAATTGCCGATCTTATCACTTATGAATCCTGATAATTCCATATTTGCAAGTGCTAACCAACGACGTTGCGTAATACCATTTGTTTTGTTATTGAAACGTTCTGGGTAGATTTCGTACCATTCATGCAATGCATCATTCTTAAGAATCTCTGTATGGATCCAAGCAACACCGTTTGTAGAATGACTAGCATAGATTGCTAAACGAGCCATATGAATCAAATCATTTTCATCAATAATATAATATTTCTTTTGATCTTCTTCTGAGATACCAAGTGATTTTAATTCCTTTAATAAAGCTTTATGAATCATAACAACGTATTTGTATACGTTAGGAATAACTGTTTTGAATAATTTAACCCACCATTTTTCAAGTGCTTCAGCCATAACTGTATGGTTTGTATAAGCAAAAGTTTCTTTTGCAATCTTAAATGCTTTTGCAAATGTCATACCTTCTTGTTCCATGAATAAACGAATTAATTCAGGTATTGCTACTACTGGATGAGTATCATTTAATTGGATTGCATATTCACTTGAGAATTGACTGAAATCGTTACCGAAAGCTGCCTTATAATTCTTAATGATGTCTTGTAACGAAGCACTTGAGAAGAAATATTGTTGTTTTAATCTCAATTTCTTACCAGCATCTGTATTATCGTTTGGATATAATACGCTTGTAATTGCTTCTGCATCAATTCTTTCTTTAACTGATTTTTCATACTTCGAGTCATTGAATGCTTCGAAGTCAAAGTTTTCTAATGGTTCCGCTTGCCATAGACGAAGTGTATTTACTGTCTTTGCTCCGTAACCAATAACAGGTGTATCATATGGTACTGCGTATACGGATTGATTTTTGAATTCGATAAGAATCTTTTCTTCTTCTCTTCTTACCGACCATGGATCACCACATCTTAACCAATCATCGGCTGTTTCCATTTGGAAACCATCTTCAAAATATTGTTTGAATAAACCGTATTTGTAACGTAATCCATAACCATTAAGTCTTACATTGATTGTAGCACCTGAATCAAGAAAACATGCTGCAAGTCTTCCAAGGCCACCATTACCAAGTGCTGCATCCTCAATATCTTCAAAGATACGAATATCTATATTGTTTTCACTCATTAATTCTGAGAATTGATTTAATAATCCAAGATTTAATAAGTTGTTATATACCAATCTTCCAATTAAGAATTCAGCAGATAAGTAACATACTTTTTTACCTTTAGCCTGAATTCCTTCTTCTGGATTAACTGTCTGCATAGCTGCTTTTGATACCGCATTATATAATTGAATTGTAGTTGCTTCTTTGATTGTAGTTGAATAATCAAGTTCAAGTATTGTTTTCACGTTTGTTTTAAAATTACTCACGAGTTATTCCTCCTTAACGTTCGCTTTATTAATGTGGTTTCGTGATATTTATCATCACTGTTACTATCCATAATGATTATCTTCCGTAAGTACCCGCTAATTTGTTCAGCCACTTAATACATTCCTCAGTTAACTGGCCTTCTGTCATTCTCCATTGCCAGTTTCCACCTAAGGAAGATGGAAGGTTCATTCTTGCACTATCATCTAGTTTAAGAATATCTTGTACCTGGAAAACTGCTACCGCCGCATTACTTGCGTAAGCTACTTTTATAACAGCATCAGGAATATCTTTCTTTCTTTTAACACCAAGATACTCTAGAGCATACTCTTCTTCACCTTTACCTATCGTTTTAAGATAACCCACCATAGTTTGGTTGTCATGTGTGCCTCCATATACAACTGTGTTACTAGAACTATAATTATGAGGCAAGTACTCATTATCAGAACCGCTATTAAAGGCGAATTGTAGAATCTTCATCCCTGGGAATCCAGTACTATCCATAAGTTTTCTAACAGATGGAATAATTACTCCAAGGTCTTCTGCAATAATTTTTGCATCTCCAATGGATTCCACAATTACTTTTGTTAGTTTACTACCTGGACCATTTTTATATTTACCATACTCCGCTGTTTCACACTCAGCAGGAATTCTGAAATATCTAACTATACCGATGAAATGATCAATACGGACAACATCATAAAGTTTTGCCGACGCCTGCATTCTCTTTCTCCACCAGTCAAAATCATCTTGTTCCATCTTATCCCAGTCGTATAATGGATTTCCCCATCTTTGTCCTGTTGCCGAGAAACAATCCGGTGGTACACCTGCAATATTAATTGGTTTCTTTCTTTCATCTAACTCGAATAAATCTCCGTATACCCACACATCAGAACTATCCATTGCAACGTATAAAGGAATATCTCCAATGATTTGAATTCCTTTTTCGTTTGCATAAGCTTTTAACTTAAACCATTGTTGATAGAATTTAAATTGACAGAACTTCCAAAAGTTCACGTCTTCACTTAATTCTTTTTCGTACTTCTTAACCGTATTAGGTTCTCTAAATCGAATATCCTCATCCCAAAGAAGCCATTCCTTGTTATCAAAATGATTTTTTATCGCCATATAGAGACTATAATCATCAATCCAATAACTATTCTCTTTACAAAACTGTATGTACTCCTCTGTCGTTTGATGATTACTTCGTTCAAATGCTTTCTTTAAAATAACGAACCTGCTGTTGTATATTGCTTCGTAATCAACTTTGTCTTCCTCATCTCCCCAGAAGTGTTCATTTACTTCTGATTGTTCTAACAAACCTTCGCTTATTAGTGTATCAATATCTATAAAATAAGGATTCCCTGCAAATGCGGAAAATGATTGATATGGACTGTCTCCATAACTTGTTGGTCCTAACGGAAGAACCTGCCAGTATTTTTGTTTTGCTTTGACTAATAAATCCACAAAGTCAAAACCGGCTTTACCAAATGCACCTATACCGTATGGTGAAGGTAAACTGCTAACTGGTAATAATAACCCAGCACCTCTTGTTAATTCTGTATTTTTCTTTGCCATGCTGTTCTACACTCTCTTATATTTTCGATAAGTTTCGAAATCTTGTATTTAGAATAACACTTTAACTATAGTTTGTCAATAGAGCATTCAAGTTTTATAGTTAATTTTTATATTATTTTTTGCATAATATAGTATTTGTTTGTTTACAATTACTTTCCAATTCTATATTAAATACATAATCAACTATAAACCTAGTACATTTGTATAAAAAATAATAATTTATATTTTTTACACTATGAATTATCAAAAAATATATTTAGAGATGTAATACTCTCCTTTCTAAAGTATTTTCGGAAATTTTCGAAACCCTTACGCTAATTATAGCATTTACTGGTATGGTTGTCAATTGTATTAATTGAAACCCTCTCATAATAAATTCATTGTTTAAACTATCTTAATCAACAATTTTTTTCATTAATTTTTAGCATATTCACGAATTAATTTTAACTTATTGAAAATAGCTTTTATAGGTAGTATACTTTGTACATTAAGTATAACTATCCGAACCACTATTTTAGAGGTGGCATATGCGTTATTGCATAAAATTCCGAGTTGTACAGGCGCCAAATTACGTGTTTTGTAATTTATGCGCATTATTTGTGACTGTTCAGAACGTAGTTTGAATAGGCACTATTATGTATTATATATTCATCATATAATACAAAAGGAGGACAAAATGGCTACTATTAAAGATATTGCCAATAAATTAGGCATAGCTGTTAGTACCGTTTCAAAAGGACTTAATGGAGCTAGTGATATCAGCGACGAAATGCGTCAGTTAGTACTTGATACTGCTGTTGAGATGGGATATGCATCCAAGAAAATGCGTAGCCAAGGAAAACGCAAAGTGTGCATCTTGATTGAAAATATGGATTATGAGAATATCGATCAGTTTGGTTATGAGATTATTGTTGGTTTTAAACTTTCTGCAGCCAGACGGCACTGGGATGTAAGTGTTATTCCTACCAATCTTAATATGCAGACACAAGAAAAGTTTGATACTTATATGTTGAAGAATGGGTATAGCGGTGCATTTTTACTTGGTTTTGCTCTTCATGATGACTGGGTAAAACAACTCCATAAAACAACAGTTCCAACCGTATTATTCGATAACTACATAGATAACAACAATCATGTAGGGTATGTTGGAACCGACAGTTTTGAAGGTATTAATACTGCAGTTACACATCTAAACGATCTTGGGCATACGAAAATCGCTTTCTTAAATGGTTCGAAAAACTCAATGGTATCCGAACAACGTTATCAAGCATTTGTACAAAGCATGGAATCATGTGGTTTAACCCCTCATGAAGAACTAATTGAGTATGGTTATTACGTTCCCGATTGTGCAAAATATCACGTTCCAACTTTCCTAAAAAACGGAGCTACGGCAATTATCTGCGCAAGTGATTTAATTGCTTCTGGTGTTATATCAGAAGTAACGAAGATGGGACTTCGTGTCCCAGAAGACATCAGTGTTATTGGTTTTGATGATCTTCCTATTGCCTCTCAACTTAACCCACCACTTACTACAGTAAGACAGGACCGAATTGATTTAGGTAAGAGTGCTTTCTTGTTATTAGATGGTTTGGTACATAACGTTACTATTAGTAAGATGTTATTACGTGCCAAATTCATTAATAGAAGCTCAACTGCTATCTGTTCAAGTACTGCAATCTCCAAAAAGACTGCTGAAAAAACTATAATTGATGAGGTATAGACCATAAAAAGAAAAGGAAGTTTGCCAAAGCAAACTTCCTTTTCTTTTGTATCTATATATAGGTGTGTTTTTGAAACCCATCTCCATTTCTGCAAATATATATGTTACGACATGGAGATGAGTTTTGTAATTATCTATGTTATCTATTCGACTATGCGCGAAATCCTCGAGATGCTTGATTCGGATCTATATACATCTCATTCAAGGAACCCTTCCCATAAGTTAATCCAGCATACACTTGTTGCGTATTGCTCATAAGGGGTCCTCCCTCATCTTGTCCTGCAACGTCAATAAATCCCTTAAGTAAACTTGTAAGGACTTTAGATGCACTTTCAAGAGGTTCCAACTCATTCTTTAAGGTTGTTTGGATAAGTTGTTTGTTACAATATAGGTATAACTGCATTAAATCGTAAGAAATTGAATACCCAAAATCTAATGTATTAATTAGTTCATTCACAAATTTTATTGCATGGTTCACATCGCGTGTAAACGTAGCATGATCCTGAGCGCCAAACGCTTCTTTGGCATTCTCTATATCTTTCAATATAATCTCATAGACAATTACCACAAGTTCGCTCCCATTAGCCTGGGTTATTCTTGTTGTAAATGCCTTTAAATCTTCATTATTCATATTATACACGCGTTCCTTTCATATGACTATTAACCTTGAAGTAATGAAAGTATTGTTTGTGGACGTTGATTCGCTTGTGCAAGCATAGAAGTACCCGCCTGTGATAACACTTGCATCTGTGTATATTGAGCCATCTCTTCAGCCATATCTGTATCTTCAACTCTTGATAATGCTTCTGTCATGTTTTCACCAGTTGTATCAAGGTTTGCAATTGAATGCTCTAAACGATTTTGGTAAGCACCTAATTTGGCACGAATAGCAGATACTTCTGTAATAGCGCTATCTAGTTGTGTAATTGCTTTCTCCGCACCCTCTTGTGTAGTCATATTTACATTATCGATACCTAATGTTTTTGGTGTAACTTGTGGTATTCTTACTTCCATTGTTTGTCCTTCATTAGCACCAATTTGTAGCATCATAGGACCAGATGATAATACATCAATCTTAATAGCATCTCCAGTAATAGTAGCTTTTGCATCCACTTCGATCTTCATACTAAACCCATTTTGATCTGTAATTGTTATGTCTTTACCAGATGTAGACATCGTAGCTGTAGCATTAAATCCTGAAATAGGCTTGATTTCTGCATTTTTACCTTGTGTAACTGTCATTCCAGTCAAACCTAAACTAGTCTCTAACTCTGTATTACTACAATGTACTTCAATTTTATAGTCTTTACCATATTCTTCACTAGTAAATTTTAATGTTTGATTTGGAGCTGTTCCATTTTTAGTCACTTCAATATTCATTGAATCTCCAAGATCACGAATCTTTTCAAAGATTTGATCCGGTGTATCTGTATCTAAGATTTCAACTTCTTCACCATTCAAACAAAAAGTACCTGCTTTGCCACCAGTAAGTGCAGACGTACCCGTTGCTGTTGTCTGTTCAGGTAACTGTGTAACTTCAACCTCATAAGATCCTACACCTACGGAATCCGATAAGGACACAAGATTTACCTTTGAATCACTACTATATGATTTTCTATCGATATCACCGTTTAATAACTTCTTCGTATTAAATTCTGTGGTATCGGATATTCTTTGGATTTCTTCATTCAACTGATCAATTTCCTTTTGAACGGCTTTCCTATCTGATTCTGTATTCGTACCATTAGAAGCTTGTACCGCTAGTTCTCTCATTCTTTGTAACATAGCACCAACTTCAGATAATGCACCTTCTGCAGTTTGAATAACAGAAATACCATCGGAAGCATTATTAGAGGCTTTCTCAAGACCTGCTATTTGTGTTCTCATCTTTTGTGAAATCGCCATGCCAGCAGCATCGTCTGCTGCACGGTTAATTTTAAAACCGGAAGATAACCTCTCTAAACTTTTATCCATCTTAGAATTAGTAGAATTAAGGTGCATATTTGCCTTAATTGCTGAAATGTTATGGTTAATTCTCATTTTACTACCATGTCCTCTCTTATTTCGTATTTATTTTGCATTTCGTATTTTTTATTATTTATTATTTATTTTTTATTTTTACTTGGTATTTATCTTTATTCTTAGTAACATCATTATTGTGCGTAATTCTTCATAACAACAACTATGCATACAAAGCGCATTCTTATCCTTGTTCCATTCTCTTGACTAATATAACAAAGGATTTTGCAACCTGATATAGTTCTTTTGTTGTAACGTTTTCTGTTTCAGCCTCAGCCTTAGCATCTTGATTTAACGTAAGTCCCTTTGATTTATAAGACTGGCTATTCAGTTTTTCAACTCCAAGATCCATCTGGCTAAGTGCTATGTTTTGTTTCTCCAAGCTGTCTGCAATAATTCCGATATTACTCTTAACCATCTCATTTGCTTCCTGATTATCGCACAAGATAAGTCCTTTTGCTTCTCTATTACGTACTTTAAACTCTGCTTCTATTGTTCCATAGCGATCTGATTGTACTGACATCGTTACTTTACTATCTTGTTTTCCTGTATTATTTAATACCGTTAAGGATATATTCGTAATACTATCACCAACTTTAATTGGTATATCATAATACTCATTGCGGTTTAATGTAGCAGATAACTTAATTGCACCACGTAATAACAAAAGTGAATCAACTTGTTTTGCATTAACATCTGGACTACTTATTTGGCTACTTAATACGGTATCCGCAACCCTTGCAAAATCAGATAATCCAGTTTGTAAACTTTCTCTATCTTCAAATGTATCTGTAATAGAAGCAAATGCTTCTTCTACTCGTTCTTCACTCGTATAATCATCTGTATCTATAGTTGATTTATCCAAATCCTTCGCATTGTTTAAGATTTGCTTATACAAGCTAGCGCTAGGATTAAGTAGAATTTGTGCTTGCCTAATTGATTGAATACTTACCGGAACATTCTGATCGGTTAGAAACTTAATTGCCTCATTACTATTCTCCGCTAAATCGCGGATCTCTTGTACTTGCTCTTCGTAATATTCCTGTTTGATGTTTTCATCTTCTGGTTGCTCATTAAGCTTATCACGCAGTTTCTCTAATGAGAGGTTAGACCACTCCTCATTCTCTACTATACACTTAACCTGTGACGGCGAAATACTAGCAAGAATATCTTGTAATACCATCTGATTATAATTGGTAGTAGCTTCAGCCCCCTTGCTATTACTTTCTTCGGACTCCTCAGTTCCAAATCCTTTGTCAATCTGTGTTGTAATAGAATCTGTTTTATAGTTTATGTCAGATAACATCCCAAAAGAGTCGTCTATTAGCTTATTCATATTGCCTGTTTTCTTCGTTCTAACCTCTGTAAGAAGATTCCCAAGTGTTATGTCCCGTCCACTTCTTACTAAAGAACCTATCGCAGCACCATCTGTTTTCTCAACATTATGTAACAAACGATAGATACCAATATACGCATCTCTTTCGCTACCTGTAATTCCATCTTGCTTTTCTAACTTCCGAAGATATCTAGCATATCCATCTTCCTCTGATATTCCGTTCTCAGCCTTTAACTGTTTAATCTCTTCATTTAAAGTATCCAGTGGTATATCAATTGGGTTTTTATTCTCACGAATGAAATCCATCGTTACAGAAGGGGTAAGATTTTTAAGTAAGTAATTTACTTTTTCATCATATTCCTTCATGGTCGTTATGTTTTCTTCCGTTATCTCCATACCACTGTAACCAAGCATTCTAATGGCTCTTTGATTAGCTACTGTATCTTCCATAGCTAACGAATCTAAGATATCTGTCATACTATTCTTGAATGCTTTTTGTATCGAATCACCCATATCCTGTCTAGGTGCCGTCATTAACGTCTCATAAGATTCATTCGCGGTGGCAAGTCTAGTCTGGCAGTTTAGTCCTGCTTCATGTAAAGAATCAATTGTAGCACTTGCTCTACTGGTAAAGGTATCCGCTAGTAGATTACTTGGCATCCACTTTAATTCATTTACCTTTTGTGTTGTATCACGAAGAATGGCTATATTCTCAGACGTCTGCCGTGTTCCACTTTCTCTTAATAAGTTCTTATAATACTCATCTTCTATGTTACGAAGCTCTTCGACTACTTTTTCAAGCTCCGTTGTATTAATATCAATTCCTTTGGCCGCCATCTTTTGTCCAGATTCTACTGTCATCTTCAATCGAATCTCTTCCAATTGACGTTTTGCCTCAACTGCCTTAATATCAATCTCACCCACCACTGCTGCACCAGTTTCAATAATCACAGGATTACTACTCTTATCTGTATCCTTGTTAGCCTCTGTTGCAACAAAAGCTTGGTTAATCTGTTCTTGCTCCATCTTAAGAAGTTCTACGGTTATCTCTTTACCCTCATACTTCTTTGTAGTTTGAACAATGGCCTGATCCGTTATTGACTTAATATCCTCTATTAACTTCTTCATATCATCAGTACTTTCTTTCGTAAGCACTGTATCTTCTATCGCATTACCTTGTTCCATCGTATGAATTATCTGGTCCAGAACAAAAGACGAACTATACGTATCTTTTAATGTCGTAAGATCATTTAATTTATTAAGGGTCTCTTTAGTTAGTGGTAATTTATTATCAAGAATCCATTTTGCTTGATTTCTAGTTTCGTCTGTAACTTCATAGCCAGCATCTGCAATAACCCCATCTACCTGACCTTTCAATGCTTCGAAATCTTGATCTGATAATTCCTCATTATTCTTCCGATACGCACTATAACTTGCCTTATATACATTACCAATGGTAAGATCTAATTCATTGTCAATCATATACTCAAACGATTCACCTGATAGATTTGGAATTGTCTCAGCCAGATTCATACCACTTAATATCTTAGATATATTAGCTTCTGTAATTGGTAAATCACTATTCTCAAGTCTCTCAATAATTTGGTCTGCATAAGGGGTGGATTTCAATATATGTTTTGCAATCTTCTCTACATCTTCTTTAAACTCTTTGTTGTTTTCTATCTGTTTCTCAACATTGTGTTCCTTTTCCGTTCTCTGCTCTTTAATACGACTTAACGCACGTTCTAAACGCTCTAATTCAAATCGTTTGTAATCATAACCTTCTGTATCAAGGTCTTCACTATCATTACCAGTTATTCGATTTGCAGTATCTTCCAAATCCTCTACTGGCTCTTCCTCTTTATTCTCAGCTGCTTCTTCTAATCTTTTATTAAAAGCAGTCTGATCTGCTTCTACCTTAGTACAATACACTTGTATATTCTTAGCAGCCTCTTTATTGATTCCCACTTCTTTAAGAACAACACTCGTAGCGGATATATCCATTATCTTAAACTTCTTAATTGCACCTTCCGTGGCACCTTGCACTGACGATTTGGGAACATTCACTTCTTTCCCATTAAAGCTTATGGAAATCTGATCCGAAACGCTTGTTATTACCCCTTCAATCTCATCTCCCTTTTTTCCTAATGACAAGAGAGTATCATTATCCGACTTTGAAGATACCGCCCCCGCACCAGATACCTGGGCATTAACATTTTGTACGTTCATTGATTTCACTCACCTCTTTATGTATATAATCTAATTTCACTATAATGTATTTCGACCATAGTAGTTAAAAACTTAAGTAAAATTATAAAAATAACGATATAGACTCATTATTCCACAAGATGTTTTTTATGTATTTTTTCAATAAGATCTAAATTCAACGGATACTATCTTGTGTTTTTAATAGCACAAAAGAAATAGGACTTATTAAAAAGGTACACCCGCCACAAGCGTACGTTTTAATAAGTCCTATTCTAAAACAGTCTTTGCCCTCTTACGTTCCCCAACGTCAACAAATCCTTTAGTCATTTTACTGTTCAACGACCTTTTACATATTAGCATATTTTGTGATATTTGTCAATATATATGCTTTTTTTATTAATTATTTGTGATATTTTCAGATGCATTGCTATCATCCCTACTATTCGTCTTATATAACTGTACTATAATTTTGTAATTCTACCTTTTATTCATTATAGCGAAATGCCATAAATGATAGCCCTGGAACCTCTAATCGTATCTTATAAGGCTTTTTATTATATTCCTCCTGTACTGCCTTAACGGATGTAACAATTCCATTCCCTTTTCCTCCAAACTCAATTAAGTCGGAATTAAAAATCTGCGTATACGTTTCTGGTGCTAGAACACCGATTTCATAATCCTCTCGATCCACAGGAGTAAAGTTACACACTACTAGAAGATGATTTTTCTTCGTTGTACCTCTTCTAATAAAGGCTATTAAACTAAGTTCTGCATGGGTACAGTCTAGCCACTCAAATCCAATTGCTTCGCAATCGTTTGCATAGAATGCATTATATCTTCTATACAAATGATTTAAGCTTTTAACATATTGTTGCATCTGTGCGTGCCTCTCATACTCTAGTATTCCCCAATCAAGACCTCTTGCTTCACTCCACTCTTGCCACTGCGCAAACTCCTGCCCCATGAATAATAACTTCTTACCAGGATGGGCATACATAAAGCCATACGCTACACGAAGATTTGAGAATTTGTCATCATATTCGCCTGGCATCTTCTGAATCATTGAGCCCTTACCATGTACTACCTCATCATGAGATAATACTTGAATGAAATTCTCACTATAAGCATACATCAAACTAAATGTTAACTTGTGGTGATTAAACTGTCTAAAGTAAGGGTCTAACTTCATATATTCTAAGAAATCGTTCATCCATCCCATATTCCACTTATATAGAAATCCAAGACCATTCGTCTTTGCTGGCGCTGTAACCCCTTCCCAGGAGGTAGATTCTTCTGCGATCATCATAGCCCATGGTAACTTTTCTTGAATAATTGCGTTCATATGGCGGAAGAATTCGACAACGTCTAAGTTTTCTCTACCACCGTTCTTATTCGGAATCCATTCCCCAGGATTCTTGCCATAATCAAGATATAGCATCGAGGCTACTGCATCCACACGTAGCCCATCTAGATGAAATTCTTTCAACCAAAACAAAGCATTGGCAAGTAAGAAGTTAATAACCTCTTTCTTTGAGTAATTGAATATATATGTTCCCCATTCTGGGTGTTCTCCCATCTTAGGGTTCGTATATTCATATAGAGGTTCTCCATCAAATCTACTTAGACCAAAATCATCCTTAGGAAAATGCGCTGGCACCCAATCAAGAATAACACCAATTCCCTTTCTATGAAGATAATCTACAAAAAACATGAAGTCTTCTGGTTTTCCATATCGTCTTGTTGGGGCATAATATCCTGTTACTTGATACCCCCATGACCCATCAAAAGGGTGCTCTGCTATTCCAAGTAGTTCAACGTGAGTATACCCCATGTTGCTCACATAGTCCGCTACTTCTACTGCCAACTCACGATAATTATAAAACCCGTCCTCTGTTCCATTATTATGCTTTCTCCATGACCCTAGATGCATCTCATATATTGACATCGCTTCTTTTCTCAAAGAGTTACGATCCTTCTTATACTTTTTCTTCTGCCATACCTTATCTTCCCATCTATAATTGGTTAAGTCTGCAACAACAGAGGCATTCCTTGGTCTCAGTTCTGATGAATTCGCATAGGGATCTGCCTTGTATAATACTCTATCATCTCTAGTTCTTATCTGATACTTATATATTGCCCCCTCTTCTACGCCCGGGATAAACAATTCATGTATACCACAGCTTTCTAACAGACGCATCGGATGCAGTCTGGCATCCCAACAATTGAACTCACCAACTACACTAACTTTTCTAGCATTCGGTGCCCATACCGCAAAATAGGTTCCCTTGACACCATTAATCGTAATCACATGTGCCCCTAATTTTTTATAGATTTCATAATGTGTTCCATGACAAAAAAGATGTGTATCAAGATCACCAATCATAGGATCAAAAGAATACGGATCTACGATTGTAATTGTAGTATTATCTAGATATCTGGTACGTATTTCGTATGATCTAATCGCTTCCCCTTCAACTAATACCACATACAACCCTCTATCCTCATATGGTAACATAGAGTATTCTGTATTGGTTTCTTTATCAATAATAGTTACTTCACTGGCATTAATGCGATATGTAATAAATAACTGTCCTTCTTCCACCTTATGTGGTCCTAGTAATTTGTGTGGGCAATTATTGATTTCTCTATAGAGTTCCTCTAATTGAATAGTATTAATATACTTACTTACCTTCTCGATCATAGTGTAAACCTCCCCTTTTTATTCTGCTTCTGTAATGCTACAGTAGCTTAACGGTGCCTATTTCACACTTTGTAAGACAAGTCCATTATTAGGAGGTATTGTTATCTCTAATCTTCCTTTGTTAACCGGATGCTTCTCCTCCGTTATTAGATTACATACCGCTTCACAAGATACCGGTATCGGTATATTAATTGTTGCTTCTTTGTCATCATTATTAACAAGTATTACAGTTGCATCTTCCTTATATATTCTAGCAAAAGAATACTGACGGTTTGTAAGAAACAACTCCTTATATTCCCCTTGTTGTAATGTCTGTTTATCTTTTCTAATTGATGCTAGTGCTACAAGGAGTTTTATTAATTCTTCCGTTAACTTACTGGGTTTCTCTATAATATCCGATAAAACCAATCTTGGCCTGACTCCATCATCTGAATTATTTTCTTTCTTACCCTCGATACCAAATTCCGATCCATAATAAATCGATGGAATGCCTGGTAAGGTATATAACATTATGTATACTGGTATAAGATGCGCTTTGTCCGTTAATTTGTTATAGATTCTATCTACATCATGATTGTCTACAAAGCTATAAAGATTAGCATTCTTAATGATTCCTCCATTCGAATCGAATAGTCTTTTTACTGTATGCGCTATCTCAAAGTAATTGTGATCATTGTGCCCTGAATAGAGCCCTTTATGTAATTCATAATCCGTCACACTATGTAATGTCTCCTCATTAACCCATCTGCTATAATCGCCATGGATTACTTCTCCCATTAACCAAAAATCTTCTTTCACCGTATTGCAAAAAGAACGCATCTCTTTCATAAAATCAAGATTAAGTACATCCGCACAATCTAAGCGAATTCCATCAATATCAAATTCATCCACCCAATACCTTATTACATCAAATATATATTGCTTCACCTCAGGGTTTGTTTGATTTAATCTGGCAAGTAACTGATATCCTCTCCAACCTTCATATGAAAATCCATCATTATATTCTGTGTTTGAATTAAAATTCACATTACAATACCAATCACGGTACTCTGAACTCTCCCTTTTTTCTCTTAAGTCCTTGAAAGCAAAGAATTCTCTACCCGTATGATTAAAAACCCCATCCACTACAACTTTAATTCCATGTTCATGACATTCCTTAACGAATTGAATAAAATCAGCATTATCTCCTAATCTACGGTCAACTAATCGGTAATCTGTGGTCTCATAGCCGTGCCCTACAGACTCAAACAAAGGTCCAATGTATAAAGCATTACAACCTAGTTGTTCCATATGGGGAATCCATTCTTCTAGCTCTTTCATTCTGTGGGTCATGGTAAACCCATCATTCAATTTCTCTGCTCCGCACAAACCAAGTGGATATATGTGATAAAAAACTGCCTTGTCATACCATTTTATCATTTTAACAATCATGCCCCTCTCTAAAGACCTCTTTTTCAAACGGATATTTGTAATCCGCTACGCTACTAACGCCTAAACAATAACCTTCTTCATCTGTGTTGTTATACTACAATGCCGTGCATAAACTGGTGGACAAGTGAATAAATTGTCTTGCCATCTTCAAGCTGACCTGTAGTATTCTCTCTCTCAAAATATACGAGTATATAGTTGTTTAATATTCCGGAAAAGCCTACGGCAAACTGCTCTTGCCTTCCATTCATATTACCAAGATATCCTGCTGCTTGTTCGAAGATTCCTCGGATAATAGCAAATTGCTCTTTCATGTAAGGTATAATTGCTTTATACGTTTCATTCTCCCTAGCCGAATAGAATAATGAAAGAGTGAGGTAATAGAAGCGCAAATCGGATTCTGCTATAGCAAACATAGTTTTAGCATAACGTTCTAATGTGTATACCAAGTCTCCGTTATAAAAAGCAGCCTCTCGCAATTGTTCATTCATCTTACTGCACCGTTCATGCAAAAGTGCCTCTAATAGACCATATTTACTTTTAAAATAATAATACATTGTAGGCTTCGTTATTCCAGCTAATGTAACTATTTCTTGTACCCCTACTGCATCATATCCTTTCTGATAGAACAGATTTAGCGCACATTCTAATATCTTCTCCCTGTTATCTAGTTCTTGTAATTCTTCCACCACACACCTCCCATATTCCTTATAAAATCCAGTATACCAATCGGTATATAAACTGTCAATAGGTTGAAAGTAATAATTTGTAATCCTGTAAACAAAAAACATAAAATATCTATTGACAATTAAAATTGTATCGATTATGATAAACATATGAACAATTATTCATATATTTGTTTGAACAAGTATTTTTCTTAACATATACTATATAGTAAAAGGAGAGTTATCTATGAGCGATAATAAACACGCAGAAACCTGCTTATGTAATTGCGTACATGAAGATCTTTTGAATTCTGTTAAACCAATAATGCCCGATGAAGAGATATTATATGATTTAGCTGAGCTTTTTAAGATATTTGGTGACACTACACGGATAAAAATCCTATGTGCACTTTTTGAATCCGAAATGTGTGTATGTGATATTGCTGAGCTTCTTAACATGACACAATCTGCAATCTCTCACCAACTTCGTGTTCTTAAATCAGCCAAACTAGTTAAGAACCGAAAAGCCGGAAAAGTTGTATTCTATTCCTTAGCAGATGAACATGTAAAACGAATCTTTGACCAAGGGCTTTCACATATTCTTGAATAATGATTCTGAATAGTTACCCATACTACTTAAAACAATTGATGTGACAAAAAGAAAGGAGCCTACTATGGAATCAAAAAAGTTTTCCTTCAACTTAGAAAATCTTGGCTGTGCTAATTGTGCCGCTAAGATGGAAAAGAAACTAAAATCCTTAGACGGTATCGATGAAGTTCAAATTAATTTTGTTAATAAAAAGCTATTTCTTACCTTCAAGGAAAGCAAGCAATTAGAAGATATTCAACCTACTATTCAAAATATTTGCAGTAATATAGAGAGCGAAGTGGTTGTCTCCCCTATATTGTCTAATGCAACTTCAAATACTACTACAAACTCTCCTATCCACAATCATGATACAGAGGAATCTTGCGGTTGCGGTGAACATCACCATGATGAACATGATTCTTGCGGCTGCTGCGAGCATCACCATGATGAACATGATTCTTGCGGCTGCAACGAACATCACCATGATGAACATAATGGACATGAAGGACACAATCACGATAAAAATTCCTCATCACACTCACATAATCATCAACACGGTGGAGGGCACTCAAAAGGAGATCTATTAAAAAAAGTATTTACTCTATTAATCGGAACCGTAATTGGATTTATACCTATTGTATTCGATATACCAAGCCCATTTGGCATTATTATATTAATTGCAGGATATCTTATTCTTTCATACGAAATCCTTATTGAGTCTGCTAAGAATATTTCCCACGGCCAGATATTTGATGAGAATTTCTTAATGGTTATCGCTACACTTGGTGCCTTCTATACAAAGCAATACCCGGAAGCACTTGTCGTTATGCTCTTATTCCAAATCGGCGAACTTCTTCAAGATATTGCAGTTGATAACTCGAGAAAACAGTTAAAATCTGTTATGGATCTAAAACCAGATTATGCTAATCTACAAACTAATTCTGGTGTTGTAACAGTAGATCCAGAAGCAGTGAACATCGGAGATGTTATCGTTGTAAAACCAAGTGAGAGAATTCCTCTTGATGGTGAAATTATTGAAGGTACATCCTTTGTAGATACTTCTTCCTTAACAGGAGAATCCGTTCCTAGAAGTGCTAGTATTGGAGATACTGTATTAAGTGGAGGTATTAATGGAAGCGGTACTTTATTCGTTAAAGTTAATAGTACTTACTCCAATTCAACCGTTGCAAAGGTATTAGACTTAGTTGAGAATGCCTCAAACCGTAAATCAAGTACAGAGAATTTTATTACCAAATTCGCAGCTATCTATACTCCAATTGTGGTTTTATTAGCTATATTATTAGCTATATTCCCGCCAATCCTTACAGGTACTAATGACTTTTCTTTATGGATTTACCGTGCATGCGGATTCTTAGTAGTATCTTGTCCTTGCGCCTTAGTAATCTCTATTCCACTCGGATTCTTCGGTGGTATTGGAAATGCCTCTAAGCATGGCATCCTTGTAAAGGGAAGTAACTATCTCGAAGCACTTAATTTTGTAGAAACAGCTGTATTTGATAAGACTGGAACGCTAACTCAAGGTGTTTTTGAAGTAACTAAAGTAAATGTTGCAAATGAAGCTAGCCTATTAAACATACTCCCTGACGATGAGAAGCGTACATTACAATCCGCATCGGATCAATTACTACATGTGGCTGGTCTTGTAGAGAGTTATTCCAATCATCCAATTGCTAAGTCAATTACAAAAGCCGCTAATATACCTTCTGCTTCTGATCAAGTAAGTAATTATGAAGAGATTGCAGGTCACGGTATACGTGCTACACTTTCAGGTCAAACCGTTCTCGCTGGAAGTGCTAAACTTCTTAAGAAATTTAATATCAATTTCTCGGAAGCACCTGCAGATACACTCGGAAGTATTGTATATATAGCCCTTAATGATACATTCTCAGGTTACTTAGTAATTTCTGACCAGATTAAGAAAGATTCCAAACAAGGCCTTGAAGAACTACGCAAATTAGGTATTCAGACTGTAATGCTAACAGGTGATATGAAGGCATCTGCAGAAATCGTTGGTAAAGAATTAAACCTAGATACTATCTATTCTGAGTTACTACCAGGAGATAAAGTAGATAAGATTGAAGAGTTACTTCATAAGAAGGGCAAGAATAAGAATGTAATCTTCACTGGCGATGGAATGAATGATGCACCAGTACTTGCTAGAGCTGATATAGGTATTGCAATGGGTGGTGTTGGTTCAGATGCAGCAATTGAGGCAGCTGATATTGTAATTATGACTGATGAACCTTCAAAGATCGCACAAGCAATTAAAATTGCAAAACACACTCGAAAGATTGTAACCGAAAACATTATATTATCCTTAGGCATTAAATTTATTGTTTTATTCTTAGTTGCCTTTGGTATGGGATCTATGTGGTTAGCAATCTTTGCTGATGTTGGAGTTGCATTAATCGCAATATTTAATTCAATCCGTGCTTTAAGATATAACTTATAGTATGGAAATCAAGCACGAGAAGGATTTTGATTTATTACTAACAGCGAAAATGGTGAAGATATATTCGTTCATTTCTCAGTAATCGCTACAGACGGCTTTAAGTCTTTAAGCGAAAATCAAAACGTAACTTTTGATATTACTAACGGAGCTCGCGGTTTACAAGCTGTTAACGTTGTAGTAGCTTAAGTTAATTAAACCATATAAGTAAGCAATAGCACTAGATGAAACAAATTGTTTTGTCTAGGGCTATTCTTTTGTCAGATCTAAGATATGCCTACAAAATCCTCCAGCCATCATCCATACACCTCTAACTAAGTGAAGTTTTTATGTGCGAAGTTAGTGTTACTAATTATATTAGAAATAGGCTATACTATGGAGGATGACTAACGGCTTTAGAAATAAATATTTTGGATTTATATAGCTTTATTATTAAATGAAGGAGTACGAAACATGAGTAGGAAAAGGCACACTTTGCTAGTAACGTTATTAATAATTTATACAATTATTATAATCTATTTCATGTTCTTTGGATTTGGCAGACCTCAGATAAATAACACGGTTCAAGAATATCGTTTTTCAATAATTCCTACTAGAATACCCTTATGGTATCCTAAAAACTTTTCACTTTTGTGGTTTTTTAGTTTATGTAATCTATTAGCCTTTGTACCTTTTGGAATATTAATACCTATGATATTTAATACTAGGTATCTTAAATCTATTTTTGTTTTTTTGATTTCCATAACTGCATTAGAGATTCTTCAAATGATAACATATCTCGGTAGCTTTGATACAGAAGATATAATTATAAACTCCATAGGAACTAGTATAGGTTACTTCTCATACAAAATAAGTGATAAGTTTAAACTAGTATCACAAAAGATAATTAGTACTTCATTTTTCATTTTGATTTTATCTTTTGGAATGATTATTTTTGCAGAGATTTTCAATAAATTTGTATCCGGTACTTAAGTGGTCAACAAAAACTTTTTAATAAAAGTATTGACAACTCACTAAATTCATGCTATTATTAAAGAGTATTTTAGATGTAAGTTTTGATTCACATATTTTTGTAAGTCATTGATATATTTAATGATTTACAAAAATATGTGATTTTTATTTTCACCGAAGAATATACAAATAATTTAATTTAGGAGGTATCTTTCATGAATAAAGGTACAGTAAAATGGTTTAACGCACAAAAAGGATTTGGATTTATTACTAATAGCGAAAATGGTGAAGATATATTCGTTCATTTCTCAGGAATCGCTACAGACGGCTTTAAGTCTTTAGAAGAAAATCAAAACGTAACTTTTGAAATTACTAACGGTTCTCGTGGCTTACAAGCTGTTAACGTTGTAGTAGCTTAAGTTAATTAAAACCATATAAGTAAGCAATAGCCCTAGATAAAACAAATTGTTTTATCTAGGGCTATTCTTATGTTATCTCTAAGATACGATCCTAACTCATCCACTCAACAGGTATACATTAATCTTCTAATAATGAAAATTTTTTGATTTTTCCTACATATTCATCCGATAATTTTCGAAATTTTTGTTAATAATCACTAATATCACCTTGTCTTATTGGTGATTATTTGTATTGTAATATAATAACATTTCTATTATTCTAAAATAAGACAATCTCTTACTAATTTCTATAAATACTCTTTTTTATTTTTGTAATACATTCATGGTTTTGATGCATTTTATCTTACCTTCGTATTAATTAAGATAAACTGCATAAAGCATATATATTATTGGCGAAAGGAGGATTCTTGTTACCAAAGATGCGGAATATAAAAATTAGGAGGTTAAGAACGTGTTTTCAACTAAGCTAAGAAAACAAAAGAGTATCTTTAAAAGACTAGTTGTCCTACTTCTTATTGTTACATTATCTATTACTTCTATTAATTACAAAATGATCTTTGCAGATTCTAATCCTGACTCCACTGATTTAACTACAGATTTATCCGAGCCACTAGCTCGTGCACTTGCTTCCACTAGTTCACTTTCGGTAGCACCAACTGAGAATATTGGTGATGGTGCCATTTTACAAGCCTTTTGTTGGAGTTTTAATACTATAAAAGCTAACATGAAAAATATAGCTGATGCTGGGTATACAAGCATTCAAACTTCACCAATTAATGCAGTAGATGATTCCTATCCCACTATGAAACTCTATGGTGGATCTGATGATGGAAAAGGTGGTTGCTGGTGGTGGCATTATCAACCAACAGATTGGACTATCGGAAATTATCAATTAGGTAGCCGCGACGAATTCAAATCAATGTGTGCTGAGGCTGATAAATACGGAATTAAAATTATTGTTGATGTTGTTCCAAATCATACAGCCAATAACCAAAGCAAGGTATCCTCTAATCTAAGGAACTCCGCAGGTGGTAATCTATATCACGATACTGGCTTTATCAAATGTAACAGCTATTCCGACCGCTTTCAATGTACACGCTATTCTATGGATGGTGGATTACCCGATGTGGACACTGAAAATAGAGGATTTCAAAATTATTTTATTAAGTTCTTAAATGATTGTATTGCAAGTGGTGCTGATGGATTCCGTTATGACACAGCGAAGCACATTGGATTATCAGATGATAATCGTCCAAACGGTGTTACGAATAATTTCTGGTCTAGAGTTACGACGGAGATCACTAACGCAAGCAATATCTTTAATTATGGTGAAGTACTTCAAGGTGATAATGAACGCCTTGCTGCTTATGCTGGCGAAATCGGCTCAACTACGACAAGTTCCTATGGTAGCAAGATTCGTAATGCTATAAAAAGCAATAACCTGAACAAGTCTAGCATTCAATCCTATGAAGTTCCAAGTGGAATGGATACTTCCGATTTAGTAACTTGGGTAGAATCCCATGATAACTATATTAACGATGGAACTTGGTCACAGCTTGATGATGAACAAATAAAATTAGCCTGGTCAGTAATTACTGCCAGAAAAGATGGTGCACCATTATTCTTTAGTAGACCTTATGGTGGTGGTCCTTCTAACAAATGGGGAGCAAATCAAATAGGAATTGCCGGAAGCGACTTATACAAAGATGATGAGGTTGCTGCTGTTAATAAATTCAGAAATGCAATGGTTGGTCAAGGAGAATATCTAGAAAACCCTAATGGTGACTCTAATGTTCTTATGATTCAACGTGGAACAGTTGGAGCTGTCATTGTTAATTCCAAGTATAATGATTACTCCATCAATTGTTCAACACAATTGCAAGACGGTACATATTATAGTCTAACAGATGATCATAATAAGTTTGAAGTTAAAAATCATATCATAACTGGTACAATTCCAAGACGTGGAAGTGCTGTATTAATGAGTTATACTAATCCTACTACACCAAGTGTATCACTAGATAACTTTAAATCTACATTCTCAACAGACTCTGTAACGTTTACATTAAAAGCACAGAATACTACTTCAGCGACTTATAAAATAAACTCCAATAGTACAGTTAATTATAATAATGGTGATTCTTTAGTAATTGGTGCTGGCGATTCTATCAATACTGAATATACAATTACCCTTACAGGTGTAGGCTCTGATGGAAAAATAGTTACACAAACCTATACAACTAAAAAAGTGGCTCAACCATTAGGAACTACTGTTTATTTTGAAAAGCCTTCCTCCTGGTCTGACTCCATCTATGCTTATATCTACGATGAAAGTGGTGCTAACGTGCAAATAGTAAAAGCATGGCCAGGCACTGCGATGCAAAAGGAAAGTAGTGGTTTGTACAGTATCACGTTCACAGAAAGTTATAGTAAACCATTAGTTATCTTTAATGATACCGTAAACCAAAGTCCTGGTACTAAATTACAAGGATTCGTCGTTGAAGATAACGCTACATATGACATTAACGGAAAGAAACAAACAACCACGAATGCTATCACTATCTTCTATAAAACAACTTGGAGCACTTCCAATATTCACTATAAAATTGGTTCAGGAGCATGGACTACAGTTCCCGGTATAGCAATGTCACCTTCTAAAGTCAATGGCTACCAAACCATTACAATTGATTTAGGCACCAGCAACTCCTTAACTGCATGTTTCAATAATGGGAATAACATCTGGGATAATAATAGCACCAAGAATTATACATTCTCTAGCTCTGGTACTTATACTGTCAGCGACGGTAACGTTACCAATGGAGAGCCTACTGCTATTCCAACAAACACTATAACGGTATATTATTATACCTCTTGGAGTTCTCCAAATATTCATTACCAGATTGGTAGTGGTTCCTGGACAAATGTCCCTGGTGTTCGTATGTCATCCTCTTCTGTTAGCGGATACAAAGTAATTACTATAGATTTAGGTACGAACACTACCCTAACATGTTGTTTCAACGATGGTAATAACAACTGGGATAACAATAGCGGCAAGAATTATTATCTAGCTTCTACTGGTACCTATTCTATTAAGAATGGTACAATAACCAAGGGCACTCCTCAATAATACAAAAGGGCTATTGTAGATGAATTGTTTACACTCAACTCATCATACAATAGCCCTTATCGTTATCGAATTACCTGAATTACGAAAGCAAAAGTCTGCGGCGGAATACTTGCTGTCATAAATGTCGCATGTTCAACTCTTACCCGTAAACCTGAGAACAAATCCGATAAACGAATTCTGCGCCCAAACAAGTCTAAGATAACGGTTTCTGGTCCAACATTAAAGCGAATTATGTTATTACTTCCGCTTAGCGTAAGAATAAAATTATCACGTGTATTAACCTGTATAATTCTTCCTACGGTTTCTTGTCTCGAAACTCGGCGCTCAATTACAAAAATTTCGAAGGCCCTTGCTTGTGGAGGTATACTTCTTGTCATTGCAGTTGAAATAAACGCGTCAATTACCATTCCTACTTCTAAATCTCTTGGATTTAATCTTCTTCGATTTACATCAAAAATTCTTGTGTCCCTTGTTACTACTAACCTTACCGTCTTCTCTGCACTCCGTGGTCTTTCTCTATACACAACAGTTGCTAATACACCATCTCTCTCATTTGTAATCTCCTCTATAACTGCGTTAGATATCCACATTCCCTCCATAGGTGGCCTTGGTGGGTGTGGGGGTCTTGGAGGCTGTGGGGGTCTCGGAGGCTGTGGCCTTGGGGGTTGTGGGGGTCTTGGAGGCTGGGGGGGTCTTGGAGGCCGTGATGGTCTTTGGGATTGTGGTGATTTTAGAATTAAGGCATCAACATTATCCCCACCGTTTACTTCCTTATCCAAATTCGAGTTTAATTCATTATCCATAATTATCTCCAATTATATGTTCTATATAGTATATGCCCATATAGAGCTTATGGGTAACCGAACAACCGCAATAATTATTAATCTAAGATAAGGCTCTCAAAAGGTTTTAACTTTGATATACGTATGCTCTTATAATGCTGCCTCAATATGTAATAATGCTTGCACTATAAACCTTGGATGATCAAATGCAATTTGATTACAAAATAACACCTGATACTGATACTCTTTCATAATACCAGTCTTATTATAAGATACTTCAATGGTCGCACCTAACTCTACCATTCTCTCGTCATTCACAAGTCCTAGTTCATATAGAGTCTTAATTCTACTTCTCCCTTGTTTATTAACTTCTTCCACTTCTTCCTTCTTATTTAACCTGATATCAAACCAAGCAGCATCCGCTGCATCGTCTCCCGCTTTTACTTCTCTTCCTTCGTCTATCAGTGCAAGGTAAGCAACCGTAACAATTCTAGCACGAGGATCTCTCCACGCCTCTCCCCATGCGTAGAGCTGTTCAATTGCTATATCGTCTACGCCGGTTTCTTCTAACAATTCTCTCTTTACGGCTAGGTCTATATCCTCTCTTATATTGACAAATCCACCTGGTAATGCCCAATAACCTATGCTCGGATGATTTCTCCTCTTTACCATTAGCACTTTCAATCCTTGTTCCACTTTACAAAACTCTTTCGGATGTTGTATTACGATCATATCCGCCGTTACACTTGGATTCTCATACTTGTTTGTATCATATTCTTCTAAAAAACTTTCTAAATCTTGTCCTAGTTCATTCTTCTCTCCAGTTCCTCGGAATGATTCTATCTCTTTTAAAAATGCTGGCATGTTGTTCCTTCTTTCTACAAAATGAATCAATTTAAAATCTATTTAATTACTCTATTATACCATATTAATACAAAAAAACATAAGTATAGACTATCTAAATAGCAACTATAAAAAATCGTAAAAGTTAATACTTTTTTTAATGAAATATTGTTTCCCCACTGTATATTTGCTATAATTGCTTTATACAACATGATGAAGTTCTACTTGTGGCTTCACAATAGGAGAAATTAATATGTTAGATTTTAAATTTGATTGGTGTAAAGAAATGGAGACGGGCATTCCATTGATGGATTCACAACATAAAGAATTATTTCACATTGGACGTAATCTGGAACAACTTGTAATCTGTCATTGTATTGGAGTTACGAACAAACAACTTCTTGATATTATTTTAGAACTAAGAGAGTATGTAGGCTATCATTGCTATCATGAAGAAGAGCTTATGAAAGAACATAATTACCCTGATATTGATACTCATAAAAAGAAACATGCTGAAATTATTCAATACATATTAGATATAGATTGTAAAAAACTTAGTGAAGAACCATATAGAATTCTGTGTGAAGTAAAAACTTACTTACAGGAATGGGTTTTCGGCCATATACTAATTGATGATGTTGCTTTTGGAAAATATCTTAGCATACATACTCTTAGTAACTAATTATATACTCAAACTTCGCCCTCAAACTTTGCACTTGAAGATTCCTTGGAGTAGCTAACTGCCATATACAACTAAAAACCGCATATCTCTTAACTTTTGACTCTCGAATCCTAAAATGTAACATATACACGATATACATATCCGTGATATAATTAACTTAGTTATACACGAAAATAAATATATGAGGTGAAATTATGAATCAACAAGAAAACATAGAAACAGAAGAAAAAGTAGAAGAAAAGAACCTTTCAATGGATGATTTTAAAGATGAATTAAACCAATCCTTTAAAAAGATAAAAGAAGGTGATCTTCTTACTGGAACTGTAATCGGTATCTCTGATACAGAAGTTACAGTTGATCTTAATTATTATACCGAAGGAATTATTCCTCTAGCTGAGTTAAGTAATGATCCACGCTTTTCAATTAAAGCAGATATACAAGTAGGTGATACTGTTACTGCTGTTGTTTTACGCGAAGACTTAAGAACTGGTAATATCGTATTGTCGACAAAGAACGCAGCCGATATTCTTGCATGGGATACTTTAAAAGAAGCAATGGAAGCGAAAAAACGTTATACTGTAAAAGTTGCTTCTTCTGTCAACGGTGGCGTTATTACTTATATTGAAGGCATCCGTGCATTCATCCCTGTTTCACAGTTAGCAACTCATTATGTGGAAGACGTAGAAGCTTATGTTGGACAAACTTTGACTGTAGTTATTATAACTGTAGATGAAGATAATCAAAAGCTTGTATTATCCGCACGTGAAGTATTAAGAGAAGAAGAATCCTTAGCAAAAACCAACAAAATCTCTCATTTACAGATTGGTTTAGTAACTTCTGGTGTAATTGAAAAGATTGCTCCATACGGTGCCTTTGTTAACATCGGTGATGGCTTATCAGGACTTGTTCACATCTCTCAAATCTGTGGAAGACGTATCAAATCTCCGAATGAAGTTGTGAAAGAAGGACAGGAAGTTACCGTTAAGATTATAGATGTAAAAGACGGCAAAGTAAGTCTTAGCATGAAGGCTGTTGAAGAAGACGCAGAAATCGTTGACGATGTAGAAGAAGTTTCTTTTGAATACTCTTCTGGAGAAGAAGCCGGTACTGGGCTTGGTTCTCTACTTGCTAACTTAAAATTATAATTACTTGATATAGTGCAATAAAATGCAACCTTAAAAAGACAATCTTTCAGATGGTTTTACATTAAATGGTGTGCTACCTGTCAAGAGGACAATAAAAAATAATAAATTATCTGAATCGTCAGCCATGTATTGGCTGGCGATTTTTTATACTGCTTTTGTATA
>JAHAJA010000026.1 GCA_018372435.1 Clostridiales bacterium | reverse complement strand
AGAGAAGGCTTGGTTCGTATACTCTTTTTTTCAAGAGAAAGACAATAATAGATAAAACAAGGTCACTCGCATCAGCTGATGTGAGTGACCTTGTTTATTTGGGGAGTTTTTTTACAGCCCCTCTTTTTGTGGTTTGCAAAACAGTAACATCTAAAAAAAATGCTTGTAATAATTAAAAATTTGCATATAAAGAATAGAATACTGTTGTTACAATACATATAGTAAGTGTTAAAACGGTATTTAAACAATTCCATTGTTGTTTACAGTCCGCAATGGCGGATCTTTATTGAAGGCAATTCGTATGTTAAATGACGCAGTAATAACAGGTAGATATTAATTAGGAAGAAGGAGAGAGTGAAGATGGTAACAGGCAACGATAAAATTTGGACAGATTCGGTAATTCAAAGAATAACCAATAAAATAGAAGTGGTGAGTGAACGAAGTAAGGATAAGATACCAGCCAAAGCAGTGGATGGAGTACATGATGATCGTTCTTTAGAGACATTGGACTGGAATGATGATGATGGAATTAATTGGTGGACAAACGGATTCTGGGGTGGGATGATGTGGCTAATGTATCATGAAACGAAAGAAGAGAAGTATGCAGATATAGCAAGAGTCTCGGAGAAGAAATTAGATCGTTGTTTTGAATTTTACTATGGTCTTCATCATGATGTGGGATTTATGTGGCTTCCAACAGCAGTGGCAGATTACAGACTGACAAAGAATCCAGAGGCGAGGAGAAGAGCATTACATGCGGCGAATCTTCTAGCTGGAAGATTTAATCCGGCTGGCAAGTTTATTCGAGCGTGGAATAACGTTGGTGAAGATGACACAAGAGGCTGGGCAATAATCGATTGTTTGTTTAATATACCTCTCCTATACTGGGCTTCGGAAGAGACTGCAGATCCAAGATTTAAACAGATTGCTATGATACATGCTGATACGGTTATGGACAACTTCATTCGTCCTGATGGTTCTGTGAATCATATAGTGGAATTTGATCCATTTAACGGAGGAGTTGTGAGAACTTATGGAGGTCAAGGATACGAAGATGGATCTTCTTGGACAAGAGGGCAGACATGGGCACTTTATGGCTTTGTTATCAGCTATCTGCATACTGAAAAAAAAGAATATCTGGATACAGCAAAGAGAGTAGCCCATTACTTTATGGCCAATATTCCGGAAAATGGAATTATTCCTGTTGATTTCAGACAACCAAAAGAGCCGGCATGGGAGGATTCTATTGCGGCAGCAGTGGCCGCCTGTGGATTAATTGAGATTGCAAAGCTAGTGGGAGAATATGAGAAAGATGTCTATATTAATGCTGCTATTAAGATGCTTAAAGCACTAGTAGAAAGTCGTTGCAACTTTGAGTGTGATAATGATGGTATATTACAAAATTGTACAGGTGCATACCATAGCCCGGTTAAGCATGAGAATTTTACATATGGAGATTTTTATTTTATGGAAGCAATGTTTAAGTTAAAAGGAGAAGATTTCTTCATTTGGTAAATATCATAATCGGACTTAAATGTAAAAATCAAATTTATCTATATCTCGTCAATTTGAATAAATATAAAAACTTACTTTAGAGTAGGTAATTGCTTGCATCCCCATGCATACTTGTCAGTAATTGTGATACTGAAGTTTGCATGGGGATTTATTATATGGAACGGTTCGTATATAAAACAGTACAGGATAAGATTAAGAGTAAATAAAAAAATAATAGTATATTAAAAAATAACAAATAGTTAAAGGAGAAAGATTATGAAAACATATTATAATGCAAAAGATTTTGGAGCAAAGGCAGATGGTGTAACAAAAGATACGAAAGCCATTCAGGAGGCAATTAACCTATGTAACAAACAAGGTGGAGGAACTGTTCTACTAGAAGAAGGAACTTTTGTATCAGGAACTCTTTATCTAAGATCCAATGTATATATAGAAATCGCAGTTTCGGCTAAATTACTTGCGAGTCCGAATATAGAAGATTATGGAGCGGACACTCACTATAACCGTTATCGGAATGAAAAGGACATGGACCGTTGTTTTATCTATGCACAGGAGGCAGAGAATATTGGTTTATATGGGCATGGAGAGATAAATGGCAATGCAGAAGCATTTCCCAACGAAGGAAGTATCTATCGTCCTATGATGATTCGCCTATTACGTTGCAGTCATATTCACATCTCTGACTTGAAGTTATATGACTCTGCAGCATGGACAATCGCATTCCTTGACAGCTGCTATATATGGACAGAGGGATTAGATATCTGTAACGAAAAGAGATACAACGGGGATGGGCTTGACTTTGATGGTTGCAGTCATGTGTTTGTCAATAACTGCAGGATTAAAGGAACGGATGATAATCTGTGTCTACAGGCTAGTAGTAAATTGTATCCGGTGAAGAATATTCATATCTCCAATTGTGAATTCACCTCTATCTGTGCAGCAATTCGTATCGGACTGAAATCTATAGGAAGCATCTCAGAGGTTACGATCCATAATTGTACGATGTACAATGTATGGAGAGAAGGGATTAAATTAGAATGTACAGAAGGTGGGAACATCTCTGATATTATGATGAGTAATATTGTGATGCGTAATGTAAGAAGGCCAATCTATGCCATTCTCAACAATCGCTTCTTACCAGATGGATTAGGTAGTTCAGTGGAATTAACGGACATGCCGGATATTGGAACAATGAAACGAATCCTTTTTTCTAATATATTTGCAACCGATGATGAAGAGATGAAAGAGACGCATTTGCGTTTTCATAAAGATATTATGGGAAGTCCTCGTTTTAATGGTATTCGTATGGATGCAGAAGATAATCATCCAATTGAGCAGGTAATGATTGATCATCTTGTATATACAACTATTGGCGGTGTGAAAAGAGAGGAAATTCCAGAAGAATACCCTGAGGTGTTGGATCAGAAGATACATCCGGGAATATCATGCTCAGAAAATTACTATCCTGATTGGAGTAGGGCAACCTTTATGGATATTAGAAATGTGAGAGGGTTATCTTTGAAATCTGTCCAATTTCATGCGATGCAGCCAGATGAAAGAGAGACAGTAATTTTGGAAAAATGCTGTATACTACATAAGGAAATTACAATATAGAATGTAATGTTAAGAAATATAAAACTACAGTAGTAGTGAAGTAACGATACATATCTTAAAAAAGTGTATTTGTATGTTAAAAATGTTAATTTTAAAAAGAACAGGTAAATGGTAAAGTATATACATCAACAAAAGAAAAACAAAGCAAACAAATAGTGTAATGGAGGATTGGTTATGAAAAGAAAAATGTTAGCATTAGTACTTACCACCACAATGATTATGACAGCGTTCGTTGGTTGTGGAAAGAAAGCAGAAACAAACAATTCCAAGCAAGTTGATACATCTGTTCAGGATGAGTCGGAAGAAGCTGGGAAAGAAGAAACAACGGATGGGGAAGAAAAATCAATTGTTACAGAGCCAACAACTTTGACGTATGTATTTGCCGATGGTGATGAAGGTGCCAAAGAGGCAATGAATGAAATTGTTAATCGTTTTAACAATACTTACAAGGATGTAACAGTTAAAATTATGCCAGGTAACGGAGGTGCTTATAGTGAATTGTTAAAAACATTGGACAGTGTTGGTGAGTTTCCAGATGTTATGGAGATGCGAGATACCGCTGCTTATATAAGAGCTGAAAAGTTAGAGCCATTATCAAGTGAAATCACCGCTCTATTTAAAACCACAACTGAATTTGAAAATGCTGTATACACAGCACCATTAGCTGGTGAGAATACACAAGGAATCATTTATAATAAAGCATACTTTGATGAAAATGGATTTACAGAGCCAACAACTTATGCAGAATTTATTGAGCTTTGTCAAAAGATTAAGGAAAAAGGTGATATGTCTCCACTTGTAGTAGGTGGTCAGGATATCTGGCATATGGGATTTTGGTTTAACAAAGCCTATAATGATCAGGTAATATCACAAGATCCAGATTTTATTACAAATTCTTATGCAGGAACTAAAGACTTTACAGATGCAACTGTAAAGGCAACCTTTGAAGAAATGAAAGAAATTATGCAATATGCGCAAGATGGTTGGACATCCACACCAGATGCTCAAATTACAACCTTCTTAGTTAATAAGATGTCAGCGATGATGTTCTCTGGAACACATATGTTTTCTCAAATAGAAGCAGCAGATAGTGAATTTGAATATGGTTGGTTCCCAGTGCCTAGTCCAGATGGAAAAACTCGTCTTGTGGGTGGCGCTGGAGTTGGCGGACTTGCAATATCAGCAGAAGCAGCACAAGATCCAAACAAGAAAGCTGCAGCAGAAGAATTCATCAAATTCTTTTTTCAATCAGAAAACTATAAAGTGTATTGTGAAAAATTAAGTGCAATTCCAGTTACTGTGGAAGAACCAACAATTGATGTAAGTGATGTATTTAAAGAAGTAATAGAAGCAACGAATACAGCAGATGATTTATGCAGTATGTGGAATGGTCAAGTAGGAAACAAGGAATTACCACCTGATTTTAGAAACTTTATGTATAAGACTGTTATTGAAGTACTTCAAGGACAAAGAGATTTGGATTCAGCATGTGAGGAGTTAAACAAAACATGGAAGACTTGTATGGAAAGCTTCAATCCATTAGATGGTACAGGTATTCAATAAGCTTAATATAAATAGATGCTTAGTTTAAATCAATAAACTTAGATTAATGTTGTCAATTTCCTGTGCCTTATTATCGTAGCACATGTACGAAGGCATGGAGATTGACAACGATAGTAATAATTGATAATAGGTACAATGAAAAAGCCTATGAAATGAGGAGATAAGGCATGAATAAGAAGAATAAAGTGAAACTCCAAAAGTCTACATATGGTTTTATAGCACCAGCATTTATATTATATAGCCTATTTGTTATAGTTCCGACAATATCGAGCGTTTATTACAGTTTTACATCATGGGATGGAATCAGTCCTGTTGTAAGATTTATCGGATTGAATAATTACAAAGAAATTTTAACAAGTGCAAGGTTTGGTAATGCTCTTAAGAATACTGTAATACTTACAATATTTATCTCGTTGCTCGAGAATGCGTTTGCTCTTGGATTAGCACTTTTAGTTGATAATGTCAAGATTGGAAAGAATTTTTTTCGTAGTGCGTTCTATATTCCAGTTTTGATTAGTGGTATTGTTTCTGGCTTTATATGGAAGATTATGTATAACTATAATTTTGGTGCGATTAACACAATTTTAAATGATATTGGTCTTGGTAACTTAAAACAAGATTGGTTAGGAAATAATAAATTAACATTGATAATGGTAGGTTTGGTATTGGTTTGGAAGGGCGCAGGATATTATATGATTATTTATTTGGCATCTTTACAAAGTGTTTCGACAGATGTTATTGAAGCTTCGCAGATCGATGGTGCAAATGCTATACAACGATTCCGAAGAATCATTATTCCGTTAATATCTGGAGCATTTACAATTAACTTTACCCTTTCATTAATAAACGGATTGAAAGTATTTGATCAGATCAATGTAATGACAGATGGAGGACCAGGTTTTACGACAGAGACGCTCGTATACCTATTATATAAAGTTGGTTTCAATGAAGGAAGGCAAGGATTTGGTACTGCAGTAGGTATGGTTTTACTCTTTATTATTATCATTCTAAATTCCTTGCAGCAAAAATTCTTAAAAAGTAGGGAGGTACAGCTTTAATGAATACAGAAAAGAAAAAAGTCGGAATAGGCTCCGTCATCTTACTATTTATAGCAATCTTATTAGCAATCCTGTTTCTTTATCCTGTACTGTTTGCTTTGATATCTGCATTCAAAAGCAATGGAGAAATTCTAAAAAATCCTGTTGCCTTTCCAAGTAAATTCTATTTACAGAATTTTATTGACTTGTTTCAGCAATCTGATTTTGCTACAGCGATTAGGAATTCTCTAATACTAACAATTGTATCAGAAGTTATTATTGTATGTATAGTACCTATGGCAGCATATGGAATTGAACGTTCAGAAAGCAAAATTACTAAAATCATATATACTTATTTTCTGGCTGGTATGATGATTCCTTTTCATCTGTATATGTTTTCTTTATTTAAAGAAATGAAAATGTTTGGATTGTTTGGTAATATGTTTGGGCCAATCGTTAGTTATGTAGCAGGTTCTATAGCTTTTGGAAGTTTATTGTATTGCAGTTTTCTTAAAGGAATTCCTCTTGAGATAGAAGAGGCAGCAAAGATTGATGGTTGTACTGCGTTTCAGACCTTCTGGAAAGTAACATTTCCATTGTTAGGACCATGTACAGGATCTATGGTTATTCTGAATGGATTAGGAATATGGAATGACTACCTTATGCCATATCTGGTATTACCAAGTGGAAGAGCAAAGACAATAACGGTTGAAATCGCCAGTTTTGTCGGACAATATTCTGCTAGATGGGATATTGTTTTCGCAGGGACAATCGTTTCGATTCTACCTGCATTATTGATATTTTGTATGTTCCAAAAATATTTTGTTAAGGGAATTATGGCAGGGGCAGCAAAAGGATAATAGACATAATATAATGACGTGAATGGAGGGCATGTTTTTCATACCTTCTTTTCGCGTATTTTCTTTACTGAGTGTGCAAGGTATAATATTGTTATGATAGTGTTTCAATAACAATAGTGGTGAGACATGCTTTAGGCAGGAGGAATATAAGAATGAATGTCAAATTAAAAAAAAGAGGTACTATGTTTCATAAATTTACGTTGGTTATACTAACTGTTGGCTTATTTCCAGTATTTTTACTTGCCGTGTTTATATCTTACACAATGTTATCAAGATATGAGGTGGCTGTGAAAACCAATTATGAACAGGCAGCCGTTCATATCTCTACTAATCTGGATAATATTTTAGATAACTATAATACAATATCTAAGATGATATACAGCTATAGTAGTTTAATGGAGGGAAGCCAGACAATCAATTATCTGAAAGCTGACACCTTTAGGCAGGTAATAGAAGAAGAAAACCGTTCAGAAAAGATTAGCGCTTTTTTAAGAAATGTACAAACAGTAGATTCTTTTATCTATGCCACACATTTTATTGGGTTTGACAGTCATCATCAAAAGCTTGCATATCACTATAGCATGACAAGTACATATTTTAAAGACGAAGAGATTTTTGAATCCGATGTAGATTATACAAATTGGGACAAAGAATCTAAGAAGTTGCAAGTGGTGCCAACCCATAAGAATAAGTATTTCAATGGTCCAGAACGGGATATTATCACGTTTGCAAGAAATTATTTTGATATCCGTGGAGTAATAGGAAAAGGTAAATACGTAGGAACGATATTTATTGACGTGGATATTGATCGGCTGAGAATGCTTTTACAAACGGTTAATGTAATTGGTGAAGGTACCTATTATATTGTTAATGAAGCAGGAGATTGCATGTTTAGCAATGATGAGAATATCATCGGCGAAAACCTGTATGATAAGAAGTTAAATCTTCAGAATACCAAAGAGCAGCTCTCAATTGCGAGTGATGCCGATGAATACGGACTTAAAGTGATTATTATAATGGACAAGAAGACTGCCTTTATGCAGATAACCGTATTACAAAAGATGTTGTTCTTTGCTGTTTTGTTTTGCATCGTACTTTTAGCAATGGGGTCTATATGGTTTTCAAAGAAGCTTACAAATCCAATTAATAAGATGGTGGATTCTATGGAATTAATAGAGAATGGTAATTTTGAACTACAATTACCTGTAACGTCTAATGATGAAATCGGGATTCTTTCTGCCCGCTTTAATCAGATGTTAACGACACTAAACCAGTATATCAATCAATGTTATGTGGCGAAGATTAAGCAAAATGAAGCGGAGTTAACAGCAGTAAAATCTCAGATATACCCGCATTTTCTATACAATACTTTGGAAGTAATCAGAATGACGGCACTAGATAACAAGGACGAAAAAGTTTCTAAGATGATTCAAGCACTTTCCTTACAGATGCGCTATATTATCGGAAATGTAAATGATTTTGTTCCTTTATCAGAGGAAATCGAGATAGTTAAAAACTATGTATATTTGCTAAATTGTAGAATAGATGGCGGATTTGAGTTTCATATTCATGCCCCAGACAGTAAGGAAATTATGGTGCCCAAATTAATTTTACAACCGATTGTTGAAAACGCATATAAACATGGTTTAAAACCAAAAGGTGGAAAAGGGAATGTTATACTTGAGGTAGAAAGAAAAAATGATATGGTTCAAATTACAATTATGGATAATGGAGTCGGCATGGACGAAATCCATCTTAAGCAACTGAATAAAAATCTTGAAGGCAATGAGATGGGAGTAAAGAATGCGTATAACTGGCAAAGTATTGGGGTGAAAAATGTGCATGACCGAATTCGTTATATATATGGAGAAGGCTACGGAGTGGAGATAACCAGTTCGCAGTCAGTGGGAACAATGGTGCAAATATTTTTTCCAGATAAAGGGGGAAGCGTTCATGCTAAAGATGATCATTGCTGATGATGAAAGTATTATATTACGTGGTATTCGTAAACTGGTGGATTGGAATGAGTTGGGGATCAATATTGTAGAGGAATATACCGATGGAAAAGAAGCACTGTTAGGAATATTAGCAAAAAACCCGGATATAGCACTTCTCGATATCAACATGCCGGGTTTAAATGGAATCGAGATTTTAAAATATATAACAACTAAAGAGGAAATTAACACAAAAGTTATATTTATCAGTGGATTTCAGGAATTTGAATATGCTAAAGCTGCCATTAAGTATGGAGTAACAGAGTATCTTTTGAAACCTGTAATTGTAGAAGAATTATTGAATGCGGTTGAAAAAATCATTCATGAAATTAATAGAGAAAAAGATATTAGTAAACCAGCACAAGAGATATCGCAGGAAACACCAGTAAATTATCATAAACTAGTCGATATACCCCAGGAAAATTATATACCAGTTTATACTGAAATCCTGTTTACGAGTGAAGTCATACCACAAGTAAAGAAACTGGTGACATTTTCGTTTCTTAGCTATCTAGAGAAGTATTTGGAGGAGAATGAATTTGGTATTGTCTTTAAAAAATCCGAAAATATAGCAATTATTCTAAAAGGGGAAGACGTAAAGAAAGCCAAAGATATTCTATATGAGATTGTTACAAATGCTAAAGAAGTAATGGGACACCAGGTTGCCTTTATTATGGGAGAGGTGGTGGACTGCATGAGCAAAATACCAGAAAGTTATTCTAGGTGCCTTGAATGGAAGGGGTATCTGTTCTTTCATGGAGAAATCAAAGCACCGATTCTGGTGTACGGGGGACCTGTTTTCTTCAAAAAAAGCAGTATGGATGAACTGAAAGTTGAGATGAATCGCTTAGTAGAGGCTTTGATTACTATGGATAGTGAGCGGTTTTTACAATCGTATCAACAATTTTGTAAGGGAGTTTGTAATCTGTCGGATGGAAAAAAAGAAGATGCCTGTTATTATTTTTGCAGTATGATTCGGTTGCTTCAAGAAAAATTACAAGGGATGAACCTGTGTGAAAGAGATACCGATGTGAAGGAGTTTTTAGAAATTGGTCGCAGTACAAGCAGTTTTAAAGAAATGAAAGAGAAGTATTGTTTGGTTATTAAAGAATATATGGATAACATAGGCGATTCGGTCAAGTTCCAGGAAAAGAAGGAAATTATCCTTGCAAAACAGTATATTGAAGAGCGATATATGGAAAATTTGACATTGGAGGTCATGGCAAAAGAGTTACATATGAATCCGTATTATTTCAGTAGTTATTTCAAAAAGAATACAGGTGAGAATTTTAAGGATTATCTGAATCGAGTCCGAGTAACTCACGCATTATCACTACTAATTTCTACGGATTTAAAAATATATGGGATTGCTATTGAAGTTGGCTTTCGTGATGCAAGGTCTTTGACAGAGGCTTTTCAAAAAATATATAAGGAAACGCCTGCTAATTATAAGAAAAGGATTTGTCAACACAGTAATTAGTCATAATTATGAAAGTTCTTTAAAAATTACTATATATTATAGAATTATTGCATATCTTACTTACCACTTAATGCTAGAATGGGATTAGGACGACGTGCTAATTTGTAGTCGACTTAAATTGGAGATGTCGTCCTAACAGAATCAGGAGGTTTAATTATGATAAGTACTTATGAAAACCCTATTTTAAAAGGTGATTTTAGTGATCCGGATGCCATTCGAGTGGGAGCTGATTTTTATATGATATCCTCTTCGTTTACGTACTTTCCAGGATTACCTTTGTTACATTCAAAAGATTTGGTGCATTGGAATATTGTTAATTATATCGCTAAGGAACTTCCTTTTGAAGCATATAACCATACGATGCATAAGAAAGGAATCTGGGCGCCATCCATACGGTATTACAATGGAGAATACTATGTATATGTTTGTACTCCAGATGAAGGATTGTTCTTATATAAGACAAAAGATCCGTTTGGAGAGTGGAGCAGCTATCATGTACTTAGAATAACTGGCTGGATTGACCCTTGTCCAGTATGGAATGAAGAAGGCAATGCTTATCTTGTTCATGCTTTTGCAGGTAGTAGAGCAGGAATAAATAGTATGTTGTTTATACATAGAATGAATAATGAAGGAACAAAGATTATAGACAATGGTAGATTGGTGTTTGACGGAAGAGATAATCATCATACCACAGAGGGACCAAAAGCATATAGAAAGAATGGATATTACTATATTATGGCTCCTGCTGGAGGTGTACCAAGTGGCTGGCAGTTAGTAATGCGATCTAAGCATATCTATGGTCCATATGAGGTCAAAATTACATTACATCAAGGAGACAGTGTGATTAATGGACCCCATCAAGGAGCTTACATCGAGATGGAGGATGGGAATGACTGGTTTGTTCATTTTCAAGATCGTGGAGCATACGGTAGAATCACTCATCTACAACCAGTTAGGTGGGAAGAAGACTGGCCATTGATGGGAGTGGATACGAACGGTGATGGGATAGGGGAACCAGTACTATCTTATTCTGTACCTATTGAACAAACAGAGGAATTAAGGAATCAATGCAAGCAAATTTATAAAGAATATAGTATTAAAGCAATAGCATTACCGGAGATTTCTGATGATTTTACTTGCGAAAAGCTTGGCTTACAATGGCAGTGGCAAGCAAATCCTAATAGTAATTGGTATTCTTTATCACAAAATCCAGGATATCTACGTTTGTTTGCTTATAAAAGCGAAAGAACTCATTCTTTATTTCACGCACCATGGTTTTTATCACATCTTATGCAACAAGAAACGTTTTGCATTACAACAAAGGTAACGTTAAATCATTGTGAAAATGGTGACCGTGCAGGAATTGCGATGATGGGATATCAGTATAGTTATCTTGCTATTGAACAGGATCAAGGACAGAATGTGGTTAAAAGATATCGAGGTATTGCAAAGGAATATTCCATCTATGAGCAAGAGCTAGTAGAAGAAGTATGTGATGAAAGTTTTGTAGTGAAAGGTAATGAGATTATATTGTGTATGGAAGTTATGAAGGAAGGAATCATTCAATATTCTTATAGTGAAGATGGGGAGGTATTCCAGACGATTGGAAATACAGTATCTGCAACCCCTGGAGGCTGGACAGGGGCACGACCAGGGATATTCTGTGGGAATTTTAGAGGACAAGTTAGCGCAGGATATGCTGACTTTGAGTATTATCATGTAAATAATGAGATAAAATATCATAAATAATAGTGAAGAATAGAATTAAAAAGTTAATATAAAAATTGAGAGAATATCTAACCTTATAAGAAGTTTATATGGTAATGAAGTATTTACACATAATTTGAGCTTGTGACATAAAACTACAAGCATAGGAAAGGACATGGTAATTCAAATGCAAAGAGCAAAGAAGATTACATTAGGTACGCCAGAAGCGATTACACCAGTTAAGTTTAGTAATGTTAATAACAATCTTATACAGGGGGACGTTACTTATGATACCTCGTTAATTCGATTTAAAGTAACAGCAAGCGGTTGCGTAATTGAGATGCCTCTTGATCCAGATGAAGAAGTGTTCGGATTTGGATTACAATTAAAGGGATTTGATCATCGTGGAACGAAAAAATACTTGCGACCTAATGCTGATCCGGTAGCGAATACTGGAGATTCTCACGCACCAGTACCGTTCTATGTAACAACGAAGGGCTATGGTGTTTATGTTGATACTGCTAGATATGCAAGTTTTTACTGTGGATTTGGAAAGAATAAGAATAGAGAGAATATCAGAAACAAAGCGGTAGCCGTTACACCGGAAGAATTATATGAGAAGAATAAAACAGATGAAATCACACAAATGGTTATAGATATACCCGCTGCAAAAGGTGTAGATCTTTATATATTCGAAGGGGATTCTATTACTGAAATTGTTGCGGGATATAATCAGTTCTCAGGTGGAGGTTGCATGCCATCGCTTTGGGGATTAGGTATGTTCTATCGCTGTTATACTCGTTATACGCAGGAAGAAATCATCAAAATGGCAGATTATTTTAGAGAAAATGATATTCCTTGCGACATGATTGGTCTTGAACCAGGGTGGCAAGAGAGTAGCTATTCTTGCTCTTATCTGTGGGATAAAGATAGAATACCAGACCCTGATTCACTCATCAAAGAACTTAGGAACAGGCACTATAACATAAATCTATGGGAACATGTTTTTGTTAACTCAACGTCGCCTATATATCGCCCTTTGAATAAATACAGTGGTGATTTTGAAGTATGGCAAGGGTTAGTGCCAGACTTTGGAACAAAAGAAGGCGTAGATATTTTTTCAGAATATCACAAAACGAATTTTATTGATAAAGGAATCCTGGGATTTAAGTTAGATGAATGCGATGGAAGTGATTACACGGGAAGTTGGTCCTATCCTAATTGTAGTGAATTTCCTTCTGGAATGAATGGAGAACAGATGCACAGTATGATTGGAAATCTGTACCAACAAACTATACTAAAAGCGTTAGGGAATAATAGAACCTTATCTGAAGTACGTTCGGCTGGGGCACTAGCAGCACCATATCCATTTGTTTTATATAGTGATTTGTATGAACATAAAGATTTTATTCGTGGGTTAGTAAATAGTGGATTTTCAGGATTACTATGGACACCAGAAGTGAGGCATGCGGACTCTAAGGAGGAGTTAATTCGAAGAGTACAGGCGGTTATATTCTCACCTCAAGCTATTATTAATGGCTGGTATATTGATAAGGCTCCTTGGATTGATATGAGAGCGACAAACGAGATAAAAGGATTGTTTGAAGTACGTATGCAACTAGTACCTTATATATATTCTGCCTTCTATCAATATTATAAGAAAGGGATTGCTCCTGTACGTGCATTAGTTAGTGATTATAGTAGTGACCAAAATACATATAAGATAGATGATGAATATTTATTCGGAGATTCTCTATTGGTAGCACCAATTCTTGCTGGAGAAACAAAGCGTACGGTGTATCTGCCAAAAGGTAAATGGTATGATTTTTGGACAAATCAAAAATATAAGGGTGGTTATCATATAATGGAAACTGATACGATACCTGTTTTTGTTAAAGATAATTCCATATTACCACTAGCTCAGCCTGTTATGTATATGGAAGAAGGTACGCAGTTTAAGTTAGATATTAAAGTCTATGGTAGTGGTGGAACAATTATATTAATCGAAGATAATGGCATGACCTATGATACCAATTATAAAGAATATATTCTGACAGGTAATAAAGATGAGGATGAGCAAGTAATCTTAGATAGTAGCAGATATTGTATCAACTCTGTACAATATTTTTAAAGATTATATAAGAAATCCTTGTACGAGGGGAATTGTAATATGCGAGATAGTAATGCATGAATATAATATTCTATCATCGTACAAGGATTTTGTTTGTAAAAAAAGATAAAGCTAATTAAATTTAATTATTTTTTACTTGATATTAATCTAATATTTAATTAAAATAAATATGTAATGAAAACTATACCTTGGAACCAAAAAGCTTAGTAAAACAGAATTCATATGTATTGCATAGTAAAACACGGAAATTGGTTGTTTTTATGAGATTCAGCACTTAAGATATAAATAGAGATAAAAAAGAACCTTTATGCATGATAATGATTGCTTAAATAAAACTAGGAGGATTAATAATGAGAATTGGTGCGTTAGAAGCGGGTGGAACAAAGATGGTTGTTGCAATTGGAAATGAACAAGGTGAAATCCTAGATCGTTTGTCCATACCAACACAAACTCCTGAGACCACGATGTCGCAATTGACGGAGTATTTTAAAGATAATTCCATTGATGCGTTAGGAATTGGTTGTTTTGGACCAATTGATTTGATTAGAGAATCCGCTACATATGGATACATTACATCAACGCCAAAACTGCCTTGGAGGAACTACAATATAGTTGGAACATTTTCAGAAGCATTGCAAGTTCCAATAGGCTTTGATACGGATGTAAACGCTTCTGCAATTGGGGAAGCAACTTGGGGAAGTGCTAAAGATGTGAAAAACAGCATTTACATAACCATTGGAACTGGAGTGGGAGTTGGTGTAATTATTGATGGTAAGCCCCATCATGGAATGTTACATCCGGAAGCAGGGCATATACTTCTGGCTAAACATCCGAAAGATACTTTCAAAGGTACATGTCCTTATCATGAGAATTGTATGGAGGGATTAGCAGCGGGGCCTGCCATCGAAGCTAGATACGGAAAAAAAGCCTATGAATTAGCAGAACAAGTAGAAGTATGGGAACTTGAAGGATATTATATCGCTCAGGCTTTGGTAAACTATATTCTTACTTTGTCACCACAGAGAATAATTCTTGGGGGGGGTGTTATGCATCAAGAACAGTTGATGCCGATTATTCATAGGGAAGTATTGCGATTGTTGAACGGCTACATTATTACGCCACAATTACAAGATATTGAAAACTATATTGTATTGCCAAAACTGAATGATAACCAAGGTATTATGGGGTGTATTAAGCTAGCACTGAATGAAATGAGATAGTCAATTGCGAAACTCTTATCCATGTTGACAACATTAAACACATTGATATGTTTGTCGACATTACAAAGAGTTTTGCAGTTGTCTAAAACAAATGGAAAATAAAGGAGTATAGATTATATGAGTAAGCAAACAAAACAAATTATTTTTTTGAAACCAGTTATGAAAGAAGTATTATGGGGAGGAACAAGATTACGAGATGATTTCCATTATGATATTCCTAGTGATCATACTGGAGAATGTTGGGCAGTTAGCGCACATGATCATGGAGACTGTGAGGTAGCAACGGGAGCTTTCAAGGGACAAACATTATCTGGACTTTGGAAAAACCATAGAGAGATTTTTGGAAATCTTGAAGGGAATCGTTTTCCATTATTAATCAAGATCATTGATGCGAAGCAAGATTTAAGTATACAAGTTCATCCAGATGACGAATATGCGAAATTGAATGAGAATGGTTCTTTTGGTAAGACAGAATGCTGGTATATCTTAGATTGTGATAAGGATGCTTCTATCGTTGTTGGGCATAATGCAAAGAATAAGGAAGAAGTAAAACAGATGATTCTTGAAGGTCGTTGGAATGAATTCATTCGTACGATACCTATTAAGAAAGGGGATTTCTTTCAAATCAATCCAGGAACAGTACATGCAATTAAAGGTGGAACATTGATTTTAGAGACACAACAAAACAGCGATATCACCTATCGTGTATATGATTACGATCGTTTAACAGATGGTAAGCCAAGAGAATTACACATTGAGAAGAGTATTGATGTTATTGAAGCTCCTTTTGAAGCAGAATCTGCATCAAGTAAGCGTGAATTAGTTAAGAGTGATTGCATTGATAATGAGACTTTAGTTTCTTGCTCTTATTATACAGTTGAAAAACAAGATATTCATGGAACAGCGAAATTAAACCAAGACAAGAATTTTAAAATCTATAGTGTAATTGATGGTAAAGGATCAATAGATGGAATTGCTATAAAGAAAGGTGCTCATTTTATTCTTCCTCATGGATATGGAGAGTATTGCTTAGAAGGAAATATGTCATTGATTTGTTCTTATTAGAGAATCTTTATATTGGTAGCTATTATATGAATTTGTGGACTACCGTTGATTATATAAATTATATAGATAAATACATAGCCTATGGAAGTTCTTCCATAGGCTATAGTTATTTATCCTTCGCACTTGAAGATTCCTTGGAGTAGTTAACTGCTATAGTAGGCGAAAAACCACTCTCGTTTAGCTTCACACGAAATTTGAGGGTTTGTATTTAAACAATGGAACCATAATTAATATTGAATCGTCTCATTAATAAGGGAGTATTGGAAAGAATAAAAGTCATACGAAAGGAGATGTAGAGGATGATTAAGAAACTTTTTGTTCTAGCATTGATTAGTGTAGTGTCAGTAAGTGCCATGGCATGTTCTAAGGAGGTTAAAAAAGACCACTCAGCAGAAACAGAAATGACAGAGGAAGATAGTGAAAAGGCAAAACCAAACTTAAATCTAGTATACCAGCAAGACGGTAAGGAAGTAACATCTACGGCAGGCCGTGGTGGGTATAGCTATACCATTGATAATGGAGATGGAACGAAGACAAGTGAAATAGCAGATGCTTCTCATATACTGCAGTGGACAGAGGAATTAATGCCTGTTGTTGTAATGGATAAGAATAGTCAAACAGTAAAGATTATATTACAGTTTAATAAAAAAGCAACGAACTGTAAGATTATTGCTTGGGAAGAGAAGTACTTTAATAATGATACCGGCGTACAAGAAAGTGATGGGAAAGAAGTGAATATTCAATTTGGAAAAGATGGAGAGGACAGTTTTGTAGAAGTAAGTCCGGGCTACATCTATGAAGTGAAAGCAGAAGGAGAAGAGTGGAGAGCTGATTTCGGTTTTCATGTTGTGACAGCTACACAGACCTCTGCAGTAGGAGAATTCCACACAAGAAGTTTTGCAGACATACAGAATATCTTAGATAGTTATCCAGATACCCTTGATGAGTTAAACAAAAACAAAGATGTCTTCATAGTTGTACATGGTAATGTAAAGAAAGGTAAAGAATTGTGGGAATCCTTCTATCAAAAGGTACAGGATAAAGAACCTGCTGAGTTAACCATGGCACAATTAACAATTGAAGGGGATCCGATTTTATATTACTTAACTTATGATGGGGAGAAGATTTATGTAGTGGAAGATGTATCGAGAGATGCTTTCAAAGGGGATTATGCGGATTATGTGGAGTATACCTATTCCTATATCAAGGAATTTGAAGATTCGACAGAAGATTCAAAAGGGAAATACATTATACTGTTAAATGACGATTCATTAACGCTAGAGAATATACGGAATATATGGAATTCAGAGAATGATGAAGCTATGAAGGAAATTAGAGATTTGATTTATATCAATTCAGAAAAAAATAGACTTTCATAAAAAACTGATTTAGATAAGCTGTATAGCCTTATCACAAATGTAATTTTTATAGAAGGGAGTTGTTGCAAAATGATTGCTTTAGCAATCATTCTGGGACAACTCCCTTTGAGTTTACAGTGCAATAAACTGTGGCTGTCTCTTTTCGAAAATTGTATAATATTCAAAACCTAGGCTCTTGAGTAATTCTTCTGTCTCTTTGAATTTATATCCAATATGTTCAGGTTTATGGGCATCTGCACCGATGGTAATAATCTCTCCGCCAAGCTCTTTATAGCGTTTGAGGACATCAGTCTGAGGATGTGGATGTCCAAGACCGTATTTATATCCAGCGGTATTCACTTCAATACCCTTTCCCTTTTGAATGATAGTTTTAAAGATTGCATCAATTAAATCTGCATATTTCATGTAGCTATAGTTTAGGTTTTGATTTGGAGCGTAGCGTGCGACATAATCAATGTGACCATATACATCATAATCCTCAAATGTTTTTACATTGGTATAGATTGCTTCCAAATATTTTGTGATACCTTCTTCTTCTGTGATGCCTTCCCAATATATTTTTTGATAAGGATCAATGTTCCCAATAAGATGAGAGGAACCAATAATAAAATCAAAGTTGTATATTGGGGTAAGAGTAGCAAATTGTTCTTTAAGATAAGGTCTCAGCCCATATTCTACACCACATAGAACCTTAATTTGTTTTGCATATTTTTCACGAAGATTTTTAACATGTTTTGTATAGATCTCTCCATTGAATACAAATCCGCCACCGAATTCAAGTGGAAAATCTAAGTCCATGTGATCAGTAAAACAGATGGTGTGAAATCCAAGTTCAATGGAACGTTCGATCATGCTAGTCATTGTAGCTTCTGAATCATCTGAAAAACTTGAGTGCATGTGGTAATCTGTTAAAATCATAGGAATCCGTCCCTTCTAATCGTTGCGTAATGGTTACTTAACTTCTTCAATTCCAGTGATATCTGGTTCAATAATAAAGGAGTAGTTTGTATAGTATACTACAAACCCAGGTTTTCCCCCGTTTGGCTTCTTAACATTTTTCTTCTCGGTATAGTCAATTTCTGCCTTTGAAAGCTCTCTAGCTTTTGAGTAGTAAGCGGCTAATTTACCAGCCTCTTCAAATGTGCGATCTGGAAGTTCTTCCCCGTTTGTTTTAACAATTACGTGAGAGCCTGCCATACCTTTTGCGTGGAACCACCAGTCATTGCCTACTGCGAATTTGAAAGTTAATTCGTCATTTTGAAAGTTGTTTTTACCAACATACATATGAAAACCGTCTGAAGAGATATAGTGGAATGGTTTACTTGCACTCTTTTGTTTCTTGGCATCTTTTTTAGAGACAAATTTTCTCTTCATGTACCCATATTCCATTAGTTCTTCTTTTAATTGAATTAAATCTTCTTCTTGAAGAGCAATATCAAGAGCAGCGCTAATAGATTCTAAATGCTCAAGTTCTTCTTTTGTCTCCTCAGTGAATTTTGTTAATGCTTCATACGTACGTTTCAACTTACTATATTTATCAAAATACTTCTTAGCATTCTCTATTGGAGTGATGGTTGGGTCAAGCGGTATCGTCACCTCTTCATTGGTATAATAATTAAGAGCAGTCATTTGCTTAGAACCCTCTTCAACATTGTAACCATAAGCTGTTATCAGTTCGCCATACACTTTGTATTTGTCTCGCTTGTCAGTATCTTTTAGCTGTTTCATCTGCAAATCGTATTTCTTGCGTGTACGTTCAATTGCATTGGATACAATCTTACGTAAGTCAACTGATTTTTGGCGTATCCTTGTCAAAGTATTCCTCTGTGCATAGTATTGTTCAAGCAACTCACTTATAGATTCGAATTCCTTATGTTCAGAGGAGTTGTAGGTTGTTAGTGTAGTACTTGAAAACTCAACGGGTTCCCCATTTTTGTAGATGATATTTGGGCAAAAGCGATTGTCTTTGATGTCTGCCATCAATCGCTCGAAGTTTTTATAGAGATGTAATCCTTCCATTTCACTTAATGAGCTTGTTGAAGCCTCCCCATCAATAGAAGCACGGTGGCAGATTTCATTAGCAATTAGTGGACTAATACCCGTAAGTGAAGTATAAAGTGCTTTGGCAATTGGTAGCGGTTTGGTCATAACCTTTTCAAGAAAATGCTCACAATCTACCGTGAGAGGATTCCACTTATCTTGTGTTTCAGGTATGAAATAATCTCTACCAGGAAGAACTTCACGTACCGATGAAACTAATCCGGAGATATGTTTGATACTATCAATAATCATCTTCTTATCATCACAGAATATGATGTTACTGTGCTTGCCCATAATTTCGGTAATAAGATGCTTGGTACATACATCACCAAGTTCATTGAGGTGTTCAATCTCGATGTCAATGATACGTTCTAGTCCAGGCTGTGTGATGCTAAGAATCCTAGCGCTATTAAGATGTTTACGAAGTAACATACAAAAATTAGGTGCAGTAATAGGATTCGGCTTATTTTCCTGTGTCAAATAAATAAGAGGAAGACTTGCATTTGCAGATAAGAATAATTTGTATTGGCTACGGTTGTTCTTAATTACTAATACAAGTGCATCGTTTTCAGGTTGTGATATTTTATTGATACGGCCACCAAGTAAGGTGTCGTTTAATTCTTTTATAACATTTGCAATAACAAGTCCGTCTAATGCCATAGTTAAAACTCCTTTATTATGAATTACTCAAACTTCGCACTTGAAGATTCCTTGGAGTAGCTAACTGTTATATTCAACGAAAACCCCGCTCTCGCTTAGCTTCACACGTAGCAGTACTAAGATTTCGCGTTGCTCAATCAAGTGCTGACGTGTTCAGATAGTTTTTCTTATGAATATAACATTTATCTACTCTAAGTGAAGTTTTTATGTGCGAAGTTTGAGTGAGTTATACATAGTGTACCACATTACCTTTAAAAAACCAATATTAGTTGATTAGATAAAGTGTAAGAGCATGATAAAATCCCACCGATCTCGATCATAATTGCTCATTCAATCATTATGTTTCTCAAAATATCGGTCTTTTATAAATATTGTCAATGAGGTTATTACTTACGAAAATAACAATAACAGCTTGACTTCTACTATAGAGTAATCTATAATTAATTAAGTGTGTCTTAAGGGATAGAGTTATGTCTATCCCTTAAGTTTATGGTAATTATTAAAGTAACATGTAATTGCCTGACGCATTGAATTAGGTAAAGAATAGAACGTGGAATGAATGTTCCATAAAGAATGAAGGACGTGAGTCTAATGTTAAGAAGTATGACAGGATTTGGTAGATATGAACTATCAAACGAGGAGAGAAAAATCGTAGTAGAGATGAAGTCAGTTAACCATCGTTACTGTGATATCTCAATTAAGATGCCTAAGAAGTTAGGCTTTTATGAAGCGACAATTAGAAGTTTACTTAAGAAATACATCCAAAGAGGAAAAGTTGATGTATTTATATCATATGAAGACTACACAGAGAATAAAGTATGTGTAAAATACAATTCTGACATAGCAAGAGAATATGTGGAAAAATTAAGACAGATGGGTGATGAATTCCATCTTAATAATGATATTAATGTGTCTAATTTATCAAGATATCCAGAGGTTCTAACCTTAGAAGAACAGACAGTTGATGAGACAGAGTTATGGAATATACTTGAAGAAACAATTAGTCGTGCTTGTGAACAATTTATTGAATCTCGTACAAGAGAGGGTGAGAACCTAAAGAACGATTTAATCAGTAAATTAGATGTCATGATTGAATTGGTTGAAGCGGTTGAGAGTCGTTCACCAGAAATTGTTGCAGAATATCGAGAGAGGATTACTGCTAAAGTACAAGACCTGTTAGGTGATACAAAACTTGATGAAAGTATATTAGCTACAGAAATTACATTATTTGCTGATAAGATTTGTGTAGATGAAGAGACAGTAAGACTTAGGAGTCATATTAATAACATGAAAGCATCTCTAGATGAAAAAAATGGTATTGGTAGAAAGCTAGACTTCATTGCACAAGAGATGAACCGTGAAGCAAATACGATTCTTTCCAAAGCTAATGATTTGGATATAACAAACATTGCAATAGATTTAAAGACAGAAATCGAGAAAGTAAGAGAACAGATACAGAATATTGAATAGAAATGGGGAATCTGTTTGAATGGTTTAGTTAATATCGGTTTTGGCAATATTATTAATAGTAGGAAAATAGTTGCAATCATTAGTCCTGATGCAGCACCAGTGAAACGTATGGTTCAGACAGCTAAGGATAATGGAACTGCGGTTGATGCGACTTGTGGAAGAAAGACAAGAGCCGTCATCGTAACTGATAACGACCATCTTGTATTATCTGCCTTACTACCAGAAACGATTGCAAACCGTGTAAATAGTAAAGATGAAATGGATCAAAAGGGTGATGGTGATGAGTAAAAAGGGGATACTAACGGTTGTTTCCGGTTTTTCTGGTGCGGGTAAGGGTACCTTAATGAAAGCATTGTTAAACAGATATGATTATGGTTTATCCATATCAGCTACTACAAGAGCACCACGCGTGGGGGAAGAAGACGGTCTTGAATATTTCTTTTTGACAAGAGAACGTTTTGAGAGTATGATAGAGCAGGGTGAATTAATAGAGTGGGCTGAGTATGTCGGAAACTATTATGGAACACCTAAGAGATATGTTGAAGAACAATTAGCAGCAGGAAAAGATGTAATCTTAGAAATCGAAGTTCAAGGAGCATTTCATATAAGAGAACAATTCCCTGATGCCTTATTGTTATTCGTAACTCCACCGAATGCAACAGAACTTAGAAATCGTCTTGTACATCGCGGTACGGAGAGTATGGATAAGATTGAAAAGCGATTAAGTCGAGCTTCTGAAGAAGCAGTGTTTATGAAGCAATATGATTATATCGTTGTGAATGATGATTTAGATGAGTGTGTTGAGCATCTGAATGAAATTATTAAAAGTGAACATAGTAGAACTTTGAGAAATGATTCTTTTATTGAAAAAATGAGTAATGAATTAAATGTATTTAAGAAAGGAGATTAATAATATGTTGCATCCATCATATACAGACTTAATGAACGTAGTAAATAGCGAGGTTGAACCAGGAGAAGATCCAGTTGTTAACAGCAGATATTCTATCGTATTAGCAACTTCAAAGAGAGCAAGACAAATTATCAGCGGAAGTAAGCCATTCGTTTCTTGTAACTGTCCAAAGCCACTTTCTATCGCTGTAGAAGAATTAAATAAGTCTAAAGTAAAAATCGTAGGTGATGAAGATACACTAGTTGATTAATTGATATTCTTATTAGAGGGGTTGGAAACGTCTGTCTTTGCAAAAATAAGTGTCACATAGAAAGAGGGAAACAGGATGAGTCAAGAAAGAAATTACTCGAATGATGACTTCGAAGATAAACAAAGCACTGTTGACGTTGACACATATGAGAACGATCCTATATCAGCTTTGCATGAAGAGGCTTTTTCCGAGGAAGTATTAACAGACGAAGTTGAACAGAAGGGGAATCATTTAGACGATAATCAGAATTCTAAGAAAGAAAAACGTACAAGTATTATTAAAGAATTACTTGTTTATGTAATAATATTCTTTATTGGATTATATATTATCCCAAATTATGTGTTACAAAGAACAGTTGTTGATGGCGATTCGATGCAGAATACATTACACAATGAAGAAAGCTTACTGATTGACAAGATTAGTTATGTTGTTGGTGACCCAAAACGATTTGATATTGTAGTATTCTATCCTTATGGAAAAGATGTGGATGAATATTATGTTAAGAGAGTAATCGGTTTACCTGGTGAAACAATACAGATTATTGGTTCAGATATCTATATTAATGGAGAGATTCTTAAGGAGAACTATGGGAAAGATCCAATAAGTTCTGCGGGAATTGCGAAAAACCCAATTACGTTAGCTGAGGATGAATACTTCTTATTAGGAGATAATCGTGAGATAAGTTTTGATAGTCGTTACAAAGAAGTAGGACCTGTGCATCGTGATTATATTGAAGGTAAAGCGTTTCTTAGAATTTGGCCATTAAATAAATTTGGATTTGTTGATTAATAAAGTGTAAATGAATATCCATTTGAATATGCTAGATTCGAGTTGATTAGGCTCTTTTCCTAGTTGAGATATAAATAATCTTAACTAGGAAAAGAGCTTTTTTGGCATTAAAAGCAGAGTGTTTTATCTTATTATACCAATAATTTAACTTGAATAATTCGAACGTATGTGCTATAATTGATTACAACAAAATAGAACGTATGTTTGATTGATTGATCATTTAACGAAATTCTATAATAAAACTAATTGGAGGCATTAGAGATGCACATTCAAGAAAATTTGACTATACAACAGAAATTGGAGATCTTATCAGATGCAGCTAAGTATGATGTTGCATGTACTTCTAGCGGCGTTGATCGCCAAGGTGATGGTAAAAGTATGGGGAATTCTGTTGCAAGTGGTATTTGTCATACGTTTTCGGCAGATGGTAGATGTATCTCTTTGCTAAAAATCTTGTATACGAATGAATGTATATTTGATTGCAAATACTGTATTAATCGTTCTTCTAATGATGTAAAAAGAACTTCTTTTACACCAGAGGAAGTTTGTTCCTTAACGATGGAATTTTATAGAAGAAATTATATTGAAGGATTATTTTTAAGTTCTGGAATACTGAGAAATCCCAATTATACAATGGATTTGATATATCAAACGTTATATCAATTACGAATGATACATCAGTTTAATGGGTATATACATGTTAAGGCAATACCAGGGACGGATCCAGAGTTAGTGGATAAAATTGGTTGGTTGGCTGATCGTATGAGTGTTAATCTTGAACTACCAACCGCAGATGGGCTTAAGATGCTAGCACCCAATAAAAATCGTACGAATATATTGCGTCCTATGAAGCAGATTCAGAATGGAATATACAGTAATAGACAGCAATTAGGTTTAAAGGATAAACAAGTATTATTACCAAGTAAAGAAATTGCTGTAAGTAATCAACAAACGGGAATGGTAGCAACAGGGTTAACGAATCAAGATATTAGCTCTATTCACAAAGAGAATGCATTGAGAGTTAAGAGGCTTTCGGCCGTTAATATGAAGAAAGGTGATCGTGTGTATGTTCCTGCAGGGCAGAGTACGCAGATGATAATTGGAGCAACACCAGAGAATGATTTTGAATTAGTTTCTGTTGCGGAAGCATTATATCGAAACTTTAATTTAAAACGAGTCTTTTATTCTGCATTTATCAAAGTGAATGAGGATAGTATGTTACCAACAATAGCTGGTGGTCCACCATTACTTAGAGAGCATCGACTATATCAGGCAGATTGGCTTATGAGATATTATGGCTTTAGTTCTGGGGAGCTATTGAGTGAGAAACAACCGAATTTTAATGTTTTACTAGACCCCAAATGTGATTGGGCACTTAGGAATTTGCACCTATTCCCTGTGGAAATTAATAAGGCCGATTACTATACTTTATTGCGTGTTCCGGGTATTGGAGTTAAGTCTGTCTCGCGAATTATGGAAGCTAGAAAACATGCGAGGCTAGATTTTGCTGATTTGAAAAAAATAGGTGTTGTTTTGAAAAGGGCAATGTATTTCATTACCTGTAGCGGAAAAACGATGTATGCTATGAAGTTCAATGAGAATTTTATTACGAACCAACTTACATCATTAGAAGACAAGATAATTCTAGGTTTAGAAGATAATACCACATACCAGCAATTATCTTTATTTGATGTGAAGAATTTCAACATGGGAATAAAAGCGTAACCTTTGATTTCAAGGAGCAATGGAGGAACCATGGGAAAAAAGCGTAACCTTTGATTTCAAGGAACAATGGAGGAACGTTATATAGGAAAGAGGTGCTAACTTGGAGCAGTACATTTTTCAATGTGAAGATAGTCTAGATGGGATTTTTACTGCAATCTACAATGCTTGGGATAGCGGTTATGGACATAAGAATATTCAGATTCAATTTATTGACCAAATGATGAATTATCAATTGTTTTCGAAATATATCCCAGTTGTTACAGATTATGAGAAGTCGGAAAAGGTTGTACGAACGATTAAGAAAAAGATATCAGTAGAAGCTTATGAAACAATATGTCGTGCGGCTATGACAGATAGGCAAGACAAAGCTGATGCAATTTATCGATTTGTTATACTTGGAATTCATTATGGTTTTTCTATTATAACAAATTATAGTAATCCTGTTGTACAAACGATTTTTGAGATGAACCGAGCAGTTGGAAATGAAGTTCATCATTATACAGGATTTTTAAGATTTTCAGAATTAAAGAATCATGTATTATATGGAAAGATAAACCCGAAAAATAATGTCATTACTTTATTAGCACCACATTTTGCAGATCGACTACCTGTTGAGAATTGGATTATCCATGATGAAGTACGACAATTAGCTATAGTACATCAAATCGGTGAAGGCTGGGTTCAAGTAGATACATCTGAAGTTGACTTTTCTGAACTTGGGAAAATCAATAACGAAGAGGAAAGCTTAGAACAATTATGGAAATCTTTTGTTGAATCAATCGCAATTTTAGAACGGACAAATTATAAATTACAACGACAAAACTTACCGATTCGATTTCGTAGAAATATGACAGAGTTTACGAATTAATTAAATGAAAAAAAGTAAAAGTCTTCAATAAATTTTTAATTTAAAGAAGAGTCTTTTGTTATATATGAATATTTTTATGTAAGAGTGGAATACTAACTACGTAATATGTAATAGCTCTATAAGGTTTAAAGTAGCAGAGTAATTACAAGTAATAGTATACTAGGAGGAATATTCCATGAAAAAGAAAATGTACGTATTAATTGCAGTGTTCTGTTTATCTATGTTTGCAATGACTGCATGCACAAGAGATGATAAGGTAAATAAGAATAATGGTACTACAACAAACGATGGAACAACAAACAACGGAACAACAAACAATGGAACAACAAATGGAACAACAAACAACGGAACAACAAACAACGGAGCAACAAACAACGGAACAACAAACAATGGAACAACAACAAATGGTAACACAGTGGGTGAAGACATTAAAGAAGGCGTTGATGATGTAATCGATGGTGTAGAGAATGGCGTGAATGATGTTACTGGTAACAACACAAATAACAACACGAACAATACTAACACAACAACTCCAGGTAATAAGAAATAGTTTATAAAACTATGATAATAAAAAGCTTATACTCTAATATAGATAATTAATATCTATATATAAAGTATAAGCTTTTTATTAGTAATTGGTTTGAGTGTCAAAAGTTATATCAACTACTACTTAAGCGTCAAAATCTATAAAATAACTTTGACCTCTACTAGTAATAGATAGAGTAGCAAGATTGAAATTGTCTGTCATAACGTCAATCTTATATTCAAAAACATCATCTTCATGGTTTTTAGATAGATATAAATAAGAACCATTATCTTTATCTTCAATGAAATCTGAAATTTCTGTATAGATGGAACAACCATCAACTTTCTTTGGATAACCAGATTCTTTTATTTTTTCTTCAATTGCTGCATAAAATTCTTCCATTAATTAAACCTCCTAATTATCGTTATCAAGGTAACGATAGCGTTTCTTATAAACTGCGGTATCTATTCCATCTTCGTACTTATTGAGAACTTTATAAACGGCTTCTTTTCTTCTAGAAGCTTCTTCTTTTTCTAGTTGCTTATCATAAGCGTCTTTTGTTATAACATATAGATAGCAATGGCGACAGTTGTCTATTATTTCTTTTTCTTTTAACATACCTAATTTAGTAGCAATATTTATAGAACGTGCATTTAACTTGTCAATAGAAGCAACAATTCTTTGGATGCCTAGATATTCAAAAGCGTATGATAAAACGGCCTTAGTACATTCTAAGGCATATCCCATTCCCCAATGGTCTCCATCCAATAGATAGCCTAATTCGATTTCCAGCCGATTATCAATGGTACGATTTTGGATTCCACATCGTCCGATTAATTGGTTGGAATCTTTTTTAAAGACACCCCATAGACCATAGCCAAAGAATGAATATACATTGTTTATATATGCCTCATGTTTATCAATTTCATTTTGTAGATAATCATCAATATCATCTATATATTCTCGTACTTTAGGATCTTGATAGATCTTATACATCGTTTTAATATCATCCACGGTAAGTTCACGAATTACAAGACGTTTGGTTTTTGTGATCTCTACTGGTAGTCCATAAGCTCGTCTATATTCACTCTCTATAAAATGATAATTAACATCTTGAAAGCTTTCGATTAATACACAGGCGCGACTTAAATCTTGATTTCCGGAATTGGGATTAAGAAAACCAATCGTTTTTATTCCTGCTCCTTCAGCGGCAATTGTACCATTCATAGAATCTTCAATTACCATAGCTTGTGAAGCTGATATCCCGAGTTCTTTTAGTGCAAGAGTAAAGATTTCTGGATCAGGTTTTGAATGTTCTACAAAATCTCCACTTATAATTTTATCAAAATATTTATAGATTCCAAGTGTTTTTGTAACATGCAAGATATCTGTTTCAGGTGAAGAAGATGCTACGGCCATCTTAATACCGTTGCGATATAGATTCTGAATAAGTGTTTTGACAAACGGAATAGGTGGATATCCTTCTTCTTTAATCATCTTTCTTTTCATAACTTTATTTGCAAGTATTAATTCGTTAACCGTTGTATCCAGCTTATATTCATCGATGATTTGCCTCATCGTATCAGTATTCGATAAACCAATGAATTGGGAACAATAGTCTAATGTTAATTCTACTCCAAAATCTTTTAATGCATTAATTAAGGCTTGTAAGTTGAGTGGTTCAGAATCAACAAGTACACCATCCATATCAAAAATAACTGCTTTTAGCATAGAACCCCCTCCTAAGATATAAAATCAGTATTAAGTTTATCACCTTTTTCTGGTTCTGTACAGTGTGTTTATTTGGGGTAAATCAAATGCCACTTAGAGCACTTGATTTTCTTTCTATAGGTATATTGTCGGAACTTCGCCCCTTCGCATAACAAGCTCAACAAGATCTACGTTCTAATTATGGATAATGGTTGCATATATTAATAAGAATACGATAATACCAGTATAATTCTGTAATTAATGAAGGTTAGGAGAGGAAAGATATATGTTAAAAGCTGAGGAGTTTTCTTTTAATGAAAACATTACTGTGGTAGATGATGCACAATTTCAAGCGCATTATTCGCTATACGAAGGATATATTAAAAAATATAATGAGATCGATGCGATATTTAAGGCAGGGGACGATCAACCAGGTGAAGCGAACTCTACATATAGTAAGTTTCGTGGATTAAAAAGAGGAGAGAGTTATTCTCTTAATGCAATTATACTCCATGAATTATATTTTAGTAATATTGGCGGTAAAGAGAATGTGGTTCCTGATAGCGTGCTTAAACTAATTGAGAGAGATTTTGGCACCTTTGAAAACTGGGAATTGGATTTTATAGCTACAGCAAAGGCAAGCCGTGGGTGGTCAATTCTTGCCTTTGAACAGAAGACTCAGAGATTTATGAACATGAGTTTAGATACACACGATATGGGAGGGATTGTTTTAGGTTTCCCACTCATAGTGCTTGATGTTTATGAACACGCATATTTTATGCAGTATGGAACCGATAAGGTTTCCTATATTAATAATTTTTTGTATAATGTAAATTGGTTGACAGTGAAAGATCGGGCTGAATTATTTTATAATCTTTCTTGAGGGTAAAATATGCTGCTTCTTGCCCTTTGTCCGAGTATATCTCTGCGGAAAATCAGTTACAATAGCTGTAACACGTTGCTTTCTTAACTTATGGAATGTTCGGTCGCGATTCACGGTCCAAACGATGAGATCGTAGTTATATTTTCTACATAAGTAGATTAAGAAACGTGTTACTAGATAATAATGCGCGGCTATAAAATCAGCATTCGTATTCTTTAATCGTCTAATTGGATATAGTTCTTGTAGACGTTGTGGAAGAGATGCACCTTCAAGTCCTATTAACAGACCTGTCCGAATATTTGAGTCTATGCGCTTCACTTCTTTTATTATGTTATCCGAAAAACTAATCATAATGAATTCGTCATAATTGAAGTAAGCAGTAACCAGGTCAACTACCTCCTTTTCATAACCGGATTCTTTGAATTCAATATCTAGATGAACCTTACCTTGACATAGTTTTAGGACATCCTCTAAAAGAGGAATCTCTAATCCCTTCTTGTTTGCGATTGTAGTAAGCCTATGATAGGTTAAATTACGAATCTTTTTGCCGCCGATAGTTGGATTATGATAGATTATTAATTTCTTGTCCTTTGTCTGACGTATATCAAACTCTACCATTTGTAGTTTTAAGTCTATCGCTATCTGAAATGCTTCTACTGTGTTTTCATATTTTGCAAGGCTTTTAGCCCCTCTATGTGCAATAATAAGTGGTTTTCTTCTTTTCATATTTTTGTCCCCATTGCGTATTTATTAGTGTTATTATTTTATACCAAACTAACGAAAATTGGAAGTATTTACTGGCGATTTTTATATGGATATATCTTATAAAAAATGATATTATTGGAATATATAGGAAGATGAAAGGTGTTAAGACTATATATAGGAGTTAGGAAGTTGGAATACTCTTTGTAGTAGGTAACCTTAAGGCACAATTATATTGTTGAAGTGAAAGAGAGTTCTATAAATTACCAAAATGGTATAAAAGAGAGGAGTAGGTATAGAGTTATGGAAGAATTTGTTAAAGTATCTACGATTATTAAGAATATGGAACAAGTTATTATTGGTAAAAAGGACAAGATCGAGATGGTAGTCATTGCGCTCTTGGCGAAAGGGCATATTTTGCTAGAAGACGTTCCTGGGGTAGGAAAAACAACACTAGCAAGTGCATTGGCGAAATCAATATCATGTGGATTTTCAAGAATAACATTTACACCAGATACATTACCAAGTGATGTTACTGGGATCTCCGTGTATAACATGATGACAGGACAATTTGATTTCATGAAAGGTGCAGTCATGAACCATATTATTCTTGCTGATGAGATTAATCGTACTTCTCCTAAAACGCAAGCAAGTTTATTAGAGGCAATGGAAGAAAAGCAGGTTACAGTAGATGGTAAAACAACAGTGTTACCAGATCCTTTTATGGTTATAGCAACACAAAATCCAATTGATTACTTGGGTACATATAATTTGCCAGAAGCGCAGCTAGACCGATTTTTAATCAAGTTGTCGATCGGATACCCATCAAACGAAGATGAACTATTACTAGCGCAAAAGTTTATATCTGGGACAAGTATCAAATCAATCTCTTCCGTGGTGAATGAAGGAGATATCCTTACAATGCAAAATGAAGTGGATCAGGTTTTAATTAAAGAGCAACTATTAGCATACATTGTTAATCTGGTAGACGAGACGAGAAAGAATGCCAATATAGTACTGGGCGCAAGTCCTAGAGCAATGTTAGCTTTGATTCGTGCAGCTAGAGCAAAGGCGTATATTAGTGGAAGAGATTACGTCATACCGGATGATATATTAACGATGATTGAACCAGTATTAGAACATAGAATTGTGGTAACTCCTGAAGCACAACTTAATAAAATGGATGCCAAGAAGGTGCTGAAATCAATTGTTTCAGTATTACGAATACCATATTAATTAATGTGAAAGGGGTCGCCATATACATGAAGATATATAGATATATCCTGCTGGCATTCTTAATTATAACAACCGTTTTTGTAAGTAATCATGGTGGCAATGTATCCTATGCACTCTTTTATTTAGCTATCATACTACCAATCATTGCATTCATATATACGTTATATGTGTATCAAAGCTTTCGAATCTACCAATCGATTGATCGAAAGACAATTGTTAAGGGAGAGTTGGTACCATATCGTTATGCTGTATCGAATGAGCAGTTTCTTACATATAGGAGTATCCAAGTGAAATTTTTTGATAATAAGTCACAGGTAGTTGGGGCTAATGCTACCACAGAATATACCTTGTTACCTGGCGAACGTATTGAGAAAGTGACTAACCTACGATGCAACTATAGAGGGGAATATGAAGTGGGTGTGAATTTCGTAGTGATAACAGATTTTCTAAGAATATTAGCAATCACATATCCACTACAATCAAAGTATAAGGTAACCGTATTACCCCGGGTACTAAGTTTATCGAGGCTTAGAATTTTACCGATTGAGCAGGATTCAAAGAGGACAGTAACGAACAAGAATTCAAAGGAAGTTGAGATGGATACAGAGCTTCGTAACTATGCATATGGTGATAGCCTAAGGAGAATCCATTGGAAGGCAAGTGCGAAGCAACAATCTTTGCTGACTCGTAAAATGACTCAAAATCCTAGACAAGAGATGAATTTGTATCTAGATCTTTATAAATTAAATGAAAAAGAGATGGATAAGATTATTATCGAAGATAAGATGATTGAGGCGGAGCTTTCTATCGTTAAGTATAGTCAGAAGAATGGTATTCCTATGAATGTATACTTTGAACAAGACGGTATGAATAAAATGCGAATTCAAAGTCCAACGGATTTCGAAAAGCTATACAAAGAGAGTGCAACTCTTAAATTTAATCAAAAGGTTCCAATTCATGAATTGTTAGCGAATAGTATATTAAATATGGGAGTTTGTATAATGCTTGTTCACAGACTTGAAGATGCATTGTGTATCCAGTTGCAAAGTTTAATGAAAAAGGGAACAGAAGTGGTATTACTTTATTTTACTTCAGAGATAGGCGATAAAGAAAAGATAAAGATTGAAACACTCCGTTCTTTGGGGATATGTGTAAGAGAGATTTTACGTGAAGATGAACTTACGGATATTCTCTAGAATTAGGCCTAATATTGGGGGAGGAAGTGTCATGAAGATATCGAATCAAGTAAAACAACGTATCTACCATATAATCTCAATCACATTGCTTGCTACAATACTGACATACATAGTGAATGTCCTATATGATTTCAGGGTGAGTGGATTACTGATATCAACGATTGCAGTAATAAGCATGGTAGTACTCTATCTAGTACATCACCATAGTAGAATATTTCTAGTGTTATTATTTAGCATAGTAGTAGTTATAGGGACATTTTTGTACCTAAAGAAAATTCCGTTTTTCTTACATATTCAAAATTTATTGAACTTTGTAGTAAATTATATGAATGGGACAGAGGAACTTCATCGTAATTATGGAATCATACTGATCATACTTATTCAGGGCGTTGATTGTTTAATAGCAACGCTATTATGTAAACAGAATATGGTTAAGTATTGTAGTTTTGCTGGAACATTCGTTGCAATTATTGTTATGAGTCTAATTGGTTTTCCATGTACGCGTATGTTGGTGGCATATGTGGTTTTAGTAAATCTGATACTATTAGTAGAGATTGGTTGTAACCAGATGGAGGCAACGAAAGAGAAGAAGCAAGTGGCAGCTTTGCATTTGTTACCAATCTGTTTTACAATCACAATCTGTATTTTCCTACTACCGATGAGAGAAGATCCGATCAGGTGGACTGGTATTCGCAAGGCAATCTCAATGATTAAGGAAAAGGGAGAGATTGTTAGTGAACAGATTAGATTGTATTTTGCGGGCAAAGATGGTTCGTATGAGATGGCGTTCGCAGGCTTTTCTGATGGCGACTCTGATCTTGGCGGTGAGATAGGTAGTGACGAGGGGGTAGCGTTAAAGCTGAAAACTTCTACAACGGAGTATCCAGGGTACTTGATTGGTAATGTTAAGAATATATACAATGGAAGCAGCTGGACAACTAAGACAACGAAGATAACGGATGAATCATCGGAGTATATCAATGACTTGTATGAATTAGCGCTTGCACTATCGAGGTATCAGGCGAATGAAATCGATACTAAGAACTTAATAAAGTATGAGAATTATGAAATTGTCTATGAAGATATTCGTACGATTACTAAATTTTATCCTCTAAAGACTTCTCGTTTCGTAGAATCTTCGGGGAATAAGGAAAAGACAGATCATTATGCGAATCTTCGTTTTAAGAAGTTAAAAGGAGAGGGAACGAATTACCTGACATATTATTATATGTTAAATATGGATAGTGAATTTTTAAAAAATATGCTTAGAGATTCTGATACATTTACATACGATAGTTATGCCTCTAGATTTGATCTAGAAGCGTTACAAAGTTTTAGGGGAGATTTCTTTAAGCAAGGAATTAAGTGGGATACATTCAATTCTGCATATATTGAGGTACTTAAAAATCGTAGAGATAGAATCTATAAGGATTATATCTCGTTACCAGAGGCATTACCAGACAGAGTCTATCATTTAGCACAGGAAATCACACAGGGGCTTACCATGAATTATGATAAGATGAAGGCAATTGAGCGTTACCTGAACTCACTGACTTATACCACTAAGACGATTGAACCAGAAAAGGGCCAAGATTTTGTTGATAGCTTTTTGTTCGATCAAAAAGAAGGATATTGTACTTACTTTGCAAGTGCAATGGCAGTTATGGGAAGGTGTCTTGGTATACCTACGCGTTACGTGGAAGGCTTCTATGTTGACTATGAAGATAAGGAAGACTCTTATTATTCAGTTAAGAATGCAGATGCCCATGCCTGGGTAGAAGTATACTTTGATGGAATTGGTTGGATTCCGTTCGAACCAACTCCTGGATATGTAGAGAAATTCTATAAAGAATGGAAACCAATTAGTATAGAAGAAAGTAATAGTTATCAATCATCAAATCCATATATGGGACAGAATCAACAGCCACCAGAGATTCCTGGGCAAGAATATGATGAAGTTGAGGTAGTGAAGACAGATACAAGGATTAATACTGATGTAATATTCATTATTACTGGTATTCTTGGTATAATAATGCTACTCTTCTTTATTTACTTTCTAGGAATTAGTCATAAGATGTGTCGCTTATACAAAGAGGCTAATAATGCTACGAAAGCAGTTGTAATCTACCGCAAAATTATGTATCATTTAGAAAAGATAGGATTATCATATACGAACACAGAGACCTTACAAGTGTATACAACTAGAATGGATCAAATTATATCAATAACTCCACATTCTTTGAAGAAGGTAAATGATTTGTATATGGCTATCCGTTACGGTGATTATACAATCACAGATGAGGAATTGGCTATAATTCTTGCATATGAAAAGGAATTTTATGAATATTTGAAGATTACCTATGGGAGAATGAAGGTAAGACGTCATCGATGGGAACTGGGTATTACGTATAAGAAATTATACAACTGGTAGTTTGTTAAGCAATTGAATAGGAAAGGAAGAATAAATCATGCCATTTATTAATTCAAAAGTATCTGTATCGCTTACAGATGAACAAAAGGAAGAGTTGAAATCGGAACTAGGGAAGGCAATCACCTTAATACCTGGAAAAAGTGAAAGCTGGTTGATGCTTGGATTTGAAGACAATTACAGTTTGTATTTTAAAGGGGAGGCTTTTGAGAAAATCGCTTTTGTAGAAGTTAAGATCTTCGGTAATACCACATCAGAGGCTTATGATAAGTTGACTGCGGCAATTTGTGATATATTCAACAAAGTTGTTGGAGTGGATAAGGACAAGATCTATGTCAAATATGAAGAAGTTAGTCATTGGGGATATAATGGATTTAACTTCTAATACTTAATAGCAATCAATAGCAATCAATAGGGAAGTACACAGTGTTTAATTAACTGTTTACTTCCCTATTTTTGAACTTTGTTAGTAATAATACTATAAGATTGGTTTCTTACGTAGAAGTATTTTCTCAAAGAATAAGCCCATAATAAACCATAGTGGAGCATAGTCAAATCGAATAACACCTTTTAAATTAAATTTTGCTTTGCTATAATCCCAAGGACACGCTTTGTACTTCTTAAGTAATTCTCCTGTACAGAATTCCGTAATGAAGATACAGACTGTATAGATCCCTCCTCGTATTAACGTGTTCGTATTCTTCAGTAGCTTGCAAACTGGTGTTAGGAAAGCAGCTGCACCATAGATTGGAAACATCCATATGGATGTGTGGCAGGTTAGTTCAGGGTCCTTATGCGAACGAATAGAATGAAGTCCAGTAAAGCCACATTCCATACACCAACCTAGTAGACCACATGTAATAAAATTAGTAAATAGATTTTGCTTCATGTATCTAGTATTTGGAGAAGAGTTAGGAATATTCTTAATGAGCAAAGGTGATTACATCCATATTTGGAGTGAGCTGAGAAAAGAAAGTAGTAATGCAAAACGCATTGTGATATAATCATGTAGAGTTTACAGAAAGGAATTATGCAAAAGTCAGACTGCATAGAAGAATAGATGGAAAGAGCAATAGTTAAATTAAGAAAAGGCGATGGAAGAACAATCAAAGCAGGTGGAATGTGGGTTTTTGATAATGAAATCGACAAGATTACTGGTGAGTTTGAGAATGGGGATTTAGTATACGTACATGATTTTGATGACTATTTCATGGGGACAGGATTCATTAATACAAATTCTAAGATTACGGTACGTTTACTTTCAAGAAAAAAAGGTCAAGAAATCGATGCTGCATTCATTACTATGCGAGTAAAGAATGCTTGGGAATATCGCAAGAAAACCGTTGATACGAGTAGTTGTCGTGTGATTTTTGGCGAAGCGGATTTTCTACCAGGAATCGTTATTGACAAATTCTCAGATGTTTTAGTAGTGCAATCATTAGCTTTAGGTATTGACCGTCTCAAGTTGCAAATCGTTGAAGATTTAATTGCATGCATGGAAGAAGATGGAATTACTATACGTGGTGTATACGAACGTAGCGATGCCAAAGTACGTACGAATGAAGGTATGGAGAGAATAAAAGGATTTATCGGAGAACCATTTGACACGAAAGTTGAAATCGTAGAAAATGGCGTTCGTTATATGGTTGATGTTGAAGAAGGACAAAAAACTGGATTCTTCCTAGATCAGAAATACAATCGTAAAGCAATTCATAAATTATGTAAAGGAGCGAAAGTTCTTGATTGTTTCACACATACAGGTTCCTTTGCTTTGAACGCAGGAATTGCTGGTGCGGCCAGTGTTCTAGGCGTTGATGCTTCTGATCTTGGTTGCAAGCAAGCAACGGAGAATGCTGAACTTAATGGGTTACAAGATACGGTTAAGTTCTTATGTGCAGATGTATTCGATTTATTACCAGAATTAGAGGAAAAGGGTGAAAAATTCGATGTTGTAATACTTGATCCACCAGCTTTCACGAAATCAAGAAATTCAGTAAAAAATGCAGTAAAAGGATATAGAGAAATCAATCTTCGTGCAATGAAGCTCATTAAAGATGGTGGTTACCTTGCAACTTGTTCTTGTTCTCACTTTATGACGCCTGAATTATTCACAGAGACAATTGGACAAGCTGCTAGAAATGTGCACAAACGTCTTCGTCAAGTAGAATATAGAACACAAGCACCAGATCACCCAATCTTATGGGCAGCAGATGAATCGTACTACCTAAAATTCTATATTTTCCAAGTATGTGATGAAAAATAATAAAGCTTATTAGACATATACGAAACTCTTCTTCATACCTAACAAAATGGTTTGTCTTTAGGTATGAAGGAGAGTTTCTCAATTATATAAACAGTTTATAAGGAAAGAGGGGTACAAATGAATTATTATGATTCTATGAGATACATGGATGAAGTAGCTAAGTTTGGTAGCGTACTTGGTTTAGAGTCAATAACAGAATTGCTAAAGCGTCTTGATAATCCACAAGATCGATTACAATTTGTGCATATAGCAGGTACTAATGGAAAGGGGTCTACAGCTGCATATGTAGCTAATATTATGGCTGTGGCTGGGTACAGAATTGGTAGATATATATCACCAACGATTCGTTGTTATTGCGAGCGGATACAGATTACTAGTAAGGCTAAGTCGTCCAATGTGGAAACAATATATATAACGGAAGAAGCTGTTGCAAGGCATATAACACGTATAGCTGATGTATGTGATGAGATGGCGTTAGATGGCAATCCCCATCCTACACCTTTTGAGATCGAGACAGCGATGTGCTTTCTTGAATTCATAGAGCAAGACTGTGATTTAGTTGTATTGGAAGTTGGCATGGGAGGACGATTAGATGCTACGAATATAATTAGGAATACAAGAGTAGCCACCCTTACATCAATTAGTATGGATCATATGCAGTTCTTAGGAGATACTTTAGCCCAAATTGCATATGAGAAAGCAGGAATTGTGAAAGAAAACTGTAAGGTTGTATCATATAAACAACAACCAGAGGCTATGGAAGTTATTGAATCGGTATGTAAAGAAAAAGAAGCAGAGCTATTGATTACGAATTTTGATGCAATACAGAATATAAATTATGGTATTGATAAAACTGTATTTGATTTTACAATAGAAGAGAATAATTTTCAAAATTGTAATATACTAAAGAATCTTAAGATTCACCTGTTAGGCAAGATGCAAGTTAAGAATGCGGCGGTAGCGATCAATACTGTATTAATGCTTAAGAATATTGGTTATGAAGTAACAGTTGAAAGCATATATGCTGGACTAGATGTAACAAGCTGGAATGGGCGTTTTGAAAAGATTTATGATAACCCTACAATAATTCTTGATGGGGCACACAATGAAGATGCCGCGTATGCTTTGTTAGAAGCACTTGAACTATATTTTCCTAGACAAGAATGTATCTATGTAATGGGGGTACTGGCAGACAAAGAGTATGAGAAGGTATTAGCGATAACAGCAGAGAAAGCAAAGTCAATCTATACCATAACACCTAAGAATGCAAGGGGATTAGATGCAGAATCTCTTGCAAGGTTTGCAATGCATTATTGTGGTAATGTGAAGGTTACTAGTTCAGTAAAAGAAGCATTACAGTTAGCTATAGAAGAATCAGACAAAGGTAATAGAGAAAAGACACCAATAATCGTGTTTGGTTCCCTATCTTTTCATGAAGAGGTGTATTCAGTGTTAAAGTAAGGAACTCAAACTTCGCACTTGAAGTTTCCCTAGAGTAGCTAACTGCAATTTGTTTCATATTATAACTATTAAAACAGTTGATAGTTGTAAAAGATCACGAACTAATTCAGAAGAACCGATTTCTACGTTATTTTTTTCCTTATTATGGCCGATATCTAGAACAAAGGGTGAAAGAATATAAGCTATATACGTTAATCTTTCAGCTAAACTTAATAATAGGGTTTGTATAAAGGATAGGGTGAGAGTATGTTTATCAGTAACACAATGAATGCATTGAATATGTTAAAAGAACAGCAAATGAAGTTAGATAAGCAGAACGAAAGTAAGAAAAGTTCTTTTCAATTGGATTCCATTCTTAATAAAGAGGAAGATCCAGAGAGAGTACAAGCAAGGCTGAAGAGTATCCGTGCCAAATTATCATTAGGGAAGAAACTTACAGCAGCAGAATTAGAATATCTACGTCAACATGATCCGGTGTTATATATGAAGGCAATCAAGATTGAGATGAGCCGTAAGATGATGAGAGAACAGATAAAAAACAGTAAAACGAAAGATGAGGTTCAACGTGTAGTATCGAGTCATATGTCAGGAGTACGAGGTACGAACGAAGATTCTCAGATGGAACAAGCTGCAATTGCTGATGAATCTGCCAAGGCTATGAAAAGCAAACGATACATTGAATTACCTACAGCTAAGGAGAAGCGTAAAGAGGAAGAAGAGGAAAAACATAGTTCTACTTATACGAAGAAGAAAAAACACCAGGTAGAACAAAACCATGGAGACAGATTTACGTGCAAAATTTAATACGTTACTTGCAAATAGTGGATTGACTGGTATATAATAATCAGTAGTTAATAGTTATCAATTCTATATGATTTAGGAATAGATCAGAGTATAAGGCATAACATGGAGGTCCCAATGGTAGATTTACTGAAGAGTAGAGAAGATATAGACCGCATAGATAGGCAAATTATTTCCTTGCTAGAAGAACGTATGGATATAGCAAAGAATGTTGCGGAGTATAAGATTAGTGTAGGTAAGAAAGTGTATGACAAACAACGGGAAGATGAGAAATTAGAAACGTTAGGTTCTTTAGCCAGCAATGAATTTAATAAGCATGCTGCTCAGGAGCTATTCACACAGATTATGTCCATCAGTCGTAAATTACAATACACATTAGTAAAAACAGAGAGTGTTTCAAAATCTTTTGAGGCGATAGATAAACTACCAATTACGGCAGACACCAAGGTCGTATTCTTTGGTCAAGAAGGCACATATACACAACAATGTATGGAGGATTATTTTGGAACCGATATTGACAGCTTTAACGAATTAACATTCCGTAAGGTAATGGAAGCCGTTAAAGAAGGTAGAGCAGATTATGGAGTTCTTCCAATTGAGAATTCGTCAACAGGTGGAATTTCGGACATCTATGACTTACTACTAGAATATGATAATTATATAGTAGGAGAACATGTTGTTCAGATTCAGAATGCACTACTTGGTTTAGAAGGTGCAACAATAGAGAATCTGAAAACCGTTTATTCCCACCCACAGCCATTAATGCAGTGTGCGAAGTTCTTAGAAGAACATGATTATATTGAGAAGAAAGAATATCTAAGTACTGCGGCTAGTGCTAAGAAAGTTATGGAAGATGGGGACATTACACAAGCAGCTATTGGTAGTAAGAAGGCAGCGGGGTGTTATGGATTGAAGATTCTAAAAGATTCCATTAATTTTGATAATACCAATTGTACAAGATTTATTATAATAGCAAACCAGAAGATTTTTCTTAAGGATGCGAACAAAGTTAGCATCTGTTTTGAATTACCACATAAGAGTGGTACCTTATATAATATGTTATCTCATTTTATATATAATAATTTAAATATGGTAAAGATTGAATCAAGACCAATTAACGGAAAGAATTTTGAGTACCGATTCTTTGTGGATGTTGAGGGAAATCTTTGCGATGCAGGAGTTATTAATGCGCTTCGAGGTATTAAAGAAGAGGCATCATCTGTTCGGGTGTTGGGTAACATAAAAACAGAATAGACTGTAGATAAAATAGTAACAATAATAGTACAGATAGGAGAAAATATATGATTAAAGACGATTTTATTAATTTCACAATTGGAAAACAAAAACACATTGCATTAATTGCGCATGATAGTAAGAAAGCAGAACTAGTAGATTGGGTTACGCAACATAGAGAGGTTTTAGAGAATCACATCTTATGTGGTACGGGTACAACGGCACGTTTAATCGCTGACAAAGTTAATCTACCTGTTAAAGGATACAACAGTGGACCACTTGGAGGTGACCAACAGATTGGTTCAAGAATTGTAGAAGGAAACATTGATTTTGTCGTATTCTTCTGGGATCCATTAGCTGCTCAACCACATGATCCAGACGTGAAAGCGCTTCTACGTATAGCAGTTGTATATGATATCCCAATTGCAAACAACCGTGCAACTGCAGATTTCATGCTTACTTCGACATTCATGAATACAGAATATGAAAGAAAAGTTGAAAACTTCAACAAGACAATGGAAGCAAGATTAGAAAGTTTAAAAAATAAATAAGATAATATTCTAGTGTCATATATAAAAAGGGTTTTGTGAAATCTAATATGGATTTTACAAAACCCTTTTATTGTAAAATTATATTTGTGAACACAATGTTATCACAATGTGTTCACAATTTCTTCAAAAGGCAATCACAAATTGAACATAATTTCTTGCTAAACTATATTCATCAAAGGAAATCAATTATAACTATTAGTTGAAAAACAACGAATAGTCAAATAGAACAGGTATAGTGAAAGGAGAAAATTATTATGAATAATGGAATGAATAATAATCAAGAAAATATGGAGAATTACGAAAACTTATACAGTTATCAACCAACTATCGATACAACTATAGTAGAAGAAACAATACAAGATACAAAGAGAAAAAGAAAAATACCAGGTTTTGTAAAAGTTCCAGTTGCAGCAATAGCCTTCGGTGTTATTGCATCTCTAAGTTTTCAGGCAGTACAAGGAGGATTTTCCTCTACAAATGGATCTGGTCAAAAATTTGAGACAAACCTAAATATTGACTCAGGTAAAGCATCAGATGCAGGAGTACAGAAAGTTACAACAGATTCTTCTACATCAAACGGTGCAACCGATGTATCTCAAGTAGTAGAGAATGTAATGCCTTCAATCGTATCTATTGATAGTACTTCAGTCATACAACAACAAGATATGTTCGGTAGAGTTTATAACCAAGAAGCCACAGGTAGTGGTTCAGGAATTATCATTGGACAGAATGATAAAGAAGTTTTAGTCGTTACAAATAATCACGTGGTATCAGGGGCTAAAACGGTAGAAGTTACATTCAGCGATGAATCGAAAGCCAATGCGGAAGTAAAAGGTACTGATTCAGGCGCAGACCTTGCCGTAATTTCAATACCGTTATCTAGTTTAACTGAGGATACAAAGAATACAATTCGTGTTGCAACATTAGGTGATTCTGATAACGTTAAAGTTGGTGAGATGGCTATCGCTATTGGTAATGCACTTGGTTACGGACAATCTGTAACTGTAGGTTATATCAGCGCGAAAGATCGTGAAGTTGCAACTGAAGATTATACAATGAAGTTGTTACAAACAGATGCTGCAATCAATCCTGGTAACAGTGGTGGCGCTTTACTTGATTCACAAGGACGTGTAATTGGTATTAACTCCGTAAAATACGCTTCAGAAAAAGTAGAAAGCATGGGATATGCAATTCCTATAACTTATGCAGTTCCAATTATTAATGACTTAATGAGCAAAGTAGATATATCTGAAGATGAGCAGGCATACTTGGGTATTACTGGTCAAGATGTAACAAGTACAATCTCTGAAAGATACGGAATGCCAATTGGTGTTTATGTAGGTCAAGTAAGTGAGAAATCTCCTGCGAGTGAAGCTGGTATTCACAGTGGTGATGTCATTACATCATTCAATAAAAGAGAAGTTAAATCAATGTCACAATTATCAGAACTACTAAGTAATAGAAAAGCTGGAGAAAAAGTAGAAATTGTAGTTAATAGATTAATTGATGGAAGCTACCAAGAGAAGACCCTTAGCGTTAAATTAGGTAGTAAGAGTGAAGCATCAAGTAGCCAATCCTCAAACCAAAGTAGCTCAGATGAAAGTCAAGGACAGGATAGTCAAGTACAACCAGGTAATGGTAGATAAATATAGGAAAATTAAATAATGTATATGGAAGCATCTCTGAGTGAGTTAAAAGTAATTAACCCAGAGGTGCTTTTTATGAATACAAGACTAGTAAAAAGCTATAGAATAAAGGGGAAACCAACAATAATTCCCAACTAACTAGGCTTAAAATTGCCAAACACCAGTTAGTATAGTATAATAAGAAATCGTGGAATGATATTATTTTTGACGGTTATATATAAAATTAAGAAAACAAAAGAAAAATGGAGGTTTGTAATGGGAATTTTGAATTCAGAACTTAATTATGATTTAGTTTTAACAGATTTGAGCAAAAGTTGCATGAGTGAAGAGGTTTGTGGTACTTGTAGTCATAATGATTGTATTATTGGATATGCCAAAAAATGTATTACACAATGTTTTAAGGAAGAGAATACATATGTGGTAAATGGAGCGCAACAAATTCCACTTACAGATTTTAAAGTTTTCGATACAGAACATTTAGAAGAGGCAATTGCTCATATTTTAAAGCAATGTAAATCGTGTAAAGAGAATCATTTTGATAATTGTGTCATTAATATTATTAGAAATTGTTATGAGATTGGCTTGTTTGGAGAAATACAGAATTATGAAGGTAGTGCATTCCGCTATTTAAATCAGATTCATAATTCGCATCCTGAAATTGCAAATTCTATTATTAGCTTTTTCCATGAGACAGAAGATTAAAACAGATAACGGAGGATTGAAATGATACAGAAGAATAAAACAATAAAATTGGTTTTAACTGCATTCTTTATCGCATTAGGTCTTGTCTTACCTTTTGTGACGATGCAGATTCCAAGCATAGGTAATATGCTTTTACCGATGCATATTCCGATTATCTTATGTGGCTTCCTATGTGGCGGGCCTTATGGTTTGATTGCGGGGTTCATCGTTCCGCTACTGAGAAGTGTGCTGTTTGGAGCGCCACCAATGATGCCAATCGCGGTTGCAATGTCGATGGAGTTAGCTACATATGGCCTTGTTACTGGATTGTTATACCACAAATTAAGTGATAAAAGATGGGGAATCTATATATCCTTAATCATTGCTATGTTTGCCGGCAGAGTTGTATGGGGAATTACATCCTTTGGATTATTCCGTGCACTTGGTAACACATTTACATGGAAGATTTTCTTGGTACAAGCTTATGTAAATGCAATCCCAGGGATTATAATCCAGTTGATATTCATTCCACTTATTGTATATCAATTACGAAGAGTGCAGCAGTCGGAGGGAATGAGTAATGGAAGAGCATAGACTAATTATGAAAGAGGCTTGCGTCAAGAGATTTGCTGCGGCAAAGGAAGCAATTAATAGAGTCTTAGAAGCTTCGGATAGAGAAACAATACTCATAGCTATTGATGGCAAATGTGCGAGCGGTAAGACAACATTAGGATATTATCTAAAAGATATTTATAATTGTAATCTCTTCCATCTTGATGACTTCTTTTTGCAAGGATATCAAAGGACAGAAGAAAGACTTGCACAAATTGGAGGAAATGTAGATTATGAAAGATTCCAAACAGAGGTTATGGGACCCGTACTTAGTGGAACGGATGTAATCTATCGACCTTATAGTTGTATGGAAGGTAAAATCAAAGAGGAAATTCTTATTAAGAAACATCGGTTGAATATCATGGAAGGATCATATAGTCTGCATCCTTATTTTAATGACCCCTATGATGTGAAGATTTTTATGAATATCAACGAGAATGAGCAGGTTGATAACATAAGAAAAAGAAACGGTGAAGAGAAATTACAACGATTTATTACTGAATGGATTCCAAAAGAAAATAGGTATTTTGAAACATTTCATATAGCAGATGATTGCATATGTATAGAATGGTGAAACAATTTAAAAAAGGAATATAGGAGTCGGCCATGCACAGAGGTTATATATAAAGAATATAGTATTACATGTAAAATATGCAAGGAGATTCTTATGAAAAGGAGACTAACAGCAATTGTACTGGTACTCCTTATGGTAATGACCTCATTGGTTGGCTGTAAGAAAGACAGTAAACTTACAAAGATAACATTAAACGAAGTTGCACATTCTATCTTCTATGCGCCTCAGTATGTAGCTCTTGAACTTGGATACTTCAAAGACGAGGGATTAAATGTAGAATTAGTAACAGGATTTGGTGCTGATAAAACTATGACAGCAGTATTATCTGGGGAAGCAGAAATAGGCTTCATGGGTTCTGAATCTTCAATATACGTGTATAATGAGGGTGCAGATGATTATGTTGTTAATTTTGCCCAATTAACACAACGTGCAGGTAATTTCTTAGTTGCTAGAGAAGCAAACGATAACTTCAAATGGACGGATTTAGTTGGAAAGACAGTTATCGGAGGACGTGCAGGTGGTATGCCTCAGATGGTTCTTGAGTATATTCTGAAGAAAAACGGTCTTGATCCTACGAAGGATTTAACAATTATTCAGAATATTGACTTTGGATTAACCGCAGAAGCATTCTCAACTGGAACGGGTGAATATACCGTAGAATTCGAGCCAGCTGCAACTGCACTTGAGATGGAAGGAAAAGGCCATGTAGTGGATTCACTTGGTGTAGAGAGTGGTAAAGTACCTTATACCGCTTATTCAGCTAAGAAGAGCTATGTCGAGAAGAATCCTGAAATCATTCAAAAATTCACAAATGCTATTCAAAAAGGTCTTGATTATGTTAACACACACACACCAGAAGAAATTGCAAAAGTTATAAAACCTCAATTTAAAGAGACAGAAGACGAAAAAATAGTATCAATTATTAAGAGATATTATGATCAAGGAACTTGGAAAGACAATACCGTGTTTGAGGAAGCAAGTTTTGATTTATTACAAGACATTCTTCTTGAAGCTGGCGTAATTGATGGTAAAGTTCCATATGCAGACCTAGTAACTACTGATTATTCTAACAAAGCAATTGAGCGATAATAAAATGATAGAGTTTCAAAACACGGATATCGCACTAAGCAAGTAGTAGCTTGGTGTGGTATCTGTATTTTTTGCCTATATGGGTATACTATAGATAAGTTATAGAAACACCGCTATTATTGTTGTAGTTATTACAACAGTAATATCCCCCAATCTTACTTAAGATGGCCTTTAGGGAAGAATAAAAAATAACTCCAATCACTAAGTCAGTGATTGGAGTTATTTATATATATTGCTATTAAACTACTTAATATTACGGTAACGATTCAGTTACCAATTATTTCTCTTCTAATTCTTCTTCGAAGTTTTCTGTATCTTCTTGCTCTGCTTCTTCAGAGTCTTCTTCAATTTCAAAAGAATCATCTTCAAAATCATCGTCATAATCGTCATCGAAGTCTTCATCAAAGTCTTCTAGATAATCAGGTGTACAACGTTTGTAAATAGCATAAACGACAGCAGCGATAGCAGCTACAGCAGCAATAATGGCTACTACACATAATGCTTTATTTTTTTTCTTTTCTTGAATTTGCTTTCTAGAGATAAGGTCATTTAGTTTTACAGCACTTAGTAATTCTTCGATTTTGTTATTCATACGTACACATCCTTTCTTTTCGTACTAATCAAACGGTATGTCTGACTAGTTGATATCCATACTATTATACCACGAAAGTTTATATTTTACTATAGTATTGAATTATTTAATAAATTATCGTAAGAATAATAAAATATAATCAGGACAAAACTAAGACCCAAAAACTTACTTTCTATAATTTCTGTAATTTTGCAAAAGAGGCCTTCATTTTTTTGGTACCTAATGTATCAAAATCTACACTTACTATATAGTCATCACCTTGTTTTATCATCTCAGATACGATACCAACACCGAACTTGATATGTTTAACAGTATCACCTACACCATAATCAATAACAGCAGGAATTGGTTTGACTTTATCGAAAGTAGTAGCACCAAGTTTACTTGATCCACCAAAGCCTTTGGTGATAAATGGATTATTTGCAAAGACATCTTTCCCGTCCGATTGCGTATTCTCTTGAGGTGTCCAGGTGCCGCCTTTTTGTGTTGAACCGCTTCCGTAGTAAGGAGTCTTAGCGGGAGAACCACCAAATTGGGATGACGAATTACCTCCAGGACTATAACGCTTACCCGATGAGGAGGACTGGCTTAATAAATAGCGTGGTATCTCTCCTATGAAACGGGAAGGACGATTGAATTGTGTTTCCCCTCTGACCATACGTTGTCTAGCCGCACTAAGATACAATCTCTTCATTGCACGGGTGATACCAACATAACAAAGACGACGTTCTTCTTCAATGTCTGTAGGATCATCAGAATTGATACACATATAACTTGGGAAGATTCCTTCTTCCATTCCACATAAGTATACATAAGGGAATTCAAGACCTTTTGCTGAATGAAGTGTCATTAAAACAACAACATTATTAGAGTCTTCTAAATTATCAATATCCGCTACTAATGCAACTTCTTCTAAGAAACCACTCAAGCTAGGTTCTTCTTCCGTTGTCTTTTCATAAGAAACCACTTTATTAATTAATTCGTTAATATTTTCAATTCTTCCTTGGGCTTCTTCGGTATCTTCCGCTTCAAGTTCGCTTAGATAACCAGTTGCTTCTAAAACCTCATTAATTAAATCCTCTAGGGAATACTCTGGATTTGCCATCTTTGACTTTAGGACTTCAATTAAACTAACAAATGGGGAGATCTTTGAAGTACCACGTCCTAAGCCTGGAATAGACTCAGCATGTTTTAATGCTTCGTAGAAGCTCATTCCATTCCATATTGCATAATCAGTTACACGGTCAATGGTGGTTAAGCCAATTCCACGACGTGGTATATTAATGATACGTTTTACAGCAATATCATCAAGGCCATTATCTATTGTTTTAAGGTATGCTAAGATATCTTTGATTTCTTTTCTTTGATAAAAGTTAGTACCGCCAACAATCTTATAAGGAATATTACGAAGAATTAATTTCTCTTCGAATATACGGGACTGTGCATTGGTACGATAGAGAATGGCAAATTCGTTATAGTCGTGGCCATCGTTTAGTATTAAGTTATACATATCTGAAACAATTTCATTGGCTTCTTCATATTCTGTATCAAATTGAGTAAAGGATAAGGGTTCTCCCTCACCATTATCTGTCCATAGACGCTTGTCCTTACGCCCAAGATTATTATGAATTACTTCGTTTGCTGCATCTAGAATAGTGCTTGTGGAACGATAGTTTTGTTCAAGCTTTATTACCTTAGTCGAAGGAAATTGCTTTTCAAAGTTAAGTATATTGTAGATATTGGCACCACGGAATTTGTAGATGGATTGGTCGTCATCACCTACAACACATAGATTATGTTCAATCTCGCCATCTTCGTTACGTCTAGAAGCAAGAGTACTAATAAGTTTAAACTGAACTGTGTTGGTATCTTGATATTCGTCAACCATGATATATTTGAATCGTTTTTGATAATATTCAAGAACTTCTTTGTGGTTTTCGAATAGTTCTACTGTTTTGAATATCAGATCATCAAAGTCGAGCGCATTGTTTTGTTTTAGACGCTTTTGATATTCCTTATAAACGCTTGCATATTTACTTTTATTTAAATCTCCCTGTGCTTCTCGCTCATATCTCTCTGGTGTAATTAACTCATCTTTCGCTGCGGAGATAACGCTTAATATGGAGCGTTCCTTGTAGGTTTTTGTATCAATGTTAAGATATTTGCACACGTCACGGATTAAGGTCTTTTGGTCATCTGTATCATATATAGTAAAGTTTTTATCATAACCAAGACAGTCGATATATCGACGAAGGATACGTACACAGGTTGAATGGAACGTACTTACCCAGATATTTTCAGAACCATATCCAACTATGTTATCAACCCTTTCACGCATCTCTTTAGCAGCTTTGTTTGTGAAGGTAATGGCTAATATATTCCATGGATTTACATCAAGTTCGTCAATTAAGTATGCAATTCGATGGGTAAGAACTCTGGTCTTTCCCGAACCAGCACCTGCTAATATAAGTAAGGGACCTTTGTTGTGTTTAACAGCTTCTAACTGCTGAGGATTAAGTGTATCATAAATACTCATAATGAATACCGCCTATCTTTATAAAATGGTAAAATCAGTAACTGTAAGTTACAAACATATGTTTATATTATAGCATTATCTATAATAGGTTACAACTCATATTCATACTTAATTTGATAGAGATATTGTTATTTAGTACTTGTTATCTAGTATCAAATACTATATAATATATACAACGAGGTGATAAAATTGGATATATCTAGAGATGAATATATGAATAAATTATTAAATGATATCAAAAAAATTGATTACATTAAGGCAGAGGACATACCGAATATAGAGTTATACATGGATCAGGTTACTACGTATATGGACAAGCATCTTAAGTCAAACATACGTGATAAAGATGATAAGATGTTAACCAAAACGATGATTAACAACTACACTAAGAATAATCTATTACCCCCACCGAACAAGAAGAAATATACGAAAGAACATATGATATTATTAATATTTATATATTATTATAAGAATATTCTCTCAATTACGGATATCCAGAATATATTGAATCCTTTAACAGAGATGTATTATCAATCTGATATGGGAATTGACTTAGAGGACATCTACAGTGAAGTGTTCAGCCTTGAAAAAGAACATATTGATTTACTAGTGAAAGATGTGATGAAGAAGTATACAAGGTCGAAAACTACTTTCGAAAAAGCGCCAGAAGAAGAGAAGGATTTTCTATCGACATTCTCCATGATTTGTATGCTAAGTTTTGATGTGTATGTAAAGAAGGCTATTATTGAGAGATTAATTGATTCCATAAATATTAATCAGGATGAGGATAAGCCTAAGAAGAAAAAAGAAAAAGAAGCTGAAAAAGCTTCACCTAAAAAAGAATAGGTTATAAAGAATAGATTATATAGAATGACATATAAAAAAACATATAGAAAAAGAACGTTAGGAGGTTGTCCCACCTAACGTTCTTTTTCTATATGTCATTCTATTGTTCAGAATCTGTAGATTCATCTTCGAATAATTCTCCTAAACGGGAGAAGACCATATCGTAACCATCGTTTCCGTAGTTGAGGGAACGATTCACTCTGCTGATGGTAGCGGTTGAAGCACCAGTTTTCTCTGCAATTTCAAGATATGTTTTATGTTGACGAAGCATCTTCGCAACTTCAAATCTTTGAGAGAGAGATAATAGTTCATTCACTGTGCAAACGTCTTCAAAGAATGTATAGCATTCTTCGTTATCTTTAAGACTTAGAATTGCTTCAAACAAATAATCTACAGCAGTGGTTCTAATCTTCTTACTCATTCCTTACGCTCCTTTTTTGAAATATATAATATTTTACCACGATAAAGTTATAAAGTAAAGAGGGAAACGTAAGGATGTTATAGAAACTATTCCTGTAAGTTATAATGAAATGTCATACACTTTGTGAATATTCTGATATTTATTGAAAATACAGGGATATACACTGAAAATAGCACATAACTTATTTGTTCGATAGGAAGAGTTTGAATTTATCAACAGAAGTATTTATTATAAGTTCTTCTGGGAAATTCGTCTCAGCTAGTAATGGATCAATGAATATTGTATTACCAATATCGGATGAGATATGAGCATCACTGTTTAAGCAAACAGGTACATCATATTGCTTACAGAGATTTAGAATTGTAATATCGTTCTCCCTTGCATTTTGACGGAATCCTTTTGGATTCAAGGAACTGTTATTGATTTCGATAAGGACATGGTTTTTCTTAGCTGCAAGTACTAATTGTTCATAATCAATAGGAAAACGGGAATCATCTGGATGTCCAATTACATTGATATGTGGATTTTCCATAGCTTTGATCAATGCATTGGTATTCTGTGCCATTGTTCCGGGTGCAAGGCAAGGAGTATGAAGACTTGCGATGGCATAATCGAGACCTTTAAGAGTCTCTTCATCTAAGTCTAGTTCCCCGTTATAACCGATAACGTTAACTTCTGAACCAAGCATAAGTTCTAAATCACCATATTGTCTTTCGACTACCTTTAGATTATGGAAGTAGAATAAATGACAAGTTCCAGGCATCGCAATGGCATGATCGGATACTCCTAATAATTTAAGTTCTTTTTCCTTTGCTGTATGAATCATCTCTTGCAAAGTATTATAGGCATGTCCACTTGCTATTGTATGTGTATGAATATCTAATTCGTATTTCATAGTATTATCCTTTCTGTGTGTAAGTTAGTGGCGTCAATGATAGAAATTCACGTTTTACTATCTATTTTATTGAATGAAAAATTACCTCTGATAGATGAAAGTTTGTCTATATTAACTGTGATTCATTATATACCAATAGAAAAATGGAAACAAGGGGTTAGTATATAAGGTTTCTATTATAACTTGGTAAAAATATAATGAAATAATAAGGAAGATAATATATAATATAAGAGAAAGAAGTATAATATTGTCTTTTATTCTGATTATCAGTTTAGGAGGAGTACATATGAAACAAAAGAGTCGGTTGTTTTTTTTGTTACTTATTATCACTTGCATTATACCTATTCATACGCTAGGAAAAGAGCGCAAAACAATAAAAATTGGTTATATTGATTACGCTAGGTTTATAGAAGAAGAAGCTACTGATGAGTATTCAGGTTATGGTGTTGCATATCTAGAAGAGATATCAAAGTATACGAACTGGAATTATGAATATGTATATGATACTTGGGAAAATTGTTTACAAAAACTTGAGGATGGGGAAATAGATTTCCTATGCAACGCTCAGTATTCAAAAGAACGAGATGAGAAGTTTGACTTTTCAAAGTATTCCTGCGGTAAGGAGTATGGTGTTTTATTAGTGAAATCGGATAACAAGACATTTTATTATAATGATATACAAGCGTTTAATAATTGTGATATCGGTTTCCTAAAAGGCAGCTTTCAGAATAATGAATTTGCAGATTATGCAAAAAAGATGGGCTTTCAATATAATAGTAAGGAATATGATACAGATGAGTTGATGCAGAATGCGTTGCAGGCCGGTGAAATCGATGCAATGGTTGCAGGGAGCCTTTCATGGAAAGATACATTTCGAATGGTTGCAAAATTCAGTGTAGATCCGTTTTATTTTATGACAAAAGAAGGAAACGAAGAGTTACTTGAACCATTAGATGATGCAATGAAGCAGATACAATGTAATAATCCTTACTTTGAGATGCAGTTATATGAGGAATACTATGGAACGAGTGTTACATCAACGCAGCCATTATTCACGAAAAGTGAAATGTCCTATATAAATGATACGGAAAATTTGAGAGTTGCATATCTAAAAGATTGGTACCCATATTCTTATTATAATGAAAAAGGAGAGGCAGCAGGTGCATTGATTCAATTATGTAAACGAATAGAGAAGCTGTCAGGTTTACAATTTACATATTATCCTTATGATTCTTTAGAAGATATGAATAGGGATATGGATACTGGGAAAATTGATCTAATATCGGTAATCCCCAATATAAAACAACAATTATCGAACAGGAATATAAACATTACATCGCCCTATTTTACAAATCAGGTAATGTTATTGAGTGTGAAAGAATACATTCATCAAACAAAGGACTTGAATCTTGTAGCAGTTAAGTCTATGAAACATCTTAGTAATTATTTTTATAAACAATTTCAAGTACGCCATATCCTCTGGGCAGATACACTAGAAGATTGTATAGAGGCAATAGAAAAAAAGACAGCAGATTTTGCAGTAATTGATTATTATAATGTTAACAAAGCTTTACGTAACAGTGGAGACGAAGAAATCTTAGTTAATCAAATGGCTAATGCAAAGATCGAAATTACTATGGGAGTACCAAGCGATGCAGATAGTCGACTTATTGGGATCATTAATAATTGCATTCAGTATTTGTCACCGATGGATTCGTGTGAAACTATTAATATGGAACTTAGCAATCAACATTCCGTATTTAGCCTATCCGCCTTCTTACGTGAGTACAGTAAGATGATTTTAGTTGTTGCACTACTGTCATTATTCGTAATTGTGGTACTGATTATCATTCTACAAAGGTTGTACAGACGAATAGTCGCGTTTGATAAATTAACAGGCTGCTACAACAAGCTACATTTTGAAAAACTTGTTCCAAAAATCTTAGCAGAGCAGGAGAATAAACAATACTACATCATGGTATTCGATATCTATCGGTTCAAGTATTTTATCCAGTATTATGGTAGAAAAGTAGGAGATGACTTATTGCAAACTATTATAAGTAAAGTACGAACTTTATTAATAAAGGATGAGATTATTTCCAGGATATCCGATGATGAGTTTGCAATATTAATTGAGAACACAAACTATATTAAGTTAATCCAAGAGATATATTATTTCTTAGATGAAGCAAGGCTAGAATATAAGCTAGATATTCCAATTACTATGAATTTCGGATTATATCAAATTGAGAATCGTAAGGAAGCTGTTGCTAACATGATTGATAAGGCCATCTTGGCACGAAAAGTGGATAAAGATAAAAGACATTCCTTATACGTAATCTATACGGACGAGATGGAGGAAAAGCTAATACTTGAAACACGGATAGAAGAAGAGATGAAGAAAGCCCTAAATGATAAGGAATTTAAAGTATTCTATCAGCCTAAAGTAGATCTTAAGACGAAAAAGCTAGTTGGCGCAGAGGCATTGATTCGTTGGGTAAAGCCAGATGGAACTATGATATTTCCAGATCAGTTCATACCTGTTTTTGAGCGAAACGGATTCATTGAGGAGTTGGATTACTATGTGCTTAATGAAGTCTCAGAGTATATAGTGAATAGAGTTAAGAATGATTTACCTACATTCCCAATTTCGGTAAATCAATCTAGATATCTCTTCTCAAATCCTCAATATGTAGATAATATATTTGCAATAATGAAGAATACGGGAGTAGATGGGCAACTAATTGAATTAGAAGTAACAGAAACTTTCTATATTGAGAATCATACTCGTTTGGTTCGAGTTGTAAATCAACTAAAAGAATGCAACATTAAGATTGCAATTGATGACTTTGGTAGCGGATATTCTTCATTAAATCTACTTACTGAGATGCCAGCGGATATACTTAAGATCGACAGAGAATTCTTAACAGATTCTGAAAAATCACAAGCGAAAAGAGATGTTATAGAAAACGTGGTTGAGCTAGCACATAAGCTTAATATGAAAGTAGTTTGTGAAGGTGTGGAGACAATAGAGCAAGAGAAATTCTTAGAGAATATATCTTGTGACATAGCACAAGGATATTATTATTCTAAACCAATATCAATCAAGGAATTTGCTGTGTATGTTGAGAATCATATATAAAGATCACGGAGGAAACAGATGAAGCGCTGTATTATTATACCAGATTCATACAAAGGAACGTTATCATCCATTCAAATATGCAACGTAATGGAAGCAGTAGTGAAGAAACATTTTCCCTCATGTGAAACGATTAAAGTACCAATAGCTGATGGTGGAGAAGGTACCGTTGACTGCTTTTTACATGCAACTGATGCTAAGAAGATTACGCTTAGAACGACTGGACCATACGGAGAAACAATTGAAACTTATTATGCTAGATTAGGAGATACCGCGGTAATTGAGATGGCGAGTGCAGCAGGTCTTATGTTAGCAATGAACAGTGAATACGGATTAAATCCAAGAAAAACTACCACATATGGCGTAGGTCAAATGATGAAACATGCTATTGAACAAGGTTGTAAGGAGATTATTCTTGGATTAGGTGGTAGTTGTACCAATGATTGTGGGGTTGGAGCAGCTAGGGCATTAGGTACCTGTTTCTTTGATACGATGGGAAAAGAATTCATACCTACCGCTGATAGCTTAACAAAGATAGCTGATATCGACAATAGTATAACACAGGAACTGTTACAGGGGATAAAAGTAACGGCAATGTGTGATATTGATAATCCGCTGTATGGGCCTGAAGGAGCAGCATATGTATTCGCACCACAAAAAGGTGCAGATGCATCTACAGTTGAACTACTTGATTACAATCTACAATCCTTAGCAGATGTAATCGCAGAAGTTTTAGGAAAAAGAGTTAGTAAAATGCCAGGTGCAGGTGCAGCAGGAGGCTTCGGGGCTGGTGTGGTTTCTTTCTTTCAAGGAAAACTTCGTTCTGGTATCGACACGTTATTAGATCTCATTAAATTCGATGAATTGTTAATAGGAACGGACATGGTATTCACAGGTGAGGGGCGTATTGATAGCCAAAGCCTTCGTGGAAAGGCTGTAATTGGAATAGCGATGCGTGCGAAGGTAGAGAATGTTCCTGTGATCGCAGTGGTTGGTTCGATTGCAGAGGACATCGAAGCTGCCTATGATATGGGGGTTACGTCGATCTTTAGTATCAATCGAGCACCTATGAGCTTTGAAGAGGCTAAGGACTTGAGTGAACAAAATCTTGCTGATACGATGGATTCATTGATGAGGTTTTATAAAATAGGATTATGAAGTTAAAAGGTCCATTCTACTTAAAAAAGTACTATGGAATATTTATTCATCTAAAGTTGGTTGAGTTTCTTATGTGATTTAAGTTTTTAATGCAAAGCTCCTATCCGGATAATATAGTTCATAATAATAAAAAGTGAGTTCATTAGTAGATACAATCATAATCGTACATACTTAATGAACTCATTTTTGTTTATTTTATATTCACTAATTTCTATTTTTAATTATAGAAGTTGCTAGCAACTATTAAGCGAATAATTTACTTACCATTTGGTTAACAAGAGCACTGTCTGCCTTACCTTTTACTTTAGGCATAAGGTTTTTCATGATGTTACCTTTGTCTTTGGCTGCTGGAGTGGTAATACCAAGTTCATCTAACACACCTTGAATTGTTGCCTTAATTTCATCTTCGGACATGAATACAGGAGCATATGCTTGCATTACATCAATTCGGAATTGGCAATCCTCGATGAATTCAGTACGATCAGCTGGAGAAGAATCAATACTTTCCTTTAATACCTTGATTTCCTTTAATACTACGCTGTCTTCTTCCTCCTGTGTTAAATCACTTCTTTTATCAATTGCTGCATTCTTAAGAGCAGTTAATAATGCGGAAAGAGCATTTTTCTTTTCTTTTTCGCCTGCTTTCATAGCAGCCATCATATCGCTTCTTACTACGTCAATTTTAGACATAAAAAAGCCTCCTTTATTAATTGAAATGTTTGGTATGATATTGACATGTGCAAACGAAGTAAGTTATCAGTTATAAAGAAACTGAGCCTACTTAGCAAGCAGAGTGTAAATATCTCTTTGACTAGTTTTGCATTAACTTTAGTCACTTATAAGCTATCCATTAACTTTTAAGTAGCATCTAGAATTTATTATATATTCAGAAAGTGTCAATTGCAAGGGGGAAGCTAATCTATTAAAGGAAACTTGAAAGTAACGCCTTGTTAGATCGTCATAAATGCGCCAAACTGTGCTAGGTATGCTTGGTGTGATTCGTATCTAGAATCAAAACTCCCTACTTTTCTCCAGAATGAGCGATCGTGGTTCAAGTGAAGTATATGGCAAAGCTCATGAATTACAACATAATCAATGGCAGCAGGAGCAGCCATTGATAAACGATAATTGAAGGTTAATTCCTTATTGGAATTGCAGGTTCCCCAAGTTTTTGGTGAATTAACTATAGTTACGCTCTTAGCTTTCACCCCGATTACTTTTTCATAGTATTTCACTCGTTCCTTGGTAATCTCTTTGGTACGCTTAGTGTAGAAAGAGTAAAGGGCGGCCTGAACCGCTTCTTCAGTTTCTGGAATTTCAGTCAACAACTCGCTCAGTTTACACGCTTTCCCTAGGAATAGAAAATTCTCCTCTTCGTCATACTTCTTCTCACGAGAGATATAGGTACGGTTTTCCAAACTCTTATATAACTTAAGGATAGACTTTTTGTTGCTAATTAGGAATTTCTCAAGCTCATCAACTGGCGTCTTAAGTGGAGCTTTCAAGCTTACAAGTCCCTCTGGGCTTAACTCCATGGTGATCTTCTGGCGCTTCGCATATTGCACTTGATAGGTGATTTCATAAGAATCTATTGTAAATTGCATTGGTATGTCCTCCGTTAGAATATACGGTTATTATTATAGTGCTAGCTGATGGATCTAAAGTAAAACATATCTACAGTACATCTTATTGAATCTTAGTAGGAAGATATGATGTACTAAGATAAGATGCAACAATGATGACTAAGTTAATTTTACAATAGAAACGCTTTGTATAATACTCTTATTATAGAAGATAACAGAGAAAAATGAAATATATAATTGTTGAATTGGGAATCCTATGTTAAAATATCATGAGGTATCTCTAAAGATACGGATTTATCAACGGCTATAATAAATATTGAATTAATATATAGAAAGAAAAGGTAGTTAAGATGAAAAAAGGCGAAGTTTTCGAAGGCATTGTAGAAAGAGTAGATTTTCCTAACAAGGGAATCGTTATGATAGAGGACACGAAAGTTACCATCAAGAATGCATTACTGGGTCAGAAAGTACGTTTCTCCATTAGTAAGAAACGCCAAGGAAGAGCAGAAGGTAGATTAAAAGAGGTAGTTGAGAAATCTGTTTTTGAGAATCGTGAAGCATTATGTCCACATTTCGGACCTTGCGGTGGTTGCACTTATCAATCATTTTCTTATGATAATCAATTAAGTCTCAAAGCATCTCAAGTCAAGAAATTAACTGATGAAGTATGTGAAGAGTATGAATTCGAAGGAATCCTTGGAAGTCCTGTGGAATGGGGATACCGTAACAAGATGGAATTCTCTTTCGGAGATGAATTGAAAGATGGTCCACTTGCATTAGGACTTCATAAGAAGGGAAGTTTCCACGATATCGTAACCGCATCTCATTGTAAAATCGTAGACGAAGACTATAATCAAATCCTTACTACTGTATTGAACTACTTCAGTGAGAGAGGAATTAGTTTCTATAAAAAGAACTCTCATCAAGGATACTTAAGACATCTACTTGTTCGTCGTGCAGTGAAAACAGGGGAGATGATTATCAACTTAGTAACTTCATCTCAACAACAAGTTGCATTAGGGGAATTTAAGGATCAACTATTAGCACTTTCCTTAAATGGAAAGATCGTAGGAATCGCTCATACCATCAACGATAGTTTAGCAGACGTGGTTCAAAGCGATTCTATGGAAATCTTATATGGAAAAGATTTCTTCTATGAAGAACTATTAGGCCTAAAATTCAAAATCTCCACGTTCTCTTTCTTCCAAACTAATTCACTTGGAGCTGAAGTACTGTACAGTAAGGCAAGAGAATACGTTGGAGAAACTAAAGACAAATTAATCTTCGATCTATACAGTGGAACAGGAACAATTGCTCAACTACTTGCTCCAGTAGCAAAGAAAGTAGTGGGTGTTGAAATCGTAGAAGAAGCGGTAGTTGCAGCGAGAGAGAATGCAAAACTTAACAAGCTTGATAACTGTGAATTCATCGCAGGCGATGTACTTAAAGTTATTGATGATATTAAAGATAAACCGGATTTAATTGTACTTGATCCACCAAGAGATGGCATCCATCCAAAAGCGTTGAATAAGATTATTAATTATGGAGTGGATAGATTAGTATATATTAGCTGTAAGCCTACTTCATTGGCAAGGGATTTAGTAATCTTGCAGGAGAATGGGTATAAGGTAGAGAAGGTTTGTGCGGTGGATATGTTTCCGCAGACGGTACATGTGGAGACTATTGTAAGACTACAAAGGCAAATTATATAGAAATCCTTGAATTTACGCACTTTGTGAAGATTTTTCAATTTGATGGAAATGGTACAAATTATAGAAACAAACAATTAATTAATCGAATTAAGGTTTCTGTAGTGGTAGACCTCGTTAGTGGGAACACAAGCAATCAGGAAGACGAAAGTTAATTAAATAATGCTTATAAGCAAGTAATAGGGATATATGAATCATGTAAAAGTGATTTGTATGTCCCTTTTTATGTATTTAAATTAATAATGATAGGATGGAGTATAAGGAATATTTTATGACAAAGAAAAAGAGAGGTTCCCGACTTCCTCTCTTAGCCTTGGTTGAATAACCGTGTAAGAACTTGTTCTAAAAAAATATGTATTAGTGAAATAATTATATTGGAATTATATCAAACGTGGCATTATATGTAAATTACTGAATGGCAAATATATGAGTAAATGTAAAGTTATTGCTATAGCAAATCAAAAAAGTGGAGTAGGTAAAACAACAACATGTGTGAATCTGGGGATTGGGTTAGCAAGAGAAGGTAAGAAAGTTTTATTAATTGATGCTGATGCACAAGGCAGTTTAACAGCGAGTTTAGGATTTAAAGAACCTGACAGTTTACAGGATACATTAACTACAGTTTTGTTAGCCACAATTAATGAAGAAGATATAGAGCCACGAGCAGGAATCCTTGCACATGATGAAAATGTTGATATTTTATCTGCCAATATAGAGTTATCGGCACTTGAAGTTACATTAGTAAATGAGATGAGTAGAGAAACTACTTTAAAAACTTATATAGATGAAATTCGTGAGCAATATGATTATATATTAATAGATTGTATGCCTTCTCTAGGTATGATTACAATTAATGCATTTGCTGCAGCTGACACGGTGTTGATTCCTGTACAATCGCAGTATCTACCCGTAAAGGGCCTTCAACAATTAATTCAGACCATAGGTAAGGTACGTAGACAAATCAATCCTAATCTGACTATTGAGGGAATATTGCTAACTATGGTAGATAGCAGAACTAATTTTGCTAAAGGGATAATCAATAAACTAGAAGAGGCCTATGGTAGAAATGTAAGAATTTTCGAACAATACATACCAGTATCAGTGCGTGCTGCTGAGACAAGTGTAGAAGGAAAAAGTATCTACATGCATGATCCCAAATGCAAGGTTGCTAGTGCATATAGTAACTTAACTAAGGAGGTATTGGAAGATGAGTAAAGTAAATAGCGCAGCCAAAGTAGAATTTCAATCCTTTGATACCTTAT
>JAHAJA010000057.1 GCA_018372435.1 Clostridiales bacterium | reverse complement strand
CTAGTGCATATAGTAACTTAACTAAGGAGGTATTGGAAGATGAGTAAAGTAAATAGCGCAGCCAAAGTAGAATTTCAATCCTTTGATACCTTATTTGGTGAAAACAACAATGTAGATTTCAAACTTGATGAGTCTGAGAAAGTGACAGAGGTAGAATTATCTGAATTATTCACGTTTAAAGGTCACCCATTTCGTGTTTTAGACGATGCAAAGATGGAGGAAACAGTAGATAGTATACGAAAATATGGTGTCCTAAATCCTGCTCTAGTGAGACCTAGAGCAGGGGGAGGATATGAACTGTTATCGGGACATAGAAGAAAGCGTGGTAGTGAACTAGCGGGTTTATCATCTATGCCTGTAATCATTCGAGAGATTAGTGATGATGAAGCTGTTATTATAATGGTTGATTCTAATATTCAACGTGAAGATTTACTATTTAGTGAGAAGGCTTTCGCTTACAAAATGAAGAACGATGCAATGAAGCATCAGGGAAGCAAGGGTGAAAAAAATACAGCGGATAAAATTGCTGAGAATACTGGAGAGAGTGGTAGAACAATTCAACGCTATATTCGCCTTACCTATCTTATAAATGAACTATTGGATTTAGTAGATCAAAAGAAGCTTACATTTGGCGCGGGAGTAGATTTATCTTATCTAAAAGAAGAAGAACAAGATTGGGTATGGGAGGATATCCAAGCAAACAAGGTGTATCCTACGCCTCAACAAGCGGAACAACTAAAACAGTATAGTAGTCAAGAAAAACTAACAGCCGATATCGTACAGTTATTATTAGAAAATCATAAGTCAGTTCTAAGAAAAGTAGTAATTAAACAAGATAGATTAGCAGGATATTTTGATAAAGAGTATACGAGCAAACAGATTGAAGAGATAATCTTTCAATTATTAGATGAATGGTCAAATAAACAACGGGGTGAATAAATGGAGAACTTAAACTTTAATTACTATTATGGCAGCCAAGCAGAGCAATTTTCTTTCTACCGAATACCAAAATTACTATTTACTGATGAATTTTTCGATAAAATATCCAGTGATGCCAAGATCTTGTATGGCGTCATGTTAGATCGTATGTCCTTGTCAATGAAAAATGGGTGGGTTGATAAAGAGAATAGAGTGTATATTATATTCACAATTGATGATGTAAGAGAAATGATGCGATGTGGGGAACAGAAAGCTGTCAAGCTATTAGCAGAGCTTGACAGTGTTAATGGTATTGGCCTCATTGAAAAAAAGCGTCAAGGTTTAGGAAAACCCAATCTAATTTATGTTAAAAATTTTGTTCGTAATATTGAACAGGGACAAGTGTGCGAGTTCCAGAACTGTGAAAATGAAGAGTTCAAGAACAATGAAGATGAACAGATACAGAATAGTGAAAATGCACAGTTCAAGAGTTGTGATGATGAAGAGTTACAGAACAATGAATATTCACAATTCAATAACTTTGAAAATCATAGTTCAAGAATTGTGAATATCACAGTTCCAGAACTGTTAAAATCACAATCTAATAATACTAATATAAATAATACTGATTTTAGTAATCAATCTATATCTAATCTATCTAAAAGTGAAGTAATAGAGATGGATATGATGGATAGGACCAGTGAAGAGGAAAAGTTGAGATCTAATACAGCACTATATTCTTCAGCAGAAGGGAGGAGTGTGTCTAAGTATATGCGATATATTAGACAACAAATTGACTACGATTGTCTTGTTGCAGATTTTGCAAAAGATGAGATAGATGAGATTGTGGATCTAATGATTGAAACTATTTGTATTAAACGTGATACGATCTGGATAGCAGGAGCAGAACAGCCATATGAACTTGTTAAGAGTAAGTTCATGAAGTTGAATGCTATGCACATTAGATACGTGATTGATTGCATGAAAGAGAATCGAACGAAGGTGAGAAATATTAAGAATTATATGTTGACAGCTTTGTTTAATTCTTCGTCGACGATTAATATGTATTATCAGGCAAAGGTAAATAGTGGAAATCAGGATTAGAGAAGTAAGTACATTGATAACTTAGGATTTTAGGAGGAGAAAAATTAAGTCATAAAGACGTAAACTATTTAGTGTGGGATATGGCTGAAGATGTAATATTTAAGTATTGCAAGTTAGCACGGTAAATTAGGATTTTAGGAGGATTATTTAGTGTATAGAAGACTTGATGAAAAGTACAAGAATGAGTTTTGTTATGATACAAGTGATATAGTATTTTTAAGTAACAATCAGTGTGAGTATATAGAAACATACATAGCTTCTGACTTGAAATGGGTGTTATTACCTTTATCATACATGGTTACATTTGGAAGGGTAGGATGTTTACAGATAAAAAACACAATAGAGTTTTTTGAGGGTATAGACAATGATTTTGAGAGATTCTTAGGCATTAATAAGTGTAAATATGAGGAAGATGCAGTAGAGAGAATACATCAACTCCTTATCAAAGAAAGGGATAATATGCATAAGTATTATTTGATTGGAAAAGATCCTATTTCACCTACTGGAATATTTTATATCTACAATTACAAGGCAAAGCATAAGACTTGCGATATTGGAATTGGTTTATCTAAGGAATATAGAGGGGAAAATCTATGCTCTGGATTCATTCTGGAGATATGTAAACAGCTTGTTGATCAAGGAATAAACAGAATAGGTATGGAAGTTGAAACTACTAATGCTAGCTCTACTGCATTATGTAATAAAAAGCTTTTAAAGATGGGATTCGAATACGAAGGTGTTAGAAGAAACTCATACGGGATAGGTATTGATAGTTTGGTATATTCATTTATAGCTCAATAAGATAGTTTAGGAAAGGAGAATAATAAATAATGCCAATAAGACTAAAACAACTATTAATAGATATAAAGAAAATCAAATTAGAATTAAGTATAATTCAGAAAAATGAAATTGTATTGTTTGGAACAAGTAAAAAAATATTACGTAATAAAAAATTACATAATTATAATGGTGATCCTGTTGAACATATTGAAAAAACGGGAGAAGGATGGAAAGTGTATATCGGATTTGATAACTAGAAATTGATATATAGGAGGCAAATATGGAGCATCAAATTTGCATGTTTGAATATTGCCCGTCCTTAATTCCAGAGAATTCAGGCATAACAGATTTACAGATTGAAAAAATATATACTAGCTTTTTTGGATTGGAACGAGATAAGAAAAAGATAGAAAAACATGATGTGTCTGCAGTAATAGATTGTTTGTCGTTCTGTACAAAATATGGCTGTCTTGGAATGGGAATAGGATGGAGTGAAAGGAATCACACCATAGTTGATATAGACAGGCAAGGAATAGAATTTGACCGTGATGGGAGGATACACAGTTTTAAGGAAATTGCTTTGTTGCTAATTAAAAAATACTGTTAAAATTGAGATTTAGTGAAGGAAAGAGAGGAATAAATTTATGGGATATTGTATTGAAATGAAAGATAGTAAATTTATTGTTAAGAATGAAAATTTTCAAAAAGCATTAGAAAGTTTGAAGAGTGTATTTATTCCTGAGAATATGACATGTAAAGATTATATTGATGGTATTGAATATCCACATTTTAGTTGGGTTAGGAATGAGACCGTTCTTAATAGTGAAACACTAGAAGAAGCTTTGCAAGAGATTAGATATTTTCCAACATTCAATGAAGATGGAGATATTATTGATGTAAAATTTTATGGTGAAAAGTATGGTGATGAAGAAATATTTTTTAATGCGTTGGCACCATATATAGAAACTGGATCTTACTTATGTTTTGAAGGAGAAGACGGAGCAGAATGGACTTGGAAATTTGATAATGGAAAAGTTGAATATATATAGAGAGCTAAACTTAGTATTTGGGGAGGATGAGGAATGACATTAAGAGAAGCAATTGATAGTGGTGTAATGATAGTAAATAATGATGATTCTTTCAGTTACAACGGTATGTGCAAAGACTGTAAACATAGCAAATGCTATTCTTCACCAGCTTTATCTAATATGTGTATGAATAAAAAATCTGAATGGCATGGTTCATATCACGTAGATCATAACTTAATGAGATATGTTGATGGTTGTAGTGTGTTTGATAATTAGGATTTTGTAAAGGAGGAATAGAAATGAGAGATGGAAAAGAAGGTATCAAGAAGGCAATCAATGATTATGATGAGCATGGAGTAAAAGTAGAGTTAACTGAAAGAGAAAAGAGTTTTATAGAATACGGATACGTACAATGCATGTTGCAAGTAGGATACGATATTGCTACTAAGAGTGAAAGCTTTATATCTGGATTACAAGAAATGGTAATAAAAAATGAAACTATCCTACAAGAAGAAAGTGAAAATTCAATCTATGGTATATGTGAAAAGGTAATAGCTATTACTAATGAAGAAATCAAGGAAATAGAAACTATTTGCCAGGAGCAGATCAACTACATATCTCCTCCTAAAATGAAAACCACTAAAAAGCAAAATGATCTTGGTAAATATAATAAAAAAGTATTAGATAAGCTTATTCAATTAAAAAAACATATTGAGAATGGCAAGTAAAATAGATTAGGATTTTAAAAAGAAAAATTGATATTTTAGAGGTGAAAATGATAGGGCATTACATATGCTGATATAAAATGTAACTCAATATTGTTTGGTTTCAATATTGAGTTACAGGGGGGAATGAATGCAAATGTTGTCATAGCATTTTAACACGAGAACAAAGTTGTAAATAAAAGAGCATGCTAAAGTTAAGTTGGGTAAAAAAGAGTAAGGTTAAAATGTCGTAAACCTTACTCTGTATGATTGGAAGTGTTAGATTAATGCCACACATTATTAATATATGCATTTTAATTAAAAATGAGACAAAGTTGATTTATAAATTTTGGATTAAGGAAAGGAAGATATCATATTAAGTATTTGTAAAGGTAGAACGTTTATATAAAGAATTCATAATATAAATAAAAGGTTGAGAAGGAAAAATTATTATGAGTTTAACTGAAAAATATGAAGTTCTTATTGCTTTCATTGGGAGGGAAATACCAGAAAAGGAGTACATTGCAGATATCTGGAGTCAAGCGATACTAGAAGAGTATCAAAAATCTTCCATCTATGTAAATGTTACAATAGATGAACGTTTGCTTGCCTGTGTAGATTGTACCAAAGAAGAAAGAGGATTTGTAATAACAGCAATAAGGAATCCATTCCAGATGCAGGATTCAAATTTATATTATAATGCACTGGGTAGTATTGTATTTAACATAAGGGATATTCTAGGAAACCCTTATACATTAATTACAATTGAACAGATAGATTCTTCATTTTTCCCATATGATTTACAGACACATTAATAAGACCTATGTAAGTGTAGCTTCATTTATGGTAACGATTAATGTGCAGCATACAAATATGGACAGATTTCCAACTTTAAACAGACTGATGCTTCAAATATAGGTATTGTGATTTATTTAGGATTTTCCCTCAATAGTAACAAGTATATACATGTGACATAAGATAAAAAAAAGAGAATATGTGGTGTTATGGTAACTCAGAGATATTATATTACAATTTTGGGTATTAATACTCAATACTATACAGATGAATTTATCGCACACTTGTGGGAAGAAGCTGCTGATAGAGAGTATAATAACAGTTCTATATATGTATCCGCAATAATATTTTATGGAGCTTTTGTATGTGGAGAGGCTAGGGGCTGTAATTTAGGAGATACAGCATATACTATAAGTTGTTTACGAAATCCTATTGAAGTTCATAAAAAAGACGATTACTGGAATGCATTTAGACGTGTCATGCTTTATATTAGAGAGAAATTAGATAATCCAAATATGACGATAACCATTCAAGATGCAGAGTATTATTTTTTCCTAAAAGAATAAATAATTATAACAAGTGGATTATCCACTTGCCATCTTTGTTGTACAAGTTATTTTAGATGCATTTTCACCATTCTTATATAAAAAGATAAACTTAAAACTAAAAGTTATCGAGGTAACTTAATGAGGTGAGAAAAGATGATAAAAAGTAGAATATATCAGCATTATTTTCCAATAAAGGATAAGTATTTCTTTTATAGTATCCCAGAAAAAAATAAATTAATTATTATGAGATGGATAAGAGTTTTCCTAATAGAAGCAAAATATAGAGAAAAGAACCTAGCTAGAAAAGGTTATAGAAACATAAGAAGTTTTGACTTGGATAAGCTTAAGCATGAAACAGAACCATTATGTAATAAGATAAAGGACTTGAAAGCATTAAGTGAAAGCGAACTTGCATTATTAAACATTATATTATATCGGCACAAATACAATGTGATTATTTCATGTTTTGCGTTTCCGATGATGTCAGAAGAGTATGTGAAAATGAATTTCACAGATAGTTGATTAAATTAGTATTTAACAAAAGGAAAAGGAGTGTTTACAATGAATTATAAAGAATTAGATATTTATCAACAAGACCAAGATAATGATGTATTAGATTTATTAGGTAAATTTGAAAGTTTAACAGACCATAAAAGTATCATAAAAGTATTTGATGACGAAAAAAAACTTGATAGCCAATCAGGAATCCATGTGTGTTTTTGTTTGAGGGGATATACGGATACGAAAGAAAGTTATTTATTGATACTGAATGGACAAGATGAAATTATTGATACGATATATGGGAGTGATTTAGAATTAATTTTTCAGAGTGAAAATATTTTTTTAGCTCAAGGAAGAAAATATTTAATACTAGCTGTTGTTGAAGTAACAGAATATATTCAAACACTACATAAGTTTGTGTCAACATCATGGATACAAACTTATATATAAACTAAAGAGGTATTATTTGTATGGAAAGTACAGAAGAGTGTTTAACAACCGATCTGATCAATGTCCATGAAGAGTGCAAAAAGACATGTAAAGCTATATGTAACTTAAACCTTGCTAATAAAAGTCAAGTACTTTTTTGAAATATTTATGGAGTAAAAAAGGGTAACTTTAATAGACCTCATTTTCATGAGAAGAAATGTAAATAATAGTAAATAGTTATTTATAGAGTTCCATTACTCTAGCGTAGTAGATGCGAAGAAACTTGTTTATGGCTGCCATCTTAGCAACATTCAAAGGTTTTCCTTCTTCTTCTTTCTTAATCATAAAAAGATAGACAGGATCATCTTGTGGTTTATGCATCTTTAAACATTGCATGACTTCGTAACAAGCTTTTCTAAGAGAAGGTGCGCCCCGTTTGGATATATGTCTATTTTGACTTTCAAACTGACCAGACTGGAACGGCGGTGCATCATTTCCAGCGAATGCATTTAAAGCCTTTCCACTTGTGAATCTCCGTACATCACCTATTTCGGCTATAAGCCTTGGAGTTAGACGATCTCCTACTCCACACATTCCTCTGACAATAGGATATTCAGGTAGAGTTTGAGCAAGGGATTGCATCTGAACTAATATCTCATTTGCAGCAATTTCAGCTTGAATTAAAACATTAAGGCATTGTTGTATAGCTATATTTGTATATGTATCTGTGCCACGTGTAGTTATGCTATTGGTTGCAAGCTCATAGATTTTAAGAGCTTTCATTTGATAATTACGACAACCGTTTTTCTCAGCCAATTTAGTGTAGCTATTGAGGAATTTCTTCTCGCCCATCTTCTTAATGGTATCAAAACTTTGATACTTGTTAATAAAATTATAGAGCATATTGTTTTCAGGCTTTGTTGTTTTAGCCATTAGTATATTTTCAATACCTGGCATAGTTTCGTCAAGGAGATTACCTAAATATACCCTGTTTTTAACTTTAGTTGATATACGTTGATTATATTGGCGAGATAAGAATTTTAGATCTAGATACTTTTGCTCCAAAGAAGTATAGGGAATAAGAGTGTATGCTTTTTCTAAAGCATAAGTAGCCATACGCATAGCATCTTTACGATCTGTCTTAGCCTTACGAATCTGATTATCACCATATTTCTTCATGAGGTATGGATTCATAACAGAGACAAAAAGATTTGCTTCTAAGAACTTTTTTAGAATAGGGAGATGATAATGTCCGGTTGCTTCCATAACAACTTTAATATCATCGTTAAGTGAAAGAAGATTAGTGATGAGGTTATCTAATGAATCATTAACGTGATATACCTCAAATGGTTCGGCAACAATTTCGCCATCTGAGCTAAGAATAGCAACCATACTTTTAGATTTAGAAACATCAATACCGACAGCAATCATGATAGTCCTCCTTTATGTATTATTATGATTGGTTCCAACATCTCATAATCAACTCATGTTCGTTAGTGACACGGGAGCAACGTCCCAACTTGCTGAAGCGAATGTAAGATAATGAGAGCTGGCTGACAAGTTTAGCTACGGGCGTGGTGTCCCAATTGATAGATTACGTCAGCCAATCAACCTCATCATAACAAAAAAATAAGAATAGAGACAATATTCTCTACTCTTATATAGTACGAATTGATATTTAGTAAATTAGGTACATTGAAAAATAAATATTGATAGTTGGTAAGGCGTAATGTATCATAATATACAAAAAAGTTAGGAGTGATATTATGGCTACAATACAAAAAAAGTTATTTGTACTTTCAGAACTAGCTACTAAATTTAATAATGCTAATATAACATGGGCTATAGGTGCTTCAATGTTACTATTTTTTAAGGGATATACAAGTGAGTTTCATGATATAGATATTATGGTTTCAGAAGAAGATGTTGCAAAGTTAAAAGAAATAATGTTAACAGTAGGAGAATTACAACCGCAAAATCATAATGAAGCATATAAAACAAAATGTTTTCTAGAGTTTGTAGTGGACGGTGTTGATATTGATGTGATGGCTGGATTTACTATCGTTAACAAAGGAAAAGAATTTTATTATCCATTGAAAGAAAATAGTATTCATGATTATATTGAAGTAAATGGAGTAGAAATTCCTTTAGGATCTATAAAAGAATGGAGAAATTATTACAGTTTAATGGGTAGAGAAGAAAAAGTAAAAATTATTGACAGAAATAATGATTAATCAAAGAATTACTAACTATCATTTATGAAGTTAGTAGTTCTTTTTTTAATTAGGATTTAGTGAACTAAGTACATTAATAACTTAATATTGCTAGTTGATAAAATATGTAGTATTCTTGTTGTGAAGATTATTTATATTTGGAGGTGTAGCATGCTGAAAACAAAACGGCTTGAATTGGTTGGGTTTGATGTTAAATATGCAAATGATTTCTTTCAACTATGGAGTGATTTTGATGTAATAAAATATACATTTACACCTTTATTGACCACCATTGATGAATGTATTAACTTAATTGAACATCAGATAAATCGGACAGACAAAGACTTCATAGACCGCTTTATTATACTGCTAAACAATAAAGCTATTGGTATGATTGGTTGCATTTGTATGGATAAAGGAAATTTGGTTTATGGGCTTTATTATCAAATATCTCAAGTTCACTGGGGGTGTGGTTATGCAAGCGAAGCAGCGAGTGCAATAATGCATTATGTTTTGAATGAATACCCGAGTGCTATTATTAAAGCAGAGGCAGTATCTGAAAATCCAGCAAGTGCAGCTGTATTGATGAAAATTGGATTAAAACAAACACATATAGAAGAAAACGGATTTAAGAGAAACAATTTTGAACTTGATTTAATACATTATTCTAATGCTTAGCTCCACAGAACGAGCATAATCCCAAAGTAACAAATTAATACATATTTCTTGACTACCAATTATCAGTATTGAGTTGGTAGTTTTTTATGAAAAAATATACAAAGTGTTGGGGGACGAGGTGCGTTGCACCTTAGAATAGAGAACAAACTGACCTTGACACGCATGTTGTATTATACGATGCCAGGAATAACAAACTGTTGAGTAACCGATCTAATAAGACAGAAAAAGTTAAGTTAAATTTTAAAGGTCAATTACAAAAGGCCCACCTATTAAGATGGGCCGTGAAAGTCAAATATTATTGTGAGCAGTATTTAGAAATTAAATCTAATAAGTCGCTTAAGTTACAAGAACTGAAAAAATTAAACATAATCTTATCCTCCTTTGAATGACCACTGTTTCTTAGGAACAAGTTCATTGTAGCACTTCTATACACTGAATGTAATGATGAAATGATGGAACACAAAGGAATAAGTGGAGAAGATGAGAATGTAAGGAGTATTTGGAAATTACGTGTGATATATAGTTGTTAATGAAGGAGGGGGAACATGGGGATATGTGAGGTAAAGTTCAATTCAGAGCATAAGTCTGATAATTACTTTCAAAAAATACGAGCTTAGTAGAAGATTTTAAGTAATCCAGAAGGGCGGTAAAGGTGAAACTGCTCTGTTTGGAGATCTAGGTGTAAAAGATATCAGCAAAGCGAGTGCAATTAAACAGTTACTATCTTATCTAAATGTCGATCGAGCTGATACAGTCGCTTATGGAGATGCGAAAGTTGACATCTCTATGCTTGAACACTGCGCCATAGGAGTTGCGATGGGAAACGGTGGAAGTGAAGTGAAGAAAATAGCCGATATTGTTACGGATGATGTGGAATGTGACGGATTATACAAAGCATTTAAACGGTTGAAACTGATATAGAGGAATAATATGGGCTACAATCAAGGAGAATTTAGGATTGCTTGATTTATATTGGTAAAAATAGTATACTAAAATAAAATATTAACTATATGAGGGCTTATATAATGATAAAGGCGATCTTTTTTGATTTAGATGGTACATTATTAGATAGTAATAAAAAAATTCAACCAACCTCCATAAAAGCTTTGAAGCAATGTAAGGATAAGGGGATTAAGTTATTCCTCGCTACAGCAAGACCTCCATTACTTTCCAAAATGTTGAGATTTACAGATGAGGAAAATAATTTATTTGATGGCGGCGTTTACTGCAATGGTGGGTGTATTAAAATCAATCACTTATGTGAATATCTGTATTTGCCATCTGAGGTGGTAAATGAAACAATTGATATTGTAAAGCAATATGAGAAGATGAATGTCGCTTTACAGATGGAAAATGAAGTACATGCATTTCGTTATCTGATGGATAAACATGCATATGAAGAGTGGGGAATTGATCAAGAAGATGTGTTTACTATTGAGAATGCTGCGATTGATCACACTGTTAAGATACTGATTTATTACGAAAATGTATATGATTCTGTTACAAAACTACCGAATGAAATAAGGGAAAAACTAAAGAAATATTGTAATAATAAAGCAACTATTTATATTACTGATGAGGAGAAATTAATCCAAATTGTAAATCAAAGGGTTAATAAAATGGAGGGCATAGAGAGAATAAGAAAATTATTAAATTTGAATAAGGATGAGATAGCGGTATTTGGAGACGATGTGAATGACATAGAAATGCTCTCAGAATATCAATATAGTGTAGCAATGGGGAATGCATCTCAAAATGTAAAAGGAGTAGCCAAGATAATAACAAAAGATAATAATCATGATGGAATATATTATGGTATTCAGAAATTATTACGAAATACGTAGAGGAGAAATGACCTATGAAACAAGCTATTGTACATATTTCAATAGTAGTAAGAGACTATGATGAAGCGATTGAATTTTATACTAAGAAATTACATTTTACATTAGTAGAAGATACGTATCAACCTGAACAAGATAAGAGATGGGTAGTTATTGCACCTCCAGGAACGAATGGGACAACTATATTACTTGCCAGAGCATCAAAACCTGAGCAAGAGAATTTCATCGGAAATCAATCAGGTGGTAGGGTATTCTTGTTCTTAGGTACAGACGATTTCTATAGAGACTATAACGAGATGAGAGATAAAGGAAGCGAATTTATAAGAGAACCAAAAGAACAAGATTATGGGACTGTAGCTGTGTTTAAAGATTTGTATGGAAACTTGTGGGATTTAGTTGAATTTAATTCCGAACACCCAATGTATGGAAGGATATTGTAACAACCATACCTAATAACACTGAAAAAGTCGAAAACACATAAGAGTGTGTTTTCGGCTTTTTGAATTTTACTTAATGCAACGTAACAGTTGAGTCATTTCACAAACACCTTTTTGCTGAGAAGTAATAATTGCAGAAAGAATCGGTTTCAACTCTGGGCAAATATTAAATCTTAATGCGTTTTCAGACATACGAATAGCACCTTTATGGTGTGGAACCATTTCACGCATAAAATTTGCATTGATGTTATTGGTTGAACAGGCGTTTCCCATTTCAGAAAACATAGTTTGTGTAATCGTGCTAAATTGACGCTGATACAGGCAAAAATCCTGTTGAAAATTAGTACACATACTGCATGTGTATTCTATATCACACATATTTTCAATGCTCTGAGTTTGCATCTCTATAATATTTAGTGCTATATTCTGTATGGCTATATCTGTTGTATAGCACAGAATATTGTGAGACATCTCAATTGCTGCACGGTGATGTGGAATCATTTGAACAATAAAATTGTGAGATATACTACAAGATAGCTCTGGACTTGTCATCCCTTGTATCATTTCATCAAGAATACAGTAAAATTTGGATAAATAATCCTTAGTAACATTACTAAAGTTACAATTATCTCTCATAATTAGAATCACCTCATTTTAATATATTACAATAAAAAAAATTGGTGTATCTATTATCTACCATAATGGAAAGGTAACAGTGAATGTGGTACCTACTCGGTAGAAGCACTTAGAAGTAAATAATATTCATCATTAATACAAGTAAGCCTTTGTTTGCTGATATCATATTCATAGATATAGGTAAACAGAGGCTGTTTCTGTATTATACACTAAAAATAATGGTGTAATACGGTAAATATAAGAGCATAATGTATGTAAATGGAACGAAAACGATAACTATAATAATAATGCAAAAATATATTTAATATAAAAATAAATTAGTAAATATGTACAATTAGATAAAGAAAAACAGGTATAAATTAACAAATATATGTAATTATATGTAATTGATATTGAATTATTGTGAAATGTGTTGTACAATTAAAATACTATAACGATTAAGTAATATCAAACAAGATAGATATTGATTTCCGCAAGGAATTTAATATACATATGGGGTGTTTCCCAATACAATATTTAAGGGAGGATTTTTATGAAAAAGAAGCTTTTAGCAGTTTTACTTACCGTTACTATGGTGACTACAATGTTAGTTGGATGTGGTAGCAAGAAGAATGACTCGAAAAATACTATAACTACTGACACAAAACCAGTAACTACTGATAATACAAAAACAGACGATGCAGCTACTGATACAACCGAAACGGTCGCTACTCCAGAAGAAGGCAAGATATTAAATATCTATTGCTGGAATGATGAATTCCAAAGACGTATGAAGGATCACTATCCAGGGTATGAAGAAGTAGATGCAACGACTGGTAAAATTGGTGATGTAACTGTTAAATGGAACATTACACCAAGTGATGATAATGCTTACCAAAATAACCTTGACGAAACTTTGTTAAAACAAAAAGATGCTTCTCAAGATAATAAGATTGACTTATTCCTTATCGAAGCAGATTATGCATTGAAATATGTTAATACGGAATACACAATGCCAGTTAGTGACCTTGGTATCACAGAAACAGATTTATCAAAACAATATCAATACACAAAAGACATTGTTACAGATGGTGATGGACAAATCAAAGGAGTTTCATGGCAAGGTTGCCCAGGAGTTTTGATTTACAGACGTTCCATTGCTAAAGATGTATTCGGAACAGACGAAGTTAACAAGATCCAAGAAAAATTAGCAAACTGGGATGCATTCTCAACAGCAGCACAAGA
>JAHAJA010000056.1 GCA_018372435.1 Clostridiales bacterium | reverse complement strand
CACATGCAGTTGACTGTTACTAATAGGTCGAGGGCTTAACCAAAAGAATGAATCTGACAAAAATTCAATGTGTAGTTTTGAAGATATAAGAGAAGGAAAGCCATTAATCATTATGATTAGTGGCTTTTTTGCATGTGATCAATGACATAAACGTAATCAGTTACTTATATATGATTAGTTAGTTATATATAATCAGTTACGTATATGTGGTAAGTTATTTATAAGAGTGATTAGTTAATTGAAATAATTAGATAATGAAAACATGTAACCATTCGATTAGGTGTTTTTTGAAAATGGGAACTAATTTGTGCATAGATGAAGTAAATGGGTAATAAATAGTTAATGAAATACGTAACCATATGGAAGATGTATTTGGGATAATAAGGAAAAATATTCTAAAATAGACGAGCAAATCGGTAAATGATATGATATTATACCCAAAGAATGAAACTATTTACCGATATGAAAGTCAAAATATTTTTGATAAAATAAAGATACTTATCAGTAACTTATGATAAAGCGTAGGCGGAGTAATCTTAATTGAGTAATCTTAATCAGGATAGGAGGGAACAATGAAGAGGTTAATTAAGCGTAAAGATTTAAAAGAGAATATGATTATTTATGGAGATGTATTAACTACCTATGGTACTATTTTAGTCAATAGTGGAACTGTGGTTGACAATCGTGTTTTAAAACTACTAGAAAACAATAATGTCTATGAAGTAAGGATATTGGACACATCCAATGAGGATAGAAGGTTAGAAGGGTTAGAAACACATCTTAAGGAAATTCGTAAGACTACTAAATTTAAGGAGATTAACCATAAGTACACACTATGCTACTCTAACATTCAAGGTCAATTTAATGATGTAATTGCTCGTGATAAAAAGGTGAATAAAGAAGAGATCATTAGTGGGATAAATACTGTCTTACATAAAGTTGATAACACAAATGAATTATTTGATGCCTTATATGGTATGCAGTTGAAACAAAATCGAATGTATATGCATAGCTTGAATACAGCATTAATATCCAATGTTTTGGCCAAATGGCTAAAGTTTTCAGAGAAAGAAATTAACGATATTACTCTTGCCGGGTTGTTTCATGATATAGGAATGTTAATGATGCCAGAAGAAATTCTACAAAAGAAGGAAGATGAACTTACCAATGAGGATAAGAATTTGTTACAAAAACATACGATATACGGATATCGTTATCTAATGAAACGCGAACTTAATCGTCAAATTGGATTGACAGCATTAACACATCATGAGAAAGTTGACGGTACAGGGTATCCATTACAGATTATGAGTCCCACGATATGTACATATTCAAAGATAGTAACAATAGCGGATGCCTATGATGAATTAACATTGACAGAAGATGGAGCAAGAAATCCTTTTTCATTAATTCGGGAATTTGAAAAAGATGGTATGTCAAAGTATGATACACAGTATATAATGGTATTCCTAACAGGAATTATGGATACGTATATAGGATGTGATGTGCTTCTTAGTGATAACCGAGTAGGCAGAATTATATATATTAATAAGTCTGATATGTCTAGGCCGACTTTAAAATGCGGTGAAGAATTTATTAATTTATCAGAGAAAAAAGAATTACAAATTATAAAATTTGTATAAAAGAAACATAATTTACAATCAAAAAATCATAACAAAAGCCGGAATTTAAACAGAAGAAATTCCGGCTATATTTTTACCTTAATCAGCAAGAATGTGCAAATTTTCGCATGGTTTACAGTATGTTTTCTTAGGAGGCATCGGTATAATTTTACTAGAGGAGTATAATAAAATATAAGTTTTCTAGAGGAGGAATGAACAGTGAAATATGGATATTTTGATGTAGACAAAAAGGAATATTGTATTGAAAGAGTGGATTTACCAACTTCTTGGACAAATTATCTTGGGGTAAAAGATCTTTGTGTGGTAGTTAATCATACGGCAGGAGGATATGCATTTTACAAATCCCCAGAATACCATCGTATGACTAGATTCCGAGGTAATAGTGTACCAATGGATCGACCAGGACATTATGTATATATAAGAGATGAGGAATCAAAGGATTATTGGAGCGTTTCTTGGCAGCCAACAAATAAGCCATTGGATGAATATTCATATACTTGTAGACATGGTATGTCATATTCTGTATATGAGTGTGAACATGATAAGATCAAAGCAAAACAAACACTAGTAGTCCCAATTGAGGATAATGTTGAATTATGGGATGTAACAATTAAGAACGAAGACGATAAGGTAAGAGAGCTAAGCTTATTCTCTTATTGTGAATTCTCTTATCACCATATTATGATTGACAATCAGAATTATCAGATGAGTCTATATTGTGCAGGCTCTAACTATAAAGATTCAGTGATCGAATATGATTTATTCTATGAAGAGTTTGGATATCAGTATTTTACGGCGAATTTTGAACCAGATAGTTATGATTGCTTACGAGATAAATTCTTAGGATTATATCATACAGAAGATAATCCGGTTGCGGTTGAACGAGGATACTGTAGTAATTCATCAGAATTAGGTAACAACCATTGTGGATCTCTTCACAAAAAGATAATCTTACAACCAGGCGAAGAAATAAGAGTAATCTATATGCTTGGAGAAGGAAATCGTGAAGAAGGACTAAAAATTAGAGAAAAATATAGTGATTTAAAAAATGTAGATGCTGTATATACCGACTTAAGAAATTATTGGGATAACAAATTCAAACGTTTACAAATACAAACACCGAATGAAGGAATGAATGTATTAATAAATACATGGAATTTGTACCAATCGGAAATTAACGTAATGTTCTCAAGATTTGCCTCTTTTATTGAAGTAGGTGGAAGAACAGGATTGGGTTTCAGAGATACGGCACAAGATGCTATGACAATTCCTCATTCAAATCCGGAAAAATGTAAAGAGCGTATTATTCAATTACTACAAGGTGTTGTATCAGAAGGGTATGGTCTTCACTTATTCCAACCAGAATGGTTTAAGAAAGAAAGCAAAGAAGATAAAAAGCCATTCAAATCTCCAACCGTTGTACCAACAGCATCTAAAGAAAGCATAGTACATGGAATTGAAGATGCATGCTCAGATGATGCATTATGGTTAATAGCATCGATTGTAGAGTACATAAAAGAAACTGGAGACAAGGAATTTGTAGATCAGATTATTACCTATGCAGATGGTGGAGAAGGTACTATATATGAACATATGGAGAAAATACTTGATTTTTCATACAAGCAAGTTGGTAGTACAGGAATCTGTAAGGGACTAAGAGCAGACTGGAATGACTGTCTAAACCTTGGTGGAGGAGAAAGTGCTATGGTATCTTTCCTTCATTATTGGGCAATTGATAAATTCTTGCAATTATCTGAAGTGCTTGGACGTCAGGCAGAAATAGATAAATATACAAAGATGTCGCAGGAAGTTAAAACTGTTTGTAATGATGTTCTATGGGATGGCGACTGGTTTATACGAGGAATCACAAAAGAAGGCGTTAAGATTGGAACAAGTAAGGATTTAGAAGGAAAAGTACATCTAGAATCCAATACCTGGGCAGTTTTATCAGGTGCAGCAAATGATGAAAAAGCAACAAAAGCTATGGATAGTGTGTATGAATATTTGTTTACTCCTTATGGCATACGATTGAATGCACCATCTTATACAAAGCCAGATGATTCTATTGGTTTTGTAACAAGAGTTTACCCAGGATTAAAAGAGAATGGAGCAATCTTCTCCCATCCAAATCCTTGGGCATGGGCGGCAGAATGTATGATCGGTCGTGGAGACCGCGCAGTAGAATTTTACAATGCGTTATGCCCATATTATCAAAATGATAAGATTGAAGTTAGGGAAGCAGAGCCATATTCTTATTGTCAATTCGTAGTTGGTCCGGATCATACAGCTTTTGGTAGAGCAAGGCATCCTTTCATGACAGGTACAGGGGGTTGGGCGTATTTCTCTGCAACTAGATATATATTAGGTGTGCGACCAGACTTTGATTACCTCGAAATAGACCCATGTATTCCAAGTGATTGGAAGGAATTCGATGTTACAAGAGTATGGAGAGAGGCTACTTATAATATTCATGTAACGAATCCAAACGGTGTAATGAAAGGTGTTAAGAAAATAATTGTAGATGGTAAGGAAGTAGAACAAATTAATGTACAAGAACCAAATACAACCCATACAGTTGAGATTATAATGGGATAAATATGAAGGAAAGGAGCATGATTATATAATGATTAAGTTTGGTACTGGTGGATGGCGTGCAGTAATAGGAGACGAATTCACGAAAGAAAATATTCAATTATTAGCAAGAGCCATGGTAGAGAAGATGAAAGATGAAGGAGTGGAGGAAGACGGTATTGTAATCGGATATGACCGTCGTTTCTTAGCAAAGGAAGCAATGCAGTGGGCAGCACAGATTTTTGCAGCAGAAGGGATTACAGCATATCTAATAAATCGTTCGGTACCAACTCCACTTGTAATGTACTATGTTATGAATCATCAGTTGCATTATGGTATGATGGTAACAGCAAGTCATAATCCAGCCATATATAACGGAATCAAAGTGTTTACATATGGTGGTAGAGATGCCAATGAAGAGCAAACAGAAGATATTGAACGCTACATTAATAAACTTACACTAGATGACATCGTTGAGATGGAATATGAAGTAGGGAAAAAAGCAGGTAAGATTGTTGAAATCTTTCCGCTCAATGAGTACTTGGATAGCATAATTAAAGCAGTTGATATGAATGCAATTCGTGAGAAAAATCTAAGAATTGCGTTGGATCCAATGTATGGGGTTAGTGAAACTTCACTCAATATGATTCTACATACGGCTCGTTGTGATGTGAAAACCATTCATGAACGTCATGACACTTTATTCGGAGGTAAATTACCTTCGCCATCTGCAGCAACCTTAAGAAGTTTGCAAAATACCGTAGTAGAAGGGCATTATGATATTGGAATAGCGACAGACGGAGATGCTGACCGAATTGGTATTATTGATGATACGGGAAGATTTCTTCATTCCAATGAAATCTTAGTTGTATTATATTATTATTTGACAAGATACAAAGGCTGGGAAGGACCTGTAGTAAGAAATATTGCAACAACTCATATGCTTGATAAAGTGGCACATAGATTTGGTCAAGAGTGCTATGAAGTACCTGTTGGATTTAAGCATATCTCAGCTAAGATGATAGAGACAAATGCAATCATTGGAGGTGAATCCTCAGGTGGTTTAACTGTACTAGGACACATTCATGGCAAAGATGGTATCTACGCGGCAATGCTACTTGTTGAGATGGTTGCTGTTACAGGCAAGAAGTTATCTGAGATTAGTAAAGAAGTAGAAGAGGAATTTGGAAGTAACTACATGGAGGAACGAGATTATCGCTTCTCTAGAGAGAAGAAGGAGGCTATGTATGATTTACTTATGGAAGAGAAAGAAATTCCAGACCTTCCATATGAAATTGATCATGTATCTTATATAGATGGTAGTAAAGTATACTTTAAGAATGGTGGCTGGGTAATCACCCGGTTTTCTGGAACAGAGCCTTTATTACGTATCTTCTGTGAAATGCCGACAGAGAAAGAAGCCAAGAATATCTGCGATATTTATGCTGAATTCTTACATCTATGTGATGATAAGAATACATTGATTTCCACCTGCTAGTATTGATATAATCTAAGTATAAGATAAACAATATCCCTATTAATAAACCATGAGAATTTACAAACACACGTAAATTACATCATAATTGTTGCCATAGCAAATGTGATGTATTGTACGTGTGTATTTGTACTATAAGGATGCAAAATGGAATAAGGGGTATAGGAGGAAAACTATGCAGATAGATTATGAAAAAGAAAATGAAAAGAAACAACCTCTTCAATGGAGTATGATACGAATGCTTGTTTTATGTTGGCTGTTACCGCTAGCATTACTGGTATTTATCATGCTTTTTTTCATGTCAACTAAGTTAAGTGGACAGACAGAGGACACTATTATCTCTTCATCGGATAAAGCGGTTGAGATTTGTCTGATGCAGATGGAAGGGGCGAGACTTGCATCAAGGAATGCGTCGTATATATCTACTATTCGAGATAGTTATTACACCTACCAAAAAGACCAAGATAAGAGAAAGTTTTATGATACGGTTAATCAATTCTTATCCCAACAATATAAATATAACGAAAGCTTTCTAAGTACCATGCTGGTGTTCTTAGATGATCCAAACATGGTTTACTCTACATATAGTAATACACAGAAAGCAACCTATACAAGTGTACTAGAGTTTAAGCGAATAGGACTATCGAAAGTACTTGATAAGGCAGTGAATATTGATACGAATATTGAATTACTTAATATTGAGGGACATTTATATATGATCCGTAACCTAGTAAAATCTAATTTTGAACCTTATGCTGTAATTGTAATGGAGATTAACACGAATTCCATGTTTAAGAGTTTAAAGAGCATTTGGGGATATCAGATAGGAGAAATCTATATGGATGGAGAACCGCTATTAAATAGTAATATAGACAATATCTTATCAAGGGATGAGCTTACTACTGTTACGGATGAGAGTATTTATCACAATAGGGAATCAAAAGATGTTGTCTACCGCGTTAGTAAATTGGATCAACATAAGCTAGCATTTGTTATACAATTGGATTCGAATGCAATTATTGGGGAACTAGATATGGTCATATACATAGGGGCTATCGTACTGATTTTTATGATTCCATTAGTTATGATGGTAATCACTTTCTTTAACCGTAAAGTAACTAGGCCAATTAAATCCCTTGTAGAAGCGGCACATAAGATTACCAATAAAAAGTATGGATTTCAGGTAACAAAGTTAAGTACTAGTTATGAGTTTGATTACTTAGGAAATGTTTTTAACGAAATGTCATTGGAGCTACAGTATCAGTTTGAGCAAATCTATATGGAAGAATTAGCATTGAGGGATGCTAAGATTAAAGCGCTACAATCGCAGATTAATCCACATTTTCTTAATAATACCTTAGAGATTATTAACTGGGAGGCGAGACTTGGTGGAAATCAACGTGTAAGTGGAATGATTGAAGCATTGTCTACGATGTTAAATGCAACGATGAACCGAAAGAATCAACATGTTATTCCATTAGAAGAAGAGTTAAGTTACGTGGATTCGTATCTATATATTATAAAACAGAGGTTTCAAGATAAAATTGAAGTAGTTAAGAATATTGATGAACAACTATTAACATATGAAGTCCCAAGGCTGATAATACAACCAATTGTTGAGAATGCTATAGAACATGGAACTAGTACCTTAAGGCAAGGGGAGATTATTATATCAATCTATGAAGATAATGAGGATATTGTTGTAGACATTGAAGATAATGGGACATTAACAGACCAGGACATTAAAAAGATCAATCAGATACTAAATTCCGAGGGTGTATTAGGTTCAGAAACAAGTTTGAACCTAGGAATACGTAATGTTAACCAGCGATTGAGGATTTTGTATGGAGAAAGGTATGGTTTGACTATAAATATTAATCAAAATAACCATACGGTTAGTAGGATTCGAATAGGTAAAGTAGTATTACACAACAATATTATACAATAAATAGCAACGCTAATCATTAACCTTTTGTTGAATTTGTACTATTCTATTAGTAGATGATATGTATTAAATATCAGTTAACATTATCTCGAGAGGTGTTTACAAATTAATACGTTTCATCAATAAAAAAAGGGAGGAATAAGAAATGAAGAAAGTTATATCAATTATGCTAGTTTTAGTACTTACATTTTCGTTAGCAGCATGTGGTAAGGACAAAAACAATGCAAAGAACACAAGTACTAAAAGTGACACAACGGAGACAACAGAGACAACAGATAAGACAGAAACAACTACACCAGAGGAACCAAAAAAACCAGTATCCATTAATGTTACAACAACTTACGCAGGTAATGATGGAAACGCTCAAAACTTCCAAGATGCAGTAAAAGCTTGGGAAAAAGAAACTGGTAACAAGGTTAACGATTCATCTGCAACATCTGATGAAACATTCAAAGCTCGTGTTCTTGCTGACTTCGAAGCTGGAGCAGAACCAGATGTATTATTCTTCTTCAATGGTGTAGATTCCAATACTCTTATTGAAGGAAACAAAGTAGTATCAATCGATGAAATTAGAGCAGAATACCCAGATTATGCAAGCAATATGAAAGATGCTATGATGGGAGCATCTCCAGTAGATGGAAAGAATTATTCAGTTCCTGTAAATGGTTATTGGGAAGGAATGTTCGTTAATAAAACAGTAATTGAAGCAGCAGGAGTTAAGATACCAGATGCAACAACTACTTGGGATGAATTCTTAGAAATCTGCCAAAAAATTAAAGATGCAGGATTTACACCTATTGCAGCTTCTCTAGCAACAGTACCTCATTATTGGTTTGAGTACAGTATCTATAATTTCTCAGAGCCAAATAAACACAATGTATTAGCTAATGAAGTTTCAGATAAGCAAGGCGAAGCTTGGTTTAACGGACTTAGTGATATTAAGACATTATATGAAAAAGGATATTTCCCAGATAATACACTTACAGGAACTGATGATGATACCGTACAGGCATTTATAGAAGGAAAATCAGCATTCTTAATTGATGGTTCATGGAAAGTTGGTGGTATCGAAGGCTTAACTGATAAGGTTGATGACTTCACAGTTACATATGTTCCAGGAAAGAATACTCGTAAGAGTACAGACATTATTGGTGGTTTATCTTCAGGTTACTATATTACTCGTAAAGCTTGGGATGATCCTGATAAGAGAGCTGCTGCTGTAGACTTTATCACTTATATGACTACAGATGAATTAGTATCTAAATTTGCACAATATTCTGCAACTGCATTAAAGAATGGTGTTACTGTAGATGAAAGTCAATTATCTTCGTTAGCACAAGACGGTATAAAGATGGCAGCTGGTGCTACATCTATGACTGGTGCTTTACAAGATCTTATTCCTACAGAATGTAGAGTTCCTGTATTTGATGGAATGCCAAATCTTGTATCAGGTACAGTAGATATTAAAGACGCTATCCAACAAGTATTAGATTTATTAGCTGCACGATAATAGTATAATTAAAAGGGCTGTTAGCTATCTATGCAATGGCCCTTTTCATAACAAGAAGGTGAGACTATGAATTCAAACATATACAAAAAGAAAACACCTATTTTTGTTTTTTTAATCCCAGCATTCATCTTTATGACAATCTTTCTCTATTATCCATTCATTCGAAATATTGTAAACAGTTTTCAGAGTATTACGGGATTGGGTACAGCAGCGAAAGGTTTTAATGAACCATGGTATGCTAACTATAAAACAATGATAGAAGATCCTAATATGAGGATTGCAATTAAGAATACAATAATCATGATCATTGCGACATTAGTTGGTCAGGTAGGGATGGCCTTACTATTAGCATTACTAGTAGATAATATAGGGAGAGGAAAAAAATTCTTTCAAACTGTATATTTCTTGCCAATTGTAATATCAGCAACGGCTTTAGGTCTATTGTTTAACTTAATTTTCCTTTATGATAAAGGAATGTTAAATCAGTTTTTGAAAATATTAGGTTTCTCAGGTTTGATTGACTGGAAAGATCAACATCATGCAATGATGACTCTGCTCATTCCTGTAATGTGGCAATATGTAGGATTTTATTTTGTAATACTAATCACAGGGTTGAATACGATTTCAGAAGAATTGTACGAAGCAGCAGTTGTGGATGGTGCTACGAAACTACAACAAGTATTTTACATCTCTATACCACTTCTTAGAAACGTGGTTTGTACATGTATTATATTGGCTGTTACAGGTGCACTGAAAGTATTTGATTTACCATGGATTATGTTCCCAAAAGGAATGCCGGTTAATTCGACATTTTTAACGGGTACTTACATGTATTATCAGACATTTAATTCAAACAACGTGGATTATGGTTCAGCCATAGCGGTTGTTATTGTAGTACTTGGAATTATACTTTCCAAGGTAGCAAATAAACTATTTAAAGAAAAAGACTATTAAGCAGGGGGTAACGATATGAGTAAGAGTGGTAAGCGAAAGAAACCCTCAATCGGAAAAATGTTTGCATATGTATTCTTGAGTTTATGGGCAATAACTACGTTATATCCACTTGTATGGGTAGTTATTAATGCATTCAAGGATCGTAGATTAATTCTAACGGATTCCTTCACAATTCCTGTTGGAGCTAAAGCAACATTAGATAATTTTAGATTGGCTTTCAATAAATTGAATATATTAGGAGCGTATAAGAATAGTTTAATTATATCTTGTACGGTAATGTTTGTAGTAATGTTATTCGCGGGTTTTGCAGCCTTCGCGCTAGTAAGATACCATTTTAGAGGAAAACAATTCTTATATAACTTGGTAATTGCAGGTATGATGTTTCCTATATTCTCAACAATCATTCCGGTATTCCGTATGATGAATTCATGGGGAATCGTTAATACAGAGAGTACAGCTTTGTCATTAATGGCAACTGCATTACCGCAAATTGCAGGTAATATGTCATTTGCAATTGTAGTACTGATAGGGTATATAAAAAGTCTACCTATTGATTTAGAAGAAGCAGCATATATAGAAGGTTGTAATGTATATAAAATCTATTTTAAAGTAGTTGTGCCTTTGACAAAACCTTCTTTTGCAACAGTAGCAATATTCACTTTCCTATGGAGCTATAATGATTTATTTACACAGATGTTCACGTTACGTTTGAAAAATCAATGGGCAATTACTCGTTTATTAGGTGAGTTAACTTCCATGGAAGGTACAAATTATGGATTGATGGCTTCAGCAGTTACTTTAGTAATAATACCTGTTTTGATAATTTATCTATGTTTACAAAAATATATAGTAAAAGGTTTGACGGCAGGTGCATTAAAGGGATAGAATATAAGGTATAAAGTTACTTAGTGGGGGCGAATCTATGTATAAAGTTATGATTATTGATGATGAACCCATTATAGTGGAAGGACTGCAGAAGATCGTTCCTTGGGAGAAGTGGAATTGTAAAGTAGATGCAGTTGCCTATAATGGGGCAGATGGATTAGAACTAATTAACGGAGTAAGACCTGATATAATTGTCTCAGATATTAGCATGCCACAAATGGATGGGCTAAGTATGATAGCCAGTGTTAAATCACAATTTCCTGATTTAGAAGTTATTATACTAACGGGGTATCGGAATTTTGATTACGCTAGACAGGCAATAAATCTCGGCGTAACAAGATTCTTATTAAAGCCCTCAAAGATGGATGAGATTGAAGAAGCACTGTCCTTTATCACAAATCATTTGAGTGATAAGAAAGCACAGTCTAGTAACTTACTTGATGATGAAAAAGAAGAAGAACATATCGATGAAAATCCAGCAGGAAAGTTTATAGTTAAGAATGCAGTTCGGTATATTGAAGAGCATTATCAAGAGAAACTAAAATTAAGCGATGTGGCAGATCAGGTTTATGTTAGCCAATGGCATCTTAGTAAGTTATTAAATAGGCATATGGAACAGAATTTTTCGGAAATATTAAACAATGTGCGAATTGAAAAAGCTAGAGTGTTATTACAAGATCCATCACTTCGAATTGGAGACATTGCTGAACAAGTTGGTTTTTTAGATATAGCACATTTTTCAAGAGTATTCAAAAAGCAGGTAGGCAAATCAGCCAATGATTATAGGAATACTGTATTAGGTAATAAATGATGGAGAAAATGAGAATATTAATTCAAATAGAAGGAAGTCGCACGATTTAGAATACGTGCGACTTCCTTCTATTTGTCTATATAGTCATTGGCGAACTCTTTTGCATGTCGACAACAAATCTGTGTTATGATGCTGCCTTACACAATTCAAGAGAAGAATTTTATTTGAATAGCTTACCATCTTTTATAATGTGACGAATCTGTAGATCCTTTGATACAACTAGCAAATTGGCTTTTTTATTAGGTGTTATACTACCATAGGTATCATATAGACCAAGTGCTTTGATTGGATTTTCACAAGCTGCTTTAATCGCACTTTCAAGTGGAATTCCCATCTTGACCGCCCGGCACATACAATCATATAGATTGGTAGTACTGCCGGCTAACGTTTGGTCCTCAAGTTCGGCAACAGAATCTTTCACATATACATCTTGCCCACCTAAGGAGTACTTACCATCAGGCATTCCTGTAGCACACATACTATCACTAACAAGGATAACACGGTCATCACTAAATAATTGAAATGTTAAACGAACCACACTAGGGTGAATATGATTACCATCTGCAATTAATTCAACATGACTATGGGGACTATCAAAAGCAGCTCCAATTACACCAGGGGAACGGTGATGCAAACTAGGCATAGCATTGAATAGATGAGTAACTTGCCTTGCACCAACATTAAAGGCCTGCATACATGTATCGTAATCACTAATTGTATGTGCAATGGTAAAAGTAACCTCATTATGAAATCGTTCAATTAACTCTAGTGCATTGCTTTCTTCAGGGGCAATCGCTACAAACTTTATCAGTCCGTGGGCAGCAGTGGTTAATTTCTTATATAAAGAAACATTTGGCGCTACCATATGAGTACTATCTTGAGCACCCTTTTTTGATTTTGAAAGGAAAGGGCCTTCAAGATATATGCCCAAAACATCTGCGTGATTTGGGTCAGAATGTGTTGTTTTATAGTTATGTATTGTAGATAGAATTGATAGTAATTCTTCCTCGGGTAATGTCATTGTAGTTGGACAAATAGTAGTGATACCGTGGGACAATTCATAAGAAGCAATTGTTTCTATAGCATCAATAGCAGAATCGCATGCATCAAATCCAACACAACCATGAAAATGTAAATCAGTTAGTCCAGGTATTACGTAGCAGTCTGTTGCATCAATTACTTGATGGTTAGTCGAATCATAACGCTGTGCTCCATCTTCATTAATCGACAGTTGTTGTATCGTATCATTCTCTGTTATGATATCTAAGGGAACAAAAGAGTTCTGATCAGAATAGATCATTCCATTCTTAATAATCATATAGAATCCCTCACTTTCAAAAAAGCATCCTTATCACCAATTACAGTAGTGTCAGGATGTAATTGAAGAATGGAAGCTGGTACTTTTGGAGTTACAGGTCCAAAGAATGCCTCTTCTACTATATCAGCCTTATTTTCTCCTGAAACGACGACAAGAATCTTCTTGGCTTGCATAATTGACTTTATACCCATTGTATAGGCTTGTTTTGGAACTTCGTCAAAAGATGAAAAGAATCTAGCATTTGCTTGTATTGTGCTTTCAGCTAAATCAACACAGTGAGTTTCCTTTTCAAATGCACCTCCAGGTTCATTGAAACCAATATGACCATTATGGCCAATACCTAACAATTGCAAGTCGATACCATGAACAGATTGTATAATAGAATTATAGTCACTACATGCTTTCTTCTCATCAAGTTCAAGACCATTAGGAACATAAGTCTTGTTTTTAGGAATGTTAATATGATTAAAGAAGTTCTCATTCATAAAGAAACGATAGCTTTGGTCGTTATCAGGTGATAGAGATTTGTACTCATCTAAATTAACAGTAGTAACATTGGAAAAATCTAAATCGCCCTTCTCATACCAACGAATAAGTTGTTTGTATATGCCAAGGGGAGTGGAGCCAGTTGCTAATCCTAAGACACAAGACGGTTTCATGATGACTTGTGCGGATATAATATTAGCAGCTACTCTACTCATATGGTAATAATCTTCAGTACTTATAAATTTCATAACATACACCTCCAGTATTATATAGTTATTATTATTTGTAACTGTACAGGTTCTGTTGCTATTATGCCGCCAATCCTGTACAATTTTATGGTAGCACATTAGAGATATATTTCAATGAAACTAAGTGAAGTAGACAATAAATAAAAAGAAATCACATATGAATACAAATCAAATATACCAAATAATGGGGGTGAAAAAACTTAAATAACCCCTTTACAAACAAGTTCAACTCTGTTATACTAGACCAAGTCAGCTGATGAGTTGTAGAAAATGAACAAACAATTCTGAAAAAAGTAAGAATTAAAACAACTCAGAAAATAATG
>JAHAJA010000025.1 GCA_018372435.1 Clostridiales bacterium | reverse complement strand
AGAAAAGTTGGAATATAAATTGTAGAGCCGTATACGAGACCCGTACGTACGGTTCAACGGGAGGGAGATAATTCTTAGCAATTATTTCTCTACCCTATTATATTATGTTATCGTGTTTAATCAATCTACGGTTGCTGATACGAAGCGTATTTACCAGGCGTTAAAAAGTAAAACAGGTATAGAGTAGGTTACTCTTATAATATAAATAATTGTGTCAATTAATTAATATGGATAATAATGGTTGAAGAGTAGGGAAAAATAAAATATAATAAAATTGATGGCAAATAATACGCACGGAAACTATGGAGGGAACTAAGAGTATAAAAATAGTTACGATACTTATATGGTAGCTGACAAGAAGGGGGAAAAGATTTATGAAGCAATTTGCTAAAAGCAGTAAATACCTTATATTGCTTGTGCTGATTCTAGGGGTAGGCATCACAGGCTGTAAGAAAGATGGAGGGACTAATACTACTAATTCTGGTAACGTTACCAATAAGCAAGAGTTAAGTGGTGAGGCAGTAATTTGTGATGATTTCGCTTGTATTAACGAAAAGATATGGGCTATTGCAATACCAGAATCGGGTGAAGTTGCATATGTAACGACATCAAACCAAGATAGTACGGATTCAGAGCTTACAGAGAATCAACTGTATCAAGTTACAAAAAAGAATGGAAAATGGACAGACCCACAGAAGATTACCTTTAGTAATGGTGTGTTATTTTCTAATGCAGCCATTTCTGTTGATGGGACTAAGTTATATGTTTCGGTTAAGGAAGATTCTACAACAGATATCAATATGGCTACAGTAGAGGTTACTACTATTACTAATAATCAAATTACAGAACTGAAATATCTTGATACCTTGAATACTACGGAGAATGATGAATTGGTAGGTTCGGTTGATCGCGATGGAAACTTGTATTTCAATACTTCATCAACAAAAAATTACATATCAGATCTGTACATAGCTTCTTATGATGGTGAGGCGTATAGCAAGTTACGTTTAGGTGAGGAAGTGAATAGGCCATCATATAGCGTTACACCGAATATATATGGTGTAGCAGTAGTTCCAGATGGGAATCAACTGATTTATACAAGTATGACAACGGAGATTGCACCGATAAGTTCTATCAATCTATTCACTGCCAACAAAGAAGAGAAGAGCTTTAAGAATAGTAGATTATTAAGTAGTGCGGTGAACGACCCTAACATGGACATTCTGACCTGTAATATTAGCGGTGATGGTAAGACCTTGTACTACCTTCAACAAGAATCCTATACAGTTAGTGAGGATATTACCAAACTTATACCGAGGTGGTATAAAGTAGATTTGGAAACTAGCTTGAAAGAGATACCAGAGGAAGAAGCGAAGTATGGTACAGATGCATATGAAACAGTGGACTTCCCATTAGAGTTGCGCAATAAAAGCGATGTAACAGAGAAGGAAGGAATCTATTATGAAATCTTTGTACGTGCATTTGCAGATAGTGATGGGAATGGTGTTGGAGATTTCAATGGAGTAACTAGTAAACTGGATTATCTTAAGGAACTTGGAGTTACGGGGATTTGGTTAATGCCAATCAATAAGACAAGTAGTTATCATGGATATGACGTGGTAGATTATTATGCAGTTAATGATCTTTATGGTACAGAGGAAGATTTTAAGAACTTATTAGATGAGGCACATAAACGAGGTATTAAAGTAATTATGGACTTAGTTATTAACCATACGTCTATTATGAATTCATGGTTTTTACAGGCTACATCTGGAATTGATAACAAATACGTTGACTACTACCGTATTGTATCAAAGGACAATAAGGCAAGTTATGATGCAGGTGATACTTCACCTTGGGGGAGTAATGTGTGGAACGGATTAGAAACTAGTAAAAACGCGTACTATGCTATCTTTTATGATGGAATGCCAGATCTAAATTATAATAATCCAGAGGTACGAGCAGAAATCAAGAAGGTAGCTAAGAAGTGGCTTGATATGGGAGTGGATGGATATCGTCTTGATGCAGCTATGCATATCTATGGAGACAATGAGTTCAAGCAACAAGACGATCAACTAGCACATAATATTCAGTGGTGGAACGAATTCGCTAGAGCTTGTGAAGAAGTGAATCCAGATGTGTATCTTGTAGGAGAGGCATGGCAAGATTCAGAGGTTTTACCAGAATATGCACAACCTTTTGACACAAAGTTTAATTTTGCCTTTGGACAAGCAATGATGAATGGGATTAAGAATGAATCAGCCATGGTGAATGATAGTCAGAATCTATCTCAGGTTTTGCAATCCATTCTTGATCAGTATGAGGCATGTGATACAAAGTATCTAGATGGTGTATTTGCATCGAACCATGACCAAGACCGCGTTATGAGTCAGTTAGCAAATGAAGACAAAGCAAAGCTTGCAGTTAATATCTATATGACATTAGCGGGGAATCCATATGTCTATTATGGAGAAGAGCTTGGTATGCGTGGGCAAGGAGATGATGTATATAAAAGAACTGCATTCAAGTGGAACAAAGATGGAATTGCTCCAACGGCCGATTGGATTAAAGCGGCCTGGGCTGAGGAAGATACTATGAATAAAGAAACACCATCTCTTGAAGAACAGATGCAAGATGAGAATTCTATGTATCAGTATTATAAGAATATTATTGCATTAAGAAAAAATAGTGATGCACTAATGAATGGTTCTTATATGGCATGTGATCTTAAAGATTCGCAGATTATGGCGTACGAAAGAGAAAGTACAAACCAAAAAGTACTTGTGGTTCACAATTTCTCTGGGGAGAAAAAGAAAGTATCAATTGATGGGATTAAGACAGGATCTGTATTGTTTGATAATAATGGTAAGGCAACTTGTGGAGAACATGATATCGAACTTGAACCATATGCAAGTATTATTGTAGAATATCAATAAATTTTTGTATATAAAATATATATAATTAATTTTAGAACAGAGTATAATAAAACTATATACTCTGTTCTTTTTTGTATATTTATAGGATTGCGCCCATTCATCAACACTAAGAACTTTGCTATACATAGGAAGCTTATTGGGCAACAGTATCACAATACAATTATTAGTAAATCTTTACTATTCATGGTTGTAAAACCTACATTTGATTTGATATACTAATTATAAATAATATAGAATTTACTCGGAGAAACATTATAGGGGAGTGGAGATGTACAGTATGATAAGCAAGAGGAAGGGATCAAATGCACTTAAAGAATCTATTAAACTACGAGAATATAGTAATACAAAGTCATGACAATCCAGATGCAGACAGTTTAGCGTCAGGGTATGCATTATATAGTTATTTCAAGTCAAAGGGGAAGAAGGTCCGCTTTATCTATAGTGGACGTTACAAAATACAAAAGAGTAATCTATTACTCATGATTGAAAAACTTAATATACCAATCGAATATGTTGAGAAGCTAGTAGATATTGATCTTCTAATTACAGTGGATTGTCAGTATGGAACAGGAAATGTTACTAGACATGAAGCAAAAGAGATTGCAATTATTGATCATCATCAATTAGAGATTAATCCGGATCAATATAAGTATTCAGATATACGTAGCTATCTTGGTTGTTGTTCAACTCTTGTATGGCAATTATTGCAGAATGAAGGCTTCGATGTGAATTCTGATGTCAAGATTGCAACAGCATTATTTTATGGTTTATATACAGATACAGGGCAGCTTGGGGAGATATTCCATCCGTTAGATCGCGATATGCGGGACATGCTTCACTATGAGCAAGCAACCATACTAACACTACGTAACTCTAATATCTCACTGGAAGAGTTAGAGATAGCAGGTTTAGCATTATTACGTTACATCTATAATGAAAAGTTTCGATTTGCAGTAATTAAGGTTAAACCTTGTGATCCAAATATATTAGGTTTAATAAGTGATTTTTTATTACAAGTAGATAGTATTGACACTTGTATCGTGTACAATGAAGTACACGATGGGATTAAGATATCTATACGTAGTTGCATCAAGGAAGTGAAAGCTTGTGAACTAGCAAGTTATCTAACAGCTATTATCGGATCTGGTGGAGGACATAATGAAAAAGCCGGTGGTTTCATACAACGTCGATTGTTTGAAGCGCAATATAATAATATGATTCTTGAGGCATACTTTACAGAGCGAATGAATCAATATTACGAAAGTTTTGAAGTTATTGATGCTACACAATATACCGTTGATTTAACACAGATGAAGAAATATCGCAAGACCAGGGTGCCAATCGGTTATGTTAAGTTATCAGAACACATCAGGGAAGGTACGCCTGTACTAATTCGAACATTAGAAGGTGATATTGATATTATAGTAGAGGATAGAATATATATTATTCTTGGAGTATATGGAGAAGCATATGTAATGGAGGAGGAGAGGTTTCTACAGACTTATCGACCTGTCAAAGCGAAGATAAATTATTCTGCTCAATATATGCCAGTTATTAAGAATCAGCTTGATGGCACATCGATATCTCTAGATAAGTTTGCACAAGCATGTGCCGCTAAAGAAGATGAAGATGTCTATGCGAAACCTGTCAATATAATAACAAAATTATTCACAAGATGGGAACCGGATAATTATATGTATGGTGATGTTGGAGATTATATAGCAGTTAATAAACAGGATATGAGTGATATATTCATTATAAACAAGGATATCTTCCATCTATCTTATGTAGAGGTTGATTAATTGAATGGAGTATGAATGATGAAGGGGTGCGTATGAACAAAATATTAATAGTAGAAGATGATAGTGATATAGGTGGAATGTTGAGGGAGCTGTTAACTCACCATCGTTATGAAGTGGATAATGCATACTCTGGAACAGAAGCATTGTTTTGGATTGAAAAAGAGAAGTACGACTTAGTACTTCTTGATCTAATGCTTCCTGGGCTGAGTGGAGAAGAAGTATTACAAGCAATTAGAAAAAAGAGTGATATATCAGTAATCGCTGTGTCAGCAAAAGACGATAAAGATACAAGATTGTCTTTATTAAAAGCTGGTGCTGATGATTATATAACAAAACCGTTCGATACCGATGAATTGCTTGTAAGGATTGAGGTGGTTTTACGCCGCAAAGGTCATATTGTTCAAACCAGTGAGAATTCTATATTGCGATTTAAGGATATTGAGTTGAATAATACGGAATTTACTTGTACAGTTAATAAAATGTCGATTTTGCTAACAAAGTTTGAATATAACTTACTTCATCTCTTAATGAGTAATCCTAAGAAAGTATTTACGAAGAATAATATCTTTGAATCGGTTTGGGAAGAAGATTTCTTAGGAGAAGACAATGCTATCAACGTACATATTTGTAATATCCGCTCTAAGTTAGCAAAAGGAAATCCAAAAGGCAAATATATTCAAACCGTATGGGGAATTGGATTTAAGATGCAGCTTGAGGAGTAAAATGGTCATACTCTTAATACTTTCTTTATATTTGGAAAATGCTTACTAAATAAAGCTGCCATATAATAAAATCATCAAAAGAAATGTTTTGAATGGAAGATAGAAAGAAAGTGTAGGAGGATGACAATGGAGTATGTATTACAAACAAATAATCTAACAAAGACATATGCTGGAAAATGTGTTGTTGATCATGTCAATATGAATATCAAACGCGGTGATATTTATGGATTCGTTGGTAAGAATGGAGCAGGTAAGACAACACTGATCCGTATGGTGGCAGGTTTGGCATTACCAACACAGGGAGATATTAAACTGTTTGGAAGTAAAGAGTTGAGTGAACAGCGTAGAAGAATTGGAACTACAATTGAAAACCCTGCATTATATCCGCATATGACGGCAAGGCAAAATCTTGAGTATTACGTAAGGCTTTATGGAATTCCAGAAAAAGATGTGATAGACAATATTCTCCAACTAGTGGGGCTTGAGAACACCAATAAGAAGAAAAGTAAGAACTTTTCATTAGGTATGAAACAACGACTTGCTATTGCCATTGCATTACTTGGAAATCCTGATTTTTTAATGCTAGATGAGCCAACGAATGGATTAGACCCATTTGGTATTAAGCAGATGCGAGAGTTACTTCTTGAGTTGAATAAAAAGGGAATCACAATCTTAATTTCAAGCCATATCTTAGGTGAATTATCAAAGATTGCGACTGCATATGGAATTATCAATAACGGAGTTTTAGTTGATGAGTTTAATAAGAATGAACTAATGGAACGCTGTAAGAGATGTATCAAGATTAAAGTTGATGATACAAAGAAAGCAATAACAATTATTGAAGACAAATTTGGCACAGTAGAATATGATGTTCTTCCAGATGATAGAATACGGTTATTTAGTCATATCGACAAAGTAAGTGAAGTGAATAAGCAACTTGTACTTGGTGACGTAGCAGTGGAGAGTATAAGGGTTGTTGGTCAAGATCTTGAGGGTTATTTTGTAGAGTTGATGGAGGGGAAGAACAATGATTAATTTATTACGTGCGGATTTTTATAAGTTATTTCATACAAGAGTGTTATATGTTTGTACATTCGTATTATTGTGTTATGTAGGTATTGTAGCAGCAGCTTTTTATAGTTTAGATCATATGCCACAAGAGAAGAAAGAAATGTTACAAGAGGGAAATCAAGCCGGTGAAGGAGTTAGTTTAACAGTAGACGATGAGACTGACATATCGGAACAATTCTTACAAAGTGGTACGCAACTTGCTGGAGGGGTTATTGAAGAAATTGGCGTTATTGTAATGATTGCTGGCATCATGATAGCGATATTGGTCGGTGGCGAATTCAAAGAACGTACCATAAAGAGTATGGTTGCCAAAGGGTATAAGAGGGAGCCTATTGTAATAACTAAAGTTATCGTAAGTGCGATTGCTACAATAATAATGGTAACTTGTGCAGCGTTAGTAGCTTTTATAGTCGGTTCAGTTTTATCTGGGAACGTAAATAGCTATGATAATAGTGAGTTATTAGTAAAGGCACGCTGCTTTTTAGGAGGGCTGGCTATATTTGTTTCATTCTCAAGTTTATATACGTTAATAGTAATAGCAATTCGGAATGTTGAAATATCAGTGGTTATTAATATTGTGACTATTATGATGTTACCAAATATTCTTGGAGTGATTGAAAGAACTTGGAAGATTCCGTTCTCTAAAATCCAACTTACGGAAGGATTTAACAAAGTAATTCAAAGCAATGCAAGTATAGTAAGTATTGCACATATAGGAATATTGTTTGTTGGTTATGTTATAATATCAACGATTATAGCATGTTTAGTATTCAAACGAGCAGATGTAAAATAGGAGGAATTACGAATGGTAGTTGGTATCTTAATCCTAATTATTGTAATATTGTCGTTTCGATTGTACCTATTCCGAAAACAACTATCGTCCATAAGAAAACAAGTGGAATTTATTCGGAAGAATGAGACAAATATGGAATTATCAATTACCATTCATCATAAAGGATGGAATTCTTTGGTAGTGTCCCTTAACAAACTTCTGAAGGATATTAAAAGGCGCAAATATGTGACCCTCAACCAGGAGGATTTATTCAAACAAACTATAACAAGCATCTCACATGATTTACGTACACCATTAACATCTGCATCAGGGTATCTACAGATGTTGTATAAAGATGGGATTGACGCTGAGAAACAAAAAGAATATATTCAAATTATACAAAATCGAATTAATTCTGTAACTGTTATGCTGAATCAATTATTTGAGTACACACGGTTAGAATCTAACGTGTATGAACTTGATTATGAGAAACTTGATTTAAATGGAATCGTATGTGATACCATTTCTATGTTTTATGATGAATTAGTGCAGAACAAGATTGAACCAGATATTCAAATTGAAGAGGGACCAGTTTGGGTATTTGGTGATTCTTTGGCTTGGATTCGTATAATTGAAAACATAATAAGCAATGCTATTAAATATGGGGAGAATAGGATAGGGATTTTGCTACAGAAGGAAGACAATGAGATCAATCTTAGAATTAGTAATCGAACAAGAACAATTGAACAAAAAGATGTGGAGTATATATTTGAACGTTTTTATACAACGGATTTATCAAAAACCAAAAAGTCTACGGGCTTAGGACTAGCCATTGCAAAAGAATTTGTAATAAGGATGGGCGGAACAATTGAGGCGGAGCTTAATGACGACATATTTGCAATTAATATCCGAATGAAGAGTGCCTAGTTAAGTCTTATGGAGTTCTTAAGAATATCTTAATCATTACGATAGAATAAACTTAATATATGTGTGTTATAACTATAGTAGACAAGATTAATTAGGAGGGTATGTGAATGTTTAAGAAATTATTTGTTTTAGTGACTTTATTCGGATTGGCAGGTGCTTACATTAAACAATGTAGCAAAAAAACGTATTGTACAGTGGGTTCAGAGAACAGTGAAGACAGATAATATGGATGAACAGGAAAGTAATAGGAAACAGTAAAAAGGGTATCGATTCTGGAATAAGAATTGGTACCCTTTTTTTGTTGTTATTGTTAAAGCAGTGAGTTAGAATAGAAATAGGATAAAATGGGGTTTGGAATACACCTAATAGAGAGGAGTGTAGGTATGAAAGAGATGTTAAAGAAAAAGAGAATCTGGTTGCTTAGCTTGTTTCCATTAGGATTAATCGTTTTATTAATAGTTAGGCATAATGAATATATAGCAGAGTATTGGTTCGCAAGGGGAATCTACCGATTCTTTGCACATAGCATGAGTTTCATAACGGGGTTAATACCCGTATCCATAGCTGAAATCGGATTGTATTGTAGCCCTTTTTTTATTATATATATTGTCTTTCGCATGGTGAGGCGGCTAGTACGTGATAAGGAGAATCGCAAGAAGACGATTGCACGTTATGTGGTGAATGCACTGTGTGTTGCTAGTACGGCTTACTTTCTTTTCATGGTGTTTTGTGGAGCGAATTATTACCGTTATCCATTCAGTAAGATTTATGGTTTAACCGTTGAAACGTATTCGATAGAAGAGTTATATGGTTTGTGTGAGGAGCTTGCAATTCAAGCCAATGATTTGAGAACACAGATTACAAGCGTTGATGAAGAAGGAGTATTCAGGTTATCTACATCAGATTATGAGACTGCCAAGGAGGCAAAGAGAATCATGAGCGAGTTTGGGAATAAATATGACTCTTTATCTGGTTATTATAGTAGTCCCAAACCCGTATTAGCATCTAGAGCAATGTCGTATACAGAAACAACGGGATTGTTCGTTACAATTACAATGGAATCAAATGTGAATGTTGATGTGGCAGACTATGGGATACCAGCAACCATGTGTCATGAGCTAGCACATCAAAAAGGATATATGAGAGAAAATGAGGCAAATTATATCGCCTACTTAGCATGTACAGATTCTGACAATATTGAGTTTAGGTATAGCGGAGTTATGGACGCGTTATCCTATGCAACAGGTCAATTATACGATCATGATATAGAACTCTATAAAAAAATTAGAGATATGTACAGCGAGGAAGTGTTAGCAGATCGTATTGCGAACTCTGAGTATTGGAAGACGTATCATAACGAGGTAATTAGCACTGTTTCATCAAAATTAAATGACGCATATCTAAAGGCGAATAATCAAGAAAGCGGAGAACAAAGTTATGGAGAGGTGGTAGATTTGATGCTTGCAGAGTACCGAGCGCGTAAAGCGAGTGAGGTATCGAATTAGGAAGTAAAGACTAGATATCATCTGTCGAAGGTTAAGATGTTGCTTTATATAGACTTGCTCAAACATATTTACGATAACGAATCGAATTGGTTATATAAGAACAATCAATTCGGTTCGTTATATAACAATATTATTTTTTAATAAGGACTTTCTCGATTTCAGCTATATATAATTCGTGGTAATCCCTATTAGGATACCATTTTTCGATTAAAGAGGTATCAAGAAAACTGTTTTCATTTAAAGGTTGAGCAAACATCTTTTTGCAGATAAGTACAAGTTTTGCTTCTTCAAAGTATGGGGTATCAAGTTCTTCTGCTACAGTAAGACCCGATTTGCTAATCTTGTCTTCATCACGCCCAGATACTTTACCTAAGTATGACAAGGTTTCTCTATATTTATTATCGTAGAAAGATAGAGAAAAATGAGTCGAGCCATCTACGAATTTTTTGGTGAAGCGTTGAGGTCGAATTACAGTGTAGGCTACATCTCTACCCCACATAACACCAAGTCCACCCCATGAAGCGGTCATGGTATTGATTTGGTTATCCTTCTTTGCAGTTACAAGCATCCAGTCTTTACCGATTAATTTACCGACATTCTCGTCTATTTCAATCGGTTTAATTACTTTAAACTCTGACATATAATACTCCTTTCGATATAAATCTTTTTTAGGTAACTTGCAAAACTCTTTTCCATATCGAAAACACATTGATATGTTTGTCGCCATTACAAAGAGTTCCGCAATTTCCTATTCTTATTATTAGTCATTTACAAATCGTATCACTTTACATTCTATGTGAAACATCATATTAAGTATATCATATTTTTTTATATTTACATAACTATGTAAGGTAACCAGCATATTCATGTATTATACAGAATAATATATAGAAAAATACATTTTTCACTTGACAAAATTATACACACTCTATTATAATCATAACAATATAACGTTTTGACACGTTACAACGAAAAACTAAATATATCAATAAGGCAATGACGAGGAGGAGTACATACTCACCTAAAGCAAAGAGAGAAGATGGCTGGTGTGAATCTTCATGAAGGAAGTATGGAAGTAGCCTTTGAGCTGTGAACTGAAAGAAACGTAGTGAGTTTTAAGTAAGCTTCAACGGAATATTCCACCGTTATAAGGAAAACAGTATCAGCTGCGTATACATATGCAACCCGTACTGGTAGAGTGCAAAGCGCAAGCTTTGAAATTAGGTGGTAACACGGAGTATATTCGCCCTAAGTAAGATGAATCTTACTTAGGGCTTTTTTTCATCTATTAGAGGTTAAATTCAAATTAAAATAGGAGGTAGTGATATGATTAAAGGAACCGAGTTGTTTGTTAAAGCATTAAAAGAAGAAGGTGTAGACACATTATTCGCATACCCAGGCGGGTTTGTTATGGATTTACTTGACCAATTATATGGGGAAGATGATATTGAGCTAATCCTTCCAAGACATGAGCAAGCGCTAATTCATGAGGCGGATGGTTATGCACGTTCTACTGGTAAAGTAGGTGTATGCCTTGTTACAAGTGGACCAGGTGCGACTAACTTAGTTACGGGTATTGCTACCGCTAATTATGATAGTGTACCACTTGTATGTTTTACAGGCCAGGTACCAACAGGAGTAATCGGTAATGATGCATTCCAAGAAGTTGATATTGTAGGTATTACAAGAAGTATCACTAAACATAGTGTTATGGTAACGGATCGTAAGGACCTTGGCAGAATTATTAAAGAAGCTTTCTATATTGCTAAGACTGGGAAACCAGGACCTGTACTTGTAGATTTACCTGCGGATATTATGAAGAAGTTAGGGGACGAAAAATATCCAAGTAGTGTAAATATTCGTAGTTATAATCCCAATACTGCAGTACATGCAGGACAAATCAAACGTGCTGTTGCTATGCTTGAAAAAGCAAGGAGACCATTATTCTTAGTAGGTGGTGGTGTTAATATTGCTCATGCAAGTGACGTATTTACTAAGTTGGCAGAGACTACGAAGATTCCAGTAGTAACAAGCATTATGGGGCGTGGATCTATTCCAACTGATCATGAACTATTCATTGGGAATATAGGTATGCATGGATGCTATGCCGGTAACAAGGCAATCGAAGAATGTGATGTATTATTCTCAATAGGTACTCGTTTCAATGATAGAATCACAGGTAAAATTAGTGAGTTTGCACCAAAGGCTAAGATTATACATATTGACATCGATACGGCATCTATCTCAAGAAACATTCATGTAGATATACCGATTGTTGGAGATGCAAGGAATGCAATTGAAAGTTTACTAGAATGTGATTTTAGTGGATTGCATGATTATTCCTCTTGGGTAGAAGAAATTAAGGTATGGAATGAAAAGTATCCAATCGGAGCAGAGCAGCAAGAATTTGAAGGATTAACTCCTCAGCAGATCTTAGCAAGTGTGAATGGAGCAATCAAAGAAAAGGAAGCAGTTATTGTAACAGATGTTGGACAGCATCAGATGTGGACCACACAAAATATCCACATAGATGCTACGAAGAAGTTGGTTACTTCAGGTGGGCTTGGAACAATGGGATTTGGTTTACCCGCGGCAATAGGGGCACAACTTGGAAATCCAGATAAAACTATAATCTGTATAACTGGAGATGGTGGTATGCAGATGAATATTCAAGAGATGGCAACAGCGGTTGCACAGGAACTACCAATTATTATCCTAATTGTGAATAACAGTTATCTTGGTATGGTTCGCCAGATGCAACAGTTGTTCTACGACAAACGTTATCCAGTTACTTGCCTGCGTTATCGTAAGAGCTGTAATTATGCTTGTAGAGATGGAGAAAAAGCTTGTCCACCATATTCTCCAGACTTTGTTAAACTAGCAGAGAGTTATGACGCAGCTGGTAGGAGGGCAGTGAATAGAGAAGAACTAGAATCCGCACTTCTTGAGGCTATGAAGGAAACGAAAAGACCAACAATTATTGAATGCATGATAGACAGTGACTTTATCGTATTACCAATGGTTCGTTCGGGTAGTGCGTTTAAAGACATAATACTTGAGGTATAGAAAAGGAGGCATAGGTATGAAGAAGAGATGGATTGCATTATATGTAGAGAATAATGTAGGTGTATTAGCTAAAATCGCAGGCTTATTCTCTGGAAAAGGTTATAATATGGAGAGCCTTACAGTAGGCACAACAGAAGATTCAACGATATCTAGAATTACAATTGGAGCAAATTGTAATGATGAGGTTTTTGAACAAATCAAGAAGCAATTGAATCGAATGGTAGACGTAATTAAGGTAATGGATTTAACTGACATATCAATCGTTAAGAAGGAACTTCTCTATATCAAAGTAAAAGAATGTAACAAGACAGATCGTAGTGAAATTCTTCAGATTGCCAATGTATTTGAAGCCAAAATTGTAGATTATAATACGCAAGGATTAATTATTGAATCCACCAATACAGAAGAGAGAAATAACGACATTGTCGAGTTAATGAAGAAATTCCCGAAAGTGCAAGTAGTAAGGGGTGGAAATGTAGCTATCGAAGTGTTATGATATAACCTATCGGCAGGAAATCAAGCACGAACGAAGTTCTAGAGCTATTGAATGTTTAGAGTAACAAAAAAGGAAGTGTGAGATGTTAGCTAGGAATAAGAAGAAAATAATTAAAACAATTATTATCTTGCTAATACTTTATGTAATCTACATGATTTTAGGTGCTACGTTACCTTTTGTATCCCACAAGGAAGTAAGCGATTCTGTTAAGGAAACCCTAGATGTGAATCGTTTCTATGGGGATGGCGTTTCTGTTGACCGAGCAGCAGTCGTTGAGGATAGTGATGAAGCATTAGATATTCGACTACGTATGTTGAATGATGCGAAAGAGAAGATAATTATGTCTTCCTTTTCATTTAAGACAGATAGAAGTAGTAGGGAGATATTTGCAACGGTATTGGCAGCTGCTGATCGGGGAGTTAAAGTAGAGATTATAGCCGACGGATTATCAGCAGGAATTGATATGAAGAGGGATCCAATGTATTATGTGTTGGCTGCGCATGATAACATTACCATTAAGTATTATAATTTGTTTAGTCTCTTGGAACCATGGTCATTCAACGGACGGCTTCATGATAAATACGTAATTATCGATGATCGTATGTTAATTCTTGGAGGGCGTAATACATCAAATTATTTCTTAGGAACTTATAACACGAAAGTATTAAGTTATGACCGTGACATCTTCGTGTATAATACGGCAGCTGGAACGGATCGTTCTGTGGAAAGCGTGATTCATGAAGTAGAAGAATACTTCTATACTTTGTGGAATTATAAGGATAGCAAAGTTGTTTTTGACAAAGTCCCACTCTCGCGTAAAAGTAAGATAGCTTCTGCAAAGAATATGTTGGAAGAGACATATCAGAACTTGTTAGCAGAACGTTCGGATATTATGTCAGAGGATTTTGATTATATGGCTTATACCGTTAAAACGAATAAGATTACATTGATTACGAATCCCATTCATATAATGTCCAAAGAGCCATATATCTGGTATCAGATTAATGAATTGATGCAGAAGGCAAAAGAGCGTGTAATTATTCAGACACCATATGTGGTGCTAAATAAAACAATGGAAAACGATCTGAGTAAGTTAAAAGGTAAATTAAAGCAATTTGATATATTGATTAACTCCATTGAAGTAGGGGATAACTATATGGCCTCATCAGATTATATTTTTAACAAGCAAGATGTCTTAGACACGGGAGCTACTATTTATGAGTTTGCAGGAGAACATTCCATGCATGATAAATCCGTGTTAATTGATGATGATATCTCTATTATAGGTTCTTACAATTTTGATATGAGAAGTGTGTACCTAGATACAGAAACCATGCTTGTTGTTCATGGGGAAGAATTCAATAAAGAGTTAGAGAGTGTAATGAATTCTATGAAAGAGCAATCCTATGAGTTAGATAATAAAGGAGAATATGTAGCCGGAGAGGATGTTGCTCTTCCTGAATTACCGTGGTGGAAGAAGATTGCATTCCGAGTGACTTCTGTGTTGTTCCAAATCATAAGATATCTATTATAATGCAAACAACTTTCGTTCAACGAATGAGCGAAGGTTGTTTTTTTTGCAATAGGATAAAATCCCATTTTATTAAATTCGCCAATTTATATATTTAAGAATTTAATACAAAAAAAATAGAAGATAACCAATCCTCAAGTTTGATAAATTATGTTAAGATATAATGTGATGGATTTTACGATTTTCAAGGAGGATAAAAGATAGCGATGAATAAGTGTATGATCAGAAGAATGAATGAGCTAGATTGGGACCGTGTTAGTGAGATTTACATACAAGGGCTAGAGACGAATTTGTCAACATTTCAAACGGAATGTCCATCCTATGAAGAATGGGATGCTTCACATCTTTGTGATGGTAGACTTGTGGCGGTGATTGAAGATCAAGTTGTTGGTTTTGCAGCATTATCACCAACTTCTAAGAGAGAAGTATATAGAGGTGTTGTGGAAGTAAGTCTATATGTAGATGCAGGTTTTAAAAACTGCAAGATTGGAACCACCTTATTAAAGACATTAATCGTTGATTCAGAAAAGAAAGGATATTGGACATTATGTTCTAGTATCATTGCAGAGAATGTAGCAAGTATCCGTGTGCATGAGAGATGTGGGTTTCGTCAGGTTGGTTATAGAGAGAAGATTGCAAAAGATCGTTTTGGAAGATGGCGCAATACCATTGTAATGGAAAAAAGGAGTAATTTATTATAAAAACAAATAGTTATTATAAATAAGTAGATATTAAAAACAAGCAGATAAAACAAAGTCATATTTAGTTATTACTTTGAATCAAAGTTTAGTAAATACTTAAAAAAAGTCGGCAAAGAATTGTCGGCTTAATTTATCATGGGAAGGAGAGCGGTTATGAAACAGAAAAATACCCTGTTTTACTATATAGGTAAGTACAAGTGGAAATATATCGTGGGTACCATAATTCTATTGGTTGTTGATATATTAAACTTATATATACCACAGTTTACAGGAGAAATCACAGATGGATTGCAAAGCCATTCTATGGGGATGGACGGTGTTGTACAAGGTATCATTAAGATATTACTTGTAGGACTTATATTAACAATTGGTAGGTTTTGTTGGAGATATTTTATCTTTGGCTCTGCAAGAAGAATAGAATATGAAATTAGAAATGATATGTTCGCTCATCTTGAAACGCTTTCTATGCGTTATTTTAATGAGAATAAGACAGGCGAACTTATGTCATATTTTACAAATGATTTGAATGCTGTTCGTATGTCAATTGGTCCAGCAGTCATCACTACATTTGATGCGATCATATTAACAATTCTTGTTCTTGGTAAGATGATTACCCATGTTGACTTGCGATTAACAATCATGGCTGTTATACCACTGGAAATTATAGCAGGTGGTGGGATCTGGTATGGAAAGCAAGCAGAGAAACGCTTTAGAGAGAAGCAACAAGCTTTTTCTGATCTGACGGACCAAGTGCAAGAAAGCATCTCAGGAGTCCGCGTCATCAAAGCATTCGTTCAAGAAAGAAAAGAGATGCAAGCGTTCGCTAAATCTAATAAGAATAACAAAGACAAGAACATGAAAGTAGTGAAATTACAAGCTACCGTTATGCCATTACTTGATGTAGTGGTTGGATTTAGTAGTTTAATTACCTTATTCTATGGTGGGTATCTAACTATGATTGGTGAGATTTCATTAGGACGATTTATTGCATTTAACCAGTACATCAATATGTTAGTTTGGCCAATGATTGCAGTTGGAGATAGTATTACGTTCTTCTCACAAGGACGAGCATCTTATAAGAGAATTCAAAGTGTGTTCAAGGAAGAGGCAGACATATTTGATGAGGTTCCATTAGAAGAATTCATGAAAGAACAAGAAGGAAAAAGTGACCTTCAAGGAGAAATACAATTCAAAGGTCTATCCTTTGCATATAACTATCAAGATAAACCAGTACTTGAAGATATTAATCTTACAGTGGAAAAAGGAAGTACACTTGCTATTCTAGGTCGAACTGGTAGTGGTAAGACAACTCTTGCAAACCTACTTCTACGTATGTACAACACAGAACATGATAGGATTACCATCGATGGTATAGATATAAGAGAGATTCCACTAAAGGTATTAAGAGAAAGCATTGCTTATGTTCCACAGGATAACTTCTTATTCTCTGATACCCTTGGCAATAACATTGCATTCGGTAGTGAATCGAATAAGAAAGAACAAATCGAGGAAGCAGCAAAGCAAGCTTGTATCCATGATAATATAATGGACTTCCCATTCCAGTATGAAACCATTGTAGGTGAGAGAGGTGTTACCCTATCTGGTGGACAAAAACAGAGAAGTTCAATTGCAAGAGCCTTGATGAAAGAAGCACCAATTCTAATATTAGACGATGCACTTTCAGCAGTAGATACGGATACAGAGGAGAGAATTCTTAAGAATCTTAAGGATAATCGCCAAGGTAAGACAACAATTATTATCGCGCATAGAATATCTACAATACAGAATGCAGACCGAATTCTAGTACTTGAGGATGGTAAGATGGCAGAGTACGGTACCCATAACACATTATTGGAACAAGAGGGCATCTATGCAAACTTATATAGAAAACAACAACTAGAAAGACAGTTAGTAGCACAGGAATAGGAGGTGACCTTATGAAACAGAAGATTGATGAAGATTATGAAAAATCAATGAAAGGAAATGTACTTCGAAGGTTACTTCGCTATGCAAAACCTTACTGGCATACAATAATAATTGTATTTGCTTTGGTTCTAGCAATTACAGGATTTGATTTATTACGTCCAGTCCTTGTCGGAGATGCAATTGATGATTATATAGATGGTTATAACCGTCCCTACGTTCAAGTTGACGCAGATAGCAACGGTGCAGTCTCATATAGAGGAATTTATCTAAGCAAAGACGGGGTGAAGAATGCTTCTGCTAACAAACAGAATTATTACCAGATGTTTTTATATGAAGATAAGTACTATATGTTTGATAATGTTGATTCAAAGGTACAGAAAAATCTAATGGAGAGTTCAAAAGAATTAGTAGAATCTGTTCAGATGAGTCATGGAACACAAGACGATGAATTCATTAAAGTAACCATAGAAGGAAAAGAATATACAGGTATGTTACTAAGTAAAGACGAACTAAAACTGGTCCGTAAAGGTGATTTTGATGGAATTAAGAAAATTGTAGTAATCTATCTGCTTGTCTTGCTAGTAAGCTTTGTCTGTAATATTTTGCAGACATGGTTATTACAATTAACTGGCCAGAATATTATCTATAACATTAGACAGGAAGTGTTTGAACATATCCATAAGCTTTCTCTGCGATTCTTTGATGTAACTCCGGTGGGGCGTATCGTGACAAGGGTTACCAATGACGTGGAAGCTTTGAATGAAATGTATACGAATATTTTAGTTAAACTGTTTAAGAATATAGTGAAGATTATCGGTCTTGCAGCCGTTATGTTAAGTATTAATGTTCGTATGTCTATGTATGCTTTTGTGTTATTACCATTTATTGTATTCTTAACTTTCTTATTCAAGAAGATATCAAGAGCAACCTATCGCATTGCCAGAACGAAATTAACTGCTATTAATACATATCTATCAGAGCATATTTCTGGTATGAAATTAATTCAGATATTCGCAAGAGAACAAGAAAAGTTTAAGGAATTTGAAGGGAAGAGCAAAGAATTATACCGTGCCAATTACCGTGAGATGATGGTATTTGCTATCTTTAGACCTGCAATCTATATGCTATCTGTTTTGGCATTAGTGATTATTATCTGGGTTGGAGGTAGTTCATACTTTAGCGGGATCATATCAATTGGTACGTTATATATATTTATCCAGTACATTGGTTCCTTCTTCGAACCGATTCAAGAGATTGCGGAACAGTTTAGTACCTTGCAATCCGCAATGGCGTCCGCAGAGAAGATTTTCACAATCTTAGATGAAGAGATTGTGGTGGTGAATTCTGAAGTACCATTAAAATTACCAGAAGTGAAAGGTCGTATTGAGTTTAAGAATGTTTGGTTTGCTTACATTGGAGAAGAGTGGATTCTTAAAGATGTTAGTTTTGTTATAGAACCAGGACAAAAGGTAGCCTTTGTTGGTGCCACGGGAGCAGGTAAATCATCTATATTAAATCTAATAGGTAGATACTATGATATTCAAAAGGGCGAGATCTTAATCGATGGTGTTAATATTAAAGAATTGAATACAGATCAGCTAAGGGCAGCTATCGGACAAGTACAGCAAGATGTATTCATATTCACAGGAGATATTAAGGGGAATATACGTCTTCGCAGTGAAGATATTAAAGATGAGACGGTTAAGGAAGCTGCGAAGTATGTGAATGCCGATTCCTTTATTCAGAGATTAAATCATGGATATGATGAAACGGTAACAGAGAGAGGGGCAACTTTATCGGCTGGTCAAAGACAATTGCTATCCTTCGCAAGGACGTTGGCCTTCAATCCAAGGATTCTTGTTATGGATGAAGCGACGGCTAATATTGATACGGAGACGGAACAGCTCATTCAAGAAGCTTTGGAGAAGCTAATGACCAATCGAACAACAATTATGGTTGCTCATCGTTTGTCTACTATTCAGCATGCAGATCAAATTGTGGTAATGCATAAGGGACGTATTCGAGAGAGTGGTACGCATCAAGAGCTATTAGGTAAAGACGGAATCTATAAGAAACTATACGAATTACAGTTACAATAAGGAGAGAGACAATATTCATTCGATTGAGGAATGGGTATTGTCTCTTTTTCTATTGTTACCTTATATGCGATGAATATTAGTGAGGAATTCATAAAAAGTTTAACACTCTAGCAAGAATGTGGACATATTGTTCTTATTAAAATAGTAAATTAGTATAGAAGGTCTAATAGTGGCTAGACGCAAGTGGAGATTCTGAAGAGTTTGGTAAGATTTTAACAGTGAATTAACACAACGTTTATCCATGTGGAATAGTAGGCAGTTATTATATATGAAGTATCAAAGGGAATATAAGTTATGTTTTCAAGAGGAGGACAAGGAATGTTAAAACATGCAGCAAAGAAGCCAATGGCATTATTATTAGCATTGGTTATGGTTGTGACTACAGTATTATCTGTGGTTCCAGCTTCAAGCAGTTATGCAGAAGAGGCGGCGAGGCTGAATATCGCTTCATTAAAATTCGGAGCAACCGCAGATGAGACGACAGGGACGATCGAGTTCCCTAAGGCATTACCATATACAGATGGTCAAAGCGGTGTAAGCATAGATACCAGCGTGCCAGATAAGTATTCAGTAAACATAAACAAGAATGCAAACACAATGAATGCAACTGGCTGGGGATCTGGAGATTATTGGAGTTTTCGGTTTCCGGCTAGTGGATATGAGAAGTATACAATTTCCTTTTACCCAAGATCATCTAACACTGGAGTAAGAGATTTTGAAGTGCAGTACAGTTTTGATGGTACTATATGGACTACAATTGACGGTTCTGCATTCCAAGCAACTAATTCCTATACGGTTGAAAAAACATACAGCTTACCAGTAGAAATCAGTGATATTGCTAGTTTGCACATAAGAATGATAACCACAACCAATATCTCTGTTCGTGCAGGAACAGGCAGCTATGCCGCAGATGAAGCCGCCGCCGCAGGTGGAGTTACGAATATAGGTTCAATCACTCTTTCAGGAACTCCAATTGACGGATACGTGCCAGTTGCAGTACAACCTGTAACTGCTACTTATGAAAGTGAAACGGTTGTAGATCCATCAGCACAAATCACATTATATTCGGAGTCTGTAACAGAGGAAACCATGGCTGCATCTGGAGCAGCTATTATGATGCAAGTAAATGACCAAGTTGATTATTCCCAGTATACAGGACCATTTACATTAGCTGATTACGGTGCTGATGATGACCATACAGAATTTACAATCTCAACTTATGCAGAGGTAGATGGTAAGAAGAGTACATATTCTGCTTATAAGTATTATACAAAAGAAGCTACAACAATCCCAGTTGCAGACGCTAGGAATAAAGCAGATGGTACAGAGAAAGTCAGGGTAGAGGGTGTAGTTAATTTTATAGATGGAAAGAATGTCTATATTGAAGATGGTACAGCAGGACTGGTACTTGGAGGTCTTTTTTTATTATAAAATAAAATGTTGGAGTTTACGAGTTTAAATCGTATACCCCAACATTTATTATAGAACCTTAATTACAGGAATTTAGTATTGCGGAGCATATGGTGATTCAGAAGTTAACTTTGCAAACTGGAATCTCAGATTTCAATTCAGCCCCTTAACACTTAATTTTTGCCTTGACAACTGAGCTACTATAACATATACTAATAAAAGAAAAAATTGTTAAATATTGCATTTTATAGCAGTAATATGTTAGCGTGCTTAATATTTAGTACTTTCTTTTTTTAATAATTCTTATAGTTTTACTTTGAAGTTTGGATGATATACATAATAAGCAGAAAGAAGATGAGCAAAGTGATAAAAAAATCTAAGAATACATATTGGTTTTTAATTGATGACAAATATTACATATTTAATTCTCAGACATTAAAAATGTTTGAAGTAGAAAAAACTTATATCGATGCTATTAATAAAGATAGAACATCAACAGAAGATCAGCTAAGTGAGATAGACAATGAATTGAATTCTAATGGTTTTTTGGTAGACGATAATACATATGAAAATCCAGTGGCTGATCGAATACAGAGATATGAGACAGCATCTAAGGCAGATAAGAGTTCTATAAGTTATTTACGGATATCGTTAACTGAAAAATGTAATATGGCTTGCAAGTATTGTTTTGTAAACCACGAGTTTGGAGAACAAAAGGAAACAATGAGTAGGGAACGATTTCTGAATATTATGAATGATTTTGTCTCCCACAATGAAGGAAATAATGTGTCTATTCAGTATTTTGGTGGTGAGCCATTACTTAGGATGGATTTAATTGAACTAGGAAATAGTATACTTAAGAATGCAGTTAGTGAAGGAAAAATAACATCAGTATATCAGGAAATAGTAACAAACGGTACATTGATCGATGAAGATAAGATAGCTTATTTCAATGAAAGTGACATTAAGATTACAATAAGTCTTGATGGCCGACTTGAAGTTAATGATATAAATAGAGTATTTGCAAATGGACAAGGAACCTTTATGGCAGCCACTCGGTATTGCGAAATGTTTCGTAAGGTAAATGGATATTTATCAGTTTTACTTACTCCGAATGATGATAATATTGGAATTTTGTCACAGTCAATTCAGTATCTAGTTGAACATCTAGGTGTTACGGAAGTATCTATAAATGCGCCTCAACCTTGTGAGGGAGGATGGGAATCAGATGGAGCTGTTTTGGCGAGAGAGATTCAAAAGAGCATTCTATATTGTAAGGAAAAAGGAATTTCTTTTAATAGTCCAGCAAATAATATGTTGTACTTGTTGCAACATCATGAATTACAACGCTATTCCTGTATGAATTTCTCTAGAGAAGACACCATAAATATTTATGGTGTTTATATAGGTAGTGATGGTACTATATCAAATTGCGTTGTAAAAAAATCAAATGAGAGGTATACGTGTTTTGATGATGCACTCAATGATATTCTTGAAAAGAATTGGGCGTTTCATCCAAGCACTTTATCTAAATGCACTCACTGTCCACTTATGAATGTATGTGGTGGATCTTGTAAAATAGAACAGCATATATGTAAAGGGGGATATAACCCTGAAAAATGTAAGTTTATGTTAAGTATGTTGCAGTGGGTGTTGACTACATAATAAATAAGAAGAAAGGAGAAAAAATGAGAGAAAAGACTTTAGACTTTACAAACATTTCTTATGGTGATGTATGCATGAGATCAAGCAGTAATAGTGTAACGCTGTGTGATAAAGCTGAATATGAAGAATTTGAAGAAGAACTTCTTACTGCTTTAGAAGAAGTAGTTGAAGAAAATAATTAAAGTTAATAGTACAAGTATTCAATGAAATGTGGAGACGAAGGCAAGTATGTGTCTACTTGCCTTCTATTTAATTTATGCGAATGGTTAGGTATTTAAATGAATAATGTTGAAATAGATGAAATACTTTCGTGCATTTTTCAGTTTTACCCAGGACTTGCTGGAGAATATGGTAAAACGATTAATTCATTAGGAGATTATTCTTGTAAGAGTATTAATGAATTTTTAATAGCTCTTTATGGATATAAAAAGAGTCTGAAAAAGGATATAGATTTAAATTATCTTGCTATTAAGATAATCAATGATAGAATATATGAACTTGTGACAGAAACGTACAAGTCTCAAACCTATTTTTATTATGGTAGAGCATTTTTAACACTTTTGGAATCTTTATCAACTACTCAAGATATTGATATAAATAAACAATTGTTTCAAAAACGATTGATATTTCTTGTGAAAATAGTTTCTCAAGCGTATGAGAATTTAGATAATCAACTGTTATCTAGAATTGAAATTATGTCAACAAGAAAACAATTCATGGATACATGCCAGAAGATTGAAAACATTGCAAGTGATTTGATTAATGAAAGCTACTATACTGCAAAGGCGATGTTTCAGGAGTTACTAGATGATAAACTTAAATTCGTAAAGAGAATTCTTCCTTATGTAAGAAAAGAAGAATTTATACTTAGAGTCGAAAGGTCTTGTGATAATTTATTTTCTGTAGAAGATATTAATAAGCAATTGGTTAATTTACTAAATGATTTGAGTATTGAGGCGAGATCACGAGAGGGTGAGCGTAAAGCTTCGTCACAAATTAAAATAACCCATGATTATTTGAATGATTATATAAACTCGATTACAGACATGTTTGGTTGTTTGGATAAAGTTGGGGAGAAAATTGATATCTCAAAAATGGTAGTATCTAATACGAATTACAAACTACAAGCACAAGATTATCGTGCACTAATCAGCTTCGCTGATGAGAAAGCGGTTCAACTTCATATTAATACTAATTTGGTTGATGATGAAGATCAACTTATGAATACAGTTATTCATGAAATAGTTCCTGGACATTATTTTATGTCATTATTTTATACAGGTAATGAGAATAGATTTTTTAAAGAAACTTCATTTTGGGAAGGGTGGGCTCTGCTTTGTGAGTATCATTCATTATTTATTATAGATAGTGAATCATATCGAAATAGGGTATCACGGAAACTACTTAACGAAGTATTAATTGGTCTTATTAGTTTTAGACTATGGTATTATCGACAATCTAAGGAAGAGATCGTCTCATGGTTAATGAATGACATTGGTATTCAAAAGGATGTTGTTGATAAATTAATTCTTACAGCAATACTGCAAGATGAGGAGAGAATGCCATACTATGTAGGATTTTCAGCATTTTGTATTATGTATGATCAGCTGGGTTTTGAAGAACTATTGAATAAGGTTATGTTATCAGGGGCTTCATTCTACCATGTGAACAAAACAATAGGAAGTATAGGAGGACAAGATGAGTGAAAAGACTAAAATAAAGAAATTTGCTGCATTAATTAGTTTATATACAGTAGTTATGGGGGTATTTCAAGTAGCAGATTATTTTTACGGAATATCATACATGGTTATTTTAAATTCACATCTTTCAGTGAAAAAAATAGCTATATTGATTGGGATTCATGAGATTTTTCTATTTGTTTTTGATTTCCCTTCAGGAGTAATATCTGATTTTGTCGGACGTAAAAAGACAGCATCCATTTCATTAATACTTTATGGTATAGGGCTAATTTTGCTGGCTTATAATACTTCATTTATCATGCTAATTCTTATTTTTGTTTTTTTAGCTTTTGCAAATGCTATGTTTTCTGGTTCACCACAAGCTTGGTTTTACGATATGTTGATTAAAGAGGACAGATTGAAAGACAGAGAGAAAATTCTTCCTCGCATAGGAGGAACTGTTAAGGTGATGTCAGTTATTTCCTCATTATCGGCTGTTGCGTTAATATCTTTAGACGTTAGATTACCTCTTTTGATCGGAGGAATTGCTGTAATCATCGCAGGTATAATCTTTCTATTCTTTTTTGAGGATAATCGCGGAAATGTTGAAAACAAAAAGTTTTTTGAAGTATTAAAAAACTTCTCAATGGCGTTCTTTACTGATAGACGTATGAGAGGAATGGTAGCATTCGAAGTATTCGATTATGCTGCTTTTTCACTTTTTATTTTCGTATGGCAACTTTTTTTGCTGAATCGGTTTCATATGACGGATAAGATGATCAGTATTTTGTTTGTATGTTTTACGTTAACAATGGCGGCTGGTAGTTTTTTGACCTCTTTTTTCTTAAAGCATATGAATGGATTTACTTTATCTGTTATAGGTAAGACTGGTATAATTATTACGTTTGTGATAGAGTGCTTTGCCGATAATATTTGGTTAGTTTTGGTTGGCTATATCCTCTTCGAGTTTTTCTTTTCAGTATCATCTGCATCCATAGGTTTATGGAAAAATGATTATATATCGAGCAATAATCGTGCTTCATTTTATTCAGGAATATCGTCGGTTAAGTCACTTCTTTTTATTTTACTAACATTTTGTCTTGGAGGAATAATAGATAAATTAGGATATGAAACTGTTTGGGGTTTGGCTACTATAATAGAGTTTCTTTCTATGGTTTTAATGGTTAGGTTTATAAGAAAGTTTGGTGACCAAAAGGAGATAAGTAGTGTTGAAGCATGAGTCGATTGTTTTATATAGTCACGAATATGAAAGAGAAGCTCTGTCAATCAGTAATAGACTTTCGCTTCCTTTCGATGGTACAGTAAAATTTTGTGAGATAAGTTCTGAATTTATCCCATATGCAGAAAATAATACATTAATATACGATAATGGAAAGATGGGTGAATTTAATACAATAGTTATTATTTTCCCTCTTTTTTATGAAAATTCAGAAGAGATCTATCGAAGGCTTAGTAGTATTGAACGACTCAATGGACTTGTATTAATGGTATCAGTACCAGACAAGCGCTTAATATCAAAACCTATCTATACGAAGTTGCAAGACATATATATGAAATCTTCCACTATTGATAAGACATCATTATTAGCAAAAGCAAATCGATACTTGGAGATACTAGCTGAGAATACAAGTTTTACATTTATAGATCATAGTGGAAGCAAACTTCATTTTTTACGTGAATCTCCAATCTGGACGGATGTGCTTAACGATAATAAGCAGGGAGTTTTTCAAATCCCTGGAGGTGAAGTTTTTTTTGCTATTAGAAACTATAGTGCGAATGGTGAAATCTATATTGGTAATAAGAAATATATGGTTGTTAATAACGTGTTATCAAGAGATGACCCTCATGACGATAATGCAGGATTGGTGATCTGTGAATTTGGGCTTGGGGTGAATGAATTTGTACCACGATGCTTAAGTCTAGAAATTGCAGAGAAATCTTATGGAACTTGTCATTTTGGTTTTGGAAACAATTGTACCTTCGGAGGAATGATTGATGAGGGATATCATTTTGATGTCACTTATGGTTCTTTTTCACTGTATAGTGGTGATAAACTTCTTATTAAATTCGAATAGAGGAGGATGTTTTGTTACTTTGTTATCAGATATCAAATAATCAAGTTACAGTAGTGAATGATGTTTTTGCCCATAACCAAAAGAATACGATCTTTTATCTTGAATCAATCGTGAAATATTATAAATATATTTCAGGATTGAATTTAACAGTGGATATTTATCTTTATGATGATATACCAGCAGTGAGTATAAGTATGAAAGAAAAAATTTATTTTCGCTCTTCTTTAATTGAGATGAAAGATGTTGCAATGTACTTGTATTTTCCACATGAGATTTTTCATCAACTAATTGGAAATGATGTGAAGTTTGTTGGTGATGGACGGTTATGGATGCTTGAAAGTTTTACGGAGTATTTACAGCTCCGTTATATAATGTATATAAATAAGAACTTGGCTAATAGACATACTCGTTTTCTTTTGAAACGATATAGGGATAATATTTTGAATGATGTTCCTATCGTTGGTATTAATGGAGAATCACCCGAGTTACAAATTGTTGCTGCTATAGAATCAAGAGGCGTTTTGTTATTTCAGATTTATTTTATGAATGTGGATGATAATCACCTTAGAATGATGCTTGAGAAGCTAACTAAAGTTAAGAATGTTAGTATAACAGTTTTTCGACAGATTTGTGATGAAATAGGTGTAGATGTTGAAAGACTTAGTAGTGAGATTAACAATATTGGAAACTATGATCAAATTGAAACTGAAATAATTAAGGGGATGCATATATGAGAATTATATTTGAATTAAGCCAAAAGTGTAATATGAAATGTAAATATTGCCATGCAGAAAAGAATATTCTTGAATACATTTCTTTGGAGGAAATAGAGAGAGTATGTGAGGAGGTTTTTGCTCAAAGTAAAATAGATTATATTACTTTTACTGGGGGAGAGTCTTTGCTATATAGTGACTTAGATAAAGCAATACAAATCGCGCGAAAGTACACAAATCATATTCTTCTTTTAACAAATGGTCTTCTTCTAGATAATGAGAAGATTGTGAGCTTTTTATCGGAATATGGAGTTGAAGTTCAGGTAAGCTTAGATAGTGTTGTTTCGGACTATCACGATATTGTTCGTAGCAATAAAGATAAAATTATTAGTAACATATTAAAATTGAGAAAATCGACTTCACTTGAGATTGGAATTGTGTGTGTAATTTCGAGTATGAACACGAAAGAGATACCAGAGTTGATTTCTTTTTGTAAAGAAAATTCACTTAACTTGGATTTTGAACTTATGGATATTGATAAAACAAACAACTTATCATTGGAACGTTTAAGTGAGAGGGAAATATCTGAGATGCTTGAAAATCTTTCTCCATGGGGAGAAGAAGAACAGAATATGCTAAAATATAAATTGTTTAAAGTATTATTTTCAAAGAAAGACTTTAAGCCATCCAAATGTTTTGGTTGTAGGAATACAGTGCTAATACGTTCAAGTGGTATTGTTGGCTCATGTTTTCATAATACAGAGATGCAGTTTGGAAATCTAAAAGATAGTAATATCTTATTGAACACAACGAAAAAGATGAAGGAAATATATGAAGTTGATTGCTTTTCTTTTCGTTGCATAGGAGATTTTTTTTAAGATAGGAGTTCTTCTAATGAGAGTGATTGATTGCATTTTGGATGCTTTAACTGATCATAGTTTTGTGTATGATGGATGCAGAAAAATATCAACATCAGAGCTCAAGCGTTATGTGTCTTTTTACTCATCACAGTTGGACAAACTAGTAGATGTTCAAAGAGTAACCTTTATTGCACATAATGATGCTCAAACCTTACTTCTTATGCTTGCATCAATGAAATCAGGAAAAACCTTTTGCCCATTGTATCATGGTTTATCGTATGAAAAAGTTAGATTAATTGCAGATGAGACAAAGGCTAGTTTTATAAATTTTTCAGATCAAGAAGAGTATAAATTTGACCAATTGTTTAGAGAAAAGATAGTATTAGATAATGATTTATCAAATTTCGTTCCTTATTTTGAAGATAGTTTTGCTATTCAACAGAAGAAATATAGTGACGAAGCATACATTATTTATACATCTGGGACAGAGGGCAACATTAAGGGTTGCGTTATTCGAAATGAGAGCTTGTTGAATTATTGTCAATACATATGTTCATTTGTACATTTGTCAGATAAAAATATATCACTGGTTACTACATCAATGGCATTTGATTTAGCATATACATCTATATTTCCTATTCTATTTGCAGGGGGTAGTATTTGTCTATTCCCAAAGGATTCGCAGATAGTGAACGATTTAGCAGACTATATCTATGACAACACAATAACGGTTATGAAGACGACACCTGGTATATTAAGAATGTTATCAAAATCGTCGAAACTAGGAAAGTTAAAAACTTTACGATATATTTTTAGTGGTGGAGAGCCATTTGATTTTTTCACTTGCAGAAGTCTTAATGAAGCTCTTGTTGGATGTACTTTTTTTAATCATTATGGACCTACGGAAGCAACAATAGGTTGCTGCGTTGGTATTGTAGATTTCCAAAAAGATTATGAAGAAGCTATAGCAGTGTATCCTATAGACAATGTTTCTATAAGTATTAAGAATAGCAATGGTCAAGAAATTGAATATGGAGAGAAAGGAGAATTGGTTATAAGTGGAAAGTGCCTTGGAAGATATCTACAGTCCAAAGAAGATCAATTCGATGACGCTTACTATTCCCATGATATGGCGCATTATACAGAGAATGGTGGAATCATTATTGATGGTAGAATTGATAATGTCTTGAAGATTAATGGATATAGAGTGAACACAGAGACAGTAAGTAACTGTATTAGAAATTGTGAGTTTGTAGATGATGCAGTATGTGCTTTCGATCATGAAAACCGATTGTTTATATGTTTTTATGTTTCACAAATTGAAGATGTAGATTTTATTAAAAAAGAGCTTAACAATGATTTATCTGAATATGAGATACCTTCTATATTTTATAGGTGTAGTAGTATCCCTCGAACAGATAATGGTAAAATAGACATTAAAAATTTGCTTCAACGCTATAAGATGGAATTTAAGGCGGGAAATTGTCGTGAGTTGATCGAAACGTATCTTGGCAAAGAGTATAATCTTATGAAAGATAAAAGAATTGACGATTATCTTTCATCAATCGAGTATGTTGAGTTGTTATCGAGGCTTAGTGATATGATGTTAATTAATTTTTTCTCAACAGACAGTCGCTTTGAAACATTTTCAGATATTTACGATTTCTGTATGACTAAGTCAAATGGAAAAGCGAAAGATATTATTATGGATAATTCATTGATTTTACTTGGAGGAGGAGATAATGGTATCGAAGGTATTCGATTCGAATCTGAGTCACTTTCAAAAATTTTAGGTACCATTGTTTCTAAGGAAAGAAACCGTGTTTTAGCATATACGCTTCATAGTTCAACACCACAAGAGTATGGTGAAATACTTCGTAAAATCTTCGAACAATATCATTGTATCTTCGATCTGGTTTCTGAATCAGATATGAGTGATTCGAAAAAGATGGTGGATACAATAGAAGCTTCAGATATTCTATATTTTGGTGGCGGTGACTACTTTAAACTTATTGACTCATTAAATCATTTATTGATTCAGGGGTATAATGTTGAGAAAATAACAGAAGGTAAAACAATTATTGGTCTTTGCTCAGGAGCAGGGGTATTATGTAAAGAGTTTTTTGCAGATGCGTTTGAACATGATATCTCAGCCAAACAGAGGTTTGGTTTTGAGAAAGGATTAGGTCTTCTAGATTTTTCTCTATCTCCACATTTTTCATCGGAACCACATCGTACGGTTGAGCTTTTTAAAGAAATGAAACAGAAAAATTATATAAATATCTTGGCTTTTGAGGATGGAGCTAGTATATGTATTCGAAATAATAATGATTACGAACTGATTCCTGTAGATGAAAATTCCAAGGTTTATCTATTATCATCGGATAATGGAGTTATACATAGAAAAACATTGTCTAAAAAAGGCAGATTTATGTAGAGTTAATGTCATTTTGAGAAGATTACGGTTGTTCATTACTATTAGTTCTGTACGGAAGAAACTGTATAGAAAGCCTTAAAATTAACCTTTAAGAAGTACAATAGTAAGGAGTGTATGACTGTATTTGACTATAAATACGTCATACAAGGATATATATGGAGAATACTAAGTATATTATTTTAAAGCCGCAGTGTGATAAACTAGAAAAAGCAGTTTTTTTAGAAAAGAATATTGAGAGATACTGTTCAGTAGCATTTTATGTCGAAGATGAAGGAGAATGTGTTATTTGCGTTTCTTCTCAGATTGGATGTCCTGAAAGATGTAGATTTTGTGCTACAGGAGATCAATCGTTTATACGTAATCTTACAACAAATGAGATTTTATCGGAATTACAGGTTGGAATTTCAATGATAAAAGACATGGTATCTGATTTTTTAGGAAAAAAGTTGTCTGTTATTTTTGAGGGAATGGGCGAAGCAAGCTATAATATTGATAATTGTCTTGCGGCTTTTGATGAATTGTATAAAGAAGTATCCAATATGTTTGGCGAAATTATTTTGCGTGTATCTAGTGCGGGTAATATAAAATTGTGTGAAAAATATAAAGCGTATTACTTCTCAAGAAGGGAGCAATATACTAATGTTACATTTCAAATTAAACTGTCTTTACACACGGTTTTTGATGAGGAAAGAAAATATATAATGCCTAATATTAGTAGCAAATATAATTTGGAAACTATCTTGGATGAGTTTGGAGCATTGGCAAAAATCTTTGGAACCAAACTGGTTTGTAATTATGTATTATTTTCATATCCGAATGGTGAGAATAATTATTCTACAAAATATGCAATTCAATTGGGAAAATTGATAGATAAAGATACAATGAAAGTTACATTGGGAGTGTATTCGGAAACAGGAAAAGGTTTTTCTTCACTAGATATAAGTAAATATAAGTTTTTCTATTATTATTTGCATGAAAAGAGTCAAATTGATACAGATTTTATTGAATTATATGGTCAAGATGTTAATGCTGCTTGTGGAATGCTTAATTATCAGGGGATTTAGGAGAATAAACAAGACTTGTATTACAAATTTTTGTTATCTATTATTACGAGTTTAAGAATAAAAGTTATACTTCATGTTGTATACAAGAATAAGGAGTTATATAATAATAACATTATTACTACAATAAAATGGTAAGTTTGAGTATAGTATGATTGTAATAATTTATTAATCTACATATAGAGAAAGTAATTTTACTTCTATTCAACTTAGTATTATGAAAAAACATTGAAATGAGGTTATTTTATGGAAAGAACTTATATTGCTGAAGTAAGCAGTGCACTAGAGCGTAAGATTTTGATTAAAGGATTTATTGATAACATACGCGATAGTAAATTTATGACTTTTATTATTTGCAAAGACATTACGGGGAAAATCCAAATTACAATTGAGAAAGAGAAGCACCCAGAATTGGTTGATATCATAGATCAATTGACACCTGATTCAGTTATTTCAGTAATCGGGACTGTGACTAAAAATGATTATGTTAAATTAAATGGCGTTGAAATTATTCCAGAAGAAATTAAGATTGAATCAGTTGCTGAAGCTTTACCAATTGTAAGAAAAGCTATAGCAGCTACAAAAAAGAAAAAGGCACTTGAAAGATCAAGTATTGATCAGCGAATTGATTATCGTTGGATCGATTTAAGAACAGATGAAAACCAACTGATGTTTAAAATTCAAACTGTTATGGTAAATGCTATGCGTCAATTTTTAATTGATCATGAGTTTATTGAAATTCATACACCAAAACTAATTGGTGCAGCGAGTGAGAGTGGTGCAGATGTATTTGAAGTAAAATATTTTGATCGTAATGCTTATCTTGCTCAAAGCCCACAATTTTACAAACAAATGGCAATGGCAAGTGGGTTTGAACGTATTTTTGAAGTTGGACCTGTCTTTCGTGCTGAAAAATCTTATACGAACAGACATACGACTGAATTTACTGGCTTTGATTTAGAGTTTAGTTATATAGATTCATATCAAGATGTTATGCATTTAGAGGAAACATTACTTCAACATATGTTGAAAACTGTAAGTATGAAATATGGTGATATGATAAAAGAATATTTTGATAGTGAAGTAGTTGTACCTACACTACCATTTCCAACAATTGATATAAAAGATCTTTACTGTGAACTTGAAAAGAAATATAACTATAAAATTGATGATTCAGAAAGGTATGATTTAACCACAGAGGCTGAACAACTCAGTTATCGTTGGGTAAAAGAAACATATGGACATGAATTCCTCTTTGTAACAGGTTTTGGTCCAGAAAAGAGAGCTTTTTACCATATGAGAGATAAACATGGTATCCCTATGGGATATGACTTAATCTGGCGCGGTGTTGAGATTACTACGGGAGCACAGAGAGAACATCGTTATGAGATACTTAAGAAACAAGTAGAAGAAAAAGGGTTAGCAGATGATGTTAAGTTCTATTTAGATTTTTTTAAATATGGTTGCCCTCCACATGGTGGATTTGGACTGGGCGTAGATCGTTTAACCATGCTACTTCTAAATCTAGGAATCAAGGATTCTATGTTTCTATTTAGAGGTCCAAATCGTTTGAATCCTTAAATTATTGCAAGGAGTAGTTTTGGTAAAGCTATGTATAATTACCGCAATGTACGTCACAGAACGAGGTTCATAAGACTTCGTATGACTTATCGTACTTGCAGGAAAACAAAAAGGATATCCGCTAAATAACCGTAAATGGACTGTAAGCGCTTAATAAAATAGTGCCTTTAAAAATACAACAGGATCAGTTATAATAACTGATCCTAAGAACGTAAACGCACGCTAGTGCGTACATAGAAAACAAATTTATTTTTTGAGAAAATAGACTAAACAATTTAAATCCTGTTATAAAAAGTTGAGACTGAACTTTTTATACTCGAATAGGAGGAATCTAGTCTATGAAATCTGTCTATTTATAGGTGCATTTTACACAATTAAAGGGTTCTGTACGGTGTTTGTTTACAAATGCTTTAGCCAGAAAGTTCTTTTTATTTTCCCTATAAATGATACTATAAAAATGTAAAATAATAGTAATAAAAATGTACAATTACAATCGGAGGTTCTATATTTTTTTCTCTAGCATAATAGTAACTGCTACAACCCTAGTTTAATTGCTACTCTCTACAATTTGCTTACTTAATATTCTATTTACAGTACTTCTACTAAGTCCAGTACCTGTTTTTTCTGATTTTTTCTAACAGAAGCATGTATATGCATCTACTATCCGGAAGAAATATACCTTCTTTTGCAAAAGATACAGTATACCGCTTTATGAGATCTACACAGATTAATTGGATGAAGTTGACTACAATCCTTGCCTCAAGAATCATTAAAGATGCTGTTCTTCAACTAAACAATGCTGAGCGGGAAAAGGTTCTTTACATCGACGATTCCATGTTTGAACGGAATCGTTCGAAAAAAGTTGAGCTGCTTGCAAAAACATATGATCGTGCGAAACACGGTTTTAAATATGGTTTTCGTTAACCCTTGGATGGACAGATGGCAGTACATTTCTTCCTATTAACAGCATTCTTCTATCCACAGATAACAAGAAGAACCGTGTAAATGAAGCAGCTGATATCGATAAGAGAACGGTTGGTTATAAGCGCTGTCAGCTATCTATGACAAAAGGGACAGAGGCTATGCTTGAACTTCTGAAATCCGCTAAACAGTAGGTATTCCTGCAAAATATGTTCTTTTTGACAGCTGGCGCAGTAATAATTAGATACAATAACTATAGGAAAAGTCTCTAAAAAATGGCTAAATGCATCTATGATAAATCATACATTTAGCCAACTTATTTAATATGAAACAAGTTTTATTTTATCAATTGTAATAAGTACAATAGGTTTTACTCTCTAGGAAAGTATTAAAATGTTGTTTAAATACTCTCTGTAATGCCATCATTAGTATGTCATAAAACCGCTGGGCCTCATTACGTTCTCCTTGATAAAAGATATATATTGCTTTATCAGTAATAGATAGTATACGAGTTTTCTCTTTATATGAGTGGTGTATATCATAAAAGATGAGACAGATATCTGCTACAAAGGTATCAGGATAAAAACCCTTTTCACAATCTAAATTAAGAATTTCTATTCGATAAATAGTACCTTGTTTTTTCCATAACTTATCCCAGCTAAAATTAAGTTTATAGTGTAAGAATATGGTTTCTGTAAATCCAATTGATAAATCAGGTGAGTAACGAGCACCTGACCGACACCACGTTGGGTAGCTCCTGGAAACCCGATTCCATGATGCCGTTCTATTTCATTGAATAGGTTAACTCATTTCAAGAAAGATGCAACATGGTATTCGTGCTATCTTAGTAGGAGGTATACTATCCACGTTAATTGAATTCTTACAAATATTCTTAAGGAGAGGAACTGATATTGACGATGTGATTTTGAATACTATGGGTACTGCAATTGGATATGTAATAGCAAGTGTATTCTTGTATATATTCCCAAATATGAGAAAAATGATTGGGATTGAAGAGTTAAAGACTGGAAGGAAACTTAGACGTGATTTGTTTCCGACCGTTCTTCTGACCACTATGGTATTAACGAGCGTAATAATTACTGGCTTTGAAAAAAGACGACAGTATGCGAGTGACGGCATGGAATATACCCTTGAACAAGGGGAGGCTAAGGAGTCAGAAGATGCTAGTAAGCACAATTTTAGTGTGAGTAAGGGAGGCAATAAAAAAGAAGAGGGGGTAGAGTTACCGAAGAACATGTTAGCGAAGAATGTCTTCTTTATTAATGTAACGAAGAATAAGGTGATGAGCTTTTATCGTGAAGAGGATAGAATAGCACCAGCAAGCACAACTAAGATGCTTACAGCAATGACGGTGCTAGAGTATTGTAATACACAAGAGATTGTTACTGTGGGAGATGAGATTTCTCTTGTGCCAACGAATGCGTCAAGAGCAGGAATTTATACAGGAAATCAAGTGACGGTAGAACAACTGTTAGAAGGGTTGTTATTGCCGTCTGGTGGAGATGCGGCATATGCATTAGCAACTCATGTAGGTCGTGAGATTTTAGGAGATACATTCGTTAGTGTAGAAACGGCGATGGAAGCATTTATGGGTAAGATGAATGAGAAAGCAAAGAATCTTGGAGCAATGAAATCCCACTTTACAACGCCGGATGGATTTGACGAGGAGGAGCAGTATAGCACAGCAAGTGATTTGGGGATTATAGCCGCAGCATTCCTATCATCCACAAAGGAAGACGGTATTCTTAAAACAATTGTAGGGAAGGAAAGTAGTCGCGTATGCTTTCCAGATGGCACCGATCTTACATGGGAAAATACCAATCTATTACTTGTTCCTTCCAGTGAGTATTACTATAATAAGGCAATTGGCCTTAAGACCGGAAGTACTGAGAATGCAGGAAAATGCTTGATTTCGGCAGCCATAATCCATGATGATATATATATAGCAGTTGTAATGGGAGATACAGAAGAAGGAAGATATCTTGACTCCATTGCGCTATATAAGTCAGTAGAATAATTATAGGAAAGAGGGCTTTTTTCTTCCCATGCAAATCAAAATTCCAAGACACTCTCAATGTGATATTTATATAATGTTTCATCGTGATAAGCAAAGAACCTATAATAGCGATCATAGTAAAAAGCTATAAGCAAAAAAGCATAAACAACTAGGTTACAAAATTTTACTGGACAACCCTTATGATACACGATAAAATACAAATTAAGCACATAATACTGTTTTGTTCGTGAAAATATAATAAATGTAGATGAAATAAGGGCAAAGGATAAATGCGCTAGCATAGGTATGGGTATGAAGAGAGTAAAAGAGGTAGGAGTTAAATTATTAAAATTAATGTTTAGCAGGCTTGTTATTGTTGGAATAATTCTAGCACTTCAGGTGGGATGGTTTGTGTTATTCCTTGTTAAACTAAGTCAATATAGCGCAATTATATCTTTATCGTTTAATATACTAAGTATTATTGCAGTATTGTACATCATCAATAAACAGGATAATCCCGCTTATAAATTGGCCTGGGTTGTACCTATATTGTATTTTCCATTACTAGGTGGATTGCTTTATGCATCAATGGGGAATAAACAACCTTCCAGGAAGTTACGAGCAAAGCTTGATAAACAATATCAAATAACAAAACCATTATTAATACAGTCGGATGAGGTAATCAAGGAAATACAAGAATCAAACAAACAGGTTGCGTTGCAATCTACCTATATTCACAAAGTAACTAATTTCCCGATTTATAATAACACAGTAGCCGAATATTACAAGTCTGGAGAAGAGAACTTTCCAGTTATTCTAGAGGAGTTAAAGAAAGCGAAACACTATATCTTTCTTGAGTATTTTATTATCGAGGAAGGTAAGATGTGGGATAGTATATTAGAGATTCTCGAACAAAAGGCAAAAGAAGGACTTGACGTACGCTTGATCTATGATGATTTTGGTTGCTTAACAACTTTACCTTACCCATATTATCAAAAGATGCAGAAGATGGGGATCAAATGTTTTGCATTTAATCCGTATATACCAATATTCTCAGTTGCTATGAACCATCGTGACCATAGAAAAATACTTGTAATTGATGGACATACAGCATTTACCGGTGGTATTAATTTAGCAGACGAGTATATTAATCACATTGAACGATTTGGGTATTGGAAAGATGCAGGACTAATGTTAAAGGGAGAGGCTGTTTGGAATTTTACAGTCATGTTCTTGCAGACATGGAATGCAATGTTGCCTACGGATGAGGATATTTCTATTTTTTATCCACATATACATTTTGAGGATATATTCGAGTCTGATGGTTTCATTCAACCATATGGGGATACTCCGCTTGATCAGGAAGTGGTGGGGGAGAATGTATATCTCAATATGATTAACGGAGCAACGAGTTATATCTATATGTATACACCATATTTAATTATTGATAATGAGATGATCACAGCTCTCTGTCTTGCCGCTAAGAAAGGTGTAGATGTTCGAATTGTGACGCCTGGTATCCCAGATAAGAAATATGCATTCTGGTTAACACAGTCGTATTATGGACAGTTAGTAGGAGCAGGAGTGAAGATATTCGAATACACACCAGGATTCATACACTCTAAATGCTTTGTATGTGATGATGATGTTGCAACAGTTGGTACAATCAATATGGATTATCGAAGTTTATATCTTCATTTTGAGTGCGGCGTATTCTTATATGGCTCTAAAGTTGTAAAACAAGTAAAAGAAGATGCATTAGAAGTATTTAAGGTATGTAAACAAATAACGATTGAAGATTGTAATAGAAGATTGCCAATGAGACTCGTACAAGCAGTGTTAAGGTTGTTCGCACCGCTAATGTAATTTTGTTAATATAGTTTAGAATTAAGGCTATTCCACAGCATGCAAAGTGCCGTTAGAATAGCCATTTTTTGATTCTAAAATGCATTTATTGTGGAAAAAAGTAGTTTAAAAGAAAGATATTATTGAAAAAAATTCTTGACAAACAACACTTCAACCAATATACTTTGAATATCAAAGTAATTTGTAAAAAATGTTTTGACTTAATAGAAGGATACTGTCATAATGGGTATGTATCGGATTAAGGGTTATCTATTAAGCGATGGCAGAAAGGCATGGTACATGGCATGGAGATGAGATTTGTCAGTACAGGAAGTTATCTACCAGAGCATGTGGTCGATAATGAATTCTTGTCTCAAATCGTTGAAACAAGTGATGAGTGGATTAGTAGCCGAACGGGTATTAAGCAACGTAGAGTCACTTTAGGTGAGGGAACAGCGTGCATGGCGGCGAAGGCAGCAGCAAAAGCTATTGCGAGAACAGATATTAATCCTTTGGATATTGATATCATAATTGTTGCAACAATGTCGCCAGATAATTCCATGCCGAATACCGCTTGTGAAGTTCAAGCGGAGATAGGCGCGATGAATGCAGTTTGCTACGATCTTAGTGCCGCTTGTTCAGGGTTTGTTTACGCACTTAATACGGCTTATTCATTTATAAAAGCAGGAATATATAAGACAGCACTTGTGATTGGTTCTGAGGTGTTATCAAAGATGATTGATTGGAATGATCGGTCTACTTGTGTGCTTTTTGGTGATGGAGCTGGTGCCGCAATTGTGCAAGCCGCAGAAACTGGAGTGTTTGAATCAATACTTGGTTCAGATGGGACTAAAAAAGATGCGTTGACTTGTCCAAGTCGATACATAAACAATCCACTAGTTTCAAGAGAAAGCATGAGCCCTGACGATAGTTCATTTGAATATATCAAAATGGAAGGACAAGAAGTTTTTAAGTTTGTTATCAGAACCATACCACTTACGATACAACAGGTTATTGAAAAAACCGAGTATACAAAAGATGAGATTCGATATTATGTATTACATCAAGCGAATCAACGAATACTAGAGTCAGTAGCAAAGAAACTAAAAGAACCAATCGAGAAGTTCCCAATGAATCTTGATAAGTACGGGAATACATCAGCAGCAAGTATTCCAATTTTACTTGATAAGATGAATAAAAAAAATATGCTGAACCGAGGAGATAAAATCATCCTATCAGGATTCGGCGGTGGTCTTACATGGGGGACCACATTAATTGAATGGTAGTTTAGGAGGAATTAATAATGGATTTAAATGAATTAAAAGAATTAGTAGCAGATCAATTAAATGTAAGTGTTGAAGAATTAAAAGATGAAACAAACTTTATTGAAGATTTAGGTGCAGATTCATTGGATTTATTTGAGCTAGCAATGGCTATGGAAGAAAAATTCGATATTGAAATTCCAAGTGAAGATTTACCGCAAATCAGAACTGTTGCAGAGGCAGCTAAATACATTGAAGCTAAAATAGCGTAAGGATTGTATTCACAATATATGATGAAATTGCCCTATAACCAATATAAGTCTACCAATGATATTCCATCTGATGAATGGGAGTGACTTATTTGGTTAACTAGGGCATTTTTATAAGTAAATTATAGTAATGAATGAATAAAGAAAGTCGTCGGCACTCATTTGAGATGTGTCAAAGCTGGAACCTGAGGACTTAAGTATATAAGAAAGGACATATGGTGTTTGTATGTATAAGACAGCGTTTCTTTTTCCTGGCCAAGGGGCACAATATGTGGGAATGGCAAAGGATTTCTATGAGCAAGTTGAGGAGAGTAAAGAAGTTTTCGAACGTGCCAACAAAGTCTTAGATTTTGACGTGATTAAGATGTGCTTCGAAGAGAATGAGGAACTTAATCAAACAGAATATACGCAAGCGGCAATGGTTACTGCATGTGTAAGTATTCTTGAAGCCGTTAAGAAGAAGGGAATTAAAGCAGATATCACAGCTGGTTTATCTCTAGGCGAATATGCTGCATTAGTAGCAAACGACGTACTATCTTTTGAAGATGCTGTTGCCTTGGTTCGTAAAAGAGGAATCTACATGTCAAATGAAGTTCCAAATGGCGAAGGAAGTATGGCAGCAATTTTAGGGCTTGATGTAGAGACAATCGAACGTATCTGCAAAGAAGTAGAAGACGAGACAAATATGTGTGTACAACCTGCAAACTACAATTGTCCAGGGCAGATTGTTATATCTGGTAAGAAAGAAGCTGTACTAGCAGCATGTGATAGATTAAAAGAAGCAGGTGCTAAGAGGGCATTAGAACTTAAGGTAAGTGGACCATTCCATTCTGCTTTATTAAAAGGAGCAGGTGATAAACTTTCAGAGGAACTTAAGAATGTTGTAGTTAATCCAATGACGATTCCATATGTTTGCAATGCAAAAGCAGAGGTTGTTACAGATGTTTCGCAGACGAAAGAACTACTTGAGAAGCAAGTATATTCACCAGTTCGTTGGCAACAAACAATGGAGCTTATGATTGCTAATGGTGTAACAACATTTGTAGAGATTGGACCAGGTAAGACTTTAAGTGGATTTTTAAAGAAGATTGATAAAACCGTTACGGTTATTAATATAGAAAAGATAGAAGACTTACAAAAATTGGAGGGTATCGTATGCTAGAAGGTAAAGTTGCGTTAGTAACAGGAGCGAGCCGCGGGATAGGTCGAGCAATTGCGGAAGAATTAGCGAGTCAGGGCGCATATGTTATTATTAATTATAGCGGCAATGAACAAGCAGCTAGTGAAGTGCTTAATACAATTACTAAAATGGGTAAACGTGCTTCGCTATATAGATGTAATGTAGGAAGCTATGAAGAAGTAAAAGAGATGATTGATACAATTGTGAAAGAACATAAAACAATTGATATCATTGTTAATAATGCGGGTATCACAAGAGATAACCTATTACTTAAGATGTCAGAACAAGAATTTGATGATGTTATCACAACAAACTTAAAAGGAGCTTTCAATACTATTAAGCATGCTTCTCGCTATATGTTAAAACAACGTAGTGGTAAGATCATTAACATTTCTTCTGTTTCCGGTATCATAGGAAATGCGGGACAAACTAACTATAGTGCTGCAAAAGCAGGAATCATTGGTATGACAAAAGCAGTTGCGAAAGAACTTGCTTCAAGAAATATTACTGTAAATGCAGTTGCACCTGGATTTATCCAGACTGATATGACGGAAGCACTTCCTGAAGCGATGAAGGAAAAAGTATCGGATTCCATCCCACTTAAGAAGATGGGCCAACCGGAAGATATTGCAAAGATGGTTTCATTCCTTGCTTCAAGCCAAGGCGATTATGTTACTGGTCAAGTATTTAAGGTAGATGGTGGAATCGCTATTTAAATTAATAATTAAGGAAATTAGAAAGGATGTCACGCAGGCTTAGGTAAGTCGTTTGTATGTGACCATATCGTTAGCGATATGAATAGGTAGATACAATGAAAAAGAGAGTTGTTATTACAGGTATGGGTGCGGTTACACCGATTGGTAATTCTGTAGATGAATTCTGGACAAATGCGAAAGCTGGTACGGTTGGTATTGATGAGATTACGAAGTTTAGTACAGCAGATTATAAGGTTAAGTTAGCAGCAGAATTAAAGGACTTCGATGCGACAGCTTATATGGATCGTAAGGAAGCAAGAAGAATGGACCCATTTTGCCAATATGCAATTGCAGCATCTGTTGAAGCTATGAATGATAGCGGTCTTGAAGTAACAGAAGAAAATGCAGACCGTATCGGCGTAATTATTGGTTCTGGTATCGGCGGTCTTGGTACTATCGAAGCTGAGACTAAGAAATTATTAGAAAAAGGACCAGGTAGAGTTTCTCCTCTAATGATTCCTATGGCAATTGGAAACATGGCAGCGGGCAATGTTGCAATTCGTCATGGATTAAAAGGCAAATGTACAAGTGTTGTAACAGCTTGTGCAACAGGCACACATTCAATTGGTGATGCCTTCCGTACGATTCAATATGGTGAAGCGGATGCTATGTTAGCAGGAGGATGTGAAGCTGCTATTACACCACTTGGTTTAGCTGGATTTATGAACTTAACAGCGTTAAGTGAATCAACAGACAAGAACCGTGCTTCTATACCATTCGATGCTAAGAGAGATGGTTTCGTAATGGGTGAAGGTGCTGGTGTTGTAGTTCTTGAAGAATTAGAACATGCAAAGGCTAGAGGAGCTAAGATCTATGCTGAAATCGTAGGATATGGTGCAAGCTGTGATGCATTCCATATTACTTCTCCAATGGAAGATGGCAGTGGTGCAGCCAAAGCAATGGTAGAGGCTATAAAAGAAGCTGGAGTTGAAAAAGAAGAAGTTGACTATATAAATGCTCATGGAACAAGTACTCCATACAATGATTTATTCGAAACAAGAGCGATTAAACTAGCTTTTGGTGAGTACGCAAGCAAACTTGCAATCAACTCTACAAAATCAATGATTGGGCATTTACTAGGTGCAGCTGGCGGAGTAGAATTTATTATTTGTGTGAAGTCAATTAATGATTCCTATGTTCATCCAACAGCTGGATTACAAGTAGCGGATCCAGAGTGTGACCTTGATTATATAGCTGGTAAAGGTAGAGATATGGAAGTAAACTACGCATTATCCAACTCATTAGGATTTGGTGGACACAATGCAAGTGTACTAGTGAAGAAATATATAAATTAAGAAAACATTTGGCATTAAAAAGTGCATAGACATGCGGTTTGCAACCTAAAGATAAATTGGCTGAATGCAAACCGTATTCCTTGTATGCTAGGATCAGGAGGATTAAGAAGTTATGCTAGGAATTAACGAAATTAAGAAGATTATTCCACATAGATTTCCAATGTTGTTATTGGATCGAGTAGAGGAATTAATCCCTGGAGATACAGCGACTGCTTACAAGGCAGTATCGTACAACGAGCCATTTTTCCAAGGACATTATCCAGAAAAACCAGTTATGCCAGGAGTATTAATTATTGAGGCACTTGCACAAACTGGAGCAGTAGCAATCTTAAGTTGTGAGAAATACAAGGGGAAGTTAGTTTACTTTGGTGGAATCACGAAAGCTAGATTCCGGAAGCCAGTAGAACCAGGCTGTATACTTAAACTAATTACAAAGATAACCAAGATGAAAGGTCCCGTTGGTGTTGGAGAAGCAAAAGCATATGTAGGGGACGACCTAGTTGCAGAAGGAGAATTAACGTTCTTCTTACAATAAGATAAAGTAGTTATCCATAGGGTATTCGCTAAGAAAAGTGAATGCTCTTTTTTTTGTTTGATACAAATTATATTAATGATGTAAAGAGTTAAGAATATTACATACAGTGGAAGAGCACATCCTTACATCAGAAAAAAATAAATAAAATAAATTATAATTTTTTGTAACGAAACGTGAAATCACGCTATTAATGATTGAAAACGTAAGGAGAGGAGAAAGATACAGTTTGAATGATAACAAGGATTCTATGGAACGGATTTATATGGAATACTCGAAGATGGTATATAAATATCTTTTCTCTTTGACGCATAACGAAAGTATAGCAGAAGAATTAATGCAAGAAACGTTCTATCAGGCCATTCGTTGTCAATCAAGGTATGATAGGAGTTGCAAGATTACTACCTGGTTATGTGCGATAGCGAAAAATCAGTGGCGTAATTATTGTAAGAAGCATCATATGGAGGACTCTCTGGATCAAGAATTAATAGATAAACCAGTACCATCTTCTGAAGATATTGTGCTAAGTAATATGAATAAGATGGAGATTATGAAAGCATTACACGAGCTAAAGGATCCGCAGCGAGAAGTAATGTATCTGAGATTATCTGCAGACCTCTCCTTTCGTGAGATTGGAGAAATTATGGGTCAGTCAGAGAACTGGGCAAGAGTAACGTATTATCGTGGTAAGGAAAGGTTATTAAAGGAGGTAAGAAACAATGGATCGTAGGTTAAGATGCGAAGTGGTGCGTGATTTGTTACCAACTTATATTGATGGATTAACAAGTGAAGTTACAAATGAAGAGATTGAGTCACATCTATCTTCATGTAAGGAATGTGAGATGTTATACAATGAAATGAAAATACCAATAGAAATCCCTATGGAAACGAAGGAAATGGATTATTTAAAGAAGGTAAAGCAACGAACTAATAAAAGGATTATCACAGGGGGTGCACTGATTGTAGGAATGTTCTTGCTACTTATAGGAATACGCATGTATGTAGTCGGAGATGATGTTAATAGCGTTGCTAACTATGATGCTTTTTTGTCTAGTACAGGTGAAGGAAAAGAAGTGTTAATTGTTCAGGGAGAATTAACAAATCGTGCAAGAGTCTATAAGAAACACAAGATAACAGTTAAAGAGGGGACGGCTACCATTGATCTAGTAGAACGGGCCGCCTTACCATGGGAAGACAATGCCAATTATTATGTAGGTTATGAGATACCAAGTGGAGTAAAACGAATTATTATGAATGAACAGGTTATATGGGAAGATGGCATACTAATTAGGGAAGACACGAATGAGATTTATGATACAAAACATGCATACGTAGGAGATATGTCGGCTAATGGTAGAACAGCAGGTGCGTTACAGATTGGAAAGTTTGGACGATTTCTCAATTCTCTTCAAACGACAGAACAGCCATATGGTTGGACAATGGAATTTACTGATAGTATAACACAAGATGTTATATTTAATGAACGTATGACACAATATGCTTATGTAATTCTATCCCTAATTGATAATCTTGGTGAAGTATCGTGGGAGTACAACAATGGAAGTAAGGTTATCACTAAGACGGTAACAACGGAGAATGCTACCAATGCACTGGGGAAGGATATCAAAGAGTATTCAAAGAATATAGCGCAGTTTCAAAATTTGTTAGACCAATTGTATCTCTAGATCGACAGCACAAAAAAGAGTCTAAATTGGAACAAACAACCAAGAATAAATTGTATTATCGCTAAATAAGCATTAAAATAGAATATACTGATAAAGAAATATGAATTTAAACGAGGTGAAAGAATGGGTAACGAGAATGAGGTAAATACGTATCTGCAGAAATTAACAGGGAATGAGAAAGAATGGATGGAGTTTTTTGTAGATTATATGAGAAAAGAACATCCGGATTTGGATGAAGTAATTTCATATCAAATACCAACATATAAACTTGGAACAGGTAAACAACGCAATTATATAGCATTCTCTCCTGCTAAAAACCATTTCTCTATGCACTCAATGGATTTTGAATATATTGCATTATTAAGAGAGAAACTAACGAAACCTGGGAAAGGAAAAGGGTGCGTTACTATTCCATACACGAATATAGAGGAGAGAGATATTGTAATTAGTGGAATTGAAGAGATAGTAAAACGACATGAATTAAGATAATAGGTGAGGTCTTATGTGTTATATTATTAACAGATAAGACCTTTTCTTATTATAGTACTGATGATACGCGTTTTAATATTTAGCTAAGCATTGACTGTATCCCATATAGAATTATGAGAAAACCAAGGTTAATTACAGTGAATTGTATAATATATTGCTTCTCTTTACCTGGGTTATGTTTCTTATATTCACTAAAGGTAATTAAACTTGCTAAAGATGCAATTAACGTACCCAAACCGCCGATATTCACTGCAGGTAACAAGTTCTGATAATCGGTTGTAAAGTGGGATAGCAATACGGCACTAGGGACATTACTAATTAACTGGCAAGATAAAATTCCATAGAGTAATGGGTTAACAGGTAATATAGTGCGAAATAGAGAGCTAACTGTAGGTATTCTTGCAAGGTTCCCACTAAAGACAAAGAAAGCGCAAAATGTTAGAAGCAAAGGATAATTCACTTCTTTGATTGATCTTTTATCTAAGAGATATAAGGCAATGGTAATAGCAACTGTCCCAAGTACATAAGGCACAATTCGAAATACAATTAATAAACTGGCGATAAATAAAATGGAGTATATAAAAGTGCGTTGTTTATTAAGTATGTAATTATCATCTTCTTTTAATGTAAGAGGAATTGGCTTTACAAAGCAACAAACAGTAATAATTAGTATGGTTGCAGCTAAGAAAGATGGCAACATAATCTTAACGAATTCAGCATTCCCAATATGATAGTAGGAATACAGATAGAGATTTTGTGGATTTCCAAAAGGTGTCACCATTCCACCAAGATTGGCGGCAATGTTTTGCATATTAAAGGTGAAGGCCATTGCCTGTTTATTCTCGGTACTGTTCAGTACATAATATCCCAAAGGTAAAAACGTTAATAATGCCATGTCGTTAGCTAATAACATAGAGCCAACGAAGGTAATGAAAACAAGACCTAAGGTTGCATTACGTAAGTTGTGCAATTTTAGTACAATGTTCTTGCTAATGATTTCGAATACATGAATGTGTGAAAATGCACTTATAACTGCAAGCGTACAGTAAAGAGTGGCCAAGGTTCTAAGATTAAAGTATCCTAGATACACTTTATCAATAGGAACGAAGAAACAAGTGATCAGCATTGCAATAAGTGAAATTAAAAGAACAATTTGAGTTTTCATAAAGGATAGTAGCGCGCATTTGATTTTATGAAAGACAGTTAAGTTGGGAGCAATATTTGCTGGTATTTGACTGTCATAATTTATGTAGGAATCTGGTTTCATAGTAGTCTCTTTCTTGTTATAGATGTTATCAGCTATATTTATATAACTGTGTATAAGTTGGTTTCCTATTATTACGAAAAAGAAGCAATTATAGGTATTGATTATATCAATATTAGATTGTAATGATATATCTAGAAATTGCAAGATAAATTTTAACTAAAAATTATTGTTATTTTTATAACAAAATAATCCTTGTACAACAAACAAAATAGAGTATAATTGGTAAGGTATACAGACGATTATAATTACGAAAGAAAGAAGGAACATTATGGCAGTTTTAAAATTACTCCGCGCACCATCAAAATATGTACAAGGCAAGGGCGCATTGTTAAAGTTCTATGAAGAAACAAAGTATTTAGGAGATTCTTATCTCTTTATTTGTAGCAATAGTGGTTATAAGATGTGTCAGGAAAAGATTGAAAAGAGTTTTGAAGGAAGTAACTGTAAGCTTCACTTTGAAATCTTCGGAGGTATTAGCTCTAACGGTGAAATTAGCCGAATGAGAAAGATTATACAAGACGAGAAGATTAATGTTATTGTTGGTGTTGGTGGAGGTTCTGCCATTGATACAGCAAAAGCTTGCGCATATTATGAGAATCTGCCAGTAGCAATCATTCCTACTGTATGTGCAACAGATGCGCCATGTACAGGACTTTCTGTAATATATAATGATGATGGTACATTTGATACATATATTTTCTATCCTAAGAATCCAGATGCAGTACTTGTTGATTCAGAAATCATTGCAAAAGCACCAGCGAAATTCCTTGTTGCTGGTATGGGCGATGCATTAGGAACATATTTTGAAGCTAGAGCATGTGTTAGAACAGATTCTCCAAGTCTTGAAAATGGTGGTATTGCATTATCTGCGATGGCATTATGTGAACTATGCTATAAAACACTTTTAAAATGTGGATATCAAGCAAAACAAGCATGTGAAAATAATTTGGTTACACCAGCATTAGAAGCAATTATTGAAGCAAATACTTATTTAAGTGGTGTAGGTGCAGATAATGGTGGATTGGCAGTAGCACACTCTGTTTATAATGGGTTTACTGCATTGGAAGAATGTGAAGCTACAATGCATGGTTCAATCGTAGCGTATGGAACGATTACACAATTATTAATCGAGAATGCACCAAAAGAAGAAATCAAAGAAGTTATGGACTTCTGTTATAGCGTAGGATTACCAATAACATTAAAAGAAATGGGTGTTACAGATGTTAAAAGAGTCATGATCGCAGCAGAGAAAGCGTGTGCTCCTGGTGAAAGTATTCACAATATGGCCGGAGATGTCACACCAGATCAACTATATGATGCATTATTAGCAGCAGATTTGTTAGGACAAGATTATTTTAAATAAATATAATTAACCAAGAAGAGCTATTCCAGCCTGAAGTGCGGAATAGCTCTTTTTTATATAGAGAATTGTTAGAGGACAACGATACTTCCAATGTATGGGCGGTAAAGTTGTCCTTATTAAATTTCAAAACTAGAAAGTATTTAACGCTTCTCTATGGAATTAATTAGGGTGATAGAGTATAATAACAAGAAGTTGGATAAGAATAGAGAGATGAAACAGGTGGAGTAGGGGAAAACCATGTATAATTTGGATGACATGAACACTAAACAAAAGAATTCCATATATAAGATTGGATACGAAAGTTTATGGGTATTGATAGGGCTTTTGTTTATTCAGGGGTTTATGAAAGTAATGGATAGTAAATTCTGTACTGGAAGTACAGGGAATTTAATTCTTATCTTCATTATAACAAATTATTTTGGGATTAGGCGGATTATGTTGAATTGCTACGTCCCCAGAGAGAAGATGAAAAAGGATAGAAAATTTATCACAATAGTTGCGCCGATAGCTACGATTATAACAGTGGTGTTGATGATGTCATATAGATTCCAGTTTGTTAATGAAGACGGTGATGCGAATGTTGTAGTAGTAGCTATAATTGGAACGATATCTGCTTGGATCGCTACATTCCTAATGTGGAACAATAAAAAGAAGGGCTTTGAAGAGAAGAGGTAGACAACATGTACGAACTAAAAAAAGGTAGACCTTCTAACGAAGAAGGAAGATTAGCAAAAGAAATCAGTGTATACGACTTGCTTGATAGGTTGCATATTGAATATGAAAGAGTCGATCATGAAGAAGCAAATACGATTGAGGCATGTAAAGATATCGATGTGGTATTAGGAGAGGAGACAAGTATTTGCAAGAATTTGTTTTTGTGTAATTCACAAAAAACCAAATTCTATCTACTAATGTTACCGGGAAACAAGGTTTTTAAGACAAAGGATTTATCAAAGCAGATCGGTAGTTCCAGATTATCCTTCGCCAGCCAAGAATACATGGAAAAGTACTTGGACATAACGCCAGGATCAGTAAGTGTTATGGGGGTAATGAATGATACAGACAATCAAGTACAACTATTAATTGATAGAGAAGTTATGGAACCAGAGTTTTTTGCATGTCATCCTTGTATCAATACATCTAGTATCAAGTTAAGATGTATTGATATCTTGGAGGTATTTTTACCAGATGTACATCATGAACCAATCTTTGTAGAATTATAGATAGGAGTCTGGAATGAAATCTGTCCAGGTATTTTAGAGGAAGAGAGGAGAAATTAATAATGTTCAATACATATATCTTTGATTTATACGGAACACTTGTGGATATTCGTACTGATGAGGAGTCGTTAGAATTATGGAGTAAGATGAGTTTGCTTTATGAATACAGGGGGGCTAATTATACACCTTCAGAGCTTAGAGATGCTTTTGAGCAGTCTGTAAAGAATGCATTAGATGAAGCAACAAAGAAGGATAAATCGGTAACGAATACACAGGTGTTAGATAGCATTTCAAAGGCAACAAAGCTTGAGATTCAAATTGAGTATGTATACCAAGAATTATTTCAGAACAAAGGGGTAGAAGTGACCATCGATGTATGCGTCCAATTAGCAGAGGTTTTCCGAGCATTATCTACGCGATATGTAAAATTGTACAAAGGAGCAGTAGAATTGCTACAAAGCTTAAAGGCAAAGAATAAGAAAGTATATCTCTTAAGCAATGCACAGGCGGTATTTACAAGAGGAGAACTACAATTATTAGGAATCTTGCCATACTTTGACGGAATTTTATTATCATCAGAGGTGGGATATATGAAACCTGATCGTAGATTTTATCAACGTTTATTAGATACGTATCATATCGATCCATCAACTGCGATTATGATTGGTAATGACTATAGAGCAGATAGTATGGGTGGTGCTAACGTAGGACTACATACCTGTTATATTAATTCTAATCTTTCGCCTAGTGAAGATGAGAATAGAATTGGTGAAATGAAGGCAGACTTTATTCTTAAGAGTATGGATTTAGAGAAAGTGAAACAGTTAATATTGAGATAATAAAACAGTTATTATTCAGATAACAACTGGGAGATTAGTGGGAGAAGCATGGTTTATGAAATAGTCATTGACCATGCTTTTGTTATAGGAAATAATATAATTCAAAAATATTAAATAAATTTTGAAAAAGTTGAAGACATTTTGCAAAATCATTCGTTATAACTAATGGAGGGTAACAAAAAAGGTAACAAGTAAGATAACTAGAGCGTTACTAATAAGTTGCTAGAATTCTCGCGAGTATAGGTCGACGGCGCCGTCGCCCTGAAAACCGGTTCATAAAACAAACAAAGGGGGTGGATAAAATTCGTGCGCAGGAGTATATTGCAGATTGGATTGAGACGTATCAGAACTTGATTTTCTCGATCTGCTGTAAGATGACAAGGGATTATTTTATTGCGGAAGACTTGACACAAGAAACGTTTTTATCCGCTTACCGAAACGCAAATTCTTTCGACGGAGAGAATGTGAAAGCTTGGCTGTGTAGAATCGCAACGAATAAATGTATTGATTATCAAAGACAGGCAGCAAGAAGAGTCACCCCAGAAGATGATGTGGAGCTTGAACATATAGAATCTGGTAGCAGTTTACCAGAAGAATTGATAATGGAGAAGGAAGTTATCAAGGAACTAAGGAGTAAATGCGAACAGTTAAAACCACCGTATGACGAAATTGCGATTTTGTATTTTTGTCAAGAAAGAAAACCAGAAGAGATTGCTACACTGAAACAGAAGAATCTTAAGACGATCCAAACACAAATCTATCGTGCACGGGCGATGTTAAAGAAGTTGTATGGAAAGGAGCGATTATAGGATGAAAAACGATATTGCTAGAATGCAAAAAGATAAGCAAGATTATCTGTCGGATAAAGAAATACAGAATCTGATTGAGGGCATAGAACAAGAAGAGATGATTCATGTGCCACAGTATCTAAAGGAATCTATCCTAGATAAGATTATGAGTGAAGAACGTATCAATGCCAGTAGTTCCCATCGCTCCAGCAAAGTACAGCTAATAACGTATGCAATGAAGGTTGGAGCAGCGGCAGCGGCGGCGATTGTGCTCTTGGTGTTAATTCCAGTTAAAGATTATGGTAGTTTCTCGAATGAAGAAATCAGGTATGAAGAATGGTTGAATTTTCAAAACCAAATAGATGATAAGGTAAGATATGAAGAAACTTGGGATAAGGAAAGATCTGAATATTATAAAGAAAATAAAAGCATATATGAAACTACGAACGAAATATGTAGCAAAATATTAGAAAAAACAAATAAATTATTCGGTAAGGAGGATAAATAATGATTCGTAAAAAAAGTAAGTTTTGGACCTTTTGGTTCTCATTTATTCCAGGAGCGGCAGAGATGTATATGGGATTCATGAAGATGGGACTAAGTTTAATGACGATATTCTTTGGTCTGTTTGCGTTAAGTGTTACATTGGAGTTAGGTCCGGGCATGGTTTTGGTAGCCATATCATGGTTCTATAGCTTTTTCCATGCACATAACTTAGCTAGTATGCCAGAACAAGAATTTTATGAAATTGAAGATACGTATCTGTTTACAGTTGCAGATACCAAACAAGGTGGAGACTTGATCCGTACGTATCGAAAAACTTTCGCAATAGTACTGATATTTATAGGTGGTGTCTTAACCTGGAAAACATGTATGTCAATGCTTTATGGAATCATTCCTTATATGATGTATAATGCATTAAGCAATATGACATATCGCTTGCCACAGCTTGTAGTTGGTATCGCTATTGTTTATCTAGGGGTGGCTATGATTCGTGGTAAGAAAGTGGAACTTGATGAACAAGCTAGAAGTAATGAATCAAAGTGGAACAATTCTGATCAGAATAACTATGATCAGAACAACTATGTTGCGAATGAAGGAATGAATACCGAGGATGAAAATGAATCATATAATTCATTAGTTCATGTGAATGCAATAGAAGATAAGAAAGAAGGAAATTAGATGAAACAGATGGGAGAAGCGAGAGAGTTTAGAAAGTATAGAATCGGTAGCTATACCTTTGGTTTAGCATTGATTGTATACGGAGTGTTATTTCTGGTGCATATAGTCGCACCAACAATTAGCTATGATTTTATCTTTCGATTATGGCCACTTACTTTTATTTCGTTGGGGATTGAGGTAATTGTAGGTTCTCGCAGAGAAGACACATCCTTTGTGTATGATAAGATGGGAATTATACTGCTAATTCTCATGACGTTATTTGCCGTATTCATGGCAGGAGTTGATTGTTTTATGAGGGATTATGAGTATTGGAGAAATGGTATCTTAATGATTTTTTGATAGTAAAGATAGCAACAACACTGTAATAGTGTTGTCTGCTATTTTTTTATAACCCCCTAGATATGAAGTTATTGCCATATATGCAACAAAATGGTAATATAAATGTAGTTTCAAGCAGTAAGTTCTGCTTCTAACTTAAACATATATGAGATAGAAATGGGGAAACTAGATGGCGACGTTAAAAGACGTAGCAGTAAGGTCGGGAGTAACTGTAACAACGGTATCGCGAGTACTTAATAATCGCGGTTATATTAGTAAGGAAACAAGAGATAAAGTATATGCAGCAATGAAGGATTTGAATTATCAACCAAATGAGATAGCAAGATCACTTTCCAAACAAAAAAATAATTGCATTGGAATTATTGTTCCTCATATTGAGCACCCATACTTTGCAAGACTGATCGGATATTTAGAGAGAGAAGCGGCAAGTAAGAATTATAAAATAATGATTTGTAATTCACATGGAAAGTTTGAAAAAGAAAGAGCCTATTTAGAAATGTTTCAATCGCATCGAGTTGCAGGTATAATATTATACACAAACTCAGTTGATATAGGGAAGTTTATTTCGTTGAATATTCCTGTTGTGAGTATTGAAAAACCAGTTGATGTAGGTACAATCAGCGTGGAATGTGATAATTATCAAGGTGGAGTTCTAGCAGCAGAACATCTTATTGCAAGTGGTTGTAAGCAACTAGTGTATTTTTCAGACATTGAGAATGAAGAGATGCCAGGGGAGGCACGTGGTAAAGGTTTTGTCAAAGTTTGTGAGGACAAGAACATCTTACATAAAGAGGTCGCATGTAAAGTCGATAGTTATTTGAATATGGAATATCATTCCTTGATTGAAAGTGTTCTTCTAGATAACAAAGAGGTAGATGGAATCTTTGCTAGTAGTGATTTGATTGCTGCACAAGTAATCCAAGTAGCTAGAAAGATGAATGTTCAGGTTCCTAATAAGTTAAAAATTGTAGGATTTGATGATGTTAATATTGCCTCATTGACTAGTCCGGCAATCACAACGATACACCAGCCAATTAAGGAGATGGCACGGGAAGCTATTAGCTGTATAATCAAATGTGTAGATAAAACAGTGGTTCCCGCTAGAATCCAATTACCAGTTTCATTAGTGAAGCGAGAAACTTCTTAGAGGTTATGAAGCAGTCTATTTTAAAAGAAAAAATAGACTGCTTTTTTACTGTTAATTTTGTTTAGATCAATTTTAACTACAAATTAAACATTGACAATGCTGACTACATACTGTAGACTATAACTGTCTACAGTATGTAGTCTTTTTGGCGAAAAGGAGGGTGTCAAGAATGGAAGAGTATTCACTTGGAACAATTGAAGGAAGATTTGCGGATATTATATGGGAGAAGGAACCGATTTCTATGAACGAATTGATTAAGATCTGTGATAAAGAATTTGGTTGGAAGAGAACAACTACATATACAGTTTTAAAGAGATTAAGTCAAAAAGGAATTTTTCAAAATGAAGGTGGTACGGTTACTTCTCTGTTATCGAAACAAGATTTCTACGCATGTCAAAGTGAACAATATGTAGAGAATAGTTTTGGCGGTTCGTTACCTGGATTTTTAGCTGCATTTACAAGAAGGAAGAAGTTGAATAAGACGGAGATTGAGGATCTTAAGAAGATCATTGACAGTTGCGATAAAGAAAATATCTGATAGAGATAATTAGTGGGAAAGTATGTAGAATATAAATTAAGGAGGAGAGACTATGGCACAGGATATCTTTATTAAGCTACTAAATATGAGCTACCAAGGTGGGATTATCATATGTTTTATATTATTGGCTAGGTATATCTTACATCTGATAAAAGCTCCTAAAAAATACGCATATTATCTATGGCTTATTGCATTTGTACGATTAATCTGCCCATTTTCTTTTGAGAGCGTGTTAAGTGTCCTGCCACAGGAGACGGAACCAATTAGATCCACAATCATATACGATCAGGTACCAGAGATACATACAGGAAGTGCAACAATTAACCAAGTTGTAAATAGTGTGCTTCCAAAGGCAGATGTGGTAACTAGTATAAATCCTATGCAAGTTATTATGGCTATTGCGCAAGTAATATGGCTAGTTGGAATTGGAATATTCTTAATCTATTGCATAGTATCCTTTATTCGATTGAAGATAAAATTAATCGGATGTACAAGGTATGGAACATTACCATATTCACGAAGTGGTGTAGATAAGCAATCGCTAGAGAAAAGTTCTAATTGTATATATCTATCCGATTATATTGCAACACCTTTCGTATTGGGGGTTATAAAGCCACATATCTACTTGCCATCTACGATTGGTGAGAAAGAGATGTCCTATATACTAATGCATGAACAGGCGCATGTGAAGCGTAAAGATCATGTAATTAAACTGATTGTTTTTGGTATTACCATTATTCATTGGTTTAATCCAGTAGTTTGGATTGCGTATATGCTCATTAATCAGGATATGGAGATGGCATGTGATGAATACGTGATGAAAAACTACAACGGAGATATTCGCAAGGAATATGCAACATCTTTATTAAATTTATCTATCGGAAGAAGAAGGCTATTAGGAGTACCGTTAGCATTTGGAGAAGGGAATGTTAAAGGGCGTATAAAGAATGTGACTAGATATAAAAAACCTTTGATTTCAGTAGCTATCTGTGCAGTAATCGGTTGTGTGATATTAGGTGTTGCTTTGTTAACTAGCCCGCCATCCACAAGTGAGGTATCGCCAATTACAGAAGATAATGAATCACCGACACAGGTAGAAGATATTTTAGAATCAGATATGGAAGAGATAGTTGTAAGTATTCCTACGATAGATTTGGAGGGGAATCTGGGTGCAGATGGTGCGATGCTTGATTATGCAGATGGTAATATTATAGTCTTCCATGATTACTTTGGACTCTTTGTTTACGATTTGAATATTCAGAAATTTGTTAGAGCCGTTGATCTAGAGGCGATAGGTTGTAACTACACACAAGGGGATAATTATTGTGAAGTATCGGTTTCAGCAGATGGTACTTCTGTGTATCTACACCCAATAAGCGAGAAGGATATGTATGTATTTCATGTACCTACAGGAAAATTGTATAAGACTACCTATGATCTTACGGGTATAACACTGTTTGATGGACTTGTAGATAATGATTTGGCCGGTAGTGGGAATGGTGTTTATTCAATGCAGAAGGTTATATTTAAGACAAATGAGCTGACTTATTATGGATATCTATATGCTGGTGAAGAAGCAGCGATTAGAGATCTTGCATATGTCGAGGATGATATGATATTTAGTTTATTCGAATCTTTGGGAGATGAGAGTATAGTTCCCGAGGGAATATCCATGTCGGTACAGATGGATTCTGTAACTAAGAAAGGTGCTGTAATTACATTGTTGAACAAGTCAGATAAGGATTACCAATATGGAGATCAATATTACTTGCAAAAGCATGAAGATGGAAGATGGTATGATGTGCCTTATGTTATTGAAAATTATGGATTTAATGACATTGCATATGGCTTGGAAAAGAATAATAAAAGTGAATTTAAGGTCGACTGGAATTGGTTATATGGAGAATTAGAGCCAGGAGAATACCGAATTGTCAAAGATATAATGGATTTTAGAGATACTGGTGATTATGATGTATATACACTGACAGCAGAATTTATTATTGAATAACAGAGGGATATAGTCCTCTTTCCTGCATTCATTCTCAATGTATAGATTGACAATGTACGCTATTCATTTTATGTAAAATATGCTATGATTACAGATGCAATATATAAGGAAATAGTAATATTTAATTATGAGTAGGTAATAAATAATGGAAATAGAGAGGTAAACAATGGATAATCAAGAACAACAGCATAAAAGACGTGTTCGTTATAAAGGAACACATCCAAGAAGCTATAAGGAAAAATACAAAGAGCATCAACCTGAGAAATATAAGGATACAATAGAGAAGGTAATTAGTAAGGGAAGTACACCAGCAGGTATGCATATCTCCATCTGTGTGAATGAGATTTTAGAATTCTTGCAGATTAAGCCTGGTCAAATTGGACTAGATGCTACACTTGGTTATGGTGGGCATACTTCACATATGTTAAAATGTTTAGAAGGAAAAGGCCATATCTATGGGCTTGATGTAGATCCTATTGAATCCGCGAAAACGAAAGAGCGTCTAGAGGGTTTGGGATATGGGACAGATATATTAACGGTTAAATTACTGAACTTTGCAAATATTGATCAAATAATTGCAGAATCAGGACCACTTGATTTTGTATTAGCGGATCTAGGTGTATCCTCTATGCAAATTGATAATCCTGACCGAGGATTTTCTTACAAAGTAGAAGGACCACTTGATTTACGTCTAGATCCTAGTAAAGGTATCTCAGCAGCAGAACGATTGAAGAACATTTCGCAACCAGAATTAGAAGGAATGTTAATCGAGAATTCGGATGAACCATATGCAAGAGAGATCTCACGAGCAATTGTTTCAGAAATCAAAAAAGGAAAAGCAATCGATACCACAACAAGACTAAAGGAAGTTATTGAAGGGGTACTTACCTCTGTCCCAGCTTCTGAGAGGAAAGAAATCATTAAGAAGACTTGCCAAAGAACATTCCAGGCACTTCGTATTGATGTGAATAGTGAATTTGAAGTATTGGAAGAATTTATGGAGAAACTCCCTAATGTTCTAGCCAAAGGTGGACGTGTTGCTATATTAACATTCCATTCAGGTGAAGATCGTCTTGTAAAACAATATTTTAAACATTTTTACAAAGAAGGAATCTACAGCGATATAGCAAAGGACGTAATTCGACCATCTATGGAGGAGTGCAATATTAATAGTAGAGCACGTTCAACAAAGATGAGATGGGCTATTAAGGCATAATAAAGTAAAAAAATTATGCGTAAATAACTTTCCATGAGTTATCATAGAAGTTTTACTAACAAGATTGTAAAAAGGAATGGTTATAGTATGAGAATCAGGAAGAATAGAAAAAACAGTCTCATCATAAGACGAATTAGCTTAATTATTGCTGCAACGGTAGTGGCGTTAGGATTAAGTGCATGTGCAGATAATAAAGAACCAGAGAAGAATATGAGCAATGTTGATGTTCCAAAAGAGTCCGCTAAGACGGGAGTAATCGAAGAGGAGATGAATGGATTTGACACAGTACAGCCAATCATCTATGATAGTGGATACAATATTTACTCAGGGGTCATTGGTTCGAAGGACTCTAAGATTGCATTGTATCGTGGTACTAATGGAGAACAAATGATCTATGTCGTAATTGATGGAGAAGAAACCTCTGTAAATATTACTGCAAGTGAGAATGAGACAAGGATTAACGATTCAGATGAAGTTGGTATGATTCTTGTGAAAGAACCCTTTGAATTAGGAATCGTATATACGAACACATTAGGTGGAGATGGCATTATTGGTAAGTTCAATAATGGTGAAGGGTATCAGGAAGTTGAGATGCAATTAGACTCCATCGTAACATATCCAACAGAAGGTTTATCAAGAGAAGAAGTTCAAAAATCAATACAAACCATACGAGATCATATTATCAACAAGGAATGGGATCAAGTGGCAGACTATGTTGAATATCCATTGATTGTTAATGAGAATGGTGAGATAACAAAGATTACTGACAAGAAGGAGTTCCTTGCCACTGTAAATGATGCATATTTTTCAGAGGAGTTTCTTGCGGTATTAGAAAAAGAGGATTGTATATTCCCGTTTTATAATTACCAAGGCTATATGATCGGGAATGGGGCAATATGGTTTAATGAAAAAGACAATGAATTAAAGATTTTTTCGATTAATAAATAATGTTTGAGAATGTGGTTTAGAATGCAAGATATTTAAGGAGAAAATCTCTAAGTAAAATTAAAAAGAGGCAAATCAATTGAATGTAAAATCATTGATTTGCCTCTTTTCTGTATTCCGAAACACTTTATTATAGGGAAAGCTTTTAATAAAAGAGGTATACTTTTGAGATATATGTAAGGTGTTCATTACATTTCAAAAGGGTTGTAAATTAGTACTGATTTAATAAAAGATAATTTAGTAATATCGACAAATTGAACAAAACTAAGCAAATAATACTTGCATTTTTATATAAATAAACTATAATGAAGATATAAAATATGTAAAGACATTATTACAAAACAAAAGATAGGAGTGAAGTGAAGATGAAGGGACTGGCAGTTAATGAAGAAGGTATATTATCCATAGTTGAACTACCTATACCATCGTATGGAGAATGTCAGGCACTTGTTAAGACACGAAGTTGTGGTGTGTGTAATGGTACCGATATGAAACTAATTCATAAAAGTTTTAAAAATTTTGATACCTATCCAGCTGTGCTTGGTCATGAGGCAGTAGGAGAAGTGGTGGAGATAGGAAGTAAAGTCAAAAACCTTAAAGTGGGTGACAAGGTGCTGCTACCATTTTTAGAGGAAAAGGCGGGGGAATATTATCCTGGTTGGGGTGCCTATTCTGAATATGCCGTAGTAGGGGATGCAGAGGCTTACATAGAGAACGGAATGGGCGAAGGATCGAAGTCCTTTTCTGAAAGTTATTATGCACAGAAAGTGATAAAGCCGACGGATAAAGTAGACGATGTGGAAGCGAGTATGATTATTACTTTCCGCGAAGTATTGAGTGCGATTAGAAGATTTGATTTTAAACCAAATAGTAGCGTTATAATTTTTGGAGCTGGCCCCGTGGGATTGTGTTTTACACAACTCTCCAAGCTTCTAGGTATGAAGACTGTGATTACGGTGGATTTGATGGATGAAAAACTGGAAGCAGCCAAAGCTTTGGGTGCGGATTATGTTTGGAATAGTAAGAACGAGGATATAGATAAGAGAACGCAAGAACTGTTTCCAGATGGTGTGGATTATGTTGTAGATGCAGTTGGCATAAATCAGTTGATTAATCAAGCTATGAAGTTGATTGCGTATAATGGGAAAATTTGTTGTTACGGCATTTCAGCAAATCTAGGTATGGACTTAGATTGGAGAGATGCACCATATAACTGGTCGCTACAATTTGTACAATGGCCTTCGAAAAAGGAAGAGGCTGATGCACATGAACAGATTATGGCATGGATTAACTGCGGAGTACTTAAACCGAAAGATTATATTTCAGATATATTTTCCTTTGAGAATATACTGGAGGCTTTTTCATTGGTTGAACAAAGAAAAAGTAGTACGAAAAAAATAGTTATTTCTTATGATACACCATAGATATACGAATTAATAGATACTCTAAGAAACATGTAGATAAAAAAATGAAAGAGGTGCTTTATGATTACTTCAAAATTATTCTGTACACTTCCGGAATATATTTGTACACCGGATGGAATGGAAATCGATCAATATGGAAATTTAGTCTTATCTTGTCCTAATTTTGCAGATGATACTATGTCGGGATGTGTTGTAAAAATTGATAACAATAAGAAGGTAACTAAATGGTTTGATGTTCCTGTACATCCGGAGACAGGTGTAGCTAGAAACATGGGAATTGCTTTTGATGAGGAATGGAATGTCTATCTTTGTGATAATCAAGGGTGGTGTGAAAAACCAGAAGTCCTTTTTAAAGGAAGAGTGTTAAAACTTACAGTAGATGACGAAGGTAATATTCTAAAATCAACGGTGGTTGCAAAAAACATGGAGCATCCAAATGGTATTCGAATTAAGGATGGCTATATGTATGTGACACAAAGCTATTTACATCCGATAAAGCGTGAGGATGGTAAACTTGTAAGTGGTGTGTACCGTTTTCCTTTAGATGCCGAAGAGATCGATGTTAAAAACACCTTGGAAGACCCTAATTTGTTTGCTACGTTTGTTACTCAAAACGCGGAATGTCAATATGGCGCTGATGGAATTGCGTTTGATAAACAAGGAAATCTGTATGTTGGTAATTTTGGAGATGGAGAAGTATATAAACTAACTTTTAATGATGATGGAAGTTTACAATCCAATTGTTCTTTTGCAAAGGATATCGTGAACTTACAAAGTACAGATGGAATGATCTTTGATGAAAAAGAAAATCTATATATTGCTGATTTTTGTGCAAATGCAATTATTAAAATCACACCAGATGGTGAAGTGGATAGAATTGCCCAAAGTCCAGATTGTACAGGTTTAGAAGGGGGGCTTGACCAACCGGGAGAGCCAATCATATGGAATGGAAAAATTATCGCTTCTTGCTTTGACTTAGTAACTGGTCCGGGTAAAGTGAATACGGGGCATGAGATGCCAGCAACATTGGCTGAATTGCAGTTGAATCTAGAATAGGAGTCACCTATGAGTAAATATATATTAGCCCACGATTTGGGAACTAGCGGAAACAAAGCAACCTTGTTCGATGTGGACGGAACGCTCGTGTCCAGTACACTATATGAATACCCAACCTACTACCCTCATCCGAAGTGGGTAGAGCAAAATCCAGAAGAGTGGTGGAAAGCGGTCTGTGATTCAACCAAGAGTTTACTTGCTAAGGTGAACGTGAAGAAGGAAGAGATACAAGTAGTTTCCTTCAGTGCCCAGATGATGGGCTGTCTCTTAGTGGATCAAGATGGAATTCCTCTTAGGAATATGATTATTTGGGCAGATAGCAGAGCCGAAAAGCAAGAAAAGGAAATGATAGAAAGGTTAGGACTCGAACGAGTTTATGAAATAACGGGACATCGTATCAGTGCTTCTTATTCTGCGGCAAAGTTGTTGTGGATTCGCGAAAACGAGCCAGAAGTATATCAAAAGGCCTTTAAGATGCTACAAGCAAAGGATTTTATTACATATCGATTAACAGGGCGTTTTATCAGTGATTATAGTGATGCCTCCGGAACCAATTTGTTTGATATCAAAGATAAAAGATGGTCAAAAGAAATTGTTGAGAAATTGGAGATTCCGTTTGAGCTTTTACCAGAGGTATATCCTTCTACACAGATAGCAGGAGGTGTACTTAATTCTATCGCAGAGGAGGTCGGCTTAGCGCCAGGCACGCCCGTTGTTATCGGAGGTGGAGATGGAAGCTGTGCGTGTGTAGGTGCAGGTGTTGTAAAAGAAGGAGAAGCCTATAATGTTTTGGGGTCGTCTTCTTGGACATCGCTTGTATCTGCATCACCTATTTATGATGAGAAGATGCGGACCTTTAACTGGGTTCATCTAGATTCTAAGCTTTACACACCATGTGGGACCATGCAAGCAGCAGGGTATTCCTATAATTGGTTTAAGAATACTTTCTGCGATAAAGAAATGGAAGATGCTCTTAGAGATGAGTGCAATCCTTATGAGTTAATTAATCGTAAAATTAAGAACGCAAAACCTGGAGCAGGTGGAGTGCTGTATTTACCATATCTTCTGGGTGAGCGGTCTCCTAGATGGAATTTAAATGCTAGAGGTAGTTTTGTAGGAATGTCAGTAACAACGACCAAAGGTGATATGGCAAGAGCAGTATTAGAAGGTGTTGGATATAATTTGAAAATTATATTAAATATCTTAGAAGCAGGAAAACCGATTGAACAGATTGCAGTGATTGGCGGAGGAGCGAAAGGGAAAGAGTGGTTACAGATATTAGCTGATATATGGCAAAGAGAACTAGTTCTACCAATGCATCCAGAGGAGGCCACTAGTATGGGAGCAGCAGTATGTGCAGGAGTAGGAATCGGGATCTTTAAAGATTTTAGTGAAGTGAAAAGATTTAATTATGTCCAAGAGAAAGTTCTACCGAATAAGAACAATAAGGATATATACGAGCAGTTGTATAAGATATTCAACCTTACTTATGAGCGTATGGCAGAGGTGTATGATGCACTTGCATCAATTAAGATGGTCTAATATAATAAGAGCATATATGTAAAAAAAATAAGTAAGAGGTGTATAAATCAATGAGCATAAGCGGAGCTAAAATATTCAGGGTAAGGAAAGATATACCAATTCCTATGTATTATCAGATTAAGCAGTCTATTCTTGGAGCCATTAACGACGGTGATTTAAAAGGTGGAGATATGATCCCTACAGAGCTAGAATTTTGTGAAGCTTGTGATGTCAGCAGACCAACCGTTAGGCAGGCATTAGGTGAGTTAGTAAGTGAAGGATACTTATATCGCTGTAAGGGAAAGGGGACTTTTGTATCTCAGCCTAAGATAGATGCTCATTTTTTAAATATATTACAGAGTTTTAATCAGGAAATGCAAGAAAAGGGTATGATTCCGTCTACAAAGGTACTTAAGTTTGAGGTAGTACAGGCTGACGAAGCCATTAATGAAAAATTGGAATTAAACAGTACTGATAAATTGATTTATCTTGAACGCCTACGTTATGCGAATGATGAACCTATAGTATATCTGGAAACTTTCTTACCTTATGATAGATTTTCTAAGCTAATAGAAGAAGACCTTTCTAAAAACTCCTTGTATGAAATTCTAGAGGAGTGTTATCAGCAAAGGGTGGTAAGGGTATCCAGAGTGATTGAAGCAATCAATGCTAATACGGCAATTGCTGAAAAACTAGATATTTCAAAAGGAAGTGCCGTGTGTTTGGTAAAAACGGTAGGATATACAGAAGAAAAATTACCGGTGGAGTATTCTATCGCAAGATACAGAGGAGATCGCAATAAGTTCAGCATTGAACTATGCAGATAAGAGTTGTAAAGAGGAGGTACTTTGTGAATAAGCATGTAGAAATGGTGCAAATAGCCCTTCTTGCCATGCAAAGACATTCGTGGGAGCAAGGAGTTGCTATGCAGGCCTTTTATGAATTAGGGAAAATGGATATAGTCGTAGCAATGGCAAAAGAGGCAGTATACAGAAGTCTCCCTGATGGAAGGACAGCGACAATTGGTGTTACAGACGCAATTACGGATTCTTGTTCCGTAGGCGAAGCACTTATTGCAGCGGCACAAGAGACGAAGGATAAGGATCTTTTAGAAGGTGCTGAAAAATTATTAAACTGGGCACTGTATCAAGCACCTAAAAATCAAGAGGGTGTTTTATACCATCTATTAGATCGTAGTGAATTCTGGGTGGATTCCATGTATATGTTACCCCCTTATCTGGCGGCAGCAGGATACTATGAGGAAGCACTTATTAATATAAAGGGATATTTTAACGCTCTTTACGATGAGAAAACACACACAATGCATCATATGTGGGATGATCATAAAAAAGAATATGTAAGAGAAGCTCATTGGGGAGTTGGTAATGGCTGGGCGTTAGCAGGACTAGCAAGGGTAATTGACTTGTTACCAGAGACTTATGAGCAGGATAAGAAAGATTTGATAGCAAAGGCAAAAGAATTGTTAGATGGGGTGTTATCATATAAACGAAAAGATGGTCTTTTTCATGATATTATAGATGATGAAAGCACATTTGTAGAGACTAATCTTTCGCAAATGGTGGCGTATACTATTTATCGTGGTGCGTACTCCAAATGGCTTTCTAAAGAGTATGTTACACAGGCGGAGAATCTGCGCACAGCAGTACTCGATAAAGTAGACAAGTTTGGGCTGGTTCAAGGAGTTTGTGGAGCACCAACCTTTTGTACAGTATAAGAGTAAGAATTATAGTATCATCAGCTATAATTCCTACTCTTATTTTTGTTATAATAAGTAGACCTTTGTGGTTGGCGTCCCCAAC
>JAHAJA010000024.1 GCA_018372435.1 Clostridiales bacterium | reverse complement strand
AAACCCACATTAATTGTAACATAGGAGGTTTTTTACTTGAAGCTAAAGCTAGCTGGGGACACACCGGCTGAGCCGGTGGTTTATTTTACTGTTATACAATTAGAATAAGCCCCGTTTTTCGGTGGCTTCTTTCGTTGTGAAGTATTACATGGTAACACCTCTTCCAATATTATACTTCGTTTATCCGTATATCACAAGGTAAATTGCATATGATAGACTACACTATATATCTCGTGTAGTCGCTTAGGTTTTCTATGAGAATTGTAAAATGACAAAGGGTGATGTAATTCTTAGGAGAAGTATTATATTCAGTGCAGATAATAGAGCAGTGCATTCTTCAAATGACACTGCTCCGAAGCCGTTGCTAGAAACCTGCTAGTCTAATGATTTATAGTACTCAATACTATTCATAATTTTTTCATATACTTCGGCATCCCCTGCGATTACATTGTGATGTTCAGCATGAGGCCGCATCCACAAGACGGAATACTTAACTTTTTCACTTAACAGCCTTGAGACATCCGGATGTGCTATTCTATCGTCTTCACTTGATATAATTAAAAAATGGCAATTTAGCTCATCTAAATAGTCACTTAAATCAAATGTCATAAGTACAGAATTAATGCTTGCATACTTCATATACAATTCAAAACTTAGATATTGATAAATAATATAAGGTGCCAGTGTATCCGAAACACCGAATAAAAGTGCTGGATCTAATAGCAATTCATAAATTTCTCTGGCTATCGTTTCATTATGTAAAGAAGATTGTAGGAAACTCAAAAACTGTTTTTTATATGAAGTCATAGGAGAATCTATACCCATATATATATCCCCATGGCAACTGCTAAGTGTAACTACTTGCTCTTTAAGTTCCACAGCAGCTACAATTGCAATCGGTACACCACCGCATACTCCAATAAGATGTATATTTGAACGTTTAAAATATCGCATCATTTCTTTAATACATTGAATATCATCTGTCATTGACCATTCTCTACCTGGGGTTTTTGAATGAAATAGAAACGGATTCTCCCATGTCATTACAAAATATTTCTCGTGTAACTTTTCAAGTGCAACAGAGAATGCTTCTACCGGCATCCCGCATGGTGCGACAAAGACAATGGTATCATTTACTGGTTTTCCTTTATAATATGCCGTAAATCTAACACCGCTCTGTGTTGTTAGATCAACTTGATCCCATCCCATGGTGGAAAATGCAGAGACGACCTTTTCCAAATCAAGTTTCAATTCAACCTCATTATACTGTGACAAATATGACCATTCATCATAATCAAATTTTAATACCCGATTAATCGCAACATCAATACAATTGGTACCCTTTGGTTTCAAAATGGTGAAAATAGGCGCATGAATATTCAATTTTGCTGAGATTATTTCTAGAACTTGATTGCATTTGGTTTCATCACATTGTTTCTTAATCTCATCCAGTTTACTTAAACAAGTATATAATTTTATATGTTGAGACTCCACACGAAATAATTTAAGATAGGATGTCAGAATAGATAATAGTTTCTTAAGTGACTCAATCTTCTGGTGTTCCATTTCTTTTTTTTTATCAATGATTTTATGCATATACTTTCCTTATCTATTATAATAAAACATTTTTTTTGCTATTGCTTCTTTCTATCACTGCTTCTTTCTATCACTGCGTCTAGACTATTAATGGTTATTTCATCAATATCATCAAGACCAATATCTATGTTAAATATTTCCATAAGCTTCTTCATCATTCTTATCATCATGAATGAAGTACCACCTAGATAGAAGAAACTATCTTTTTCATCAATTTCTTTTTCTCCCAAGATATCACTCCATATATTATAAATAATTTCTTTTGTTTTCAGTCCAGATATATCATTGTCTTTTTTCGGTTCCTGTATCGTCTGTAGTTCACTTATACTAAATTTTCCATTTATATTCATTGGAAATTTATCCACAACCGTATAAGTTGATGGACACATATATTTAGGAAGCTTTTCTGCCGCATCTTTTCTCAATTCCTTGAGAATGGATTCTTTATTTTCCTTATTATCCAATATGATAAATGCCCTAAGACGAACACCATTTTCACCCTGGTCATTTTCAACAATAACACAATCTGTTACGCCTTTAAATTGTTTTAAATAATACTCAATTTCTTCCAGTTCAACGCGATATCCGCTAATCTTCACTTGTCGATCGTTTCTTCCGATATACTCAAACTCATTTTCAGAAATTTCGACTGCTATATCACCTGTATCAAACCACCTTATTGGTTCTCCATCCTGCCCTGTCCTGTTAAAAAACCTCTCTGCTGTTAATTCTTCTCTATTTAAGTAACCTCTTGCCACTCCATCACCACTGATAAACATACGGCCAGCTTTTCCTCTAGACACTTTTTGTCCCTCCGAATCAACAATTTCAATTTGTAAATCCGATATTGGCTTACCGATTAAACTTTTTGTATTATTACAAACATCCGCATGAGAAATAATTTTCCAAGTAGAATGTACGGTTACCTCTGTAATCCCATACATATTTACCAAAACAGGCTTAGAATCTCCATACTCTTTAATCCAAGGATTTAAGATTTCAAAATCTAATTTTTCTCCGCCAAACACAATGTATTCTAATTGTTCCAGTTTACGTTGTTCTTTTCGTAAAGCTGCCAAACAAAAGTTTCTAAATGCAGTTGGTGTGAGACTCAATACTGAGATTTTTTCTTTTTGCATCAGATTATAAAAAGATTCCGGATTTAATGCAACCTTTCTTGGAACGATTACCAGCTTCCCACCAAACAGCAATGCTCCCCATATTTCCCACACTGAATAATCAAATGCAATGGAGTGAAATAAACTCCAAACAGTGTGTTCATTAAAGTGAAAGATTTCCTCTGTCTTGGTAAACAGCCTTATAACTGATTTATGTTCCACCATTACCCCTTTTGGCTTCCCTGTCGAACCAGAAGTAAAAATAACATATGCCAAGCTCTTCTCGTTATTAAGATCTGCAGGCTTATCACCATTGACTTCAATCTCTGGTATACAATCCAATAAGATATTTATACAACTTATATAACGCAAGTCCATCTTAGAATCACTCACACAGAATTTAGCACCTGAAATATCAAATATATCTTTGATACGCTGAGATGGATATTTCGGATCGATTGGTATATATGTAGCCCCCGCCTTTAAGATTCCTAATATACCAATAATCATATTTACATTCCGAGTTGTATAGATGCATATCAACTCGCCACTTTTTACTCCCTTGTGAATTAAATATTTCGCGAGAGTTGAAGATTTATGGGATAGTTCCTTATATGTAAGCTCGATATTACCATCTGTCACAGCAATTCTATTTGGAAATTTTTCAGCTACCTTCTCAAATATTGAATTAAGAGAATTAAGGTCTTCCTTCTGTGGATTTTCTTGATTTCTCATAATACACCCTCTTTCTTATCTTTTCTGAATCTTACTTTCTATATAATGTAGTAGATAATTAAAATCATATAAGTTTTCAGGTGTTAAATGTTGATCCTCAAACTCGAAATTAAAGGATTCCTCAATCTTAACAACCAAATTAATAGAATTTGCAGAATCAAAACCAATCTTACGCAAATCATTTTTCCAGTCATTGAAATCTTTTAAGTTATCGCATTTCAATATATCTGTTATAATACATAATAATTTATCTTGAATTATGTTATCGGAATGACTTGTTTCAAGTTCAAGTTTGTTTCTCTTACAAAAAGATTCCTGAACTATAATGGATAATTTTTGTTTATCTATTTTTCCATTTATGTTTACTGGAATTTCCTCAACCTTAATTATATTAGAAGGAATCATATAAGTCGGAAGTATATCACGTAAATAACTATTTAATGCATTTAAATCAATATCTACTTTAGACACTACACAGGCATTTAATGAGTTAATCTCTGCATTAAATAGAACCACTGCAAGATCAATACCGGTATAATTCATCAAAGTATTTTCTATTTCTATTAAGTCTACCCTATTACCTCGAATTTTAATTTGGGTATCTTTTCGCCCAAAGTAGTAATAATTTCCATCGGCATTCAGGGATACGATGTCACCTGTTCGATATGCTTTTTCACCAGTTTCAGAATCATAAAAAAAGGATTTTTGAGTTTCAGCTTCGTTGTTTATATAACCTCGTCCGACACAAACACCACTTACCAAAAGTTCCCCTTTCTCTCCCACTTGACATCTCTCACCTCGCTCATTTACTACCGTAAAATTTGCTTCTTTAATTGGTGTTCCTATGGGAATTTGATTATAGCCTTGACCCTTATACAATATAAAATGAGTTATATCATCGGAAGTTTCTGTCGGTCCGTAAGCATTAACAAGCAGTATATTTTCGAAAACATCAAACCATTTTCGGCAAAGGGAACTCGTTAATTCCTCTCCTGTTGATAGAACATACTTTAAGCCTATAAACTCCCGCTGATATTTTTTTAACTCATCAATTAAAATATTAAGATAGGTCGGAACAGCCTCGAAAATAGAGATTTTTTTATCATATAAAAGATCATTAAATTTTCTTACATTCATAATGGTATCTTCAGAAAAAACTACTATTGTTCCACCGACATATAAGGTTGCAATAATCTGCCAAACAGATATATCAAAGCTAATTGAAGCATTATGTGCAACTATACTAGTACAATCCATCTCCAAGATACGGATTTTTTCCTTTATATGATTTAACATTCCCCCATGCTCAATCATGACCCCTTTTGGTTGACCCGTTGATCCGGAAGTAAATATTACATAAGCCAAATTATTTGGGCTGATACTTCTATGAAATAAGAGGCTTTCTTTTTTGTAATTCAAAATTTCTAATACATTTATCTGTTTTATCCCCAGATCAATATCTCGGTCTGACAATACAATTTTAGCTTTTGATAAATTGATTATTTGCCGAATTCTTTCGAGTGGAGTTTTGGTATCAATCGGTAAGAAAGCTGCACCAGATTTCAAAATTCCTAACGTTGAACATACTGATAGATAGGATCTCTCCATATATATAACTACAATATCTTCAGTATCAATACCATTATCATTTAAATAATTCATAATAGAGTCTGACATATTATTTAATTCATTATAAGTAAATGATTTATTATTATCAAAAATTGCAACCTTACTTCCATATTCATTCATTCTAAAATTAATTGTTTCAAGTATATTCTTCATTATTTTCACTCTAAATAACCGCCTCTCTGATACTTTTGCTATATTGATATCAATTCCAGAACGAATGATATGATGTTAATTGTTTAGTTGGCTTTTTTTCCTGATATGATAACTTCCATACTATTTGTAAATATATAGGTCGTATTATCTAATTCATAATGATATCTTTCCTCTAAAAGTTTAAGGGCCAAATTCAGCTCATTTTCTTCAATTCCGCATATAGCTAAATATTCTTGGTTACTGAGTATCACTTTTATATCATTGCTATGTACTGCTAATTGCTCTTTTAGCCACTGTCGCCTTATATCTTTATTTCTATAGTCATCTGGTGAAAACAATGGAAAAAAACCATTTATTTGGATGTCTTGAATATTAAGATCTTTGTACCTTTTCATCATTAAATAAATGTTTAATTCATTACCTTCAAGAAACGATCTAGGAAAAATATGATCTTTATAAAATTTATAAACCTTTTGTTGAATTTTTAGCAACTGATCAAATTCGGGATTATTAATAGCTCTGGATGGCGGATAATAATTAAATAAGAAAGTTGATGTAGAAATGCTTCCTCCTTTTTTTAATACTCTGAGCTCTTCCTTAATAAATCGATCTGGATTATCTAGATTAATGAGTAGGGTATGGTCAGTTATGGAATCAATGGTTTCATCTTCAAAAGGAAGATGATAAACATCTGATTCAATGAAATCTATGCAATCAACTAAATCCTCTTCTACCACTTTTTTTTGAGCATATTCGATATATTGCCTATCTGAGTCTACTCCAATAACCTCACATTCTTTTCCTAAACCTTTTGCCAGATATCTTGTGAAGGTACCTGTCCCACAACCTAAGTCGACAAGTTTATCTCCTTTTTTTACTCCTATATATTTTATTAAAGAAGGTAATAGATCATCATTAAATATATATTTCCTTGATGATTCAATTGTCTCTGGAGGTTGTATTTTAGACCATTCAAATTGTGATGTCATATTTCATCATTCCTTCCTTACAATATATTATTTTTGCTCATGGATAACTAACCCATATTTTTTAAACTTGGAAAATAAAAAGCAACCCAACTTAAGAAAATCACGATTATTATTGCTGCACTTTTTATTTTACTAAGTTTCGATACTTTATAAAAACCGATTCCCATCATAATATTTTGGTATATAGAGAATACACAAAAACCTCGTAGAATCCCATATATGGCTGTTCCTTTTGATCCCTTTATAAAGATGGAAGGTGAAAAATTCATTGTTAAGTTACCAGTATTAAAATAGCCTACAGTCATTATTAATAACATTGGAATAACTGCTAAATACGCATACCCACTTGTAGAAAAAAACTGCTTAAAGGTTCCACTACCCTTCATTAATTTTGAATAAAGATACATTACTGTTGTGTTAATAATCCAGACAGCAAATAGCATACCAACATCAAAAAACATTCCCGTCACAGCCTGTTGGTTCAATAGTTCATCGTTTGTTACATTAAACATTTCTTTAACAAAATCTAAATATCCAGGATAGCAAATTAAATAATAAATTGGTCTAGCTAGTAGTAATAATAATACTGGAAAAAGGATGGTGGGATATTTTTGCAGATTCTCCATAAGTTTTTCTGGTTGTTTATATAATGATGATATTCTTTCTCCTAAACTCATTTGTTCACTAAAAATTTTTTCGTTATCCATAATAAATCCTCCACTATAATTTTTTTAGAAAGTAAATAAGGTAAAATAGTAACTCTTCATTAATTAAATCTTTAAGTGCCTCACTATATAAAAAATATTGAAGCTTTTTATTTCTATTCTATCAACTAATGCATTTTTTCACTATCACCATGAGTTCTTGCTCCATATCCAGTATAGGTTTATAAACATATTCAAGTTCATTAATATTCTTTAAGTTACCTCTCAACGCATGTAAATAAAATAGATCCTTAAATTGAGCCCAACCACTTATAATCTTTGATATATGATTGTTTATCATACTCATTTTTTCTTCATCGACAAATTCAGAAATCAAATCTTTTACCATGGCCAAGCATGCTCTTTTGCTACCAAAAAAGATATCTAACATAGCTTCTCTAAATTGTTCATCCACGGCTTTACTACTTACATCTAATTTAGATATATTAGATCCAAAGACACTAATTTCTCGAAAATAAGAGGGGAGTTGTTCATAGGTTGAAAAATTTGCAAAATATTCTAGTTTTTCTTTATTGGAACTATAATAAGGTTCGCTAACAGGTTTTTCGATTGTAATAGCTTTATCAAGGTAATAAGAACCTAAATAATAAAATTCATCAAACTCATGTAAGGCCTCCCAACAATCGATTAAAACATTCATTGGTAATAGGAAGCTCGTAAAACTTTGAGATGTTTTATTAAAATCAGGAATTGATTCGAAATTATGCATACAATCTTGAATTGAATAAAGCCCTAGCTCTTCATTGTAGCCTTTAATTAAGAATATATGTAATCCATCAGTCGTTTTATAAGACCAGGAATAATACAAGTTTCTGAGATTACCTGGTACTAAAACAGGTTGTCCAGCATCTATTTTATCTTTAATAAACTTCTTAAGCTCTGAAGCGTTCTTACATGTTTGTTTATCGTATTTAAAACCTAATAAATTAGATACAAATGGATGGACATCAAATGCCCAATTCTGGCCTTCTTCAAAGTTATGACAAAATCCATAACTTTTTGAAAGAGCTAAATAATAGAGGTAAGAATCATATAACCCCTTATTGGGTAGTAACGATTCAATAGCAAGTGCATGCGGTTTTGTAAAACAATCAATCTCCCTAATTGACCATTGATCTTTATTAGTCTGAACATTCTCAAGAATTTTCCACATCATTATTTCTCCTTTACATTTTCAATTTTCATACGAGTTATCACATAATTAGAAATAGAATTAACGCTTTTAAAATTATTTAAATCTAAGTCATCGTCTGGCACTGTAATATTAAACTTTTTTTCTACCTCAACGATTACTTTAATTGCTTTGATTGAATCCATTTGAATTATTGTACTTTTAGAAATTTCTTCATTTTCATCAATACTTTTAATATCAATTTTGTCTTCTCTGTCTTTGTTAACCAAATCAGTAATTATTTTCTTTATCTCCAAATTAATATTCATTTATTTCCTCCTTGTTCGTGGTGGTAGGGTTATTGATTATAGACTACTTTGTTTCAAACATTTCATAATTTCAGCTAATTCACTTTTCAGCTTAAAGCTATCTTGTAAAAAAACCTGATCGATTTTGCAAATAATTTTTTCCAATCTATCACTACTAAAATCCACCAAAAGTTTACCAATCATATTTGCAATGACTTCACTTTTTTTACGGTTCTCAAGAAATTTCTCATAGTAATTATTAAAGGAATATGCCGTTAATTCTTCAAGGGCTTTTAATTTAAAATATAAATTACCATTAAAACCTAATCTTAATTTATAAAAATAAATTCTTAAATTGTTTAAATAATCATTTGATTCTTTACAAAAATTGAGCTGTTTTAATTTATTAATTACTGACTGGTAGCAATTTATTTCATCTTCCCAATTAAGAAGTAAATTACTCATATCCTGACTTATATCAGTATAAATATCATTTTTTACTATACTCTTCTTATTTTCTTTACTTAAGTAGAATACATTAAAATCCCTTGTTTCAGCTTTCAATTTGGAAAAATACTCATACATAATGTCAAGATCTTTAAATCCAATATTATATCGCCCATCAACTAATACAATATAAACATTTCTTTTATCATCATAACCAGTAAGCAATGTAGAATGATATACTTTCTTTTTTTTAACCATTCCAATATCATTTATCGAATCATGGTAATGGCTATATAATACATACACGAATCTATTACTATCCAAAGCATTTGTTATAAATTCATGCATACTTTTTGTACCTGAATCATTAAAAGTGATAAATTCAATTCCATAATAATTTTTTAAATTTTTCCTTAATATTTTTACGTTTTCTTCAGCAAGTTTAATATTAAAGGAGGAATTAATTTCATAATCATATTTTAGAAATGCTCTTGTATTAATTGCTGCTTTATAGCCATTTACTCCACTTTGTCGCATAACTTGCCAGAGATTATATTCATAACAATTAAGAAACTCAACACCGAGAAAATCTGAATTGGCAGTATCTCCAAGTAGGGTTTCAATGTCAAAGTTTATTCTATATGACATTAGTGTTACCTCCTCAACATCGCTTATTGCTCTCAGAAATAAGTACCTATTTCATATATTTCTTGACTAACCTCTCAATCTCATTAATACTTTTGAAATTATTAAGTATCATGTCATCATCTGAAAATTCAAAACCAAATTTTTGCTCCAAGCTTTTTATAAATAAGACAATGTTTATTGATCGAAGTCCATAATTCAATAAGTAATCATCATTCTCAAGATCATTAATTGGTATGGATAATATATCCATATGATCTAATATATCTCTTATTTTCTCTTTAATCGTCTTCACCTCATTTAAATCTGGGAATAATTCCGTAATTGGCCAAAGAATCTAATGCTTCAATTGTTACATCGACTCTCTGAAATTCTCCATATCCAGTACCAAAACCACCATCGTCTAATTGACCTTCCATTAATATTTTTAAGGCTTTTTGTACAATTGGTTCATACTTGGATAAGCCAATAAAATAACAAGACTCCAATGTCCATATTACATCTGCCAAATCATATCTGCTAATATTTTTATTCAGGTTATTAAGACAATTTTCCCATATCAATTTCTCACTAGGATCTTCGCTATTGAAAAAACTAACAATACCCATCCAGTCATTATGATCATAACCTGGGAACCTATCTCCTAGCCAAAATGACTTTAAATAGTTCTTTGCTCTCTTTATCATATCCTCGTCTGGACATCTAGAAATTACATAACGCAGCATGCCATTGGTAAACCAAATTTGATTCTCTTTAATTCTTGGATAGTACCAATAGGGTGGATCAAAATCTAAAATTTCAACAGGTTCGTCCCACAAGCCATCCCATTTTTGATTTTTTTGTAAATATAGCTTTGATTTATCAATTAAAGGTGACTTCATAATATTTAATCGTTCCAGCTTGCCAAAAGCCGTCATTGTGCAAGTTATACTACTAACAGTTCCCTTGTAATCCGGATCAATCTGGAACCAGCCCCCATCAGCATTTTGAAATTTTTCCAAATACATTATGGTTTGATCGATATTGTAATTTCCAAATAGAGACCTATAATATTTTTTTTGAAACTCATTTCCAAAAGTATTAATGAATTTAACAGCTTCATTAATTCTCAAAAACATCAACAATTCCCTCCTTTCTTATAAATTCTCTGAATTTATATAAAATTTCACTGCTTTCAACTACGAAAAACTTATAAATATTCTGGGAAATTCTGCGGATTAGATCATTAAAATATGCTTCGTCATCATCTAGGATTACAGCTGCTTTTCTGTAGAGATTTGAAATAATAATACTTTGCTTTCTGTTATTAAAAAATTCCTCTTCGAAATCATATGTACTAACGTTATAATTTTCAGAGATTAATCTCAGTTTAAATATAAAATTACCATGCATTCCTTCCATAATGGAATTAAATAGTAATCTTTCTTTTAAAGCAAAATTTTTTTTGTTCTCTTGAGTAAAAGATATAACTTTATTTAATTCAATAATATATTGATTGAAATATTCAATTTCTTCTTTCCAATCGTTTATGGTATTTATAATATCAGTTTGAATAACATTTAATACTTTTGTATCATTTGGATAATTAAACTTTGAAGTGTCCAAATAAAAACAATAATTTTCAGCTTCACTTGATACCTCTATATATTCACGAAGCATTCTTTCTAAATCGACAAACCTTACTTCATATTTACCCGGTAGTAGACTTAAAAAAATGTCTCGCTCATCATCCATTCCAGTGACCGGATGTCCGTGTAAATCATGTATTTTGGGGTCACTTACTAATGTATCATAATAGAAGTTGTATAATGTGAATATAAATTGTTTTTTACTAATTCCATCTTTAATAAAGTCAATAAAATTACTTTTGGTTTTATCAAAATGTACAATTTTGATATTATAATACTTATCTAAATTATCTTTTATCTCTTTTAGATTCAAATCCCTATAAATTCCAAAACCAATTTCGTCTATATTTGATTTATTATTATAAAATGCCTTTGTATTTAAAACAGGTAAAAAACTTTTGATGCCAGCTTGCCTAATTAAATACCAAATCGTATATTCATTACAATCCAAAAAATCAATGTATAGACCATTAAACGATATAATATCTCCTAAAAGTTCCTCAAAATCAAAATTAATTTTCAACATATACCGCTCCTCATCTAGTCAAATGTATCTTCCCTGAAAATTTCTAATTAACATTACTAGCTCAATTCAATAACCCCAATAAATTCTTTATCTCATTCTGGTCGGTTGATGTCTTTAATGAAATTTCTTCCAACGTCATACCACTATTAAAAAATCTTTTATATACGCCAGCAATTTCTTCTGCAATTTCAACAATATAACCATCTGGATCAAGAATTCTAAAACTTTTTTGGCCCCATCCCTGTTCAATTATTTCATGTATAAAATGTAGATTTAGCTCTTTTATTTTATTAAACATCATAAAAATATCATCGGTTTCAAAATATAACTCAATCGGTTTTCGATTCGATTCATTATCAATATATTTTGTATGATTATTAAAAATTGATCGATTTGCATGTTGTATCTGCCATATAGAAAAACCGTGTTTAAAGCCAATACATAGCCCGTGTTCAGATTCTATACTTTGTCCAAGAATATCGTTATAAAATCTCTTAGATTCTTTAACATTATTAACAAATAATGTAGTCGTACCAAATTTAATACTCAATCAAATACCTCCTTTTCTATCATTAATCTTCAAGCATAACAATACTTTCATAAAGTCTTTTTTGCTTCAAAATTAAATTATTTATTTTATCAATTATTTTTATTATGTAGTCTTTTTTAATATCCATGGAAGATCTATAGCACATATTCCCAATAATTAACCATAATCTTTGTAGTTCAATAAATTCATCTGCTAAATTTCTGTAAACAATAGTATCTTCCCGCAAAAAAATTCGATTTAAGTACTCCCCCAGTAAACCACATGTAACATAAGGTCCACCATAGTTTGTTATCAGCAGATGGACTGCTTCAAGGATTGTTTTTAGTATACTATCCTCATAAATCTCCAACCACTTCTCAAAATCAACAGAAAACTTATTTAGAGCTTTTATACCAGTGTATATATTTCCATCGATAATATTGTCATCTAAATTTTTATTTGCCATATTGATTAAGGAGCGATTCAATGTTTTTATCGGAATTGATTTAAAAGTAACTCGACTATTAGGATATATTGCAAATAATCGATATGGAGTTGTCATATTAAAAACAGCATTACTCAAATTCAATGATTTTATAAAATTGTCCATCAACATTTTACCCTTGTAATTCGAGATTGGTTTTGTTGCTAAATAAGTATCCGTAACATATAACCTATCATTGTCATCATCAATACCATATATCGTAATTGTGTGAGAAAAATTATCTACTTTATATCCTGGACAATACTCCAAGTAATAACGTAAAACCAGCGATAATATCGGAATATCTTTACTAATATATTCATTAATAATATTGTTAATATTATCACTTTCTCTAAAAGCATCAATATTAAGGCCTATGGATTTTTTTAAAACATCAAGAATTTGCATTACATCATACTTCATACCTCCCATTCTAAATTCTCGAATAAGATTAGTATGATTAATTTCTGCGGTTGATAAATGTTCAATGCCTCCATAATAAAATAAATTTCCTTCACAAAGTCCAAATAGATCACCTTCATTTAGATCAACGTCATAATAATGAAGTATATCGACTAATGCAGACATAAAGCATATTTTTCCAATACCAACAGGAAAATCAGATATTATTTTTTTCATACTTAGTTCAACCTCCGTATGGATCTGCTATCAAGAAACTAGGTAAATATCTCCATGGGCATCTGCTACAAACTCCAAAATTTTTATGATCTAGAATGTAGCTTCTTAATTTCTTGATTTTGTTACCATTCCAGATTTCTTCTAGAGTATCTGTAAAAATATTACCTACTGGGTAGTCAGTCCAATCGCTACAAATGATAACCTCACCATCAGATAATATATCAAATCCATACCATGGCTTCCAACAGTAGTCTTCAGACCATGTAAAAATTTTTTCTGGCTCAGTATAATAACGTTCAATGTCATCTACTTGTTTCAATGGTGGAAATAATACTACTCTTTTATTAAATTCTTTATATTTTACTTTTTTATATATTTTTTTAACTTCATTATAGTTGATATCTCCTAAGCAATTAACAAAACCTCTCCATGAATCTGCTTTAGTATCAAAAAATTCAAGTAGCTGTTCTGAATATCTCTCACCTAAAGATTGAGTAGTAAAGGTTCCAAATACCACGAATATGCCATCAATTCCTTCAATGGAATCCAGATAATTTAGGTAATCATATAATTCATAATTATTATTCTCGCTAATGACAACATTAATAATAATTTCAGGACTTACTTTTCCCGTTAGTTTTTTGTATTGACTAAGCTTTTTAATTCCATCAATAGCGGAATTGAAACAGCCTACCTCACCACGAATTTTGTCATGAGTTTCAGGAAAAGAATCTAGAGAAATATTGATTCTTGCTATCTCCAAGTCAATTAATTCCCTATAAAAATAATTGAGATATACACCATTTGTAGTAATAAAAATATTAATATCTTTTTGTTTAATATATTTTATAATTTCAATAATGCCTTCATATAATAATGGCTCTCCACCAAGTAGAGAAATTGTCTTTACACCAAAATCAGAAAGTTTATCTATAGCATCTTTCCAAACTTCTACTGGCAAGTCTTCTCTTCTTGAATTCTGAATTGCCTTATTTCTTGCAAAACCACACATTGAGCAGTCTAAGTTGCACTTGCTTGTGATTTTTAAAGAAACACTGTCAATTTGATCGATTGATAATTCTTTATTTTCAATACATTTTATAATATTATAAACGGAAGAAACATGACTCATATAATCCCCTTCTTTTTTATAAATTTAAATACATTATTATCTTAGCAATTTATAACATCTTCCAACGTCTCTTCCTGGATAACCGCCTGGAATCTTTCTTTATATTTTTCCAGTAATGATTCAATCTGAATCTGACGTATTGGCTGCCTATACAGACATTCTAAAATCTCCCACATGCATTCAATATCAATTCGTAGACACTTTTTGTATCTTCTTATATAGTCTTCTTGAATGGTGCCATGTTCTCTGTAATAATCAAACAGATACTTTTTGTTAAACCCAAAGTACATATCTGCAATCATTTTATTCCACGTCTTCAATGATTTGTGAAAAAATGTAATTTCATCACTCTGATAATTATAGCCCACATCTGTACCGGATAAAATATTCTGCTTGCTTAGATAACGGTGTATTGGGGTATCTTCCAATACAATCAGAGGTCCAAGGCTACTGATTAGCTCATGACCTGGCTCAGAGCTATCAACAAATGGTGAATCTCTTAAAAATTGAAGATTTACTTTCAACTCATCAAGTGTCGTAAAGGGGTCTAATAGAATAAATCCCATATCAAGCCATAACCCAGTTTCTCTAATAATCTGTAATGCTCTTCTATTCACTTGCGGATTTATGTTCTTCCCATACAGCTTTAACTGCCGCTCAAGCATACTTTCCACACCCACTACAACTCCTGTAAGGCCAACAGATTTTAATTTCATTAAAATCTCTTTGTCTACTTCATCTGCCCTTGCAAAAATCTTAAACTTACACCGTACATCCCGTAGTTGCATCTGGGCTACAAACTCATCTATCCACTCCGGTTGAAATTGTAATACGGAAAAGAAATTATCATCCATCATCCATATAATTCGGTTTTTATATTGATCGGTAATCTCTTTTAATTCTTCTACTACTCCTAGAGGGCACCTCTTACGAATCCTTTTTCCGGGCACTTTTTGGTAGTAATCTATAATGCTACAAAAAGTACAATGCCCATGGCATCCTCTTCCAGATACAAGCGGGAACCAGTAAGGGGGTGCACTTGCCAGATAAGGTCGTGGTAACTCATCCAACTTCTCAATCAGTAAATCCACCTTATTTTGAACTAAATTATTTTGTTCATCCATATAAGACAATCCATTTATACCACGCCAATCCCGCTTCTGCATCAAGGTTTCTATTAATTCCTTAAACACATATTCACCTTCTCCAATGCAAATACAATCGATACCAGGAATATCAAATGTTTTTTTGGGGTGCAGAGTCGGGTAATATCCTCCTAGTACGATAAATGGTTTTTTCTTTTGCTTATTCAAAAAGCGAACCAATTTGAATACTTCTGTAAAATTATAAAAATATGTGGTAATTCCAATTACATCATATTCTTCATCCACTGTTTTCTTTTTCATATCTTCTGCATTAATATCCTGAAAAGGGCAGTCAATAAGATCAGTCACAGCATTGGGAAAAGAATGTTTCAGCATACCAGCTATGTAAGCAATTCCCATATGTGGTAAGGGAGCTCTTCCATACTGACTGGGGGGATTTATAAAACATATTTTCAATTAATCACTTCCTTTCAAATTTATCTGGTATATTCTGGTATGATCATTCCCCTTTATGGGTATTCATCTGAGATTTGGTTATACTCCTAACGCTCGGTAGATTGTATTTCCATAATTCTAGACTATTCTTGCTATTATTTGTTTAACCACCAATGCTATTTCATCCGTTTTTTCATAGATGAAAAAGTGTCCACCTTCATAGCCACGCAACTGGCATGTCCCACCTGAAATCCAGCCCCATCTTCTCACATCCTCTGTAATCAGTGGATCTTGAAGACCATATAATACGGTAATATCACAGTCCAGACTTGGTCTGTTTAAGTCCGCTGCATAACATGCTGTAATCTCAAGGTCGGATCTAAGATATGGCAGGAACATATTCCTGAATCTTGGATTTGAGAATATTTCCGAATTTGTATAGCCTAATTCCAAAATGCTCTCAATGATTTTCTCATCTGTAAGGTTGTGTATCCCCTGTTCCTCAAAATGCGTAGGAGGGGTATTGTTGCCAGAAAAAATAACATGTTCTGGTCCTTTAATCCCCCATAATCTGAGCTGATAATATACCTCATAGGCCAGCCAACTCCCCATACTGTGTCCCAGTATAATATAGGGTTCGTCAGGACTATGCCATATGTGTTCTGATATATCAGTTGCCACATCATATACTGCTTCCATGAAGGTATTATAATATGGTAGCTTTTCCTTAACCCCTCTCCCTGCCAATTCAATACCAATCACCTCTACAATCCCCAACAGACTTCTTTTAAGAGGAACGAATGAAGCGATAAGACCACCAGCATGTGGTATACAAAATAATTTCATGTCATTTTTTCCTTTTTTTAATTAATTATTTAAGCGTAATAACGGAATGAAAACCTACACATAATATAACTGTTTTTTAGCCCGTAAAAAACCATCAATAGCAATCATTTAATATACCTTTCGCGTTATCAGTGTTGTTATAATAGATTGGATTGACGCGCTGTCACTTTGTGACAATTACCAATGGCTCGTCATGCGCAACCTGCGAAGCATTTTTCATAGTATAGGACGCAATTTCTTATATCATAAAAAAGATGCTGCGGCGTCAGCCACAACATCTTTTTAGTTATCTTCATGTTTCTTATTGCATTATCGATTAATAAGTTTCTGCCCTAATTTTAAGATCTCACGTCCCAACTGATATTGAGCTTTACGAATTTCTTCCATGCTTTTTTTGATTTGATGATCCAGTAAAGTTTTTTCTTTTTCAACATCAAATGCTGTGGGATCTTTCAGTAATCTCATAAAAAACTTGATATTGAATTTGGCCATTTCCTTTCTCTCTTCATTAACAAAATATCGAAAATTCTCTATTTTGTCAAAGGTAGTTGTATTCTTATACTCTCTTCTAAGTCTCGTAATAAACGTATGAATTACAATATCAAATATCTCAAAATCCCAAACAGATTCAAGCTCCAGCAAACTCTTAAAGATATTAGGAAACACATTTACCCTACTGTCTATAAACCTATATTGGTACATCCCTTCAGTAATATCATACTCTTTTGTAAGAAGCGCATCTTTAATAAGTTTTTCTTCCATCAGTGTCCCTGGATATACTTCTAGCTGCCAAAAATAATGTCTGATTACCTGTCCGATTCCCGTTTTATATAAGAATCTCGCATTATCAGCAAGATCTTCCATGGTACTGTAAGGATGAAGCATAATAAAGCCAAATGTAATATAGATATCAGGAAAATCCTTTATAATCTCAATTGCTTTCCAGTTATCAGACATTCTTGCTTTTTTATTTAATATTTTAAGTCCACGGTCATTTCCTGACTCAAATCCGATGTTAACCTTTTCCAATCCAGAATTAATTAATAACGCCAGTAATGGTCGATCTTCATCTTTCCAGTTTTCTGCTCTAAAGCAGCAATTATAATAAATATTAAGCTTTCTGTTTATAATTTCTTTTGCAATCTCACCTATTCTTATCTTACCTTCTTTTCCTGGATCTTCAAAGGTAGAGTCAACGAAATCAAACGTATGAAAGTCATAGTCTTTAACCAGTTGCTCTAATTCATCAACTACATTTTTAGGACTTCTCCCTCTCCAACAAGGGCCCTTTTGCTTTCTACCAACAAAAGAACTGCAAAATGCACAGTTGCCATAACAGCCCCGGCTAGTAGATATTCTTATATATTGAGTGTTTTTTTTATTATGTAGAAATTGATCTCTTGCCGGAAAAGGAAGATCATCCAGATCAGCAATCAATTCTCTGTCCTCATTTTTCTGTACTCCATTTTCATTACGAAAATAAATTCCTTTTACTTCAGATAAATCGGTATTATTCTCCAAACAAGTTACCAGTTCATAGAAACTAATTTCCCCTTCCCCTGAAATAATATAATCAATCTGGGGAAACTGCATTAGTATTTGCATACCAGAAAAAGTTGCCATATGTCCTCCCAGTACAATATTCAGCCCATTGCGGCATTCTTTCAGATGCTTTGCGACAGTAAGTACATCTGTTAAAGTAATGCAGGTAGTTGTAAAACCAACTAGGTCATAAGATCCTGGCAGCAAATTCTCATAATTCTTTTTTTCCTTTGCATTTTTTATCTCCAATAGACTTACTTGATGTCCCTTTTCTCTTAAATAAGAAGCAATCATTCCAAGTCCAACATGCTCTGCCGAGCGAACTAGATCTCCTCCGAGCACTGCAACTAAACATATCTTCACGCTTTCACCAACTTTATCTTAATATTTGTTTTAATTTTACCAAATGGTTTCTAATCGATATAAAACTATAGAGAGGAACTTGAATTAACTCATCAAGGGATATCTTATCCTCCATATACAAATTAAATATATCCCATGGCGTATAACATTGACTGCATTCCTTGGGAGGATTATTGGCATTGATAAACTGATAGCACAGACTACGATGTCTTTCCTGTATCTCCATATTGCAATTATAATCCAAAATGTTTTTCATTTCAGTAAACCAGTAATTCGGACAAGGCGTTCTTCTACCATCATCAAATAATCCGTTTGCCATCTTGGGAATATAACATCTTTCTCTTCTAGATCCTGCCTTGATAACATATAACAGCTCTTCAAGATATGCCTTGGGTGGAAGAATCTCTTTAAATCTTTCATACTCAGAATATAACCGTTCCACACCTTGGTATTGATTTTTAGCTGAAATATAGTTTTCTTTTTGATTTCCTCTAATTGGAAAAGGAAGAAGCATAACTGACTTTCCTATATATTTTATCAGATATTCTGCAAACTCTTTGAGAACAGGGGTGTTTTTATCTGTCAATACACAGTTAATTTCAACAGGAATATCATAGTGAACTACCAGATCCAAATTCCTTAGGATCTGATCCAACTGCTTTTTCTTCTTTGTTCGATAACCATTCCCTTCTAAAGTATGGTGATCTAAAGACAACTGGATGCAAATACCAGGTATTCTGCTTAATTCTTCTAACAATGTTTCATTTAATAAAAGACCATTCGTCAAAATCTGAATCACCTTGTAGTTTGCAGACTGTTTTTTAATAAAATCCAGCAGGTTATTAATTAGAAGTATTTCTCCTCCACTGATTTTTAATATTGCAGTATCATAATATTGACACATTTTTTTTAATATCTGATCTAGGTCTCTTTGAATATCACTTCCTTCTTCATAAAAAAGCTTATGATCTCCTCCATTTTTAAAAATACTAGTTTTAGTTAGACAATAATCACATTGCAAGTTGCAAATATCTTCTCTAATAACAAAATCATCCATTAAGTTTATTTTCTTAAGAATGTGATTTCCCAATTCTTCAATAGATTGCATCAGTAAATCCGGATTGGCTTCTTCAAGTACTTCTTTTGCCTGATCTCCCCATGTAACTGCAATACTAAAAACACTGGCTGCTTTTGCACATAAAATATCATTGACAGCGTCTCCAACCATCACCGCATCTTTTGCTTCTATTTGTAAATTCCTAAGGGCGACAGACAAACTGTCCGGCGCAGGTTTTGCATGCTCCACATCATCAGAACAAACAATCGTATCAAAATAGGACAATAATTTATGATGCGTTAATATTTCTATGGTTCTTTCCCTGTCCTTACCAGTACATATACCACATTTAGTCCCCTGTTCTTTTAATTGCCCCATTAATTCATGAATACCATCAAATACATGGATTTCATTTACTCTTTCCCTGCTCAATTGCTGATATAAAGGGATCATCTCCTGTGTTAACCCCATTATTTTAAATATATTTGTTAAGGAATTACCACAGTGTTCAAAAAACTCCTCTATAGGAGGTTCCCTGTATTTCCCATAATATGTTTCATAACTTTTTATGAATGCATACTTTTGAACCTGGGATGATTGAATTATCACCCCATCCAAATCAAAAATAACCGCTTTTGGCAATATCTCACCTTCCTTTTACGCATGACTAAAATTTCTCTATTGTGTTTTAACATTCAATTTGATTTTATTAGTTCTTGGATTTTATTAGTTCTTGGATTTTATTAGTTCTTGGATTTTATGATTCATCACATAAAATAGCCTCTACCACTTCCTTGTACTCTTTTGCAGCAAAGTATTTGAATGCTTCCGCATATTCGTAATCCTTTTTTGCGATCAATGCTCCGCGGAACCTATGTAATGATACATCTCGATTTATGATATTATAGTGGTCTAATTGTGAATTATAACATTTGATTGCAAGACTTTTTTGACTATAAAAATCAGAAACGTTGATATATAAATTGGGATATAAGATAGGAGTCCAGACCTCATACATACAAATAGTAACAGACACATCAGCTTCTAATACATGTGACAATGCTTTCACTACTGCCACATGATCTTGATTTAAGTCAAAGATATAGGGAACAAAAATCATATTGTAATGCATTTTCTCCTGCAGTCCCCTTATCTTTTTTTCCAATCTTAAAAATTCTTTTTCTTTCCCCAACTCACCATCCTTAAATTGAAATAGATATCTATTCTGGCAGGATAATATATCTAAGACATGGTGAAATTCTTTCAATCTTTGCTGCTCATGTGTCAATAATGCAATATCTACAGGAATCCCCTGATTTAATAAATATAAGATAGTTCCACCACATCCTAAAAGCTCGTCATCGGGATGGGGTGCTAACACCAAAGCTTTTGTAATATGAAATGTATCGCAATTAAATTTTACTCTTGGCAATGGAGAAGTCATTTTTTTGAATGCTTCTTCCTTTCTCATAACATACCTTTTATTTTAAGAATGGCTAAAGTAATTTCCAGCAGATCTGTATCATCACCTAGCAATGTATAATGAGGCAGCCACACGACTTCTTTTGAGACTTTCACCGCATTAGGAATTAACTCTTCCGTATACTCTCTCGTAATATTCACTCTGCCCGCAAACGCCCGTGCTTTAAAGAAGGAAGTATTACTGATGGCAGGGTAAGCTACAAAACAAGGTATTCCCTCTGCATTCATGTGTTCAACAAATTCTTCTCTCGTCATATTCCCGAATAATTCCTTTTTATAATAAAACATATACATATAATGGGAATTTATAGTTCCTCTCGGGTCAAATATTTGTGGAACTATCCCGTTAATGCTGGATAATAAATCATTTAACCTTTTTGCATTTTGTTCCCTTCGCTCATTAAACTCTGGCAGTCTTTCTAATTGTGCAAGCAATACTGCTGCCTGAAATTCATTCATCCGATCATTGCTCCCTAAAACTTTATGCTCATATACTGTATCTCCTTTGGGCCTTCCTACACCATGAATCAAGTACGCCTTTTCATACAGATCTTTATCATTTGTTACAATTGCACCCCCTTCTCCGCATGTAACAATCTTTCCGTTTTGAAAACTAAAAGTGGCCATATCTCCAAAAGAACCTATCCTTTTATGATTCCATTCAGTACCATGGCCATGTGCAGCATCTTCTATAACTTTAATCCCATATTGTTTGGCAATAGTGCATATAGCCTCCATTTCACAAGGGTGACCCGCCATATGGACCGGTATTACGGCTTTTGTTTTTGGTGTAATAGCTTTTTCAAAGGAAGCTGGATCCATGCAAAATGTCTTGGGATCTATATCTGCAAACACCGGTTCCGCATTACAATATAGAACCGCCGTTGCCGTTGAAATAAACGTAAAAGCAGGAACAATTACTTCATCCCCTTTTCCGATCCCCAATGTATTCAAGGCCAATTCGATTGCATGAGTACCATTCGAAAGACCTAAACAATATTTTACGTCATGCATCTTTGCAAACTTTTCTTCGAATTCTTCCACTTTGCTGCCTGTCATACGCCACCAATTGCGGCTGTCTAAAACTTCTTTTAAATTATGAAGCTCTCTCTCATCGGCATATGGCCATTCATGAAATTTCTTTGTCCTTACAGGTACTCCTCCGTTTTTTGCCAAAATGTTTTTCACATCTACTCCTCCGTTTTTTGCCAAAATGTTTTTCACATCTACTCCTCCGTTTTTCTATAATTTTCACTTATATAATGACACATGGCTCTTACCCCTGACTCATATATATAATCTTTCATTCCTGCCATCACAGCTACTGCTTTTGAGGAAAATATAGAATCAGAATGCCAGCGCTCCCTTGCATAAATATTTGATAAATGTACTTCAATAAAAGGCACCTTGGTTGCTATTAATGCCTCCAGCATAGAATACCCATAACAAGAAAGTGCCGCTGGATTTATGATAAATCCATCTGCCTGTTGATAACTATCTTGAATAAAGTCTACAAGCTTGCCTTCGCTGTTCGATTGAAAAGTCTCAATATGTATACTTAGCTCCTGAGAAAGTGTGTATAGGTTTTCCTCAATTTCCTTCAACGTCTTATTACTATATAATTCCGGTTCTCTGACTCCCAGCATATTTATGTTCGGACCATTTATAATAATACAATTTATTATCTTATCCATCTAATCCCCTTTCATTCTTATATAAATCTTCAATTAAGCAGACATTCCTGACAGCATCTTCTGCACATACTTCTTTTCTGACATTACCTTTTATTTTATCAATAAAACATAAAAGCATATGATAAAAAGCATCATCTGCACATTTTGCCGAGTGCTCTTTTAAGATTTTTTCTTCTGGCTGGCCATCAATCATCACACTGATAGAAGAATCATCCCATAACTTATTCGTGCTATATCCGAACAATGTTCGTAATGCTATCTTACCTTTTGTGCCATTAATATAGAAATAGGTACAATCCCCCCCAACTGGTGCATTCCAGCTTAAGGCTATCCGCAAACATTGACGTTGTGACTTAACGGTTGCAAATACCGTACTTTCTACATCCATAATTAAGTGGTCATTGGACTTTCTGTTCTCAAACCATGTCGCACTATTTCTTTGACTTTCCTTTTTATAAACAGATTTTAACGTCACTTCTTTTTCCTGAAAGGAAGTTCCAAACATCATAAGGCAAATGTCTAATATATGTGAACCCAAATCAAAAAGAACACCTCCTCCTGCCAACTCTTTCTTCGTAAACCAGCTTCCAAGGCGTGGAATACCTCCCTTGCGCAACCATCCAGCCTGTATATCTATGACTTCTCCAATTTTCTGGCTGTCTATTAATTCTTTTACGGTTTTCACATCATGGCGAAATCGATTGACGAACCCCGGCATATAAACTGCATTCCCTTTTTGTGCTGCTTCTATGACACAATTGATTTCTTTTTCAGACAAAGCAGCAGGTTTTTCACATAATACGTCAAGGCCTTTTTCGAGTGCTTTTACTGATAATTCCTGATGGGTATAATTAGGGGTTGCTACAATGACACAATCAATACTTGATTGTAAGAAGTCATCATAATTTCCGAAAAATCTATATCCCCTATGCCGATATTGATTTTCCATTTGTTTTTTTCTATCCTCTATAGGTTCATAGAAAGAAACCAAATTTGTACCCTCCAGCCTAGATAGGATGGGTATATACACTTTTTCCACAATCCAACCGGTTCCAGCTATCCCGATATTAATTAGTCTACTCACTTCTATCCATCCTTTTTTATAAAAATTAAATCTGTGGTAATTTCTCTCAAATAAATACTTTTTGATATTTGCAACCCACATTGACTTACTACTTCTCTTACATTCTCAATGTACAGATGATTGGTTCCTCCATGGGTTATCCAATCTAATAAATACATATAATTTTCACACTCTTCATCTTTTAAAAACATATCTGCAATACAAAGCAAGGAATTTTCATTCATCTTCTCTTTTATCATCAATAAAGTTTTTTTCAGTTCCTCTGATGAATAGTAATGTACTGTATTGTACAGATGAATGATGTCATAAAATTTGTTTTCTTTGCTATATAAGTCCTCCGGACTATAAATTTCCACCTGCTTATGCATTTTTTTATAAGTTAATTTCAAATCATTACTATTGATGAATTGATTGGATATTACAATCGTTATCTTTGCATCCGTATATAATTTAGCTATTATAGTACTCATCTGCCCTGCACTGTTTCCCCATTCCAGATATGCTATAGGGCCATTTTTGCGGTATTCACGAATCATTCGCAAACCAATTATTTCTAAGTTCTTGCCATTCATTGCGCTTAAATATAATTGCCTGTCCTCATGAGAGAATGCCTTTTTACTGTTTTTTAAGCTTTCAATTATATTCTGACTTGTATTCCAACACTCCATGATATTTTGTTCGTGCTTGATAATATTTTCGAACTCTTTTAACCGGGCGCGATCTTCCTCTTGCATATACCAGACATTGTTTTCCTCTTTAAGTATGCCCATGAACTTCCAGTACATTAGGAAAAGAAACAGTGATCTTTCTTCCTCAATTTTAAGCATTTCACTCAATTCTTTTATGGATCTAGGCTTGGATAAAATCTCGGGGATATTCATTTTGATACCTGCCATCAGAGCCACCGACTGTTTATAACCTGTTATTATCCTCATTAAATCAACAGCCATTTTTTACACCATCTGTTAATATCCTATACTGCACTTTTCCCAGCTCATTTCTCGGTATATTTTGAATAAATTCTATCATGGATGGCACTTTATAGTTTGATAACTTGATCATACACTCTTTTCGAATGGCCTCTGGGGTTAATCCTTCTGCAGCGACAAAAGCTTTTACTTTATCTTTGCATTCCATGACAACACAATCTTTCACTTTAGGAATGCTAAGTATTACGTCTTCTACCTCTTTTGGATTGACCTTCTTACCACCAATATTAATGATTCCACACTCTCTTCCGCAAATAAATAACGCTCCACTTTGGTTCATATAAACAATATCATGCATGGGAAACCAACCCTCCTCATCTTTTGGTCGTTTGGTCATCCCCAGATATCCTGTAAACATATTTGGACATTTCACCCAAAGCTTGCCTTGTTCTCCAATAGGAACCGGTCTTTTGTTTTCATCTAACACCTTAATCATTACACCTTCCATAGGCTTTCCAACAGAATTATATGGTCCTTTGTCGACCCGGGATATGATTGCTCCTGTTTCTGTGCTTCCATAATTACTAAGTAACGTAATTCCATATTTTTGATAAAAATCTTCGTATAATTCCTTTGAGATTGCGCCTGCACCCACAATTGATAACCTCACTGATTTCAACTGCTCTTCGCTGGCTGTATAGGAATTGCATAGCAATTTAGCCATCACAGGGACCATGATTAATATGGTTATTTTTTCTTCCTGAATTACAGACAATGCTCTTCTAGGCACAAAAGTATCAAGGGTATAAAGGCATGCTCCGGTCACCAAAGCGCTCATACCACCTGCCCCAAGAGCATAAGAGTGATATAAAGGCGGTAATGCCAGAATCTTATCTGACTCATCTAGTTGAAATGTTTTCTGATACATTTCTCCTTCGATGGTTAATTGCATAATATTTCTCACACAGTATTTTTGTTTTCCAGTAGTTCCTGATGTCATATGAATAATACCGCCTGTATTAGATTTAGATGGAAATGCTTTCTCTGACGGTTCCACATGTATATATTGATCAACGACGGCATCCGCTTTTGTATCTGCTTTGACTGTTTCCAGTTCATAGTCTGTTATATCAGGAGGCACGGGAATAACCAGGCAGCCTATGGCCAGCAGACTTAAAAATGTTATGAACCACTCCTGTCTTTCCTTTATTTTCAAAATAACCCTGTCACCTTGATGACATGTATTGCGTTGCAGATACTCACCATATGTATTAATCTGAATCAGCAGTCGGCCATATGTAATGGAATTTTTTTCACTTTTTAACGCCATCCGTTCAGGGCTTTTTTGGGCATGCATAAATATATAGTCAAAAATGGTCATCACATATTTCCTCCTCTATTTTTTCTGCAACCCTGGATATATCAGATATATCCGTTATATCCAGGGTACTGATTAACATGGCATTTTCAAATGTGTGCATACCTGTCAGCAAACTATCGGTAAAAATATTTGATTCTCTCATATTACTTTTTAAGTCATATCCATTAAAGGGGTGAACCACCATATTAGGACCAGTTTCTTCTTGCATTCCTTGGAATATCTCTTCTTCAAAAAATACGTTTTGAATGACTTTATGGCCGGAATCTTCTAATGTTAATAATTTTTCCTTTAATTCCTGTTTTAATATTTCCTTTTCTTTCGCTTCTGAATGAATATAGATCCTTCCCGGTGTCAGTGAATATAGTTTGTCCGGATGAAAATAAGCCTCTTTTTTTAACCATGTATTTAATTGGACTTCATGTTGAATACCACAAAATCCATGATCTGAGAGTATGGTAAACCCGGTGTCTGGGGGAAGCTGACGAAGTAATGAATCAACGTGATTGTCTAATGCTTCAAAAAATCGGTCTACTTCTTTGGAATATTGATCTTCCTTCTCGCCTGTGACAGAATCCCAAAAGAAATGAAACAGCCTGTCCGTTTCCATGATATGTAGATGAAAATAATCCCACTTTGTATGCTCCATCAATTCTATGCTAAGTTCTGTTCTTATTTTCATTGCTGTGAACAAATCTTCAATAAACCTTGGTTTGTCTTCTTCACTTGAAGGTGCTTCAACATCGATTATATATCCCCTCTCCGCCAAATTCTGATAAAATGCTTTTGGATAAGTCGCATTCTCTATCTTCGGACATAAAAAACAGGAAACCATGATGCCATTAACTGCTTCAGGTGGATAGGTGAAAGGAACATTCAAAACCACTACCTTCTTTCCCTTTCTTGATAATCGGTTCCAGATGGTTTCTGCCTTTCGATCAACCGTAGTTGGTATGTATAAACCCGAATGACGTGAATCTTTTTCAGTAAATCCATATATACCATGTTCTTTGGGATATTTTCCAGTAGCATAACTCGTCCATGCTACAGATGAAACTGGTGGCATAACAGAATCTATAGCTTTAAAGTTAGCCTTTTCAATTATTTTTTTACATTTTGGCATCTTATTGCTTTGTAATTTCTCGTTGAATAAATCAAACGGCATTCCATCGATACCCAAAACAAAATGTTTTTTGTTCAACTTACTCCCCTCCTACAGTTAAGAAATAATACCATAGCCACAGATATTATTGTTACAAATGAGTACAAATCGTCCTAGACTTTCTATTTCCTCTACTGAGCACATTACAAGCTGCTTCTTTGTTTGGATTTCCACCTCACACATTTCCAGTGAACGAATACATTCATCATCATCTGTAATTGCTTCTAAGGTAGATGTATTAATCTTGTTAAAAATGCTAGTTACCTTACATAGAGTACTCTGTGTTACACATTGCAGTTGTAGCTTGGTCTCGATTGTCAACGGGTCTTTTGCAATCCAGAATACATTTGCTTTGTATTTTTTTTCAGGTAATAATCGGCTGTCAGTGTGTGCCAGAATATTACCTTTTTCCAAATATACGGGCGTATCTGTTGTTATCCCTACGCTTTCTTTGGTATGAGCTTCTGTGAGACTTTCCTTATATTTTTCAATTGTTCGTATACGTGCCTTATGCATGTCGGGCATGATCATTACTTCATCCCCTACTTTCATAACACCTGATTCAATCATCCCCACTGCCATTCTTTGGTCATTGACATAATACACATCCTGAACTGGATAACACAGTTCCTTCTTGTCTTTCTCCCCAAGGGTAAGCTGATCCAATGCTTGAAGTACCGTTTTTCCCTTATACCAAGTCATGGTTTGAGAAGCAAATGCCACATTATCTCCGAAAATAGCAGATATAGGAATGCTATGCAGCACATTTATTTGGGTTCTGCTTAGAAACTGCACACAATCTTTTACTGTTACTTCAAACCTTTCTTGTTGATAATCTACTACATCCATTTTATTAATGAGTAAAATGATATTATGAAATCCCAGCATCGATAATATAAAGGCGTGCCTTCTGGTTTGTTCCTGACACCCTTCCTCCACATCGACTATTAGTACTGCCGTATCCGCTTTGGATGCGCCGGTTATCATATTTCTGACAAATTCTACATGTCCTGGCGCATCAATGATGACATACTCTCGTTTTAATGTTTTAAAAAAAGTCTGGGTCGATTCAATAGTTATCTTTTGCTCTCTTTCTTCTTGTAAATGATCCAAAAAATAGGCAAAATCCAAATGCCCGCTTTTGCAATTTGCTTTAACTTCTGTCAATTTATCTTCTGATATTGATTTTGTATCATACAAAAGTCTGCCAATCAGAGAAGATTTCCCATGATCTACATGTCCCACAATAACTATTTTTAGTTTTTCCATACTACCTCCCGCTACATATAGCCTAGTGATCTTAACTTTTGCATCATATAATCAGACTCTTTGTCCTGAACTCTTCCTGATCTTTCTGAAATATTAGTTGTTTCAAGTTCTTGTATGATTTTTTCTACTGTATCTGCCTCAGAATCTAAGCTACTGCAGCAAGTTTCACAGCCTATACTTCGATATCTTTTATTTTCCTTCGCAAAATATAGATCTGTTATAGGTATATTCTCCCGCTCAATATATTTCCAAATGTCTAATTCCGTCCAGCCAAGTATGGGATGAACACGAATATGCTCTTTCTCCTGAATTCCTGTTCTATATTGTTTCCAAATCTCAGGAGATTGTTCTTTATAATTCCACTCAAAATCTTCATCTCTTACAGAAAATACTCTTTCTTTTGCCCGGATTCCATGTTCATCCCTTCGAATTCCCAATAAAACGGCCTCTAGCTTCTTTTCCATAATGACTTTTTTTAATGCCATTGTTTTTAATTGATTGCAGCATTCAAATCTTCCTTTATCTGGACAGATTCCCAAATCCAAGCCTTCTTGATTTTTATAGACAATCAAATCTAAGTCCCATTCCTTGGCATATCGATCACGGAACTCATATATTTCCTTGAATTTATAGCCTGTATCAATATGTATGACCGGAAAAGGTATTTTTCCAAAAAAAGCTTTTCTCACCAACCATAGCATTGTTGTTGAATCTTTTCCAATGGACCAGAGCATAGCAATGTTTTTGAATTTATTATATGCCTCGCGAATTAAATAGATACTTTCATCTTCTAGTGCCTTTATTTCATCCATATATAACTACCTCTTTCTTATTTTTAAAGATTGCTTTCTATTATTTTCTTCAATTTCTGCTTTCAATTTAATTAATATCTCCCTTACTTCCTCCACTTCAAACATATAATTGTTTGAAGACAATTCATCAATGCTCATAGATCCATTTAAATACAAATTGTAAATGCTGCAGAAATTATAGCAGGTTTTGCAAAGAGGTACCCATTGTTTTGTATTCACAAGCAATTGCTGAAACTTTGTCCTTCCGAATCTATTCATGATATCCTCATGCTGGTCAGTAAATACATTTCCTACATTTAATACATTCTCTGGTAATACATTTGTACATCCCTTCACTTCCCCTGTGTCAATATAATTTGCACTAATAATTGGATTATAACAATAGTAATTTAGCTTCTCTCCCTGCATTAATTTGTAAAAATGCTTCATATATTGTATCGGTGGCAGAATTTGACTGTACTTATTTTCAACGGTTAATTTCTCGATTTCCTTTATATCTTCCGGACTCGCCTTAAATTCTCCCGTTTTATCCATCAGAAGAATAGGAGTGGCCTTTAATGTATTTGTCTTTTTCCCGCCAGGCAACTCATATAAGTAATCTAAAAACTCTGCATACCTAGCAGTATTTAATTTATTTAAAACACTGGTCAGTTCTATATATATATCATTTTTTTTAAGAATTTTAATGGCATACAGCAGTTTATCCAGTATATCTTGTGTCTCAAATCTGTACCTATTCATGGATAGAAGGTGTCCATCCATGGATACTTGCAAAAATACCCGCTTATAATTAATAATCCATTCTAATGTTTCATCATTTAGATGTTTTCCGTTTGTTTGAATAAGTACATATGGGTATTTATCTAATAGCTTACCCACAAGTTCTTTTAGATTGGTCATTAAGAATATTTCCCCACCACAAATCTTAATAATTGGACAATTAAAGTTATTACTTGAGAATTCAATAATTTGATCAATGTTATCTTTTAACTCGTTTTCATATGTATATTCAGAGCTGTTTTCCGTATATCCTTCTTCTTTATTATGATAACAATATTTACAAAAGGAATCACAATGTCCTTGTTTTATCAGCAAATTAGTAAGTAATATATTTTTCTTTTCATTTTCTCTCATATTTCATCTCCTATTCTTAAATAAATAAACCACCATCTATTTTTATAACTTGTCCTGTAATATATGCAGCTTCTTCTGATGATAAATAAGCTACTAATCCTGCTACCTCCTCTGGTGAACCGATCTGGCAAGTAGGAATGCTTTTTTTAATATCATCATAATTACCTGCTCCCGTATCAATGACACCAGGAGCAATGACATTACAGGTGACTCCCTTTGAGGCATATTCTTTTGCAATGCCCTTGGTTAAGCCAATAAGCGCCGCTTTGGATGATGAATAAAGAACTTCAAAGGGAAGGGCGTTCGTTCCTGCTATAGAAGAAATATTAATGATTCTCCCATATTTATTAAATATCATGTTTTTCAATGCATATTTACTACAATGAACTGCTCCTAATAAGTTCGTTCTAAACATTTCATCATAATCTTTTTCTGTGGAAGCAATAAATGATTTTCTGCTTGTCATCCCCACATTGTTCACCAAAACATCAATTCTTCCATATGTTTTAATAATTCTTTTAAAAATGTATGAAACATCCTCTTCTTGTGTTACATCACCTTGAATATACAAGTAGTTATTTCTTGATCTTAATTCATGATGCACGTCCAATTCCATTGTTCGGGAATTGCCAATTACCATACATCCTTTATCCAACAACGCCTTGGCAACTGCAAGACCTATTCCCCTTGTACTACCAGATACAAATGCAATTCTTTGCTTATCCACGTTGTCCCCCTTCTATTGTTTGTATTTGAGTAAATATATCTTTCAGTTCTTGAACCTGCGATACTTCCTCTTTAACGGTCCTTAATCCGAATCTTCCCCAGACACTTTCATTTCTATGCCATCCTGTCTGACTATGTCTGCTAACTCGATCCGACCAGTAGGTATCTCCATAGGGAAGATAGGTCCAATCAAATGGCTCCAGAACAATATCTGGTGCTTCTATATTAGAATTGTAAAATTCCTTTCCAGGCACTACTTTACAAAACATAGGGTTGTCATTATATGGATTAGGCATTTTTTCAAGCTCTCGTATGACATCTTTGATTAAGCAATCATATTCGCAATCTTTCACCATTCCCCTTTCATAAATATGTTCCCGATTAATATTAATTCCGTGACTTCCCTGTACTGACTCAAAGGCAATTGTTTTATTCCAATCAGGTATTCTTTTGTTATCTGACCACTTTAATAACTTTTTCTCGGCAAGATATTGATTGATTTCTACAAAGTGGTTCAGCTGTCCAAAACCTACTGAAGAAAACAAAATCAATTCACCATTGCATTTTTCTACAAATTCTAATATATCACCTAGTATTTCATCACAGTATTGATACATGTTGAAAACTGCTTTATCCTTTAAATCCATGGTCTTATCTAACAACTCATTCATAAAAAAATGGCACACCCTGTCAATGCACGTATAATTGAATACATACATATCCAAATCTTTTCGAAGCAACTCTTTACAAACTTCATGCCTCATTTTCTCTACTTTCAGAACTTCATGAATAAATGCTTCCTTGCCTTGATTTTTATAAAAAGCCCCCATATCCTGCACATAAGATAAACCCTTTTTACTCAATTCTCTCATAAAATCCACTGGATAAGTGTATCTCAATGTTCTATTCATTGCATAAGTAATCAAATAACCATTGATATCATACGCCGGATGGGTTCCGAATATATTGACAATTCCCTTTCGATGCTCCTTGAATTTTTCTTGCTGCCAAAAATGGTATTTCTTTAAATCTTCTCCATTATGTACTTTGGGAATATAATCTTGGTTATGTACATGCCAATATGAATATTGTCCGTGTTCACTGTCGGACATGCCCGAAAGCACTGACATTATTCCAGATGATTCATAGGGTATTCTACTGCACTTTATATTGCCTAAATAACCTTCTTGCCTTAATCTCTTGAAATTTTTTAAATGACCGCTTTCTATCCAGGTATCGATCAAATCAGAATTCATTCCTTCAAATGATAAAAGAAATAGTTTTTTCAATTCTTTTCCTCCTATCCTATATTTCCTTGCAAACAGTGATAACCGTATAATGCACTTCCAATGGATGTGCCATTGTCACCACATGCAGGTGGTATGAATATATTTTTAAATAACTTTTCTTTATATAATTTATAATTAGCCACGCTATTGAGTACAATGCCTCCAGCCAAACATATATTATCCATCTTTGTTTCCACCTTAACATATCTGCACATATCCATTATCAATTCTTCCAAAATGGTTTGTGCCGCCCATGCAAAATCGGCTTTCAATTCAAATTGTTTTTCTTCACCTTTTACTTCTGCAACCATCTTTTTCAATTCCAGAAGCGCTTTTATATCCTCCATTTTCATTTCAATCTGACCTTTACCTGTATAACGGATATATCGCTTTATGAGATGATAATATTTGCTTGTTCCATAAGGCGCAAGCCCCATGGTTTTTCCTTCCTGATGCTCCCCGAACCCTATGATATCTGTAATAATGGAATAAAAAATACCCAGCGAGTTCTCTACATAGTCTGTCTCAGGGTAATTATATCCTTCAACCTTCCCGAGAAATCGAATCTCTTTTCCCGTACCAACACCATAGGAGCCGCTTTCGTATTTATTATTCTTAAGATTCTTACTTCCGACTGCATCAAGCACTAATATCGCTGCCTCATTCATTTGTGACACATAATATGAACTTGCTGCATGTGCTAAATGATGGTTCATCATCTCCACCTTTTTATTCAATCTTTTGTACATAACTTGGTTGATAATATCATTGGCTACAATCATATCCACCTGATCAATATTTATACCCTCAGCCTCCAGGCAGTAATTGAGTGAAAAACCTTTAGCCAATTGCAGACCCAAACCTTTTCCATTTTTCTTTCTTGTAATTCTTTCATCTTCAATCATACATCGAATTTCTCCGTCCTTTACTAAACATGCCGAGAAATCATGATTTGAACCTCCAAGTCCTAATATATACATATCTCCTAATCCTCCATAAGGAAAGCACCCATTTATCAGTTCTCACTCGTAAATAAACGCATCACCAGATTACTTATACTCTTTTAATACAATAATGTTCCATATAAAGTTCATCTATATCTGTATTCAAAAAACAGTTAATTGCATCATCTGGTGATTCTACAATTGGCTCTTTATTTACATTAAAAGAAGTATTCAAAACAATGGGCACTCCCGTTCGTTCATAAAATGCATAAATTAACTGATGATATTCAGGACTTAATTCTTTTAATACCGTTTGAATTCTTCCTGTTCCATCAATATGTGTTACTGATGGTATTTCTGCTCTCTTAATAGGCCAAATATCGGCAACCATCAACATATATGGTGATTGAATATCTAAATCAAAATATTCCTGCTGAAATTCAAACAACACTGAGGGTGCGAATGGTCGGAAAGCTTCTCTGAATTTCACTCTATTATTTAATATGTCTTTCATCTTAGGATTTCTTGGATCTGCCAATATACTTCTATTCCCTAATGCACGCGGACCTCCCTCTGAGCGTCCCTGAAACCATCCGATGATTTTCCCCTCTGCAATGGATATTGCTGCTTGCTTATACTGGTCATCACATTTAACCGCTATTATTTTAGTATCATATCTCTTAATCGCCTGACATATTTCCTCTTGTGTATATGTTTTGCCATTATAAGGATTAAACATTTTTACCTCCCTTCCTTTTATAAATAACCTAAAGATTTTAATTTCTCAGCTACTTCCTGACTTTCCTCTCGTGTGTAAGCTTCTTCTCCTTTATATCCTCCTGATCCTTCATCAGGTATCACAAAATCCTTCCAGTTTTCCTGCTCGTCATTGAACTGAATCATACTTTCCCCATCCATATAAGAAGGGGTACGGATGGCAAAAAGATTTAAAATGGTGGGGGCTATATCTTCCAAAGCTATTTCACCAGATTCCTTTAGTTGAATATTTTGCCCATATAATCCAAAGATTGCATCTTTATCATGCATGCCTTTTTGCTCTGGCCTACCAAAGATTTTATCCGGATGGATTTTATGATGTACCATGGTACTATACTCGTAGGGAACCATAATAATATCAGGTGCCTTGTTAAGAGATGCACCAGCATATACTTCTTCTCTTTTCAACACATCACGAAACAGAGGGATCTTCTTGTTTGGATGGAGAATTTTCTTCAACAGACTGATAATCTTGTCTCTCTCTTGCTCATATTGCTCCTGTTCGATAATCCCATGGTTCTGCCTTCCTTTTAGATTAATATTAACACCATATGAACCAGGAGATGCCATATAAGCTGTTGTCTGATTCCAATCCACTTCATATTCCTTTCCGGCTTCTTCCATATAAAACCATGAATTTTCTTTTATAGATTTTTTATCTATCTCCTTCACTGCCAACAAAGAATGTTTCATCAGAAATGTTTGGACATAGAAGTCCACTTCTCCAACTGTAAATCCATGATCTGACAGAATCATCAACAGAGCATCATCAGGCAGCATTTCAAGTATTTTTCCCAATGCCAGATCTGTTTCACGATAGATATTTTCAATGGCTAATTTATATTTCTCTTCTGCCTCATGGTTATACACCGGACTCGATTTATCCATGAAATTCCAATAATAGTGAGATATTCTATCAATCTCTGTAAATACAGAAATAAATAAATCCCATTCTCCATTCTTTAGAAAGTAGTCGATGGTATTAACTCTTTTCTTTGTTATTTCAATGGCTTGGCTGATATACTCTAAATTATTTTCAAACATAATATTAATGTCAGAAGCATAATGCCCCCCAGCCTTGGCTATTTTAAACAACATATCTTTTGGATACGCATATCTCAATGTATTCGATAATGGCCATGATATCATCACTCCATTAACCTCTTTGGGCGGATATGTCATAGGAATATTAACCATAATGGTTTTATATGAGAACTGATTTAATATTTCCCATACGGTTGGTACCCCCACATGATTACTCCCCATATATTCTCCATAATAATAAGGAGACTGGGTATCCCAAAACTGATAGATCCCATGTTTGCCAGGCTGTACTCCTGTAAATGCATTTGTCCATCCAGGAGCTGTATGTGGCGGGTTTGTTGTTTTTAGTTTTCTAAAAATACCTTCTTTTATCAACTTCTTAAAAGAGGGAAGTTTTTCTTCTTCTACAAATCGATGGATCAATCTGTATGACGCTCCATCTAATCCAAGTACAAATAATTTCATCTAACCCTCCTTCTAGCTCTGGTGCAGTGGCTGATCGACCACGCCATTTTCTGCTATTTTTATATATTAGATTTTCTTTGTAATAATGATTGACGTAGGAATACGCTCATATTGAACCTCTTTTATGAACTCTAATCCTACCGCCTCAACCCATTGCTTAATATCCTGAGCATCCGCATGAAAGAAAGATCCTTGCATCATCCAGTCCAATGTATAAATCGATGATACTGGCCTCTTTGCCTTATCCTCTGAGAGAAAGAAATCATGCATAATCAATATTCCACCTTTATGTAATGCTGATGATAATTTTAACAAGAGTTTTTGATTCATTTTATCGCTAAACAAATGAAGAACATTGGATTCCAGAATTCCATCATACTTCTTCTCCAAAGAGATATCTCTGATGTCTCCCGTTAGAAAGTGAATTCTATCCTCCATTCCATGTTCTTTTATATTCTTTATACATTGCTCTTTCATTTCTGCTTTATCAACAATATCAATATTCAATTGTGGATTAAATTGACAAATTTTTATAGCATGCGTCCCCATGCCTCCTCCCACATCCAGTATGGTTCCTTTCTTAACCTTGTTAAATTCCCTTGCAATACATACCGATGAATATTGTCCTCCAGCATTCATTACACAGCCATATACGTTTTCCTTTCCTTCTTTAGCATTTAAGTTTAAATCGTCACTTCCCCTACCGCTTTTAAGGACATCTTTGAATCTGTCTTTGCCAGTATGCTTAGTGGACAAATAATGCTCCAACTGTATTAAGGAAATCATGCTGCTTTTTGATCTGCTATCCAGCAACGGCTTCCACTCAGCTTCAAGAATATACTTTTTATCATCACTTTTTCTTATCAGGTTCATTGAACAAAAAACATCCAATATGATTTCTAATGCTTTGGGATCTACAGATAATTGATTTGAAATTGTTTCTACACTGTTAACACCATCAATATAATCAAATATTTTTAATTCTGCTGCAATAAATAATGCATTTGACAATTTATACCCATTGATAAGCTGCAATAAATTATCTGTATGATTCATGATCAGCCACTCCTTCCTATTGTGCATTGAGCCATTTAATCAAATCTTTCACCATTTCAATTGTTACTTCATGACCTGTCTTTGCATAATCTTTGCGTATTATCAGATTTTCTTTACCATGGGTCTTATATATCTTTTTTAACTCATCATGAAATTCTTTACGTGCCTCAATTGATACAGTGGTATCAAGCTTTCCATTCATAAATAATATTGGTCTTGCTTTTTCTTTGAATAAATGATTGGTTATATCCAGATTTTTCTGCTCTTCTTTGGCTCTTTCATAGTCAATGACTGGTGTAGATGCTGCAAATAGTTTAAATGAATCTAGCCTTTTATTTTCAATAATATATTTTAAATCATATGTACCGGCTAAACTTGCCATACTGTCAATTTCTTTCATAAGCATGAAACAGGTCAAAGCAATCGTACCCCCTATAGAAATACCTACTACTTTTACACTCAAGTCTTTCAATCCATATAAACTGTTAAATTCTTCATTGCATAGTATTATTTTTACATCTGCCACCGTAGCCTGTATGTCTCTTACCAGATGATTAAATTCATATCGCTGACTGGTATCAAAACTAATTTCACGCTTGCCATGTCCATACATATCCAGTAGAATAACAAAATATTCTTCTTTGGCTAATTCATAGGCCAAGGGCAACCCCTGTTCTTTATTATTCAATAGTTTATGGAATAAAAAAATAACGGACTTTGCCTGCCTGTTTTCTTTAAACACTAACAGTACTGGTATTTCTTTAATTGTCTCTTCTTTCACTACAATACCCATAATTATTTTTCTGTCTCCTTAACCTCTTTGTTGATTTTTCCATTCCAAAAGGCTTGAATATTCTCCTCGGAAGTATTGATTTAGCAGTCGGATACTTATATCCGGATGTTTTTCTATAAAGTACCTCATAGATTCTTCATGTATTTCCTTAGAATCTTTTCGGTAGTGATCTAAATGATAATTTTTAGCCTGCATTTCATATGCAAAAAAATATCCTTCCTTATACAATCGATAGCCTAACTCAAGATCTTCACATCCCCATAAAAGTCCCATGCGCTGATCAAACATTCCAGCATTCAATATGTTTTCTTTTCTGATAGAAACATTCCCACCATTAAAACCAACCCACCTGAAACAAGAGTCTTCCTCTGTTGTTTGCTGATATAAATTTAATATATCCTGCTCAAATTTACTGATATGAGCATTCTCCTTTAAGTAGCTTTCTATTTTATCAGATTCAAACATGTCGATCTGAATGGTTTTATCGAGCAATTTTTTTTTAGTCACCTGATCATTCATCATTACCCCTGTGATAGGATCCTTGAAAAATTTCAAATAAGGTATATGATTAATCTGTCCATGTACTACTAAATGTGTATTCTCTTCATGCCTTTTCTTATGTTCATGTATAAAATTAGGATTCAGTATTAAATCATCATCTGTAAAAACGATGATACTACCTGATGCTTTCTTAATTCCTAAATTTCTGGCATAAGATCTTCCTTTATTGTTTGACATGATAACTGATACCCTGATGACTGCTTTACTACATCTTTCTATAAAATTTCTCAATACCACTTCCGTGTCATCTGTAGAACCGTCATTAACAATAATAATCTCCAGGTCATCTACGTCCTTTAAATAAAAAATTGATTCCAGCACTAATCTTAACCGACTGCTTTTATTATAGGTGGGAATAATTAAACTAACTTTCACTTCTTTTCTTAACATGGACTTACCTTTACGCTTCTAACTTTTTTTCAATATAACATCCTAGTGTATCCAAGGATGATAGTATTTGTGAATTTAAATCATCATCATCAATAAGTATTTCAAAAGTATTCTCTACCCAGACTAATATTTCCAAGGCATCTACAGAATTGATACCTAACTCTGTAATTAAATCATCTCCTTTTATTTCTTCAGGTGTACATTTTAACTCCATACTTTCAATAATAATTTCTTTTAATTTTTGAATGATTTTATTTTTCGCCATTTGCTTATCCTTTCTTTAATTATTATTTTATTTGTTATGATTAATAGCGCTACTTCATTGGAAGGAATTCTTTACTTCTTGATAATCAAAAATCGCATATAAGTGACCAACTATTGATTAGAATAATAAGTAAGCCCGTCATTATAATGATGATTTTTTTCGGTAGTTTTGTGCACAAAAATGCTGCAAAGGGGGACACGATGACTCCACCAATAATTAACCCCACAATTGGAACGCTAAATCTCATAAATGCGTTTCCCTGCAAGAAGAAGAATACGATGGACTCTGTCACAGTTATAAAAAATTCTACCGAATTAACAGTACCAATTGTTGTTCTCACGTCATGGTCAGAAGCAATTAGCGTTGATGTCACAATAGGCCCCCAGCCCCCTCCACCTATAGCATCTGATGCACCGCCAACAAATCCTAATATTGGGATTTTTTTAAACTTATTTACTTTCTTTTTTTTAGTCCTTACCTTTGATAATATCGAGATTCCTATGATGATTAAGTAAACATCAATAATAATCTCCCACACTTCAAGATTCATTCTTGACAGTAATACTGCTCCTGTCACTCCCCCTATTACTCCTGGTAAAAGAAGTTTATAGAACATCTTTTTATCCACATTATGAAGCTTTATATGTGAAATTGCTGAACTACACGTTGTAAAGATTTCAGCAAAGTGTATACTGGCGCTTGCTGTAGCAGCTGGCAGACCTGTAAATGCACGTAAAAATGTGCTGCAGGTTACTCCATAAGCCATTCCCATGGAACCATCAATAAGTTGTCCCAACATTCCGATTAGTATATATAAGATAAATAGTTTCATTGACCATTCCTCAACAATTCTATCACTCCTAATATTCCGTTCTTATTATAAAGCTTTGACTTTTCTATACTATAATTCCTATGGTCGGCTTCTTTGTACTGGTTGAATATTGAAACTATGTACTGAAAAAGATTTTGATTATATTCTATGCGTCCTCCACCCACAATGACTTTTGGAATATCCAGAATATATGCCAGTTGATATAATATGCCAGCTGTATGCCGTCCTACTTTTTCTTCCATATGCTTGTCTGTTATTATGCTCTGAAGACAGTCCGTCTTTCCACAGCCACATAGTTTGTGTACTTCAGGTATAGATAAATGTCCCAGTTCTCCTGCCATCCCATACTCTCCCTTATGCAGTCTATGGTTTAAGATAATACCGCCGCCTATTCCTGTTCCTATGGTACAGTAAATCAAATTTCCCTTATAATGCTCATCACCATACTGCTCCATACTCTCTCCAACAGCCGCACAGTTTCCATCGTCTTCTACAATAACAGGTGTATGAAAATACTCGTGAATATAATTATAAATCGGAAACCCTTCCCATAAATGGTGATTTGGCCATCGATGCACACAGCCTATATTCTGATCCACATTACCAGCCATGGATATGCCTATTCCCTTTAGGGAATTCAGTGATATCTGTTTTTGATACAGAACCCTTAGTATTTGCTCGCATATATTGACCTCTATTTCTTCTTTTGCTGTTTCCCCTTGAATAAACGATATCTTGTTAAATTCAACAATCATTTTCTTCTCAATGGAATACAAACCGGTGCGTACATGTGTCCCTCCAATATCCATTCCAATTAAATAGTTTTTCATTTTTCCCCCATTCATACCGCAAGACTACCTGTGATACTCTTTTTGCCTAAGTATCGCAAGATGTTCTTTGCCTATTCTGCGCCATCTTTAAAATACTCCTTAATCATTTCAGCCTTATTAGTTTCTTCCCATGGGATATGTAAATCGCTTCGTCCAAAATGTCCATATGCTGCAAGCTGCTTATAAATTGGGGATCTCATTTCAAATTGTTCTATCAGAGCGCCTGGTCTTAGATCAAACAATTTCATTATCATTTTAGTAATCTCTTCATTGCTTATGGAAGATGTTCCAAAAGTGTCTACATAAACTGATACTGGTTTAGCAACCCCTATTGCATAAGCAATCTGAATCTCACATCTATCAGCTATCTTTGCAGCTACAATGTTTTTTGCAATATATCTTGCTGCATAAGCTCCGGTTCTATCAACCTTGGTAGGATCTTTGCCTGAGAAAGCGCCCCCTCCATGTTTTCCCACTCCTCCATAAGTATCTACAATGATCTTGCGCCCTGTAAGTCCTGTATCAGAGCATGGACCGCCTTTTACAAAACGTCCAGTTGGATTGATAAGAATCTTTGTATCACTGTCAATTAGATCTTTAGGAATAACTGGATTAATAATATGCTTTATTATGTTATCATGAATTTCTTCTTGCGTAATATCTGACCGGTGTTGAGTAGAGATTACAATAGTATCGATTCTTTGGGGTTTGCCATCGCAATATTCAAATGTAACCATTGACTTACCATCTGGGCCCAAATAATTTAATACTTTGTCTTTTCGCTTAGCACTCAATGCGTAGCAAAGCTTATGTGCATAATATATGGGAGCCGGCATAAAGTCTTTCGTCTCATTGCATGCAAATCCAAACATCATACCCTGATCTCCTGCACCAACTCGTCCTTTCTCATCCTCTTCCTGAATATCCTTATATTCTTCACAGATATTCTCATTTTTCTTATGTTCTAGCGAACTGCTAACACCTAAATTGATATCTTCTGATTGCTTATCAATCGCTAAAATAACTGCACAGGTACTAGCATTAAATCCAAAATCTTCACCTTCATATCCAATCTCCTTGACCGCCTCTCTTACAATTTTTGTGATGTCGATTGTTGATGTCGATGAAATTTCACCCATTACAGTAACTATCCCCGTTGTTACTGTAACTTCGCACGCAACTCTTGAATTTGGATCTTTTTCTAGATACGCGTCTAATATGGCATCAGATATGATGTCGCACATTTTATCTGGATGACCTTCTGTAACTGATTCTGATGAAAATAAATAATTTTTATTCATTGCTTCCTCCATTATTGTGGATTTTTTTATTGTTTTCTGTTCTTATTTTCTGTACCCATTCATCGTTATAAACGGTATTCAGATACCTATCTCCTCGATCAGCGAACACTACTACTACATTTGGATTTTGAACTGTCTTATGAATATCAAAGTATTTCCTAACCGCAGTATATACAGCCCCAGATGAGCCTCCGATAAGCAATCCATATTGCCTGAGTAAATAACGGCACATATTAATTGTATCCTCTTCATTTACTATCATTATCTCATCGATTTTAGCACTTTTTAGACTGATGGGAATAATACTTGATCCGATACCTGATATATGCCTTGTCTTTGGGGGGCTTCCAAATATGACTGAACCTTCCGTATCAACTGCAATAACCTTGCATTTAGGATTATGTTCTTTTACTCTTCTTGATACCCCTGTTATTGTACCACCCGAGCTGACACCTAGAAAAATGTAGTCAATATTGGTAATTTGATTACATATCTCCAACCCTAAGGTATTATAATATGACTCCCAGTTAAGTACATTTTCATATTGATTAATCCAATAACTGTTCTCTATCTGCTTTTTTAGCTCACTAACCTTTTTTAACCTATTCATTAGATATCCACCATTTTCATCTGGAATATCTATTTTTACGATTTCAGCTCCTAGATGATGTAATATGCATTCATTCTCTTTTTGAATATTTATATCTATAACACATATAAATCTTAGCCCCTTTCTATTACAATACGTTGCTAATGCAATACCGAAATTTCCTGAACTGGATTCTATAATTGTAGTATCCTTATTAATTACACGATTCATTAATAGATTATCGATTATATAATTTGCTGCTCTATCTTTCACACTTCCAGATAGATTATAGCCTTCTAACTTTGCATATAAGTTAATCTCTGGATCTTCGATTTTTACCATCGGAGTGTTGCCAACTAGATCTACCATAAAATACTCCTCCTTATAAACTTGACACGATTATTCTAAGGATGCCTCGTATTAAGTGGATAAGTTCTATTCTAATACTGTACCAACATTGTTTTTTTCTGCTAGATTATAATAATAATTTCCAGTTGCAATGTCAAAAACTGCCATTCCCATTGGATTAAACATAATCGTTTTATCCTTATCACATTCAGCCAAACAATTATTACATACCACATCAACAATGGATTTCGTACATTCCTTGTTTAATCCTAGTTTCTTATGCATCAATTCAATATCAGTTTTTTCTCTGCACACTTCATCCCAATCATCCACGATTATCAAATCTTCTTGAATATTTATTGCTTCTGTTTTGTAATCTCTAAGGGAGATATTTAGCAAAAGTTTACCTTTTTTAGGCCGCATATCTATATAAGGTTCATTTGAAACAGTACATGTAATTAATATATCTGAATGTTCATAAACCTCTTGCCAATTCTCTGCTATAGTAACTTTGCATTCTTTTGTAGAATGGATATCTTCCTTGTTGATCCCACGAATATCATATAGATATATTTCTTTTAAATCGCCTTTGAAAACTTCTTTACAAATAGCATAGTGGTACTTCCCAATAGGACCATATCCGATAATACCAATTTTAATATTCTTAAGTTCCCTACTCTTTTTGTAATAATTCATAAATAATCCACTAACACCTGCAGTTCTTATGTTACTTAGCAGAGCTGTATTAATGATACATACTGGCTGTCCAGTATCTGCATTATTCAATACAACAGTGCTATGGGCCCTAGGTATTCCATTATTTATATTATCTGGAAAACTGGCAATCCACTTAATTCCTGATATGTTTATGTCCCCTCCAACAAAAGCTGGCATAGCAATAATTCTATTTTGGATATTCTTATACCTCAGATAGGGTTTAATAGGTTGCTCATAATCATTTTGGTTCAGGTAATTTACCGTTTTATCTAGTTCATCTATGATATTACTCCAATTAATACCCAGACTCATAATATCGCTTTCATTAATATATCTCACACTTGCCTCCTTATATTTTCTTGTCCTACACTTGTCGTTTAGTGAGGCTTTTTCTACTTAACTATACTTTTATAATAATTATATATGTCTGCTTCATCTGTATAGATATACTTATACTTTAAATCATAACTTTTGGAAGATATAGAAACTGCATAACCGTTCAACTTTGTAGAAGTGAAGCAATATTTTCCCTTTGACCTCTGATGATTTAAACTTATATTATTCCCGATTGCAAACTCAAATGAATTAAGGGGAATATTAAGTCCCTTTCCGATTGCCTTAATATAGCTCTCCTTCAGTGTCCAGTACATGTAAAAGGCATTCCTCTTATCAACTTCTGATTCCAAGGATTCAATAAATGAATACTCATTCTTAGTAAAGAATCGTTGAGCAATACCCATATCAATTTCTCTTATCTTTTCGATGTCTATTCCAATTCCATATTCACTTACGGCAATTACCACGTAAGAGCCTGAATGGGATACATTAAATTTAAATTTTCTAGCATTAGCGATATAAGGCTTCCCGTAGGGATTATAACTAATTTTCACCTTGTCAATAGGAATCATCAATTTCTCATATGCAGCTTTTCTTATTAATAACTCTGCTATTAAACTCCTCTTTTTATCTGCTTCATTTCTATGCTTAGAAATTCTAACTCTTCTTTCAAATGAAGTATGTTTTATAAGTTCGATATTGAAAGGCACATCATCTGTTAGCTTTACAAATGTAACTTCTACCATATTCCCCCTCCAGCTGTCCGCTTTAATAATAATTTTCTTATTCAACTACTTTTTGAAAGATTTCAGTACCCTCATCAATAAAATAGAATAGAATACATCATCTTCATATCCACTTTCCCAAAAGTATCACATACCAACTTATATTACATTCCAAAATCTCCATTTTTCCTGACTTATACTCCAAATTATTTATGAATTGAAATTTTATATAATATCCCAGACTATATGATGATCTCATAAATAAGTTTTAATAATTCCTCTATTTTCACTACTTGTGAATTATTGAAAAGATTTAATGTGTTAATAACTTTCCCATCATATATGTATTGATTATTTCCAGATAAAATATATTCACTTGAAACTGCTAATGACTTCGCAATTCTATATAACGTATCTGCTGAAAATCCTTTTTTTCCAGTTTCAATTTCATATAAGAATTTTGGAGAGATTTCTGCCAGTTCTGATAATTGTTCCCTTGTGTATCTGTTAGTTTCTCGTAAATCTCTAATTCTGGCTCCGACATTATCATAAAAGTTATTCATTTGTACCTCCTCCTATTAATCATTTTACATATTTTATTAGATTTCAAAACCTCCTATTGTACTAGACGGATATACTTAAAGCAGTTTTTATTTTCTGTATTTTGTTATGTAGATACCATGTGGGATAATTATAGGATAATTAACTACAGACATATTGCTGCATATAATAACTATCCATCTGATGACATTTTTCCTAATAAATCCACCATTGTATAGATAACGTTTTTATCTCTTTCTGATAGCTTATCCAATTGGACAATACAATCATAATATTTATCCAATAATATATCCTTTCTATTCAACACTTTATGAGAATATTGTGTTTCTGAAATGTCCAATAAGTAGTCTGTTGACACACCAAAAAATTTCGAATACAAAATGACCTGCTGAAGTGATATATTCTGTTTACCATTTTCGAGAGCACTAATTGTTCCTTGGTCAATTCCAATCTTACACTCTAATGTACATTGAGTCATTTTTCTCTTTTTTCTCAAATCTTTAATTTTTTCTTTGGTACCCATACTATGCCTCCTTATACCTCCCCTATATACTCTTACTTTTCCTCACATTTCATTTTTTACAGAACCTACTCCACGGATATAACCTACATTTAATGCTTGGTTTAAGGAATTTTGGGCACAACAAAAAAACGTCTTCCTTTTTGTATTTGAAGGCCCTGCGATTAATCGCAGTGGTAACCCAATTCCTCCAACAGTGCTCCTTTGCTGAGTCATCTTTGTGCTCTAGTGGTGAAAAATTACGACTGACTACCGGCTCTTATTTATGTTTTTGTGAGTATTCCAAGGTCTCTTAGCATTGATTTACAATGGACGTTTCACCAAGGTTCCTTTTTTAGATTTTTATGCTGCCTGTAGGTCTACAGGTCTTTTTATATCACTGATCATCTTATCTGCATCATATAACTGACCAGTAACACACCTATTTTACTATGGGGTATTCTTTTTTTGCAAACCCGTGTTTTATTGATTACAGGAATGCTACTTGTTATATTTTACCAAGTATTTAAAGGAAAAATAAGGAATTGCAGAATAATGAATATTGATATTTAGCATAATTTGTAAACGCACAAAAACAGAGTACTTTTAAAAAAAATCGGGATATCTTTAAGGAAGATTGGTAAGGGCAGAAAAATCAGAAATGTTCCACTAATGGCAAAGATAATAAATCATTTGCAAGCCTATCTAAAGGAGTTCATCCCATGTTACATAAAAATGTACCTGCCAAACAAGGCAGGTACATAACCAAAAAGCCCAAATATTTCATTGTCCTCTTGACGAGGAGCACATCCTATTTAGACTCGTAAACTCCAATATTTTATTCTATTTTATAATAAAAAATACCTCCAAGTGCCAGTCCATTACAACAATCACTCGGAGGTGCATATAAATGCTATCTAATTTTATCAATATATTACTAGATTTAAAATGTTTAAATTAAAAATTACTCAAGCAGACCATTTTGTTGAGATTCACATTAAAACAGAATGCAAAGACTTGATTATTGGGATTGGATTAAGATTGCTGAAAAGTGTGTATTCCTGACTATAACTCATCTGGTGAAAGTATCGTTTTATCTATAATGAAACCTTCTTCTTTTTTGGTCTTGGCATTGGAAGTTCTTCACAAGTACCAGCTATTAGATCTGCTAAAAACTCTCTATCATCTAATGTTTCTATTAGGAAATATGGCTTTGCATTCGCATATGGAGGTGCCTCCTCTGCATCACATCCTAACCTGTTTTCACCGAAACTTGTCTTCTTTAGGAAAAATTGGTCTTTACAAATCATTCCGATTACTTTATTATTACAGTAAACTCCAAATTCTCCAAACATCTTTTTATATGAGATTTCTCCTCCCCCTGCAATCTGTTCACAAACATATTCCACAAATTCCATACTTGATGCCATATCCCTTTACCTCTTTTCCATTTTTTGTATTAGTATAGCATAAATTAATTTTGATTTCTATAACTATTTCGATACTACAACAAATATTTATCTATTCTTATTAAGTGGAGGTGTAAAATGAAAAACATCATAATTTCTGTTAACAATGGTTATTATCCAATATCAATAAATAATAACTTTAAAGCCTTAATTAACTATATTTCAGAATACGAAAGCTCACAAATTTTCGTTATAACAGACTCTAATGTAAATATATTGCATTTTCAAGCATTAGAAGATACATTAAAAACGTTTAAATTAAAAAAATTTATTATACCTGCTGGCGAGCAGAGTAAATCCTTTCAAGAGTTAAAAAATATATATAATTTTTTGATAAAAGGTAATACATCAAAAAAGGATATTATTATAGCTTTTGGTGGAGGGGTCATTGGTGATTTAGTTGGCTTTGCTGCTGCAACCTTCCTGTCTGGTTTAAGGCTTATACAGGTCCCCACTTCACTACTATCCCAAGTTGATAGTAGTGTTGGTGGAAAAACTGCTCTTAATTTCTTAAGTCATAAAAATAATATTGGATTATTTTATCAACCAATACAAGTTTTTATTAATACCAGTTTATTATCCACCCTGCCAGAGCGAGAATTTAATTGCGGAATGGGCGAAGTTCTAGTTCATAGTATTTTAGATAACAGTAAATCTCTATTTACTCTTTTAACTGAAGAACATGAGAGAATTAAAGCTAGGGACTCAATTATACTTAATGAACTCGTTTATTTAAATTGCAATATAAAACGTAAATTTGTAGAGGAAGATGAGTACGAGCACGGAAAACGCCAAAGCTTAAATCTTGGTCATACTATTGGTCATGCAATTGAAAGTTTATATAATTTTGAACTGAAACACGGCGAATGCGTTTCTTTAGGTTTAGTTGCTGCTTGCTATATCTCTCTACAAAAAAATATATTATCCAACGAGATCGCCGATAAAATAATCAAATTAATTGAACTCTTCAATCTCCCTACATATATTTCCTCTTTGCCCCCATATGAGATAATAGATTTAATTCAATATGATAAAAAAAGAAATTCAAACATTAATAATTTTATTCTTATAAAAGATATTGGCGAAGTACAAATTGTTCAAATAGAAGATTTATATACAGAAATTATTCCTGTTCTACTTCGATTACAAAAACCATATTATCGCTCAGAATCTCCGATAAATGCTGCTAAACTAATTTAAAATGTAAATTAATTATTTTTCACTATACATGTAAAAAAGCAATACTCCAAACATATTTATGTAATCCTGAATGACATTGGTATTTTCCAAGGTGTATTGATGTTTTTTTCTGTTTCATTAATTGTAAACCCAAAATGTTTGTAAAACGCGAAACCATATGGCGAAGAATTTAAAACTATTTTTTCATAACCGCTCATCTTCAACTTACAAGCCATTCTGCTCATCAAATCGGTTGCAATACCTTGACGATGATAAGCATAAATCAATTAAGTACATTATCGCACATATTTGGCTTCCAATTTATTGTCAGGCTAGAGTATTATTAATAACTAAGTGAACAGCCCCTACTCTGTAAAGAGTCGGGGCTGTTCACTTAGTTATTTTGAAATAGAACTATTACTCCACAACTTCGCCGGTTTCTATGTCCTTCCTTTGATAATTTACTACTCCGAAATTACTTTCCCATTCGAATATTTTTAACTTTTCTTTTTTCTATTGTCAAATCTTCATATATACGAGCTCCACCTACACCGGTAGGTGCCTGTGCCAGCAGACCTACTTTCAATGTTTCTTCTGATGGTAAGTTAAAAAATCGCATCATATAATAATTATTTCCATCTATTGAATAATGAAATGCAAAAGATTGTCCCAGACGACATAACTGAAGCCAAACAGAATTTTCCTCTATATTGCAACCATTTGCATCATCCGACTGCCCATTTGTAACAACACTAACAACAGCATGCGTGTTAAAATCTGTAAGCTCAAAACATGCTTTTGCCCAATGAGTCATATCCTGCATTACCATAATAGACAATGCTATAAGCTCTGCTCAATTTCTCTATAACGCTTTCTTAGAAGAATCAAAGAAGATATCCTTCCTGTATTGCTTTCATATAAAATATATATGTGGATCGCTTGTATAACCCGAAATGTCTCCAATAAACGCAAACTTAAATTTTTAGCAATCCCCTGAATCCTCTTGAAGCATAATAAGATTCCGCCCCATTATGGTATACAAAGACCGTATCATAACGATAATCACAAAAAATAGCCCCTCCGAGCTTTCTTATATTATCAGGTGTTTTTACCCAGCTTGATGTTTTTGCATCATACTTCCCAAATTCCTGTAGCTTCCTATACTGTTCTTCTGTTAAAATTTCAATACCCATTTCACTTGCCATATCGATTGCGTTATTTTTCGGCTTATGCTCTTTTCTTGAATCTAGGGCCTCACGGTCATAACAAATACTTCTGCGCCCTTTTGGAGTTTCATCTGAGCAATCGACAAAAACATAATCATTTGTATTATTGTCAAACTCAATAACATCCGGTTCTCCGCCTGTTCTTTCCATCTCATTTAGTGACCATATCTTTCCGGGGTTTGCTTCCAGCTTTAATTTTATCCCGTCCCATTCAAGTCCCTTATGCCGCTCCATATTTTTCAAAAAGCGTGCCTTTAACACATTAAATAGTTTATCGCGTTGTTCTATTGATAACTCCCTTTTTTTGTTGTCCATATTGGTACCTCCTACTATCCTTTTTAGTCTTATTCCTTCTTAATCAATGTTAGAGCAATCCTTAAGGCGACGATGCACGCTGCTCAAAAAGAATCTGCTGCGGCTTGCCTAATCTCGTGGCATCTATTTTTTATTTATCTCATTGCTATTTCTAGAAGTATTATATAAATCCTACGTTCTACTATCTGTGGTAAAATATCGAGTAGCTCATTGCTGCAAAGGATTCTGAACCAATTGTCATTAAATTAGTTAATGATTCCTTATAAGTTCCTATCCACAATTTCTTTTAAAACAGGTAAAACATCATTTTCAAACCATGGATTTTGTTTCAACCAGCCAAGATTTAAGGGAGAAGGATGAACCAATGGAAAATATTTCGGTAAATATTTTTGAAAATTTCTCACTGTTTCAGTTAAACTTTTCTCACGTCTTTTATTTAAATAATATTTCTGTGCATAGCTACCTACTAGAATTATGATTTCAATATTTGGCATGTCATCCATTATGCGTGGATGCCATTTTTCTGCAAAGCCTTTTCTAGGTGGAACATCACCGGTTTGCGCTTTTCCTGGATAGTAGAAATCCATAGGCAAATGAGCGATGCGATTCGTATTATAAAATATCTCGCGAGAAACTCCCATCCACTCTCTTAATCGATCACCACTTAAATCATTCCAAAACAATTGAGTTGCTTCTGCTTTACGTCCTGGAGCTTGACCAATTATGGCAATGCGAGCATCTACAGAAGCATTAAATAATGGTGGGATTCCCATTTTTGTATAAGATTCATTCATTGGGTCAGCCATAATTTCTTGTTTAATTTTTTCGAATAACATCATATTTCACTTCCATTATATTTTAATAATATTTATAATATACTAATAATATTTATTTTCTATTCTCTCCAAATTATAGATAAGTAAGATCCCCATAACAATTCTGCCTAATTAAGCTTTCGCTTGTTACACTATACATGGTAATAAAATTGTATATCATAAAAGGTAACAATTCAACTGCTGGAAAATACTTCACAAATCTTATTTTTTTAACAATAGATTTAATATAATAGTAATTATTATCTAAAACACTCGGATTTCAGAAAAAAACTATTCCATATCGAATAGTTCATACTCTACCTTAAAGCCCCTCACAGTTCTTTAATGACTTGCTTTTACTAAAGCTTGCCGGTACTGCCACATGAAACAACCACTATTCGTTTCTTCTTCAGCCAAAACCTTAGTACCCTTACATGATTTTAAACTTCTTTCTTCACTGAATACAGTGTTAATTTACGACATTAAGCGAGGTTGTTATAACTCTTATTTATTAACCTAAAGATACACGTATAGAGAAGAAAAATGAGCTGTGTTCAGTTTTAAAACTTCACATCAGCTCAATTTATTAAATGAGAGTACTATTAATTATCTACTTGTTTAAATTATATAATAAAACGTTAAAACCACCGTAAAATTCTACTGAGCAACTATTTTTCTCTGTGTAATGAATTACTACTTTATTAATAGCTTCAGATTTGTCTTTTTTTATTTCAAAAGGAACATCAACGCTTAAATTTTTCTCTAATATTTCCCAATAATCATCTAGCAAATTATAAGATGATTTATCAAGATCCTTTATTGTATCAGTACTCCTCCAAGTTATAAAATTAATCTTTTTTACATCAACCCAATACTTTCCTTCAGCGCCTACTAAGTCAGTTATTTTCTCTTTCATTTTGTCAATATTAATTCCGGTAAATATAACCTGTATTGAACTGAGGGCCTCAGAATGATAAGGATAATAGGATTCAGTGCTTGCAGAATCAAACTTTAATATGATTTGAGCTATTTCTTCTGTGTAATCCAAAATGCCTACTATAGGAGATAGATTATACATTATACTACTATCGGTACTTATAGATTCTAAGGTATAATCAGTAAGTTTTTGTTTACACTCATCAACACTCATTCCCCAGGAAAGTAAGTTAATTGGAGAAGATATACCATATGTCGTTGAGTCCTCTTTTATTTTATTTGAACACGATGTAAGAATAATTGTAGAAAATAATATTAATAATACAGTGGCAAACTTTAAACTCTTCATTTTATACTCCTTATACTCCATCCAAAATTTTTATACTCCATCCAAAATACTTAAAATATCAATTTGCAATTCAAATTCATTATTATTCGCAGTTCTCACACTCATAATTGATGCATACTGGCCAGCACCATATACTTTGTAGTAATTTGATTCATTAGCGTAGACATAAAAGACTTGTTATTTACAGGTGTTCTTACTGTTTGTATATTATATATATCAGGATAAGCACTGTTTAAGAAGAGTTGTGCAATAATCCCATGTTGGAAAAATGCTACTGAAGTTGAGCTAAAATTAACATAAAATTCTATTTTAGTTGCATGAACAAATATGTCATCAAATACGGGTACCCCTGATCCATAATATTTACAAGTAAAGTATAGTGTTTGCCTTGCTGCAATATTATATTTTGTTGTGTTAGTGCTAGTTGTTGAACTGGTATATGATATATCTCCGGTAGCTCTATCTTCTAATGCAAAATTATCAACAACATACACTTTTTCTATACTTCCATCAATATAATAGTCTTCAATTTCTGTAGTAAAATGAGCACCATAGTTATCTGTAATTTGATACCCACTTTCGATTGCCTCTTTAACTTTCCCTGCTGAAGGAAAAGATAATGCAAAGCTATTAACTCCATTAGTTGCATATCCAAAATTTCTTTTAACTTCATGACAGAATGTCATGAAGTACTTATTAATTAATATATCATTATTTTCCATATATCGCAATATAACACTTAATAATAACAAAAAAGAATCTTCGCGACAAATTGTCACAAAGATTCTTTTTCAAGTTATCTGAAAAATTTTCATAATCATCATGAGAGGTTCCATATTGCACTGTTAATCTGAATAGTAGTTCCAATATCCTGACCAATTACCTGACGCAGCATCCGTATAAATTGTCGTAGATGAAGGACAATTATAAAATGGTGAATTAATCACTTTTTAATGCAGAAATTGTTTTCAATGATATGTTTTACCTCATAATAGGTATAACCCAACTGTTTAGAGTTTCCTGACAACTTATATATACTTTTGCATCTTCAACAAATGTCATATCCGCAATCTGATATAGATTAAACGCAACCTTTTTATCCTGTATCTTTTGAAATAACTGGTATATTTCCTCATTACTTACCTTCTTATCTGTCAACTTATGCTTTTCTGATTACATTCTTTTCGCTCAATATCCTTTCCCCCTTTATCAGTAAATCATCTTCTCGTTTGAATTACTTGATAGCCTATTGATAGCAAATGTTGTATTACTTCTTGAAATGATTTTGAGTGGTCAATAGCTCCATCTAGATCATACTGATACATCTTTGCATACTGGAATGGTCCCTGCTTTCTCATATCCCATAGCATAATACGTTCTTGACTTTAGTTGTAGGGATCGACTCGTTGATTATAGTCTGGTAACGTATGATTTGAAATTTTCTGTTTAATCTCCTCTATTGTATATCCTTCACTTAACTCCTCTGTGCTACCTTGTCTACCAATCTTACCAAGTCTCCTTGCTCGGTCCATATCCTTTGATTTCAAGGAAAGATATTTGCCTTGTTTTACCTCATACTTTTGCCTTAATATCATCAAGAATTCAGAATATGAACTAGCTTGTTCGATTGCAATGTCAACATCCTGTTTTATTCCACTGTTCTTACTTAGTGCAGGTAAATCATTCTTTCCAGTATCACTGGTATTCATATTACGTACTTTATTCTGTCTTTTTTCAGCTTTCTTTTCCTCTCGCACATAATAATCCAAAGGTTTAAGCCCCCGCTCTGTACACAGTCTATCAATAATTGGTTGTATCTCTTCCTCCCAATCACCTTTCTCATAACGGTATTTAAAATACTTACTTACTGTATTACCAGTAAACTTCACACTATTAAAAACGATATGACCATGTATGTGATCCTTATCTGTGTGTAGCGAATAAATTGCTGCATATTATTTCTATCGGAACAAATCCAGAAGGTTTGTCTACACATAAACTCAGACATACCACAACTACATTAATGTATAAATATGGTCGAGTAGACATACGTTCTTTACAACAGCTTCTCGGACATTACAGTATCGCAACAACAGAGATCTACACACATGTTGTTGAAAACCAGTTAAAGCTGCTGTAAATTCCAATCCTTTAGTCATGATGTTCAACTGAATATCATGACTAGTTAATAATAAAATGAAGTTCATTGTATTCTTGAATCACTGATGATGGCAAATATGTATGATGAGCCTTGGAGATTCATTGAGTTAAATTTAGATACCGTTGGATTAATAACTGTTATTGCCTGTTCTATGTTACTTCTTGGAATAGTGCGATTAGTGTTCAAAAGAACAATATGGTTTCCAGAAATTTTGTAAGAACAAGTTTTTCCCCTTACAGTGTGGAATTCTTCACCTTGGTGATTCAAAATATTTGTCCAAATGCGATCGTTATCATTCATATCTGGTCTCCTTATTATTTTAATATCATCCATAAACATAATATGAATTAAATATCATAACCAAATTCAATTAATCTGTTACGGCATTTTTCTATTTCTTCTTTGCTAAATAATTCCCTATACTCAAATTTCATTACCTGAGCCTCAACTGACAAATCTAACCTATGATTTTCCCATAAGACTTCAAATCCGTATATACCAAATCTTTACTAATAAGTTGTTTAGCTGCCTGTACACCACCTCTTTCGCTTACTAATTGCATAAATCGTGTTGCATTATAATTTAATTTCTTTTTTGCAAGTTGATATATTTGATTCATATCTTTATTGAATCTTTTTTCCAGTGATTCCATTTTCATTCCTCCTGGTTTAAACACAATGGAAAGTACAAAATAGAATAACACAGCAGCTATTTCATTGTCCTTTTTATTTTTTTAAGCACATTGTTTGTATTATTATACAATTTTGAGTTCCAATATGATAATTTCTCCCTAATGGACAACCTCTTTTAATTCAACAATCAAATAAGTATCAAAATTATTGTTATGTATTATTTTTTCTTGGTCCTTGCATTGGTTCATTTATATTTCTTTTAGGCCATCCTTCTGCAGATCTGTCAATATAATCACCATCGTACCCTAATATTTTTAGAAGAATTCGGTGAAAAAGTGTTTGAAAAGCACGTGTCAACTGAAGCTTTTTTTCGATTTCTTGATCACTCATTATATCTCCATGCGCCATCGAATTTCGACCTGATAAGGCATTTCTTTCTATCTCTCCAATAGGTAAATCAATTTCAGAAAAGAAAAAATCTAACCGTTCATTTGCACCCATGTTATATGCATTTTTAATTTTATTTAACATCCTTTGCTGGTATGTACTTTCTTTAAGTTTTTCTTCTATTGAGTTGAATTCAGAAATCAACAGTTCTTCATATTTCTTTTTGGCTAAATAGACCCCTTTAGTCTTTGATTTGCTTGTTTTGAACCAACTTTTAGCAATTGTTTCTACACCAGCTGACAAAATAGGAAGATTCACTCCTATTGGCAAGTCAAGAGATATCCAATAATTCCAAAGTGCTTGCTTTAGGTTCAAATCATTACGTAATAATAAGTATTGGGGTATTAGTTTGGTAAGTATCTTTTCTAAGATGCCCCATGTCTGATAATTATTTACTTCAATTGGAAATAATGCTGCGACTTGACATTTGGATATAACATTATCTCCCCATGGATTAATTGCAACTTCTTCCAACGGATATCCTGTTTCTGAAAATTTTGAATATCCTACATTCAATAAATGCTTACCTAAAACAAAACCAACTATTTCACATATCGCTTCTCTTTCTTCCTCATCAGGAATGCCTCCCCATTCTTCTCGATATTCTATTCCAATGCAATTTGACCACTCTGGTCCAAAATACTTTGGCACTGCTTGAATAATAAAACTTCTATTTTCTAATTCTATAAAGGCAAAATCCCTAGTGTCTTCTTGCCTATGCGTACCAGGATATAATCTCTCCTCATTATCAAATCTCTTTCGAATAAAGTCTTCTTTCAACTGTCTATTAGTAGAACGCGAAAATATAAAGCTTCCACTCGGACCATTTAGATACCATTCAATTAACATATTAGACTTCATGTCAGTCAATTCTTTCTTCTCAACACGATAAAGCATTATGTTAGCAACGAACTTGGACTTTGATTTTGAGTCTAGACTTGTTACCTGAATAGAACTATCTCCAATATAACAATGACTCAATCTGTATGATATAAAACCGTAATAATCGGTACCCTGAATCTCGATACTTGGTACAATTGTACCAGCGATTCCTTCTTCTTTATCCATGTTTCCTAAACTATACCCGTCATCCCCCCCAAGTATTCTCCCATTTAGCTTATAATTATCATCTCGCCAAATTTCGATTGTTTCTGCGCCTTTTGGTATAGATTCCGATTTTATTATTTTGTCTATTTTAATCCTTTTTGTAAATCCTTCCCATTCTAAACGTGAAAGAGCTACTCGCTTATCTTCCCTCATTAAACTCCCACCTTTGTTCATTATTAATTGATATTAAATTCAATATCTATGTCTTTATTATGTATCCATCTACCATAAGACAATATTTAATTGACTATAAACGATTATTCATTGGAATACACAATAAACCACCATACTATAGTGCAATTAACATAATAGTGATAGCACATCTCATATCACATAGTAATATATAATAGTGTCTTATTATATATCTTAAACAATCATAAACTGATATTACTTTACTGTACAACTTTTTATTTTTCTTTTTGCAAGATACGCAGTCTGTACGTACAGACTGCAATCTTGTTAGGGAAAATCCCTAACACCCTCATTATTTATTATTCTATTAATAACCGCATTACATCTTCATAAAACATCACTTTTTCCACATTATATATATTTGCAAAATAGGCGATCACTAAACCGATTATCAATACCCCTGTATATAGATATAAGCAAATATAATTAACATTTATTAACTCTTTATTACCACTAATTAAATCTTTTAAATTATCACCCTTATCTATAAGTATTTTTCTATCTAGGAAATCCATACGTTCCTTTTCACTAAGTTCTAAATCAGAAAAATATTCATCATCATAATTTCCATTATTAAAGTTATGCTCATACCATTCAAGATTTAATTCATCTGATTCTTTTAGTAATGTATTTAAATTTTGGTAATTAGTAGTTACTACACTAATTACCAATGCTATAAATGGAAGCATTAATATGCATAATTGACTAATATTTTTCATCATTTTAGAAACCTGTTCAATACTTCTTTTCTTTTGATTAAGATATGCATTAAAATTTTTACGATTCGTTTCACCATTAAAGCATTGTAATTCTTTTACACTCTGCTCCCACTCCACATACGATTTATATATTCCTCCTTTTTTACCAATTAATTTATAATCCTTGTGTTGGTTTTTTATATTAAACCCATATAGATTTTTAGCTTTCATATAACTCCACTCCCTCTATGGTAAATTCACTAACTAAAACCAATCAAATTATACATATTCCCAGCATATAACGAGAAAAATAATCGCCATTGATAACTCATTTCCATCCTCTTATCTTCCAGAATGGTAATATTTGTGTCTTATTCCAATCTCACAGTTTTAATAATGAGACTAAATTAATATAAATATATTTCAAATAATACACCATAATATTCCACAAAACAACTACTTCTTGTGTTTTCCTCTTAACCATCGCTTATTAACCCTACTATTTACGCATATTCATAATGCTGTATTACATTGTTTTTCCTATACATTAATAACCTACTATAATAACTATATAAATAAGGGATATAAGCTGCTCGCAACCTATATCCCCTTAATCCCACAATTATTCTTAAATTATATGTCTCTTTCCCCTCTCTTCCCCCATCTCTACCAACTTATCAACCTCCTTCAATCTCTTAACTTTCTCCTGATATTCATCCTCCTTCTCAAACGACTTCACCACCTCAAGCTTAGCATACTCCAACTGCTTCTCATACTGTTCTAATTGTTCCTTACAACCCGCTAACTTATCCTCCAACCCATCGAGTAAATTATTTAATCTAGTAATATTCCCAATTTCATCACTACCAAGCTCCAACTGATATGTCATATTCTTCTTTACTAATAAGCTATATTTTCTATAGAACGAATCCCAAGCCATTGTAAGTTCGAATCCTTTGTAATCTCCAACAATACATTTATCCTATGTCTTTGATAAGTTGCTTTTCATTTCTAATAACAAACACCCTGCAAGTTTCTTATCGCTAATCAGCTGCCTATTGATTTTCATACGGAAATCCTCTGTATCTCTTATCTTATTTGATTGATAGACCTCTATATCTTTTTCCAGTCCTTCAATCTTCTCCTTCACCTTCTGAATCTTCTCTGGATAATGCTTATTTATATCATCTTCTAAGCTATAGATCTGACTCGTATGATTTGCTCTTAACACCTTAAGCCTTGCCACCTGTATATCAAGATCCATCTTCTCCTTTATATCAGGATTACCAGTGGCTAATGTTTTAACCTCTGCATATGACAACGAAGCTAAAAAACTTTGACTCTAAGGTATTATAATAATCCTTCAAACATGTGATTATTTCACTTTGATATGCATCTTTCATAGCCCATAGTTTAGGGAATGCACCATTAGTCATAAGTTGTACATCTTTAACATCAAAAACATATTTATTCTTTGCTTATCCGCTGAAAAATCCAACAACGCAATACCGTGAGCTCCTCTTTTGACTAAGCATCTCATATTCCTATTCCAGATTTCAATCGGTGCACACGCTGTGGCATCTGGTCGTTGCGCATAAATCATAATTTGATCATTGAACGGATATTTATAAAACCTAGCAGCTACCGTTAAATACTTTTTCCATTCAACTTTTGTTTCATTATTGATATCCTCCGTAACGGAACCAATTGAACTGGTTGTCTCAGCTGCACATGCGAAATTGCTCTTTAAAAGTGGTGTCGTTACTACAGATAATATAAGTAACCCGGTTAGTATTTGTTTCTTCATATTAAGAAACCTCCTTTTCTTCATTTATAATTATTGCACTACAGCAATAATTATAAATGAAAGAAAAGGAGGTGAATATTGTCTAAAGTCTACTTTAATTTTGATAGAAGATATTTGCGCATTACTTATCCAATCTGTATTCTAAATAATTTATTTAAAATAATATAATAACTTAAGTTTAAAAATTAGTAAGGGCTGGGTTCTATCACAACACCAGATTCAACTAGTTACCTGACAAGTCTTATTTGATTAGACTATATTGAGTATACAATGAAATAGCCGTATAACTTAACTATGAACTCGAGTTTGTCTCTACCAATCTCTAGTTAAAAAGTAAATAGCATGGACCAATTACAGGATAGATTCATTAAGTTTATAAGCAGCTATTACTACACATTGACGCATGTTAAAATCTATACACTAGAAGTTTTCTACCGAATATATTTTTGATATCTATTATTTTATACACCGTTTATTGATAGCTTTCATTTGAGTTATTGATTTTGTACAAACTATAGAAATAATCTTTATTAGATAATAGCTGGTCAAAAGTGCCTGATTCTATAATATTTCCATCCTTTAATACAATAATTCCATCACAGTTAGCTAATAAACGTTTATTTAATCTGTGTGTAATGATTAGTGTTCCAACATCCAGGTTCAATATTGTTTCTTGTATTTTACTTTCTAAAATGACATCCATATTAGCCGTAAATTCATCTAAAATGATAAATTTTGCTCCTTTTAATAATGCTCTAGCTAATCCAATACGTTGTTTTTCACCACCCGAAAGATTACTTCCATTTTCTGTTATCTCTGTATAAATACCGCTTTCTAGAGAACTTAACTTTTCTGATAACCCCACTTTTTCTATAATACTAAATACCAAATTCTTATCATATTCTTGGTATAAAGTTATATTATTGTAAATAGTATCTGTAAAAATAAATGTATCTTGCTGCATATAGCTAATCATACTGTAATATTGCTTTTCAGAAAATTCATCAAATTTAGTATTACCAATTAAGATGTTACCATTTAGGCATTTAGAAAATCCCATTATTACATTAGCAATAGAAGATTTTCCAGAACCACTTTCTCCTATTAGTACAATTTTTTTTGAACTGTCTAGTTTTAAATTTATGTTATTTAATGCAATATAATCTTCATATTTTAATGTAATTTCTTTCAAAGTTATGTTGAAATTATTAATATTTTTATCTGGTAATTCGGGTTTTTGAATGGCACTATTAGTATTTAATATGTCTAATAACTTTAATTTAATAGAACTAATGGACTTTAATACAGTTATATGAGAAGGCAATTCATCAAATGGCGCTACAATCCCCCCAATTAATTGAGATAATGCAACTATACTACCGATTGTTATTTGGCCTTTCAATACTAACCCAACACTAATAATAAGAGTAAAAACAAAACTTAAAGAATTACAAGCCATAGATAACCATGTAACAAAAAAAGTAAAGGTACTATATTTATAAATATCTTTCTCTTGCTTTACATTAATCTTATCCATCTTCTGTTTAATTAGATTCTTTATATTAAAAATCTTTATGGTATTAAAACCAGCTAAATAATCTTTTAAATACATAATATATTCTTCTGAGTCATCAGAACAGGCATTCTGTTTCTCAATAAGACGCTTTTCAAAAAACCTTGGTATCAAGACAGAAAAAATACCTAGCATAAGGTTTATCACTGCAATAATTGGATTTATACATATAATAGCTATTAATGTAATAGAAAAACTAACAATCACATTAAAAATTCCACATATTGAGTTAAAATAATTGTATGAAATAACATTAATATCTCTTGTCAAAATATTTATGTAATGAGATGTATTTGTACTATTGTAATTAGCTATATCCTTGTCTAATATGCTATTAAACAGTTCCCTTTTTAAATTCATTGAGAATTTGTATCGTAGTTTCTCAGTTACTATTCGGTGACAATACAATGCCAAATTATCTAATAAACAAAATAATAATACAAATAATGATACCCTTACAAAACTATTCCACTTATAACCAATAACGATATTAGTTAAGGGTTGTAATGAATTTGCGAATAAAACAGATGTTATAGCAAGTAATGGAACGCAAAATAAGTATAAAATAAATATTTTTTTATCCTTAGTGATAAACTTAAACATAAAAAGTTCTCTCTTTCTGAGTTATTTAATAATATCCACATGTTTTTTACTTTTTTCTTGTATGAGGAATCTAAAAATCAAAGTAGGATCCATATTTACAATATTGGATATTTCTAAGGATGACAAAGCAACATCCTGAATATTATCAAGAATATTAAAGCCTATCATTTCATATTCTACGACTTCACACAAGTTTGGATATATAATCTTTGAATTAATACTATTTGTTTGAACGCAAATTGGTTTTTTTAGTATAAATTTATATTTTGATAGTAAAGCATTGATATCATATCTTTCCATTACCAATTTACATATAGGAGGAATTTCCGACTCGAATCCATAAATACAATCATTACATATATCATTATAAATACAATCACAGCTATTAACTTTATGAAATTTATCTTTCTTCTTTAAGAATTCAGATAATGCGTTATATTTAGTTACAATATTTTCTTTTTTTGCATCAATCGTGAAATCAGAAACATTTCTACATCCCCCCACAAGTCCTTCTGAATTTATATAAACACTTTGTACAATTGCAGGACATTTTTCCATTTCAATAGGAAATAGCAAATTATATTTAGCATTTAAATATTCAGGTAATATAGGATTAGTAAACTGTAATCTTATATCATTATTACTATTAGCTATATAACTAGATATATTTTCATATGTGTTTAATAAATCTACTGGTGAAATTTGAATATTAATATTATTACGTAGATTACCTTGTAATAATAATGGTGATAGCTGTATATAATTTATGGAATATTTATTAAAAAGTTCATCTATTGTAGATATGATATTATTGAAATTATAATTGTTTATCGTCATATTTATCCCAATGAAAAATTCATGGTTTATTTCTTTTTTCTTATTAATTAGTAATTCCAAAAAATTAGTAGCTTTTTCAAAGCTACCATCTCCTCGAATCATATCATTTTCTTTCTTATTTCCATCTAAACTGATTATTAATGAATCAAAATTATCAAAATATTTTGAAAGTTTATTAATAATTAAGTTTTCAAATTGTCCATTAGTAATAATACTAGTTTTTATCTTATATTTATACAATTCTTCCAAAATATAAAATATATTTGGTGATACAAAAGGCTCTCCTCCCATAAGATCAATAGTATCTACTAATTCTTTTATATTATTAATTATATTTACATAATCATTTTTTTCAAGATGGAGTTTTGTCTCCATAAAATCAGATGCTGCACAGTGTAAACATTTTAAATTACATATATTTGATACGTCCCAAATAGCTTTCATAATTTCCTCAATTCTTTATGAGTTAATAGTATCTATATAAATTACTATTAACTCATAAATTCTGTTAAATATACAAATTGTTATCTTGGAGTAATTATATTACCACCGCCACCATTACCGGGGCCACCACCTGCTGGTCGACATGAACCAGTAGCGAAGTTTGCTCCACCACCACCTGCTGGCTTAATTACATTTGTTGTTCTAATAAATAACATTATGTATCCTCCTTTTTTGTATAATAAAACTATTATATGTAAAATGAATACATATGTCAACATATTATAGTATTTTATTGAGAATATATGTTAAAATATTTAAAATATTCTTGTCATTTCGACAATCAAATAAAATAATCTTGTTGCCTATTATGTAATCACTTCACCCAATTCCATGTCCTAAGCGTTTCTTAACTATTATAAAAAACTTCCATAATGACTCCATTATTAGTATACATATCGTAATGTTTTTATACTACTTTAATCTTACTAATAGCATGTATGCAATAAGCTTTTTGATACCGTGTTATAACATTTCAGATATAAACACTCATTAAGCTGCCATTTATTGTAAACACAATTAATTCTTATTGAGAAGTTCATATTTTCATACTTCATTTTCACAGTTCTGGAACTCTCGCACTTGTCCTTGTTCAATATTACGAACAAAATTTTTAACATAAATCAGATTGGGTTTTCCTAGACCTTGACGTTTTTTCTCTATTAGACCAATACCATTTACACTGTCAAGCTCTGATAATAGCTTGACAGCTTTCTGCTCTCCACAACGCATCATTTCTCTTACATCATCAATTGTAAATATAATATACACTCTATTCTCTTTATCAACCCAACCATTTTTCATAGACAAAGACATACGATCTAACATGACCCCATACAAGATCTTGGCATCACTGGATATCTTATCAAAAAATTCATCTGTAAAAAGTAACTTAGGTATTCGGTAAAACGAAAATTGATCTGCTTGATTTCCATAATAGTAATTAAAGTTTAAGTTCTCCATTTATTCACCCCGTTGTTTATTTGTCCATTCATCTAATAATTGAAATATAATCTCTTCAATCTGTTTACTCGTATATTCTTTTTCAAAATATCCCGCTAATCTATCTTGTTTAAGTACTACTTTTCTCGAAACTGACTTATGATTTCCTAATAATAACTGTACAATGTCCGCTGTCAATTTGTCTTGACTACTATACTGTTTTAGTTGTTCCGATTGTTGAGGCGTAGGATATGTTGTATTCGCTTGAATATTTTCTACTACCCAAACTTGTTCTTGTTCTTTTAGATAAGATAAGTCTACTCCCGCTCCAAATGTTAACTTCTTTTGATTTACTAATTCCAATAGCTCATTTATAAGATAGGTAAGGCGAATATAACGTTGTATTGTTCTTCCACTCTCTCCAGTATTCTCAGCAATTTTATCAGCCGTATTTTTCTCGCCCTTGCTTCCTTGATGCTTCATTGCATCATTCTTCATCTTGTAAGCAAAAGCCTTCTCACTAAATAGCAAATCTTCACGTTGAATATTAGAATCAACCATTATAATAACAGCTTCATCATCACTAATTTCTCTAATTATTACTGGCATAGATGTTAACCCTGCTAGTTCACTACCACGCTTTCTTCTATGTCCCGATAACAGTTCATATCCTCCCCCTGCTCTAGGCCTCACTAGAGCAGGATTTAGTACACCATATTTACGTATACTATCTACTGTTTCCTCCATCTTTGCATCGTCTAAAACACGAAATGGGTGACCTTTAAACGTGAATAACTCAGATAATTCTACCTCTGTCACTTTCTCAGACTCATCAAGTTTGAAATCTACATTGTTTGAACCAAATAAGGTATCAAAGGATTGAAATTCTACTTTGGCTGCGCTATTTACTTTACTCATCTTCCAATACCTCCTTAGTTAAGTTACTATATGCACTAG
>JAHAJA010000023.1 GCA_018372435.1 Clostridiales bacterium | reverse complement strand
ATAGACACCCTTGCTGTTCAGCTATGTGTTTCCCATTGCCTAGGTACACTCGGGACATTCACCCGTTAGAGTTTGCCCATGTCGGGCAAACCATAAAAAGGGGATGTTAGTGATTCACTAACATCTCTTTACATTTGCTTGTTTCGTGTATTTATCTATATATGTTATACGGATATAGGCAGGTGCAACAAGAGAAGTATTCATATAATAGGAATAGTAGTTATTATATTCGCTAGTATATTCGGACTCATAATAATATGGATTAGTTCCATAAGTTATCTTAGCACCATTCTTAAATTGCTTATATTTAATTTCTCTGTTGTTACTATTTTCTTTTGGTGAATATACACCATATTCCAGCTTCTTAAGTTTATTTCCTGGTTTAAGAGTCACTTTAACCTTACCACTCTTTTTGCTTAATAGACTTGAATTTTTCTGACTACCCTCAACTGAGATACTTTTTAATGCACTTTCTCTATAGGCGTATACTTTAACTTTCTTAGTAGATACTTTTAAGCCATCTTTATCTAAGATATCAAAGGATATTGTATAGGTCCCATCCTTCTTAGCATATACCCCGATACTAATCTTATTTCTGATATCAGCATCTTCACCTTCCTCACTTCTAACATCCAAAGAAGTGATTTTAGCAATTGCATTTTTACTATCACTCTTAATGTTAGCAACTGTATGCGTAGCATCTGCTAATTGAATTTCAATTGCAGTATCGTTCCAAGTATCACTATTCACTCTTACCTTAGAAGGAATACTCTCTTTCTCTGCTGCAAGTATAGACGTTGGAATTGATGTTACAGCCATCGCTAACACTAAAACAATACCTAGTAGTTTCTTTGTAATCTCCTTAGAAATCCTCATATACATTCTCCTTACCCATTGTTTTTCTCAGCCAACTACACGGTTGACCTACCTAATTATACCATATGAAAATATTGTAAACAACGAGAACTTCTATTATTTTACATAATTAGAGTTTAAAGAATTTCACTTCATCATATAATGTAGTAGCAAGCTCTTGCATCTTTTGAGCTGCTTCTGAAACAACATGAACCGTAGCTGTTAATTCCTCCATGGAAGCTGTTGTTTCTTCTGTTGCTGCTGCATTTTCCTCTGATAGAGCAGAAAGATTCTGAATCACATCCATAACCATAACTCTAGAGGTATTACACTCACCTGCTTGTTGATTAATATTCTCTGTATTATGATTACATTGCTTAATTCCTTCACTAACTTGAGTAATTTTGGTTTTTGTATCGTTTAACTTTTCCTCTTGTTCTTTCACATTCTGTTGAACTTCATTCATTACCCGAATGGAAGCCTTAGAGTCCTCGGCTAACATCTTAAGAATATCATCAATCTTCTTAGCTGATGCATTAGATTCTTCTGCTAGTTTTTGAATCTGCGCTGCTACGACACTAAAACCTCTTCCTGCTTCCCCTGCTCTTGCTGCTTCAATTGAGGCATTCAAGGATAGAAGATTCGTCTCATCTGCTATATTCGTTATTAGTTTAAGCGCTTCTCCTATCTTTTGAACAGAATTATCTGTCTTTTCGATATTAGAGGCAATTCGATTTATCGCATTCGTCGTATTAACATTAGACTCTGATAGTTCATTCATATTATTATTTGCTTCATTCTCAGTTTCAAGAACAGCTTCGGTAATTATATTCAATGATTCAATGTCACCCGTAATCTTCTCAATTAATGAACCCATATTAGCCACGTTCAAAGTTGCACTCTCGATATCCGAAGCCTGTGTTACTGCACCCTTTGCAATCTCATCAATTGCAATACTGATATCTTCAGAAGTCTTACTTGATTGTGTCGCTAAACTCTCTAGCCCTTCTCCTTCTACCAATAAGGTGTCACAGCTTTGATTAAGAATTCCAATAACGGATTTGAATCGTGTTATTACATTATTTAACGCTCTAGCGATTTCGCCAATTTCATCTTTCTTATTCAACAACTTATCATTAACTTCTATCTTAAGCTCTCCACGTTCAAGATCTGTCAATGCACCTTTTACTAATACGATGCCATTAGCAAATAATTTAGCAATGAAGAAACTTGCAATACTGAATGCAAGAACCATAGCTACCGCAAACAATAAGATCGTTTCAATTTTGGCTCTAATAAAGGCATTAATATCGCTACACTCTTTACCTACAAAAAGCATACCTACTGTACTACCATCCGCATTCTTTAATGGCATATAATACGCATAATATGGCTTTTCATTAATCTTAATATTATAATCTGTATATGTATTTCCTTCTTTTAATACTTCTTGTACAACTTGATCTGATGCCTTCGTTCCTATAATAGCACTTCCATCTTTGTTCTTAATTGTTGTTGCAACTCGAGTATCCCCATAAAAATACGTAATCTCGTTACCTGATTCTTTAGCCAATGTATCAAGTAATTCCTTCTCCCCGGTAATATTCATACTTCCCTTTATTAATTCATTGCCTTCATTAATGGCATAATCCCCTGTATCCATAGAATTAAAAGTAATTTGAATGGTTTTAGCCATACTCTCTAAACCATCGATAGCTTCCGATCGCATTCCAGATATCAAACAGATACTAGCGATTATAATTAATACCCCCGAAGATACTATATACTGTAATACAGACATCCCTAATAATTTTTTTGCAAATCCATTTTTATGATTTCTCTTCTTCATAATACATATTAGCATAACGTAGTAGTACTTATATTCTACTACTATACTTCTCCTTTTCTCTAATACTATAGCACTAACCGTCTCATGTTAGGAGTTAAAATACTATCTTTACATCATAACATCTTACATAATTTCTGGCAAGACTTCATTCATTTATTTACCATTTTTAAACATATATATACTAAAAACCACATAACTATACTCCGAGTTATGTGGTTCTCTTTTTAATTTACTTATTTAATTATATTGTATTAAGAAAGTTAGTAATATTATACTTCAAATAACAATTCTCCATATGTTGGTACTGGCCATGCTTCTTTATCAATGATTAATTCTAATGCATCGATTGGAGCTCTTAGTTCAGCCATAGCTGAAAATACAACATCTTTGAAATAGGTTGCTTGTTCTGCTCCTTCTTCCTTCGTAGCAGCTTCTGTGACAACTTCTTGTAAGTTAATAACTGCTGCTTTTGCCTTTGCAAGTAAAGCTGAGGTATCCGTTAATAAGGTCGTTTGAACGCTTACATCTGCACTTGGAACAGCAGCTTTCACACTGTTGATTGATTCAGCTAATGTAGCAACTGCTTTAATTACAGCTGGGATATACTTTTTGTTAACCATTTCAATCATAGTCTTAGCTTCAATATTGATAGCTTTTGAGTATGCTTCATAGTTGATTTCTGCACGAGAATGTAATTCCACCTCTGAGAATACTTTGAATTTCTCAAACATCTTGATTGATTTCTCACTTACAAGAGAAGGAACTGCATCAACCATAGTCTTAACATTTGGAAGTCCTCTACGTTCTGCTTCAGCTACCCATTCTTCTGAATAACCATTGCCATTGAAGATAACTCTTTGATGGTCTGTTAATGTCTTCTTAATTAAGTCATGTACAGCTAAATCAAAGTTTTCAGCATTTTCAAGTTCATCCGCCATATCAGATAATACATCTGCAACAATTGTATTTAATACCGTGTTTGCACCAGCGATTGACATGGAGGAAGCAACCATACGGAATTCAAATTTGTTACCTGTGAATGCAAATGGTGATGTACGATTTCTATCTGTAGCATCTTTCTTAAGCTCTGGAAGTGTATGTACTCCAATATTCAACTTACCACCTTGTTTTGAAGATTTTGCTTCACCAGTTTCAATTAATTGGCTGATTACATCTTCTAATTGTTCTCCAAGGAAGATAGAGATGATTGCAGGAGGTGCTTCATTCGCTCCAAGTCTGTGATCGTTTCCTGGATTTGATGCTGATAGGCGAAGTAATGCAGCATTTTCATCTACTGCTTTAATAATTGCAGATAAAATTAATAAGAATTGAATGTTTTCATGAGGAGTTTTACCTGGCTCAAGAAGATTCTTACCTGTATTCGTAACGAGCGACCAGTTATTATGTTTACCTGAACCATTAACACCTGCAAATGGTTTTTCGTGAAGAAGACATTCAAGTCCACGACGTTTCGCAACTTTCTTCATTGTTTCCATTACTAATTGATTATGGTCTGTTGCAATATTGGCTGTTCCATAGATAGGAGCCATTTCATGTTGTGCTGGAGCAACTTCGTTATGTTGTGTCTTAGAAAGAATTCCAAGTTTCCATAACTCCACATTTAATTCTTTCATGTATCCAGCAATTCTTTCTTTAATACTTCCGAAATAGTGATCATCAAGCTCTTGACCTTTTGGAGGCATTGCACCGAATAAGGTACGGCCAGTATAGATCAAGTCTTCTCTCTTCATATATTTTTCTTTATCAACTAAGAAATATTCTTGTTCTGGACCTACAGAGCAATCAACTTTCTTAACATCGTCATGTCCGAATAACTTTAACACACGCACTGCTTGCGTACTAATAGCTTCCATTGAACGAAGTAGTGGAGTTTTCTTATCAAGAGCTTCTCCTGTGTAAGAACAAAAAGCTGTAGGTATACATAACGTAACACCTGCTGCATCTTCTCTTAAGAATGCTGGTGATGTACAATCCCATGCAGTATATCCTCTGGCTTCGAATGTAGCACGTAGACCACCTGAAGGGAATGATGATGCATCTGGCTCACCTTTAATTAACTCTTTTCCTGAGAATTCAAGAATTGCTTTACCACCATTCGATGCCGCACTAATGAAAGAATCATGTTTTTCTGCTGTAATACCAGTCATTGGTTGGAACCAATGTGTATAGTGCGTTGCACCTCGCTCAAGTGCCCATTCTTTCATAGCATGTGCTACTATATTAGCAATATCAAGGTCTAGTTCCTCTCCCTCTTCAATTGTCTTCTTAAGAGTAGCATATACTTTCTTAGGTAAACGCTCTGCCATTACTACATCATTAAATACATCAATTGCAAATACTTCTGAAATTACGTCTTTTGCCATATCTTTATCCTTCCTTCCATTAATAATTAAAATTATGTAGCATCGAAACTATTCATGCAAAATAAAAAAGGTGTTCTCAAATACACTTTGAGAACACCTTTGTTCCACGAATAATCTTTTATCCGCCTAGATATAAAATACCACGTTTTCCCCCAAAAGGGAATACCCTTTTTTATTTTTTTTAAGTTTTTATATTTAGTAGTTAGAATACTTATGTCAAATAACCATTAGCCTGTTCTTACCTAAATTTCTTCATAATTATGAAATTATCTCTAGTATATTAACTATCACATCGAACATACTAAACTTAGAAAGAGGTGATGACTAATGTTGCAAAACGATAATAAAGAATTAAATACTTCTTCCCTTGCAATGAATGCTCTTGATAATATCCCAAGTCCAGGGCCAAATGCTAAAAATATTGTTGCATTGGTAAAACACAGTGGGAAGGTTACTGGTTACCAGCTATCCGATGGAAGCACTCTTTCCAAAGAAGAAGGAGTAGCACTAGCTAAAAACGGTGGCATAAATGGCGTAGGAATCTCCCATCGTAATGGTCAGGAATATCTTAAATCTCTTCCTGATAATACAGAAAACAACAATCTAAGTAGTCTACCTACAGTATCTGAAAACAGCGTTCAAGGTTAACCTATACCTCGAATAACAAATCTCCATAAGTAGGAACTGGCCATATAGATTTATCAATAATAAGTTCTAATTCATCGATTGGTGTTCTTAGTTCTTCCATAGCTTTAGCTGCCACATCTTTAAAATATATTGCTCGTTCTTTACCTTCTGCTTTTTTAGCAGCTGTTGCAACTATATTTTCAAGATTAACAACGGCAGCTTTAGCTTTTGCTAGAAGTTCAGAACATCGAATTAGTAATTCGCTCTGGACAGAAACATCAGCGCTTGGTACAGCTGTTTGGATACTATTAATAGAATCAGCCAAGGTCTTCACTGCCTTAATAACAGCTGGAATATATTGCTTATTAACCATCTCAATCATAGTTTTAGCTTCTATATTGATTGTCTTTGAATAATTCTCATAATTTACTTCAGCACGTGAATGTAATTCTTTAGACGAAAGAACACTGAATTTTTCAAAGATTTCAACCGTGTGGGCGTCAATTAATGAAGGTATTGCATCAACCATAGTTGGTGTATTAGGAAGTCCTCTTCTCTCTGCTTCTCCCTTCCATTCTTCTGAATATCCATTACCATTGAATATAATTCTTTGATGATTTGTTAAGGTACGTTTAATTAAATCATGAACAGCAATATCAAAATTATCTGCCTTCTCTAATTCATCTGCCATATCACATAAGGCATCTGCCACAATTGTATTCAATACAATATTCGCATCTGCTACTGACATGGAGGAAGCAACCATACGGAACTCGAATTTATTGCCAGTGAATGCAAACGGTGATGTACGGTTACGGTCTGTTGCATCTTTCTTAAATTCAGGTAAGGTATGAACACCAGTATTAAGCTTGCCACCTTGTTTGCAAGATCTTGCTTCTCCCGTTTCAATAAGCTGACTAATAACATCTTCTAATTGTTCTCCAAGGAAGATTGATATAACTGCTGGCGGTGCTTCGTTGGCTCCTAGTCTATGATCGTTACCAGGGTTAGAAGCAGACATGCGAAGTAAGACTGCATTCTCATCTACTGCTTTAATGATAGCCGATAAGAATAATAAGAATTGAATATTCTCATTAGGTGTCTTCCCTGGTTCTAATAGATTCTTTCCAGTATTGGTAACAAGTGACCAGTTATCATGTTTCGCAGACCCACTTACACCAGCGAATGGTTTTTCATGCAATAAGCATTCTAGTCCTCGACGCTTAGCAACTTTCTTCATTGTCTCCATAACCAATTGATTATGATCCGTTGCAATATTAGCTGTTCCATAGATTGGAGCCATCTCATGTTGTGCAGGTGCTACTTCGTTGTGTTGTGTCTTTGATAGAATACCTAATTTCCATAATTCTATGTTTAATTCTTTCATATAAGCAGCAATACGTTCTTTGATACTACCAAAATAATGATCATCTAATTCTTGACCTTTTGGTGGCATTGCGCCAAACAACGTACGACCAGTAAAAATTAAATCTTCTCTTTGTAAATATTTTTCACGATCTACTAGAAAATATTCTTGCTCTGGACCAACAGAACACTCAACTTTCTTTACATCATCATGTCCGAATAATTTAAGTATACGGACAGTTTGTGTATTAATTGCTTCCATTGAACGAAGAAGTGGTGTTTTCTTATCCAAAGCCTCTCCTGTATAGGAACAAAAAGCCGTAGGAATACATAACGTTACCCCAGCTGCATCTTCACGCAAGAATGCTGGTGATGTACAATCCCAAGCTGTATACCCTCTTGCTTCGAACGTAGCCCGAAGTCCACCAGATGGGAATGAAGAAGCATCTGGCTCTCCCTTAATTAACTCTTTACCAGAGAATTCAAGAATCGCTTGGCCGCTATTAGAAGCAGGACTGATGAATGAATCATGTTTCTCCGCTGTAATACCTGTCATTGGTTGGAACCAATGTGTATAGTGTGTTGCACCTTTTTCTAATGCCCATTCTTTCATTGCATGTGCAACAACATTAGCAATTTCAAGATCGAGTTCTTCTCCATCTTCAATTGTTTTCATTAGAGCTGCATAAACCTTCTTTGGTAAACGCTCTGCCATTACAGCATCATTAAATACATCGATCGCAAATACTTCTGATATCACATTTTTTAACGCCATTTTCCTATCTTCCTTCCGTTTTGTCTAAGGATATGTACATGGTATCCTATCTATTTTGAATCCGTATTCCCCGCATTATATAAGAAATTAAAGAACAAACAATATAACTAATTAATATTATTAGCTCAGCTTATATAAAAAAGGTGTCCTCAAATAAAATTTGAGAACACCCTTTGATACGGATACTCAAATCCGCTATTAATAAAATACCATGTTTTACTCCAAAAGAAAAGACATAAAATTTCTTTTTGTTAATTTACATAATATTATATGCGGATATGTGCCATTTTCTATACTTTTTAACTTAGCTTTATTAATTACAATGTTGCATTTATTAATCTTTATAAGTTTGTGGTTAATCTTCTATCTCTTCAATTACTTCTTCCTTATACGTATCAATATATTCCTTCATATTGTCTTCGATATGTTTGTATAATTTAGTTGGATTTGAAATAGTACTTTTCATTATACTAAATGCATGGATTTTAGTTGTGTATTCTTTTTGATATACCCATACTTCAACTACTGTATCCTTATCAACAGGTAATTCATGAATCTCAAAAATATAACCTTCCTCTACTTCAATTACTTGAATTGTTCTTTGTTTTACATCTAGCATCTTCTTACCTCATCCTTTATTTTTATAGATTACTTTTTAGATTACTTTTTATTTTATCTTTTTAGAGCTCTTTTTATGATGGTCATTATTTTGATACAGCATCCCTATTTGTAACATTAACGTCTAATTGATCGAACGGTATTGTTACATCATTCGCATCGAAGGCTTCTTTGATTTTCTCTAGAATATCCCACTTAAGAATCCAATAATCTTCTGTTTTTACCCACATACGAATACCTATATTAATTGCACTAGGATCAAAACTATTAACAAAGATTTGTGTCTCATAGTCCTTTAATACTAATTCATGCTCACTACTAACTCTCTCCAAGATATCTTTAACCATTTTAATATTCTCAGAATAGTCGATTAATACAGATAAATCCAAACGACGTATAGGTTCATGTGTTACATTAATAATATTGGAATTGGATAACACTCCGTTTGGAATAACTACCAAACGATTATCAGCAGTTAACATTCGCGTATAGAAGATATCAAGTCCCGTAACAGTACCTTCTTTATCTGGAGTTATAATATAATCACCTACACGGAATGGTTTCATAATAAGTATTAGAACACCACCAGCAAAGTTTGCTAAACTACCTTGTAGTGCTAAACCAATTGATAATGTGGCGGTACCAAGTACTGCTACTAAGGATGAGGTGTCCACACCAATATTACTAATTAAAATTACAACTAAGATACCATATAGGATTGCTTTAATAACTGCCAACAAGAAGATAGCTACACTAGTCTCCATATTGCTTCTATTAAATGTCTTCTCTAATATATGAAGTAATACCTTAATGATTTTCTTACCTATAAACCATATTAATAATACAACAAGTAATTTTAAGCCAAAAGCAATAATCTGATCTTGTGCTTTATCAAGATATTTTGATAGTTTTGTTACTTTCTTTGCTACTTCCTCAGCACCTTCTTGCAGTGACTGAGTTGATAGAAAAATTGTGTTCAAGTTCATCTTTATCTCCTATTATTCTTTCTAATACGTAAATATAAATCTCGTTCATACATTCGCTATGCTTCTGTTTATCCGATTTTGTAATTGTTTCTTTATTTATACCGGTTGTTTACGAGGTCTTCCTCGCTTTCTTTTCACTGGCTGATTAACTTCATCTATTGCTTCTTCAGTAATATCTACTGTAGTTGCAGCTACTTCGTCCTGTGTGTCAGTTTCTATTACTATCGTTACTTCATCCGTCTTCGCAGTCTTAAGTTCTCTAGCGATTTCTTCCTCTAACGATAGTTTTTTTTCTTCTTCCTTAGCATTTGATGAATTCTTTGCTGTTGAAGCTTGCTTCTTTGTCGTTGTTTCCGTCGCAGGCTTCTTCTTAGTTGAAGCTTGCTTCTTTATCGCTGTTTCCGTCGCAGGCTTCTTCTTAGTTGAAGCTTTCTTCTCCGTCGAGGTTTTCGTTGTCTTAGAAGGTTTGGATTCCTTCGCTGCCTTGGAAGTTTTTGATGTCTTTTCCGATACTTTTTCTGATTTAGTAGTTTTCGTGCCTACAGAAGTTTTCTCAGACTTCTTATCAAGTTTTACTTCAACTACCGGAGTACATGTGAATACACTAATTCCAAGTGGCGGTACAGTAACATGTATTGAATTCTCACGACCATCGCATTCGTCTTCCTTAGAGTATTTAAGTCTTGGATTCACATATCCTTTACCACCAAATGTTTCCTTATCACTATTGAAGGTTTCTTTATATTTGCCCTTGAACGGAACTCCTACTTTGAAGTTTTCATATACTACTGGCGTGAAGTTACATATAATTAATAGGGTTTCTTCTTCCTTCTCGGTCTTTCTTAAGAAGCTTATGGTACTCTTATCCGCATCCAAACTATTAATCCATTCAAATCCATCACTAGTAAAATCCATTCGGTATAACGCAGGATAATCCTTGTATAGACGATTTAATGCCTTCACATAATCTTTCATTTCACGATGCGAGTCATATTCTAGTAAGTTCCACTGAATACTTTCATTCTCATTCCACTCATCAAATTGAGCAATATCTTGTCCCATGAATAATAATTTCTTCCCTGGATGTGCCATCATATACCCATACGTAACACGTAGATTTGCGAACTTTTGGTCATGACTTCCTGGCATCTTATTTATCATAGAACCTTTTCCATGTACCACTTCGTCATGAGATAATACAAGAACGAAGTTTTCACTATAAGCATAAATCATGCTGAACGTTAATTCACCATGATGACCTTTTCTGAATAAAGGATCGCATTTCATATAGTTAACAAAGTCATTCATCCAACCCATATTCCACTTTAAGTCAAATCCCAGACCCCCATCTTCCACATCACCAGTTACTTTCTCCCAGGCTGTGGATTCTTCTGCAATTAACAAAACCCCTTTATGCTTCTTTCTAAAAACCTTAGATAGATTACGTAAGAATTCTACTGCTTCTAGGTTCTCATGACCTCCATATATATTGGCAACCCATTCACCATGATTTTTACCATAATCAAGATATAACATAGAAGCCACAGCATCCATACGGATCCCATCAATATGATACTTCTCAGCCCAAAACAATGCATTAGCAATTAAGAAGTTTGCAACTTCTGGTCTTCCGTAATTATAGATCAGCGTTCCCCAATGAGGGTGGGAACCTTGTCTAGGATCGTGATGTTCATATAGGCATGTCCCATCAAAGTTGGCCAAACCAAAGGTATCTCTTGGAAAATGAGCTGGTACCCAATCTAAGATTACTCCAATGTTGTGCATATGCATATATTCTACAAAATACATAAAGTCTTCTGGTGTTCCATACCTTGCAGTCGCAGCATAATATCCTGTAACCTGATATCCCCAGGAGGCATCTAGTGGATGTTCCATAATCGGCATTAATTCAACATGCGTATATCCCATCTCTTTCACAAAATCTGCTATCATAACGGCAAGTTCTCTATAATTATAGAAAGTCTTATCTTCGTCTTCTGGTTTCTTAAAGGACCCCAAATGAACTTCATAGATTAACATTGGCTCTTCTTTGTAATCGCGATTCTCACGTTTTGCTATAAAGTTTTGATCTTTCCATTGATAGGAATTAATGTCATAAATAATAGATGCTGTTGCAGGTCTTAACTCGGAAGCATATCCATATGGATCCGCTTTCAACATTACACATTGACTATTTACTTTAACCTCATATTTGTAGAGTTCACCACAGTGCAGACCTGGAATAAATAGTTCAAACACACCAGAATCCCCTAATCTTCTCATAGGATGACGTCTACCATCCCATAGATTAAAATCACCAACAACACTAACTCGCATTGCATTTGGTGCCCACACCCCAAACAAAACACCGCAAACTCCATCGATTTCCATAGGGTGTGCACCTAATTTATTATATATATCATAATGTATTCCGCTTGTAAACAGTTTTAAATCCATTCCATCAATTACCGGATCAAATCGGTATGGGTCTACAATCTCTTGCTTGTCCCCATTATCATAAGTAACTACATAAGTATATTCCGGAATTCTCTTACCATTTACTAGTACTGAGAAGAATCCAGCTTCATCAGCTATCTCCATTGTATATTCTTTACCTGTTTTTGTCATATGCAATACAACACTCGCTGCCGTAGGAATAAATATATTAAATAGGATACCTTCCTCTACTACATGTGCTCCTAGAATAGTATGAGGATTATCATGCTCTGAATAGACAATTGCTTCGATTTCTGCCCAATCACATAAATTGTATAATATATCGTTCATATAATGTCCTCCCTGTGTATCACAATATTACTTATATTGTATCACTATTTCCATAAAAAAACAATTATATTTAGTAATAAATACCATTTCATTGATATGTAATATGCACTTATACATAAACAGGTGTAAATGTTGCATTACTTGACATATTGTTCAAGAATATTGCAAAATTCACACCTGTATTTCTTTATTTTTATACAATCAAAATGTTTTGTTTATTATTTTTCGACATCTTATACAATCATCTATTATTCCATATACCAAGCATCTGGTCTACCAGCATCTTCTGGCGTATATTTCTTCAAGATCTTTTCCATCAAAAATGATACTAACAAGCAGGCTACGCCTGGTACAAATAAAGCAGCAATTGGTATCCACCACATTAGGAATGCTGCGAATGCAACTATAACTGCTATTATTATTGTAAATGGCAAATGTCTGATTGCCATAATAATTGAATTCTTAAAAAGATTCTTGAATGTCAAAGTAAATCTTGATAAGTTTGGAAATACATAAATTGCAGTGATAATGATAAATAAACTTAATGCAATATAGATTCCAAATAAAATACTACCTAATTTACCTTCCATTTGTTTAACAATATGGAAATTAAATGACATTACAACAGCCAGTAATGTAAAAATCAGACCAACAATTGTTCCTTGTTTTAAATTCACTTTAAATGAGTGGAAAAATTCTTTTGCTACATATCCTCTTTCTCTACGGATCGACTTAACTACACAATAGTATAGAGCTGTAGTTGCTGGTCCGATTGTTATAATTGGAATACAACATAGCACCCATAGCAAACTTACTAACATAATATCAAAGATTTTTCCCATTCCACTGAAAAAACCACCTTCTAGGCTAAAAAAGCTACCCATACTTATAATCTCCATTCTCTTATATATTTCACTTTCATGATTTGGATTGTCCCATCGATATGACCTATTATGTAATCATTCGACAATTATATGACATAATTTAATTCATAATATAATTCTATCATAAAATCTGATATAATCAAATGAAAAAAATATTAACAAATATACAATTTATACAATTCCAAATAAAACTACATCTTCCTTCATAAAAGAATGTTTATTCTTAAAGTGAAGAGGACACTAGTCCAAAGAATGAATGAATATTCCACTTCTTAATTTAGGCTCAAACCATGTAGATTTTGGAGGCATTAATCGATTTGCGTCTGCTACTGCAAATAATTCTCCTATTGATGTTGGATACATGGCAAACGCTACTTCCATATCAGAATTCACTCTACGTTCAAGTTCTAAAAGGCCCCTGATACCACCGATGAATTCAATACGTTTGTCCATTCTTGGATCTTCAATTCCAAGAATAGGATTTAACAAATAATCCTGCAACACCGATACATCTAACCCTTCTACAGGGTCTGTAATAGCCTTCAAGTTCTCTTTGGCCTCTAACTTATACCACTGCTTATCTAGATACATTCCAAAAGTAGATTTATGTTCAGGTACATATGCCTTCTCCCCAACTAGAGTAAGGTCAAAGTTATTCTCTATCTTTTTAATAAAATCTTCCTTTGAATAACCATTCAAATCTTTCACTGCTCTATTATAATCCATAATCATTAGCTGTTCATCTGGAAATAATACAGATAAGAATGAATTGAATTCTTCTTCTCCTGTATAAGTAGGCATCTCACTACGTCTCTTTAATCCTACTTTAACTGCTGAGGCACAACGATGGTGCCCATCTGCAATATAGATTTGATCCATATCAGCAAATGCTTTTTCAATAATTGCATTATCTTCAAGGTCTACTACTTTCCACACATTATGAGTAATCTCATCTGGTGAAGTAAACGCATATAATGGAATGCCTTTCTTCACTTTATCAACTACCGCATTCAACTGTATAGTGGCACGATAAGCTAGGAATATTGGTCCGGTCTGTGCATTACATATATCTACATGGTTAATACGGTCAATCTCCTTATCTTCTCGTGTGTTTTCATGCTTCTTAATTACATTGTTCAGATAATCATCAATAGAAGCGCAGGCTACAATTCCCGTTTGTGAACGCCCATTCATTACAAGTTCATAGAGATAATAACAAGAATCTTCATCTGTTATAAAGGTTCCATCTAAGATCATTGCCTCTAATGTCTCTTTCGCCTTCGCATATACTCTAGCATCATAGGTATCTACAGAATCATCGAACCCTGTCTCTGCCCGGTCAATCTTTAGAAACGATAAGGGTTCCTTTGCAACTTCAGCTTTTGCTTCTTCTCTGCTATACACATCATATGGTAATGCTGCTACTCTTGATACAACATCTACATTCGGTCTAATACATCCAAAAGGTTTAATCTTTGCCATATGTTCATCTCCTTTATCACGAATAAGGGCTGTTAATTTTAACAGCCCTTTGTTTTATTATTATATTAATTTCAATTATTTAACTACTCTAATCTTTAATACCCCATCAATAGCAGTTAATTTCTCTACTAATGTTTCAGTTGAAGAAGCTGCAATATCTATTACCGTATAGGCATAATCTCCACGGCTCTTATTAACCATGTTATCAATATTAATGTTCTCAGTAGCGAATACATTTGTAAACTGACTTAACATATTAGGAATGTTTCTATGGTTAATTGCAATTCGTCCTTCACTCGCACATATACCGGCATCACATGCTGGGTAATTTACTGAATTCTTAATATTACCATTGTCCATAAAGTCAACGATTTCTTTAACTGCCATAACAGCACAATTATCTTCTGATTCAGCTGTTGATGCACCTAAGTGTGGGAATGCAATAACGCCTTCCATATTAGCTGTCTTTGCATTCGGGAAGTCAGTAACGTATTTTCCTACTTTACCTGATGCTAAAGCTTCTGCCATATCGTCATCATTAACAAGAAGATCTCTTGCGAAGTTAAGAATTACTACGCCATCTTTCATTGTTGCCATTGTATCTTTATTGATCATCTGTCTTGTATCATCTAATAACGGTACATGAACTGATATATAATCACATTCTCTAAAGATTTCTTCTCTTGTCTTTACGTATTTGATATCTCTTGAAAGATTCCAAGCATGCTCTACTGAGATAAATGGGTCACAACCATACACTTCCATACCAAGACGGTTAGCTGCATTGGCAACAAGTACACCGATTGCCCCAAGACCAACAATACCTAGTTTCTTGCCCTGAATTTCTTTACCTGCGAATTTGGATTTTGCTTTTTCCATTGTCTTAGCAATGTTTGCATCTTCCTTATTCTCTTTAACCCAGTTCATACCACCAACTAAATCACGAGAAGCAAGCATCAAACCAGCAACAACCAGTTCCTTAACACCATTAGCGTTAGCTCCTGGTGTATTAAACACTACAATACCCTTTTCTGCGCATTTATCAAGTGGAATATTGTTAACACCTGCACCTGCTCTAGCAATAGCACATAAGTTATCACTAAGCTCTAAATCATGCATGGCAGCGCTACGTACTAAAACCGCTTCTGCTTCATCAATTGCATCTGTCTTAACATATTGTTCTGTAAACAAATCCAACCCAATATCTGCAATTGGATTAAGGCAATTATACTTAACCATGTTATTGTCCTCCCATATCCTCTTAGATCTCTTTTTGTATGACCTTCTTACTCTATTTTACGTTTTCTGCTTCGAATTTCTTCATGAAATCAACAAGCTTCTCAACACCTTCAATTGGCATTGCATTGTAGATACTAGCTCTCATACCACCAACTGATCTGTGTCCTTTTAAGTTTTCAAAACCTGCTGCTTTTGCTTCTTTAACAAACTTAGCATCTAATTCTTCGTCACCAGTTATAAAAGGAACATTCATTAGGGAACGATCTTCCTTTACAACGGTACCTTTGAATAGTTTACTTTGATCTAAGTAATCATAAAGGATTGCTGCTTTCTTTTCATTATGCTCTTTCATAGCCCCAAGGCCACCCATCTTCTTTAACCATTTAAAGACTTTACCACAGATATAGATTCCGTAAGCTGGAGGCGTATTGTATAATGAGTCGTTATCTGCATGGATTTTATATTTTAACATTGTTGGAGTACCATCTAGAGTATCCTCAGTAATTAAATCTTCACGAATAATAACAATTACAACACCTGCTGGACCAACATTCTTTTGAACACCACCATAGATAACACCATATTTCGAAACATCAACTGGTTCTGATAAGAAACAAGAAGATACATCGGCTACTAAAGTTTTACCTTTTGTGTTCGGTAATGTCTTGAACTTAGTTCCATAGATTGTGTTGTTTTCACATATGTACACATAATCTGCATCGTCGTCAATATCTAAGTCTGAACAATCGGGAATATAGGAGAAAGTTTTATCCTCTGAAGATGCTACTGCTCTTGCCTTTCCATACATCTGTGCTTCTTTAAAGGCCTTCTTAGCCCATTGACCTGTGATGATGTAATCAGCTACTTTATTCTTCATAAGGTTCATTGGAATCATCGCAAATTGTTGAGATGCTCCGCCTTGTAAGAATAATACCTTGTAATTATCAGGTATATTCATTAAGTCTCTTAAATCTTTTTCTGCAGTTTGAATGATCTCTTGGTAAGCTTTGGAACGGTGACTCATCTCCATTACTGACATTCCTGTACCATTGTAATCTAACATCTCTGCTGCTGCTTCTTTTAACACTTCTTCAGGTAAAACAGCTGGACCTGCTGAAAAATTAAATACTCTACTCACTTGTACTTCCTCCTTTTTTACTTGACAACTTTATCGTGTTACATTATAAAACTAAAAAAATATGAAGTCAATCCTAAATTGTCTTTTTCAACTAAAATGTTAAATTAGTTATCAGTATTCTACCATTATATACTCTAAGAAGCAATATCCATGATTTTCTAATTTGAGAATATCACTGTATTCTTGCTAAGAGCCATAGGTCTACAAAATAAATAGTATTCATCCGCTCGGCTTACAAACATCATAGGCAATATCTCAGACGAAAGGTTGTACTCCGTCTGAGATCTATAGCCATATAATATATACTGAAAACATCCTAAATTCATACTATTCAATACTAGGACATATTATTCGTTACTTCTTAAGATCCTCTTCTGTGAATACTTCATCAATAGCAGCACCTGGTGCAACCATTGGCCATACTTTATCATCGCTTTGGATTTGACAATCAATCACTACTGGAATATTCAGTTCAATAGCTTCTCTTAAGACGCTCTCTACTTCTTCTTTCTTCGTAATACGATATGCCTTTGCTCCCATAGCTTCTGCTAATTTCACAAAATCAACCGCATCGTTTAATACCGTGTAAGAATATCTTTCTTCATAGAATAATGACTGCCATTGACGTACCATGCCAAGTACATGATTATTGAACACAATTTGAATAATCGGAATGTTATAACGTGTCGCTGTGGCAATCTCATTCATGTTCATGCGAAAACAACCATCACCAGCCATGTTCACAACAATCTTATCCGGGTTTGCAACTTTAGCACCAATACAAGCACCTAAGCCATAACCCATTGTGCCAAGTCCACCTGAAGTTAAGAAGGTTCTAGCTTTTTGATATTTAAAAAACTGTGCTGACCACATTTGATGTTGACCAACTTCCGTAGTGATAATGGCATCACCTTTCGTTATCTCATATACCTTCTCAATTATGTAAGGTCCGGTTAGGATATCCTTGTTATATTTTAAAGGATATTTTTCTTTCATATCCAACACTTGTTGTATCCATTCACTATGATCATGCTGTGTCAATTTATCATTCATACGTTTTAGAACCATCTTAATATCACCTACAATACTATGGTCTGTAATAACGTTCTTATTGATTTCTGCTGGATCCACATCAATCTGAAGAATCTTAGCGCCTGCAGCGAATTTATCAATATTGCCAGTAACACGGTCACTAAATCTTGCTCCGATTGTAATTAATAAATCACACTCCGTTACAGCAAGGTTTGATGTCTTAGTTCCATGCATACCAAGCATTCCCGTATATCTTTCATCTTCTCCACTGAATGCACCTTTACCCATTAACGTATCACAAACTGGAGCGTCTACTAGATCAACGAAGGTATTAAGTTCCTCACTCGCTTCAGAGATTACCGCGCCTCCACCTACGAATATCATTGGTTTGCTCGCTTCCTTAATCATCTGGGCTGCTGTTACAAGGTCTTCTTCTTTAATTGTTTCTGTCACACGTTCAATTTTCTCAGGAACAACTTTTATATATTCAGTCTTAGCAGCTGTTACGTCCTTTGTTATATCTACAAGTACAGGACCTGGTCTACCAGTAATCGCAATCTTGAATGCCAGACGAAGTGTATCTGCTAATTTCGTTACATCTTTTACAATGAAGTTATGTTTCGTAACCGGCATCGTAATACCAGCTATATCAACTTCTTGGAAACTATCTTTTCCAAGTAATGGTACCGTAACATTACCTGTAATTGCTACCATTGGAACAGAATCCATATATGCAGTGGCAATTCCAGTAACAAGATTTGTTGCTCCTGGTCCACTGGTTGCCAAACAAACTCCAACCTTACCCGTTGATCTTGCATAACCATCTGCAGCATGTGAAGCACCTTGTTCATGGGAAGTTAGAATGTGTCTAATCTCATCTTGATGTTTATATAATGCATCGTAAATATTGAGAACAGCACCACCAGGATAACCAAAAATCGTATCAACACCCTGTTCTTTTAAGCACTCTACTAATATTTCTGAACCTGTTAATTGCATACTACACCTCTTTCCTCATTAATCTGGTTGTTTACTTATTGATGTGGTACCTCTAAGATCGCTCCTCTATTGCCAGAAGTAACCATAGCTGCATAACGTGCAAGATAACCTGTTGTTATTTTTGGTTGTCTAGGTTTCCAATTAGCACGTCTTCTCTCTAATTCTTCATCTGACACATCCATGTCAAGGGTATTAGCATTGATATCAATCTTAATGATATCTCCTTCTTCAACTAAAGCAATTGGTCCACCAACAGCAGCTTCTGGAGAAACATGACCGATAGAAGCGCCTCTTGAGGCTCCACTGAAACGTCCATCTGTTATAAGTGCTACGCTTGAACCAAGTCCCATTCCGGCAATTGCAGATGTTGGATTTAACATCTCTCTCATACCAGGGCCACCTTTAGGTCCTTCGTAACGAATAACAACAACATCACCAGCAACAATCTTACCGCCTTTGATTGCTTCGATTGCATCTTCTTCACAGTCAAATACTCTGGCTGGTCCTTGATGTTTTAACATCTCTGGCGCTACTGCAGAACGTTTTACAACACCGGAATCTGGTGCAAGATTTCCTTTTAAGATTGCAATACCACCTGTAGTACTGTATGGATTATCAATCTCACGAATAACTTCTTTATCGCGGTTTACACAACCTGCTATATTTTCTCCAACCGTCTTTCCTGTAGCAGTAATACAATCTGTGTGTAATAGATTCTTTTTATTTAATTCATTCATAACAGCATACACACCGCCTGCTTCATTAAGGTCTTCCATATAGGTTGAACCTGCTGGTGCAAGATGACATAAGTTTGGTGTTTTTGCGCTAATTTCATTTGCTATATCTAGATTCAAATCAATTCCTGCTTCATGAGCAATCGCTGGTAAATGTAACATACTATTGGTACTACAGCCAAGAGCCATATCTACTGTTAAAGCATTCATGAATGCTTCGTTTGTCATAATATCACGAGGACGGATATTCTTCTCATATAATTCCATTACTTTCATACCTGCATGCTTAGCAAGCTTAATTCTCTCAGAATATACCGCTGGAATTGTTCCATTGCCACGAAGTCCCATACCAAGTACTTCTGTTAAACAGTTCATACTATTAGCAGTGTACATACCAGAACATGAACCACAAGTTGGACAAACCTTATTCTCGAATTCTTCTACATCTTCTTCTGTCATTTTACCAGCAGCGTATGAGCCAACTGCTTCAAACATACTTGATAAGCTCTTCTTTTCACCTCTTACACGACCTGCAAGCATTGGACCACCACTAACGAATATTGTTGGGATATTCAATCTTGCTGCTGCCATCAAAAGACCAGGAACATTCTTATCACAGTTAGGTACCATAACAAGAGCGTCAAATCCATGTGCCATAGCTACTGCTTCTGTAGAGTCACAAATTAAATCTCTCGTTACAAGCGAATATTTCATACCGATATGTCCCATTGCAATACCATCACATACTGCAATAGCTGGGAACACTACTGGAGTACCACCTGCCATGGCTACACCAATTCTTACGGCTTCTACAATTTTATCTAAGTTTATATGACCTGGTACAATCTCATTATGAGAGCTTACAATACCAACTAAAGGTCTCTCTAATTCTTCCTTTGTCATTCCAAGTGCATTAAATAAGGAACGGTGTGGTGCCTGTTGCATACCAGTTTTAACTGAATCACTTCTCATAATACTACCTCCTATTTTTCCTGTATCGACACTATTCTTTTTCATTCTATCATACTCTTTATCGTTTTAACATAGTATCGTATAAAATCTCTTATTTATTAATATATTGACAAATTAGGTCGCCCATTTCTTTCGTACCTACTAGTTGCTTTCCTTCTGACATAATATCAACGGTACGATACCCCTCTCTTAAGACAGCTTTCACCGCATCTTCAATCTGGTTTGCTTCTTTCTCTAAGTCGAATGAATATCGAAGCATCATAGCCGCTGATAGAATCGTAGCTATTGGATTCGCTTTATTCTGACCAGCAATATCAGGTGCTGAACCATGACTTGGTTCATATAAACCTAATTTAGTATCTCCTAAACTTGCCGATGCTAACATACCAATTGAACCAGTTACCATGCTTGCTTCATCGGATAGGATATCTCCAAACATGTTCTCTGTTAAGATAACATCGAATTGTTTTGGATTCTTTACTAACTGCATTGCACAGTTATCAACTAACATATCACTTAGTTGTACATCTGGATAATCTGCTGCAACTTCTTTCACAACTTTTCTCCATAATCTTGAGGAATCTAATACGTTCGCCTTATCAACACTACATACTCTCTTGTTTCTCTTTCTTGCAATGTCAAAGCCCCACTTTGCAATTCTTCGAATCTCATTCTCGTTATATGTAAGTGTATCCATGGCTGTCGTTACACCATTCTCTTCATATGTTTTTCGCTCACCAAAGTATAAGCCACCAGTAAGCTCTCTCATTACTACAAAATCAAAACCACCGTCAATGATCTCTTCTTTCAAAGGACAAGCTCCCTTTAATTCATCAAATAATACAGCAGGGCGGATATTAGCAAATAGATTTAACCCCTTACGAATCTTAAGAAGTCCTGCCTCTGGTCTAAGATTAGGAGGTAACTCATACCAGTTTGACTGGCCTACATTGCCCCCTACTGCACCAAGAAGAACCGAATCACTTGCTAATGCTGCCTGCATTGCTTCATCTGTTAATGGTACTCCTGTTGCATCAATAGAGCAACCTCCCATTAAAACTTCTGTATAATTAAATGTGTGACCATATGTACTACCAATCATATCTAATACTTTTCTTGCCTCTGTTACAATTTCAGGTCCGATTCCATCGCCAGGTATTACTGCTATATTGTAATTCATTCTTGCCAACATCCTTTCTTCTAATCAATTAGTCAATTATGCTCATTCCTTTAGATTATATATTATATAACTTTAAGTTATGATATTTCATTTTCTTATTACTTATTCATATATTAGCTTACTTTCTTAAAAAAATCAATGTATTTTCTAAAATATTTAAAGCTTCTAAAATCATTTCCTTATAAACAAAAATAGATCCATGCATCAAACTCAGCATGTGGTTTGATACACGAATCTAGGTAGGCTATTATTAATTCATTATGAAGCAACATACTTTTTTATTATAGTTTATACCTTTTCTCTTAACATATCATTTATAGAGATATGAAGATACCGATGAATTGATATATATTTACAAATAATTGTAATCGTCAAGACAATGCTACTTATCACTATATATACAGGTAAAAAATTAATCCAGTCTTGGTCACTATTTATTAGAGGTTTTAGCAATAAAAATGTAATAACTACTGCATAGCTCAAACTCTTCATATACTGAATAAAGACACTTGAAAATAATTGTCTCATACTCATACCAAATGCTCTTCCAATACCGTATTTATATTGATTTCGAATAATATCAATATAAACAGACATTGTTATGAATAAAACAATTGATATTATAGCATAAATAGATAATGTAACTCCCATTACTGCAACAAATTTCCTGATTATAGTATCATACTCATACCAATGTTGTATTGAATATAATACACTACCTTGCATTGTAGCATTTATTTGGTTCATAATATTATCTATTTTTGAAGATATCTCATTAGGAGTAGTTTTATCTAAATAAATATTTACATTAGAAAAACCATTAAATACACTACTATCTAAAACAATATCCTCATGAACAACAACTGTAATCCCTCCTAATTCTTCTTCATATCCATAATATTCATTAACAAACGATTTATTAATTATTTCTACAACCTTCACACTTTCCTTATTAAATCGAATCGTATTATCCATTCTTTTAATACCACCAATATTGATGGTATCGTTCTCCATAAAATCTCCCATACCCTCAATCTTATATCCAGGTAAAAAGAGTAACACCTTGTTTTCCTCCTTGAATCCGTTGATATCTATGATGTTAAGTTTGTATCGTGATATAAGTCTTTGTAATTGCATATCATCTACTGCTATAAAATTCACATTAGGAACATAACTATATTCATCTGCCTCACGCGGCCAATTTCGATCTAAAGTTGACTTATCACCAATCGCATTATCACTTCTATATTTTAATATCCAATCTAAAAAATAAGTATTTATAGCGTCTTTGTCTATCAATATTGATGCACCATCTGCATTCAAGTATTTGTCATTTATAAGGAAGTCCTTATATTCCTCTATCTGTTTTATGGAATCATACGTAATATAATTATCTGTATTATTAAGTACACAATAATTATTTTTCACTTCCATGCTACTAGCTTCCTTAGAAAATAATTGATACTCTGGAAATTCTCCATAATTAATAGTATGTTTCTCAACAAACCATATAGAAGCTGCTATAAAAAAAAGTAGTATTACATAAAGTCCTATTAGATTCCATCTATTTTTTTTATTTACAAAGATATTGTCTACTTGGTTTTTTTTCTTTATTTTAACTACATTGTTTAAATTATACGTTATTTTTTCCATATTAATATTCTTCTGGACACATATAATATAAACCATAGCAACTACAAAATTTAGCACAATCCATAAAATCGATACAAACAAAGCCTTGATGAAGATACCACGCGAAAAATTATCTATATGAAAAAATGGATTAATCAAATAGTTACAGCCAATAAATCCAATAACTATAGCAAAAATGATCGAAACAGAAAATAGATATAGATTTTGTAGGAATAAAACTTTAAATATTTCTCTTTTTGTCATTCCATATGTGATTAAAACCGTAAAGTTGTACCTATATTTAACGTAGTACACACGTATAGAAGCAAAAGATATTATTAAAGTTACAATAAATATGACTATTAGGTAAATTGCTTTCGTTGTATATAAATCATGATATTCACTGATTCCATAATGAAATAATTTTGTATTATCATCAAATCGATCTGTATATATGCCTATGTTTTCTAACTTTTGTTGTATCTCTGCATACATTTGATTAGAATCATATTTAAGTAAATTTTTTTTACATAATAATACATTATACTTCAGATTAGAATCCATACCTATGCTAATGATATTCGGAAAATCATTTACACCTTTTTGATATTCAGTTGATACCGGCATGTTCTGAGAATAATTATTAATTATTCCCGTTATTATTAAATCTTCTTTCCCTGTATTATATATAAAAGGAAATTTTAATTCATTAAAATACTTCTCATACAGAAAGGCTTCCATAACATACTCTGTATTACTATTCGGATATTCTCCTTTAATAAGTTTTATACTTGCTAATTCAAAAAATTTTTGATCCGCATTACCTAATGTGATTGCTAAATTGTCCTCGCTTATCTTATTCTGTAATTGAAAATGCCCTTTATCAAACCCCTCTAGATTATTTAATTGATCTAACTCATTCTTATTAATATTCCTTACTGCGCAATTAAATTTTCCATATTGATTAATGGCACTTTCTTTTTTTGAATCTAAAACTAAATCTGTCATATAAGATGTTGTTAATATAAAAGTCATTACCATAGTAAATAGGGTAACAATAACAATCAACCATAGTCTTTGCCCATTTAGAAATAACAAGGAAAGTCTTACACTTCTGCTTTTTTTATTCTTCAACTAATTCACCGTCTCTCATAACTAACTTCTTATCATAGTTTAATATAAGCTCCTCATCATGAGTTACTATAATAAAAGTTATTTTATATTCCAGATTAAATTTGTATATTATGTCTGCCACGTTTTGTGTATTCACGCTATCCAGATTACCTGTCGGTTCATCAGCGAAGATAATCCTGGGCTTATTAATCATTGCTCTTGCAATACCCACCCTTTGTTGCTCTCCACCAGATAGTTCACTTGGGTATTTTGTTACTAAATCAGCTATATCTAATTGATCTACTAAATTCTTGTAATATATAATATCAAATTTATTACCACTTATAAGATTAGGTATCTTAATGTTATTTTCAATATTTAGCTCCGATATCAAATGATAGGATTGAAATACATATCCATAATTTTCACTTCTTATTTTTGCCTGAATCGTTTCCGGCTCTTTATAATAATTTTGTTTATTTATCCAAACTTCTCCTGATGTTGGTTTCTCTATTCCTGAAATCATATTCAATAATGTACTTTTTCCGCTTCCACTTTTACCAGTTATTAAATTAATACTTGACTCTTCTATATCAAAAGTAACATTACTTACTGCATTTGTAATTAATCTTCGGTTTTCAAATCTTTTCGTTAAACCATTACAGGCTATTATTTCATTCATATTGTACACTCCTTAACTCTATATTTACTGCTTTATAGTACCACTACCTTTAATATAACGACCTGCTGCTGCTGCATTTGAGTTTTTATTTACCACACTCACATTGTATGTCCCTTTTGAAATTTTTCCATAACTATGAGAACGATTCACATTATCTGCCTTCATAGAAACGCTGGTGTAGGTTTTTCCGAATAATCCAGTTTCAACTAATGAAACTGTATAACTATCTTTCGTAGTTGTATCACCTTCAGTAGCATGATATGTATTAGCAGTTGCACTGCATGATGTTGTTACAGCCTCCAAACTATGTTTAGTAGATCCTGTAACATTATCATAAATTTCAAAACTAAATGAACCTGAATATGCTTGCGCTATTGCACAATTAATTGTTAACGCACATAATATAGCTCCTACAATCTTTCCTTTTCTCATATTACCATCCTTTCTCTATTAATATACAAAATTTTGTACGACATAATTCGTCACATTAATATACAATAATAACCTGTAATGTTATATTTAGTATATTATAGTAAATATTTATTTTATATAGTATTTTTTACCATATCAAATAATCAAAAGTATAATCCAGTTAAAAAAATAATAATAGCTCTTATCTAGCAACTGAATTTTAGTTAAAAAACCCCTCAGATACTTAGACAAGAGCTATTATATATAATTAATTATCTTAATATTTCAAAACTTATGCTTCCTTTAAGAACGCTACGTAGCCTCTCTTCGCTTCATAAACATCAGCTTTGCTTGTTACTTCCCATGGTGCATGCATGTTAAGTACAGCTACACCACTATCAATTACTTCCATACCATAAAGTGCAAGAATATAAGCGATTGTTCCACCGCCGCCCATATCTACTTTACCAAGTTCAGCAGTTTGGAATGCAACGTTATGTGTTTCCATCATCTTACGAATATTCGCAAAGTATTCTGCATTGGCATCATTTGTGCCTGATTTCCCTCTAGCACCTGTGTACTTGTTGAATACAATACCTCTTCCAAAGTATGCTGAGTTTTTCTTGTCGAAGGCAGACGCGAATGATGGATCATAAGCGGCACTAACGTCAGAAGATAACATCTTTGAATTGCTAAGGCATCTTCTTAACTTAAGTTCAGAGAATCCTTCCAAACGGTCAATTAATTCTGCTAATGTATTTTCAAAGAATTTGGATTGCATACCAGTTGCGCCAACGCTTCCGATTTCCTCTTTATCTACTAATAGGCAACAACTTGTTTTCTTCATATCTTCTACTTCTAACATAGCGATTAAAGAAGTATACGCACAAACTCTATCATCTTGACCATAAGCCATAATCATACTTGCATCCATACCAGCTTCTCTTGCTTTACCAGCAGGTACCACTTCTAATTCAGCTGATAAGAAATCATCTTCTTCAAATCCATATTTGTCTTTTAATAACTTAGCTACGTTTGCTTTGACTGCATCTTTTTCTGTATCTTTTAATGGAATCGTACCAAATACAAGGTCAAGTGCCTCTCCCTCAATAACTTTCGCTGCTTTCTTTTCAAGTTGTTCACCAGCAAGATGTACTAATAAGTCAGAGATAAATAATACAGGATCTGTTTCTTCTTCACCGATTACAACGTCTATAACCTCTCCGTCTTTCTTAACCACAACACCATGAATAGCAAGTGGAATTGTAACCCATTGATATTTCTTAATTCCACCATAATAATGTGTATCAAGATATGCAAAACCGCTATCTTCGTATAATGGATTTTGTTTAATGTCTAGTCTTGGAGAATCGATGTGAGCTCCTAAAATTGATAAGCCATTTTCAATCTTCTCACTTCCAATATTGAATAATGCAATTGCTTTCTTCATACAAGTTGCATATACTTTGTCACCTTTTTTAAGTGTTCTATTCTCAGCAATTATATCATTAAGATCCACATAACCGTGTTCTTTTGCGATTGCAACTGTTGCTTCTACACATTCTCGTTCTGTTTTTCCATTATCAAGGAACTCTCTATAGCCTTTATTAAGGCTTTCTAATTCATTTAATTCAGTTTCTGAATATTTTGACCATGTTACTTCTTTCATTCTGTTTACCTCCGTAAGTATTTATTGTGTATAATATGTATTTTATGGCATTTACTTATATGAGTCAATGGATTATCTAATATTTTGTTTTTTCGTATATAATTGAATATATACAACTTAAACATAATTTTTGAAAAATTTTTATCACATTTTAATATTATTAAGATTTTCTTAATAATTGTGTTGTTTTTCATCATTTTTTATTATAATATGTTAGTATATGGATAGGAGAGTAAATTAATGAAATGTTCTGACAAATCCCAAATTATTGTTGTAGTATTTCTCAGTATTGTACTATTGAATATATTTCACATAAGTTGTCCAATCAAATATATATCAGGAATCTCTTGCGCCGGCTGCGGGATGACTCGTGCTTGGCTATCACTTTTACATTTAGATTTTTCTGCGGCTTTTACATATCATCCACTATTTATGTTAGGGCCAATAGTAGCACTACTTTTCATCTTCAACAGTTATATACATCGCAAGCCACGAATTCTTATATGGAGCTTCCTAGTATCAGCATTCATTATCGTATATCTACTACGTTTGTTCGTATTCCCTGACAATATCGTAGTCGCAAACCCTGCCGATTCCATAATACTAAAATTATTTCGGAGGTTGTTTTAATGTTAAAAACCAACAGAAGTTTAATAACAGTAATTTTACTTTCCATCATCACCTGCGGTATCTACGGAATTATATTTTGGTGGGGATACATACAGGATCTCAACAAAGCCTGTGGTAATGATGGTCAAGAATCACCAAACTACATCATATTAATACTCCTTAGTATAATAACTTGCAGTATCTACTACTACTATTGGCTTTATAAACAGGCTAATCGTATCCAAGCAACTGCTGAAGCCTATGGTGTTCCATGTCAGGAAAATGGTACCACCATATTACTTTGGGAATTAGTTGGTTTGTTGGTATGTGGAATAGGACCTCTTATCGGTACTCACATTATGATTAAGAATTTAAATATGATCTGCAACCAATATAATATAAGAATGCAAGCTCCTAGATAAAACTGCTTACTAAATGGATATATCCTATCAGATATATCCATTTAGTAAGCTATAGTATCTTTAATAATCTAAGGTTTTGAGAAAGGGCTGGTATCTCTATGAAACAAAGAAATGAGTTAGTAGAATTTATTGTAGGACTTGCTATGTTAGTAATTGGTTTGTACTTATTCACTGGTCGAGTTAGTGTTTCCAGTAGTTTCTTCAGTAGTGGTATCTATTACGGTACCGTTCGTATTCCTACTGGTGCTGTGTTTGTTCCTTTTATCGTTGGTATTATCATGGTATTTGCTAAACCAGAGTCTTTTTTATCCAAATTGGTTGCTGGTCTAGGTGTTTTAATAATACTGGTGTCAATTATAATGTCCGTTAATATTCGTCTTGAAACCATTTCGTTATATGAATGGCTACTTTATATTATTGCTATATTCGGGGGACTTGGTCTTGTATTCAGAATAGTATTTGCTAAACCTAAAAACGACGAAAAAGAATACGATAAGAAATAGTAATGAAACAGCTAATTGTATCACTTATTTACTTTATTTCTCTGAACGAAACATTCCTCAACAAGAAAGTAGCCTGTAACATACGCTTTGACAATGTTACAGGCTACTTTCTCTTACTCTACTAAACTTAGAAAACCTTGTTTATACTCTTCATCATCATAATATCTTATAGCTACCATAGTTGGTTCTCTATCTTCTAGCTCTTTATCCGTTAATGTCAAGTACAAGCTATAATTGTCACCCTCCTCAAAACTAACATCTGAATCTCCAGCCTTATCCGTCAGTAAATACTCTGAATCTCCTATTTTCCCCTCCTGGTCATAAAAAGAAACTGTAATGTAATCTTTGGGTTTGATAGGTTCCAAGAGTACTTTCTCTTCCTCATCAAGTCCGGCATATATCCATTTTTCTCCTCCTAGTTCTAGGTTCCATTTATTATCTGCGTTCTGAAAAGATACAATTGAAATTGAAGTACTTGTTCTAATATTGTAATTATCTAACTTAGTTGGTTGCATAGGATAGTCATTTCTTTTTACAGTATCCCATCTTTTAATCGGATTATTAATTCCTCCATAGTAAGGATATCTTTCTAAAAAAATTTCCTTATACTCCTTGCCATCATAATATCGTATTGCTGCTTTCGCTATTTCACTTGATGTACCATATCCACATGCATCTGCAGTACCTTTTAACTTCTTCCAGTTGAATATTAAATAGCGATCACTATCACTATCACTATCGCTATTATGCAAATACTCTGCTTTCCCTACTTCTTGATTCTTATCATTATAAAATAATAACGAAATATAATCATCTATGCATATTTCTTCCCCTCTTAATGGACTTAAACACTTGATATATGCTTCAAATCCAGCATAATCCTCCTCCTCTCCTTCATCAAAAGACATATACGCAATTTCAAGTACAATTTCGCTTTCTTCTCCTTGCTCCGGTATTTGGCAACGCACTTCTAAATTCATATCATAATGTGAATCCATTAGATAAGGATCATCAATTGTGCCATCTCCTGTTGGTTTATTAACGATTGAACTACTCTCTGTCTTATTATCCTTCTCTACCTCATGACCAGTTCCTATGGTATAGACAGTAAGTTCAGTTCTCTCTTCATTATTGTTCTGGGACTTTCTATTAACTTTATTGCAGCTAGTTATGAATAGCACACATACCATTATTGCAGCAATTCCCCATATATGTTTCATCTCATTACCACGCCCCTATCTTAGTCAATTTCATAATTACTGATGTTAGATGTTAAATCCAATTTAGTTAAACTGGAAGAAGGTGTAACCCCTAGTTGTTTGGCATATGTATTTAAATTATATAGATAAAAACCTTCATACTTTACATTATTATCAAAGTCTGAGACAGAACCATTACTATTATTATAGCATTTTATAAGTGCCGCTTTTGCTACAGCTTTTGCACCATCATATCTAGTAAGTTTATAAGCCGGATCATCTGCTGGAACGCCAGTTCCATGTTTAATTCTTTTATAAGTTCCACTTCCCGATTTTTCCCATGCACTATGAGCAAACACATCCGTTGCTGTATGGATTGCCATTCCCCATACGAATAATCTTATGTTGGTATCATTAACACTGTAAGAAGATAAATTCATTTTACTAAATATAGTGGTATATGATTGTCCATTTATATATTTTGCATTATTTGATTGCGTAAAATGACTATTCATTGTATATACGCCTGTACTTCCTCCATAACTATAATTCGTTGATAATCCATAATTATTAGCTATAAAGGTTAAGTAAATATACCCAGCTAGATAATTTTTGGTATAATACCCATGATAAAAAGAATTGCTTTCCATTCCTGCTAATCCACTATTTATAGGCAAATATCCTGATGTCGATTCTCTATCTTGGTATATAGCACCCTTTTTTATAATAGCAATCTGAGCCGTTGTTCCGGACGCAATGCATGCTTCATGATCAGTATACACCCAACTTCCTACAACATAATCAACATTATCATAGACAGTTACTGCTTCCTTATTTTCTTCTAATGTATCTTTTACTATAATTGTATTGTCCTCTGTAATGTCTGTAGGGATTACAACTTGTGAATTACTATTTTCAGGAATATCTTCTAATTTGTCTGTAGTTTCATTCACTATCTCCGAAGATTCCTCTATCCTTTCTGTACTTTCTTTATCACTATCCGATACAACTTCAGCTACTTCCGTACCTTCTTCAACAATGATCTGATCTCCTTCTGGCAATTCTATCGTTTCTTCTAATCCCTTAGTTAAGTCATCTTCCTTATTAATACTTTCATTATTAACTTCATCATATACTGTTCTAAATGCATCGTATTGTTCAAGTGCAAAAGATAAGTCTACCAATCCATTTCCATACTCATTCTTATCCCCATATAGATTTGCAGAATAATTAATTAATTGTCTAATAAATGCATTTGATACATTCTTATCCCTCTGCCATAAAACTGACGCTACACCAGTAACATGCGGAGCAGCCATACTAGTACCTGATACTATTACTTCTCCATCGAATGCTCCAGACGACTTAATTTGTTCACCCGGTGCAACAACTTCCAATAACTCACCTGTAGCACTTGTATCACTAACTTCTCCATTTGTATCAACAGATCCTACTGCCATAACTTCATCATATGCTGCTGGATATTCAACAATACCATGATTCCCTGCAGCAGCTATTATTAGAATGTTTGAATTATAGGCATCCTGTATTGCTTTATGTAATGCTTCCGAATCTGTTCTTGTACCAAAACTTATATTTATTATGTCTACATCCTGTTCTATTGCCCAATAGATTGATTCTACTACCCTACTAATAGGTGATTTACATTGATCGTCTAATACTCTGGCAGAATATAATTGTACATTAGGATTTATTCCGGTTATACCAATCTCATTATCCTTCGCAGCAATAATACCTGCTACACTTGTACCATGCCCGTACAAATCTTCAAACAGTACAAACATTTCATCATTATCATCTGAGATAAAATCTTTGCGCTCGTAAACATTAATATCCTCAGACCAATCAATACCCGAATCAATTACTGCTACTTTGATTGCACTTCCCGATGCACTTTCAACCGAAGTATCAGGATTATCTACTTGAATATCTGAATATGCTACAGTAGAATCCTGGTTAATCATATCCATATTCCACTCTGCTTCACAATCATTAGCATCTTTAACCACCGTTGTCTTTTCTTGAACATCTTTATCAAGACTAACTTCTTCATTAGATAGACCATAAACATAAGAATCTTCCTCAACGATAATTATGTTATCATCGTCTTTTAACGATTCTGCTTGATCTTCCGATAGTATTGCTGTGTCAACATTGGTTGATGTTCCGTCCTCACTTATAATAATATATGTTGATTTTTCTGAATTCGATGCCTTTGTTTCTTTCTCCTGACATAATGATGGTGCTAAAATCGAACATATTAAAGCGAGTACTATGACTTTTTTATACATATATAATGTCCTCCCAAATCCTATTTTTATACTAATATAATTAAGTTAATGAACTTCATATCATAATATCTGCGCTAAATATTATAATACAAGAATAAAAGTATCCTATTTACAAAATAAGTATTTAAATACTGATAATTACAATACAATAAACAAAATAAATTGTCAATTTTTTACTCACCTTTTGTGCAATCGTAAGATTTTCTTAATATTTATCTTGATTTTTTCGTATTTTAAGTATTATTTATATCTTTTTACCACGTTTTTATTTTATATCTTTTTAAACTTTCTTTAAGTTTTATCCTTTGTTTCAGAACTTAATATTCTTTCTCTTTCAACTTGGATAACATCAAAATAAACAAAAAAATAACAGGTACGCATAAGAATGACAAATCGTTGTCAATTCCTTGCGTACCTGTCAGATTATTTTCCGAACCAGTCCAGTTTAGTTATTTCTGATTTATATAATTAATAAGCCCCTCAGCTTTGATAATCCTTTGCATAAACTCTGGGAAGGCTTGCCCTTGATACTGCGTTCCCTTTGTCTTGTCATAGATCATACCACTATCAAAATCAATTTCAACTTCATCCCCTGCTTCAATCTCTTTAGCAGCTGCTTCACATTCAATGATAGGCAAACCGATATTAATGGCGTTGCGGTAGAAGATTCTTGCGAAAGTTTCTGCGATAACACAGCTAATCCCTGATGCTTTAATTGCGATTGGTGCATGCTCTCTTGATGAACCACAACCAAAGTTTTTGTTCGCTACCATTATATCACCTGGTTTCACTCTATTAACAAAGTCCGCATCAATATCTTCCATACATTTTTTAGCTAACTCAGCTGGATCAGAAGAGTTAAGATATCTTGCTGGAATAATTACATCTGTATCTACATTATCACCATATTTGTGTACTGTTCCACTTGCTTTCATTCACACTTTCCTCCCTATAATCCAAGTTCACTAGGACCTGAAATCTTACCAGTTACTGCACTTGCAGCTGCTACAGCTGGACTTGATAGATATACCTCAGATTCTACATGTCCCATACGACCTACAAAGTTACGATTTGTTGTTGCAACAGCTCTTTCTCCTGCTGCAAGGATACCCATATGTCCACCAAGACATGGTCCACATGTTGGAGTGGATACAATACCACCTGCCTTAATAAATGTAGCAAGTAAGCCTTCTTCCATCGCTTGAAGGTAAATCGCTTGTGTAGCAGGGAATACAATAAGTCGCATACCTTTTGCTACTTTACGTCCTTCTAATACTTTCGCTGCGATTCTAAGGTCATCAATACGACCATTCGTACAAGAACCAATAACAACTTGATCGATTGCTACTTCTCCTACTTCATCAATTGTCTTTGTATTCTCAGGTAGATGTGGGAATGCAACGGTTGATTTAAGTGTTGATAAATCAATTGTAAACACTTCATCATATTCTGCATCTTCATCCGCTTCATACGTAGTAAATTCTTTTGTAGAATGTTCTTTCATATATGTAACGGTTTTATCATCTACAGGGAAGATACCATTCTTAGCACCAGCTTCAATTGCCATATTCGCCATAGCAAAGCGGTCATCCATTGATAAGTTAGCGATTCCATCACCAACGAATTCCATTGATCGATATAAAGCTCCATCTACACCGATTAATCCAATAATATGTAATATAACATCTTTTCCACTAACCCACTTGGAAGGTTTTCCTGTTAAAACGAATTTTATTGCACTTGGTACTTTGAACCAAGCCTTTCCTGTAACCATTCCAGCTGCCATATCCGTACTGCCAACACCTGTAGAGAATGCTCCAAGTGCTCCATAAGTACAAGTATGTGAATCTGCTCCTATAACAACATCTCCAGCTACTACAAGACCTTTTTCTGGTAATAGTGCATGCTCAATTCCCATTTCACCAATTTCAAAATAATTTGTAATATCATTGTCTTTAGCAAAATTACGCATACATTTACAATGCTCAGCAGACTTGATATCCTTGTTTGGTGTAAAATGATCCGGTACTAATGCAATTTTATCTTTATCAAATACAGTTTTTGTATTCATCTTATCCATTTCATGAATAGCTACTGGTGCTGTTACGTCATTACCTAATACTAAATCAAGATCTGCTTCAATCAATTGCCCTGCAGATACGTAATCAAGACCAGCATGGGCAGCCAATATTTTTTGTGTCATTGTCATTCCCATAATTAAATCCTCCTATTGTGTTAGTCTAAGCATATCCTCTGATCTGCCTTGCTATTTTTCTATAACCATCACCACTTAGCGGATTGGTTAATTAGTCATAGGGTCATTCTAACACATGGCTTGGTATAAATAAAATACATATAACTCATATTTGCTATGTTAATGAGTTATGTTTCAGTAATTTAGTTCATATTATATTACAAAACATTGAAGAGTGGCTATATCATGGCGAATAATACGGATATTAACTTAAACCAATTAGTCGATCCCAATTATGCGGACCTAATTATTGAGAATAACTCCCTTGAATCTTACTCTTATGCAACACAGACCACAGAAATCAATTACAAGTACTCTGTTATTAATTTGCATGCCAATCTACTTAATAAGTGTAGTATTGGCAACATTTCCTATTTATCTTTTCCAAAATGCTATACGTTACAATCTGCAAAAGCCCTAGAAGAAACAGGAGTTAGCCGAATTCAAAGAAATCCGAATTTCAATCTATACGGAGAAGGTACCTTAATCGGTATTATAGATACTGGAGTAGATTATGAAAATCCTGCGTTTCGTTATGAAGATGGTAAAACCCGTATCGTATCTATCTGGGATCAAACCATTAATGATAATACATCTCCTCCACTTGGATTTCCTTATGGTGCAGAATATAACAGTGACCTTATCAATACAGCATTGGATTCGGATACTCCCCTTAAGCAAGTTCCTTCTACTGATACAAATGGCCACGGAACTGCTATCGCTGGTATTATTGGTGGTACAGAAGATATTACAAACAACTTTAGCGGTGTTGTTCCACACGCAGAATTCGTTATTGTTAAATTAAAGCAAGCCAAAGAAATCACCCGCTATATGTTTAACATATCAAACGATACGGAGTGCTATCAAGAGACAGATATTATGTTTGGTGTAAAGTATGTCACTGCAGTAGCCATTCAATTAAGACGCCCCATCGCAATTTGCATCGCCTTAGGTACCAACCAAGGTTCACATAGTGGCCAAGAACCCCTTAGTTCTTACCTATCTTACGTTAGTCCCTTATCTGGTATTGGCATTACTATTGCAGCTGGCAATGAGGGCAACACAAGAAGACATTACTATGGAATGAATACTGTGGGTGTACCGTATGAAGAATTCGAACTCAACGTCGGCGAAAAAGATAAAATGTTCCCAATGGAAATCTGGCAACGTTCTCCACAGCGATTAGCTATCGATGTAATCTCACCAACTGGAGAACATCTACCGACCGTATATCCTGATATTACAAGCTGTTATCAGCATAATTTCATATTCGAGCCTACAAATATATGGATTAATAATGTAATTACAGAAAGTACTACCGGTGAACAATTAATTATGGTAAGATTTGAAAATGCAATGAGTGGAATATGGAAATTCAGACTCTATAATCTAGAAAATTCAGATTCAACATTTAATGTTTGGCTACCATCCGGTCCAATAATCTCAAAAGACACCTATCTCCTGAATTCGTCACCAAATACAACTATTACATCTCCCGGTGATGCCCTCCTACCAATAACACTTGGAGCTTATGATCCCGAAAAGGGTTCTATTTATATCTCCTCCGGACGAGGATATACCAGTACAGGCGCTATCAAACCTGACCTAGCATCACCAGGTTTCAATATTAAAGGACCTACTTTAACAGGTACTTTCACCGCATATACCGGAACCGGTGTAGCCGCTGGATTCGCTGCTGGTATTGTTGCTATGATCTTACAATGGGGTATCGTAAATAATAATTTAAATGATATTAACAGTGTCGAGATCAAAGAATTACTAATTCGTGGAGCTACTCGAGATCCAGATTTAACTTACCCTAATAACGTCTGGGGCTACGGAGAGATTAATATATATGGTTTTTTCGATAAACTGCGACAATAACTAGGACGATCGCTCCGATCCGAGTCAGGTATAAATTAGCGTCGCTAATCTAGATCATTAAAACTATACGCTCTCTTATAAGTTAATTGTAAGATTCTCTTGCATTCTTACCTCTTATTGGTATAATATAATATCATAAAATTATAATACTACTATAATAGTAAGTTATGTAATATAATAAAAGATTTTTGAATTACTTAGATAAGGCAAGCATCACTTGCTAGCGTGGAGGTTAATATGGAACAAAATTTATCGCTATACAAAATATTTAATTGTGTTGCAGAGGTCGGTAATATATCACGAGCAGCGAAGGAATTATATATTAGCCAACCTGCTATTAGTAAAGCAATTAGTAAATTAGAACAAAATCTTGAAGTCACCTTATTCACAAGAAATTCACGAGGAGTTCATCTAACAACCGAAGGCAAGATGCTTTACGAACATACCAAATCCGCATTTGAAACACTACAACTTGGTGAAGAAACGATTCGTAAAGTTAATGAACTAGGAATTGGTCATATTCGTATCGGTGTCAGTAGTACTCTTTGTAAATACTTATTAATCCCTTATCTAAAGGAATTTATAGCAAAATATCCTCATATAAAGGTTACAATTGATTGTCAATCAACATTTCAAACCATGGAGTTACTTGGAAATCGAAAGATTGATATAGGATTGATTGCAAAACCAGAGCAACTACGTAATATAACCTTTTTCCCAATTGCAGAAATCGAAGATGGTTTTGTTGCAACGAAAACATATATGGATAATCTTAAACTCCGTGAGGCAGATGACCACTTTGATGTATTCAAATCAGCCAATCTAATGCTTCTTGATGAAGAGAATATAACCAGAATGTATATTGATAATTATTTCAGAACGTACCAGGTAGAGACGAATAAGATTCTCGAAGTAAACAACATGGACTTATTAATCGAATTCGCAAAGATTGGCCTTGGAGTCGGTTGCGTTATTAAAGATTTCGTTCGAGACGAGCTAAAGAGCGGTGCCTTAATTGAAGTACCCTTCGTAGCCCCTATCTCCAAACGACAAGTAGGGTTTGCCTATGCAACGAATGCAGAACCATCTGAATCTTTGCAGAAATTCATTGATTTTTACCAACAAAAGGAATAGAATACACCCCTTAATAAATTCATAAGATTTTCATAAGAATATTTCATCAATTCTTCCTCATATCTTAAAACATAATCTTTTGATTTGTGGTTTAATAGTATTAGAAATCACTAGTCTGTTTTGTTTATATTTGAAAGGAATGAGAATAGTTATGTATATTTACGATACTAAGAAAGAACGATTGAATAAGATTAAGCTTCTTCTTCTAAAAGCGATTGGAGAAGTACTTTTGCTTATATGTATCTTTGCTGGGGTTGGTTTTGGAATTGGTAAATTATTCGGATAAATTTTGATTAATTACTAGAAGGAAATCAGGAAACTCTTTGTAATGTTAACAATCATATCAATGTGTTTTATGTCTGCCGTTACAATTCCCTGAATTGTGTTTACGTCACATACAATGTTTTTTTGTATGGGTAAGTAACACAATTTTAAGGAAATTGTAGTAGGCAGCCTTAAAACACAGATATGTTGTCAACATGGAAAAGATTTTCCTGGTTGCCTATTAATTACTAGAGATAAAAGAAGAGACAAATTTTTTATTATTGTGCATTCTTAAGCACAATAATCATCAATTTGTCTCTTTATTTTATTTAATACTTTTCCAAATCTTATATCCTTCGAAAGCAGAAGGTAGTGCATATGACTCTATCACTTCCTCATAAGTAATGATTAGATAATTCTCAAGTTGATTGGAATCCTCTTTTAAAAGAGAGTTATCCACAACAGCACTATAATCTTGCATTAACTGTCCACAAAAACGCTTCATTTGTTCACTATCCTTGTATTTTATGTGGAAACCTGTCATATGCCACTCCACATGACTAAAGATATGTTTTGCTTCTCCTAATGAAGTTAGTTCTATATCTGCAAATTCCTTCTTAACAGATGATAGTTTTAACATATCTTGTACCTTATCTATTGAACTCTTCCCTTCAATATTAGGTAATTCCCATAACCCAGCTAGTAACCCCTTATTGGGACGCTTATGCAATACGATCTTCCCATCGCATTCAAGTACGAACACTGTTTTTTCTTCTATTCTTCTTCCTTTTTTCTTCGGCTTAACCGGAATCTGTGATTGTAGATGCTTCTTAAATGCCATACACAGATGCATCACTGGACACTTCTCACATAATGGTCTTCCATTTGGTATGCATATTGTTGCACCCAAATCCATTAATGATTGATTGAATGCCCCTGCTGCATTTTTTGGTGTGATTGCAGTAAAGTCTATCTCAAGTTGCTTCTTAACACTGGCTTTTGTGATATCATCAAAACTTCCAGCTAGACGTTTTGCAATCCTAAGTACATTACCATCTACTGCTGAAACAGGAATTCCATAGGCAATTGATGCAATTGCACCTGCGGTATAGCTTCCTATACCAGGTAACTTTAATAACTCCTTATAGGAGGCTGGTAAACTACCGCCATATTCATTAACAACAACTTTGGCTGCTTTTTGAAGATTTCGGACCCTTGTATAGTAACCAAGTCCTTCCCACAATTTTAGTAATACCTCCTCTGACGCATTGGCTAAATCTTCTATTGTAGGTAATGCTGTAAGAAAACGATCATAATAACCTCTCACTGCCTCAACTCTTGTTTGCTGTAACATAATTTCAGAAATCCATACATGATATGGTTCGGGCTCTAATCTCCACGGTAAGATTCTCGCATTTGCTTCATACCAGTCCACAAGATAAGGAACAATCTCTCCATATTCATATGATTTACTAACATCTATTGTATTCATTACAAGCCTCTCTTTGGTTGACAAACATCGGTAACTGTTTCTATTAAGCTTAGGTCAACGGAGCCGATTTGAACTACCTTTATTGCGACCTTAATCTACTTAATGACCTTCCAAGCTTCAATTAATCTCTCAAGTGAGAATGAAGCATTTGCTGGACTAGTCGACGGAAGTTTTATTATATCACGACCTACTTTAGAAAGGCAATATCTATTATAAAGTTCATACGATTTATTTCCATTTGCATATATATGATTCACCTTGGAATGATCAAGTATAACAGATAAATCATTGGGTACCACATTCTTAATACTACTATCACTAGACCCACAAATTTCACAACTTTGAATCACATCCCATACTGCTATCTCATTCTCAAGTAAAAACTGTATCTTTTCCTCAATAGAAGAAGGCACATCTGTCTCACAAACCGCGGCCAATACCTTCCAAAACCGATTCTGTGGATGATGGTAAAAGAATTGACCTTCCCTAGATTTTACCGAAGGGAATGTACCAAGTATCAGAATTCTAGAATCTTCATTAAAGATTGGTTGTATTGGGTGTACCACTGCATCAGACATATATGCCTCCTATATAACTAGCTAGAGTAGTTAGTAACTCTATTTCTACTCCATGCTCTCTATTAATAAATTCAATTTATAATAAATTCTATTTATTTTATCTCAAATTCTTGAATACCCATGAATCCTGGAGCTACTTCATATTTAGCAAATACAACTACAGGGTTACCGGCTTCATTAACATAGAACTGTGTATTCTCATCAATGCTAACAAATCCTCCTTCATCTTCTGTAAAATATGTCATATCCACATCTTCTTTAACTCTTTGTTTCATCTCTTCACGAATTGCATCATTTGCCTTGTTAATATAATCATCACCTAAGACGTCCTTCAATGTTATCACATCTCCAGTTGATAAATCAAGGGTATAGAAGAATTGCTCTGTGTAAGCGTTTGACCAGTCTTCATAGGAAGTAATTACGATTGAAATCATCTTATCGTTTTGTGCTTTTACTTCATAATCAACATTGGCGTGAATATTCTTCGCTGTGAACTCTTCTTCTGTACCACCAGTTTCTAGAAAGGCCTCTTTGTACTCAGTAATATGTGTTTCAGCTTCTTTGATATGCTCATCAACTAATGCCTCTATTTCTTTGTTAATATCAACTACTGCTTGTTTTACTTCCTCATTGTCGCTTTCCACTTCAATCTGTGGTACTTCTGCTTTAATTGTTCTATCTTCATTGGTATCTTCGTACGATCTGATCGTTAACACCTTGGCAACTGTACCTATAAAAGGTATATTCTCCACTCCTTTGGCGAATGATTCACTTGAATTTAATCCTATTATTAATACACTAAAACATGCTGCAATACTTACTCCTGTGCGGATAAAAATCTTCTTAGTTTTATTGCATGTTTTATAAACAACATTATTTTTCATGTAATCCATCTCCTTTTTCTTTTGGTTTTTCTCATAATCATTAAACACATCATTAACCATTTCATCTAATTGTTCTGGCATGGGAATTTGATTATACCCTTGCTTGCTAGTATTAAGGATTGTATCTTTTAATACATCTCTACCTTTATTCATAGTCAACCTCCTGTAATGCTTGTTTCAATCGTTTCAGCCCTGTATACAATCTTGATTTTACAGTACTTAGATTGGTGTCGGTTATTTTGGCTATCTCTCTTAATGATAGTTCATTATAGAAGCGTAAAATTACAACAGTCCTAACTTCATCCGCAAGAGTATCTAAAGCCTTTAATAAACCATCATCTCCCTCAAATCTATATTCCCTTGTGTACACCTCTTCTGGTATGTTTTCATCACCACAAACAATTTCTTTAGAATTCTTCCTTATAAATCCCAAACTTTCGTTGACAATAATTCTATAAAAGTAAGTAGATAGATACTTTAGATTTCTTATCTCCTCATAAGACTCTAGTAATTTGCAAATGCTATTTTGCACCACATCTAAAGCCGCATCTTCATTCTTAACATAAGAGAATGCTAGCCGATAGAATTTTTGTTGGTTTGAAATCACATACTCTTTTACTACTTCGTATTTATCTTTATTCATAAAAATACATAGGCTCCTTCCATTACCGCGCATGTATTTTTCTGCGCTATACAAGTTTGCGGCGCAGACACAAACTTGCTAAGCTACAAGTAAAAAACTTGCTAGCTGTTTTCTTAAGTCAATATCACCATCGACCTACATTCTTTAGATGATTTATTATATCAAAAAGTTTGTTTTAGATATCAAAAACTCATAGATTATCATAACCGATAATCCATGAGTCTTCTCTACACTCTTATTGCAGTATTGTCTTATTTATCATTTAAATATTCATATAGTTCTTCTATTGCTACAGTCGAATTCAAATCTAGGCAGATATTCCCTACTAGATTATATATATCCATCTGGCTGTGTCTAAAGTCCACAAAATCGGACAAGTACTGTTTATTCATATATGTTTGTAATTTTGTTAATGTTAGATTCTGTACGGAACCACCTGCATAGTAACTCGTGTTCTTATATAGAAGCTTCGCCCCTCCAATGCCCTCCGTTATCAATGTAAAATAATAAATCTTATCTTCATCCGATAACTTGGTGTAATCTACATTAAGTCCTTGTGATATCATGTCCATGGCACTGACATATGATTTGTCGATATCTTTCGTTTCATCAATCAGTTTCTTTGTATTATATATATGCATAGCACCACCTACACATACAGCTACTAGTATACACAACATAACAACTCTGATCCATCGTCGTTTATGTTCTCTATTCCATTTAATTTTATTAATCATAACTGTTATCTCCCCTATAACAGCCTTCGTAATGTATGATGTATATTCTCCCCCTGAATTAAACAACCAAAACAGTCTATGCATACAGATAGTGCCTGCATAGACTGTTCTCCATTTAAAATGTGTTACACATTATACGTTAATTTCAGCTGTCATTCCTAAAATGTCTTTGTTTTCGCTTAATATTGGATTAATTACTTCTGTTATAAATTCTTCGGTTTGCATTGGCGCACAACCAACATATTTGCTTGGATCCATCGTTTTCTTCAATTCATCAAGTGACATGTTGAATGCTTCGTCAGCTGCAATAAGTTCTAATAAGTTATTATCTAAACCATTTTCTTTTACGTTCTTACCAGCTTCCATAGACAACTGACGAATCTTTTCGTGAAGTTCTTGTCTATCTCCACCCGCTTTAACAGCATCCATCATGATGTTTTCTGTAGCCATAAATGGTAATTCTGACATAAGTCGTTTTTCAATAACTTTCGGATATACTACAAGACCATCTACAACATTCAAGTAAAGATCTAAGATACCATCAACTGCTAAGAAACCTTCTGGAATACTAACTCTCTTATTCGCTGAGTCATCTAAAGTTCTTTCAAACCATTGTGTCGATGAAGTGATTGCTGGATTAAGCGCGTCTACCATTACATAATTTGCCAACGAAGCAATTCTCTCACTTCTCATTGGATTTCTCTTATAAGCCATTGCACTTGAACCAATTTGGTTCTTTTCAAATGGTTCTTCGATTTCCTTCAGATGTTGTAATAAACGAATATCGTTAGAGAACTTGTGCGCACTAGCTGCAATTCCTGCAAGTACATTCAAGACTCTGGTATCTACTTTACGGGAATATGTTTGTCCTGACACAGGGAAACACTCTTTGTATCCCATCTTCTTAGCGATTGTGCGATCTACTAACTTAACTTTTTCATAGTCTCCATCGAATAACTCTAAGAAACTTGCTTGTGTTCCTGTTGTACCTTTCGAACCAAGTAATTTCATAGAATCAATTAGATAGTCAAGGTCCTCAAGATCTAATTTTAATTCCATTAACCATAACGTTGCTCTTTTTCCTACCGTTGTTGGTTGAGCTGGTTGAAAATGTGTGAATGCTAAGGTAGGTAGATCTTTATACTTCATAGCGAACTTAGATAATTCTGCAATAACATTGATTAATTTCTTCTTAACTAATTTAAGAGCTTCTGTCATTACAATGATATCTGTATTATCACCAACATAACAAGAAGTAGCACCAAGATGAATAATTCCTTTTGCTTTCGGACATTGTACGCCATATGCATACACATGAGACATTACATCATGTCTAACTAAAGCTTCTCTTTCCTTTGCAACATCATAATTGATATCGTCTTTGTGAGCCTTTAATTCTTCAATCTGCTCGTCAGTAATATTCAAACCTAATTCTTTCTCTGTTTCTGCAAGTGCAATCCAAAGTCTTCTCCAAGTACGGAATTTCATATCTGGTGAGAAGATATATTGCATTTCTTTACTCGCATATCTTTCAGACATAGGACTTACATATCTATCATTACTCATGTGTGTTTCTCCATTCATTTTGATTTGTTAACTTTACTGGTTGTGTGTCAAAGCCTCTCGTTAAACTTGCCTTCGACAATTTGCACATATAAAACTTGTCTAATGTTATGCCGAACGTAGTTCGATGCGCAACTGTATGAAGTCGTTGGTACTTAGGCTCTGTATTGTAGAGCCTTATGTACCACTACGAACTGAATCCAAGCGAAAGCGTGTTGCGAGTGAACTACATTTGGTATAACATGTTCATACATAATTTTGTGCAAATTGACGAGACCAAATTTAAGCTTTGCTTTGACACTCTAACCAGTCACTTCATTCTATTATTGGTCAAAGTCTCCACGAATATTATCTTTTGGTGGTTCTATTGGATAATTTCCTGTAAAGCAAGCGCTACAATACCCCATATCGCTACCTAACATTTCTCCAAGACGTTCGACATCAAGATAACCAAGTGAATTCGCACCTAACATATCACAGATTTGGTCTACTGTATTATTATGTGCAATTAATTGATCATCCGATGGTATATCTGTTCCGAAATAACAAGGGTATAAAAACGGCGGAGAACTGATTCTAACATGTACTTCTGTTGCACCGGCATTCTTAAGCATTCGTACGATTCTCTCACTCGTAGTACCACGCACAATCGAGTCATCAATCATAACCACACGCTTACCTTTTACTACTTCTTTAAGAACATTAAGTTTAATCTTAACACTGGATTCTCTAACACTTTGCTTTGGTTTAATGAAAGTTCTACCAACATAACTATTTTTAACAAAGGCCATTCCATATGGAATTCCCGATTCCTCAGAATAACCAAGCGCTGCAGCATTACCAGAATCAGGAACACCAACAACGATGTCGGCATCAACTGGATACGTCTGCGCAAGAATCTTACCAGCCATAATTCTTGAGTTATATACACTAACTCCATCCATACAACTGTCTGGTCTTGCAAAATAGATATATTCAAAGATACATCTTGCCGTCTCCTGCTGACACATACTCGTATCTGATACAATTCCATCTTTCGTAATTGTTACAATCTCACCAGGTAATACATCACGTACAAATTCTGCACTTACTGCATCAAGTGCACAAGTCTCTGAAGCAAGAATGTAGCTATTATCTCTCTTACCAATAACTAGAGGACGGAAACCAAATGGATCTCTCGCTCCAATCAGTTTTCTTGGACTCATTATTATTAATGAGTAAGCACCTTGAATTTTATGCATCGCATTCTTAACTGCTGATTCAACATTCGCTACTTTAAGACGTTCTCTAGCGATATGATAAGCAATTACCTCTGAATCAATGGTAGTTTGGAAAATAGCACCTGTATATTCTAACTCATGACGAAGTTCTAATGCATTAATTAAGTTACCATTATGTGCTAATGCCAATGTACCTTTCACATAATTAAGCACAAGTGGTTGTGTGTTTTCTCTCGTGCTTGCTCCTGCTGTAGAATACCGAACATGTCCAACTCCAATATCACCTTTCAGACCTTCGATGCTTTCTGGTGTAAACACTTCATTCACTAATCCCATATCTTTGACTGATAACACTTTACCTTTTGGTCCGTTCGTGTCGGATACTGCAATTCCACAACTCTCTTGACCGCGGTGTTGTAGGGCAAACAATCCATAATAGATTGAAGAAGCCACATCATTACCATCTAAATCATAGATACCAAACACACCACATTCTTCATGTAGCTCATCTGATAACATACTGCTTAATTTGTTTTCACTCATTCTGGTTGTTCCCCTATTATTCTATTATTCTGCTATTTTATTGTTTAATACCTAATCTTTTAAATACTTCTTCATAAGCGTCTTCTACGTCACCTAAATCTCTACGGAATCTATCTTTATCTAATTTATCATGTGTTTCACTATCCCATAATCTGCATGTATCTGGAGAGATTTCATCTGCAAGAATAATTTCTCCGTTACATCGTCCAAATTCCACTTTGAAATCGATCAAATCGATTCCACAAGAAGCGAAATACTTACATAATTCTTCATTTATCTTAAATACAAGTTCTGTAATTCTGTCAATCTCTTCTCTTGTAGCAGCTCCAATTGCAATTGCATAGTAATCATTAATCATTGGATCGCCAAGGTCATCATTTTTGTAACTGAATTCTAATGTAGGAGCTAACAGTTTTGTGCCCTCTTCAATACCAAGTTTCTTTGAGAAGCTTCCTGCTGCCACATTTCTAACTATTACTTCAAGTGGCACGATTTCCACTTTCTTAACAGCGGTTTCTCTATCACTAAGTTCTTCAACAAGGTGAGTTGGTACACCTGCTTTTTCAAGAATTTCAAACAAATGGTTACTCATTTTGTTATTAATAACACCTTTACCAACAATAGTTCCTTTTTTCAAACCGTTGAATGCAGTTGCGTCATCTTTGTAATCTACAATATATACACCCTCTACATCTGTTGTGTAAACCTTTTTAGCCTTGCCTTCATAAAGCATTTCTAATTTTTTCATCGTTTGCCACCTATCCTTTGATTCCCTATTTTGAGATTGCTACCAAGTAACAGTTACTATTCAGTTATTCAGTTATAATTCCGAATTACTCCAGTTAGTAGTGCGCTGTCTGCTAATTATGAACTAGCAGCACACTAGCTACTTTCAATTATAAACTAGCCAAAAAGATAAGCAATAGTTTTTTATATTTTTGTCAAATTATACGAAAAGGAAGTGGGTATTTAACTAGTTTTGTATACATTGATTAAGCCTATAAAACCAGTAATAAGGAGCACTTTTTAATCTTTTCAGCACTCCTTATAATCCTATTATTATTCAATTTCATGTATAAACTATTTAGAACTGGAAATTCAATCGCTTTTTGCTCTTCAGCCTAAAACCACTCGCAATTCGCTTCGCTACTTGCTCTTTTTCTAAAAATTACTCGCAGTTCGCTTCGCTACTTGCTCGTAACGTATAAGCTGCTCCGCAACTATTTCAGAGGGTCCCCCTCTGAAAGTAAGCCTACACCTATAAGGTGTAGACTTACTTATGCGTTATATTGTAGTAAATTTATAAATAGTTACATAATCATATTCTTGCTCTGCTTTGATAATCGAGGATGGGAAATTTGGTGTATTACAAGCATTTGGATAAAATTGTGTCTCAAAACACACCCCATCTCTTGCATTGTACGTAACTCCTCCTTTGCCAACTTCTTTATCTAAGAAGTTCGCAGTATAAAATTGCATACCTGGTGTATCTGTATACACTTCCATCTTACGACCACTTACTTCATCAATCAATTCTGCTACAAGGTCAACATCAGAGGTCTCATGGTTTAATACATAATTATGATCATAACCATTTCCTTGCTTTAAAGGTTTGTAGTCTGCGTTAATGTCTCTGCTAATTTCTTTTGCAGTTCTAAAATCCATAGGTGTTCCTTCTACATTAACAAACTCACCTGTTGGGATTAAATAATCATCTGTTGGTGTGAATTGATTTGCATTAATCCACACTTTATGGTTCATTGCGGAACCTGATGCATGTCCTGAAAGATTAAAGTAGGAATGGTTTGTAAAGTTTACTACCGTATCCTGATCAGATACCGCAAGATATTCTATTACTAGTTCATTATCCTCTGTTAACGTATACGTTACTGTCACGTCAAGATTTCCTGGAAATCCCTGCTCCATATCTGGACTCAATCGTGAAAACTCAATTGTTGATGACCCTTCATCTTCATAATATTCTGCTTCATAGATGAATTTGTTAAAACTTTTACTTCCAGAATGTAAGTTATTATTACCATCATTCTTCTCAAGCTCATATGTCTTACCATTGATTATAAAGGATGCATTACCGATACGGTTAGCATGTCTTCCAATGAAAGATCCAAATCCAGGTGAATTCTTAGTATATTGATCAAGATTATCGTATCCAAGAACTACATCCTCTAATTTTCCTTTTGCATCTGGTACGAATAGATTCACGATTGTTGCACCATAATCGCTGAATACCACTGTCATTCCTGATTTGTTCTTAAGGGTATAAAGACTTGCTGTCTCCCCATCATTTGTCTTACCAAAGACCGTTTTCTTAATGTTCATACTAATTCTCCTTTTATATTCCAAGTCTATTTCGCCAACTACGTACTCTTTGTTATGGAGAAGAGTATCGCAATTGACTATCCATGTCTACTCTTATTATACATTATTTTATATAAAAGAACATAAATCATTTCAATAATATGAAATATTTTCTTTTATAGATCTTAGTTACCTGATGTTTCTATTTCTTGTTCGTTATAATCCTTTGCAACACTAGTTTAATTATATTAGATACATCGGTTAATAGCGTTGCTTTCTCCTTCGTCCACTGAGAATCTGCATTACGATCACAGAATGCTATAATGACATTCTCACTCATCTCAAATTCAAACATAATCATTGCTAAAGTTTTCACTCTACGAGAACGAAATTGTCTTTGTAGATATTGTGGTATCTCTTTTTGCTGATAGATAACAATATTGGTATGTTTAAATGTGTTTACTAACTCTTCGCACTCACTTAAATTAAATTTTTCATAAGCCTGTGTAACTTTGCGATTCTCTTCCCCTTTACTATTCCATTCAACCTGCTTTTCATAATAACTTAATTCATTTATTTGACGAAACAATAAGATTTCTCCAACATAAATATACTGTACAAGATTGTGAATAATTTTGTTCAGTGCACTATATAAATCGTCCTCCGTTAATGCAATCTCTAATTCTCGACTTAATAAGTAACCCTTAGTTTGTGCTATCTTAAGTTGTGCTTCTGCATTCACTCGTCTATCTCTTTCCCTTAATAATTCTATGTTTTTTCGTACTGAACTACATAACCTTTCAACTATATCATTAAGAAAAATCATCATTGGTGAATCAAGTGGTACTTTTTCTTTTACTAGAATATCAAGTAAGCCGATACATTTATCATCAACGTTAAATGGAATGCCATACACGTACACCTCATTTACGTTATCGTATACATAATTCGATTCTCTATTCTTTACCAGCTTATATAAGTTACGAAAAATTTTTCTACCTTCGCGATTCTCGTAGTATTGATAGAGCTCCTCCTCAATATAAGGTTTCTGTATTATATTGCAAAGTGTCCTCCCTACATAATCTGTTATCGTACAACTTATGTTCATCATATCAGAAAAACTTTTTATAGATACCAACAACTCATCGATATTAAACAAATCGGTAAATCGTACTGATTTAATTAGAATTTCACCTTTTTTAATTGCTTCAAATTTCGCTTGCAAAGCATCTTGACTTACTTCTAACTCTTTTTGAAGAGTTTTAACTCCTGATATATCTCTGAGTGTACAATCAATATAATGATTTTTCTCTAGAACTTCCTCCGAATCCATATACACACAGGAACCCTTCACCCAAACAGGTGATCCGTCTGCTTTCCTAATATGGTACTCCATCTCAACTCTTCTTGTACCTTGTTTTTTACTACTCATGAATTCTTGTACCACACTTTTCATATCCTCTTTCATTACAAGGTCACGAAAAGTAATATTCTTTAGATAGAAATCTTTACTGTCATACCCTAATTTCTTAATATTTGGAGTCACATATTCTACTGACCAATCATCATCTAAACGAATGCGAAAGAATATGGAATCATTGATCGCCAGTAATTTTGTTAGTCTACTTTTTTCATATTTTAGCCAAAGAATCTCTTCATCAAAATCCTTTTTACTAAGCAACAAATGATAAAATCCTAAGATTCCCACCACGGTACCATTCTTGTTTATAATAGGAATTCGATGAATATTAATAAATCTTCCTTGTTCATTCTTTGGTTGAATTAATTGCATAACATTCCAAAGCGGTTGCTTTGACTCAATAACCATAGTCTCATTCTCAATTAGTAATCCTGCTGATTCATTATCAAATTGGCTTTCCATGTTTTCAAATCTTATACCTCTTGTTTGGATATCCTCTCTGCAAAAATAATTTACACTTTTTAGATTTAGTTTCTTATCCTTCCAGAATAGCCTAGGAACATGATTTAAAAATTTATCACCAAAACTTTGATTGTCTGTATAATCTAGTAGCATAATTACAATATGTTTTCCATCAAGTACTATTGAATTTACTTCTATGTCGATACGTATCTCACGAATTCCTACCAGTATAGGAATATCTAATAATATATCTGTCCCTCTTTCCAAAGCTTGTTGCGATACCTGTGATCTTAACTTTAAGTCAGGCATATAACGTAATAACTTACCCTCCGGTACTAGGATATCCTTCGCTCTCTTATTAATTGCTATAATCCTACGTGTTTCATATATATAAATTACTACTGGAAATTGAATAAAATCCACTAGCTGTTGATATTTTAATCTTTCCCCTATCTTCATACCTGCCTCCTCTCACTTGTTATTTATTAAGCTACAATATCCGCATGCCTTTTTAACCGAAAGACAATATTGGCAGGGATTATCAAATATCTTCTTACAATCTTCGCTTATAGATTGCATACCAATCATAAAACCGCATATTGTATTTTCTGGTATAAATTGCATAGTATCATTTAGTGTAACTCCTAACTTTCTACCATTAAGTAGTTTGTATAATTTATCACTATCCAACAAATCTATTCCAAAATATCCTGGACCAAGAATAGGGGTGAATACCCTCTTTCCAGACTGTATCTCTTTCCTCTTATATTCTTCAATTATATGGTCACGAAATCCTTGTAAGGCAGCATATTTCCACGCTGTCTCATAGTACTGATCTAACAAGTTAAACCTTTGTTTATTGCTTGTAACTGCACCTATATCTCTATTGTCATCTTCAATAACTGTTACAATAAATGCTAATATAGATTTTATATCATGAAAACTATCTTGTTCAAATAAATTAGCATGTATTTTCTCTTCGCCTAGCACTAATTCTCCATTTCCCACACGAAAATCAGTAGGGGTAAGGACCTTTGATACACTACAAATCTTACAGGTTTGTGTTAACTTTTGAAGAATCTCATTGGATATTTTTCTTTCTTCGTCATTCAAAAGACTGTTCCCTTCCAATTGATTAAAGTATTCCTCTATGCTATAATTATTAAGCTTCTCTTCTTGATAGATACAGTTATCCACTCGTACTTTCCTTTCCATTTACATAAAACATAATACTATATATCTTAACAGAGTATGTTTTGAAAAACACAATTTCATAGTTATATAAAAAACACTGCCTCCATTAGTATGTAACTAATAATGAGGCAGTGTTTAGTACAACTTAACACAGATTAAATTGTATAAGTAATCAATCCATTAAAACAATATAGCTATTTCTGTATAAAAATTAGACAATTTATATATTAGAAAAAGGTACACTGATTAAATTGCTTGATTATAATCTTGTTACGTTTGTAGCTTGAGGTCCTTTAGCTCCGTTAACGATATCGAATTCTACTCCTTGTCCTTCTTCAAGAGATTTAAATCCCTCCATGTTAAGACCTGAGTAGTGCACGAATACATCGTTACCTTGTTCATCAGAGATGAAACCGAAACCTTTTTGATTATTGAACCATTTAACTGTACCTTTCATATTCAATTCCTCCAAAACAAATAATAATATATGTTGCACCTAGCAACTAGGCATATAATAACATTTTTCCTAAAGATTGTCAATATATTTTTCATTCAACATCGGAAATCGGTATTAATACTCATATAAGTGAATAATATGTCGCAAATTGTGCGACATTAATAAAATAATTTAATAATAAGTACACTTAACTTTACTTTGCTAGCACAACATAGCAACTAATTGTTGCTTTAATAAAATGATACTTTTTGTTGCTTTTAAAGTCTTTTTCATATTAAATTGGTATAATAGGGTAAATTAGTCTTGTATTATCGAATATAGGAGGAATATATGTCATCTGATAACTTATCGCTCTCACAAAAACTCAGAGAATTGCGTACGAATCATGGGTATACACAAAAATATATTGGCGATTACTTAAACATTACAAGACAAGGGTATGCACATTATGAAAAGGGTGGACGGACGCCTGACAATCAAACCTTATTACAGCTTGCAGTTCTATATAATTTGAGCATAGATGAATTGATAAATAATAGCCTTATTCCAAGCACGCTTCACGAAGAAGCACCTTATTCTACATATGAACGCTTAAATATCGAGAATTCTAAAACGAAAGGTATCATTCAACCTAGTAATTCTATAGAAAAAAATCTACTGCAAAATTTTAGGCAACTTCCCCCCAACATACAATTAGACATACTTGAGTATGTTAAATATCGACGTTATAAAAACCAAAAGCAATAGATTTCATATCTATTGCTTTTGGTTTTTATAAGTTTGTCGCGCAATTTTTACTTATATTTTCCAAATCGCAAAACTCCTTACCGTACAGTAAAGAATTATGGCGGCTTGTACTATCAATATTGCTGGCATTCCTATTGTAAAGGTTTTGTGTTTTGTCTTATGTCTAAACTGTTTCATACCTAGGATGCTGCCGATACTTCCACCGAGTATAGCTATAAGAAATAATGTCTTTTCTGGTATTCTCCATGCACCACGTTTTGCCCTACTTTTATCGATTCCCATAATAGTAAATCCGATGATATTCATTACTACTAAGTATATCAGTATCGCTAAAGTACTGTATTTACTTATGTATTCTAGAAAAGTCATACATACCTCCATAATCTATTAATCTAATTCGAGAATGCAGAAAAGAACGCCTGTATAATATCGCGTTCTTTTTTACTACTATAAATAATGCAAAGAGCAAAACTCTCTAAAATTACAATATGCTTCTTAATTGACGTACTATGAATAAGAAACAATAGTGAAACACCTATAGTACTTCTTAGTGTGCACTGAATAGACAAGGAAGGCGAAGCATCGATGGCGGTTCCATATCTTTTCTATAACATAACGTGCACACTTAGAAGCACTGAGGTGTGTAGCGTGTTTTGTTTCATACTATGTCAGTTAAGAAGCCTTAGTAAAAGTATATAGAGTTTTGCCTCTCAAACTTTCTATCTTCTATTCTTCAGTTGATTCAGCTGCTGCTTCTACTACTTCTTCTGAAATCTCAATTCCTAGTTCCTCTAATTGTTTTTCCTCAACAATATTAGGTGCATCTGTCATTAGACATGAGGCATCTTTTACTTTTGGGAATGCAATTACATCACGGATACTATCTTCTTTTGCCATTAACATTACAAGACGGTCAAGACCATATGCAAGTCCAGCATGTGGTGGTACACCATATTTGAATGCATTTAATAAGAAACCAAAACGATCGTATGCATCTTCTTTGCTGAAGCCTAATACTTCAAACATCTTCTCTTGTATATGGTTTTGGAAGATTCTCACGCTACCGCCACCAATTTCAGTACCGTTTAATACGATATCATAAGCTTTCGCTCTAACTTTTCCTGGTTCGGTATCTAATAATTCAAGATCTTCTTCCATTGGCATTGTAAATGGATGATGCTTTGCAACATATCTTCCTTGCTCTTTTGAGTACTCAAGTAATGGGAACTCTGTTACCCATAAGAAATTGTATACGTTCTTATCAAGTAAGTCTAAGCTTCTTGCAATTTCAAGACGTAAATTACCAAGAACATCGAATACGATATCATCTTCATCTGCTGCGAATAGTAATAAGTCACCTGGCTTACCTTGCATAGCAGTAACTAAAGCATCTAATTGTTCTTCTGTCATGAACTTAGCAAAGGAAGATTTGTATGTTCCATCTTCATTGATAGCTAAGTAAGCAAGACCTTTTGCGCCAAAGCCTTTAGCGAATTCTACTAAAGCATCAATCTTCTTACGAGGCATTGCACCTTGTCCATCTGCATTGATACCTCTTACAGAACCACCTTTTTCAAGGGCACCTGTGAATACTGCAAATCCGCAATCTTTCACCACATCTGATACATTCTTAAGCTCCATGCCAAAACGTAAGTCTGGTTTATCAGAACCGAAACGATCCATAGCTTCTGCATAAGTCATTCTACGGATTGGTAATTGAACATCAATACCGATAGTTTCTTTGAACATTTTTTGTAATAATCTTTCATTTACAGCGATTACATCATCTACATCTACGAAAGATAATTCCATATCGATTTGTGTGAACTCTGGTTGACGATCCGCACGTAAATCTTCATCACGGAAACATTTAACGATTTGGAAGTAACGATCATATCCAGAACACATTAATAATTGTTTGAATAGCTGTGGAGATTGTGGCAATGCATAGAAATTACCTGGATGAACACGGCTAGGAACAAGGTAATCTCTTGCACCTTCTGGCGTACTCTTTGTAAGCATAGGTGTTTCGATTTCAAGAAATCCTTCATCTGCAAGGAATTGTCTCGTTAGGGTAGCCACATTACTTCTCATAATCAGATTTCTTTGAAGATCTGGTCTTCTAAGATCTAAGTATCTATATTTCAGACGTAAGTCTTCTTTTGTATTGCTTTCTTCTTCGATTGGGAAAGGAGGAGTTTCTGCTTCAGATAAAACACGTAGCTCAGTTGCACGAATCTCAATCTCACCAGTTGCCATATTCTCATTCACAGCGCCTGAACGTGCTTCCACTTTACCAACAACTGCAACAACGAATTCACTTCTTAATTTACCTGCTTTATCAAATCCATCTGTTCCGATGTCGTTTTCGTCGAATACGATTTGAAGAAGACCAGAACGATCTCTTAAATCTACAAAGATAAGACTTCCTAAATTCCTTCTCTTTTGTACCCAGCCCATTACAGTTACAGTTTCACCGATATTGGCTTTTGATACTTCTGTACATCTGTGAGTTCTTGATAACCCACGCATTGATTCTGCCATGTTGTAATCCTCCATATACTCTCAAAGTAATTTCTATCTAACTAAAGTAATAATATTACTTTAGTTAGATTATTACTTTTAATATTGTCATAGTTATTCACTTTTTCCATTTGATAATAACTTTATTATATATGAAATGCAAGCGAATTTTAGATTCTATAAAAAATATGTTTCAATCTTATTCAGATCTACTTCTACTTGTTCATGTGACTCCATGTTTTTTATAGTTGCTTTGTTAGCAGTTATTTCATCTGCACCAATGATTACTGTGTTCTTAGCTCCAATTTTATTGGCATATTTCATCTGAGCCTTCACACTTCTGTCCATATAATCCGTCTCAACAACAACGCCTTCATCTCGTAATTTGTTAACAATACGATAAGCTGCTGCTTTTGCTTCTTTGCCAAGAATACCTACGTATAATTCAGGTACAGTTTCTGGCTCAAGTTCTACTCCCTCTTTTTCAAGGAAATAGATAATTCTCTCTATACCCATACCAAAGCCAACACTTGGGATATTCTGTTTTTCATCGATTTCATGAACAAGGTTATCATATCTTCCACCACCGCATAAGGTGAATCCTTCCTCATTAACGAATTCAAATACTGTCTTTGTATAATAATCAAGCCCACGAACAATTCCTGTATCAATTTCAAATGGAATTTGTAGTTCATTTAACAGACTTTGTAATTCTTCAAAATGTTCTCTACATTCATCATCAAGATAGTCAATTGTTCTTGGTGCATTTTTTACAATTTCTTTACAAGTAGGCACTTTACAATCAATAACACGAAGTGGATTTTTAGCCATTCTCTCAATACAAGTTGAACATAACTTTTCTTTGTGTTGTTCAAGATAAGCAAGAAGTGCATCATTGTATGTTTTACGGCAATTTGCACATCCAATGCTATTAATGTGTAATTTTGCATTCTTTAAACCGATTTCTCGAATAAATGTAGTAATTAATGTAATTAGTTCAACTTCCGCTAATGGGCTCTTTGAACCTACGAATTCAACACCAAATTGGTGATGTTGACGTAAACGACCACTTTGTGGTTGTTCATAACGGAATGCTGGTGTCACATAGAATAACTTAGTTGGGCCACTTTCCGCATATAGATTATTCTCTAAATACGCACGAATTGCACCTGCTGTACCTTCTGGTTTAAGAGTAATACTTCTATGTCCCTTATCCTCGAAGGTATACATTTCCTTTTGCACAACGTCTGTTGTTTCACCAACACCACGCTGAAATAACACGGTATGTTCGAATACTGGAGTAATAATCTCTTTAATATTATAAGCTTTACATAACTTTCTTGCTAATCCTTCTATTAAAGTTCTCTTATGCATATTACTTCCATACCAGTCCTGGGTACCTTTTGGTCTTTGTGTAATCATGTGACTCCTCCTTTATCTCTCATAAAAATAACCATGCGCTTACCATAATACTAATACCTGTTACATTATTAACTTTAATTCTTCATGTTGTCTATTGCTCTCTATAATACTCTTTATTTTAACAAATTCTGCCGAGTGAACCATTTCTAAGAATGCTAAGAAGATTTCCATATCAAAGTTCTTAACTTCATCAATCATTAATTCCACTGCAGTTTCTATTTCAAAGGCTTCTCTATATGGACGGTCTGAGACTAATGCGGCAAATACATCACAAGTACGAAGTATTCTAGCACCTTTTGGAATATCATAGCCTTTTAGATTATCCGGATATCCTGACCCATCAAAATTCTCATGATGGTGGTAAATCGACTCTAAAATCAATGGTGAAAACTCATACTTACTAAGTATATCATAACTAAATTCGGAATGCTTCCGCACATATTTCATTTCTTCAATTTGTAAGACATTCTTTCTCCGTCCATAAAGGTACTTACTTAGACGTAACTTTCCAATATCATGTAGCAGACCAGCTTTGGCCATTTCATAACAATAGATGTCTTCCATATTCAACTTCATAGCTAAAAGTCTTGCCAAATTACTTACAATGATACCATGCCTAATGCCCTCAACCAAATCCTCATTGGCTATATCGGCCATTTCATCATTGTACTGAAGCTCTTCTATCGTTAGAAAATCAACCATTCTTCGCACCTCTTTCTCAAATCATGTCATTACTTCGCCTTACGGCTAACAAAAATTCCAGGATAAAGCAATTATCGTAGTTGTTTGGCATTCTCAGAAAGAACTTTCTCTTTCCTTTCAATCATTTCATCTACCCTTGCTATATAATCGGTCACGCTCTTAACATTCTCAGCACGTTCAATACGATATCCGTCAGGGAAAACAAATTTAGAAGCTGCTCCTGCTCCAAGAGCAAGTATCGTTTGTTTCTCTTCCATTATCAGAATATTATAGATTCCTTCTTTTCCTTCTCTTGCATATCCTATGTTCTCAAGATTTTCTGCCATATTCTTTTGCCTATATAGATAATATGGTCTATAATCTGCTCTCTTGGTATATTCAAAACATACATCAAGCATACCCGATACATCTTTTGCTTCCAAACCGCTATATTGATCTTTGTAGATATTCAAATTCGCAGCACGTTTTATTGCTAGTGTATGAACCGTTAAACTATCTGGTGATAGCTTATCAATCTCACGTAACGTATCTTCTACATCTTCTTTTGACTCACCTGGTAAACCAATAATAATATCCATATTAATATTATCATGGCCTTCTTCTCTGGCTATAGCAAAGGTTTCTCTAATTTGATCAACAGTATGTTTTCTTCCAATCAAATCAAGTGTTTCTTGTTTCATCGTCTGTGGATTAATAGATATTCTTGTAACGCCTTGTTCTTTGAGAATGCGAAGCTTATCTCTTGTAATACTATCCGGTCTTCCCGCTTCCACAGTAAATTCCTTTACATGTGTAAAATCGAATTCCTCACGAATCTTAATTAGCAATCTCTCTAACTGTTCTTCGTTCAATGTTGTTGGCGTACCGCCACCTAGATATACAGTTGTTAATCGTTTATTCGGACAAGCATTCTTAGCATATTCGATTTCTTTGAATAGCGCATCGATATAATCATCAACTAGATGCGAAAATCTCTCTAATGAATAAGAGGCGAAAGAGCAGTACAAACAAGTACTTGGACAAAATGGTATTCCAATATAGATACTGTACCCATTCTTATAATCAATCTCCTCTAGAATCCTATGTTCTCTTGTAACGATGTCCATACACAATTCTGTCTTCTCTTTGCTACAAAGATACTGATCATACATAAAACTTTCAATCTGATCTAGTGTTTCTCCCTGCTCTAACTTTTCCATTGCAAGCTTAGTCGGGCGGATTCCTGTTAAGGTTCCCCACTGTAAGGTTTGCTTTGTTACCTCAGATAATACACTATATAGTAATCGCTTCAGAACATTTTTCTGATTCCTACGCTCATCATCAAGAACCGTATCTGATTTCGATAAGATAGGTATTCCATTCTCACTGAATGAAATACCTATCTGGTTCTTATCATACGATACTGCTAACACACGTTCTGCTTCTTTTTGATCATCAAACGTGATATCTTCTTTTGGGAAGAATGCCTTGGTCAATGATTGTATATCATATTCAAAATCTATATTAATTAATTTAATCTGTATCATAATTTCACACTTTACACCAATCTGCACTAGGCTGCTAAGTCTATGTGCGTATAAATACTAATGTGAAAGTGCTCTTCTTTCACACTTTACACCAATCTGCACCAAGCTGACAAGCTTGTGTGCGTATAAATACTAATGTGAAAGTGCTCTTCTTTCACACTGCACCAATCTGCTAAGCTTCAAGATATGGGTTACTCTTTCTCTCATACCCCATTGTTGAAGATTCACCATGTCCTGGTAATACAATCGCATCATCTATAACTGGTTTTAGCTTTTCACATACAGAATGAATAATTTGTCCCATGTTACTTGTTGGTAAATCAGTACGTCCCACTGTTCCACGGAATAATGTATCACCTGTCACTAGCACCTTTTCATCTTTGAAGTAATAGCACATACCACCTTTTGTATGTCCAGGGGTTGCAATCGCCTGAATGTTAAATCCTGCTAACATGAATGTTTCACCATCATGTAAATATTTGCTTGCATCAACTGAGAACGATGCACCATTAAAATCAAGGGAAAGATTAAAACTATCGTTTAATAAAACCTCTTGCTCTTCTTCATTAGCATATACTGGTATTGCATATGCATTTGCAATGTCTTTAACAGCTAATATGTGATCAAAATGGCCATGTGTTAACAAGATTGCAACTGGTTTTAAATTATCCTTATCAACTCTTGCTTCAATACCCTCTGCATTACCGCCTGGGTCAACTATAATACATTCTTTTGTGCCCTGGTTTATTAACATGTAGCAATTTGTCCTAACAGGGCCAACAACACATGTTGAAATCTCCATTTTACCTGCTTTCATTTTTTAATACCTGCTTTCTATCTGTCAATCATAACAAAGGTTAAGTCCATACTTTGCTACTAAAGGTTAACCTGTTGTTCTTTCTATATCAAGTACACTTTCAATATTACGTATCTTACCTACAATAATCTTTAATTGTTCAACACCATGTATCTCGAACGCTACATTAATAGTAGCTGTTCCTTGCTTACTAGTACGAACTGTCATTGAAGTAACATCAATTTTGCTTTCTGTAAAGATTTTGGATACATCTAAAAGTATACCATTTCTATTGTTTGCATAAATCTTAATCTCAGCAGTATATAAATCATTCATTCCTTTATCAACTAACATTGACCATTCTGCATCGATTAGTCTTACTCTGTCTTCTTCTGGTAAATTCATAACGTTAATACAATCTGTTCTATGAATTGATACACCACGCCCCCTTGTAACAAAACCAATAATTTCATCACCAGGAACAGGAGAACAACACTTAGAAAAACGTACTGCAACATCGTGTATTCCTTCAACAACAATACCATTCTTAGATTTTACAACCGATGAAGGTTTACTCTCTCTAACTTCTGCTATTGTCTCAAGCACTTTCTCGTCAGTAATATCTTTCTTTTGTTTCTTTTTGTACTCTTCTAACAGTTTATTAACGATTTGACCTTCTTTTAGTCCACCATGACCAACAGCTGCATATACGCTATCCCAATCACGAAAACCGTATTTTCTCATCGCTTTTTCCATGAATTCCGTCTTAAGAAGATCACTTAATACAATATTCTTGTTTTTACAATACGTAGTAATCATATCCTTACCACGATTAATATTATCTTCTTTTAATTCTGCCTTGAACCACTGGTTAATCTTGTTCTTTGCTTGTGTACTCTTAACAATACTTAACCAGTCACGACTTGGTCCACGTGAATTTTGTGATGTAATAATCTCAATGCGATCACCGTTTTGTATCTTATATTCAATCGGTACAAGCTTACCGTTCACCCTAGCCCCTACCATCTTATTACCAACAGCACTGTGAATACTGTAAGCAAAATCTATTGGAGTAGAACCATTTGGTAAGTTCTTAACATCGCCAGTAGGCGTGAAGCAATATACACTCTCAGAGAATAAATCAAGGTCACTCTTTAACAAACTAAGAAATTCTTTATTATCTGACATCTCTCTTTGCCATTCAAGAATTTGACGAAGCCATGTTAATTTTGCTTCTTCTCTATCTCTTGTGTTCTTGCCTTCTTGATTTTCTTTATACTTCCAGTGAGCTGCAATACCATATTCGGCAGTACGGTGCATTTCATAAGTACGAATCTGTACCTCAAACGGCTTACCTTCTGGTCCAATTAGAGTAGTATGCAAAGACTGATACATATTTGCTTTCGGCATTGCAATATAATCCTTGAATCTCCCCGGTATCGGTTTATACATCTCATGTATGACACCAAGTGCTGCGTAGCAATCCTTCACAGATTCTACAACAATACGAACAGCAAACAAATCAAAGATTTGATCTAATGTCTTATTTTGATTCACCATCTTCTTATAGATACTGAAGAAATGTTTTACACGTCCATCAATCTTTGCTTCTATATTAGATGAATTAATATGATTCTTAACTTCTGTTACAATGGATTGTATGAACGACTCTCTCTCACTCTTTTTAGAAGCAATCTTTAGAATCAATCCTTGATATACTTCTGGTTCTAAGTATTTCAAAGACAAATCATCTAACTCTACCTTAATCTTGGATATACCAAGTCTTTGAGCGATTGGGGCATAGATATCCATTGTCTCACGTGCTTTTTCTCTTTGTTTCTCCGGCTTCATATATTGAAGTGTCCGCATATTATGCAAACGGTCAGCTAACTTAATTAAGATAACACGAATATCCTTCGCCATAGCAAGGAACATCTTACGTAAGTTTTCTGCTTGAATCTCAATTTTATCTTTTGAATAATTCAACTGTGTTAACTTTGTTACGCCATCTACTAATAAAGCTACTTCTTCGCTAAATAGTTCGGTTATTTGTTCTGTAGTCAATACGGTATCTTCCACTACGTCATGAAGAATCCCCGCAACTATTGTTTCTTTATCAAGTTCTAACTCTGCTAATATGATTGCTACACACAATGGGTGTATAATGTATGGTTCCCCAGATTTTCTCTTTTGGTCTTTATGTGCGTTATAGGCCAAGTCATAAGCCTTTTCAATCATGGAAATGTCCGCAGATGGGTGATATCCTTGTATTGTATTAATTAACTTATTATACAATATTTCTGGTTCCGTAAAATCCGCTGGAGCTGTAATATCAGAGAAATCATCCCCTACAATATTCATATCCTCTTGTTGTTGTTTACTATCCATGAAATCACCACCTATTCCTGCGTCAGATCTATTTATAGTTTCGTAAGTACTAGTATCGGAACGACTTTTAACATGCTTAATTTTCTTCCGATAAGTTATACCATTTGCTACCCTAAGCTAATCCTTTATGTTTAATAATTAATTATAAAGAAAAGAGTACAAAAAATCAATAAAATAATAGAATAATGTCACTTATTACTAAAAAAGTGAGCCTTAGCTCACTTCTTTAATAGGCATAAACATCTTATTAGCCTTATTTACCTTCGTATTTAATGATAGATACTACATCGTATCCTTCTAATTTCTTTCTTCCTTCTAAACCTTCTAATTCCATTAAGAATGCAATACGAACAACTTCTCCACCTAATTGTTCTACTAACTTAACGATTGCTTCAATTGTTCCACCTGTAGCGATTAAATCGTCAATGATAACAACTTTTTCTCCTGGTTTAATGGCATCTTTGTGAAGTTCAACGATTGCTGTTCCGTATTCAAGATCATATTCCATCTCTACTGTTTCACGAGGTAATTTACCTTTTTTTCTAGCTGGAACGAATGCTTTATTCATGTTGTATGCAACAGGAACACCAAAAATGAATCCTCTTGATTCTGGTCCAAGTACAATATCAAAATCTATATCTTTCAATTCTTCCATTATAGAATCTATTGCTAATTTAAGCCCATCACGATCTTGTAATACACTTGTTACATCTCTAAAGATTATCCCCTCTTCTGGGAAGTCTTTAATACTTACTACGTAATCTTCTAATTTTTTCATTAATGGTCCTCCATATACTATGTCTCTTATATTACCAACACAAACCCTTTTGCGTCACAATACACGTTCTTTTTCAACAATATATTATTATAACACCGCCAATTCTTGTTGGCAACCCTAAAACATTTTTCAAACCTTATCTATGTTATTGAATTCCTTGAATAATGATTTGTGGAGTTTTCACACCATTGTATTCATTAATATTGGGATAATACAAAGCGGATATTTTGATTTCATTAGGAATACCCTTATATAATTTATCTACTTCATTATTGCCATATTTATCAATAAGATATTCATTGAATTGATCAATTTGATTAAAATACAAGGCATCCATTCTCTTACCATATTGATTCTCTACTTTTAGTTTCAAGGTATTACGATTCTTCCCTAAGATATCCGCTTTAATAATAGTAAGATTCTTCTCGGCGAACACGGGCTTTTCATTACCTTTTCCAAACGGCTCAAGTAATTCAAGTTCTTCAACAAGTTCTTCTTTCACATAGCCAAGTGGCATTACTATATCAATGGAAATCTTGTTAATAAAGTCTTCCTCCGTAAGTTCTGTTCTCTGGTTCAATGCTAGTCGAAGTGGTTCCACATTCTCTTCTTTTAATGATAATCCCGCAGCCATAGGGTGACCGCCAAATTTATCTAAGTATTCTTTGCATTTCGTAAGTTCTTCAAACATATTGTACTGTTCAATGGAACGTGCTGACCCTTTCACACCTTCGTGAGCTTTGGTTAACACAATGGCTGGCTTATGATATCTCTCGCGGATTCTTCCTGCAATAATCCCCGCTAAACTTTCATGACAATCCGGTAGATATACAACCAATACTTTTTGATTAATCAAATCTGTTGTCTCGATAATCTCAATCGCTTCTTCCACACCTCTAGCTGTCATATCCTTACGTTTATCATTCAGTTCTTTTAACTGAGCAGCTACTTTTCTCGCCTTCTCGTCATCTTGTTCTAATAATAAAGATAAACCAATCTTCGCAGTTTCAAGACGACCAGAAGCATTCAGACAAGGCCCAATAATAAATCCAAGATGGTATGCTGATAATTTGAATGTATTAATCTGATGAAGCTCCATCAAAGCAAATAATCCTTTATTATCTGTATTCTTTAATAGTTGCAGACCGTATTTAACAATAACGCGGTTCTCATCAACTAAATCCATAACATCACATACTGTTGCTATAGAAGCATACGCCAATAGCTTCTTCGATTCTTTTTTATCCACATGAAATCTCTCATATAAGACTTCTATCAACTTAAATGCTACAACTGCTCCACATATTGATGGAAAAGGATAGTTACAGTCATGCTGTTTCGGATTCACAATTGCATCAGCAGGTGGTAAAACCTCAGTTCTTACCCCCTCATTCTCAACGAAAGGAATGTCATGATGGTCCGTAACAATAACTGTCATACCAATTTCTTTCGCATAACCAATCTGTTCGATAGCTGCAATACCGTTATCACAAGTAATAATCGTATCTACCCCTGCTTCCTTAGCAGCTTTAATAATATTTATGTTAATACCATATCCATCTTTCATTCGTTCTGGTATCTCATAATCCACGTTAGCTCCAACGCGACTTAAGGCTGTATACAATAAGAAGGTTGAAACCACACCATCAACATCGTAATCACCTACAATACGAATACGCGTATTCCCGCGAATCTTTTCTTCCAAAATATCACATGCATAATCCACATCTTTTAAATGATGTGGATTATGCATGGTATCCGTACTCGAATGTAAATAAGCGTTGATATCCTCACTGTTAGTGAGGCCTCGATTTACTAGCAGCCTTGCTAACACTTCACTAATGTGATGCTCGTTAGCAATCTTCATAAAGTCTTCTTTTTTATTTTTTAAAAACCATTTTTCTTTCAACTTAATTCCCCATTTTAAATAACCGTTATATTTGTAATTTATGTTTTCTTGTTATATTGTATTTATCTCATAAAATTTATCTTATTGTTCTTCCTTCTTGATTGAATTACTAGGTCAGCGCGGCAGGATGCCGAATCGAATGTGATTCCGAACCTTTTATTAAACTACACGTACACACTTAAAAGTACTTAGATGCGTAGCGTGTTTTGTGTCATAGTGCGCCATCTAAGAAATAGCCAGCAAAACTCTCAATACCATTAATTGCTTC
>JAHAJA010000022.1 GCA_018372435.1 Clostridiales bacterium | reverse complement strand
TTTTAGTTAATCGCATAACTAATTATATCAGAAAAACGCTGTACGTTCTATGAACGTCAGCGTTTTTTCTTTAGGGGAGTTTTTTTACAGCCCCTTTTATTAACCTCTGTTAAGTTCCTGATCCCTGATTAATTACACCATTATTCCCATCATTCGGTTGTTGCGGCTCTTCTGGTTCGTCTACGACTCCATCTTCATCATCTGGAACCATTCCATCATCACCGTCATCAATTGTCCCGTCGTCTTCATCTGTACCTTCAGAACCTCCTGATGAATCTTGATTTCCATTCCCCGGTTTATCTGGTCTACCTGGTCTATCTGGTTGTTGTGTGTCATCAGGTGTATCTGTATCCTCATTATCTTGATTATCCTCAGGATCTTCTATCACTCCACCTTGGTCATCTGTGATTTCATCTTCTTCATCTTCTTCGGGTACAACTTCCTCAGTTTCCCCTTGTATGATGTCTTCTTTTGGACTTGTATCCACATATTTAGGGAATGTCATACTCTCAAGTCCCTCATGAATTTGCGTCATGAAATTATACCATATTTGACCTGGATACGTGGAACCCATCAAGCCCTCTAGTGTCTGTGGCATATCATAACCTACCCACACACTTGTTGTGTAGTACGGCGTATAACCAACAAACCAGCCATCTTTTCTTTCATTCGTCGTTCCGGTCTTACCTGCAGTAGCCATACCAGGAATACTTAATCCCCTACCAGTTCCGTATTTGACTACTCCAGTAAGTATATCTGTCATCATTCTTGCTGCGTTCTTATCATATACCTGATAATCACTCTTTTCGCTACCTACAATTACCTTGCCTTCTGCATCTGTGATTTTTACGATACATGTTGGTTCGCGATAGATTCCATCATTTTCAAGTGTAGCAAACCCAGATGCCATCTCTACTGCACTGACACCATTTGTAAAACCACCTAATGCTGATGCTGGGTAGTAATCATTCTTATCAATCTTTGCGAAATTCATTCTTTTCAGATAACGTAATCCAACCTTTGGCGTAATCTCCTCAAACAACTTCCAAGCTATTGTATTCTTAGATTGTTCTACTGCCTTTCGAAGTGTTATCTTACCAGAATAAGCGCCATTAGAATTGCTAGGGCCTCCTTCGAACTTCTGATCATTTACTGTTTCTTCTGGATAATGGCCATTCTCTAGGGCAGGTGTATATACAATTAAAGGTTTAATTGCACTACCTGGCTGTCTATAACTTTGGAATGCACGGTTTAGAGTATACCCCGTACTCTTTTGTTTTCTTCCACCTACAATAGCTGTTACATAACCAGTTTCATTATCGATACATACCGCAGAGCTTTGTAACTTATACACGCCATCTTTTGTTACATCTGTAAACTTGGCTAATGCCTCATCTACTGAATTCTGAAGAAGCTTTTGTTGTGTCATATTGATTGATGTATAGATACGATAACCTGATCTATATAGTGACTGTTGACATTCATTATATAGACTTGTGTATCTCTCCTTATAATCTGCTTCGTCTTCTTCAGACTCAAAATCATAACGGAACGTAAATCCATTTGCTTGCATTAAAGCCCTCGTTGCAGAATGGTTAACATACGTCTCTACATAGTCTTTCTTCTTAATCTTCTTAATATCTAAAGTTATATCTTGATCATAAGCTTCCTGGTACTCTGACTTTGAGATCTTACCATCTTCATGCATTTGCTTAAGGATCCTATTCCTTCTTGAAATCGTATTATCATAATTATCCATAGGATCAAATACCGTTGGATTGTTTGGTATCGCACATAAGAAAGCGATTTCTGATAATGTTAAATCATCTACCTCTTTACTAAAATAACCCTCACTTGCCGCTTGAATACCATAATATCCATTCGCAAAATAGACGTTATTAATGTAAAACTCAAGGATTTGCCATTTCTCATATTTCTTCTCTAATTCTGTTGCAATGAAGATTTCCTCAATCTTACGTTCCCAACTGACCGTATGAGTCAAGAAAATGTTACGACTTAACTGCTGGGTTATTGTACTTGCACCTTGCTTTATAGCCCCCCTATTCTTGACTAATGCCAATACTGCTCTTATATTCGCTTTAAGATCCACTCCCTTATGTTTAAGGAAGTTCTTATCCTCAATCGTTATGAAAGCTTCCACAACTTCTTTTGGTATATCAGAGTAATCAAGATAATATAGATCCTTCTCTCCTTTTAATTCTGATATAATCTTTCCATTCGCACCATAAACAATGCTAGTCTCCGTGGATCGAAATGTATCTAACGTTGATTCACTAACAAACTTTCTTGCTTCTGATTGCATGTCCAAAACCTTCTTACCATACTTGTTATAAAACAACAGGATTAAAATTAACACTGCAATTAGAAGTACTAGACATAACAATTTACCTGCAAATTTCATATGATGCAGTACAGGATGTTTCTTTTTGAATTTAATTGCTTTTTCTCTCTTTAATTGTTTCTTGGTTTTCGGTGGTTTTTTCCCGTTGGCTGAAGTACGATTTGCCGTCCCCCCACTTGTTGTAGAGCGGTTTGTCCCCCGAGTACCGTTACTTTTGTTTCCATTGTTTCTACTATCGTTATTCATACTTATACCCTTTTGCGTATCACAAGTATACCCGCGATACTGCTCCAATAATAATGTGTGAAGCTATTCTCACACTAGACCCTTTTTTCACTAAGATACTTTGAAGCATATTCCTTTCTACATTATTACTTTAATAGGAAATTGCTAACCTCTTTGTAGTTCATAAAGGTATACCAATGTGTTTTATGTCTGTCGTTACTGTTTGCTGAATTGTGTGTACGTCACATACAACGTTTTCTGTTGTATGTGTAAGTCATACAATTATATGCAAACTGTAGTAGACAGCCTTAAAACACAGGTATACTTTATGAACGGAAAAGAGTTTCGCAATTACCTAGCATTACTTTATAATTCTATATAGTTATATGGTATCTGATGTTTATCTAATGCTTGCCGTTCTCGATTGTGGCAAGTAAAGATAAGAATCTGTCTTGATGTCCTTGCCGCCAGTTCACATATAGTCTCTTCTAATCGATCATCATCATAGTATACGAAAGCATCATCTAGAATTAGGGGCATCTCTTTATCCTTCAGAAGAAGGTCTGCTGCCACAAGACGTAGTGCAAGATATAATTGTTCCACGGTTCCTGTACTTAAGTACTCCATAGGAACAAAATCACTGCCTTTCACTATTTTCATATTTAGTTTTTCATCGACCTTTACATCATAGCAATTACCCAGCGTAAATGCAGTCGAAATCTCTGATATGGATCTGTTTAACTTCTCTCCAAAATCATCATGAATAGACGCAGCTAAATCTTGTATCGTCTGAATACTGATGTCAATAGCAGTTACTTCAACAACTTCCTTCTTTCGTCTCTCCATGAGTTCGTCACGCAAGGCTCTTTTCTTTGCATAATCTGCAATACTCTCTTCTAATCTAGAAAATTCCCATCGTAACTTTTCTTTCTTAGCGGTAGCGGTTTCTATTAGACGGATCACTTCTTTTTCTCTCGCTTGCTTTTGTTGTAGCATATCTTTTTGTTTACTAAGTTGGCTTGCTAATTTATCTACTTCATGATGCATCACTTTCATCGTTTCTGAATTTACCTCGTTCATAGCAACAACTTTGTTTGCGTACATTAGTATATCTTCTTCTTGTGCTTGCATTCTTGTTAGAAGACGTTTACTTATCTCCTGGTATTCTTCTATCGATTGATTTACTTGTAGCTTCTCTTGATCACCTAACGGCTGTTCTGCTAACTTTTCTTCAATAGGAATCTTCTTCTTATTCACAATTAACTGTACAAGTAGAATGCTAATCGAGAGGATCGCCGTTGCTGCAATGATAAATCCCTTATCTAGTCCCTTGAGTGGCACAAGAATACATATTAGGAAGCTAATAACTAATAGACAGCCACTTAATAGATAGCCTTTGTAACTCTTTGATTTATGTCTCGATTCCATCTGTTTAGGAGGACTTTTCTCCATCGGTAGCGAATTATCTTGCTTTACCTTAACACTACTTTCCCAAGCCTTTATATGTTGCATAACTTGGTAATAATAATCTCGACAATCTCTAAGACTTTGATATTTTTCTACAATTATATCATATTCTTTTATATAAGAATCGAGAATTTGCAGTTTTTGAAGATATCCCCCTTCTATCTTAGAATTTTCTTTTTCTAGATTTAACGTTTGTATCTCCTTATCAAACCCAATAATCTGTCTCTCTAATTCCTTCAACATAAAATCTGTTGTCTGAATCTGGTGTAATTCTACATTCAATTCTTTAATCTGCTGTTTCGTTTGCCTTAATTCTATCTCTTTCCTTCTCGTCTGTAACTCTTTAATGGCTTGATTAACATTAATCTCACTGGACTTTGTCGTTGACATGTTCGTAATATAGTCATTGATACGAAACGCAAGCTCTTTGTTGGTTGCCACTTGTTGTTGCGCTACGTAGACCGTGTTACTGTAATTACTTTCTGTTAATCCTTCTATAAAACAACCGCCTCGCTGCTCCTTATAAGGAACTTCTCTCCCAGTATCCTTATTGATAATCTGAACCGATTTTTCTTCCTTGTACAGATTTCGTTTAATAAGATACGGGACTTCTTCAACGGTTATTTCCATTTCTCCATCATATAAGGTTGGCGTATCCCACGGCTTATATCTGGTATATACATCAAAGCTTGTTCGGCCTCTTTGTTTATCAATACCAAATAACATTCCTTTTATAAAGGTATGTATCGTGCTTTTACCAGCCTCATTCGTTCCATATAAAAGATTAATACCATTTTGTAATTCTATCTTTTCATCCTGAAATTTACCAAAATGCTTTAGCCCTAATGAGTTTATAATCATATGAATATATGCTCCCTTCTAAAGTCGCCTTCTATTTCAATTTCATTAAGGCTTTTACCCCTAGATATAACGCTTTATCAATAACCTCATCGTCATACTCCAAACTCTGAATCTTGTCTATAAACATTCCAATAATATTATCTTTATTCTCTAAATATAACTCATCAAAATTATAATCAGGTATGGTGTGGTCCTCTACCTGGGTTATATGTCCAAGTGTTAAAAGCTCCTCATCATCAAAAGTGATATCAACACCTCTAGAACCTTCTAACGTAATACTATATATATGATTCGTTCCCTTAAGGTGAATCTGTTCTCTGATACCGTCCATAACTTCTAGCTGCGTCATATGTGGTTTAACTTCAAATTCAATCGGTATATATTGTCTCCTACTACATGGTACGAACTTTATAACCGTCTGATATTCGTCCCCAAACCTACTAATCTCACCTTGTACATAGCCATGTTCTCCGGTTTCTGTCTTATCTAGCGGCTCTAGTGAACCTGGGTATGCCATCTGATTCGTAAACAAAGCTGGTTTATGAATATGACCTAACGCAACATACGTATATCCTAGTGATTCAATTATCTTACGATCAATAGGTATATCCTTTTCATCACCACCATGCGCTAATAGAATTGATATCTCTTGTTTATTAATTAGAACAGATTGATGATATTTGGGCACTGTAATATCTCTTGTAAAATAGCTTAAGCCAAATATTCTAGTATTCAACTCTTTGATATAGAAATCAGTAAGTTCTTCCTGATAGAACATATGCACATGGTCTGCCCAAGGAAAATTCATATAATTAGAAGTCTGGCTTATATAATCATGATTACCTGCCATCAATACCACATGAGTCCCTGTTAGGCGCTTAAAAAGGTAATTCACTTCCTTCAACTCTCTTAGTAAGGGCTGTCTATGAAACAAGTCACCAGCGATTAATAACATATCAATGGAATCTTCCTCGCATTGGTTTACGACATTCTCAAATGTTCTCCAAATCTCCTTACTTCTGTCTTGACTCCAATCTCTTCTAAGATCTGGCTGCATCCCCAGGTGCACATCTGCCAAATGAATAAATCGCACTCTATCACTCCCTTACTTATATCATTGGGAGATAGTAACTCCCATCTTCTATATATGCATAGAATTATACCATACTAAGAAGTGACTGACAATGCAAAGCGAACGTTTGTTTCTTTAATATTCCCTTAATATTTTCTTAATTCTACTCATTTTACTCTTAAAATATGTTATTTCTGTGGCTTCCTTACTAGACTACCATTCATTAATAATTACCAACTAGATTGTGGCATCAATATGAATTAACCTCAATCAAGGTATTTTCTAAAAAGGGAAAAAGTACATAACGATTTTACTCGTCATGTACTTTTCCCCACACTCTTCTGTGTATTGACCTTGTTTTTGTTCTAAACAAATTATATATCCTAATTTACGCTACTTTTTGTCTAAAAATTACGTTCTTATACTTGTTTAAAGCAAGTAATAACATTGTTCCTAATATTCCGCATGAAATAATCTCACCAATTCCAACAGTTAACATCATTAGCGGAATCGGCGCTGCTAGACTATATCCAATCTTTAGAACCCATGGAACAACAATCGCATTAGCTATAATTGGCGGTAAAGCTACTAAGTACTTATTCTTTCTTAATAGATAAGAAAGACATGCTGCTACTAACGTTGTTAAGCTACCTATGACTATGTCCAATAGCACTGCACCACCAAGCAAATTACCAAGTAGACAACCAACGAATAATCCTGGAATTGCTGCTGGTGTAAAGAATGGTAAAATTGTTAATGCCTCTGCAACACGTACTTGAACATCCATGAATCCAAACGGTTGGAATAGGTATGTTAATACAACATAAATCGCGGCAATCATAGCCGCTTGCGTTAAAAACTGAACCTTTGATCTCTTCATATTCTATTCTCCTTTAGTTTTGTTTAACGTGTGGAAGGTCTCGAACACACGATTAAATATCCTTGAAACCCTGATTTTGTTAGGGTTTACAACGTTAGTACTATAACACAATTGGGAAAAAAATTCAACCTATACAATAATTTTTCTAAGAAAAATGAGTTCAGTCTGAGAATAATGCAGGGAAGGAGTACTCTGTATTATCTAGACTTCTATCTTTACATTTTATCCTACTTTTGTTAAACTTTAGGTATTATTAAAAAAGTAAACAGGAGGTAACATCATGATAAGATCAAATCTATTTAGTCTTAACTCCATGCAATGTCTGCAAAACCATACTACTTTGTATGCGTAACAGATGGCGATAGTTTCATGGAGGTTAATTAAATAAATCGCCATAGCTTATTCTAACATAATGGTTTTGCAAACTTGCATCCTATAATCGTAACTTGTAACCACGACAATACTAATACTTTATTGTCATGATTTGATAGGTTAATGACTTCATTTAAGTTATTAATGATTAGGAGCAGGAGTTAGAATGAATTATAAGAATGCAAACGAAATATTACCAACAGAATTAGTTCGAGAAATCCAAAAGTATCTTAAGGGAGAATTACTCTATATACCAAACGGAGAATCCACCCGAAAGAAATGGGGCGAACGTTCTGGTATCCGTAAAGAATTGTTACATAGAAACCAAGAAATAAAACGCCGTTATATAGATGGCCATAGTTTTGAACAACTTTCTTCTGACTATGCCCTCTCTGTAGAGACCGTTAAGAAAATAGTCTATACAACCAAATTAGCTGCATAGTAATGACAATTTGCACGGCGAAGAGTTTCGCAATTATCTATAAAGTTAGAAGGCGGTTACGAAATACTATATTTTGTAACCGCCTTTTTATGCTTAACATATCACTGTATAGTATATCTATATCCGTTCTAGCTATATACGTAACACCCCCATATAAAGTATACTCAATATTGTAATACATAATCTTAATTAGTAAGGAGTGTGCATGTTATATGATTACAGAAAATGAATATATTAAAATAACCGATAAACTGGAGTCTTTCACCTATACCTCTTTGACCTATACACCTTATGAATATATCGCTGATTGTACAATTCTTCTTAAAACAAATGATTTAATCTTAATTCAAGGTAGAAACGAAGAACTTTCTATGATAGAACTTTACTTTTGTACCAATTCTATTCCTTTACTTCTTAATGCAGTTGACACTATTAAAGAACCTCTATATATGCAATTTGTTCCTAATGCCTATGTAGATGAATTTCGTTCTCATGGATTTGAGTCTTTTGCTCATTTTAGAGATATGTATAGCTATGATATACAAAGGGAATGTCCTGTTAATGTCCTTTCTATAGAAGATGCAGAAGAAGCTGCTGCCGTTACCAGATCCTGTCGCCTACAAAGTAGGGGATTTCTTGGGGAAACAACAGAATGGGCCGAAAGTTGGATTCTAGGTAAAGATCCGAATGCAAGCTATTGCAAACATAGCGCTATTCTAGCAGCGAAGCATGAGAATATCATTACTGGTATTGTTGCTGTCACTCTCTATTCCTTTGATAAACCGGAAGGTCCAACACTTTGGATCAGGGAAGTTGCCGTACGACCAGAATTCCAACATAGTGGATACGGTAAACAGTTATTATCCCAGGCTTTTGCTTATGGTGCTAGATACAAGGTTTGGAAAGCATTCTTAATGGCCGATGTGTTGAATACCAATGCACTATCATTATATCAACAATTCGGTTTCTCCTATATCGAAGACGAGGGACAGATTGATATGATTCGAGAGTAACTCTTCCTTTATTGAACATGGACACTCGCAGTTTGCTTCATATCATAATAAAAATACGAATACTGTAAGCTTCAAGTTATTGCCCCTCGCTTACAGTATTCGTATTTTATTGAATCGTTGATACAGGCACCAAAGGACAATAATTTACTTCTTTACTACGTATTATCTTTCTCTTGCTGCTATACGTTTCAGTACATCATTCGTTGTTTTCTCTATTATATCGTAATCTGTTGCTGCTATATAATATTTCTCCAACTCATCGTGTAAATCCTTAGCTTTTTTAAGATAAGAAGTCCCTATTGCAACGGTTTCTTTATAACGTTTTTTAATATCCTTCAATTCATCTTCATAACGTTCATCCGTATTCGGATTAATTAACTCTTTATACATATCAATTACATCATCACCTTCACGACTTGGTTCGTATTCGTGTGGTGCAGTGGAATCAAAGATACACAATTCAAGCTCAGGAAGAAGTATCATATCTAAACTGTTTGGATCAAAACCGCAATGATATACTTCCACTTCTAATCCTAGGACTTCTGCTCTCCTTAATATCTTCTTCAGCATGGTTGATTTGCCTGAACCCGGTCTACCTTTAATGAAATATCGTTTCTTACAATTAGACGTAATATTTTCAACATAATCCATTGCACCCTTTGGTGTTGAACCGCCAAAAAACCGATGCCTTACTATTCCACCCTCTTGTTTCTCAATGTTTCCAAGCAACCTCTCGCAAACCTTCTCTGTTAAAGCATCTGCTTTTTCAAAGTTCATATTATCAATATAAATCTTTTCCCATTCATCATGAATCTTTAATGCTTTATCAAACGCTTCATATGCTTTTGGATAACATAAACTAATCTGTTCTTGTAATGCTCTAATCTCGTCCGTTTTGTTCTCTAACAATTCAACATTCCAAGCAGTTCCAAGATTCACATACTCTTCAATAGCCCCCGCAACTTTTGGTTCAATTACATGTGGTGCGGTACCATCTACAATTCCTACACTAATTCCACGTATGATTACTCCATCTAAAGAATCTGGATCTGAGGAACAGTGGATATACTCTACATCATAACCTTTGTCCACATATTTCTTACCAACCTTCTTCATCAAAGTAGATTTACCAGTACCTGGTCCACCCTTTAGAATATAGATTTTCTTAAGACCTTGTAAATTGGATTCGAACATATTCTGAAATCCTTTTGCTGTATTTCCACATGCAAAATAATGCTTATCTGCCATATTAAAACATCCTTCTTTCATAACGTCTCTATCTATAGTATGATGACTATTTTTTATAGTGCTTATGCACTTTTGACTTTATTATCGAAAGTTTTTTTCTTTGTTTATTAAAAGAAGTAGTCAAAAAGCTATAAGCATCTTAACTACTTGGGTATTAAATAGTATCTTTTACTTTTTGATAATACCTATGTACATAGTCAATAAACTTCTGATCCTTATCGATATAATAAACTTGAGAAGCAAGTTGTCTTCCCTTTACTTTCTTCTTACTCTTTCGATATATTATAATCTCATTCTCATATTCTTCATAAACAACCTCATCTTTTGGTATAAGGAAAGAATTGATCGACATATATTCTGGACTTATACCCGTAGTTGTTCTTATCTGTATAAACTCCGAAATTAGGTTTATAACCAGAAAACATGTTATTACTATAAAACTGGTGACATATATAATTAATTCTAGATAATATACATCTTCTATTCGTAGTAATAATTGAATTCCCCTAAATATTGCTATAACTACAGCTAGGAAATACATTACCAGACCTAATATCTTAACCCCTAAGTTATGCTCTTCCAGCTGAAAGCAGGAGATATAGTCTTCATAAAACCTTCTTCTACATTTCATAAATTTAATGAAATCCTTTAAACTAAATATAAGCATAATGATTATTACAATTGAAAAAACACCCATTTCAATTAAGTCCTTACTGTTAACATATTCCACCATAATGATAACCTCATTTCCCCAAACCAATTACCATTATTATACTATTATCTTTCCCTTCTTACAATCAAATTTGATTTCAATTTCCATTTGTATTTTCCAGATACATGTCAATAGGCATCATCGGCTCAGCTAGTGATTTATTGGTCTCATCACTTAGTTTTCCTTCCTTTGCATATTCCTCTCCTGCCTTTCTAATACCCTCAAGGTATTGCCCACTAAAATAAGATGCTTCTGGAACATTTAACAACGGTCCTTCAACACATAATATTGCCGTATAATCTTGATACAGTAATTCAAACTGCTTTAATAATCCTTCATAATTATGTTCTGTATTATAGAATCCACAAGATGATATTAGTACAACCTTCTGTTCCTTGTCATATCGGCTCGGATGAACGCAACCACTTGGTGTCTTTACTAATTCCGGTAGGATTGTAGGTAAGGTCCTCTCAAGAAACATCTTCCCTTTCGCTGGCATAGAGAAATGATAAAGTGGGAAACTCCATATGATCAAATCCGCTTCAATTAATATTTCAAGACATTCTGCCATATCATCTCTTATCGCACAGATCCCCGGTGTCCTATGCCAACATTCAAAACAACCTCTACATGGCTTAATATCTAAACTATAGATATCAATGGTATTTACTTCACATTCATGTAACTTCTTATAACCTTCTAGGAACGATTCCGTAATCTTCATTGTACCACTATGGTTCCCCTTAGGACTTGCATTCAATACTAATACTTTCATATTTAACTCTCCTCCTTAATACTATGTACTGCTTCTTCTATCCATTCTAAAATAGCTTTGCAGCAATGCTCCCCATAACTTTCGCAAAGTCTCCAATACAGTATCTTATCTTTACTACTTTCCACGTCATTATAAGCAATAATTTCTTTTGCTTGATGTAGCTCTTTTAATTTGCTCTCATAATATTCCTTGGTCCTTTCCATGTAATCCAGCATAATTTCTTTAGAAACCTCCGCACCAAAGAAAACCTTCATTAGCATGGGATTCCGTTCACTAGGATTATCTTGTTCTATATTCAGGTTCGTTAACCAGTCTTGTAGTTCTTGCTTTCCCACTTCGGTTATTGAATATATTTTTTTGTTTGGCTTACTAAACTGTACTTCAACTTCCGATGTTACCCAACCGTCTTTTTCCATAGTTGTAAGTTCCCTATAAACCTGACTTGTTGTTGCAGTCCAAAAAAATGAAAGCGAATCAGAAAAAAACTTACTCAAATCATATCCCGTCATACTATTATAGTTTAGCAAACCTAATAACCCGTGTTTTAATGACATACTAAAACCTCCTTATGATGAAGCATTTATATAGGGTTTGTAAAATCCTTCATATTGTATTAGTATTATATTCCACTTGTATAATATAATACAACGGCTATATCAACAAATATTCCCTTTCTATATTGTAAAATATACACAAAAATACGCCAGCAAGGATACTTCTACCCTTTACTGGCGTTATATTGTATAATCATTAATTATTTATTACACTAGTTAATCTGCAATATAAGTCGGAGCGTTCTTTGGACTCTTACCTTTTTTCACTTTATGATAGTAAGAATATGTCATTGGATTACCCTCTCCCATAACATCGCCATCTAGAACTTTACCTAAGAATACGGTATGAGAATCTGTCTCCATCTTATTAATAACCTCACAGGTAATATAACCACAGGAATCTTTTATTACAGGTAGCATACCTTTGATTTCATAATCAATCGAATCAAATTTGTTTACTGTTTCACCTGATTGGTAACCAAACGTTCCTATGATTTGTGGATCGACCTCTTCTGTTAAAATAGAAATTGCAAATCTTCCACTTTCTTGGATACATTTGTTAGTATAATTATCATGGTTAATACTTATTGCAATTGTTGCTGGTTCTGAAGTAATTTGCATAGCACTATTAGCCACACAACCAGTTGCTCTTCCATTATCCCATGTTGAGATAATATAGACACCATACGATAAATTAAAGAATACATTCTTATTCATTTCTTTTCTCCCTTCGTACTTTATAATAATAGTAATTATTACAAATGTATAATAGATCTACCAGCTTGTCAACCGATACTATACTATTGGTAAGTTGCAACTATTCTATTCATCAACTACTTCTTACTTTTACGATACCAAACAATTGAAAAGATTGCATTTACTAAAGATGTGATACTAAATAATAATAGCAATACATTTGATATGGAATTATTAATAAAATTCATAACTGGATTCAGCTGATCTAGAATCCAAAATGTAATAAACATTGCTGCCAAAACAATGACAATATGAGGTAGTATCTTTCCACTCATTCTTTCTTACCTACCTTTCTATTCTTCCCCAATATAGATAATATCACTGATGGTTCTTCCTCCATCTGCTGGTTGATTCACGTATTCTCCATCATAAACCATAGCAGAAGACTTACCGCCATCAAGATTATAAGCAACCTTACAACCTAGAGATGACATGATTCCCGCTAATTCACTTAAGGTAACACCTCTACTATACCCTTCATTACGGCCATCTACTGTTACTAATACGTAATGTCCTGGTTCCAAGTAACCAATGGCCGCCCTTGGATTCTCACTATTGAGATAAGAAGTAGTATTAAATGAAGTAGCTATCTCTCCATTATCATCAAGGATTGAAGGCCCAAAGTTCCATGCCTGCCATGCACCTGCAGCAATTACTTCATCTACATCAAATTCATCTGGGGAATATGTCTTCATTGTTCCGTCTGTGAATAGAACACATATATCCGTTCCTGTAATGTCATCTCGATATAATACCCCATTACGTATAACAACACTGGTATCACTGTTTCCATAATAATCGCCAGACATTGCTAAGATTGCGTTGTTATCATCTGCCATATCTTGAACTGACTCTCTAATATTCTTACCATACTCCCCAGAAGCAAAACCTGTACGAAGATAAGCAATGTTACTAACTTTAACATCTGCCACATAATACGTAACTTTATCAGCTCCCGTACCTATGGTGACTTGATTAACTGTTAGACTTACTTTATCATCTGCATAACTTTGTATCTCTTTACTAGTCTTGTTGCTCTCTTTCATACTATCACCAGAACTCCTATCAGCCTGTTGTTCGCTGGTATTCACATTACTAATTCCACTTGGTATCCTCTCTGACATACTTCCACTTGGCTTTTCGCCTTGTAGTTCTCCCCTGCTTGTTCTATCTTCTACCTCCGATAATGTAAATTGCTGCGAGTTTGTATCTGCTGATGCGACCACTTTTCCTGAATTGTTATAATGATGTGGTAATATATAAAAATACAACAAAAATCCTCCCATACAGACTAGATACAATACAACATCCATCACAATCATTGCTGGAATAGATATTTCTTTATGAGGTTTTCTTTTCCCCCGAATTAACTTCACCATATTGCTCTATTTCCTTTCTTTCATTAAGTCATTGCAAACTGTGAAACACAAAATGTTTCTGTACGTAATAACTTACCAAAAACATTATAATTTCAACAACAACCTTCGCTATATAAGGATTTGGCACTATTGTATGTACGAGTATCATTAGCAGTATAGTATTCATTCCCAAAATCACAATAACTAAAGCAAAGTATTTAACTGCAGATTTATGGATACTATCTCTATCTTTGAACACATATTTCCTATTCATGGTGTAATTACATATAGAACTTATACAACGGGCGCCTAGATTACTTACTGCAACGACTTGATGCATGCCCAACGCTCCAAAAAGAAGATTCCAAAAGGTAAACAAACCATAATCAATGCAAAACGAAAGCAAAGAGGAACATGAAAATCGTATAATTTCTTTATAGATCCGATAAGAATCTTTAATCACTCGAAAATGTGATGATTGATTTTCCTCAAGATAAATTGTTGCAATTGGTATTTCTATCATATCAATACCATCTCTTGCACACTGTAATAATACATTCATCTCATATTCATAACGTTCCCCTTTGATACCTATAAGGTACGGAATCATACTATATGAAAATGAACGAAGCCCTGTCTGGGTATCTTTAACTGAAACCTTTGTTGCCAAACGAAAGATTCCTCTAGTCAACATATTCCCAAACCGACTACGTGCTGGTACATTGCCTACCAAAGCACGGCTTCCTAAAATCAAGGTCTGTTCTGCTCCTGTTTGCTCTACAACCTTATCAATATCTTCGGCGGTATGTTGTCCGTCTGCATCAGCAACTACTACAATGGTATCTTTTGCTTCAACTAACTGAATGTAGGCTAATGCAGTTTTTATCGCACGGCCTTTCCCATAATTTTTTCTATGGTTCAGCACAACAGCATACTTCTCAGCCCTATGGAATATTTCATGTTTCTCTTCTTTGCTTCCGTCGTTCACAATAATTAGATGGGTATTATTCATTCTAATTGTAATCTCCTCTAACAATAGTAATAGTCTTTCATCTGGATCATAAGCTGGAATAATGATTGCCACTGGATTTTCTCTCATTTTTACACTCGTGAATATCACAAGTTTTCCTGTGATACTGCCCCAATTAATAAGTTGAAAGAAGGGCCACACATGTCTCCTCTCCATACTATACTTTTGACTACTACTATAACGAAAAAAAATGTTCGGAGTTTGTTTAAACTGCGAACATTTTGTGAAATCTTCTATTTGTTGTATATAATATTGATTCGGATACAAAAGCCTCGCGTAAAACTTGCCCTCGCCAATTTGCACATATAAAGCTTACATAATGTTGTAACGGACATAGTTCGATGAGCAAAGTATGAAGTCGTTGGGACTTAGGCTCTAAAATGGGCTTTTAGCATCCTTATCAAAACCACTATAACAATACGCTTTGTATTAACACTTTCATCTCTTCATATATCTCACAATTCTCATATGCGAAATCCTTTGCCATAAGTAGCATCTTCTCTAGACCAATTTCGCTTAACTTCGGTACAAGTATATGACTCTTTTGTAGAACATACAAAGCAGCACGTAATCGGAATTGTAAGAGATACCTTTCTTCGTCAGTCAACTCTACAAAGTCTTTCCTAGCAATATAGTCTAAGATCCTTCCAGCTTGCTCTTTCTCGATATCTTGCGACCATTCTCCCTTAACCTCCGATACCAACCGCATCCAATCAGATGTATACCTAGGAGAAATTAAGCTCATGAAATGAGCGTCTTTATAGCACCATAAAAGCCAGTCCACCTCTCGCTCTTCCATTAGATTCATGGTATCCTTCACTAACTCAATGGTGTACTCAGGTTCTCCACAATCCGCCCCATATCCATATTCACCACAGAAGGCGGGGCAATTAAACTGATCACGGATCTGTACTAATTTGTCCAATCCATCAGTTATCTGTCTCGTTCTCTCAGCACGATCTAAATCTCTAGCTAGTAAATCTGGATGCCAAACAGTAGGATAATAGTGAAAACCAAGAGCAATCTGGCTATCTTCAAAATGCTTTAATCCAGAGAAATCCATGGAGAACTGATCTCCTTCAAGAACGATAACATGATTAGTATCGTATCTTCTAATCTCTGCAATTGTCTCCTCGTAAAATTCATTAATCATTGGCCACTTTGCCATAGCCGGCTCATTAAGAAGGTCATATCCCATAAGAAATGGCTCGTCTTTATAACGCTTTGCTATAGCTCCCCACAACTTTGTCATCTGCCTTCTAAGAATCTGATACTCCCAAAAAAGCGGGACACCAAATGAGTTATCCGAGTGCCAATCCGGATTCTGCGAACCTGGTGTTGTATGTAAATCTGGCATTACAAAGATCTCATATTTTTTACCTAATTCAAACAAACGATCAAAGACAAGAAATCCTTCTTCCTTCCAGTTCTCTGTTTTATTATCATCAATAAATAGCCTATAGTTGAAGGGAACTCGTATAAAATTAACTCCACATTCCTTCAATAGCTGAAAATCCTCTTCCTTCATGAACTCATCGTGATATGTTTTGAAAAAAGATTCCATGCCTTCTTTCCCATATACTTCTTCAAACGCTTGCCTAATCATCTGATCTGAGGTAGGAATTCCAATCATAAAATGCTCCAGATTCAACCAAGTCCCTACTCCAAAACCTCGTAAGTGAATCTTCTCTCCTTTGTATCTAAAATGTTTTCCTTCAACTTGTAAAAACTCCATATAATTAACCTTCTCCTTCCAATTATAGTACGAAAAAAGTACCCGGTAACTTCGTTTATTACACAACTAATCTAAGTTACATGGTACCTCTCTTTTAACTAAGTTTCTATGGAATTATTATATAAGATATACAGCAAGAAAAGGATTTTTGTCTAATTTATTCGTGCAAACAACGTTCTTCTTTCAGTTTTTTACGATGATTATAGATTTTAATAACCCCCAGAATTATTAATACTGCTAGTATGCTATTCAACAAGGCAACTATTAGACCAAATACATCATTAACGCTGGTACGTGTACACCATAGGTCTATCACACAAAACAATTCTAATGGCATAAGAATTGCAAGTAAATACAATATCTTAGTAAGATGGTTAATACGAGAATCTAAATCAGAAAACAAATCAAATTCACCTTCTGATTTTTTCTTACGAAGGTATACCCAACGCATGTAACAACCAATCATCTCTATGCCTGTTTCTTCTAAAAATCTAATATAATCCCTATTTTTTTTGTTACTTGGGAACCCTTCTAACATCTCAATACGATACGTGTACTCGTTTGGTTTTCCTTCCTCAAACTTATAGCGTATGGCCTTAACATCGGTAAGTTGTAATCCATTTTCAGACAGTTCATTCAACCATTCTTCTTCCTTATCAAAATCCCATGCCCAGAACCACTTATACTTTATTATTGACATCTATTCCCCTCCTATTATTCCCTCTCCATTTAGTACAAGTTCTTGCAAACGTATTAATTCTGATGCTGCCACCTGTTTTCCTCTCTCTGTAATAATATATTCTTTCTTCCTACTACTGCTGGTTTCCGGTAATGCCTGAATCCAATCCTTATCTAGCATAGTATTGATTGCTCCATATAAGGTTCCTGCTGCTAATCTCACTCTACCACTAGAGAGTTCCTCAATTTTTTGCATAATACCATAACCGTGCATTGGTTCATATAATGCCAGTAGAATATAATACACTGCTTCCGTTAATGCCACCGAATCGTTATTTCCCATACTTAAGTACTCCTATTAAATTCTGCCACCTAATTATCATCACATGACTAATAACTATAACGGCTGCCGATATAGTATTATTATATCGGCAGCCGTTATAGTTGTCAATCCTAGAATATGAATAAATTTTACACCTACATAAATAATTTTATATTGTATTTCTAAACATATAGAGTTATAATTATGTATAATTATTCTGTATTTATGCATTTTTATTAATTTCGTCCATATAATTATTCAAGAGGCTTAGAACATAGAATGTTTTTGAACGTTACATACTCGTACTAAGCCATAGTGCACAAGCAACATATCTAATAGGAGGTTATACATATGAAAACAAAGATATTTATCGATGGCAGTGAAGGAACTACTGGCCTACGTATTAATGAGCGTTTTATGAACCGTGACGATATCGAACTAATTACGATTGATCCAGACCTTAGAAAAGACCTATCGGAACGTAGAAAGAAGATCAATGAATCTGATATTACTTTCCTATGCTTACCCGATGCAGCTGCACGAGAAGCAGTACAATTAGTAGAGAATGACCATGTTCGCATTATCGATTCTTCTACTGCTCATCGAACAGAGAGCGGTTGGGCATATGGCTTTCCTGAACTATCAGCAAATCATCGTAAATCAATTAAAGAAGGTCGCTTCGTAGCTGTTCCAGGCTGCCATGCAACTGGGTTTATTTCTCTTGTTTATCCGTTAATAGCTAGAGATATACTACCTTCTGATTATCCAATTAGTAGCTTTTCTCTGACTGGTTATAGCGGTGGCGGCAAGAAGATGATTGGTGAATATGAAGATGCAAATCGACACGCTGATTTTTCTGCCCCAAGAGAATATGCTATGTCACAGCAACACAAACATCTTAAGGAGATGAAATCGATAGCAGGACTTGACAGAGAACCTCTCTTCTCTCCTATTGTTGCTGATTACTATAGTGGCATGATTGTAACTGTACCTCTTTATCCACATTTATTAAATGGAAAGCAAACACCTGAATCAGTCCATACTTATCTAACTGAATACTATGCAAATCAATCCCTAGTTCACGTTATGCCTTTTGGAGCAGAGAGTGAAACTAGTGGTTTCCTAAGTGGTAATCACTTAACCGGCTATGATGGACTCCATATCTACGTAACAGGTAACGAAGATCGTATTCTTCTAACTTCCCAGTTTGATAACCTTGGAAAAGGTGCTTCTGGTGCAGCCATTCAATGTTTGAATATTATGCTTGGTTGTGAAGATGATAAGGGGTTAAGTGTGTAACTTAGTATCTTGATGATTTATTACAAATTGAATATCAGCATAACTTTAGATTAAAAAGATGTAGTCAGTAACCATAAGTGGTTGCTTCCTACATCTTTTACTATTCCTATACTTCAAAGAACGTTACACTACCTGCAGGAACCGTAAGCTTACCATCTTCTAATGTTGCTACTTCTGGATAAGAATATAACACCCTACTAGCTCCTTTTGTTGGAATCGCACATGTTACTTCTTTATCAGATGGATTTAAGACAACTAAAATCGCCTGCTCTCTTCCTGTTCTCTTATAAACAAGAGGGTAAGCATAATCTTCCACATATTCAAAGGTAACAGATGCATTACTTTGTAGTGCTTCATTATCAAGACGAATCTTGGTTAACGTCTTAATACAATTTAATAGCGAGGTGTCAACCTTTTCTTGCTTCTTAACGGTTGGTCGATTTTCATCTTCGTCCATAGTAATATATAATAGCTCTGGACTAGCCGTAGAGAATCCATCATTCACACCATCTCCCCACTGCATTGGTGTTCTTGCCCCTGTACGGTCAAATCCACCTTCTACAGACGTTAAACCTTCTAGATAACGCATACCAATCTCATCACCATAATAGATGAATGGTGCCCCTGGCATGGATAATAAGAATGCGAAGGCAATCTTCATCTCCTCTTCATCTAACCACTTACGCATACGTGGCATATCATGATTACCACTTGGGATACAGATCAATCCTTTTCCATTCGTTGCCTCATAATTCTTCATATACGTATCCACGAAGGCTTTACAATCACCTTTTCCTCTTCTTGAGAAATAAGGTTCCTCAACGCGGAATAAATCGAGATAATGAGATGGACCAAAATGTAATAAGAAATCCATATGGTATCCACCTTTTAAGGATTTTTCTGGCTCTCCCCATTCTGAAATCATAGCTGCCTCTGGGAATTTCCCTTCTAAGAAGGTTCTTACCTTCTGCCAAAATGCAATCGTTGCTTCACCATCGGTATCCCCTTTCACCATAGCACCCGCCATATCTACTCGGAAACCATCACAGCCCATCTCTAACCAAAATGCCATAATATCCTGCATAGCAAGTCTAGACGCTGTTGCCTCTTCAGAATCTGGTCCTACTTGCCAACTTTCTGATGGATTAGCAAATCCATAGTTTAACGCCGGTTGTGTGGAGAAGAAGTTTACCGCGCAAGAGCCATTTCTATCTGAAATTCCACGAATGCAACCTGCTATATTATTGTACCCTTCGAATCCTTTCCAGATATCATCTGTCCATATATAACGACTTGTGAAATCATTCTTCTCAGCTTTCATAGACTCTTTAAACCATGCGTGTTCAATTGAAGTATGTCCTGGAACTAGATCCAGAATAATATGCATATCTCTTTTGTGTATTTCTTCGAACAGTTCTCTAAGTTCTTCATTAGTACCGTAACGTGGTGCTGCTTTATAATAATCCGCAACATCATAACCGGCATCACTGAATGGAGATTCATAACATGGATTCATCCAGATTGCATTACACCCTAAAGATTTAATATAATCCAAACGTTTTTTAATTCCGTTAAAGTCACCAATACCATCTGCATTTGTATCTTGAAAACTCTGTGGGTAAATCTCATAAAATATTGCGTTATCTAACCATGCTGGCATATTTATCCCTCTTTCCTGTATTCTATGTTATTGTTAAGTTTTATTTATAATAGTAGTATATCCTTATCTTTCATGTTATACTTGTATCAAATCCACTAATAATAGCACAAAATCCACAATTGATAGAGATGCTAAGTTTTCCTATTCAGATTTACGAAATTAAGACTATTCGCTTATAGGAGGAGGACTTCTAATGAAAGAACAATTTGAAGAGAAACGCCCACGTGGTAATGTTTTGTTCCCGTTTGAACAATATTATATGCTCAATACAACAGGTAATCTATTCGTTACCTTTCATTGGCATAAAGAAGTGGAACTAATCTATCTGCACTCTGGCTCCCTTACTCTATGGATTGAATCAGAGGAGTACCATCTTACACCTGGCGATATCTATTTTATTAATTCTGAGATGCTTCACCAGTTTTCTTCAGCAGAGAAGGACACTTGCTATTATGCTTATGTATTTCCATTAGAATCCCTACAATTTGCTTTATCTGACTATAGTCAAACACTTGTAGAGCCACTTCTTAAGCACACGTTGCATTTTCCAGCCTTTGTTCCAATGGATTCCCCTATCTATGGGAATGTATTAAATGAAGTTCGAGAACTTATTCATGTAAATGAAAACAAAACTCTTGGCTATGAACTCACTACCAAAGCATGTATCTATAAGATGATTGGTTATCTTATTCAAGCCAAACTACTATACACTCCCACATTATTGATCCAATCTAACACTTCAAAAAAATCAGATATTAAGAAGCAGATTCTATCTTACATTCAAGAGAACTATGCTAATCCAATTAGTCTTGAAGATCTTGCCAAGATAAATCATATGTCTCCAAAGTATTTCTGTCATTATTTCAAACAGAATTTCTCCATGACATTTCTTGAATATGTCACACGATATCGTATAGAAAAAGCCCGCATTCTACTAAAGAATACAGGCTTATCTGTAATGGAAATTGGATTTTCAGTTGGTTATGAGAACTTCAGCTATTTCATAAGAACTTTTAAGCGTATTGTCGGTATTACACCAGCTAAATATCGTGCTGAAGTTCAGAGTGAAGAGTAGTTCATGTATTGTATAATTGATTATTTTACTTTACTTTTACGAAATATTTATCACCTGCATAATTTATCTGTAATTCAACGTCTCCGTCCTTCACTTCTTTCGGTACTTCGAACAAATAGTAAATTACCGATTTCTTTAAAGGATCTATAGATGTAATATTCGTATAGGTAAAAGTACCATCTTTCTCAATAGTTGAAAAGCAATCATAGGTATATTTATCGTTATAAATCAACTTAGCATTCATTACCTTATCAGCATCCAAACTGTCACCTTTAAGGTTTTTCACATTAATTTTTAGAGCCAAATAAGTATTCGAAGTATCTTTAACTTCGTAATAAGTATAGTAACTTGAAGGATTGCTTGGTTCCACTTTATCAGTGAACTTAATACTCTTAATCGTAACTTCTGACAAGTCTTTTTTTGATAATTTATCGCCCTTTTTAACATAATTCTTTTCTGGCTTTACTTCCTCTAAATCAAATGTAGTCTCATATGATTTGTCATTTATCTTAATGTTTAGATTGATTTCATCTGTCGCAAGATCTGTAGGGATATTTGTGATGAAATGTATTCTTCCTGTCATTAATTGTTTGATTGATGTTGTGTAGGCAAAATCATCCTCTTCTTCTAAAACCGGCTGTGCACTATACTTGTTACCATCAATAGTGAAAGTCACCTTCATTACATCATCAATATCAATATCCTTGTCGGAAAGGTTTTTAACATCCATCTCTATATGTAATAATGTATTCCCATCATCTGGCTCATAATAAGTATAAAAGCTACTTACATTACTTGGCTCTAGTTTAGATGTTGTCTCAATAGTTTTGATAGTATATTCAATAATATCTTCTACTGAATTTTTCTTTTTAAGATCAACTTCTAACTTGTCACTTTCAGAACTATCCTCACTCTTTCCCTCTGTATCCTCATTAGAAGAATCATCTACTTGTTTATCATCTGTTACTTGATTACTTGTTGTCTCGGTATTTCTTAATGTGCTACTTTCATTACATGCAGTTATAGTAACCGAAGTTACTAAAGCCATCATAACAAACAATACTTTTTTCATTTTATATTCGCTCCCTTTCTATTATACTCACAAGGTATATCATACTAAATATACCAATTTCAGTCAATCTCTATTGATTTTTCTAATTTAATTGTAATAAAGCGAACACTCCAACACAACGATTCTCATTCTATTACTATATAAAAAGATGTAGGAAGTAACCACATAGAGGCTCTTCCTACATCTTTTTGTATTATCTTCTATCTACTATAAATCTCAAATTCTGCTACCTGCCCACCAGTAGCTCCGGTGTTTGAGGTAACACTAAGCATTACCCCTCTTACTTGCATATCATCAAATTCAAGAATAATTTCATTCCCAGTGGTAGGATCAAACTCATATGCCTTTTCATCAAGGAAGGTTTCATATACTTCACCATCATATGTTACCTTAACAGAAAAAGTTTGCGTTCTTTTTCCCCAAACACTATCTGGATTGATTGCAACACGAATGGCATGAATCGTTTTATCCTCTTTGAACGTTACTGATAATTCATTAGGATATGCATCAGGACTTCCCTCCCAGTAAGAGGCAGCTCCGGTCATTCCATCAACTGCTTTACGTGGAGTAAATGTTTGATTAAATCCATTGGCATCAATCTTTCCTTCTGGTGCAATATTTGTTCCTTCTGGTAAAACTGATACATATTCTTCTTTTATAAATGCTGGGTTTTCTTCACTCTGTGTCTGATCAGGAGCTTCTACTTTCGTAATTTCAGCAATTAGTTTACTTGGTTTCTTTTTCTGACTAACTCCATATCCAATTAACCCCACCAAGATTACAGCCAAAATAATAACCACAAATCTTCTCTTATTCATATTAATCACCATGACCTTTCAAAAGTCTGGCGACTTTGTGCAAGTCAACTTGTTGACTTTGGGCACCAAATCGCCGTGTGAAAGATTTATCTTTCACACTATGCTCTCTCTTCTTATTCAATCGTTAGATTATTGGTAGATAAATCGTCAATTTCAAAATTGCCTTCTGAGAAATCTTTAATTTTGTTTCCTAAAATTACAAGATTATTAATTGTTACGCCATCCACGATATGTGTCTCATCAAAACCCTTAATACGAGAAGGTGCATTCTTACCAGATAATACATTTACATTCTCAATTAGGATATCTTTGATTTGTCCTCTCTCTCTTGTTGTTGACCAGTTGGAACTTTGTGTAATGTCTAAATCTATCAGATATGGCATTACATCGCCATCTCCACTTCCCATCTGTGCATTTTCTACCGTTATATTACGGAACGTTATATTAGACACAATGGCATCATCCGCATTATGCACTGATATTACGGGTTTATGAAAGTTATTCAATACGCAGATGTTTTCGAAAGTGACACCATTTATGGACGCATTCTCTTTATTTCCTTTGTTTGTCTCATATCCAACTTCCATAGATTGTGCTAAATCCGTCCATAACTGCATATTAGTAAATGTTATCTTTTCTGAATTCCCACTGTAATTCTTCACCACAAGTGAATCATCCCAACTACGAACAAAGCTGTTTTTCACCTTAAAATTCTTACAAGACTGTAACGTAATTCCGTCTCCATTTGGTCTTGGAGAGATAATCTTCACACCATCAATTACCCCATTCTCTGAATCAAATGCCTGGCAAACCCACGCATTGGCATTCAGCACGATAACATCTTTAACTACAATATTGCTACTATGGTCAAATTTTAGAGGTATATATGCTGTCGCTCCTTTCCAGCCCTCATATTTTGAACCATCAATGATTCCTCTACCGCATACCTTTACATCTTTTACAAAGTTTGCATTAATTGTTCCATGAACGACTGCCCCGCCTGCAATATATAACGTTTGGCCACTTTCTAAAGATATAGATTCAATATCCCATTCCCCTGGTCCAACATATACTACATTCTCATCGTTAAAATCTAGTATATCTTGCTCAATTGCGTTAGCAAAGATATGCACCGCGCGTTCTGGAGAATTATTAAATTGAATGGTATAGGTATCTGGTGTTGTTATGGAGAATGAAACCGTATGATTCTTCTTGTTTATCTTAGGCTTAATTCCATAACTTAGAGGGCTTATCTGAACATTCTCAATCTCCCTTTCAGGCACTGTGATAACAATATCTGCTCTACCTTCAAAATCAAAATAAGTAATTGGTGTTCGAGAGATTGGAGGTAAATAATTGCTTACCCATTTTCTCGTATGATTTACATTCGTATCGTATACATAGCAGTCTTCACCATCAACTGTAATTAAAGTATCCACGCAATGTTTTAGGGTCAAATCTCGTTCCTGCTCTGATGTTGCGACCAAATCCTCCTTTGTTGCATCCTTTAAGGATTTTGGTCCCTCATACAATACAAGTTTTCCTTTTGTGGTGTCTTGTTTATTCTCTTTTACTTTACTATAACCAATAACACTAATACTGATAAGAATTGCAATACTTAATATAATAATCATTAGATTCTCTATCTTATTTGCTTTCTTTATCATACATACGCCCACTATCACACAGATACGATAGTTTTCCTTTCCCCATAATTAATAACTTTCATTAAAACCTTGGATAACCGAATCCTTCTTTAATAAATCTTAATCAAATTAATGTCCATCATCATACAGTTTAATTTTGCAAAATAGTTTCCCATGGAATATCCGTATCTAGTCCTGTTGCCTCATACGTTGCACTAAGACTCTTATAATATGGTCCTACTCCTAATGACTTCATACCTGCTGCTTTTGCTGCAACAATTCCTGCTGCAGAATCCTCTACCACTAAACAGTTCTCAGGTTCTAATCCAAGTTTTCCTGCTGCAACTAAGAATACTTCTGGATCTGGTTTTGAATTCGTAATGTCTAGTCCACAGCTAACCTTATCTATGTACTGATCTAATTCCGTTTTTTGTAAGATGGCTGGGGTGTTCTTACTTACTGATCCGATACCTATTAACATTCCTAATTGTTTTAAATAACGAATCGTTTTAACTACTCCACATAGTACCGCATTATTATCCAACGTCTCTAGTAAATCCACATAATAAGCATTCTTTTTCTCTGCTAACTCCTCCTTTTCTTCCAAGGAATAAACCTTATCCCCTTTATTTAATACAATTTCTAAAGATTCCATTCGGCTAACTCCTCGTTGTTTCTCATTATCTTCTTTTGTAAAATCCTTGATTCCTAACTCCTGCGCTAATCTCTTCCAAGCTTGATAATGTAATTCATCTGTGGATACTAAAACTCCATCTAAATCAAAAATAATTCCTTTAATCATTGTTTTCACCTTGCCTCTAGCAGAAATTCTAACGTTCTCTATTGAGGCGCAAACAAAAGGGATGAAAGTGTTATGTTTGCATTCTTTCCTTCCACTCAGATTCTTTCATCCTAAATTCTTATCAACACTAAAGTTATGTTGTAAATTCACCAATTACATGCTATTGTATTAAATAGGTTTAACACAAAACTAGTGAAAGGTTGGGGTTCTTAATATGGCAACCATTAAAGATATCGCTGCATACACAGGCGTTAGTTGCACAACAGTTTCCAATGTAATTCATGGACGATCTACACGTGTTTCTCCCGAAACGGAGAACAAAATTAATGAAGCCATTAAAACACTTGGCTATATTCCAAACATGTCTGCAAGAGCACTCGTTTCAAGTTCCTCCAAGGTAATTGCTCTTATTAATCATATCGTTACAGATAAAGAGCTTAATTTTATGGACGACCCTTTTCAAGCCACTTTTGTTGGCATCATTGAGTCCGTATTACGTGAACATGGGTATTATCTTATGGTTCGTACTGTTGAAACCAGTGACGAGTTGCTTGCCTTTTTACAAACCTGGAATGTAGATGGGCTTTTTATCACAGGTATGTTTCGTGATAATTTTTTTGATGCCCTTACTACTCTTGATCTACCAATTATCTTTATAGACAGTTATGTTCATCATCCAAACTTTTGTAATGTAGGCTTGGAGGATTTCAAGGGCAGTTATCAAGCAACCCAATATCTGATTAAACACGGCCATAAGCACATTGCTTTTGCCTCTCCTTCTATTAAAGACGGTGGTGTATTACAAGAGCGGTTCCTAGGTTATAAAGCAGCTCTTACAGAAGGTGGAATTCCTTTCAACAAATCCATTGTTTTTCAGTACGAAATGGATCTAGTATCTTGCCAAGAACTTAGTAATGAGCTTATACAATATCCTGAAGTTACCGCCATAGTTACCTCTGCTGATATTATGGCTGCTGGTATTATTAGAGGGCTACGTGCTAATGGCATTCGCGTTCCAGAAGATATCTCTATTATTGGATTTGACGACTTGAATATCTGTCAACTCATTACACCAACGCTAACTACCATTCATCAGGATATGCATCTAAAAGGAAGTGTCGCCGTGGATTTTATGGTACAAAAATTAGAAGGCAAGACACTTTCACAAACGGAAATCGTCTTGCCCATACATCTGGTTGAGCGAAACAGTGTTCGCACCTTATAATGGATTTATTACTGCACTATCCTTTGTTTCTATTATTTCATATAATTGATTTTGATATTTAACCGTAAACCTCAGTTTCTTCCATTGTTCAGGAAGCTGAGGTTTTACTTTTAGCTCTCCATCCTCGACATATACTCCTCCAAATCCTTGTATCGCGGTCATATATGCCCCTCCAGCTGCTGCCGGGTGCGTACCTCCTATGTATACTAACCCTGCCCATTCTTTACCTCCTGGAAGCAAATCTGCACTTGATGATTTCATGAAGAAAGAATATGCTTTCTGTGGCATTCCACAGCGGCAAGCTAACAGTGCATACATACATGCGCTTAACGAGGAACCATGCTCTGTACGCGGTTCATAGTATCTCCAATTCTTCAACATTACTTCTTCCGAGAAATCCTCCGAAAACATAGTCAGCCAAGTTACTACATCGGCTTGTTTAATAACTTTTGTTTGTGAGGCAACACCATATGCACCACCCCAATATTCTTTTTCATGAAGAAGTCTTCCTTTAACTTCTTCCACAGACGCATCTTCTAACTTTCCATATCCATCAAATTGTTCTAATACTCCATTCTCATCTGGCTTAGGTATAAAGATTCGTTCTGCAGCCTCTCTATAATCCGTCTTACAACGTTCTACATCATAATTTTTTTCTATCTTCTCAATTGTCTCTTTCGGGAATTTCATTAGATCATCTAATAATTTTGCTGCCGTTTCAAAGGTGTACTTCGCCATTCTATTGGTATAACCATTATTGTTTACTCGTTCATGATATTCGTCAGGTCCAATTACATCGTGTAACTCATATTGATCAGAATGGACTTTCTTTACTAATAAGAAGTCGTAAAACTTAGCACATTCTAATATGGTTTCAATTCCCCCCTGTTCAAGGAAACTTTGATCTCCTGTAATGTTCACATAACGCATAATTCCATATACAATGGCGGCAGATATATGTATCTGCTTATCTTTAAAATGTGTTCGCATTGGGCGCTTAGTAAACACATCCGTAACATTGTAATCACTACATGCATCGTAACCACCTTCTTGACTTTCCCATGCATAAAAAGCCCCTTCATATCCATAACTTTCAGCCTTCTTTTTTGCTCCCCCAAGAGTATCAATACGATAACGTAATAAGGTTTTAGCTACTTCTGGCTGTGTATATAAGAAGTAATCTAGCATAAACATTTCTGTATCCCAAAATACTGCTCCCTTGTATGTCTGTCCAGATAACCCTCTTGCTGCAATTGATAAACTATCACTATGCCTTGGAGCGATACATTGTAGATGATATAACGAGTAATTCAGCGCTTCCATAGCGTCAGGATCACCCTCGATATATATCTCTGCTGTTTTCCAATGCTCTTCCCAGGCGTTCATGTGAGTCGACTTACAAACCTCATATCCTCTTTGTAAAGCCTCTCTTACCTCTTTTTTCGCAGCCTCTTTTGGCTCTTTACAATCTTTACTGGTATAAATCGCTACCATCTTATCTAAATCAATCGTTTTATTTGCCTCTGTTATAAGGCAAATCCGATGTAGCAATTTACGCCCTTCTTTCTTACGTTTTCTCTCATATGGGTGATTAACAGTTATCTCCTCTGCTACAGCAACCCGATCTTTATTCTCATGGGTAAATCCTGTGGCGGTAAATAAATCTTCTTCCTCAAAGAGCATTTGATCATAATGGGGGCCGTGAATATCCCATACATCTCCATCAATTCCAGTTAGAATCTCAACATCTGCATGGAAATCCGCAAGAATGCTATACCTCATACATATAAGATGCACCTTATCATAATGGGCAAACCTTTCACAAGTAACCGTAATATTCCCTCGCCTCGTTTCCCATCTTGTAATTCTGGTGACAATCCCGTGACGATAGTCTACTGCTTGTTCATGATTTACTGGTTCTTTCATTGGTAAGTCATAATAAACTCCATCTATTTTTATTCTAGTATATAAGCCATTGGGTGCGTTAAGAGGCTCTCTCCACCCATTACCAACCTGATCATAAATTCCTGCTAAGTTAATAGCCGGTAGATACTCTTTATCAAATTCCTCGAGGGTACCTCTTATACCAAGATACCCATTTCCACATAAGAATTTATTCCCATTGCTTGTAACTTTATCTTCTGAAAAGCCACTTTCTTTGATGGTCCAATTCTTCAAGTCGGCAACCATATGCTATCCTCTCCATTCTACTGGAATTGTGATTTCTGTTGCTTTTTCGTTAATTTCATAGTTATTACCATAAACACATATTGTTACTGGTTTATCGCCTAATGTGTACAACTGAATTCTCTCTTTTCCAACTTCAACTGAAATTACTTGTTGTTCATACGTAATGTGGAAAGAATATCCTTGCCACTCTTTTGGTATAGAAGGATTTAACTCTAGACGTTCTCCATCTGATCGCATGCCTCCAAAACCATATACAATGTTCATCCAAGCTGCTGAGATTGAAGTTGTATGTAAGCCTTGCCCACTATTACGATTGTAATTATCTAAGTCCATTCTTGTTGCAAATTGAAAGAAATCATAAGCTTCCTCATGTTTTTTCAATTGAGATGCTAATATGGAATGAACGGAAGGCGATAAGGAACTTTCATGAATACATTTTGGTTCATAGAATTCATAATTTGCCTTTAATTCTTCCTCTGTGAAGTTATTATTAAACAATAACATAAACATCAAAACATCTGGTTGCTTTATCATATCGTTTCGATAGATCCTGTCATATGACCAGTGATCATAAAGCGGAAAATCCTCGATTGGTATTGTATCTACATCTACATGAGGTAAACTAAAAAATCCTTCATGTTGTTCATAGATTCCCGTCACTTCTTCTTTCGGAATATACATACATTTCCACATCTTGCTCCACTCAGACAATTCGTCATCTGTAACTTGTAGATTTTCTCTTACCTTACTATACTGTTTTTCATTGATTTCCTTAAACTGCTCTAATACTTTTATGGTATATGAAAACGTGAATTTCGCCATATAGTTGGTATAACAATTATGGTTAACCATCATCTGGAATTCATCAGGGCCCATAACACTATAAAACCCATATCGAGTTTGGTCTGCTGACCAACTTCCTCTTGTTGCTAACATTCTACACACTTCCACAAGCATTTCAATTCCGTTCTCATACAGAAAATCTTTATCTGCCGTTATCTTATCATACAACCAAATCCCATATGCTACTGCAGTTGATGCCTGTAATTGAAGGCTTGCATGCTGCCACAAATTACAACATTCTCTTCCACTAATTGTTGCTACTGGATAGAAGGCTCCCTTACAATCCAAATCCATAGCCCTTTGCCTTGCTTCTGGTAAGGTTACGTATCGATACAACAAGAGATTCTTCGCAGCTTGTAGATTATTGAACAAGAAGAACGGTAAACAATAAGTCTCCGTATCCCAGAATGCATTGCCGTTATACGCTTCTCCTGTTAATCCTTTTGCTCCAATGTTGTTTCCCATTCTAGCTCCATGATAGGTCTGGAACATCTGGAAGATACAGAACCTGATTCCTTGTTGATTCTCTTCATCTCCGTCAATTCTAATATCAGAGTTCTTCCATACCTGCTCCCACCAACTTTTGCTTTCCTCATATAGCTTCTCATAAGTAAGAGTTTGAAGGTAGTTCTCCACATCCTTACATTCTCTTTGGAATTCGCTCTCTTCTCCATCCGTTTCATCACGATAAACAACGTTATCTACAATCTTAGTAAGACTTACTGTCTCATCTTGCTGTAGCTCATAGACAAATGTATTGGTTAAAACCTTCGAATCTACCGTCTCGTTACGCAGGGTTTCAACCTGATTAGCCGATGGAATAAAACGTGCTCCCGAATACACTTGATGTTTTGATTGAAGTGTAGTTCCTCTCAATGCTAGATACTCTTCCTTATCTACCACCATTTCACAATCCCAGAAATTTCTTTGTCTTGATTGATGGATAATAGAAAAATCCATTCCTGACTCTACTTCTAGTTTTCCACTAAAATTAAGTGCTTTGATTGTGATTTTTTGCACTCCAATATGAGCATTAACCATTGATAAAAATCGTTCAAACTTTATCTCTATCTCTTTGCCACTCTGCGTAATCCATACCAAATTCCTTGTAAGAATTCCAGTTCTCATATCAAGAATCCTTTGGTAATTACGTATCTTAGATTGATTGAGATCTAAATATTCACCATCTACTAAGATTCTTGTATATATCCAATCAACAGAATTCACCATGAAATCTGTCTGATCAACAATCCCCTTGTAAGAAGATCCTTCTAATTTCTCACTCTCATATACACCATTAAAATAACTTCCAATAAGTGTATCTCCTGAATATCCTTCTTCAAAATATCCGCGAATTCCCATATACTCATTTCCTAATGAGTATACCGATTCTGCTACTTTACTGTAGTTTTTATCAAATCCATCTTCTACAATCTTCCATGGATCTACTTGAAAATATTTGTCTGCTATTTTTCCCATACTAGCCTCTCTTATCCTTTTACTGCACCTGCTGTTGCTCCATCTGTAATTTGTTTTTGAAATAATGCGAATAATACGGTAGGTGGTATAATCGCAAATAACGTTGCACGTAATACACTAACCGCATCTGTTGGCGTATCTTTAAACGAGAATAACTTAACCATTACTGTTTCCTTACCTGAACCATTAAGTACAAGGTATGGTAATAAGAAATCTGACCAAGCCGCCGTAATTGCAAAGATAACTACTACCATAATAATTGGTTTCGATAATGGTATCATGATAGTACTAAATACTTTCAAAACACCTGCCCCATCGAGTTTGGCTGCCTCCAAAATTTCTTTTGGTATCTCTTGAAAGAATTCTTTGAAAATTACCACATAGAATGCATTGGCACCAAATGCTAACCACAGTGGTACGAATGTACCATTCAAACCAACCAGATTGATGTTTCGAAATACTGCAACAATACTAGTAGTTGCTGGTATTAACAAGCTCCACATAACTAGCCCATAGGCAATCTTGTATCCCTTCGGACGTAATACAGCAAATCCATAAGCCAATAAACCGTTGAAGATTACTGCACAGATAACGCTACCTCCTACACTAATAAAGGAGTTAATATAATACCTTTGGAATTTTAAAGCATTCCAGCTCTCCTGTAGTTTCGACAAATCAAAACTTTTTGGAATAATGGATACTTCTCTTGTAAATTCCTTGATATCTTTGAAACTGGCTAAGAATACCCACAGAATTGGGAATACACTAACAACCACAAAACTTAGACAAAGAATCATAATTATAATACATAGAATCTTAACTTTAGTGGAATGAACATCAAATCCTCTAATTACACCATCTTTTTTATCTTCATACTTTCCGAAAAACTTATTATGTTTTTTACCTATATCTTTTCTACTCATATTACACCACCTCCTATTCCTCAGATGATTTGGTAAGTTTCATATATAATCCACTTAAGATTACCAATATGATACATATCATAACCGATAATGCTGCTGCCGCTGGAAAATTAAAGTCTCTGAACGCATACTGATACATTAACATCATTAATGATACACTTGCACCATTTGGTCCTCCATTGGTCATTACCATAGGTTCATACATAATCTGGAATACTGAAATAATTTGAAGTATCATCATTGTCTTTCCAATTCCAGCTATGCTTGGTATTGTAATATGACGGATTCTCTTCCATATACCGGCTCCATCCATTGTAGCTGCTTCATATAAATCCGGACTAATACCACTAATATTAGCCATATATATCAACGCTGTTGCTCCAGCCCCCTTCCATGTCATAGTTAGAATAATTAGAGGAATTGTCCACTTAGGGTTTGTAAGCCACGCTTGTGCATCAATTCCTATCTTAGAGAGCATTATGTTTAACACTCCTGTCTTACCTGGGATAAAGAAGTAGCTCCATATCCATACTGTTGCCAATCCTGGAACAATATTAGGGAAATAGCTACCTGTTCTAAAAAACCCTTTTAAATGTACTGTTTCTGATATTAATATACCTAAAATAATAGGTACTATAAATCCAATTGCTAAAGACCATAATGTATAGGAAAATGTGTTTTTAAATGCTTTAATAAACGTAGGATTATTTAGTACCTTTACATAATTTTCAAAGCCAACAAATTCTTTTATCTCATATCCAACTGCACTATGAAGTGAAAGTCTGATATTCTCTATAAGTGGTTCCCACACAAAGAAAGCAAACAAGATAAGTGTAGGCACCATCACTAACCAACCTATCGTATCACGCTTTTTCCATTTTATTTTATCCTTCACTGCCAGACACCTCCTTGACGCTTTTGAATCCTTTCTTTATATCGATACGGAATGTTCTATTAATTAAATCATGAATGTGACTGCCATTTAGAAACTATCGTCTTCATTCATGGCAGTCACAAAATTATTATATCACTAAATTATACTTAATATTATTGTGCTGCATCTAACATAGACTGATAATTTTTATTAGCAGTATCCATAAGAGCTTTTACATCAGCATTCTTATCTGTAAGCACAGCTTGTAATACATTCGTTAATTCGCCATACATTTCTTGAGTTAATCCTGGTTCTTCTACTCGTAATCCTTCTGAAGAAGTAGCATCAAAATATGATTGGAACATCTTAGGATCTACATTCTGGAACTCTTTTACTACTGCAAGTTGTGCATCAATATAATCTTGATTTGTCCAACTTGGGAAAGGTTGAATTACAGGTACACCATTGTTAACTCTGTTCTGAGCATCTGCTTTTAAACCTGCAATTACATTGTCATTAACTTCTGGAGCTCTACCCATTACTTCTAAGAAATCTAAAGCTGCATTGATTTCTTCTGAAGTTGCATCTTTAGAGAACATATATGGTGTTCCACCATATAATGAGAATTGACCGCCATCACCTGCTGGAATTGGACACATAGCCAATTTATCAACTGGTAAACCATTTACTTGAGTTGGTTGAGCAACTGCATCGTTTGCTCCGATATACATAGCTGCATTTCCTGTTCCAATTTGAGTAAATCCTGTACCCCAATCTTCATTCGTAGGATCTGCTGTTAATACATCATAATCCCATTTTAAGGATTTTACATATTCCATTGCTTTAATTGCTTCTGGAGAATTTAAATTTGCTTTATATGTACCATCATCGTTTGCTATACTTAAAGTTGCTCCAAATGCCCATGCTATATTCGAGAAGTGCCATCCACCTGCACCATCTTTTGCAAGTAAACAAAGTCCTGCGGAACCTGTTTTATCTTTGATTGTCTTTGCAGTTTCAGCAAGTTCTGCCCAAGTTTTTGGATAGATTGGATAACCATCTGCATCTACAAGACCTGCTTCTTCGAATAACTCTACATTTAACATCATACCAAGTGCATATCCATCTCTAGGAACTCCATAAACTCTTCCATTTTCATCTGAAAGGATATCCTTAATAGCTGGATTCATCTTATCTAACCAACCACGTGCCTGTAATTCGTCAGTAATATCAGCAACAGCACCTGCTTTAATTAATTTTTGAGGTTCAGTAAACCATGTTTCAAAAATCGTAGGAGTGTTTCCTGATTGTACCATTGGCATAAATGTATCAGCTGCATACTTATAATATGCTGGCTTATAAGTAACATTAGGGTTTGTTGCCTTCAAAGCTTCTACGTATCCCTCATACACTTTGATATCTTCTGTAAGTGTATCTTCAGGCCAGATGCCAAGTGTAACTGATACTGGTTCTGCTTTTGGTTCATCTTCTTTCACAGTATCTGTTGTTGAATTATCACTGGCTTCTGTTGATGTTGCATTAGTGTTGTTTTTCTTCCCATCTTGTTTGTCAGTCTTTTGGCAACCTACCATTAAGTTCGCTGCCATCGTAGCTACAAGTACCATACTAAGTAACTTTTTGCTTTTTTTCATAAACTTCTCCCTTCAAAATCTGTTTTAGATTTAACGTTAAAACTCCGTTAAAATATGTCTTGTAAGGTATTATTATCTAGTTAATATAAACTAATTAAACTTCTTACTTTGTTCTAGTTTTACAGTTAGTTTAACGTTAAACTAATAATAACACTAGCAAATATGTTTGTCAAGTAGCTATTTTTTTATTATTTTATGTTGCTATTGTATAACTATATACTAAAACTGTCCAAATTGTCTTTTAAAGCAATTACTGTATCATTTAACTTTTGTATAATATCAGTTAGTTCATGTGCAAAATTGATCTGAACTTGTCCAGTCTCACTAATTTGCTCCGTTGTTGCTGCTGTTTCCTCAGAAATCGCTGCAATACTTCCTATCGCGCTTAATGTATCATTCTTAGATCCAGCCATATTATCCACACCTATGGCAATTAAGTCTATTTGATCTGTAAGTTGTATAACCTTCTGGTTAATGAAATGAAAAACATGAACGGTTTCTTCTAATGCTTTCTTTTGCGATTCTACCATTTTTTCTGTTTTTTGTGCAGACTTAACTGTATTATTTGTCTGTTCTTCAATCTTATTAATAATATCCCTTATATTGCTTGCTGCATGTATTGACTGGTCCGCTAATTTACCTATCTCACCAGCAACTACCATAAATCCTCTGCCTTCTTTACCAGCTCTGGCTGCCTCAATCGATGCATTCAATGATAGCAAATTCGTCTGTTCTGATATTTCATTAATAACATCAATTATATTATATATGCTCGCAGATTGTTGTTTTAATTTAACAATATCATCTACGATTGTATGTGTCATATCAGTAATATGATTGGTTTTATCGCTTAAATCATCTACTAATATAATTCCCTCAGATACAACACCTTTTGTATCGGAAGCAATTTTTTCAGTCCCCTTTGCATGCATTGTAACTTCTTCTATTTTGTTTGATAACACGTTCATTTGATAGGTACAATTTTGTGCATCTTCCGCTTGTTGAGAGGTTCCTTGCCTAATTCCATCAATGGAGTAAAAGATATTTTGCGTTGCTTCTAACATATTATTAGAATTTATCAAAACCAATTCTGAGATACCTGCTACATCATTACTAACATGGAATATACCTCCTATTAATTTCCTCACTTTTCCTGTCATCTCATTGAGACTCTTGGATAAAAGCCCTAATTCATCTTTTCTCTTGCTTTTGAATATAACTGTCATATCTCCCATGGCAACTTCCGAGAGTAATTTTTTCTTACTTGATATATCCTTAGAGATTCCAAATGACATTCCTAGTCCTATAATTACTGCTACTACACATGCAATAATAACTACCAATACCGTCGCATTCTTTATATCAGCTACTCTTGCTAACACAGTACTCTTAGGTATCAAGCTACAGATCATTACCCCAGAATCTCCTACTTGTGAATATACAAAAAGATAGCTGTTATTCTGATACTCTATCTCTTCATAGCCATCAGTCTTCGTACCTGTATTAACTTCTTTAGAATATGATATTGAACTGAATATATTCGTAGTTTTCTCGTCTTGATTAGAAGCATATATCTCTCTTCCATCATTAGTTACTACTCCAACGATTGCTCCTGTCCCTAATTTCATATTATCCAATATTTCATATAGGGTAGTTAACTTCATATCCGCAATGATAAAGCCTTTTCCTTTGCTAAGTCTGCGAACCAGTGTTAATGCATAGTCTAAATTATTCGTTTCTAACTGCTCATCTAAAAATCTATGATATCCGTACCATTGGTTGGGATTTTTGGCGTTATTCCAGGCTGTTCCCTCCTCACTATTCATCAAATCCTGATATATATTAACTGATAATTCCCCCCTCGTTGAAAGTGGCTTGATTTGATATGTATCATAAATAGTTTTAGAAGTACCACTAACATTAGAATTGGAGGAATTAGCCTCTGATTTTGCAGTGGTTCCTTCAGCAATTATATGCAAGTCTAATATATTAGGATTATTGCTTTTCATTGCTACCAAGTCTGACATAATATTTCGGTATAGAAGTGAGTATTTTGATTGCTCCATTAATTGTCCCTTCGTTAGATATGATACAACATCGGAGTCATTACTCAATTCTTGTGTCTTTGATAAAACCATATCCATGGAAAGATCCATATACATGCTGATTGCCTTTACTGTATTAGCGGAATTCTCTTTATAGTCCTTTATTATAGTATCTGATGCATAGTTATAGCATATGCTACCCAGTATAATAATTAAGATAACTGGTATAAAAAACGCTATTAACATCTTAACCAATAGACTATGGATCAATCCCTTCTTACTTCCACTAGCTTTTCTTAGTAGTCTTCTTTTTCCTAGCTTAACTCCCATATACATTCCTCCTAAAAGTGTTTAGTTTAACGTTACACCTATTGATTATACCATGAGCTTATTGGAAATAAAATAGGAATATATGAAACTCTTCCCAAAGAAGACAAACATTTATAAAGCCTCCAAACAACACTCATCATTACGAAGTGCTGTTTGGAGGCTCTATTAATTCCCTATATTAATAATTTTTTATTTTTATCAATAAAATCATAAGCTGTATCTAAAAAATCCTCTATGGAGCTTCTGTTTTTAAATATATTTATTATATGCTCTTCCGCCGACATACCATCAATCATACATTCATAGAATTGCTCATATGCTTTCTGTGGATACGGTGCTACAGTCTGTATACACGGAATATTTAAGGTAGGATCAACTGCCATTTCTTCAAGAAACCATAACGTGTCAGGATGCAACGGTTCATCTTCCTTATCATATCCATGCATCTGTTTCCATTTTTCAAATAAGACAAAGTGATTAATCTCATGTATGGAAGCCATCATGAGCATATCCATATCTTTTTCATAAGAAATGAAAAAATTCTTTGTTATTACATTCCTTGGAAAGCTAGAAATACACCCGACATAGCATGTAATTCTTTCTTGCTCTTTTGGCCATTCCATTTCAAAGATATCAAATAAATTCGATAGTAAATCGTTTTGTATTTTATTAAATGCAGATTGTAGTTGCTCGATTTTTTGATCTATTTCTAATTCTTTTTCTATAAAAACTTGTTCTACACATGGTTTTACAATATTATAAATATCTTCAACATTCATATTATCAAGGATCTTGCCTCTTAGTTCCGGATATAATAAATATGTACGCTCAGCGAAAGGTCGACTCTTATTGATTCGATTAAATTCCGGATTTACAAATCTACATATAAAATCAATATTCGTTTCTATATCCATCTTTTCAACAATAATTTTCGGAATCATCATACTTTATCCTTTCATTCTTAATGTATCGAGTATAACCAACATGCCTTTACATTAAATGTATCAACTTCTCGATAATAATTAATTATATCTTTCCATAATATAGAAGTCAATTAGCATTGTAAATATATGTATATATTTTTAGATATAAAAAACGCAAACCTTTAATTTATAAGATTTGCGTTTTTATTTATTTATTACTAATTGATAATGCCCTCACTTACAATACATTCAAAAGTGCACCAGCTATACTTCCATAGCCATAGAGATCTGAAACATATTTTAAGCCATCAATTATTTCATTTTTCGAATAATCATGTTCTTCAAGAAAATCTATATCTTTTTCATTTAGATATGAGTAAAACATAAGTGCCATTTTATAACATTCCATATCCTCGGAATCTAACTCGTCTAGTAATTTGTTCTCTGCCTCATTTATTTTGCCGTCATTGATGAGTTTTAGAAGTTCATCATACGTTGTCTCCCTCTCATTTTCGTTAAATACGAGTTCCTCTGTTTTATCCGTATCAACATTAAAAAGCAACTTTACTATAGCTCTGACTGCTTCTTGAATCAGTCTCATAACATAATCCTTTTTAAACATAGTGTTCTCCTTTTCCAATTAATGCAATAACAATGTAACTGTTCAGAGCCAATCTCGAAAAACCTACAGTTTTCCTCGATGTGGCGTATCCGCCAAATAGAATAATTCAAAAACGCATTACTGAATGCAAGCATTCAACATGCATTCCAATTTATTCTGCTTAGCTCTGAACAGTTTCAGATTAATAATAAAAAAGGATTCAATCATTCATACGTACTTTCAATCCAACGGGTGTTACCTCATCTGAATATATAAGCCGGAACTTAAAATAATGAATAAAAAGAATTATGATCAACAAAACCCATGCATACTGTGCTTTTTGTTTCTTTTTATTGGTTAGTGAAGTAACTCGTTTTTTTAAGTTCCCTTTATTTTGTTTACTTTTATTTGGATTTCTTTTATTTAGATTCCTTTTATTAGTATTCGGTTGAATATCACTCTCTTGGTTTTCTTCAGCAGCGAATGACGCTACTTCTCCGAACAATCCATAGCTTGGAATGATACCACCAGGTAGTATACCAAATGAAACATTAATCGCAAAGAGTAACGTGAAAAACTTAAAGATAATCTTTTTTGAGGAAATTGCGCTTTCCATGTACTCACCTACTCTCATTAATTCTTGCCAATTTATATTAATTATATCTTATTAATCTAAATTGGCAAGAATAAGTTTTCAATACTTTATTTTCAGCCAATATCTACGGCCTCCGCCTTTCCTCAACAACTACGCAAGAAAGAGCGAGTTACCTCTTACTGTGAGGTTCTCGCTCTTTTTACAAATTCATCACAACGTTCTTTTACCAATTGAACTAATACCCGCTTTTCATCTTCTGGAATCCATTCGCTTAATCTTGCAGCTGCAACTGGCAATTCCCATTTGTTAATATCCTCTATACTTCTTTTCGAAATCATAAGATATTCTTTTATGTATATCTTGTATATACGATGCTGAGAAATCGAAATTAACTTTTTCATAATCCAAGGTGCATGTTCAACTCCACCATACTTAAGCATAATACCTGTACGAGCAACATCAGCACATGCATCTCCTCTACAAGCCGTCATCCAATCCAGAAAAACCGCCTTATTATCAGCGATCATTATATTCCCTGGATGAAAATCAAAATGGCATAATGTATTACCATCTGGTAATTCTTTTAAATAGTTTCGTATAATAACTTTATATTCTTCTGGAAGCACATCAACCCGATTAAAATCTTCTTCTAATTTATCTTTTACACTATTCAGTGTATCATTAACAGGTTTTTGTATATCCAGATGATAATGGGCTAATTTCTTTGAATAATGATTAATTTTCCCAAATGAAGCAAGCATCGTTTTCAGCAGGTCTGTTCCCTTAATTTCTTCATAAACAATTCCATGTCTGCCGTCTATCTCAACCATTTCATATAGTTTTGGGACACAATCCAATATATTCTGCACGATAGTCCCATTTTGATATTCTCTTTCCACGACTTCTTTTGGAAGTCCAGTTCTGAATAACTTTAATACTTTCTTTTCGTCTATCTTATATATCTCTGCAGTATTACCTTGACCTATCATTTTTTCTTTATTAATTTCCATTATCTCAGTTTACCCCGTTATTATTTTGGTTTAAATCTTTTTCTCGTTTGATGTTCTTCATCAAGCATGGCTTCTCTTGCTGGAGTCCCTGTAAGAATTCCTAATTCATTCTGCGCTTCAATTACACTTTCTAACCATAATTTTTTATGATCATCAAAATCTCTACAGTCTTTTGGTATTACAATTGGTTTACCAAACACAAAGCGATTCTCGGCCCCTTCCACTGCTTGCTCAATAAAAGCTGGCAAAACAGGAATCCCTAGTAATTTAGCTAACCAGAACGCTCCTCGTTCAATATCCTCTGAACTATCTTTGTTTATGTCATAGATTGTTCCTTGAGGGAATATCAAAAAATGCTTTGGTTTTTCCCCCTCCTCAAACCACTTTACAGCAGCTTTTATAGCCATCATTGATCCCTCAGAACTTTCACGATCAACCGAGCAAACTTTTTCGAACTCTAATATCGGTGCTAATTCTTTGGGTATGGAAACACCATTAAAACAATTTTTTTTGGCGAAAACAAATAACTCTGGATATGTATCTTTAACTTGATGCATAAGTTCATAGTAATAACTTATTATAAGCGGACCATCAGAATCCGTTAGATGATTCGCTGCGATTACATAAGAAGTAGTCGTAAAATCCTCTGGTATATTATATGCTCGAAAATTGTATGATTTCAAAAGCATTTTCTTTGCTTCAATTAATTTATTTCTTAATTCTCCTGGATTATTCCAGGTACTTAATAGCTCTTTTATTCCTTCTTCATTAACCAATGAACTTGCATTAAACAAATGCATAATATTCCTCCTAATTCATAGCTCTTTTCTCATAAGAATTATAACTTCTTGTTGTGCTTCTTTTGCAAATCCATACTTTTCATATAATTGCACCGTCCCAACAAAGTCGAATGTTTCCCCGTTCTTACACCAGTGTATGAATTCCTTTATTATACTTTTCCCAATATGAAAAGTCAAATATATATATAGAACTCTGTACCTGTGTAATATATGTATTTTCTACTAATGATACATTTAAAATAGTTATATCTATCATTCAAAAACCATAGCTTGCACAATTAAGCTGTTTGGAATATCTTTGTGTTTATAGTTTACTGCAACAAAATCATAAGCCAAATAATCGGAAAGTTCGATATTGGTATCCAAGTTAATCATATAGTCCATAAGTATAGTTGTCTGACCTTTTCATTGATTCTGGCTAAGCTCTGAATCTGTAATCTCTAATATAACGATGTAGGCAGCTTGCATTCTATCATTTCAATACAGTTTGTATTATTCTCTAAAGTTTGCGTTATGATTTCAAGATGATTTGTATATATGGTTGGATAATCAATTTCATCGTATTCTGCACGAATTGGAAATGCAAGTTGTTCTTTATCTATAGAAAATTGAGGTCTTACACCATTTATAATTCTATGAGTATCTAATCGAATCCATTTGTTTATTGATGAAAGAAACACCGCATTAAGAGCGTGTATGGCGTATCTTGTTCCTGGAATGTCGCCTAAAGATACCCGTTGATAACAAAAACCTGTTGGAATACCTTGGCATCTCAATAATGCTGCTAATAACATTGACTTTGAATAACAGACACCTTCTTTATGCACTACCACTTCTGAAGCTGTTCTTGTGACTCTCTCACTTTGGATATCCTAAGAATGTGGAAATTCGTCTCGAACGTATTCAAAAGCAATTCTAGCCGTTTCAACTTCGTCTATACCCCTACCAAACAATTCCTTAACCTTGTCCTGAATATTTTTTTTATCAAAATCTACATATTTGCTAGCTAATAAATAGTTTGATATATCTTCATGCTCCAATATATAATTCATTTATGTACCTCCAATCTCGAAATTATTTACTTCATATTAGTAAACTACAGGGAACTTCTTTTATTCCGAATTAATTTACTAAATTATACTTTCCTTAATTTAGAAAGTCAATCACAAATGGAAATAAGTGTATGAACATCAAATAAAATCAAAGCTTGCTATCGACTAAGCCAAGCAAGGGGACAAAAAGACAGAACGCGGTCTTTACGATTACGATACACATGTTTTCAAACATTAAAAAATCGCTAATCCTTGATTTATAAGGATTAGCGATACTTTTCAATTAAGCGCGAGACGGGATTCGAACCATAATCCTATCCTACAAATACTGAAAAGAAAGGGGATCCAGCCACTTCTGATTTATGTGCACATAATAGTGCACATATTTTTAGGCTTTCTGATTGATTTTGATTTTCTCATTTTTCAGGGGGTATTTTCTGAAAGTTTTCTAATGTATTTATCTACTGTTACATCGAATTCTACAATTGAATTCAAAGCCTCATTAAGAGTGGCTTCTTCTGCATCACGTAATAATGCAATATAGTTCATTAGCTTCTCATCTATTGGAATACGCAGACTTTCATATGCTTTTCCAAAAATATAGGGGTTGTCCATATTACACGAAAAGCTAATATCACCGTTAGGTCTTACTGCTATAAATCCATAACTCATTGCATACAATTTTTCATCTTTATAATTTTCAATAATTTTGAAAATTTGCTCATAGTTTTGGATATTGCTGTCCTCAATTCTATCAGGGTACTTCTTTTGTAAGTCACAAATTTTGCTATGGAAGATTTCAAAATTGTATTTTGGAACTAGAAGAAATTTATTTTTTTCCACATCCTCTTGTGATTTAATTCCCATTGTTCCAATAGGTGTAAATTTAACAGTGCAATTCGAAAACTGTATTAATGTTTCTGCAATCTCCTCTATATCATCCATATATGGATTTGCCAATGTCACTTGTACATAAGTAGGTATTTTTCTTTCTTCAAAAAATGAAAGAGCATTTAAAACCCTATCATAACTGTTTTTTTCTGCAATATTATTGTGTTTTTCTGTATTTACTCCTAAAAGACTTGTAAAATACATATCTAAATATTTATAAGATGCCAATTTCTCTAATCTTTTTTTAGTCATTCCCAAGCTATTAGAGGCAAAATTAAAAGGTATTTCTAATACTTCAATATAATCAAGAATTTCAAATATATCACTTCTCATTATAGGCTCGCCGCCTGTCAAAATAATATATCTTCCTTCTTGTAGCTTGAAGTCTGTAATTATCTTTTTGATTTGTTCTGTTGACATTTCTGCAATTTGGTTATTAATACTACCATTAAGATAACAATGTTTACAATGCTGATTACATGCATGTGTAACCTCAATATAAAGTGTTTTAATATGTAAATATTCCATATTATCCTCCATATGTACAAAGGTTTACTTTAGGTTTAAACCTCCGTTTTTTTTAATTTCTATTCTCATAATAATTTCTCCCTTCCTCAATTTTTATTGATTACCCTAAATCAAACCAATATCATTTTTATTATATCACGACACTCCAGTATATGTAAATATTTTCGAGATTCCTTACTATTATTCCTAATCCTTAAGTTCATTTTTTCCAGGACTATAAACTAATTTTATAGTAATCTATGTACACATTTACTTTAAGTATACATACTACACTTCTTTATAAAGCGTAAACATTCTTCTAACATAAATGAATTTAATACCTTTTATTACTGTAGAAAGTAACCAAACCAGTAAGCTAAAATATCCACGGAAGAATATGAGATTTAAGAGATTTAGCGCATTGGGTGCCATATCTTTTAAGATGAGGTGGAATAGAAATACGAAAGCTCATGCTACGCATGATCCTTCGTATTTTTGATTGTAGATAATGCTTTTTGTGTCGCAGACCCCTCGGAGAGCGAGCAGGGCAGTTGCAGTTTAACTGCCCTAGTGAGTTAATACAGATAATCTGAAATATAAGAGTTGAAAATCCTTCTCTGAAAAAAATGAAAAAAGTGCTTCTTTTTAAATTCATCTGTCATTTTTATTAATGTACCAGATTAACGAATTTTAAAGGAGGAAATTCTTATGGAAAATGTTTGCATTGTAAGACATCAAGGCTACATAAAATCAAAGATGCGATTTCCGTATCAACATAATTGCAGAACACTGAAAAACTACGGAAACAAGAACATTGATGCATCACTTACTCATCTTAATACAAACATAGTAAATAACCTGAAAGAGGGAGAAACCTATCTCACAGCGTTCAATCGTCCGTATCAAAACGGAGCATTTAAAGGGCAGCTAAAGTGATGGTTCTAAGCTGTATCTGAATGATGAATTCGATGCTTTAGATACTCGTCTTGAAGAGGAAAGTACGATTGAAGCATTATGTATTCAACTTATGTTCCAGCTTGGTGTTCGTATTAGAGAAGGTGTAGCGCTTAAATTTTCTGATATCGAGTATGGAAAAAATAGCAATTCAAAGGATGGAGGAAAAGATGCTTGTCTTTGATGGAGAGAATTTTAAGAGTGCCGGTATCCAGATAGTGGAGCATCTGAAAAAGGAAAACGAGTCGGAATACCGCTTTATTCTTCTTACTGACGTGGCAAAGGAAATCATAAGAAAAGCTAGAGAGCTTAATCCCGATGGTGAGTTTATCTTTGAAAGATATGGGGAACGACTAACTGCCAGTGCAGTAACCTATTGGCTTAGCAAATATTGCAGAGATGCAGGAATTACATACAAAAGTCCTCATTGCACAAGAAGGACAACTGCAAGCCGTTTGAGTACGGCAGGAATGCCTCTTGATAAGATTCGGGATATGCTTGGACAAGTCGATGAAAGTACTACTCTTAGTTATATTTACAATCCCAATACGGAACAAGAAAACTTGGATATTTTGAATAAGGCGCTAAAAAAGAGTGCTAGAAAGCACGTAAAATAGTAGCGCACATATGATGTACATATCAGCACAACAAAAAATCCCTTGAAAATCAAGGGATTTGGTAAGCGCGAGACGGGATTCGAACCATAATCCGATTCTACAAATACTGAAAAGAAAGGGGTTTCATCCACTTCTGATTTATGTGCACATAATAGTGCACATATTTTTATACATTGGATTTCACATTGGCTATTGCTAATCAAGATGAAAAATTGGAAGTTCTTAAGCTACTAATTATGTTCATTTTGTGGTGTTAATTTGCTTAACAGGAAACCATAATTCAATATAACCATATTCTCTATCCCCACCATAAATCTCAAAATTCGCACTAGCAACCCTTTCGTAATTAGCAGTAGGTAGCCATTCAGAATAGAATCTTTTTTGTAGATTTCTCAAAATCTCCCCAAAATCTTCATTCCACTTAAATTTTTCCGATGGAAATATGACATACGTCTGTGCGGGTATATGTTGAATTTTATAGCCATCTGTTTTTGAGCTGTCCGAAACAAAGGAACATAACATATATGGGAAAGTATTTCCTTCTGTTTTTCGGTAATTTTCAACGCCATGGATTTTACATAAATCTTGAGAAACAAATTTAGGTAAATTGCCTGATGCGTTGAATAGTCTTTCGTAATCACCATTTTGATGGGACTGCTGCCATAATTCAGCAGGGCTCATAAAACCATCTTCTCCTGATAAAGATGCAACTGTTTCAATTCCGAAAATATCAAAAGCCTCTTTTGTTTCAATTCTGTAATTCATTTCTTTCTCTCCTTTGATTGAAATTTGAAAGGAAATTTTGGGATACGCTTTCAATTCTACGCCTGATTGTTTAGCTTCATTAGGTGTAATACCATGAATATTTGCAAATGCCCTGGAAAAAGAAACTGGCGAGTCATATCCATATTTCAATGCTACATCAATTACTTTAGCATTAGAATTTTGTAATTCTATTGCCGCTTGCGTAAAACGTCTTCTACGTATATATTCAGCTAATGGCACATCTGTAATAAAAGAAAACATTCGCTGAAAATTATATGATGGACAACAAGCTTTTTGGGCTACCATTGTAAAATCAATATTCTCAGTTAGATTATTTGCAATATAGTCAAGAGCCGCATTCATTTTCATTAACAAATCCATATTATCCCCCCCTTTCCACTAAAGTATATATTATTGAAGTTCTTAATTAGCAACTATTTATGCACAGTTTTGTTCTGTATTATATAAATACTTCGTACTTTAACTTACATTTATAATTTTATTGAAACTTACCATAATGGCTCCTCCACTAATTCGAATCTATATGTAAATTATTAAAATATAATACCATATTGATAAAAGTAAATAAATAAAATTTTCCAATTATCTGTGTACACCTTTTATCAATGTGTATCTCGTACACTTCCTAAAAGTGACGGAGGCCAGATAGTAGAACACCTGAAAAAGGAAAACGACTCAGAATATCGTTATATTTCTCTTACTGATGTAGCAAATGAAGTCATAGGAAAAGCAAAAGAGCTTAATCCTAATGGTGAATTTATCTTTGAAAGAAATGGTGAGCGATTAACTGCAAGAGCGGTAACCTATTGGCTTAGTAAATATTGCAGAGATGCAGGAATTACATACAAGAGTCCTCATTGCACAAGAAGGACTACTGCAAGTCGCTTGAGTACGAAAGGAATACCTCTTGATAAGATTCGGGATATGCTTGGACAAGTTGATGAGAAGACAACCCTTAGCTACATTTACAATCCCAATACAGAACAAGAGAACCTTAATATCATGAATGAAGCTCTGAAAAAGAGTAATAGAAAGAACATAAAATAGTAGTGCACATACGGTGCACATATCAGCACAACAAAAAATCCCTTGAAAATCAAGGGATTTCGTAAGCGCGAGACGGGATTCGAACCCGCGACCCTCGCCTTGGCAAGGCGATACTCCACCACTGAGCCACTCGCGCATATATTTTCTATTGTCAGCTTTGCTGACCGACATGCTTTGTATATCACATTTGTTAGACAAATGAAAAGCGGGTGATGGGAATCGAACCCACGTATCTAGCTTGGAAGGCTAGTGTTCTACCATTGAACTACACCCGCATATTAAATTATCAATGCCCAGAGCCGGAATCGAACCAGCGACACGAGGATTTTCAGTCCTCTGCTCTACCGACTGAGCTATCTGGGCATGCCCTTTTGAGTAAAACCAATGATGTAAGCAAAAAATTGTAATATCTACAACCTATTGTTATAGCTGTCGTGCCCACAATCTACATTCAGATTAAACTGAATGCCGGCGACCGGACTTGAACCGGTACGGGTTTGACCCCGCAGGATTTTAAGTCCTGTGCGTCTGCCAATTCCGCCACGCCGGCATTAATGGAAGGAGAAGGATTCGAACCTTCGAAAGCGTAGCTAACAGATTTACAGTCTGCCCCCTTTGGCCACTCGGGAACCCTTCCTTAATTGCTCTGACAAGATATTATTATAGCAGAAAACTAAAAAATTGCAAGTATTATTTTTAAGTTTTTTTAATTTTCCTAATTTTCTTGTTTATAAACAAAATTTGCTTATTTAAAGTCTTAAAACGCTTCCTTCTTTCTCTTATGAAAAAAGACAACTGACTAGAAAGTGTCAATTGTCTTTATGATCGTTGAAGATTCTGGTGGCATTACCACCTTGGCATAGCCTTCTCGCACGGGGTATCTCTTTGCTTCTAGATTATATCCTTCCCTATTGGTCTGAATGATTCTTACCAAGCGATCGGTATCAAGTATACCGACTTGCCATACTGGTATATCGATTGTCTGTTCTTGTTGCAAGTTATTCACAATGATAACCAGTTTATCGCCAGTATCAAAACGTCCATAACTGAAATAATGATTTCCTCCACATAAGAAAATCATGGAACCGGTCTTCAAGGCTTCGTAACTTTTGTGTATATGAATAAGTTCTTGATGCAATGCGATTAAGCCTGTATCTTCATGTCCCCACGGATACGTTCTACGATTATCCGGATCCGTCCATCCACATACGCCTGCCTCGTCTCCATAATAGATTGTAGGAGCCCCTGGCCATGTCATCTGAACTAGTACTGCCTCTCTCATAACAGCCTTATTAATGCCGTAATTCGCGGCATCTGGACCATTCGCTGCGGTACGTCCTACTCTTCTATTGGTCCGAGTCAAGAAACGTGAGTGATCGTGATTGGATAATTCATTCATAGCTACTAATAAAGACTGTGTATTAAATCTTGTCATATGATGACTCATAGATCCATAAAAAGCTTCATAATGCCCATAGAGATCGTCTCTTGATTCATCACTATGTTTCTCTATTCCTGTTAAAAACCAGGTTAGTGGCTCCATGAAGGCATCATAGTTCATTACAGTATCCCATTCATCGCCTTGTAGCCACGAACTAGGATCTCCATAATGTTCTGCAAGTATAATAGCCTCGGGATTTGCTTCTTTGACCGTTCTCCTAAAATCCTTCCAGAATTTATGATTGTATTCATTGGAATGTCCTAAGTCAGCTGCTACATCAAGTCTCCAACCATCAATATTAAACGGTGGTGAAACCCATTTCTTAGCAATATCCATAATATATTGATATAACTTTGGCGATTCCTCGTAATTTAACTTTGGTAGTGTATCATGCCCCCACCAACCATCATAGCGATTGTTGTATGGCCATGTACCATCACGGAATTTAAAGAATGATCGATAAGGGCTATTCTCATCAACATAAGCACCCTTTTCATATCCTTCTTCATCTTTATAGATACATTCCTTATCTAACCACTTATTGAATGATCCACAATGGTTGAAAACTCCATCTAGGATAATCTTCATACCTCTCCTATGAATCTCGTCTACTAGCTCAATAAACAATTCATTACTGGCTTCAAGATTCTCCTTAGCTGTAACTCTTGTAATATATCTTGTTGCATGCTGATTATTCGTATCACCTGGTTGTAGTAATTCTCCCTCATCTTTAACAATCACTCCAAAATGAGGATCAACATAATCGTAATCTTGTATATCGTATTTGTGATTGGAAGGAGATACAAAGATTGGATTTAGATAGATAGCGTCGATTCCAAGCTCCTGAAGATAATCTAACTTCTTCATGACACCTCGCAAGTCTCCACCATAGAATTCCCTTACTCCCATTGCTAATGGATACTTATTCCAATCATTAACTTCACTTGTTCCTTCTCCAATATAAGTGTATTCTCTGTCTAATACATCATTACTGGTATCTCCATTGCAGAAACGATCAACGAAGATTTGATAAAAGACCGCCCCTTTCGCCCAATTTGGTGTCTGAAAACCTGGCATAAGCACAAAGTTATAGTTATTCTGTACTTCATTCATGACGCCCTTACGATTATAATAACAGGTGAAATGTCCACTTCGAACCTCAAAATAGTATTCCACTTTCGCTTCTTCTAATTGAATGGTCCCCTCATAATAGTCAAACAGCATATCGTGGTCAATCTTCTTCATCACTTGCCGATTGTATGTCGAAATCAGGTAAACCTCATCCACATTCTCTCTAGCAGTACGAAAGCGGATGTTCACCTCATCATTTGCCATTGGTTCTTCTGGAATACGGTATTGTTTGGTTCCATCACAAAATAAAGCATCAAGATTTAAAATCGGTGCTACATGTTCCATGTAAGCATTTAGCTTTTCATATTTCGTTAGCTGATTGAAGTTCGTATTAAAATTCATATGTGAAAGCCCCTCTTTTCTCTTATTGGTGCCGTTTCTTTTGCACCTGCCCTCTATTTCAAATAATTATATTTATATGTAATTATTTATCTGATAACTATTTTATTCTAATATACACATTTTCATTATACAACCATGGATTTTTAATTATTTTCACCATAGTTCACAAATCAGAATAATTTCTATCACACTATAAGCATGGTCCACTAGCAATTTGACCATACATTATTTTAGAATTATTATTATAAAGTGTTCTTGCTTACGTAACTAATCTGTATATTTTTCCCTGTTGTATATAGTAAAAGAGGACAGCCATCCGATCTGCTGTCCTCTTTTGGAGAAGGTATTTTTGTTACTTATGGGGTGTAGCAAAAACTATATAATGTATTGGGGTTTACGTTTATTAGTATAGCATGATGTACAATATAAGTGTGCATAAACATTTTATAAATATAAATCTTTTTTTGTCAAATGTGACAAGCGAACTTCATCTCGTCCAAATAATTACTGTACTTATATACCATTATTTGCTTCTAGTACTTCTTGTCTTTTGATTCTTCCCAGTTATTTACATATTCAAGGCGTATATTGCTTTCTTTTAGTCCCATTATATCTTTTCACTTAATCATAGTTGTTTTTGCTATGATATGTTCATTATTGTTGTTTTAGTAACGCACTTCAACTTTATACATAAATCAGCATTTCACTTACCAAACACATAACACATAATATTAGCTCAGAATAAAACAGCTTGTAATCTCATGATACGAGTTTACAAGCTGCCTTATTAACAATTATTTATGTCTAATGTTAGATTTCAGAATCTCCACTTTCAACTACTTCGGCTTCTATACTGTTTGCAATTACTTCATCGGCTACGAATAAAGATTCGAATTCTTCTCTGGTGATACGTTCTTTTTCAAGAAGTAAATCAGCACAACCATGAAGTACTTGAATATTGTCTGTAAGAAGCTTCTTCGCTTTATCATAACAATCTTCAATAATTCTCTTAACTTCTTCATCGATAGAACGAGCAATTTCCTCACTGAAACTTCTAGTATGAGCTAAATCTCTACCAATGAAGACTTCATCATCGTCACTATCGTAGTTAACTAGACCAAGGGATTCAGAGAACCCGTAACGAGTTACCATTGCTCTTGCTGTCTTTGTCGCTACTTTAATATCTTGAGAAGCTCCTGTTGTGATATCGTCGAAGATCATTTCCTCTGCGATACGTCCACCAAGGCTTACGATAATATCTTGCGTCATCTTGCCCTTCGTATTGAACATCTCATCTTTTTCTGGAAGTGGCATTGTATATCCTGCTGCACCATTGCCAGTAGGAATGATTGATACGGTATATACAGGACCAACATCAGGTAGTACATGGAATAAAATCGCATGACCAGCTTCATGATATGCAGTAATCTTCTTTTCTTTATCAGAGATAACACGACTCTTCTTCTCTGTACCGATACCAACCTTGATAAATGAATGTGTAATATCTTCTTGCATAATAAATGCACGATTTTCTTTTGCTGCATAGATTGCAGCTTCATTTAATAGATTCTCAAGGTCAGCTCCAGTGAAACCAGCTGTTGTCTGAGCAACTTGTTTTAAGTCTACATCTTCTCCAAGTGGTTTTCCTTTTGCATGAACATGAAGAATCTCTTCTCTTCCTTTCACATCTGGACGTCCTACTGTAACCTTACGGTCAAAACGACCTGGACGAAGTATTGCTGGATCGAGAATATCTACACGGTTTGTTGCTGCCATTACGATGATTCCTTCGTTAGCACCAAAACCGTCCATCTCAACTAACATTTGATTCAGTGTTTGTTCTCTTTCATCATGACCACCGCCAAGACCAGTACCACGTCGTCTTGCAACGGCATCGATCTCATCAATGAATACGATACATGGTGCATTTTTCTTTGCTTCTTCGAATAAATCTCTTACACGAGAAGCACCAACACCAACAAACATTTCTACGAAATCAGAACCAGAGATACTGAAGAATGGTACACCTGCTTCTCCTGCTACTGCTTTGGCTAATAATGTTTTACCAGTTCCCGGAGGACCTACTAATAGGACACCCTTTGGAATCCTAGCACCAACTTGCATGTATTTTGTTGGCTCTTTCAAGAAATCTACGATTTCTCTCAGTTCTTCTTTTTCCTCGTCAAGACCTGCTACATTCTTAAATGTTGTCTTCTTATTCTCATCAGTTGACATCTTAGCCCTACTTTTACCAAAGTTCATTACTTTGGAATTGCCTCCGCCACCGGAAACTTGACTAGTCATAAAGGAGAATAATACAATAATTACAATGAAACCTAGTATATAAGGCAACAATTGCATAATCCAACTTGGTCGACTTACATCGTGAACAGCCGCATTGTAACCATGCTCTGTTGCAAGATCTTCAATCTTGCTAGTATCAGCTACATAGAAACTTGAAGCTGACTTATCACTATCTATAAAGGTTACCTTAACCTGGCCAGTTGGCACCTCTTCATTCATGTACACATCAATTGTCTTAATTGTCTTTTCTTTCAAGTCTGCTGTAAATTGTGACAGACTATATGAATCGGTACTTACTTTATTCAAACTATCTGACAGCAACATAGCCATAACAATGATAGCAAGAATAATGGCATAGAAACCAAGTCCTTTCATCTGCTTCTTCAAAGCAATACCTCCCTTCTATTTAGGTCAATGTCAGCAATATAAATCAAATCAGTGCCATTAACCTTACTCCCTTTTTTTATTAATCGTTTTCAACTACTCCAATGAATGGAAGGTTACGATATTTTTGAGCATAATCTAAGCCATATCCAATTACAAATTCGTCTGGAATGTTAAATCCAACATAATCAACTTTTACATCAGTTACTCTTCTTTCTGGTTTATCAAGAAGAGTACATAGACGAATACTATTTGGCTTTCTAGAAGCTAACAACTCAATAAGATAGCTTAATGTTCTTCCTGAGTCTATAATATCTTCCACGATTAATACTTCTTTTCCTTCTATCGTGTCATCAAGGTCTTTAACAATCTTAACCCTACCTGAACTTTCTGTTCCGTCTCCATAACTAGACACTGACATGAAGTCCATAGTTACAGGTACAGTAATTCTCTTTGCAAGTTCACAAGTGATGAACACACCACCTCTTAATACGCAGATTAGATGAATGCTCTTTCCTGCATAATCCTTGCTGATTTGATCACCTAGTGCACGAATTTTCTTATCAACTTCTTCTTCACTAAGTAATACTCTTATCTTGTCTTCCATTTCATTTTCCTCCAAATAAATAAACAATAAGTATTGTTTTGGTACTTTCACTTAATTTATATGCTTCACTAATACGCGATCCCAGTATCCACATAATATGATTACCATCTGCTAACAACGGGATAAGGTTACGATCTTTTTGTGGAACTTTATTATCAATAAAGATTGATTTAAGCTTCTTCGTTCCACCCTTAGCATCAATTTGCATGTAATCGCCTTCTCGTCTGGTACGTAATTGAACAGCATTTTTTATTTTATCATAATCAAAGCATTTCGTATACCCATTTCTAGTATTTATCATACTTTTTTTATATTCTTCATAAAAATTCGTATTCTGATCTACCTGCAAGTCAATACTAGAAATCACATTCTGATTAGTATCCCAAACGTTCTGTTTTTTATCCAATAGATTGGCTTTCTCATTCTTAGTAAGGGTGTGGGTTACATATCCTAGCTTTTCACCACTAGCTAGATCAATCACTCCACTTTGTTTGTTGATTAAGTCTAAAGAATACTCCCCAAGCTCTTCTATCAAGGGATACTCTTTTCTTTCCCTGAAATCATTATCACTAATTGTTACCTTATTATTTGTTAGTATTAGATTCTTATAATCATTGTATGCTACAATACCGTATGGTAAATCTATTTTTTTACCGACACCTTTTGCAGCAAGACCACATATATCCTCGATATGGATACTTTCAACATCCTTTAACTGACCGCTAAGATTTCTAAGGATTTCTCTAACAACCGTCTTTTGGATCACGGTATCTTCCTTTAGAAACTCCTCTTTATCAAAGTAATATCTAGCATCTTTACATTGAACGAATTTATTATAACAAATTTTTGTCTGTTTTTCTATAAATTCTTCCACTTCCTTAAGCATCTGTGCCGATTTTACTATATGGGAAATAGCTTGACTATTAATATTCTTCTCTAGATAGGGTAGTACCTGTAAACGAATCTTATTCCTTGTATATTCCGTTTGCAAATTCGTGGCATCTGTCTGATAGGGAATACCTCGCGTATCAAGATAATGTTCAATCTCCTTTCTTGTTACGCATAATAGTGGTCGAATGATACAATCTCTCACAGATGGAATACCAGTTAAGCCTGTAAGTCCACTACCTCTCACTAACTGGAACAACATTGTTTCCGCGCAGTCATTGCTATTATGTGCAACAGCAATGACATCACAATTATATTCCTCTCGTACCTGTTCGAATGCCTGATACCTAATATTTCTTCCTGCTTCCTCTTCTGATAGATGCTGTTCTTTGGCGTACTTCTTTACGTCCTCTTTCACAAGATGGAATGGGATTTTATTCGCTTTGCAGATTCTCTCCACATATCTTTGATCAGCATCTGCCTCCTCGCCACGGATCATATGATTGACATGAACAACATGAAGTTCTAATTGATAGCTATCGCGGAGTGCAAGCAATACAAAGAAAAGGCAGACAGAATCAGCACCACCTGATACTCCTAATACTACCTTTTCTTTATTCCTCAGCATTCGATTCGACTCTATATATTGCTTCACCTTATTAAGCATGGGTTTAGTCCTCCAAATGTTTTAGCGTTACTGTTCACACTGCCCCAATACGGCAGTGCTCCAAGCAGTAACATGCTTCGCGATGCACAGAAACGGAATAAAGCTCCGTTTCGCGCCGCAATTCTCGGGTTTTCTGTGACTTTCGCTGCACTTTACTCACAAAAAACACCTCGCGGAGATTGCTTGTGAACAGTAATGTTTTAACTATCAGCTATTCTATACTTCAATTGTAAAAATAGCAAGTCTCACGCTCTAATATTTTTTCCAAACCCCTGCTACTAATACAGTCATATCATCAATGGCTTCATTATCACTATACTCCATTGCCCTTGATAGAATCTGATCTGCCATATCTTGTGGATTCCTACTCTTAATGCTCATAATAATATGTTCTACTTCTTGTTGCTTATTCTCTCCTTGAATACAATCTAAGACTCCATCTGTAACCATTACAATAAAATCTCCATCATATAACTTCTTCGAAACACCATCAAAATCCACTGTATTAAATATACCAACTGGTAAAGTGGTTGAACAGATACTCTCCACCCAATTATCACGTTTAATGAAGGTTGTTGAAGCTCCAATCTTAATAAAATCACAGATTCCTGTATAGAGATTTAATATACTCATATCTACCGTAGAGAACATCTGACTTTCCGAACGACTTACTAAGATGGAATTAATTAGCTTAATGGCTGATTCTTCTTTAAACCCAGCATCGATTAATTGTTCTAGTAATTCAACAACGGACTCACTTTCCTCACAAGCCAATTTACCACTTCCCATACCATCGGATAACGTCATAATCATATCCCCTGTACCAAGATTCATGATTGAGAAATTATCTCCCGACACACTTTCTCCTACCCTTGGAACTTTAGCCACACCTGTTAGAGTCTTAAACGTTGTATCTTCCACAAATATAAACGTTTCATAATCCTTTGTAAGAATATTCTTACTCCCTTCATCTGGCTTAACCTTTTTACCAATGGCATTACCTATAATTGTTGCCGTTTCCTTCGTTGTGATACATCGTCCTTTTGATGTTCTCGCAACTACATAGATATCCTGTCTCTTACTCCGCCTCTCCATGATGGATATCTGTTTCACCTGTATATGATTTAGTTTCAACTGATTAATGATCTGCCGTTCTTCGGCACCATTTACAGCTATTGTATCTGAAAGATCCTTAGAGAAGTCATCGATTATCTTCGCTACTTCACCTAATTGACCTGCAATTGCCTCTCTACTCTCCGCCATTCGATTTGTCCAGTTTAGATTAACCTTCGCAATCTCTAAGCTACGATTTGTCTCCGATAAAAATTCGCCTAGGTTAATGCATCGTTTTGCAAACGCCACTGGCACATCGGCCTCACATATGTAACCGTTCTGTTCTACAGAATTCAAAATACTGAATGTTGCTTTGTATGTATCATAGAAATCAGTCTTCCAACAAGCTGTACAATTACTACAATCCTTACATAAACGTTCTGATAATTCATCAAATATCGCATCCACTTCCTGTCTACTTAATGAAGTTCTTGTATCAGATATTGTATGAAAAGTACTCGATAACTTCTGAAAGGATTCTGCAAATCCATGTAGTTTCTGTCTCGTCATATTCTGTATGTTTTGTTCTATAAACTGCATCTCACTTTTTCGTTCCGTAGTCCCCTGAATACGCCGCATTATAGTTGCTGGCAAGAACAAGAATAAAATCACACTGGATACGATGGCTCCTATTTGTGTTGTTGTCATAAGGAACTCATCATATAGATAGCTTGCACCAATTATACCAACACTATATGCAACTGCTGTTGCAAGACGCCCCACCTCACGGAACATACCTACCAATATTCCTAGGCAGCACATCACCGCCACGATAGGTAATAAATCTTCTTTTATTGTCATTCCTGTGACGTTTATATATCCTTGTACCCCCATCACTATCCCACAAACCGTTCCACTTATTGCTCCTGCTCCTGCACCATACTTATATCCCATAAGTAGGATCAGGAAGAATATCGTAGTCTTGAATAGTGAGAATTCAATTCCTCCAATATCAGGTATCCCATAGATCACCAATCCTCCTAGCAATGCCATACTAATTAGTTGTTCATTATCCATTGCTTGTCCCATCTCTCCATATAAGATAAACTTGATTGGACGACTAAAGACTAATGTTAGACACAGAATTAATACTGCCTCTAGTGTAATATAGAGTATTTGTTCCCTCGTACCATAGCTCAAAAAATATTTTGTAAAGGATATTCCCGCTGTTACAATAGCCGCTATGAATGCAAAAGCTTGCAAAGGAATTGGTTTATTCTTAGTCCGATTCTCAATTAGATTACCTATAATGGCTAATAGTATTATCACAAATGTATATTTTATGGCTTCCACCGTTGGTAAGACCGTGGCAGAACCAATCGTTACTCCAATTAGTAAAAAGGGTCGCATTGTCTTCTCTACATATGCTGCTGCGAAGAATGCAACCGCAATGGGATTCATGGATAGAAATTGCGCTCGTGACACCATAAGTCCTATAAGAGTAATCGCAATGCCTCTCTTAGTAATTTCTTTCATACATTACACTTCCTTTTCGTTAATTTGGCTGTCAATCCGAAATTATAGAAGTAATTGTATAAAATGTTTGTCAAATTAACGGGCGAGTTACATAAAAGTTTATGACAATATAATCTCTCGCTCGGCATTTCGCTCGAATGTAGGGACCTCACACTAATTAGGATATTAAGAACTGCCTGCTGTTGCGGTTTTACTATTCCCTTCGTAATGCAAAGTGAAAAGCTCGTACTACACAAGGAATGTTGGTTGCAACCAAAAAGAGCTTTAGATTATTCTTAACGAATCATCTAAAGCTCTTATAAGATAGCGGAGAACGGATTTGAACCGCCGACACTGCGGGTATGAACCGCATGCTCTAGCCAACTGAGCTACTCCGCCGCACTGACAAGATTTATTATACTGAAAGAAATAATAAATGTCAACTACTTTTTTGAATTTTTTTATTTATTTGTTCAATTCAGAATATTATAGCTAATGTTAGTATCTCACTTTATCAAAATACTATTCCTGTCACTTACTTCCCAGGATCCAAAATAATCTCATCTTCATAAACAAGTCCTAACTTTTCTCTAGCGACCTCTTCTATGTATTTTTTAGTTTGGACGTAAGCTCGTCTTTCCTCAATCTCTTCTGCACGTTCTGTTTCTGCGTCTATCTGTTGCTGTAACACCTTGTCTTTTTCTTGATAGGTCATTCTCTTCTTATCCAAACTTTCTTTTTGATAAAAGATAATACCACAGATCATAAGGACTAAGCAAATAGTTGTGAATAAACCTGTCCTTTTTTTCGTCTTTCGCCCAATAATCATACGATTCACCTTTCTTTCATAACTCATTTATTGTACGTCCATGTATCATTTTTTCGTTACTGATATTTTAACTGTTTTAGCAGCATTTTTCAATTGTTTTACAGAACTCTTTCCAACTTTTTTGATTTTACTCCCAACCTTAGAATTCGCCTTGCTAACTTTACTCGTTGCAAATCCAAAAACCTTCCCTAATTTCTTAGCCAGGAATGCAAACGGTTTAAGTAATATGGATAATCCTTTCTTGATTCCTTTAATAATCGTCTTAATAATTAGTGTAATCCCCTTAACGACAAACTTACTAAGCATCTGATTGTATATAATCATCCCAAGTAACATCCCAAGTATTGCAAAGCCACGAATTGTTCCATTATTACGTTCATAAATCATAGTGAATATAACAATGCTCGCCACAAGCCAAAAGAGAATATCTTGAAGTGCGACAAAGAATGCTTTATGCGGAACAATTCTTCGAAAAATACGAATACAATCATAAACAACCAACAAAAGAATTCCATACAGAATTGATGTCAAAAAGAATTGGACCTCCAAATTAATGATCTCTGTCATATCGCCCTCCTAACCTCCTACTTGAATAGCCTTCCAAAGAATGATTCACTACCTTTAGAATACCCTCCATCTGAGTACGTTAAGCTGTCGACTCTTCCATCAATATCCACTTCTCCTTTTTCTAACGTAAGCCTATTAACATGTAATTCATCACCGCGAATCATTAAAATCCCTTGTTCTGTCTCTAATAACACTTCATTCGCATCAAATGATAAAACATCATTCACGCCTGTAATTATAGCGCTCTTACGACTTGTTAATGTCACCTTATGATTAGCCTTTGGTAATTGCTTCTCCTCCATAAAACAACCTCCTAAATATACATCTATCATAAGTATATTAGGAGGTCCTTAAATTCATGCACATAGCTTCTACAGATATCGAAACAATTCTTTTGCGTCATCTTTACGTACGGTTTCTTGTACATCAAGTATCTCTACTTTTACTTCCTTATTACCGAATGCGATTTCTAATATATCGCCTTCTTTTACATTAGCGGATGCCTTGGCAACCTTGCCATTAATCATTACTCTTCCTGCATCACATGCTTCATTCGCTACTGTTCTTCTTTTAATGATACGTGATACTTTAAGAAATTTATCTAATCTCATATTCTCAACAACCTCCCTAAAAATAAGGTAACTGTTCAGAGCCAATTATTCTGCTTAGCTCTGAACAGTTACAAAATATGTTTAAAAAAAGTTGCTCCACATGGAGCAACTTAACTATTAATCATTTACACTCAATTAAGCGTTGATAACATCTTTTAATGCTTTACCAGCTTTGAATTTAGGAGATTTAGATGCTTCGATCTTCATAGTTTCTCCAGTTTGTGGATTTCTTCCTTCTCTAGCTGCTCTTTCAGAAACTTCGAAAGTTCCAAATCCTACTAATTGGATTTTTTCACCCTTAGCTAATTCTTCTGTTACTACATCAATAAATGCTTTTAATGCTTTTTCGGAATCTTTCTTTGATAATTCTGTTTTTTCTGCAATTGCTGCAACTAATTCTGTTTTGTTCATGGATAAACTCCTCCTCTGAATAATAAATTACTTAAAAAATATTTTTTATAACTCGTCCCCATAGAGCAGTCTGCTCATCTATGGACATGTCCTTAAGATGCTTGCCTTCTCCTTCAGCGAGCCGTTCAACACCTATAAATCTATTTATAAACTTATCTGTAGCATTTGTCAAGGAATTTTCAGCATTTACTCCTAATTTTCTCGATAAATCCGTAATCAAAAAGAGCGTCTTCCCTATTTCCTCTTCAATATGAGAACTATTACCTATTGCGCTTTGCTTTTCTATCTCATTTATTGAAGTTTTTAGTAAATTAATAACGGTCCTTGTATCCTCTCCTTCGACTCCAACTTTAGCAGCTTTTTTCTGAATTTTGGTTGCTCTTATTAAGGCAGGTAATGCCTCTGCAACTCGTAACATACCGTCTGAAACTGTCTCTTCTTTCTTTTCTTTCTCTTTAATAGCTTCCCAATTTCTAAGAACTTCACTTGGACTTTCTGCATTAATATCTGAAAAGACATGAGGATGTCGATGAATCATTTTCTTACTTATATCCGTTGTCACTTGGTCCATGGTAAACTCATTCGTTTCCTCTGCTATGACAGTATGTAACGCTACTTGTAATAACACATCTCCCAGCTCTTCTTTTAAGTTTTCTAAATCATTCTTGTTAATTGCATCAATGGCTTCATAACATTCTTCTAACATACATTCTCTTAGACTTTCATGAGTCTGTTCTCTATCCCAAGGACACCCATGTTCGCTTCGTAATTCACGGATTATATCAACGAATTCTTCAAAGGTGTATATATCCTTATTACAGTCGACTTCAACCCTATTTGAAGGCTCTACATTCACATCTTGCTCCAAACTCTTCATCTTGTATTCCTCCTCGTTTTATCAACCACATTTATTATGATTTACATTTCTGTAGAAACTCTTTATTTATTCTTCATTTATAGAAATTAATTGTCTGTTTGTCGCCAAAAAACACTCGTTTTAAATGTTTTCGTAAAATAACAAACTATAATCTTGCTACATATTAAATTAACACTACGTTATTAAAATACAATATAAATTAATAAGTTTATCAGGATATGCAGCTGCACGCCATTGTAAATAAACCGCATTTTTGTTTGTTTGCAAAATACCTATTTGACGTCTAAAGTATGTTATTGAAATCAAATGCAACATCAAAAAAACAAGTTTTTTGCGCTGTATGACATATGCGAACATTCCATGTTCGCTAAATGGCATACTGCGTAAGGAAGTTGTTCATTTTGCTGGTGTGTGAATGCATTTGGTTTCAATAACATACATAAACAACACAATTTTGCAAACGAACTAAAATGCAATCATAGTTTAATACGTGCAGCGTCCAATCCCATAAACTCTTACTGCTCCATCTGTCTTCCTAAGAAGTTAGACGCTGTAGCTGCAAGTTTAATCTCAACTTCACCTAATTTAGTCTTTGTATCTTTTGTAAGTATAATAACAGCTCCTATTGCGTCACCCTCACAGATGATAGGGCTAATAACTTCGGATGTATATTCACTATCTTCATCGCTTCCAATCTTAATGAAGGATTTATCAGTGGAAGCAGCTGATATACTCTCTCTCTCATTAACTGCATCTTCAAGTTCTTTACTAATTTGTTTTCCAACCAATTCTTTCTTGGTCGTTCCTGATACAGATACGAATTGATCGCGATCAGTTATAAATACAACATGGCCTGTTGTTTGTGATAATGCGTCGCCGTATTGTTTTGCGAATTGACTAAGTTCTCCAATTGGAGAATACTTTTTAAGTATAATCTCTCCTTCACGATCTGTAAATATCTCAAGTGGATCTCCTTCACGAATTCTAAGAGTACGTCTTATTTCTTTTGGGACTACAACTCTTCCTAAATCATCTATTCTTCTTACAATACCAGTTGCCTTCATAAAAATTTCCTCCATTTAACGTAATATCATTATCAATTAATCTAGTGATATTGATATTATTTGTTAAATGGAGGAAATTATACACTTTATTAAATATTTTCCTAAATTAATTATTATCTCCTCAACTATCCAGCTCTTTTTGAACCAGATACTTAACTTTGTGCATCGTGACCCAAGTTACCTTCACGGTAATGCTTACGACATAAAGCAATGTATTTGTCATTCCCACCAAGTACTACTTGATCTCCAGAACGTACAATCTTTCCATCTTCACCAATTCTCGCATTACAGGTTGCACCTTTTCCACACCAACAAACCGTCTTAATCTCTTCAATACGATCTGCCCAGGCCATTAACCAAAGACTCCCTTCGAAAGGTTCGTTACGAAAATCTGCACGCAATCCATAACAAATTACAGGAATTCCAAGATCATCTACAATATGAACAAGGAATTCCACCTGCTCTTTTGTTGCAAATTGCGCTTCATCTACGATGATACAATCATACTCCTTAATTTCTTCATCGGTCATCATTACTAGATGCTCTAAGAAGTCACAGCTTCTCTCCAATCCCATACGTGATTTTATTATTTTCTCACCATCACGATTATCAATTTTAGGTTTCACAAGATAGGCTTTTTTACCTCTCTCATAATAATTATAATCAACCATCAAGGCATTGGCAGTCTTTGAACTTCCCATTGCTCCATAACGATAGTATAACTTTGCCATTGTAACCTCCAATTTACGTCTTCTGTCGTAGGACTTTTTAATGTTATTTTATCGAATACTTACTCTGTATTCCTCAAGGCCCTGTTTGAATAACCTTCTGGATTATATCTGTACTAACATCTGTTAATCGGTGTGTTATAGTTTCTCCAGCTGATGTTACCAGTTGTCTCGTTACTATATACGATTCTTTGTCAACATCTGTTATCCATATATGAAGTTCAGCCCATTCAGAATCTTCCTGAGCTATTATAGCATATTGTCTCACATATTGTCCCTCTTGTTTTTCATTTTGCACTACTTCTACATGATCCTGGCTATCAATTTTTGCAAATGTATTATAGAGGCTCTCAATATCCGATGTATCCGTCACGTTATTAATAGCTTCCCCATTCTCATCATAAACAATGATTTTTTCAATTTCTTCCACTGCGACTGTGTATGGAGTTCCCTCTTCATCTGCTATATCAAAGAATATCGGTACTACTTTACCTTCCTCTGTACTCACTGTGGAATCAGTGCTATTGTTTTCTGTGTCACCTACAATACTATCTTCGTCAGACTTGACAGTACCATCATTACTAGCATCTGTAGTTTCAGCAGATTCCATATCCTCCATACCTGCCGAGGTATCTGCAGCGGATTCCTCCTGAGATGCCATATCGTTTTTGGAATTCTTCATATCTATAATTGGATTTGTTATTAAACGAATACCTGCCACAAGTAGAATGCAAGCACATGCAGCAATCATTCCATAACGGTAAGGAACTCCTCTCTTACTTCTTGTTGGTTGTTTACTCTGCATCGGTTCTTTACTTTGTACCGGATCATTATTTTGTATTGATTCTTTACTTGGTATTGGTTGTTTACTTTGTTCTTTCTCTGCTCTTTTTAAGGTTGCTTGAATTAATGACTCTGATACTGTGATATCTTCTATATTAAGTATTTCATCTAGATCCTTCTTTAGATTGTCGATGTCATATAATTTATTTAACACAACATTATTCTCTTCCTTATTCTCATCTTGTTTCTTCATATGACACCCTCCTCTCTAATGAACTCTTTAGCTTTTGTCTAGCCCGGTTCAGTCGACTCTTAACTGTACCCGTGGCAATCTGCAGTGTATCTGCAGCCTCTTCAATACTCAAATCCTGATAATACACGCATAGAACAACCTCTTTGTACTTGTCTGGTAGTCCCATTACTGCATTCTTTACCACTTGGTTATCTTCCTTTTTTTCGATTTTCTCATAGCCTTCTTCTACTACCTGCTGTGACTTAAATTCATCTGTAGTTTCTACCTTTTGATTCCAAGCACTTTTCAAATAATCTTTACAAGTATTAATTGTTATCTGTAAAAGCCATGTCTTAATCGAGCATTCCCCACGGAAACTATCGTATCGGTTGTTTACCTTGAGAAAAACCTCTTGAAAGATATCCTCTGCCAAGTGTATATCTTTCACATATAGATATGCGGTTCTCAGAACATCATTTCCGTATGTACGCATGAGACTCTCTAAATCAAGAGTCTCCATACTTCTTGCAACCATATCCTCTCCCCTTTCATTGACTTATCTCATTCTATCAACAGACTCGAGAAATCACTTCGTAATTTCCCTCGTTGACTAATAACTCCTTCGGAGTACGGTCTTACACTAACGTGTAATTCCTAGCTCTA
>JAHAJA010000021.1 GCA_018372435.1 Clostridiales bacterium | reverse complement strand
TGTTTCAGGTTAAGTTGATTGAACCGCCGTGTACCGAACGGTACGCACGGTGGTGTGAGAGGTCGGGAAATTTAGTTGAATTTCCCTCCTACTCGATTGTTAAAATCTTATACGGTATTTGATGGATATGTTTGGTGATACATGGAATAATAAAGTTGTATTATAAAATTCATTAATAAATTAGTTGAAATTAACCTATTACTTTAGTATATTAAAAAAGTGGTACAATTTACCTTTTGACGAGATGTTTATTCTCGTGTATCATAGGACAATAAAAGTTTAGAAAGTAGAATTGATAACGCTATGAAATATCACTTTGATAAAGTGATAAGCGAAAGGATTCAGAAGAGGTTACAAAAGAGTTATATGAGTGGAAAGAGTAGAAAAGCTGTAGCTGTTAAAGGTTTCTCGGGAAAGATGGGATATGTATTAGCAGTAGCAGGGTCAGCAGTAGGACTGGGAAACATATGGCGTTTTCCATATCTAGCTGCTAAATATGGTGGAGGTATATTTTTACTTACCTATCTTGTATTAGCAATAACATTCGGTTTTACATTAATCATGACAGAAACTGCCCTTGGTCGTAAGACAGGAAAGAGCCCGATCGGAGCGTTCAAAGAGCTTGGTGCGAAGAAGATGATGTTTGGCGGTTGGATTAATGCTATTATACCTATGCTAATTGTACCTTATTACTGTGTAATTGGCGGTTGGGTACTTAAGTATTTCTTCTCCTTTGCTGGTAGTAGTGCAGCTAATTTACAAGATGATACGTATTTTACTAACTTTGTTAGTGAAACAGGAGAACCAATATTTTGGTTAATCGTCTTCGCAGTTGCGGTATTCGTAATTATAATTATAGGTATAGAGAAGGGAATTGAAAGACTTAGTAAGATTCTTATGCCTTTGCTTGTCATTATGGCAATTGGAATTGCGATTTATTCGGTAACGCGTCCTGGGGCAATGGAAGGAGTTAAGTACTATATGATTCCTGATTTCTCAAGATTCTCCATAAATACAGTAGTTGCTGCTATGGGACAGATGTTCTATTCACTATCTATCGGTATGGGTATCTTATACACATACGGTTCTTATATGAAGAAAGATATCGATATGGAATCCTCAATTCGTCAAGTTGAAGTCGTGGATTCTATGATCGCGTTCTTAGCAGGGCTTATGATTATTCCGGCAGTATTCGCTTTCTCTGGTGGTAATCCAGAGACACTACAAGCAGGTCCATCACTTATGTTTATTACTATGCCAAAGGTATTCCTTAGTATGCCAATGGGACGAATTATCGGAATGGTATTCTTCTTACTTGTATTCAGTGCGGCTATTACAAGTGCAGTGTCATTAATGGAATGTGGGGTTGCTACTTTTGGTGAACTTACAAAATGGAGTCGTAAGAAGAGTAGTATAGTTATGTTAGGTATTACCCTATTACTTGGTATTCCTTGTTCTCTAGGATTTGGTGCTTGGTCATTCATTAGGCCAATAGGTTTAGGAATTTTAGATTTCTTTGATTTCATAACGAATTCCATCATGATGCCAATCGCTGCAATGTGTACAATGGTACTTGTTATGAAAGTTTGTGGATTTAAAACAGTAATTGATGAAATAGAATCTTCCTCTAAATTCAAGAGAAAGAATATATACCTATTCATGGCGAAATATCTTGTATTGATTTTCTTAGGAGTAATCTTAATTAGTTCGATATTACAGACTTTAGGATTTATGAAATTATAATAGTATCCCGTATAAACTAGAAAAGACGCATCATATAAATACAACGCATGCGTTGTTATAAGTCGAATATGATAAGTGTATTATACGCTTCAATTAATCCTGAGATTGCGACTATCAATCAAGTAAATATTGATATGTCAGAAGGCAAAATATAAGAAATAAAGAACTCACTAGCTAAATATGGTTAGTGGGTTTTTTAGATATTTGAAAATATTTAAAAAATCATGAACAAGATAATAAAAGGAATATCAAATAATAATTTACCAAAAAAAGAGATTATTGACATATCAAATGCAAACATTTACAATTATTACATAGTATCGTCTGTAAATTATAGTACGGTAAAGGTATCCAGTTTTGTTCATGGATTTCTGTAGTTCATTGGATGAATATGCCACGGATGATCAACAAACAGTTGGAGTGCCATCAGTTAATGCAAATTATTACTTAAATCCAACAAATATAATACCGTATCCCAATAATGTATTAATGCCTCTATATACTGACATGAGTGTTAATTTAACTAATAGAACATCAATGTATATAGAAGTTGATTTATCTGCTGTAATTCAATGGTAGGTAGGAAGTAAGGAATGGTATGAATAAAAAGATAATAATATGTCTTACAATTTTATGTTTAGTATCGTTTACTGCTTGTAAAAAAGAAACGACAGATAGAATATATCAACCCATAATCAAAGAACTCAAATGGGGAATGGGCGAAGATCAAGTCATTAAATTACTAAATAATATGAATGATATGGATTACAAGCAATATGATTATGATGCTAATGACGATAATCAAGGGAACAGTAATGATGGTAATACTTTATTAAGCATTATAGAGTTGAATAGTCCAATCAAAAAATTTGGTTATAATGCTAGGGTACTATTAGTGTTTTCAAAGGAAGGGTATGACGGTCTAGCTGGAGAAGGGTTATTTAATTGTATTATCCTCGGATATTCTGATGTAACAGAAGAAGAACTGTTGGTTCAATTAAAAAGCGAATTAGGAGATGATTACAGCGAGAATTCTATGGCACCTGGCATTAAAAGTTATATATGGAAAAGTAAGATGACGATGAAGGATATTCCTCAGAAAACATTTGATAATGTATGTACATATTTAAAATATAAATCGCCAAACACGAGTGAGACCATATTATTACCAAAGGTTGATGAACCAGTGAATCACATTGTATTTGGAGTTACAAAGTCGGAAGATAAAACATCGTTATCCGTTACCTATTATAGTGATTGGGAATGGTTGATAAATTATCTAAACAATACGACAAAGTAAAAGAATATCAATTAGATATTAAAGAAAAGGATTAGAGAGTCAATCTCTAGTCCTTTTCTTAAATGTAATCAAATTAATTCAACAGGTTTAGAAATTAAATTCATCTTCCCATGTAAAGTAAGCGGATTGCTCTAAACTTTTCGGCCAATGGTTGCACCATTCTGGAACACCGGGAGTTTCTACTCGGTCAAGGCTCGGTGTATAAGGTTTTATGTCAATAAGGGGTGTATTGTCGTTTGCGTCTATATATGCAATCTGAATAAGTCCCTTTTGATAATTAAGGTGTATTATCTCTACGGTGGTTAGAGCAATCGGATTGGGACGAATAGGAGACCTTGTGGCGAAGACACCCATGGTATCAGGAGACTTTTTATATGGCTGCGGTGTTTGAAGCGTGTTCCTTGCTTTTTCATTATCGAAGTCACTAAACCACCAAATGACGTTGATATGGCTAAACCCCTCTAATGCTCTCATGGCAGGAATATACCTTGACTCGATTTCAATAAAGGTGCCGTTTTCGTTGTTGTGGATTTTTCCAATAGGATATACCTCAAAATTATTCATACATGTAACCTCCAATTTTTATTTTCAAACGAAGCATAACCCCTCACACCATGTGAGAGTCAATATACAAACATAAAAAAACCTTGCACAAGTGCAAGACTCTTATTTTACGTTTTCCAAAGGAATTTGAATTTCAACTAAATACTTTTCAGGGTCAATTTCATTCCATGGCCCACGGTGTACAAGTTGACGGCTTTCACCGATCATTTGATAGTGACTATTCTTTTGCAGCCATTTTGCAAAAGTTAAGTATGCTCCCGCAATATTAGAAAATTCCCCGTATACCATTGTACAGGCCATTGTTGGTATAGGATCGGTAACTCGGTATGTAAATCCACCGATACTTTGACCCATCTTTTTTACCGGGGCGCATAGCTCTACATCAACATTTTGTTCCTTATATTCTGTATCATGGTAAATGGAAAAAGTATCACTAGATATGGCAATTTGATTTTGCATTGCAAAAGACGATAATTCTGTCCATAATTCACCCTCTGCATAATATGTTGGGATAATCCGTCTTAATGAAAGTACTTGACTTTCTGGGATTGATTTTATTGAGACATTATAGTGCATTTCATTTTTGGTGCTTTGAAGTTCTCTTTTTGCAAGCTCAATTTTTCTTAATTTTTCTTTTTCTAACTGTATCGCTTGTTCAATTTCTTCATGCTTTTTATCAAGCTGTTCAAGAATAAAGCTGTCATTTCCATTGTTAAGTGATACTGCAATTTCTGCAACATTAAACCCACTATCACGGAGATAGACAATTTTATTAAGAATAGGTATTTGCTCAACAGAGTACATACGATAACCTGTCCACGGGTCGATTTAGTTACTTGTGTTAATTTTGAAAATTCACCTATTCTAAACATGATTCCTCCTGAATGTTGATTATTTCAACGTTAGATTTTATCAATTTTTCTTTTGATTTGGAAAATGTTCCTTGTTCTCAGTATGGTGTTATCCCGATTATACAGGGTTTCAGTAATTACGGCAAGCTGTTTCAGGGAATATATTACAGGTGATGAATTTGATTATACTATTTAGGGGTAGTGGATGAGCATTTCTAAATGACGTATAGACTATGAAGGAAAAGATTACCATTCGCGCAAAAAAGAAGCGTGGCAGCCAATAACATGGCAACCACGCCCCTCAATTTTATTACATACAAATATCTCGAAGTCTACATAGAAAGTTCTTCCCATTGTTCCAAAAGTTCTTCGAGATGTTCTTCAATGGATTTCTTCTCATTATTCAATTCCAGTAATCTTGATACATCGGTATATACTTCTTCAAGAGCAAGGAGAGAATCAATCTCTTCATTCCTAGTTTCACAAGCAGTGATTTCGTCCTCAACTTTCTTGAGTTCATTCTGACGTTTTCTTTCCTTCGCTTGCTGCTCCTTTTGTTGCTTCCAATCTAACTTGGTATCGGAAGAATCCGTTACAGTTTCTGTTTGAATAGACGAAGAGGTTGTACTTGCTGAAGCAGTTGTAGTACCGGTAGTAGAAGAAGTAGTCTTAGAGGAACCTGCTTTAATGGAGTTGCTACCCAAATACATGCGTTCTACTTCTGGCTTTTTCTCTAGGTAATAATCATAATTACCAATGTAGTTAAGCAATTGATTGTTCGTTAGGTCAAGAATACGAGTAGCCGTTCTATTAATGAAGTAACGGTCATGGGATACATATAATACGGTACCGGAATAATTGTTGATAGCATCTTCTAGTATTTCTTTAGAAGCAATATCAAGATGGTTCGTAGGCTCATCTAGGATTAGGAGATTTGCTTCGGAAAGCATTAATTTGGCAAGAGAAACACGTCCACGTTCGCCACCACTTAATTCTTTGATACGTTTGAAGACGTCATCATTAGTGAATAAGAAAGCAGCAAGGATATTGCGAACTTCTGTATTTGTCATATTTGGATAGGTGTCTTGTAATTCGTCAAAGATTGTTTTCTCTGGTGATAATACTTGATGTTCCTGATCGTAATAACCAATCTTAACTTTCGATCCTAGACGCATCTCTCCAGAATCTGCATCTATCAGGCCATTTAGTATCTTTAATATAGTAGTTTTACCTGTCCCATTATTACCAATAATTGCAACTTTTTCTTCTCTTTTGATTTCGAAATCTAAATCGGAGAAAAGCTGTTTGGGACCAAAAGCTTTCGATAATCCCTTTACAGAAAGAACGTCATTACCACTTATATTATGAGGTTCTAGTTTAATTGATATTTGATGTTGTTCCATAATTGGTTTTTCAATACGATCAATCTTATCTAACATCTTCTCGCGACTCTCTGCACGCTTAATGGATTTTTCACGATTAAAAGATCGGAGTTTTGCAATAACTTCTTCTTGGTGTTTGATTTCTTTTTGCTGGTTCAGATAATTCTTTAATTGCGCTTCTCTTACAAGAGCTTTCTTATTAGCAAAATCAGTATAGTTACCAAGATACATCTGCGATTTCGTATATTCGATCTCAACTACTTTCGTAACGATTTTGTCTAGGAAGTAACGGTCATGGGCAACAATAACAACAGCACCACGATAGTTAAGAAGATAGTTTTCTAACCATGCAATGGATTCCATATCCAGATGGTTGGTAGGCTCATCTAAGAGGATAATATCAGGTGCAGTAAGTAGTAATTTACCAAGGGCAACACGGGTTTTTTGGCCACCTGATAATTTGTCGATAGATTTGCTAAATTCTTCTTCCGTAAATCCAAGACCTTTTAGAATACCGGTGATTTCACTCTGGTAAGCATAACCGTTTTGTAATTCGAATTCGTGATTTAATCTGGCATAAGTAGAAAGCATGGATTCTAATTCATCACCAGTAGCTTCCTTCATATCAAGTTCTAACGCACGCATACGATCATATAATTCAATAACGTCTTTTTTAACTTCGAGAAGTTCTTCGTAGATGGAATGATGTGAGGTTAATGCTTGATGTTGCGCTAGATAGCCCATAGTAGCGCCTTTGGCGAATGTAATATCACCAGAGTCAGCACTCATTTCACCGATTATTATTTTAAGGAGTGTAGATTTACCTGCTCCGTTCACTCCGATAATTGCAGTTTTTTCACCTTCGTTGACATGAAAGGAAACATTTGTAAGTACTTGTTTACCAACGAAGGATTTATTTATATTATTACATGATAAAATCATGATTATGGTCATCCTTTCTTCGCATTTTTTCAAAGTTCGACGATGTTAATTGCAATCTTTTATGAATTGGCGCCGTCGACCTAGATAAGTGCCTCTTGAAAATCATCAGTTATTTTATCATACTTAAGGAATGAATGCTAGACATTTACGCAATTTCTTTCACCCTTTATGTAGAAAATAGGTGCAATTCTTTAGGAAAGATACTATAATATATAAGAAGCTCTTATAAAGTTTCTTAATAATATAGTATCTTTGTAGAATTAAATGTTAATTTCGTGAGACTATATTTACCATGAAGTATTCGGAGGATTTATGGGAATTGAAGTGTTTGGGAATTTGAGGGAGCTCAACTATCTGTCAATTATGGTGCGTATGATTCTAGCTCTTTTGTGTGGTGGAATCATCGGTTATGACCGAGAGAAAAAAGGTAGACCAGCGGGATTTCGAACTCATATATTAGTGTGTATTGGTTCTGCCTTAGTTATGATTACTAGTCAATTTATTATATCAGTACTAAAGATTGATACGGACCCCACAAGAATGGGAGCACAAGTAATTAGCGGAATTGGTTTCTTGGGAGCGGGAACAATTCTTACCACATCAAAGCAACATGTCAAAGGGTTAACGACTGCAGCAGGTTTATGGGCTTGTTCTAGTATGGGGCTAGCGATAGGGATAGGTTTCTATGAAGGGGCTATTCTAGGTTGTGTCTTCATACTTGCTAGTATGAAGATCTTACAAGGATTTGAAGTGTTCTTACTATCAAAATCAGACATTGTTGAACTCTACATAGAAGTTACTTGTGTAGAAGGAATTGGTTCCATGATTGGGTTTATGAAAGAAAATCAGATGTCTATTATACATTTTGAAACAGTGAGTAATAAAGAGGGTAACTCTACCATTGGTCTATTCGTTAGTGCAACCAAAATAAAAGATAAATCGACTGAGGAAATCATAGAAGTTATAAAAAGCCATGAAATGGTAGCAACGGCATATCATATCTAAAATTGACAAGTAATTAGCGAGTAGTTATAATGAAGAATAAGGGTTTATGATATAAGGAGGGTGCATTGTGTACGAAAAAGAAATATCATTAGCAGTTATCAAAAGACTTCCAAGATACTATCGTTATTTAGGTGAATTGTTGGAAAACGATGTCGTTCGTATTTCATCAAAAGAACTTAGTGAGAAGATGCAAGTAACAGCTTCACAAATTAGACAGGATCTTAACAACTTCGGAGGTTTCGGACAACAGGGCTACGGATATAACGTGGAGTATCTATTCACAGAGATAGGGAAAATTCTTGGACTCGACAGGAAGTACAACGTAATAATTATCGGAGCAGGTAATCTCGGACAGGCATTAGCAAATTATACAGATTTTGAAAGAAGAGGCTTTTTGATCAAAGGTATTTTTGACGTGAACCCAAGACTTGAAGGAATCTCCATACGTGGTAATGAGATTCGAATGATGGAGACACTAGAAGACTTTGTTAAGAATAATAGTGTTCATATTGCGGCATTAACGATTCCTAAAGCAAAAGCTCCTCAAGTTGCGGCTGATTTAGTAAGTTGGGGCGTGAAAGCAATATGGAATTTTGCACCAACAGATTTGAATCTACCTAAGGATATTATGGTTGAGAATGTTCATCTTGCTGAGAGTTTGATGCGTTTATCGTACAACTTAAAAGCGCGAGAAGAGCAAGAGAGAGAAGAAAATCAGTAACTGGATTATGAATGAGAATACTACTTGAGGATCAAAAAGGGGTAACGACTGAGAAATCTAAAGAAAAAATTTGGAACTGAAAAGTTGTAAAAGAGGAGAGCTTATGGCGAGAAAAAAGGACAAGAGTATTGAATTCAAGGAAGCATTACATGGCAAGAAATTACCAATACTAACTCTAGATGATCGCTGGTATCAACTTATTCCAGAACATGAAAAGACTGTTGCTATTAAGCAACTTGAGAATAATCTGAATAATCTGCTTAAGAAGCAAGGGAAGATGATTAACGATATAAAAGATATGAAAAAACTCAAGAAGAAGTTAATGAGTGAAATTGTAGCAAATATGGAACCTGATAGTTCTCCAGCTGGTAGGCTGAAGGCTAAAAAGCTGGAAAAAAGCCATCAATTTATAGAGGAAATCAATTCAAAGATGCAAAGTGCAGATGATACGCTTCTTGATATGCCATATGAAATTAAGCGTGCAAACGAGGAACTCATGATTGAGAGTATGAAAGTTTGTTATGCTAAATTAAAATATAACAAAAAGGAAATTGAAGAAGCAGATCAGTGGATTCGACAGACACGTGAAGCATTAAAAGTAAGAATTATTCAAAAACAGGATAAAGAAATAGAAAATAGCTCTCTTTATTCTTATATGCATGATATACTAGGAAACACAGTACTAGATATATTGGACGACAAAGAGTAAGGATGGAGTAGCGTTGATTATTGGGATTGGTATCGATTTGACAGAAGTCAAACGTGTAGAGAAAGCTTGCGAGAAGGAACATTTCCTCACGAGATGTTTTACGGAACGTGAGATTGATCTTATACGAGAGGATAAAAGAAAGGCTTCGGATAATTTTGCAGTGAAAGAAGCAATTTCTAAGGCATTTGGGACAGGAATTCATGGTTTTGAGCTGAATGAAATGGAAGTGCTTCGAGATAAACTTGGTTGTCCTTATGTAATCCTATATGGGAACGCTCTTAAGATAGCAAAGGAACGTGGTATTACAAAAATCCATGTTTCTATAACAAATACGAAGATATATTCGAATGCTTTTGTAGTAGCAGAAGGGAAAGAATCATGAAATATTTAGTTGATGCTGCCAAGATGAAGGCGATAGATGAGTATACCAGTAATATGCTTGGTATACCAAGCCTTGTGTTGATGGAAAAGGCAGCAATGGCAATTGTTGAGTTAATACGATCAAAGATAACTAGGAATGATCGAATCCTAGCTGTATGTGGGACTGGTAACAATGGTGGTGATGGTATCGCTACCGTTCGCATGTTGAAGGGACTTGGATACAATGCTGATGTACTTATTATCGGTGATGAAAAGCGTGCCACTGACCAGACAAAGCAACAGCTATTTATTGCACGTAATTTGGATGTGAAAGTCTATAACAATGTGAAAGTATCAGAATATACTGTTATAATAGATGCTATCTTTGGAATTGGTCTGTCGAAACCAGTGGTAGGTGTGTTTGAACAAATAATAGAAACAATTAATGCGTGTGATAATAAAGTTTTCTCTGTTGATATTCCTTCTGGCATCCATGCGGATAACGGGAAGGTTATGAATATTGCAGTGAAAGCAGATTATACGATAACATTTGGTGTTAATAAGATTGGATTAGTATTATATCCAGGCTGTGAGTATGCTGGTGAAATACTAGTTGCTGACATTGGTTTCCCTAAGAAGGCAATCGAATATGTGAAACCATCCGTTTTTTATTATGAGAAAGAAGATTTAACCAGATTACCATTACGAAAGAACTACTCGAATAAGGGTACCTTTGGTAAGGTGCTAATCATAGCTGGTTCTCGTAATATGTCAGGCGCTTGCTATTTATCTGCTAAAGCAGCCTGTCGTACTGGAGCAGGACTTGTGAAAGTACTAACGGTGGAAGATAATCGTAGTATTATTCAAAGCCTTTTACCGGAGGCGATTCTATCTACATACGATCCAAGCAATTTGAAGAACAAATTAGAAGTTGACCGTATTATTCAAGAGTTAAAATGGGCTACCTCAATTGTTATCGGCCCAGGTATTGGAATATCTGCAGCATCGGATCATTTGCTAGATATCGTATTGAATCATACAAACGTACCGATTGTTATCGATGCGGATGCTATTACGATGTTGGCAGGTAAAAGCCAGTATATTTCCAAAGATAATGAGAAAGAATGTTATTGTGACATTGATTTACCAGAGAATGTAGTTGTTACGCCACATCTTAAGGAGATGTCTAGGTTATTAGATTGTGAAGTATTCAATGTTAAGGAAAATCTGTTACCAGTTACTGTGAATGCAGTAAAGGGTAAACGGTATGTGTTGGCATTAAAGGATGCGAGGACAATCGTTTCAGATGGAGTTCGTAGCTACATTAATCTATCCGGAAACAATGGTATGGCTACTGCAGGAGCGGGAGACGTATTAACAGGAATTATAGCAGCAATGTTAGCACAAGGTATGGATCGTTTTGATGCTACAGCTCTAAGTGTGTATGTGCATGGACTTGCGGGAGATAAAGCAATTGAATCAAAGAGCGTGTATTCTTTGATTGCAAGTGATATAATTGAAGCACTTCCATTAGTACTTCATGAGTGAATGAATGTATAGCTAACAGTGTAAGGAGGCAGTTTTCATGAATGAATACTACAGAGTTGAGGCTCGGATTAACCTCGATGCAATCTGTAACAATATCGATGAAGTAAGAAGGAATATCAACGATAATACAAAGATTATGGCAGTTATTAAAGCCGATGGTTATGGTCATGGTGCAGTTGCATTAGCAACTGCGTTGAAAGATAAAGTAGATGCTTATGGAATTGCTATTATCGAAGAAGGTATTGAGCTTCGTCTGGCGGGGTTTGAAAAGCCAATATTAATCTTGGGATTTACACCACATCAACAATATGAAGACTTATTGAAATATGATATTAGCCAGACGGTTTTTCAATATGATATGGCAAAAAGGCTCTCTGATATAGCAGTTTCACTTGGAAAGCAAGCTAAGATTCATATTAAAATTGATACAGGAATGACTCGTATTGGATTCAAAGATACGGTTGAAAGTATTCAGATTATTAAAGAAATCAGTAAGCTACCAAATCTCATTATTGAGGGGTTATTTACACATTTTGCGTGTGCAGATGAATCAGATAAGACATCTGTTAGGAAGCAGTTAAGTCGTTTTTTAGTATTTGCTGATAAATTGGAAAAGGAAGGTATACATATACCAGTAAAACATGTATCGAATAGTGCTTCTATTATTGATTTACCAGAAGCAAACTTAGATATGGTACGTAGTGGTATAGTTACTTACGGTATGTATCCTTCAGATGAAGTAAACAAGAATAGTTTAATGCTACAACCAGCTTTAACATTAAAAAGTAACGTAGTTTATGTGAAAGAGGTTGAGGCTGGTACGGGAATTAGTTATAATAGTACGTATATTACAGAACATGATAGCGTTATTGCTACAATACCAGTTGGTTATGCAGATGGTTATCCAAGACAACTTTCTTCAAAAGGAAGAGTCTTAATACATGGTAAATCCGCTCCAATCGTTGGTAGAGTATGTATGGATCAGTTTATGGTAGATGTTACGAATATCCCAGATGTAAAAGAAGGGGATATGGTAACGTTGATTGGCCGGGATGGGGACGAATCTATTTCAATAGAAGAAGTTGCAAATCTGGTTGGATCATTTAATTATGAACTTGTTTGTGACATAGGAAAGCGTGTACCGAGAGTATACTATAAAGAAGGAAAGAAAGTTGGTACAGCAGATTATTATAATTGTCTGCATCAAGTTTTAGAATTGTTAATTTAAGTTTAAAGACAAAGTAATTGTTCACTTTATCAACTTTTTGAAGTTGGATGCACACAAGATGAAAAGATATTCATTTTGGACTGGAATGTGTAGTGAATGGTTCGAAGCAGTAACTAAGTGAATTTTTTTAGGTTTAGAAGTAAGGTATGCCCTGCTATTAGGAGGCTTGTTGTTAGTTAGAAGTAATTTACCAAATAATAACCGTAGAAAAATAGTACACTTTAGGAATACACAGGTCAAAACTGGCAATAATAAAGCTAAAGCCAATAAATGGAGTGTGAATAAAGTGATAATTAAGCGCGGTGACATTTTTTATGCAGATTTGAGACCCGTAGTGGGATCAGAACAGGGCGGCGTTCGCCCAGTGTTAATCATTCAGAATGATACAGGAAATAAACATAGTCCAACAGTAATCTGTGCAGCAATTACATCAAAGATGAATAAAGCGAAGCTTCCTACGCATGTAGAGCTTGATGCAGAGAAATATGGTATTGTTAAGGATTCTGTTATCTTACTGGAACAGATTAGAACAATTGATAAAACTAGACTTAAGGAGAAAGTTTGTCATTTGGATCAAGATGTACTGAAAAAGATTGATAAAGCATTGCTTATTAGTTTCTCTCTAGATACATAAGGTCTGGTATGAGTCAATTGTAGTACATTATAAAGGAGATAAGATTTTACATGGAGGATGGTTATCCGATATTAGGTATCGTTGTTGTTTTGTTACTTCTAGTATTAAAAGCCATTATATCATATGGAGCGAGAGCAATTGAACACATTAATGAAGTAACAGTACGAAAAAGAGCAGAAGATGGAGATGAGAAGTCTAAAGTACTATTAGGTTTTATTGAAAAGCCAGATAAATACATGAATGCAGTAGAAGTCATATTGACAACCTCAAGTGTATTAGTGGGATATATCTGTGCTGGAGATATTGCATATACTTTTAGAGATATTGGATTTCCAGAGCAATTTGGTTTGCCAATTGAGATAACAAAAGAGGCATGGACAGTTGCCTTCGTATTCTTAGTTTTGTTCATAAGTATTCTTTTTGGTGATGTTTTTCCAAAGAAACTTGCCCTTAAGGATTCTAATAAGGCTGCGTATGGAATTGCGAATGTTGTTCTATTCTTTATTCGATTAGTAACACCAATTGCATTCTTAATTGAGAAGACTACGAATCTAATTTTGCGTTTGTGCCATATTAAACCAGAAGATTTAGAAGAAAATGTTACGGAAGATGAAATCATGTCGATGGTTAATGAAGGCCAAGAACAGGGTGTTCTTGCGTCAAATGAAGCGGAAATGATATCGAATATTATTGAATTCGATGAAAAGGAAGTTAAAGACATTATGACTCATCGAAAAAAGATTGTAGCAATTGATTGTAATCAGACGGTAGAACAGACGTTACGGTTTATGTTAGAGAAGAGCTACTCTAGATTTCCATTGTTTGAAGATGACATTAATAATATTATCGGTATCCTTCATGTGAAAGATGTAACGAGATGTTACATGTCCTCCAAGTTTAAGAATAAGCCGCTTAAACTGATTGCAAGAAAACCATATTTTGTTCCTGATACACAGAATATTGATGTATTATTTAATGACATGCAATTAAAGAAAATACATATGGCAATCGCAGTTGATGAATATGGACAAACTGCAGGTTTAGTGGCCATGGAAGATATACTTGAAGAAATCGTGGGTAATATCCTAGATGAATATGATGAAGATGAGAAATTAATTATCAAACAAGGTGAGGGTCGATACTTAATGAAGGGATTGGCTAGCCTTGATGATATTGAGGATACATTAGGTATAGAAATTGAGGAAGAAGATTTTGATACACTGAATGGATTATTAACATCATTACTGAATAGAATACCAAGTGAAGGAGAACATATCTCTGTTTCATATGCGGGATATCTATTCGAAATCTTGGATGTTAAGTACAAGATGATTCGTTTTGTGCGAGTTACAAAAGAACTTGAGGATGAGCCTATAGAGTTAGGTGAATTAGAGCTAGAATAAAATAGGTATAAACAGTAAAAGAACGCTTAAGGTAGGCGTTCTTTTACTGTGGGTAATACTTCATAGTGTAAAGTATTACCACTCGTATAATAGGGTGGGAGTAGATAGTTGTTTTACTATCTGAATATAATTATAGATTGCAAATGTGTTCATTTTGTGAAATAATCATGAAAAAAGTATGTTAGTTTGTATAACAATTCACAGTTAAGTTTACGTTAGGAGGCAGGTAAGGTAATTTATGAACGAAGATGTTTTTGAACCTGAGAGTATGGATATGAAAGAAAGTATGGAGAGGGAACACATCTCTCAAAAAGAGAGACAGGCCAGATATAGGTTATTAATGGATACAGCATTGTTGGCAGGGAAAATTATGTTACAGAGCGGTGCAGAAACGTATCGTGTAGAAGATACAATTTGTAGAATTCTTCATACTTCAGGTCTAGAAACTGCGGAAACTTTCGCAACAGTAACGGGCTTGTTTGTTACACTTGCAGATCCAAGTATTGATGCAATTACGAAGATAACAAGAGTAAGTGAAAAACAAACGAATCTTAGTCAGGTATACGAAGTAAATGATGTGTCACGTAGGCTGTGTTGTGGTGTGATATCAGTTGAAGAAGCGTATCAAGAATTGTTACGCATTAAAGACAAAAAAGAGTATCCAAATAGTATGGTCTATGTTGGAATTATCATGACTTCATCTTTCTTTACCTTATTACTTGGAGGTGGAATTTTAGCTTCTGCCTTAGCAGCGATTAACGGATTGTGGATTGTAGCCTGTAGACATATTGCAGGAAGAGTGAAATTGAATAATTTCATCACGGATATGTTATCCTCTTTTATTATAGCGGTAGCGACGATGTTATATGCACATGTATTAGATAATTCAGTTATTGTAGAGATTATAATCGTTGGTTCCATTATGCCATTAGTACCTGGAGTTGCAATTACCAATGCCATTCGTGATACCTTACAGGGGGATTACCTTTCAGGAGGTAGTCGTGCAATCGAAGCATTCGTTATTGCGGCATGTGTTGCAGTTGGAATTGGTATAGGTTTGGCGTTCGGGGTAGCAGTAATTGGAGGTAGGATGATATGATTTTACAAATAATTGGTGCATTCCTTGGAGTAGTAGGAATGTCAATTGTTATTGGTGTTCCAAAGAAATTAATACTGTATTCAGGAGCTGTTGGAGCGATTGGTTGGTGGGTTTACTTATTAATGGAGGTTAGGTATCCAACATTAAGTGTTTTGCAAGCCTTTGCAGCTACGATGGTAGTTGCTTTGATCTCCCATATATGTGCAAGGTTATTAAAGGCACCAGGAACGGTTTTCTTAATACCAGGAATCATGCCAATGGTGCCAGGAGCTGGGATGTATCGTACTGCTTACTATGCCTTCAAGGGAAATACTGATTTGTCTTCTTACTATCTATCCCAAACGGTACAGATTGCAGGTGTAATTGCGTTAGCAATCTTTATAATTGATTCTATATTCAGAATCATACAATTAAAAAAACAATGGAGATAGGTTGTGAGTGCAAAACTCAGTATAGGTGTAACAGGCTTCTTAGTTTACGTATTATGACACGAAACACGTTACATACCTTAGTTTTTCTAAGTGTGTGCATTACATTTTCTATAGAGGAGTCGGAAACGCCTTCAACGCGACATCCTGTCGCGGTTCAGGCTGACTCGGCCTCCTTGCCTCATCTTCCTATACTATCCAGCACACACTAAGATAAACTACAGGTATTACGCTATCGTTTCTTAGTCATAATACGCAAACTAAGGAGTAATGTAATATGTTGAGAGTTTTGCTTTTACTATGTATTGGTATGTAGTGGAGGAGTTAAATTGATCTTAGTTTATCTATAGAGAATAGAGTAGAGAAAATTAGAGTTTTGTTCAATTTCTGAATTATTATCTAGATTTAATAAATGAAAGAAGGTATGGAGCATGATAGTAAAAATTCTAGGGGTTCTAATTCTAATTCTTATACTTATAATTTGCCTAATAGAAGTAGGATTTTTCCGCTACGCAATTTATCGCTATGGAGTGAAAGTGCCAGATGATGAGCATATGTATACGGGGAGCTGGAAGAAGTTTGAGAAAACTATTCGAGATGGTACGGCTTGGGTAAATAAGCAAAATCCAGAGCAAGTATCCATTACCAGTAAAGATGGACTACAGTTAAAGGGATATCTGATTCGTGCGAAAGACCCGAAAAGAACCGTGCTTTGCGTGCATGGTTTTCGTGGGAATGGGTGTAATGATTTTGGAGCAATCTGTAGTTTCTATTATGAAGAGAATTGTAATTTACTAATTATTGATCAACGAGCACATGGTGCTAGTGAAGGCAAATACATTACATTTGGAATCAAGGAACGATATGATATTGTACAATGGATCTTATTCTTGAATGATAAACTAGGGTCTGAGCTACCAATAATATTAGATGGAGTATCTATGGGAGCAGCTACGGTACTGATGGTTAGTGGACTTGAATTGCCCCCTAATGTTAGGGGAATTATTGCTGATTGTGGATATACCTCACCAAGAGAGATATATAAACATGTTGCAAAGGAATACTATCATCTGCCAGCGTTCCCTCTTATTCCGATTTTTGGTCTGTTGTGTCGTGGGATCGCTGGATTTAATATGGGTGAGATGAACACAAAGGAAGCACTAGGGAAGAATACAAGACCAGTGCTATTCGTTCATGGTGAGTCCGATCGATTCGTTCCTTCTTACATGAGTAAGGAAAACTATACAGTTTGTAAAGCAGACCGATATATTGAAACGGTACCGGGTGCAGGTCACGGACAAAGCTATCTTGTTAAGACGGAGCATTGTCAGGAAAAGATCAAGGAATTCTTCGAGCGATGTAGTAGGGTGGTCTAAATCAATAATTAACTATACTATTCATTAAGGTATTCCTTCTGATATTGTTTCGGAGAAGTACCTTTATTTTCTTTGAAGATTTTGATGAAATAGCTTGTTGTGTTAAAACCTACTTGATTTGATATCTCTGTGATATTCAGGTCGGTTGATACAAGAAGCTTCTCCGCTTCCTTCAGACGAATATGATTTACATAATCATTAAAGGTCATGTTCATAATCCGGTTAAAGAGTCGTGAAAAATAGCTAGAACTCATATTACATAGAGACGCCATATCGGGCGTCTTTATTTCATTCATATAATTGTCTGGTACATAATCAAGTGCTGGTTGTAATCTCCTTAGATATAATTCATCTTCGCTGAACTGGAATATACCGTTTGGATTATTGGTATGAAAATAGCGTAAGATCCATAAAAAGATTCGGCCAATATGATTACGAACAGCCAGTTCATATCCATAATTTTGTTCTTCCATCTCTTTATGAATATCCCATAGTAATTCTGGTATACTTGTATTTATCAGTAAGTCTTTTGTTATTACCTTTTGTTGTTTGGGATTCTCAATCAAGAATGGTAAGGTGTATTTCAATTCTGAATAATTCTGAAACATATTATTATAGATTACTTCAGGCTCAAAACGAAGAACAATATAGTTACCACCGAACTCATCAAGTGCATTGACTTGATGAACCTCCTTGGAATTAATTAATATAAGATCACCTTTAGCAAAATAATGGTATTTTCCATTCAGTAATACATTGAAACGACCTTCTAACCCATACAATAATTCAATATAACTGTGAAAATGCGCAGGAAAGGAGATACCTGCACTATGCACCGTATGGATGTCACAGATATAATTGGAGGGAATCCCGTTAATTAACTCCTTTTTTTGCTCTAGATATTGCATCATATAATCTCCTTTCCGATAAAATACGACAAAATAGTTATACTTTTTGATAGGAAAATTATATCATATCTAAACCGGTTTGGCTATAATGTTACTTATCGGAAGGAAATCAAGCACTCACGAAGTGAGTATTTGATTTCACCCGATAAGTAAGCGATAGAACGTAGTTCTAGAGCTTAGGGATGAACGTAGTGAAGCCCGTAACAAAGCCAAGTAACTTGACTTGTAGGAGTCATAAGTTAACGAGGGAAATTACGAAGTGATTTCTCGAGTCTATACCTTAGATTTCACCCGATAAGTAAGCGATAGAACGAAGTTCTAGAGCTTAGGGATGAACGTAGTGAAGCCCGTAACAAAGTAAAGAAGCTTGACTTGTAGGAGTCATAAGTTAACAGTCTAATTTAATTTCACCCGATAAGTAAGCCATAGAACGAAGTTCTAGAGCTTAGGATTAAACAAGGAGGCAAATATGGATCAACAATATATAAAAGAACATAAAATCGGTGTACCTTATGAAGGGTTTGCAGAATTTACGAGAAAAGTAGCAGCAGAAGGTGTGGTATTATTAAAGAACGATAAGAATGTGTTACCACTTCAAAAAGGAGAGAAAGTTTCACTTTTTGGTAGAGCACAGATTAATTATTATCGTACAGGAACAGGTTCAGGTGGTTCCGTTAATGTATTATATACATCAAACATTGTAGAAGGTTTACGTACTAAGAAAGATGTTGAACTTAATGAAAATCTAGTGAGTGTATATGAAGAATGGATTAAAGAAAATCCATTTGATGACGGTGGAAGAGCTTGGGCAGCAGAACCACATTGCCAAAAAGAAATGCCAGTAACTGATGAGTTAGCCAAAGAAGCAGCAAAACATTCGGATAAGGCAATCGTTATTATAGGAAGAAATGCTGGGGAAGACAAAGATAATACGCCAGGAGAAGGAAGCTTCCTTTTACAACAAGAAGAGATTAATACTCTTGAAACAGTAACAAAATATTTTGATAAAGTTGTAGTTATGTTAAATGTATCAAATATTATCAATATGAGCTGGGCAGAAGACGAACGTTTCAAAGACAGAATTCAAAGTATTATCTATGTATGGGAAGGTGGTATCGAAGGAGGAAACGCAGTAGCTGATGTATTAGTTGGTGATGTGACTCCATGTGGTAAATTAACAGATACTATTGCATACCAATTGGAAGATTATCCATCTCATGAAAATTACGGAGATGCAGACGTAAATCTTTATAGGGAAGATGTGTATGTAGGATATCGCTATTTTGAAACATTTGTACCAGAGAAGGTTCAATATGAATTTGGATTTGGTTTATCTTATACAACATTTGAGACAAGTGCAAATGCTGAGGTTATTGTTGATAAAGATTCCCAATCGACAATCAAGTTACAGGTTGCTGTTAAGAATACAGGCGCTACTTACGCAGGAAAAGAATCCGTACAAGTATATGTAGAAGCACCACAAGGTAAACTTGGTCAACCAGCTAAGAAATTAGTTACTTTCGCTAAGACAAAAGTACTTGCCCCTGGTGAAGAACAAAATCTTGTAATTGAGTTCAAAGTAGCTGATTTGGCTTCTTATGATGATAGCGGTGTTACTGGACATAAATCATGCATGGTTCTAGAAGCCGGTGAATATGGAATCTATGTTGGTTCTAGTGTAAGAAATTGCGCGCGTGTGGCATTTAAGACATCTACTGGAGATAAGACAGGATATGTAGTAGACGAGTTGGAAGTAGTAGCACAGTTACAAGAAGCGTTGTCACCAATTAAAGAGTTCACAAGAATGAAACCAGGTAAACGTCTTGATAATGGAGCATATGAGCTTACTTATGAAGCTGTTCCAATAAGATCGTATTCCATGAAAGATAGAATCGAGAAAAACTTACCACCAACATATCCTCAAACAGGAAACAAGGGAATTACCCTTCGTGATGTTGCAGATAAGAAAGCTACCATGGAGGAATTCATCGCGCAATTAACAACTGCTGAATTAGCAACAATTGTACGTGGAGAAGGTATGTGTAATGTTAAGGTAACACCTGGAACTGCGGCAGCGTTTGGTGGAGTTGGTGATTCCTTATTCGGATATGGAATACCACTAGGTTGTGCAGCAGATGGTCCATCTGGTATTCGTATGGAAGGTGGATACAAGGCAACACAAGTACCAATCGGAACATTGTTAGCAGCTACTTGGGATGCAGAATTAATTGAAGAGATGTATGTATTTGAAGGAAAAGAATTGCTTCGTAATGAAGTAGATACGCTATTAGGACCAGGTATGAATATCCGTAGACACCCATTAAATGGTCGTAACTTCGAGTATTTCTCAGAAGATCCAATTATTACAGCAAAATTTGCTACAGCTCAAGTAAAAGGTATTCTAGCTGGAGGATCTACAGGTACATTAAAACATTTTGCATGTAATAATCAAGAATATCGTCGTAGTTTTGTAGATGCTGTGGTATCAGAACGTGCACTTAGAGAAATCTACCTAAAAGGTTTTGAAGTTGCCGTGAAAGAGGGCGGAGCCAATTCAATCATGACAACATACAATCCTCTTAACGGTTTTTGGAATGCATCGAATTACGACTTGAATACAACAGTTCTTCGTAACGAATGGGGATTTAATGGTATCGTTATGACTGACTGGTGGGCTAAGATGAATGATCCAATCGAAGGCGGAGAAGGTACTGCAACGAATACAGCCGCTATGGTTCGTTCTCAGAATGATTTGTACATGGTTGTTGCTAATGATGGAGCTGAGATTAATACTTGGAATGATAATACGGTTGAATCAGTTAAGAATGGTAGCTTAACAATTGGTGAATTACAACGTTGTGCTATGAATATCTGTGAGTTTTTGATGCATGCACCTGTGTTCGGAAGAAAGCAAGATTTCAGTTCTTCAGTACAGTTCTACGCTCCTATGGAGAAGAAAGTGGAAGATGGGGAAGTTGTGAATATTGCGAAGAATAATCAAGTTCCAATGAAGGAAAATGGTAATAGCATTATTGAAGCAAAAGCAGGAACTTACCTGTTAGTAGGTAAAGTACGTAACAATAAGGGAAATGAGGCACAATCTGCATGTAAATTATTGATTAATGGAGAGACTGCTTTAGTAATGCAAGTGAATGGAACAGATGATAAATGGACTTTAATTCGTCTTACACGAGTAGAACTTGGTGATGGACAATATGAAATCGGTCTATCTGGAATGACAGATGACATGAAAATTGAACATATTGAGTTTAGAGACATTGAATAATCTGGATATATTGCAAATATAAAGAAGATGAATTAAGGTAGAAAACTCCCTCGCATTGTTTAGAATCATAACAATGTGGGGGAGTTTTGCATTACTGCTTGCTTGTCTGATGTAAAAATTGTGTTGGAGTTTGGCCAACGCTTTTTTTGAAGGCTTTACTAAAATGATATTCATCATTAAATCCAACCATTTGCGCAATTTCATAGGATTTCATGGTACCAGTCAGCAGAAGTTCCTTTGCCTTGTTAATACGAATAATATTCAGATATCCGAAGATGGTAAATCCAGTTTGTTTTTTGAATACTCGGTTTAGATAATCAAAATTTATATTCAATTTATTTGAAATCATATCACCCGTTAATTTCTCACCATAGGAGTTACGTAGTAGCAGAAGAAGTTCCCTAGTCTTATTCATCTGTCCAGAAATGGTTCCGCGACTATTTGTCTCATGAAACACTTTTTCTGAAAAATAAGAAGAAAGAATAGTAAGTATCTCGATTAATTTACAGGAACAAATGAGTTTGAAATGTTCATTTTGCCCGTTAAATGCAAACAATGCCTCTTGCATATATTGATCAATCCGAGTTAAAACACTGGAATCAGTAATACAAAGGTCCTTGGGAATAAACAATTTGGATTGGGTATAAGGTTCGTAACTAAGAGGATCGCAGTTGTAGAAAAGACGCTTATTTGCAAGTAGGATACTTTCAATGGTATCAAACTTGCTACAGTCAAAGGTGGTAAATGTATTCTCGGAGAACTGTATGTAATAATAGTCACATGAACTTTCCTTATATCCTTCGTGCGGATAACCGGGTTCTAGCAAAAGTATATCTCCAGCATGCAGCTCATATTCATAATCACCTTCCTTGAGGTACAAGGTTCCAGAATTAATGATATATAGAATATACTCGTCGGTTACACGGCTAAGATGAGTCCAGTGTTCGGGTGTAATATTACGACTCATATAGGATACCTTAGGTAGGTTGTCTGTCTGTAAACAAAAATACACGGTTCATCACTCCTTTGAAAGTACTGTACCACATATGATGTATTATGTAAATACAATTATAAGTCGTTATAGTACAAGAGATGGACGGTCTGCTACATTTTAATTTAAAACAATAAGGGTTAAAATAAAATCAACAAAGACCAAGTAAAGTTCAAAGTTTGAAAGGAGATATAAGATGTATCAAGCGAATAATAACAGATATGAACATATGAAATATAAAAAATGTGGAAACAGCGGGGTGAAATTACCTCGTGTTGCCCTTGGGTTATGGCACAATTTTGGATCTGTAGATCCTTATGAAAATCAAAGAGCGATGATTTTCGAAGCATTCAATCAAGGCATCACACATATTGATTTGGCCAATAACTATGGTCCAACTCCTGGATCAGCAGAAGATAATTTTGGACGAATTATGGAAAGTGATTTACGTCCATATAGAGATGAGATGATTATTTCAACGAAGGCTGGATATGGAATGTGGGAAGGCCCTTATGGAGATGGTGGATCAAGAAAGTACCTTATGTCAAGTTTAGACCAAAGTTTAAAGAGAATGAAACTAGATTATGTTGATATCTTCTATCATCATAGATTTGATCCAGAAACTCCATTAGAAGAAACAATGGGTGCTTTATCAGATATTGTTCGTCAAGGAAAAGCACTATATGTAGGTATCTCAAACTATAATTCAGAACAGACAAGAAGGGCAGCAGAGATCTTAAAAGCCAATGGAACACCATTGCTCATTAATCAAGTATCTTATAGTATGATGAATCGTTGGGTGGAAGAAGACCATTTACTAGATACGTTAGATGAAGTTGGAGCTGGTAGTATTTGCTTTAGTCCTCTTGCGCAAGGAGTATTAACGGACAAATATCTACATGGAATTCCAGAAGGAAGTCGTGCTACAAGGAATTTTTTCTTACATGAAGATAGTATAACTCCAGAAGTTGTAGCCAAAGTTGCTAAGTTAAATGAAGTGGCAGGAGATAGAGGACAGACATTAGCACAGATGGCACTTTCTTGGGTATTACGTGATCGAGTTACAACTGTATTAATCGGTGCAAGTAGAGTAGAGCAAATTAAAGATAATATCGGCATCGTTGATAAGTTAGATTTTACAGAAGCAGAACTTCAATTAGTTGAGGAAATTTTAGCAAATAAATAAGTAGTTAATATAAGTAACTCAAACTTCGCACTTGAAGATTTCCACCAGTAGGTAATTAATACAAGTAGTTAATTAATATAAGTAACAATAAAATAATCAAAATAAAGATAAGGTCCTATTAAGCAAGTATGCTTTTTAGGACTTTATTTTTGTTTACGGCAGAGGGTGTTTATACAATATGGTTTAACTTGACATATTTAGTAAAAAGTATTATAACATTGTTATATAACGATGTTATAATACTTTTATGAAATATTATATAACAATGTATTACAGAGAATAATTCTGATGATAGATCACGTATCTAGATTAAAAGAAGGAGTATGTTTGTATTATGCCACCGAAAAACAAAGTAGATAAAGAACAAATTATAGAAGCTGCATTTGACATAATGAAGAAGGAGGGGTTTGAAGCTATTACAACGAGGAGGCTTGCTGATATTCTTCAGTGCTCCACACAGCCAATCTATTACACTTTTAAGAATATGGAGGACTTAAAGAAGGAAGTCTACGTAAAAGCATGTAAGTTTTTTGAACAAGAAGTATATAAGAGAAAAAATCCTAACGATATTGAATTCTTAGCAGTAGGAGTATCGTATATAATGACAGCGAAAGAAGAGAGAAATCTATTCCGATTTATTACTATGGGAAATAACTATTCCTTACAAGGAGTTGAGGAGCTTGTGAAAGGGGCTAATCTACCTAACAAGGAATCTTATCTATTCTTAAACATGTGGATTTATGCGCATGGTATTGCCACCATAGTAGCAAGTAACGATGTGGGAGTGAAGGAAGAGAATATAAGAGAATTATTATTAAAGGCGGAGCAAGGGTTTGAAAAGGTGTATTCTTAGGGGAAAGGTATAAGTGTGAAGGATAAGTCTTTCACACAACTTTGTGCTTGCGGCTCAAAGTTCGCAGGCTTTGAGAAAGGAATGGTTGAATATATGAATGATAAATTAAAGATTAATAAAGAAAGAACATGGGTGTATTCACCAACACCTAATATAGTAATTAAAACAACAATTAACGCAATAATACATAAAGAAGAATTACAGACGGCTATTAATAAGGCAGCAGACGCTAATGAGATTCTTAGTTGCTGTATTGTGTTCGATTCGAATCATGAGGCTTATTACAAACCACAAACCAATGGTAAATATTTCGTAGAAGCATATGTGGAGCCGTGGCAAGAAGTTGCATTAAATGAGGCAAAAGAACCTTTCAGACCTGAACAAGGTAATTTAATTCGAGTTTTCTATTCTTATAAAGAGGGTAAAACGGAGCTGCTTTTGATTGCGCACCATCTTATGGGAGACGGGATCTCCTATGCTTATCTTGTACAAGATATAATGCGTGCATTAACAGGGAAAGATATAGAAACTAAACCGATTGAATTATTTCAGATGGAGGACCTACCAAGGAAGAGTAAATTAACTGTTCTAATGCGAGTTATGATGAAGGGGCTGAATAAGAAGTTTAGTAAGACGGGAAAAGTGTTTACCTCAGATGAGCACTATAACATGGCGAAACGATATCACGAAAATGTAGATACGCATATAGTAACCAAAACATTTTCAAAAGAAGAATATGTACATATGAAGGAGTTATCAAAGAGAAACGATGTGACTCTAAACACGGTGATCATAACGGCATTGTTAAAAGCTGCGAATAATAATTCTGATATTGGTCATGCCGTTAGTATTCGAAGGCCAGGTTATGAAGGTATGGGAAACTTTGCTACAGGTGTTTCAACACAAAACAAATATGATTGTGGTAAGAGTTTTTTTGAAAATGCTCATATGGTGCAAGATGCACTATATAAGAAATTACGTAATGAAAAGAAAAAATACTTTCTACTTCAGTTCATGGGCGGAATCACAGGAAGTTTACAAGATGCAATTTATTTTGCTGCGTGCGACGGATATGAGAATAAAACAGCAAAGCAACTGGCTTCTATGTTTGGATATCTAGGTAATCCTAAGGGAATTAGTGTAACCAATTTAACGAAACTACCGATTCAAGGTACCTATGGTGATTTACAATTACTTGATTTCACATTCGTTCCACCTCTTGTGTTGAATTCCCAGAGAATAATCGGTATCGCTACGATCGGAGAAACGATGACGGCTACTCTTCAAATTAAGAAGGACGAAAAGGAACAAGAAAATCTACGTTTCTTTAAGGAGGCAATGGAAGTTCTGTGCGATTCTCTAATGTAACTTACAAAGTAAAAATGTAACTTACCGCACCTAACATTGAAAGAAAATTGCTATTCGAGTATTCTCTACTTATCAAGAAATATTGGCCACAAGATAGGGTAAATAGAAAAAGTCATTTATCAAATTGGTCAAATAAATAGATGAAGGAGAGAGTATAATGGTAGGAATATTTATAATGGTAGCGTTTTTATTAGAATTAGTAGCGATGGTATTTGGCATAGGGACAAAGAAGGATTATAAATTATATCGAGCAATTGTGTATTGTGTATGCATGGTGATTGGTACATTACTTATATTCACTGGATGTGTGGAGTGGACGTTTCGGGTGAAAGGGATATATCTAATTATGAGTATGCAAGTAGTATGGGCAATCTATATAATAATTAAATATAAGAGAAATAAGAATTTTGAGGAAATACATACTTTTCGTGTAAGTAAGACTGTAATGCGATTTGTTCATAGAACATTTATAATTTTAATCGCATTCATTCCTTTGTTTATATTCCCTAGTTATCAGCCAATTGAGCCAACTGGTTCGTATGAAGTAGCAACGGCGAGATGTACCGTAATAGATGAAAGTCGTGAGGAAACATATGCTAAGGCTGGGGCAAAACGTAATGTAACGATGGATTTTTGGTATCCAGATGTAGAAGTTGGAGAAGAAAATCAGCAATTTCCGTTAGTGGTATTCTCACATGGGGCATTTGGAATTGGAAACAGCAACCGTTCCACATATGAAGAATTGGCTAGTCATGGATATGTTGTATGTAGCTTGGAACATCCCTATCATTCGTTTGTGTCAAAACAAACGAATGGAAAAAGTGTATATGTAAACTTTGCATTCTTAAAAGAGGCCGTGAATGCAAGTAATGGAGAGTATTCCGAAGAAGAAAACTATGAGATTACGCAAAAATGGTTGAAAATTCGTACGGGAGATATGAATTTAGCATTGAATACCATTCTTGAAGGTGTGAATCAAATAAATGCTAAAACTATGAAAGGCGAGCAGTATAAGGAAGCCAGTTCATCGGATTCAAAAAGTACGACGGAACAGATGCAGAATGTTTATTCATTAATTGATAAGAATAAAATTGGTGTCTTTGGCCATTCATTAGGAGGAGCTACTGCAGCTGCAATTGGAAGAGAGAGAAAGGATATTGATGCCGTAATTGTAATTGATGGAACCATGTTTGGGGAAGTTATTGGAGTAGTAGAAGGAAAAGAGCAACTTAATCAGACTCCATATCCAGTTCCGATATTGAATATCTACAATGAAAGTCATTACACAGAGGCTTTAACAGTTAAAGATACGTATGCCAATATGGTAGCAACTGATTACGCCAAAGATGCTCGGTATACCGTAATCAAAGATTCTGAACATATGAATTTCACAGACTTGCCGCTGTTTTCACCGTTCTTAGCAAAACAGTTGGGTACCGGAAAGATCGATGTAAGACATTGTACAATGAAAATGAATGAAATTGTGTTAACATATTTTGATTATTATCTCAAAGGAGAAGGCAATTGTGAGATAGCAAGTCAGTATGAATAGAGTAAATTTGATAAGAGAATGCTCTAGAAACAAATTGCTTAACAATCTTTCTAACTGTATATAGAAAATATGATATAATTAAGGAAGTTATTTCAAAATCAGAAAATACAATTAGCAAGGAGTTAGAGCATGCGAGTACGTGTACATAAGATTGACAGGGAATTCGAGGAACAAGTCGTAATAGAATGCCATGAGGTACGAACAGAGATTGCTGACATCGTTTCCTATATTAAATCCAAAGGAAATACATTACCTGTTTACGAAGAGGATAAAGAATATAAAATACCAGTACTAGACATCTATTATGTTGAGTCAGTAGATAATCATGTTTATGTATATCTGAAAAAGAATGTTTATGAGTTGAAGATGAAACTATATGAATTCGAAGAACTGTATGGGAGATATGAATTCGTTCGTTGTTCCAAATCGGTAATCGTAAATCTACTAAAGATTGATCATCTAAAACCAGCGTTGAATAGCCGATTTACTGCACGTCTATTCAATGGGGAAGAGGTAATCATATCAAGGCAGTATGCAAGTGTTTTTCGAAAGAAGATTAAGAAGGCAGGTAGTGCATCATGACAAAAAAAGAATTCGCAATCAAATTACTTAATATGTTTTTCATAGTAACTACACTAATTACCATTGTAATGGGAATCATGGGGCTAATCTGGGAGCGTGATCGATTACTTACCTATGAAGTCATGTTTTCACCTGTAATTATAGGATTTATCTCTGTTCTACCATCTATTGTAATGTATTCAAAGAAAGAACTAACATTACGCCAATTAGTAATCCGTAAAGTCCTTCATCTATTCTTATTAGAGATCGAACTAATTGCATTCTCTAAAATTATGGGTATATGGAATAAAGTAATCGGTCTTCCGTTCGTGATTTCAATTCTCATTGTAGCGGTTTTTGTTCAAGTATTCCTATGGCTAGTAGGGGTACAAAGGGCGAATACGATTACAAATGAGTTAAAGACCTTTCAAAAGGAGTATAGGAGAAATAATTAGAAAAAACACACTATACAAGTGTGCAAATGAGGAGTATGAAAAATCGCCATTCTATAGTTTTATAGAATGGCGATTTTTCCCTTGACATTCCTAATCACTCGATGTAAAATTAATTCATATAATTCCTAGTAAAATAATATGAAAACAAAGTGAGGAATAAGTAGCAACTATTTCAACTGGTGTGATAGTATACATAAGTTCCCAACCTTGAGAGGAGTGTGCTGTTATGATGAAACGAATATTATGCTTTGGAGATTCCAATACATATGGATATAGACCAGACGGACATGGTAGATATGATGAAAAGGTACGATGGACGGGGAGAGTACAAGAGATTCTTGGTAGAGAAGAGTACGTCATAATTGAAGAAGGATTATGTGGAAGAACAACGGTTTTTGAAGATGAGATACGCCCAAACCGTAAAGGAATTGATGCGATTCGTATGATAATCGAATCCCATAACCCAATTGATATGGTATTTATTATGTTAGGCACGAATGATTGCAAGACAAGATACGGCGCGTCTGCTGGCACGATTGCAAAAGGAATTGAACAGATGATAGATACCGTTCGGCAATTTGCAGGCGACCAGACAAGGATAGTGATATTATCGCCGATTCATCTAGCAAGAGGTGTAGGAGAAGAAGGATTTGACCCTGAGTTTGATGAAAAATCCGTGGAAGTGTCTCTACAGCTGTCACGTGAGCTTAGAAAGATAGCACTCAGTAATAATTGCTCTTTCCTTGATGCTTCTACAGTAGCACACCCAAGTGAAACCGACCGTGAACATCTTGATGAAGAGGGACATAAGCAATTAGCGAATCTAGTAGTTGATAGGATTAGAGAGCTAACGGAGGGATTTTATTATGGGATTATATAATTAATAAAAAAATGGAAGAAATATATAATAACTGAAAAATAGAGATGATCTGCTAATAGAAGTTAGTGAATTATCTCAATTTTTTTAGTAAGAACTAAATGTCAAGTTTGAACCTTGTATATTCGAGAAAAACTAGCATTTATTAAGTGATATTGACATAAATATACAGATATACTAATATATAGAATACAAGTTATATAATGATGTTCATTGTAATGACTATGAATACCTTATAGGGAATATACCTTTGTATAATGGAAGAAGGGTTAGAAATTTTATATCAAGGGGAGGAATATACACAAGAATTCTATCTGATTACTAGAGACAAATTAATTGATACTCCACTTGCTAAGTATTGTATGACTGGACTGGCATGAATGAGGATTAAGATAAGGATAGCTATTTGATAGCGGAATTTAAGAAGTTGTTCAGATTGGATAAAACAGAGAAGGTGAGGGTGTGTCGATGGAAACAGGATTCAAAAACATTGTAATAGGGCTTATATTAGCAACCTTTCATATAAATCTAGGTACATTACAGATCGTCCCAAGTTTTGTCGGTTGGATTATTGTAGCAATGGGCGTTGATTCCATAGCAAAAGCGGAAGGGAATGAATTATTTACTAAAGCAAAGAATATCAGTGTATTATTAATACTTCTAACATTGTTAGATCTTATAAAGATCAATCTAATTATTACATTAAGAAGTCCATATATGTTGTCAACGCTAATGACCTTAATTGAACTACTCTTCATATATTACTTCTTCCGTGGTATAACTGAGATGCTAAAGAGGAAAGGTAAAATCAAGCAAGTCTGTGAAAATGAGAAAATGTTAAGTGGTTACACAATGCTCCATATAATAGGGATATTGATTATGTGTATCTGCTGGTTGACTTCTAGTAGTATGACGGGAGCATTAATTGGAATTTACATGGTAGCACTTAGAATCTACATTATATACCGGGTGAATAAGATTGGGAAAGATGTTAATAAGTGAAGAAGTAAAGAGAAGATGGAGACAATTGATAAATGATATTTGCCTATACAAAAGAAATATTAGTATGATAGAATGGTGTAGATAATTTAAAGAATTAGAGGAGAAATCATTGAAAATTACAGTTTTATGTGTAGGAAAAATTAAAGAAAAATACTTTACGTTAGGAATCGTCGAATATGCAAAGAGACTTAGTCGCTATTGTAAATTAGAAATCATAGAAGTACCAGATGAGAAAACTCCAGATAATGCGTCTGAAAACGAAGAGCTTCAAATCAAAGCTAAAGAAGGAGACAAGCTTCTCAGATACATCAAAGACAATGCGTATGTCATTGCCCTTGCCATTGAAGGGAAGATGTTAACAAGTGAAGAATTATCTGAGAAGATGGAACAACTAGGCATTAATGGCGATAGTAATGTTGTGTTTGTTATTGGTGGTTCTCTTGGCTTAGATAAGAGAATTCTAGATCGTGCGGATTATAAATTAAGTTTCTCAAAGATGACGTTTCCACATCAGATGATGCGGATGGTGTTGCTAGAGCAGGTGTATAGAGGGTATAGGATTATGAAAGGGGAACCTTATCATAAGTAAGGGGAGTTTTACTGATTTTGGAATGAAAAGTGAATGAAATGAGTTTAATACAGACAATATGTCTTGAATTGTAAGATATATTGTCTGTTTTTTATGCTATTAAGGGTAAAGCAGCAAGAATATATTATTCGGATTAAGTGCGGGTATTAATTAAACAAAGTATATTCTTTGCGTGTATCAATCAGAAGATAAAGTTATGGGATTAATATGATATATAAGTGAATTTTCATGTATTTAATAGGAGGATTTAGGAGAAAAGGGAAAAAGTATATCATAATAAATCAATATGTGGTATAATTTGACATAAGAAGTACTGATGTGTTGATTAAAAAATATAGTAATTTTATAGAACCATGAGTTTATAGTGAAATTAAGTTTTATTGTGGGGTGAGTACATATGGAAAGTCACGATGCAGCAGGACAGATGGTAGGATATCTTTATCAAGTTCTTTCAACCTTAATATTAATTCTTGATAGTAAGAATGATTATAATCTATTATGCATAGAAAAATTTGATGATATAGCATTTGTTGAAGAGGATCAACCAAAGGTTATGATTCAAATTAAGCATCAGATTAATGAAAGGGGAAAATTAAATGACTCGAGTGTAGATTTATGGAGAAGTATAAATAGTTGGTGTGATACAATACAAGAACTAAACATAGACGTAATAAATACAAGTTTTGTAATAATTACTACTGCTAACGCACCAGAAAATTCAGTTGCATATTTTCTTAGTGGAGATACAAAACATCGTGATACTAAAAAGGCATTAACTCAAATTGTTACTTCAGGAAATGGAGAACAATTAAATCTTGAACATTGTGACTATCCATATCGTTTAGATATGAATAAAGTTACAGTGGTTGTTGATAGGGAGTGTCCAGTTCCTTTACAACAATTAGGAAGTGGCTCAAATTGGTTAGGGTGTCACTTAATCACCTAGTTTGCAGTGCATAAATTTTTTATTCAGAACCATCGTCCAGTACCGCAATTTTTATTTATTGACCAACCATCTCAAGTATATTTCCCCCCTGAAATGAACGATGAAAATGTTGACAGTCAAGAAATTAGAATCGTATATTCTTTCATTCATAAAATTGTTCAGGAATTAGCACCAAACATGCAGGTTATTGATGTTGATCATGCAAATATAAAAGAACAGTATTTCCAAAATTCTTTAATAGAACATTGGTGGGGAGTTGGAGAAGATCAATGTTTGATACCAAAGTCATGGTATCTATCAGAGACAGATGAGTAGTTGGAAATTATAGGAGGGGACGAAGTATGTTTAGTATAGGAAACATTTTATTTAACACATTTTTTGCTGTGATTAGTGCAGTTCTAGGTGTAATTTTTGGAAAAATATTTTCGCAGCCAAGTAACATATACAAGAGTAACAGTACAGAAATATATATTATTAGAGAGTATATTGAGCGTGGAAAAGCTAATTATAAGTGCCCCAAAGGATTTAATTCTAGTAATAATAATATAAGTAGTCAATCAAGTTATAGTGTTGGTGAAATTTTTCTCTTTATAATCGTTGTAGGTGTTCTTACTAGAGGATTTTATACTAAGTATTATACAGTTATACTTGAAGGACTAATAACGGTGTCTATCATAATTTTAGTAAGTTCTATTGCATTTTTAATAGTGTTGGCAGTAAGAAAAAGTTTGGATGGCTTATCTAAATATTGGTTAGTTATAACGATGATTATGACATTTGTGAATATTATAAGCATAGTCTTAATGTATGAACAAGACTTAACTAAAGATAATTCAGTGGAGAGTATTTGGCGTATTGTTTTTTATTTCATTGGCGTTGTATTTCTTGCACTAGCTAACTTATTTACGGTGTTTTCATATGCATATATTTTATCAATTAATATATATTTGAAATGGGAAAATAGAGTTACATATAAATTTATGAACTTTTTTGACCAGATATATAGCAATAGAGGTGGTGTCACTGTAGTAATATTTTGTCTGGTTGCATTCTCATTATTAATGTCATCAGGTTTGTTCGCAAGCTTAGTTCAAAATATCACTGAAAATAATAATAGGAATATAGAAGAAATAATGAATAGTACTCAGAGATAACTTTTGTTAGTATAATTTTGGATTGTGATATTAATCATACAGTTTTTCTTAGTGTATTTTGATATGAAAAAGTAGAAAAAGGCTTGAAGCAATTAATAAGTATATTGGAATAGTAAAATAGAGGTAGATACATTAACTAAGAATTTTAATTAAAAAATATTGCTGAAAAAAGTCTTCAGCAATATTTTGATTCTTCGACAGGAATACGGTATTTATTAAGTAAAGCGATGATATAATTTTTATCTTTGATATTAATTATTAGCAGCATAAGTTGAAAATTATCCATTATAGACCTCGCTTTCTAATATGACTTTATTAACATATATATTCAAAAAAATAGATTTTAGAACGGAGAAAAAAGTGAAAATACTAAATATACTACATATTTCAGATGCACATATACAGAAAAAAGATGAATCTGCAATTGCACAAGTGGCAGAAAAGCTTATTCAGGATGTATTAAAAGTGCAAGTTGATAAGAAGTTAAAAATTAATTTAGTGTGTTTTACAGGAGACCTGATTCAAAGAGGGGATAAAGCTGTAGAAGATGAAAAGCAATTAGAAATAGCAAAACGAATATTAGTTGAACCTTTATTAACAGCATTAGGATTAGATAAAAAGCAGTTTCTATTGGTGCCAGGTAATCATGAAGTTGATATCAGCAAAATTATTAAAGCGACGGAAAAAGGGCTACTAGTAACATCATTAGAAGAAATAGATGAAAATATCAAGGAAATGAATTCTACCTATTTAAGCCGATTAGAATATTTTTATAGTGAATTACCAAAAGTTTATGATGATATAATTCAAGAAAAAATAGGTTATGCATTTATTCGTGAAATTAATGGTGTAAAGATTGGTATAGCCTGTATAGATTCAGCGTGGAGGTCATCAGGAAAGGGTGGCTGTGAAAAAATGCTTATGTATATTGGAAGAAAGCAAGTGCAAGATTTATATAAACATATTGAGAAAGCAAATTTTAAAATCTGTATGATGCATCATCCATTAGATTGGCTGTCTGATTACGAATCCAATCTAATTGAAAGAGAAATGACAAAATTTGATATAGTTCTAAGAGGTCATGTTCACGAAACAGATACTAAAGAAATATGCCGTCAGAATATAAAAACAATTTATTGTACAGCTGGGAAATTATATCCGCTAGATTATGCATATGGGAGAAATGTAGATGGGTATAATGGTTATTCAATTCTAAATGTGAATTTTGAAACAAATCTTTGCACTGTTTTTATGAGAACATATTTTGCAAAAGAAAGACAAGCTTTTGATTCTGCAATTGATGTAATTCCTGAAGGTGAAATAGTATATGAACTGAATGGAAATACAAAAGACAAACAGATGGAATTCAACATAGTAAAAGGTATTAAAGAATATTTTTTAAAAATGTCAGAAACGATTACAATGATTAATGAAATTGATTCTAAATCACCTATTAATATTGAACAAGTATTTATTGAACCGATACTGTCAGAGGAATCGGAGTATAAAAAAGAAAAACAAAATAAAGAAGCTAAAATCACTTTACAACAACTTTTAAACGATAAAGATAATCTTATCATTATCGGAAAAAAGGAAAGTGGAAAAACAACTGTTCTTCAAAAATTAGGGCTAATGTATATAGAACGATATGAGGGTAAAGCACTGCTTCCAATACATATTGATATGCGTCAATTATCAAAAAAAGGAGATAGGTTATTACTTGCAGCTCAACATTTTGTAATGAACAATATGTTTGATGAAGCAGATATTAACAAAGCAAAAGTAAATGAATTAATTGAGTTAGGAAAGATAGTTTTCTTAATTGATAATGTAGATATTTCTAATGAAGATCATACAAATATATTAACAAAATTTATAGAAGATCATAAAAACAACAGGTTTATTATGACAGTAAAAGAGGGATTTTTTCAATCCCTTGAATTAAAGAAAATCCCAGAATATGGACAAGTGTTTAGAAAAATCTTCATACATTTATTAGGAAAAGCTCAAATTCGCCAAATGGTAACAAAATGGGCTGATAAAAACGATAACACTGTAAATATAAATGATGTAGTAGAAAAGATTGATGGATATTGTAATCAAATTAATTTTGCGAAGACACCATTTAACATTTCTATTTTTATGGTTCTTTGGGATTCGGACAAGAATTTTATTCCACAAAATGAAGCAATAGTAATGGAAAATTATTTAGAAATCTTATTAGAAAAACTATCACCAGATGAAAGTGATAGAAGTAATTATTCATTTCAAGTAAAACAACATTTTTTAAGTACAATGGCATATAAGATGTTTCAGAAAGATCAATACTATTTTACAGTAGAGGAATTTGAAAATCTTATATGTGAATATCATAAAACAAAAGGTTATAAAGAAAATGATACACATTTTTCAACATTATTTTTTAATAAAGGTATCTTGTGCTATTTTGATACAAATATTGTATTTAGCCATACCAGTATGTTAGAGTATTTTTTAGCTGTTTATGCTAAAAATAATAATGAATTTTTACAAATTATGTTAAAAAAGGGTAATCGAGTAAATTTTAGAAATGAAATATGCTTTTATTCAGGGTTAACACCAGATTGCGGAGAATTGCTAGATAGTATGGCAGACACAATTATAGAAGCAATTACAGGAAATATTGATGTTGTTGATAAATTAAATGACATTGAAATTATGGCAGAATTCCGATTGAATAAAGACGAATTAATTAAGAATTTAAATGAAAATAGACCTAGCCAAAATGATATTGATAAAATGAGTGATTTGTCTAGTCAAAAAAAAGAAGTGGCCCCTACTGAGATTAATAAAGCTCCAAAATTGGACGTTCCACAAATTATTGATGCAGAAAGCGACGAAATAGATAAAGAACAAGGTGAAAAAGAAACAGAAGATTTTTATTCACTAATTCAAATGTATGGTAGCGTTCTAAAAAATGCGGAACTATTAGACAACAAAGATAAAATAATCCATCTTGAAAATTACATGTATGCAATGAATATTTTTTTAGCAGAAGTGATTCAAATTGCAAGAATATTAAAGGAAAAAATGAAATACGATGAGTTTAAAGATATGATTAAAGAGACCAATGAAGTTCCAACAGAAGAGGAATTTGAAGATACAAAAACAGCATTTATGGAAATTGCAAAGCTTTCTTTTCCTATTGCAATCCAGAATGTTATTTTTGAAAGTGTAGGAACACCTAAGCTAGAAATGGCTATTAATGACTTAATGAGCAAGAAAACAGAAAAGCCATTTGAAAAATTTATGTTTGTTTTTCTTAAATGCGATTTGCAAATTGGGAATATTATTGCAGAATTAAAACGATATATTAGAACGGAAACATCGGAAAGTATATTGAAATTAATTTTAAACAAATTGATTTTCTATTATAGAATGAGATTCTTTGGTGTTAATAAAAAAATGGATGATGATTTACTTGATTTGTTGATAGAAATTAACATGAAACTAAATCCGAATGAAAATAAAAATTTGATATCTCAAATTAAAGGAAGAAGAGAATGGGCAAGAACAGAAATGGCTCGACAAATTGAAAAAAGCAAAATGGTTATATAGATATTAGATTGGATAAGTTAGTGATATGATGATAAATTGCAAAATGGTCATCTACATCCATTGAATTAGATGTTACTTCAGTGATAATTGTAAAACACTCCTTTACACATGCTACGGTGAACCGTATCATAAATAAGGAGAGTTTGGGTGGAAGCATGGAAGCTATTACAGAGTATTTAGCGTAATTCTTAAAGAGTAATTTTGGTGCACCTAATTGTAATTTGAAGGAAGTAGCTTTGTTTAGTTACGTATGAAAATAATAAAAGTTTTATTACCGATTGCAGTAGCAATAGTGGTATTATAGTAATAATAAGTAACGTGAAGTTTATCAAAGGATATTTTAGAGAAGAAGGTAGCGTATGAAAATAAGAACAGAATTAATTAATGATATAAATGAATGTAAGGTAGGCTATGGAGAATTAGCCTTTTGGTGGCTTGGTCAGATGGGATATGCTATAAAGATAGATCAGACGATTCTCTATATTGACGCATATTTAGAAGATAGTAATACAAGGAGTATACCTACATTATTAAATCCAAGTGAGGTAAGTAATGCAGATATTATATTAGGTACCCATGACCACGTTGATCATATTGATCGTTCATCGTGGAATCAAATGTCTAAAAGTTCTCCAAATGCTAAATTTATTACCCCAAGTATACTCCTTCCCTCTTTAGCTAAGGATTTAGAGATAGAAGAAGAACGATTTATTGGTCTGAATGATGGAGTATGTGTTAATTTAAATGGAATTTCCATTAGAGGAATTGCTTCAGCACATGAAGCATTAAATCAAGATAAGAGAACAGGTGAGTATCCTTGTCTAGGATATATAATTGAGGGAAATGGGGTAAAGATCTATCATGCAGGCGATACCTGTATTTATCCAGAATTATACAAAAAATTAAGAGAAAATAGTCATTTTAGTGCAATCTTTCTACCCATTAACGGTAGAGACGCAAAACGATTAGAAAACAATATTATTGGAAATATGACCTATCAGGAAGCTACGGATTTGGCGGGTTATATAGAACCGGATCTGGTAGTTCCAGGGCATTATGAGATGTTTCCGGGGAATTGTGAGAATCCAGAATTATTTACAAGTTATCTTAGGGTTAAATATCCACATTTAAAGGCTTGGGTTGGAGAACATGGAGAAAGGGTTATCTTAACGTAAAAATCATAGAACCAAAGAGGTTCAAGTAAAGAAGCGGGTTCCGTTGGAACCCGCTTCTTTACTTGATTTAGAGCTGTTTTAATATCAATAGACGCTACCTTATATTTTTTGTATAATATTATTGGAGGTGGGATAACGTGAGGAAATTTAATAAACTATCAATCAGAAAGAAACTTTTAATTAGTATGTTAGCTTTCTCCATTACTTTAGTGGTGTTAGTAACATTAGTAGCTGTTAATAATACATATAAAACAATGAAAGAGCAGTTGATCTATAATAGAAGAATGAGCATAGGATGGTTGCAAGATAGGTTAAGTCTGGAACTTAATAATTATCTTAATCAATTTTATAAGTTCGAGGTAGATAGGCAATTAAAAACCGATATTGAGAATTGGTATGAAGATAGTGAGGGGTTAGATTATGTAGCACGTTTGCGTCTTATCTCTGCAATGAATGAAGCGATAAGTATGGATAGCAATATGAATACAATGGAGCTATTTAACTTAGAAAATGATAAAGTTTTGTTAGCTGAGCGTTCAGGAGCCAAATTAGTGAATGCAAAAGAACGTACAAGGCTATGGAAGGATAGAGAGGCAAATTTACAGACCAATTTAATATTTCTTAGAGAAGAAAAGGAAATAGTTGTTGGTCACCAGATGTATCGCTTTTATGATAAAGTACCAATTGCGTTTATTACTATGAAACTCCGCCCATATAAGATGCAGGATATATTAGATGAAATTAAAATGACAGCAGAAGAAACCATAATTATATTAAATGATCAGAATGAAATCATTGAAGCTAACTATGGAGAGGTTACTAAGGTCGATCTTCCTTTGATAAAACAGATAACAGAACAATTGTCTAATTCGCAAACGCAAGAAGTTTATCAAAACGGACAATTTTGGTTCTACCGACCGGTTAATGGGGGAAAACTAAAGATTCTATTCTCTGTACCAAGTAGTACGATAATAAATTCTTTAAGCAACACAGTTCTTGGTGGTGTGACGATAGGAATTATTGCTGTTCTTGTATCGATAGTTGGTTCGATTGTGTTCTCTAAATTATTCTGTAAGCCAATTATTGAGTTGTCTAAGACAATGAGAACAGTCACACTTGATGAAAATCCAGACGTTGGTAATGAAAAAAGACAGGATGAAATAGGAATTTTGCATGATAGTTTTAATGTTATGATTGAGAGGAATCAAGAATTACTAACAAAGGGATATCAAAGGGAGCTTGAAAAGAGAGAGGCGCAAATCCGTGCATTACAAGCACAGATAAATCCGCATTTTATGTATAACATTTTACAAGTAATTGGTGGAATGGCACTTGTAAGAAAAGCGCCTGAGATATATCAAGTGACAGGTGCACTTGGAGACATAATGAGGTATTGTCTTAATTTCTCAAGAGAGACGGTATATCTAAAAGAGGAAATTCATTATTTACAAAGCTACTTGATGTTACAGAATCAGCGGTTTGAGAATCGTATTAATTTTGAACTAGATATTCCAGAGGAATTGATGCAGTATCAAATCCCTAAACTAATTCTCCAACCTGTATTAGAGAACAGTTTTCATCATGGGCTCGTAAACAAAGAGGGAAGTTGGGCAATTCAAGTAAAGGGGAAATTAATAGAGGGTAGGGACTTACTATTAATCGTTTCGGATAATGGAATTGGAATGACAGAAGAAAGGTTACAAGAAGTGCAAGAGGTTTTAAACAATGATGCTGAAAAAGCTCTTAAAACTAGTGCACACATAGGACTGTGCAATGTCGATTCTAGGATTAGATTAAAATATCCGGGGGAAAATTACGGACTCAATGTATCGAGTATCTATGGAGAGGGTACAATCGTTAGAATCTTAATGAAGGCAGTGAAAGGAGATTCTTGATATGGATTACAAAGCAGTTATTATAGACGATGAGACATGGACAAGAACAGTTATTAAAAGTCTTGGTGAGTGGGAAAAGTATGGTATAAAAATTGTCGGTGAAGCCTCGGATGGTGATTATGGCTTAGAACTAATAAGGCAAATGTCTCCTGATATCATCTTAACGGATGTTTGTATGCCACACTTAAATGGGCTTGAACTCATAGAAAGACTACGAAATGAAAATAATGGGGCACAAGTCATTTTTATTAGTGGATACGATGATTATTCTTATATTAGAAGTGCACTTAAGCTTGATGCAATTGATTATTTATTAAAACCTGTTAAGGGGGACGAATTAAATAATCAATTAGAAATGTGTATTAAGGTGTTGAACCAAAGAGAAGATAGTAAAAAAGAACATGATTTAGCAGAAGGGTTTTTAAAGGTAAGTTGGGCATCGCAGTATTATGTATTAAGAGATGCGTTGTTTGATTCTTTAAATTCTGATAACTTAAAAGTAATAGAACAAAAGTTTGAGGCAATACAGAATTTAATAGAGAAAAAGGAAGGAGAAAAACCAGAGAAGGGCAGTATGATTTGCGTTTATTATACGCTAATGAACAGTTTGCAAAGATTTATTTATAGTAAAGGTTATTCTTTGTCTGACATTTTTAATGAAGAAGAAACGACTTTTGTATTTAGTAGGGAAAGTACCTGTACGGAAATGCTTGCATTTGTAAAGCGACTGTATTGTTTAGCATCTTTGAAAATACAAGATTTCATAAAAAATCGGAATCGACTAGATTTAGATCAAATAAAAAAATACATTGATGAGCATTATACAGAAGGAATTACACTAGAGGAGACAGCAAATGCCTTTTATGTAAGTAAGGAGTATCTAAGTAAAACTTTCAAAGGTACAGTGGGAAAGGGATTTTCTGAATATGTAACAGCACTACGAATGGAAAAAGCTAAGTTGCTTATTTTAGAGTATGGAATACCAATTAAAGAGGTAGGGGCTATGGTTGGATATCTTGACCAGGCACATTTTTATAAAACTTTTAAGAAGTTCTATGGAAAAACACCAGGTGAAATGAGGGAAGTTTAATAATTGACAATAAATCATCTCTATTTTAGAAAATGCTTTTTGATCAAATAATTAGTATGATCTATATGTAGATAGCAAACAGTAACAAAGCAAATTATATATGGATTAAGGAGGATTTGTATGAGAAAGAAAAAATGGTTAGCAATTACACTTGCTGTGGGGATGATTTTTTCGTTGGTTGGATGTAGTGTCTCATCGAATGGTGGTAATACATCAAAAGATGATACGAATACATCGGCAGAGGCTAACAATACTGACAAAGAGCCAGCGAGAGAAGCAGAATTAAACATTATGATGAATTTCCCTCAATATATGGACCAGTGGGAAACTTACTGTCGCCAGTTTGAGGCAAAAATGTTAGAAGAGGAAAATATCAAAGTTAAAGTAAACTTAGAAATGCCTAGTTCAGACCAGTATGAAAGTGTACTTCAGGCAAGATTAACAGGTGATGATGCTCCTGACTTATACACATTACATAGCAATAACATAGGAGCTTATTCAAAGGCTGGAAATCTAACAGATCTTTCTGGTGAAGAATTAGCAGGTAAGATTTATGAGAATGTAAAGAACACTGTTTCAATAGACGGGAAATTGTTAGCAGTTCCTATTGAAAGTCAATCTTGGGGTGTACTTTATAATAAAGAAATCTTTGAAAAATGTAATTTGACTCCACCAGAGACATTAGCTGATTTAGAAAACGTATGTAAAGTTTTAAAAGAAAACGGTTATACACCTTTCTTATTAGCATTCCAGGAACAATGGGTACCACAATTAATGACAGCCTTGACAATTGGAGGCAAAGTAAGTGGGGAGGTTACAGATTGGCTTGATAGAATGTATAAAGACGAAGGTTCCTATAATGAAATTGCAGAGATTTTCGATGTAATAGACCTGATTATGGCAAATGGTACGGATCGAGCAATGGAAGAAGGTAGCGAAGCTGGAAGTGCTGATTTTGCTGTGGGAAAAGCAGCAATGTTTGTACAGGGTACTTGGGCAGCAGGAACTATTATGACTACGAATCCAGACATGAAAATGGGCGTATTCCCATTGCCAATTAATGATAATAAAGATTGTACATTAGTAAACCTTTCTACATCAACAACATTAGGTGTATATCCAAACAGTAAAGAGCATGATTTAGCATTAAAATTTGCTAACTATGTGTTAGATGATAACGATTCTTCAGCATTATTCCAATCATGTGCCTTCAACCCATTAGCCACATGTCATAACTACGAAACTTCCTCATGGGTGAATGAAGCATCTGAATATGTTGCTGCAGGTCGTGCATACCAAGATTTAGTAATACCTTCTGCGGTAACTGAAGAGCAAGGTAAATTACTACAAGAATACTATGTTGGCTCCTTAACGAAAGAACAGATTATTAAAAGATTAGATAAGACCTTTAAAGATTCAAATAAACTGAACCAATAGTAATAAGGGGGTTGTTGCTAAATGGAAAGAACATATTCATTTGGTAACAGCTCTTTTAATTCAAAGAAATGAAAGGAAAGATGGTAATGAAGAAAAAAGCAAAAGAAAATCTGGTCTTACTCATGTTCGTTGCACCAGCCTTACTTGTATATATCGTCTTTAAATTATTTCCGGCGGCATCGGGTGTTTTTTATTCTATGACTGATTGGAATGGGTTAAATAAAGAATTCCAATTTATTGGGTTATCAAATTTTGTTGAATTGTTTCAAGACCAGAACTTTTGGCGATCCATGTTGTTTACACTCAAATACGTAGTGGTGATGGTGGTATTATGTAATGTAGTAGCGCTTATATTAGCGGTTGCTATTGAGAGCCGTCCGAAAGGAAAAGGATTTTTTAGAACCATATTTTATATGCCAAATATGATTAGTATGATTATTGGTGGTTATATGTGGACTTTTATATTTACAAAGATATTGTACTATATGGCAGATAATTGGGGCATGAAGTTCTTAGATAAGTCCTGGATTGGTGACCCAAAGTATGGATTTATAGCAATTATTATTGTTGCAGCATGGGGATCCGTTGGTTATCTAATGATTATTTATATGGCAGCGTTACAAGGAGTACCAACCCATTTAAAAGAGTCTGCGAATTTGGATGGGGCAGTCGGTTGGAAGTGTTTTTTCAAGATTACATTTCCATTGATTCAGCACGCTGTTACAATCTGTATTTTTTGGACTTTAAATTCAGCGTTTCAAGTATTTGATGTAATATACTCCCTCACAGGAGGAGGCCCTGGTCGTGCAACTCAATCGGTAGCAATTAATATTTACGAAGAAGCGTTTACTGGAAACATTCGTTATGGATATGCTACGGCAAAATCAACGGTTCTATTTCTAGTAGTTTTAATCATTACTGTGTTACAGTTACGACTAATGAAGAGAAAGGAGCAGGAATTATGAGAAAGAAAAGATTCATTAATAATACAATCGTTTATACTCTCTTAGTGATCGCGACATTATTTTGTTTGTTTCCATTATTTATGGCGCTTATGAATTCTTTCAAAAGTAATAAGGAACTATTGATCAATGTAATGTCCTTTCCAACATCCTTTAAATTTGATAATTATGTACGAACCATTGAGAAAATGCACTATGTAAGAAGTTTAACAAACTCGGTTTTCTTATCTTTTACGAGTGTTATTATGATAGTTTTCTTTTCTGCTCTAGCAGGTTGGAGGTTATGTAGAACAAAGACAAAATTATCTTCAGCAATCTTCGGATTATTTGTATTTTCCATGCTAATTCCATTTAGTTCTATTATGATACCACTCTATAAAGTGGTACTGGCATTGAAAATTAAGAACTCGTTACTTGGACTATCCTTTGTTTATGCTGGTCTGGGTGTTAGTATGGCAATCTTTTTGTACCATGGATTTGTGAAAGGAATTCCCCTAGAACTTGAGGAAGCAGCTGCTATCGACGGGAGTAGTAAAATAAAAACCTTCTTTTTTATTATTCTACCTTTATTAAAACCTATTACAGCGACGATAGTAATAACAAATGTACTTTGGGTTTGGAATGATTTCTTATTACCACTGATTGTTATTTCAAATAACAAAAAGTATAGTCTTTTATTATCGACTAACACTTTGTTTGGTCAATATAGTAGTGATTGGACTGCAATATTAAGCGCATTAATCTTGGCAGCGATACCGGTTATTATTTTCTATTCTATTTTCCAAAAGCAGATTTTAAAAGGAATTGCAGATGGAGCAGTGAAAGGTTAGGGGGAAAGTATATGGATTTTATTAAAACATCTAGGAAAGAACTTAAATGTGGAAATGAAACTATTCTATTACGTAGTTTTGGGTTAGGAGGATGGCTACTACCAGAAGGTTATATGTGGAAGCTTTATAAAAAGTGTGATAGGCCAAGGCGTATGGAAGAGATGATATTAAAACTTTGTGGTGAGGAATATTCTAATTATTTTTGGAATCGTTACTTTGATTGTTATATCACCGAAGAAGATATCAAATTCATTGCTACAGAGGGATTTAATTCTGTTCGTTTACCGCTAAATGCAAGGCATATGTACTCAGTAATTGATGGGCAAGTATGCTTAAGGGAAGATACGATAAGTAGAGTGGACCGATTAATAGAATGGTGTAGACGATATGAGATTTATGTCATACTTGACATGCATGGTGCACCAGGAGGACAGACAGGTCAAAACATTGATGATAGTGAAGATGACATACCAAGATTATTTATTGAGGAACAAAAGCAGCTTGAGTTGATTGAATTATGGAAGTTGCTCGCGAAACGTTATTCAAATGAGAAAGCAGTTGCCGGATATGATTTATTAAACGAGCCACTACCAAACTGGTTTAATGAATATAATGACCAAGTATTACCTCTATATCGTAAATTAATTGATGAGATTAGAAAAATTGATGAAAATCATATGATTATTCTTGAAGGAGTACATTGGGCAACCGACTTTTCCATATTTGATGAGTTTTCAGTGGAAGAGGCGAGGAATAATATCATGCTACAATTCCATAAATACTGGAGCAATCCAGATAAAGAGAGTATGCAGCATTTACTAGATCTGCAGGATAAGTTTAATATACCGCTATTTATGGGAGAGGGTGGAGAAAATAATTGTGCTTGGTATACAATGATGTTTCCACTTTATGAGAAACTAAATATTAGTTGGTCTTTTTGGTCCTATAAAAAAATGGATTGTACTAATTCTCCGATTACTTTTACTATTCCAAAGGGCTGGGACCAATTAATCTATTGGATAGATGGTAACCTGGAATTAAGTAGTACCCATGCCAAGGAAATCTTTGATAACTTCTTACAATCCATATCAAATCCTAGTCAGAATGCAGAGGTTATCCATGCACTCAAAAGAAGTGTTCCAATTACAATACCAGCAGAAGCCTTTGATACCCACGATATTAAATCAGAAAAAAGAACTGGGGCACATTTTCGAATAACAGATCCAGTTTCTATTCTATTTAAAAATGATAAGATAGGAGAAGTAGATTACAAAAGATATGGTGGTGAAGAGGAACCTGTTGATGAAAATATTGTTATTAGTCTTACTAAGGATGATGTGGTTGGCTATTTATTTCATCATGACAAGGGAGAGGTTTTAATAGAAATAGTTGCAGATGGCGAAGGAATAGGCCTACTTTCAATTAATGAAAATACATTTCAGTTTAAGATCGAAGGAGAGACCACTTATTGTTGTAGTTGTATTTTTGATAAACAAAAGCGAGATGAAATAAAAATAAAATGTCTTAAAGGCGAAATCCGAATAGATACGATTAAGCTTACTTAGCAGAGGTTCAAGTATACTCTATCATGATGTTTGTGTGGTAAAGGGATAATGAAATTGTACTAATAATGCGAATTTTCAAACTCAAGTATTGTTTTTTTTATAGAATTAGATCTTTAATTTTAAGTGCCATTTCGAGGGAGACTAAAGCATCACTGATATCGTTTTTCGGCTTTTCTGTTGTTTGTATCATGTCCAATGCATAATGAATTGACTTATCATAGCAATTGTTTTCAAGCAGAGGAAGGTCTTTACGGCAGTCATCTGTAAATACTGTGAGTTTCGTGTCCCTATGGTCTTGATAGCCATCTTCATAATACCGAACCACAGCATGATCATAGATTACTTCATATGAGACTGCGAATGGATAGGTATTAGGCATCATGGAGGAGCTATTGATTTCTGCAAATGCGTTATCATATGAGCAGAGAGCTGAAACAGCACATTGCCCCTCCTTGCCAACCGTTTTTGTTGCTTCAATCTTACTAGGCATACCTAACAGATAAGAGACAAAATCAATATCATGTATCATTAAATCAGTCACTATCTTAGATTTTCCTAAATCACCCCAATACGGTGGTGTATATCGTTGAATCTGAATTTTATGGAGTTTTCCGTATTCTCCTTTTTTGGTAATATCAGACAATGTTTCATATGCATGTTCAAAACGAAGGAATAAATTCACCATAAGCTGTTTGCCAGATTTTTGTTTGGCATTTTGCATAGCAATCGCGTCTGCCATAGAATATGCAACAGGGGTTTCACAGAAAACATGCTTACCATGTTCTATAGCCTGAATCGCATATTTACTATGTAGTGCATTTGGAAGACAGAGATCGACCAGATCAATGTCGTTATTTTTCATGATTTCATCAATGTCTGTGACAATTTGAATACCAAATTTTGATTTTAAATCCTCTAATTTTTCAGACTTCCTTCCAAATACATAGATGGTTTCTACTTCCTTAATTTGTGAATAGAGCTCAACATGGTAAGCTCCAAATCCTGTTCCTAATACTCCGATTTTCATGTTACTATCTCCTCTCATGTGTACCTTTTGATAGTATAGTAGCATATCATTGTTGACAACAGAATGTCAGTAAAAGAATTAGGTTGGTCAAATAATTCTAGGATGTTTTTATGCAAATGAGTTATAATGAAATCGTGTTCATAAAGTAAAGGATGAGAGGGTATCGTATTGAGAATGACTCAATATACAAGGGAACAAATGAGACTGAATCGATTGATCTATATTTTGTTAACATTAGAAAAGGAAAAGAAAGTTACGGCGAAAAGGTTGGCAAGTGAATTAGAAACATCTGTACGTACGGTTTATCGAGACATCGACACTTTATGTTCAGCTGGAATTCCAATTTGTGCGGAGTCTGGTCAGGGAGGTGGAATCTCGCTCATGGAGGGGTACCAGACGCAAATCAAACATTTTGATAAGGATGATATCATCTATTTGTTTCTAAATGGGATTGGTGTGAAAGCAGAAAAAAGCAGTATATTAGATAAACACACAGATATATCCCTGAAAAAAATCGTAAAGACATTACCGAAAACACAGACAGAAGAAATTCAGGAAATCGTAGGACGCTTCGTTGTAGATAGGAGTCCATGGTGGAGAGAAGAGGAAACGATGCCTCAAATCGATGTAATCTTGCAAGCTGTGTTTCAGTTACATAAAGTAAACATGACATATAAGAAGATAAATCAAGATGCTTCTAACAGAATCATTCGGCCATATGGTGTTGTTATTAAAGAAAATATATGGTATATGGTTGGATATTGCGAGTATTCGTTTGAAATACGTATGTTTCGATGCGATCGGATTACATCTTGCATTCTATTGGATGAGACATTTCTGTATCCGAAGAATTTTACATTAAGGAGCTACTTTAACGATACATTGCAAGAATTTAAAGGAAAATGTGCCCTAGAAGAGCAATATCTGGTCACTATGACAGTGAGTGAAAAAGCATTTCGCTTTCTGAAAGGAATGGAGTATTCCGTAATCTGGCACGAAAAAGACCAATGGAGAATCTGTGTTAATCTATATACTTACGAGAATGCACAATGTGATTATTGGAACATATTGATGAATGCACATTCTATAGAACCTGCTGAGTTAAGTGAAGCAATACGTAGGAAGTTAACAGCATGTCTAGACAGAATATAATTTGTCAGTTCGTACTGTTAAACGATGAGATACTCCCTAATCTAATACATAGATTCTATCATCATTTCAATCGATGCTCTTGGTATTGTAAGAAATAGCGAAATTCACTGTTTATGTTACGGAGAGCTGTATTACAATTAAGGTGGTTTGTTTATATAAAGTCAATAAGGAGGGATGATAGAGTTATGAAAAAACGAGAAATAAAATATCCAATAGAATTGATTGTTTCATTATTGTGTGATAAGTGGAAATTCATAATCTTATGTAAGTTAAGAAAGAATAAAAAAAGATTTAGTGAACTTCAAAAAGAAATTGAAAACATAAGCGCAAAAGTTTTAACAACACAATTAAAGGAATTGGAAAGTAATGGTTTTGTAAAAAGAGAAGTTTACTCAGATGAAATTCCAGTTAAAGTAGAATATTCTTTAACAGAATTAGGTGAAAGTCTATATCCGGTTATGAAGGCTATGTTTGACTGGGGTATGCAGAATAAAGATAATTTTATTGAGCAGTATAATATTAACATAGATGAGGGGTTAATTTTTCCAAAGTAATAAAAAGTTAATCCGTATCATTATAGCTTGATACGGATTAACCTTTAAGCTAAGAATAGCTCTGGTTCTCTATGAGTATTGGCGAAATTAGTAACAAGCATATTTTGCATATTTTCATAGCTTTTATGTGTAATAGCCTTAGCATTTAAAGGGCATCTTTTCACACAGCTGTTACATTTTATACATTTAGATGAATCAACAGCTTTGCAATTAGAAAAATCTATGGCAGAAGTAGGACAATGTTTTACGCATATTCCACATGTAACACACTTATCATTAGTTTCTGGGACTATTGGTGGCATTGCAATATTTTTTACCACATAAGGTCTAGTTCCAGGTAATGATAAAACATTTAAATTTGATAAAGAATTAATTTCTTTTAAGCGGTAAGCTATATTAGCTCCAAAATCAGATGCGATTTTTATATCTTGGTTATCAGGTCTTCCAGTGGCTAATTTACTTGTTGATGAATGTTCAGTTATAAATGTAGCAGCACCAAGTGCTGTAAATCCTTTTGAGGTAAAACTATCATACAGCTCTAATAAGGCATCCTCATAATCTCTATTACCATAAGTAGATATAAATACTCCTAGTGTATTATTAGCTGTTATTTTATCTAAATAAGTATGTAGTAATCTTGGAAATCTCCCTGCATAAGTTGGTATACCTACTATAACTAAATCATCACTAGAAAAAGTTATGTTATTAACTCTGTTTTGAGGCAATGTAATATCAAATTCATCATAGTTTGAATCAATAGAATCAGCTATAGCTTTTATAATCTTTTTAGTCCCATCAGTAGGACTAAAGTATAATACTTTTAAATTTTTTTTCATTTTAAATAATCTCCTATTATATTGATAAAATTACTATATCAAACTAATAAGAGTATGCCAATACTGTACTTTTAAGTAAGTTACTTACCTTTTAGTAAGTAGGGTAATAAACTAATTATTTAGTGAATTGAGAGATTCATTAAACCATTAAGGACAGGAAACACCGTGATTTGGTTTGCCTGAATTTGTTGTGTGGCATTTTTGCTTTCCGATGGAATACAGTAATGATATTTTAAGATCACTTTAGATAACTTTATCTCGATTTTAGAAATAAAATAAATATTATCGTAAAGTATTGATAATTTTATGTTTTTACATTATTATGGAGTTCTAACTATTGAAAATTATTGTAAGGTACGATGAAGATGAAAAAAATTTATATAGTGTTTATTGCGTCAAATTTCAAATCAGGAAAATTAATTCGGTTTTTCACAAGAGGAAGATATAATCATGTAGCATTTTCACATGAACCATATATATCTGAGATTTTTTCATTTGCTAGATATAATTATTATGAATCACTTCTTGGAGGGTTTGGTCCAGAGTATTCGAATCGTTACTTATGCCAAGGAAAAGATATCGATATAAAGATATGTCAGTATGAAGTAACTGATGAACATTACGAAAGGATCAAGGAAAAGCTTGATTACTATGGAAACACTAAGACAAGGTATAATATTTTGTCTGTTTTAACTTACCCATTGAAGAAACAGGTGGAGCTTCCGGATACCCATACGTGTATTAGCTTTATGTTAGAGTTATTAGAGCTAAACAATAATATCACCATTAATAAATTAGAAACGATGCTATCTAAGAGTGTTATATATGAAGGAAATTTAAGTAATCGATTATCATACGTAGCAGCTCTTGATGAAGATGAATTTTTTGTACGAAAAAAGCGGCTTCACGTATGGAGAAAAAACTGTTTTTATTATTATTGGTTATTTGCTACATTGGTTAGATTACATAATTAGTGATATTCAATCGCTATTACTTTATCAAAAATTCTGTGATAGTGTAAGTTAATATGGAAAGCAATTTGGTAATATGTCAATAACTAATATGAAATGATTTTAGATAGAAGGGGAACTATTTATATTTGGTGGAGGAGATAAATATGCAAGTAGGAGATAAAATAGTATTTGGAAGTTATGATTGGCGAGTACTTGATATCAAAAACGATAGGGCTTTAATTATAACCGAATGTATTATAGAACAACGTCCTTACCATGAAGCTTATATAGATACAACATGGGCTGATTGCTCGTTACGAAAATATCTTAACGGGGAATTTTATGACGCATTTTCTACAGTTGACAAATCAAGAATAATTCCAGTGTTAAATGAAAATCCTAACAATCAGTGGTATGGTACAAATGGCGGGGAAGATACGAGGGACAGCATATTTTTACTAAGTCTTGATGAGGTGTGCAGATGTTTCGGTGATAGCACTGAAAAATTGTACAACAAGGGAAAGAATCAAAGATATTGGTTTGAAAGAAAAGATGAAAACAACAGTAAGCGATTAGCAAAACTTCAAGGTTCAGAATGGTGTTGGTGGTGGTGGCTTCGGTCTCCCGGTCGTGTTAATATTAAGGCCGCTTACATATGGGGAACTGACGGTACTATCGGTATTCAAGGAAACAACATATTGAAAGGTAACATCAGTGATGGAAAATGTACAGGTGGCGTCCGTCCCGCTTTGTGGCTGAAGCTATAATAATAAAATATAGAGCTGATATCAAGGTAAAACGATAACCATGATATCAGCTCTTTTTCTGTCCAAAGGAAGCTGTAATGTAAGGATTGACGCACTAATGTTATAATGGTGGAAAATTAAGGAATTCTATAATATAATACTACTAAGCCATATTTACTGACTATATATAGACCAGGAGGTTAATCAATGATTTTATCAAAATCCATAGACTTTCTGCTTGAAAATGCTGGCGATGTTATCAAATATCGCTTACATAAAGAAATACTCAAAGATATAAACAAAACAGAAGAAGAAAATCTGCTAGAAAAGGTTTTTCAGACACCTTATTACAAGCTTGTTGAAAGCTATGTAAAACCAAATGGGTATATTGGTAGTGGTATGCATAGTTGGAGCAACTGGCGTGGCGTGAAATTGCATGAAACACCGTTGCAGGACGGCGAGGCAGCAGCGAGGCTTTTGTCAAACTATGCGATACCAAAGAACAGCCCAATCATAATAAATTTTATTGCAGCTCTTAGAAATGACGAAATACTAAAAGAGGAATTTTCTTATATTCCACCAGAAATTGCTCGTTTTCGAGATAGATATTTAGGTATAAACAGTGGATATTCAATTTCATTGCTTAATTATACTTGTCAAGCACTTCTTGGATATGGCGATGATGATGAGGTGAGAGCGTTTACAGAAACCTCATACAAAGCTTTCGAAAGCGTGTTACATATAAGCGCACTTTCGGATATTACAAAGACAAGAGCAAATTCGGGCAAAAAATACAACTACCCATATATTGAGCAAGATATGTATTTTCCTTGCCAGTATCACTTGGAAACGCTAGCACACACAACAACTTGGCGAAATGATATACAGATAGAAACAATAGCAAATGCAATCAATCATTTATGTGAAATTATGAAAGACGATAATTTGTTGCATGTCAAAATTGGCAATAACTATTATGCTCCTTGCTGGGCTTATGTACGACCGTTCAAAGTATTTACTACTGAGGCGACAACTGAGGTAGCTCTGCGAAAAACGCTTACTCACCTTGCTATGGTGGGTGGTGACAAGATTGATGTTGTGCGGCAGTCGGCTGATGTAGTCAAAACGGCACTTGAGAAAGATGGTGTTTTGCGTGTGAGATTTGATACTCCTTATAGCAAGAAATATTTTAAGCAAAATATGAGCATACCCGGTCCATACAGTGAAATATCACTTGAGACAAGCCATAAATCAGACATACAAATATGGTGCGATTTAACTTTTTGGGCAGTGCAACTTATACATATTCTCAACCGAGGAGTATGAGAATAATATGAAGTTATCAACTTCAGTTTGCATTTATGGTGCAATATAGATTTAATTGCTGAGTTCTTAGTGGATAGTAAGAGTAATTAATATAATTGAATTAAGTAAGACTTTACTCTTGACTCTTCCTTTGGGTAATCCTTTATACTAAGTTTATCCCTGACAATTTAGAAAAGAGGTAAAGACAGATGAACAACCTAATCAAAATCAAAGATGTGTCAAGCAAATATGACATTACAGCCCGTACACTGCGTTACTATGAGGACATGGGATTGCTGTCAAGCACCCGAAGTGATGACTACGCATATAGAATGTACGATGAAAACGCTGTTAGGAAACTTGAACAAATACTCATATTACGCAAGTTGAATATCAGCATAAAAGACATTCAGCGTATTTTCAACACTTCCGGTTCTGATGTAGTTTTAGAAGTACTGGGGAAAAAAGTACAAAGCATAGACGATGAGGTTGCGCTTTTGCATGAGTTAAAAGAAATCATAATGGATTTTATACAAGAAATCGAACAAGTGAACTTTGCAGACAACTCTGACATAAAACTGCTGTATAACAAAGCTAAAGAGATTGAAACACAGTTGATAAGCGTTGACTATATCGGCAAGCCCTCCAATATTAACCGTTTGATTGAAATAACGGAAAAATTAGATAAAAAAGTTCCTGATATAATGGTTGTGAGGATACCAGAATTTAAAGCGGTAACGTGCGGCATCCAATCGTGGGGGGATATGTTCAAAGAAGGAGGATATATGAACCAGTTGTGGCAGTATTGTCATTTGTATAAGAGTGTAATTTTCGATTGCTTTGATTTTTTACTGTCAAAAAATGACGAAGCTGAATGGATATGTGCCGTTAAAGATGGTGTAACCAATGCGGATGTAAGCCCTTTTAAATTGTTCGATTTTCCAGGAGGCTTGTACGCTATGGCAGTCAGTATTGACGAAGATAACGAGAGCATACGCAAAGTAGAAGATAAAGTTCTAAGGTGGATTGAAAGCACTAATTTTGAGATTGACAAAAGCCGCAATGTTATGTTCAATATGCCTTATTTATATGAAGATGGAAGAGATATTGCCTATCAAGACATAGATAAGGGACTTGGCTATAAACAAATGCAAAGATATTTTCCCATTAAGCTAAAAGCAGGAATATAAAAAACAAGGAATTTCGTATATATTATTTAGGTAATTACGAAATAAAAAGTATGACAGAACCCATAGGAAAATAAAAATAAATGGAGGAATTATCATGAACAAGTATGAAAATGCAATGAAGCTTATGGAAGAATTCTGCGGAAATGGAAAGGACAACCTTATTGCTCTTGCAACTAGAAAATATGGTGAATGGCAGTATATAGTTGACTTTGCGAAGAAAGAAGTGAAATAATTGCGAAAAACACTCAAGGATATGGCAAAACACTTAAAAAATGTAATTACGCCAGAAATTCCTGATACATATGAAATCAATCCAATGTTTGAAAACATTTCTAATGAAGAAGAAATTCGAAAAGGAGTTCTAGCGTTCAGAAACTTTTTGTATCAGCTTTGCGATGTTTTGATTGTTGAAGGTGATTCGTATGACAATCATAAAAAGAATGCTCACGAATTTGATGACCGTGTTACTATTTCGGTATATTTTCCATTCCTACACAATTTGAAATGCTTATTATTGAATATAGGTTTTCATGGTGTACTAACAGAAAGCACCGGGTCCATTACCACCTATAACAATATATTCGACACGAAAATCCCTGTTTCAAAAAGCATTGAATGTTTGCGATTCTTGACTGCTTGCGGCATATTGATTGACGGTATAAACTTGAATGATAAAAAACCGGATTTATTAAAAGCAGAAAGCTTAAAAATCTCTTATCCTGATAATTCTGCTATGTTGACGGGCTTGAAGGTAATGGCAATAGCAGAGGTGGAATTTGGTAGAAACGCCAACAATTTAAAGGTCAATAAGTCCAATACAATCAGTTATTGCCGCTTCTCCGATATTTTATTGCGATGTGATTACAGAGTATTGGAAAATAGTAAAGTCGACGATGTTATATCTATATTAAAAGATACTATGAACCCTTTGTCTTCCAATGTACAAGATTTTATATTACAGCTACATCAACGCTATTTGGATAAAAGGCTTAAATGTAATGTGGAAATAAAAGATTTATGGATAAAGATTAAATATTCTTATAAAAGTAAAGAGATATGGGGAATTAATGTATCACTTAATAATGGTTATCAGATAAACGTCAAAGCGAAAAACACACATAAATACGCTGATACAATCGAAAAATTCCCTTCATTTATACAAGAAATGATTGAAAAAGGTTATGGCTGCGGTATAAAAAGAGGGATAAGCGATCATTGTAATGGAGGTTGTCAAGGGTTTCGTTTTTCACTGGATGACTCAATCATTGATATAAGAGATGCTATTGAAACTTGGCTTGACACGGAATTGTCTGTTGTATAGTCACCATATGCCTGTTAACAAAATCTAATTATAGGATTGAATAAATCAAGGAAAGAAAAATCAGACACCACAGCGCCAGTAATTACATTATACTGAATCTGTGGTGTTCTTCCTAGGCGTATTTAAGTTCGCTTATATTCATATCAAACTGTTTGTATAGAATACATCTTAATTATGTAATAGGAACTGTTCAAGCTTGCTCTGTGAAATTTTGTTGTCTTTGTAAATTCCAATGTGATGAATATCACAGCTTCTATCAAGGAACATAGGATAGAGAAAACCAAATTCAGGATTACCAGGCTCATACTCTCCAATTAGTGGACATATTGCGCATATTAGATATTCGTATACCTCTTCTGATTCTCCAAGACGCTCTTTATCAGCTGCCTTGATCGGAATATCATATCGATCGTGAAAGACAAAGATTGCATAATCATTCTCAGCATGATACGTGTTGGCAATGATTTCATAGAACGTATCCATTAGTGCATCATTTTTCAGGCCGCAGGATCTCATTTCATGAAGTAACTTCCACATACTTCCATTGTTCTTGTTATTATTTGTAAAAGGGTATTCTTTTAGCTTCTCATTGGTATAAGAGAATGGAATCGCTTTAGCAATACTTAAATTCTTTTGTTTGTCTTTTGCCGTAAGTTTTAGAAAATTCGTATTGAAAGTTCCATCAATATAGCCTTCGGAATCAATATAGCTTCCTGCAATTCTTGTAATAGATGTTCGACTTATTGTCATTCTTCTAGTAAGTTCTAGCATATCTTCTCTGTTTATCATAGGTACACCTCCCAAATTCATTAAGATTATATCATATATGAGGGTGGAATAATACCCAAAGAAATTAAAGGAAACCATTTGTTCAACATGTAAATCATTAGTATTAGGTTTTCGAGATTTTGATATTTTTTTATAAAAAATATTGCAAAACACAATACTATTCCTGTAAAATAATATTAATAAATATTATTTTGTATTGAGGAGGTTGATTTTTGGAGTTAAACAAGGTAGATGAGAAAGATATCGGTCGTATCAAAAAACTAAGCTTATTATCTGTTATACCTATTTTGTTTTTATTTGTTGGAATTATCTATGGTATATATAAGGGAAGCTTTCACTCGGTTATTAACGGATTTATCAATATTATACTGGCGCCAACAATATTAGTTACAGATTTTATTGAGGTTGGTGGGATTGAAGCAGCATTTATTAATGTTGGTTTAGTCGGGATCTTAAATATCTATATTATGCACCATTATCGACTTAAGTTGAATGGTATTTTAATCGCGGCATTCTTTACTGTCATAGGCTTTTCCTTCTTCGGAAAAAATCTATATAATATAATTCCAATTTATCTAGGTGGTTATTTTTATACTTTATATAAGAAAATATCATTTAAGGATATCATTATTGCTTTAATGTTTGGTACTGCATTAGCACCATTAGTCAGCGAAATAAGCTTTTCTGGTTTATTGCATCCTTTTTTTGCTATTGTTGTTGCGGTGAGTGTTGGTATTTTTGTTGGATTTATCCTAGTGCCTCTATCCTCACATATGTTAAAATTTCATGATGGATATAATTTATATAACATTGGTTTTACGTCTGGAATACTTGGAACAGCACTGACAAGTATACTAAGAAGCTTTGGTATATCAGTGGAGCCAGTGAATATTATTTCAGAGAAAAATCACCCGGTTATTATCATAATACTACTATTTTTATTTCTGAGCTTTTTCTTTACTGGAATATATATCAATCGCCATGCTATAATGGATTTCAAGAAAATACTACAATACAAAGGAAGACTGATTACGGATTATACGCACCTGGTAGGTTTAGGCGTTACATTATTAAATATGGCGTTACTTGGATTTATTAGCCTTTTTTATGTAATACTCGTCGGAGGAGTTGTAAATGGTCCGGTCTTGGCAGGAATATTCACAGTAGTTGGATTTGGAGCATTAGGTAAGCATATTAAGAATTGTCTGCCAGTAATGCTAGGTGTTATAGCCATGGCTTTGTTATTAGGAAATGATCTGTCAACTACAGGCATCATTATTTCGGTTTTATTTTCGACTACACTAGCACCAATCGCTGGTACGTACGGACCAGTCATGGGATTCATAGCAGGTGTTCTTCATATGATTCTGGTGACAAATGTTGGAGTGATGCACGGAGGTGTGAATCTCTATAACAACGGGTTCTCGGGAGGATTGGTAGCAGGAATTATGATTCCAGTTATAGATGCTTTTGATAAGGAGAGAGATTGATGAGACACGAAGCAAAGAAAATAGCTCAGATAGTGAGTGAAATATTAACTTTGTTCCTATTAAATGGGGCAGAGAACATTGATATAAAAGTTAATACAAAGATTTCAACAAATGAACGAAATACGGAAATTATCATAATTCAATATGAGTGTGATTATGAAGAAGAATTTATACAAAAGATAGAATATAATTTGAATACGCAACGTCAATATGAAATTGAAGGTTATTATTGGCAGTTAGTTGGAGAAGATGATTCCAGTGATGAACTTCATCTTGTTGGAGCTATGGTGGATAAAGCAAATGTCTCTAAAAAAGGAAAAGACTTGCATATTCAGTTATTAAGAAAAGCATAATAAAAACTCCTTTTAAGTTAAGAATGTATATTATTATTCTTAACTAAGAAGGAGTTTTTTGTATTGTAGAAACAAGATTGTTTACACTACCAGAATGAATGAAATTTATAAAATAAATATTTTTTAAGGTGTAACTTTTTTAGATATTTTACGAATAATAAGTAGATGTAGTTTAGTTTTGAAACTATAAAACAAAAGAAGGAATGAGGAATTTTACATGGTTTTTAGCAGTATAACTTTTTTGTTTTATTTTCTACCGGCATTAATCATAATTTACTATTTAGCTCCAAGTAAATTAAAAAACTTGGTAATGATAATTGCTAGTTTTGTATTCTATGCATGGGGAGAAATTCGGTTTATACCGATAATGTTATTTCTATCATTAGAAGATTTTGTATGCGCAAAGTTAATGGAAAAACATCGTGACAATAAAAAGCGTCGTCGTATCTATATGTTAATATCCGTATGTAGCAATTTAGGTGTATTAATATTCTTTAAATATACGAACTTTTTATTAGGTAACTTATTTGGATTGTTTGGGATGAGTTCTCCATTTATAGAGATAATCCTTCCAATTGGAGTATCTTTTAACTCCTTCCAGTCCATATCTTATGCCATTGATGTGTATAGAGGAACAACAAGTTGTGAAAAAAAATATTACAATTACCTTGCCTATACTACATTGTTCCCTCAGATTATAGCGGGTCCTATCGTTCGATATGTGACAGTAGAAAACGACTTAGATGACCATATGCTTACTCAGGATAGTTTTTCCATAGGGATGCGTCGTTTTATCATAGGACTTGGGAAAAAAGTATTGATAGCTAATAATGTAGGGCTACTATGGAGCCAAATATCCAGTGGTGCTGCGGGAGATCCGTCTGTACTATTATATTGGATTGGTATTCTAGCGTATACGTTTCAAATATATTTTGATTTCTCTGGTTACTCAGATATGGCAATTGGTCTTGCTAGGATCTTCGGGCTTAATTTCGATGAAAACTTCAACTACCCGTATATCTCAAAGAGTATCACTGAGTTCTGGCGTCGTTGGCATATAACGCTAGGGGCGTGGTTTCGGGATTATGTATATATTCCCCTTGGTGGCAATCGATGCTCTAAGTTAAAACATCTTAGAAATTTACTTATTGTATGGGCTTTGACAGGATTTTGGCACGGGGCATCATGGAATTTTATCTTTTGGGGATTGTATTTCGCAGTGTTATTAATAGCGGAAAAGTATTTCTTATTAAAAATACTTGATAAAATTCCTTCGTTCTTCAGGCATGTATATACGATTTTTCTTGTTATGATTAGCTGGGCTATCTTTTACTTTGAGAACCTTAATGAACTTAAGAATTATCTATTGGGAATGTTTGGATTTGGTGGTGTTCCGTTAATTAATCAGGAAGGCTTATACTATCTGTTAAGTTATGGAGTTATATTTGTCCTAGCGGCATATTTCTCAACTCCACATTTAAAGAAGTTGATTAATTTCACTGAGAATACAACTAAAAAATATGTTTTTATTTGTGGCACTTTCGTATATGCCTTCGTGTTTCTAGTATGTGTTGCGTATCTTGTTGACAGCACCTATAATCCATTTTTGTATTTTAGATTCTAAGGAGGTTGCATATGAAACTTACATTTAACAAAATATTTTTCTATCTATTTGCCTTATTGTGGTCAGGACTTATCATATGTAATCTTGTCACTCCTGAGAGAAAATTTTCTGAAAATGAAAATAGGTTTTTAGCAGAATTACCGAAATACACCAATGCAAAGTTAATCAATGGGGAATATATGAATGGGCTAGATGAATATATCAATGATCAGTTTGTTTTTAGGGATAATTGGATTAGTTTAAAAACTACGGCAGAGAGAGCTTTGCTTAAGCTTGACATTAATTCTGTATATTTTGCAAAAGATGACTATTTGATTGAAAAACATAATAAGAGTGATGTATCTAAAGAACAGGCGGAAAAAAATAAGGACCGCTTAACAGAATTTGTTGAAAAATCAGTAGAGAAACTTGGGGAGGACCGAGTAAATGTTATGTTGGTTCCTACAGCATCGGAGATATTAAAGGACAAATTACCTCCATTTGCTACTGGATATGATCAAGAGGCCTACATGAATGAAGTAATAGAATCTCTACCAAAAGGTACCTTCATTGATGTAAGGGATGTTTTTAATCAACATAAAGAAGAGTACATTTATTATCGTACTGATCACCACTGGACAACACTTGGCGCATTTTATGCATATGAGCAATGGGCTAAGGATGCAGGATTTACGCCACTTAGTAGGGAACAATTTGATATTACCTTAGGATCTGATCAGTTCTATGGTACTTTGCATTCAAAAGTCAACGTGAATGTAGAACCAGATGATATCTATCTATATGAAATAAAAGAAGATATGAATTATCAATTACTTTATAATTTGACTGATGAAACGGATACTTTATATGATTTAAGCCAATTAGAGGGGAAAGATAAATATTCTGTATATATGGGTGGAAATAACGCTTTAGTAAAAGTTAATACGAATAATAAGAATGGAAGAAGGCTTTTGGTAATTAAAGATTCCTATGCCCATTCGTTCGTTCCTTTGGCTGTTAATCATTATGAAGAAACCTATATGATCGATTTTCGTTACTTTAATGGTGGAGTTGAAGAGTTTGTAGAAGATAATGAGATTACGGATGTACTAGTACTATATAATACAATGAATTTTGTAAAAGATAAGAATTCAATAAAATTTCTAAAATAAATAGGTTAAATTATATAGTAAATTCCAGTTCCGAATCAACTGGAATTTACTTTTTTATTTAGCGCTTACAATATATAACATATATTTGCATACTTGATTTAAATGTGGTATAATTTCTAAAAATATGATAAAATAAGGAAATAAATTATAAATATTGAATTTGGGGTATACATATAGCAATGCATATGATAATTCTTCTTAAGAGATAGTATAAAATAGTAAGTTAATATGGTTACAATATTTTGCACATAGCAGATTAAGTAAAAGAAATTTGATAAATGAAAGGATGATTATTATGGCAGGAACTGCTTTTGTATCAGCTGACATTGATAAGATTATGCAATTTGAAAAAGAAAGTGAAGAAGCAATAACTGAATTTGATGCTATCAAGGAACAATTTAATGAGATTAATGCTACATTACTAGATAAATGGAAAGGTGATGGAGCCGATGCATACAAGAAGGAAGTAAATCATATTCTTGAAAACATCGGTGGAATAAAGGATATATTAGATGTAATTAATAACGGTGCTGTAAAAGACGTGAAGGATAATTACTTGAAACTTGATGATGAACTTGGAGAGTTTAATAAAAATCCGCAATCTGAATAGAAAGCAGAAGAGTAGCAATAAAAAATACGAATTGAAGAGGGTAGAGTCTTATGAGTAGACCAGATATTGGCGATGCTAAAATACCAGATGTATTAAAAAATGATAAATCACAAATAAAGAAGTTGTCAGTACTTCAGGAAAATGCACAAGAATCAATATATTCTTTGATTTTTGCTGAGGATCAAAAAGGGAGTATAGATAAGTATGAGTAGTGAATTAGTTGGTAATTCATACCGTTATATTATTGATACATCTTATGGTATTAATAAAGATGGTTTTATAGCTATTGGTACAGAAAGCATTGTTTATAAAGGACTCAAAACTAAGCTAGACGGTGGACTTCAGTTCTCTTGTGTTTTAAAGTTTAAACCCAAATCTATTATATGGGACGGAAAAGTTGTAAATCGTTTAGAAATCTTTAAGAATGAAGAATGTAAGATATTTGAAGAACTTAGAGAGTGTAGATCGATTGTACGAATTGAAGATGTAGTTGGAGATATGGGCGACTTTAGTTTGGTTTGTAATAGAAATAATACTGGCGTAATTGATAATACATCATATTTTTGTGTAATTGAAGAATTTATTGATGGTTGGTCGCTTGAGGAATATTGTAGAGAGGAATACTGGAAGCTTAGAAAGATCGAATTACTAGACAATGGACTCAGTAAAGTTGTTAACTATCCGGAGTTTAGTAAAGAAGAAAAGGCAGCTGTCAATCTTAGCTACAATTATGATAATATTTTGAAATATCAAAATCAGATTATGCTTTTTATGATTAACTTGTGTGAGATTTTGGAGTTTGTGACAGAACAAAAACATATTTTGCATTTAGATATAAAGCCTGAGAATATAATGGTGACCAGATATGGAAAAGAGTTAGTTCTTATAGATTTTGGTAGATCAAAAAAGGTTACGAATGCTAATCGTTTTGCTCTCAGCAACTTATCAGAGGCAGATTATAACAAGAATGAAACACTAGAAAAACCATATGAATATGGCACTTTAGGGTATGCTGCTCCAGAATGCTATACAACAGCTTCTGAAGATTCATTATTTCCATTTACAGGAGATATTGAATTGGGAAAAATGTCCATTGAAAGTGATATCTTCTCATGGGGAGTGACATTTTGGGAATGCTTGAATCTTTTTGAACTTGTTACTAAAAATGAGCAATTTTCAGCTGATATGCATGATTTCTATAAAGAAAATTTTTTATATGATGATATTTATTGTAACAGAGATTTCTCTTGTACCTCTATTTTCTATCATAAGAAACTAGAAACTATAATTAAAAAGTGTACAAAAAAACGAAATAAGAATTATATCAACTTGAACAATAAGGAGTATTACCATTCATATAAGGAATTAAAAAAGGATATTGAAAATGCAAAGGACTCTGCACCAACGATTATAAAAGAGGAAAATATTAAAGTTAAAAATGCATTTAAATCGTGTGGTATTATGCTTGCGTCATTCTCTTTATTTTTAATTATTTATTTTATTTATCGAAGCATGGCATTTAATATTGCTCAGAGTAAATGGAATAATTTAATTAGTACATATAATGATACACAGTTCTATAAATTGGACGAGATTGCTATCGATTTAATAACCACTGCTCCTGCTAATAGCAAGGCTAATAACTATAAGATGGTAGCAAGTTTTACGTACCAAGATGGAAGTATATCTGATTTTGAAGCTACTTTGCTTGTAGAACTTCTAGAACTGGTTGGCAATCAAGATTCGTTAGCACAGAGTATTGATGAAATAATGGAAAATGCGAATACAAGAAAGTTCAAAGAAATATCTACTGAAATTATCAAATTAAATCCCAAAGATGAAAGCATTGGTTATGAACTAGCAAGGGCAATCTTTAATGTTGAAGTAGGTAAAACTGACATTGTTCAGGCCTATGATACTTTGGAAGAATACCAAAAAAATGTAAGATTTCACAATGCAGTTGTAAAGCTCAAGAATGTGCTAGACAATGACGAAAGTATAGCAATTATATCAAAGAGTAAAGGTATAAGTAGACCTGAAATAAAGGAATTCTTAAAGAATATTACTACGAAGGAGGAATAACAATGAAGAAGGAATCTGGAATGGTTTTGATTATTAAGTATATCATAAAGGCTTACTTTAAAAGCTTACTATGTTTCGTTGTTTCTTTTTCTGTAGTGTTTGCAATACTTATATACTCTGAATTATATCCTAAATTAGAAAGTGCACTAGATTTAAAATATAATTCACCTTTTGTAATGATACCTTTAGTAGGTTTTGTATGTATGACAGTAGTGTGCTTTTTGATAGGATTTCTAATGTATTTTTATAAATATAAGAGAAATAGAACAAAGGGAAAATTCTATAAAGAATTTTCAGCAGTTTTAAACAGTCAAAAAGAAAGTAAGAAATAACACAACTCAATGTTATTATTTCAACGAATATGAAAGGTGTAATAATATGCATAGATATGTTAAAAAAAATATGAAACGATTTATTTTGATATTTATTATAGTAATTTTGTTTGTTGATGTAATATCTGCAGCGGTTTACAATAATGCGTATGCGGAAGGATTACCTACTTTAGAGGATGAAAATCTACCTACGACAGAGGGAGAAGAACCACCTAAGACAGAGGAAGAAGAACCACCTACAACAGAGGGAGAAGAACCACCTACGACAGAGGGAGAAGAACCACCTACGACAGAGGAGGAAGAACCACCTGCGACAGAGGAAGAATATCTACCTATTTTTGAAATTGTAATTGATCAATCTATTCGTGGAAATATTACTATTACGCTCCAGAATAGTAAAGATCCTACAGTATTTCAAACAGAAGACGTAGTAGATGGAAAAGCAACATTTAACGATTTTGTCAATACCAGTAGTATATATGATATTCAAATAACTGGTATGATAGGGTATGAAGAGTATATCCAATCTGAATTAACTTTTAGTGATACATACTTATCTTTTGAACTTATTGATTTTGAACCATTGGAAACCATAGAGGTTAGGGGACATATTGTAGATGAAGCCGATAATCCCTATAGTGATGGGGGTACGGTATCGTATACTGGATACGACGATGGTTTGGTTAACCTTGAGAACGATGGATCCTTTTGTGCTGTAGTTTATAAAGATAAATCGTATGACTTTACAGTTATTCCAACAAATGAAAAGTATAATAATCCGATGTACTTAGGAAATGTAAATAGTCAAACAGATATTCTTGATTTGGACGGGAAACTTTCGATTAAAGAATTTTCAATTACTACGAACGCTGGCGAGAATGGAGCAATCACGGAATCAGAGGATTCTATTCCTTATGGTTCTAGTAGGAGTGTAAGTGCAAAAGCAGATCAAGGATATCAAATTGAAACCCTTATGATAGATAATACACCGGTTACTGATGCGGTTGGTAAGGTAGAATACGATTTTTCTTTTGATGAAATTGATACTGACCATATAGTTGAAGTTACGTTCGCTGTAATAACATGGGAGGTAAGATTTAGTTTTAGTGAGAAAGGAAAGCTATTCCAGGACGAAAACGAAGATATGTTAGTTAGTGGGGGATCTATAATTTTTAAAGAGGGAGATAGCCCAAGTTTTACTGCTAAGGCAGACAATAATTATCATATTAGTAGTGTTGAAATCGATGGAGTTATCCAAACAGATTGTTTATATAATAATGATTTAACCGAATACACATACGTGTTCTCTAATATTAATAACGATCATTCCATTACGATTACATTTGCAATTAATACATATGATATCAATATTATCACAGGAGAAAATGGTTCAGTCTTAGTTGGAGATTCTTCAGCAGGTACAACTCAGAATATTATTTATGGGGAGAATCTTACACTTACTCTTGTTCCTGACGAAGAATATGATGTTGAGGAGATTTCTCTTGATGGGGAGGTAGTCTATAATTTTGACTTTATAGACGATAATTCAACATACCAATATGTACTTCCTATTACAGAAGCACATACTATTACAATAAAATTTTGTAGGATAGAAACTATAGATGATGATTTAACAGGTTATAAGCTAATGGCTACCAATCTCATAAGTGGATATCCAAAGATTGTAGATGAAACTCAAATCTATAATTTTCTGAATGGTGATTCAAAAGTAATCATAACTCCTCAATTACCTTATACGAAAATTAGAATAAATGGAGAAAAGAATTCTTTATCCTCTTATTCTGAGATAGAAATATCAGATTCAAAAAAAATATCGAAAATTGAAGTTTATAATCCCTCAAAAAAACTAGGAAGTAGATGGGTGGAAATAAATAGATTAGATATTCAAATCATCATGGATAAAACGGAACCATATGTTGTTGAAATACCAGCTATGGAATGGACAAACCATGATTATATCGTAAATGGAAACGTAACGGATGAGGATTCTGAAACGAATCCATCATCAGGACTTTCAAGAGTAGTATGGTCAAATGTGCAATTATCTAAAACTCAAGTTTTAGAAGAAGAAACAAATACAGCTCCTATATCAAATGGAACATATGCATTTACTTGTACAGGTGAGCATAATAATGAAAGATACTATGTTTATGCTGTTGATAACGCTAATAATGTTTCTGATGTAAAAACTGTAGATATTAAAATAGATATGACAAAGCCGGAGATTACAGAATTTACATTTGGCAAGCTCGAATCTTATGTTGATCCACAAAATATAAATTTTTTAACTTATGGGACTTTCTTCAATAAA